>JAMPBO010000028.1 GCA_023666705.1 Bacteroides sp.
AAAACAGGAGGGTAAAGCCGCCTTTTGCTCTATGGTTTCCCATATTCGTAATATAGCACGCTTTGAGTTAATTTGTAAAGATTATTTGGCATATTCCGCAATATTTATTTGATTAAAGAATATTAAAGAGTATATATGCGTGTTACAGTTGTAAGTGATTTTTGCTTGAAAGATACAACCTTAAACACATATTAACAACCATAAATAAAACATTGCAATCCTCAATCACATATGTTATATTAAGCACAAGAAAAGGGAGAACCATAGAAGCGGCTCTACCCTCTAAGTGACTTTTTAACCTCTTATGAGGTCAAGCCGTTGCTAGTGTGAGTAGCAGCGGCTATTTTCTTTTGTCCTTGAAAATCTTGTAACAAAGACCAACAAGGGCAACGATAAATATACAAAACTGATATAAATCCGAATATGTAACATTCATCATACCGCCCTCCTTTCTTTCGTCTGGAGGGTTTTGAGTAGCCCTCCGTAAAAAACAGGAGGGTAAAGCCGCCTTTTGCTCTATGGTTTCCCATATTCGTAATATAACACGCTTTGAGTTATGATGTAAACCATAAATAAAATTTTCATGCCCGCTATTGAATTGATTGGTAAATTACGGTAAAATAAGTCTTGGCTTTGCAGAATGAGAGAAGTCTGTAAAACTGACAACAACTAAAAATATAATAAGGAGGATTTTACAATGAAAGCAAAGAAAATGATTCGTATGATTGTAAGTATGTTGTTGATGACAGCCTCTGTAGCACCTTTCGCGTGCGGGGGGGGGCAGTAAAGGCTGCTGAAAAATTGGAGTATCAAGGTTTTGAGTACCAAGCGAGTGACGAAGATAAAGACACGTGGGAGATTACAGGGTATAACGGAAGCGAAACCAATGTTGTAATACCAAATGAGATTGATGGAAAAGCGGTAGAACATATTTGCCTTCCTTTCTGGCATGGTAGTGAAGGAAATATAATAGAAAGTATAACAATTCCGGCAAGTGTACGAGGCATTAGCTATTCACCTAGTTACGATGCGGATGGGCTTTTTACAAGCATAAATGTTGATAGTGCATCTGCATACTATAGTTCTGTGGATGGCGTGTTGTATGATAAAGAAAAAACAGAATTAATGATATGCCCATCAGGAAAAAAAGGGACTTTAGAAGTTCCGGATGGTGTGACAAACATAAGCTGGCGTGCATTTGCTTATTCCAGACTGACAAACATAGAGCTTCCCTCAGGTATAACCAGCATAGAGGCAGGTGCATTTCTTGCCTCTGGTATAAGTACTATGGAAATTCCATCAGGTGTAACAGAAATACAAGAAGGTACATTTTCAATGTGTTCTGGATTGAGATATATAGGAGTTCCCGAAAGTGTAAGTTATATAGATCCGGATGCATTTAAACTTATTGATGATAACATTAAACACGATATTATCATATATGGGGAGAAAAATTCTTATGCAGCGAAATATGCAAAAGAGAATAATATGAAATTTTCTACAGGCAGTTTGCCAAAGGTAATGAAAAATGCTGACTGTGAATATATAGATTATTTTGACGGAACCATAGAATTAAGAAAATATACCGGAACAGGAACGGATGCTGATGTATCGAAGCTGGTGGAAGGAAAGACAGTAACAAGTATAGGTGGTCGGGCATTTTATGGTTGTAGTAACTTGACAAGTATAGAAATCCCATCAAGCGTAACGAGTATAGGTGGTTATGCATTTTATGGTTGCAATAACTTGACAAGCATAGAAATCCCATCAAGCGTAACGAGTATAGGTGATTATGCATTTTATGGTTGTAGTAACTTGACAAGTATAGAAATTCCATCAGGTGTAACGAGTATAGGTGATTATGCATTTTATGGTTGTAGTAACTTGACAAGTATAGAAATTCCATCAAGTGTAACGAGTATGGATGAATATTTTTTTGGATGTAGCAGGTTAGAAAGTATAAATGTAGATCGTGCATCCAAAAGTTATAGTTCAGAAGATGGCATATTGTACAACAAGAATAAAACAAAGCTGATCAGGTGTCCTGAGGGAAGAAAAGGGAATGTGGTAATTATTCCAACAGGCGTAACGGATATAGGTTTGTTTCAGAATTGCAAAAATCTTACAAGTGTGACGATTCCGCCGGGAGTAACGCGAATAGGAGAAAACGTATTTTTAGGTTGTACAAGTTTGACAAATGTAACAATTCCGATGGGTGTAACAAGAATAGGAAATGGTGCATTTGGTGAATGTACAAGTCTTACAAGTATAACAATTCCGTCAAGTGTAACAGGAATTTATCATGCTTTTGATTCGTATTTACATACAATATATGGGGAGGCAGACTCCTTTGCAGAGCAGTATGCGATGGATTGTAATATAAAATTTGTTGCAACTACTGTGCCGAAAGACCCAACAACATCGGAGCAACCGACAACCCCTGTCACGGCTCCTAAGGTTGGCGATACCTTCAAGGATACCAAATCAAAGGCACAGTACAAAATTACGGGTAAGCAAACGGTTTCTTACATAAAGACAACTGCAACATCAGGTAAGGTAACAATACCTGCAACAGTTACATATAAAAACAAAACCTATAAGGTAACAGCAATCTATAAGGCAGCATTTAAGAACAAGACAGGAATTACCGCAGTTACCTTTGGCAAGAACATTACATCAGTTGGAAGTGAAGCATTCAGCGGATGTAAAAAGCTGAAGACGGTAACCCTCAACAAAAACCTGACAAAGATAGGTGATAAAGCATTTTATAATTGTAAGGTTCTTACACAGATAAAGCTTGGCAGCAAGGTGACAACCATAGGAAAGTCAGCCTTTGCAGGATGTACGAAACTGAAAAAAGTAACACTTGGAACAGGACTTACTACAATTGGAGACAGTGCCTTTAACAAGTGCACAGCACTTACTGCTGTCACTATACCAAGCAAGGTAAAGAAGATAGGTGAGCAGGCATTCTACGGCTGTAAGAAGTTAAAGAGCATAACGATAAAGACAATAAAGCTGAAAAGCTCAAATGTGGGAGCAAATGCATTTAAGGGCATCTACGCTAAGGCAACCGTTAAAGTTCCGAAGAACAAGAAGGCTGCATACAAGAAGCTGATAAAGAGCAAGGGTGCAGGCAGGAACGTAAAGTATAAATAGAAAATTTTATTTGACATATTTTATGCATATTTATATAATAATATTAGTGATGGAGTAATACACCATCGAAAATATTGTTCGCACACCGTTTGCGACTAATAAATGCACGGCTCGAAAATATTGTTCGCTTACCGGAAGCGTCTAATAAATGTCCGGTTTGAAAATCCCAGCCTTATCGCTTAAGCGATAAGGCTGTTTTTACAGAGAGGATATTATGAATTATCAACAGGGATATGTTTATCATATTAAAGACGAATATTTTATTAAAGTAAATGATCCAAATTTAATGCAGAATAAGGGAAATGGCAACTACCGTCCGACTTTTTATTGTATGAGTGACGAAAAAACATCTTTGCTTTGGCTGGTTCCTTTGAGTAGCCGTGTTGAGAAATTTCGAGCTATTTATGATAAACAGATAGAAAAATATGGAAATTGTTTGACTATTGTTATGGGAGAATATGACGGAAAACAAGCTGCCTTGAAAATTTAATGTTAAAAGAGACCATATCTGCTGAATAATAGGTAGATATGGTTCTTCATATTGAAATATCCCGTTTATTTTGCTAAAATTTATTTTCGGTGTTAGAGGTTACGGTTTAAGTTATTGTCAAGAAGGTGAACAAGAATGGATGACAGCCTGGAAAAAATAAATACGGTAGTGGCTGATGGAAGCAGCAGGGAAGCTATATTGCAGGCGGCAGATATACTTCGCAGCGGTGGGCTTGTTGCGTTTCCGACAGAAACCGTGTATGGACTGGGGGCAGACGCACTTTCAAAAAAAGCGGCAGAGAAAATATATGCTGCCAAGGGTCGTCCCAGTGACAATCCGCTGATTGTGCATATTGCAGATGTAAGGGCTGTCCATGAGCTTGCGGATTGCGTTCCGCCCAAGGCGGAAATGCTGATGGAGGCATTTTGGCCGGGACCACTCACTATTATATTGCCTAAGAAGACGCTTGTTCCTGACGAGACGACAGGAGGACTTGGCACGGTGGCACTCAGGATGCCGTCACATCCTGCAGCCCTTGAAATGATTCGGGAAAGTGGACTTTATATTGCGGCACCAAGTGCAAATACATCGGGCAGACCGTCTCCCACGGTAGTAGCTCACGTGCTTGACGACCTAAACGGAAAGGTGGATATGATACTTGACGGGGGAGCCGTAGGCATAGGAATAGAGTCTACAATCGTTGATCTCACAGAGACATGCCCTACCATACTTCGGCCGGGCTTCATAACAAAGCAAATGCTGGAGCAAATAATCGGTGAAGTAAAAATGGATGCGGCACTTGAAATCAACAGCAACATCCGTCCGAAGGCACCTGGCATGAAGTACACACATTATGCCCCAAAAGGGGAACTGACAATTGTAGAAGCTTTAAATGCAGATGATTTTGGCATGAATGTGGCAAGAAAAATAAATGCACTTGTCCGTGAAAAACAACAGTCAGACTGTGAAGTTGCCGTAATAGCGACCTTGGAGCATGCACATTTATATGAATGTGAACATGTGCTGGTTGTCGGTGACGGTACAAAGGGAGAGACCATTGCGGCAAAGCTTTATGGAACTTTGCGAAAATGCGACGAGCTGTCAGTTGATTATATATTTAGCGAGGCATTTAACACAGGGGAGCTTGGCAGTGCCATTATGAACAGGCTGCTCAAAGCGGCAGGGCAAAGAGTAATTAAGATATAATATGTAATAGTTGATTGGTCTATATTATACAACGCACGTCTGCAAAAACAGAGTTTCGCAATTGACTGATTAAAATGCAAAAATGGAGGATATTTATGATAGCAATCGGATGTGACCACGGTGGTTACGAATTAAAAAAAGAAATAATAGAACATCTCAAAAACAGAGGATTTGAGGTAAAGGACATGGGCTGTGACAGCAGTGAGTCCTGCGATTATCCAATCTATGCAAAGGTAGTTGCAGAGGAGGTAAGCTACGGCAGATGCGAGCTTGGAATATTGATATGCGGAACGGGAATTGGAATGTCCATGGCGGCAAACAAGGTTTCGGGAATCCGTGCCGCACATTGTACGGACTGTTTTTCCGCAAGGGCAACAAGAGAGCATAACAATGCAAATATATTGTGTCTGGGTGCAAGGATAACAGGACCGGGGCTTGCACTTATGCTGGTAGATGAATTTCTTGACACACCGTTTTCGGGGGACGAACGTCATATCAGACGAAATAACATGTTTAGCTAAGCAATGAAAAATTTGAGTTTTTGCATCAAATTTTCACAAGAATGGTTTCATTGGAATAACAAAATAAAAATGTGGGAAACAATACATTAGTATAAATGTCAAATTGGGTACAAAATATGTGTAAAATTAAACAAAATTTGTTGAAAATTCTACAAAAATCGTTTATAATACTCGGTATCTGTGAAATTATGGTAGGACAGTGAAATTATGGATAAGAAAAACAATCAGGTATGGAGAATGCTTTTTTTAATTTCACAAATAGGAATTACTATGCTGACTACTGTTTTTATGAGCCTTGCCATAGGCTATTTTATTGACAGACATTTTGGTACAAAGCTGATTGGATGGTTTATTGTCATTGGAGTTATTGCAGGTGTGAGGTCTGTATGTATACTCATAAAAAAGTATCTTGAAAAATAGCGGAATTTGCAAAAAATGTGCTTATAAAAATGCAGTTTTCTATAGAGGGAGTTGTGAAAGAGGTGGCTGCACGAAGGGTTTTAATGCAACTTTATATAGGAATAGGCATTTATTTTGCGGTGTTTGGAATTCTTGGTGTCATATTTATGCGGCCCATATGGCTTTTTATTGTATCACTTTTTGTCGGATGTGCGGCTGCATGTTTTATTGCATACAACATGTATGATGTGCTCGACAGGGCACTTGAGCTTGAGACTGGTAAGGCAAAGAGCTTTGTAACGATAAGAAGCATGATAAGACTTGTCGTGTGTCTTGTACTTATGGCTGCAGGCATAATGGTGGATTGGGTATCCTTTGTGGGAGTTACCGTGGGTCTGCTCGGACTTAAGGTGTCAGCATTCCTGAATCCTGTGGTAAGGAAAATCACAGGGGACGTTACGGCGGCTTCGGAGAAAGAACCTTCAGTTGATATAGAAGTGTCAGATGGCAATACGGAAATGACAGGCAAGGAAATTACTGCAAAAGCAGTTGCGGAGCTTGAAGCAGCTGCGGAAGATCATCAGATGGATGATGACTACGAGGATGAGCTGATAAAAAAATATTTCAAAAAGTACACAGAAAAATATAAAGACAGATATATGTAGGGCAAGTGCTCTTTATATATAATAACATATGAAGGAGGGTGAGTATATGATAAGTGGTGTAGCCACTGGAACCGGTCTGATACACATGGAAGAAGAATCAAATATAGACTTCTTTATCCATGAGCTTTATCCGATTGATTTCTTTGGTCATACGGTCTATATTACCACAACCCATGTATGTACCTTGATTGTATTTGTCACCATTATACTGTTGGCAATAGCGGCAAGGAAAAGCGTCCTTAAAAAGACGGATAACCCCAGTCTTTTTGCTACGGGAACAGAGCTTGTCATAAACACGCTGCTTAATTTTGTTGATAGTTCGATGGGAAAGTCAGGCAGGAAATACATCAATTATATCGGTACACTGTTTATATTTGTCTTTCTGTCAAATATATCAGGATTATTTGGGCTCAGACCACCTACGGCGGATTATGGAACAACACTTTGTATTGCACTCATAACATTTGTGATGATACAGTATGCAGCGATACGGTATCAGAAATGGGGTGCAGTAAAAGGCTTGTTTGAACCGATATTTCTGTTTTTCCCGATAAACGTAATCAGTGAAATTGCAACACCTGTTTCACTTTCACTTCGTCTATACGGAAATGTTCTCGCAGGAACGGTAATGATGGCGTTGTATTATGGTCTTATACCAATATTTTTCAAGTTCGGTATACCATCGGCATTACACGTTTACTTTGATTTATTCTCAGGTGCGATACAGGCATATGTATTCTGTATGCTGACAATGGTATTTATAGCCGACAAGCGAAATGTTGACACAGCCTAAGGGCGAAGTCAAATTCAGATTAAAACCCCTGTGGGGCGAAAAATATAAAAAATGGAGGAATAAAAAATGAAGATAGAAATTGAAGGATTAATAGGTGCTTGCTCAGCAATAGGAGCAGGTCTTGCAGTTATTGCAGGTATCGGTCCTGGTATCGGTCAGGGAATTGCAGCGGGTTACGGTGCATCAGCAGTTGGACGTAATCCTGGAGCAAAAGGCGATATTATGTCAACCATGCTTCTTGGACAGGCTGTTGCAGAGACAACAGGTCTTTACGGACTTGTAGTTGCACTCTTGCTTATGTTCCTTAAGCCTTTCGGTAAGTAGGTTGTCCTAAGGAGGGACCCGCTTGCGGGAGGATGCCTTAGGACAGACCCGCGAAGCAAAGACCATACAGCAATTTTAACCGGAAGGAGGATTAACCGTGACAGGTTTTGGTTTAAGCATTTTAAATAGTGCAAATATTGCCCTTCTAGCAGAAGATCAGGGACGTGTATTCGGACTGGACATCCAGCTGTTATTCGACATACTGATTCAGGGCTGTGCGGTTTTCCTGCTTTTTATATTCTTGTCGTATATTCTGATAGATCCTGTAAGAAAGGTGCTTGAGGACAGACGTGAGAAGATAAAGAATGATGTGGAAAGTGCTGCAAGCGACAGGGCGGAAGCAGCAAAGCTTAAGGCCGAGTATGATGCCAGAATTAAAAAGGCGGATGACGAGGCTGGTGAAATTCTTTCTGCAGCAAGGAAAAAAGCCGTCAAAAATGAGGAAAACATTATTGCCGATGCAAACGCTGAGGCAGCAAGAATCATTTCAAGGGCAAACCAGGAGGCTGAGTTAGAAAAGAGCAAGGTAAAAGACGAGGTCAGGCAGGAAATCATCAGTGTGGCAACGGCTATGGCAGGAAAGTTTGTAGCTGGCTCGATGGATGAGGGAAAGCAGGCTGCACTCATCGATGAAACCTTAAAGGAAATGGGTGATGGTACATGGCTAAACAAGTAGATATAACCTATGGAAATGCACTTTTTGAGCTTGCAATTGAGGAAAATAAGCTTGATGCCCTGTATGATGAGGTCTTGGCATTGATGGACGTTTTGCAGGAAAACGGTGAGCTGATTAAACTTCTTTCCCATCCTCACATTAATAAGGATGAGAAGAAAAAGGTTGTGAGCGAGGTTTTTGAAGGCAAGGTGTCTGATGCACTTACGGGACTTATTGCAATGGTTGTTGACAAAGACCATGCAGTAAATCTGATGCAGGTGTTTGAATATTTTATCAGGCTTGTGAAAAAACAAAAAAATATCGGTGTTGCGGCTGTTACAAGTGCAGCCCCTCTTACAGATGAGCAAAAGGGCAGCATCGAGAAACGTTTAATTGAAACGACTGCTTTTAACACGATGGAAACAAGCTACTTTGTTGACAGCTCCCTGATAGGCGGGCTTGTGATAAGAATTGATGACAGAGTCGTTGACAGCAGTATTAAGACAAAAATTGAGAATATGGCAAAGTCTCTTGCATAAATTAGCTTTATTTATGTGATTGACAGTTGCTAATAGCAAAAAATATATTAGGATGAAAGAAGGTGTTTTTTTGTCCATGAATTTAAAACCTGAGGAAATAAGTGCTGTTATTAAAGAACAGATTAAAAATTATAAGCTTCAGCTTGAGACCTCGGACGTTGGAACAGTTATCCAGGTTGCCGATGGTATAGCACGTATTCATGGTCTTGAAAATGCTATGCAGGGCGAGCTCCTTTTGTTCCCGGGTGACGTATACGGAATGATACTGAACCTTGAGGAGGACAACGTAGGTGCCGTTCTTCTCGGAGATGCCAAAAACATCAACGAGGGTGACATAGTTAAGACTACAGGTCGGGTTGTTGAGGTGCCGGTAGGAGATGCAATGCTCGGACGTGTAGTAAATGCATTAGGACAGCCAATAGATGGCAAGGGTCCTATAGAGACAAAGAAAACAAGACAGATAGAGAGAGTGGCATCTGGTGTTATTGCACGTAAGTCTGTTGATACTCCTCTCCAGACAGGTATTAAGGCGATTGACGCCATGGTTCCAATTGGACGAGGACAAAGAGAGCTTATTATCGGTGACAGACAGACAGGTAAGACTGCCATTGCCATAGATACAATCATTAACCAAAAAGGTCAGGGCGTGAACTGTATTTACGTAGCCATAGGTCAGAAGGCTTCTACGGTTGCAAATATAGTAAAAACCCTTACAGAATATGGTGCCATGGAGTACACTACAATTGTGGCATCTACTGCCAGCGAGCTGGCACCACTTCAGTATATTGCACCTTATTCAGGATGTGCGATAGGTGAGGAATGGATGGAGGAGGGCAAGGATGTCCTTGTTGTGTATGATGACCTTAGCAAGCATGCTACCGCATACCGTACACTGTCATTGCTCCTTCGTAGACCACCTGGACGTGAGGCATTTCCGGGCGATGTATTCTATCTCCATTCAAGATTGCTTGAGAGAGCTGCAAAGCTTTCAGATGAGCTTGGTGGAGGTTCCCTTACAGCCCTTCCGATTATTGAGACACAGGCAGGCGATGTATCCGCATACATTCCTACAAATGTTATCTCAATCACAGACGGACAGATTTATCTTGAGACGGAAATGTTCAATTCAGGCTTCAGACCTGCAGTAAATGCGGGACTTTCTGTATCAAGAGTTGGTGGTGCTGCCCAGATAGGAGCCATGAAGAAGCTGGCTTCCCCTATCCGTGTAGAGCTTGCACAATATAGAGAGCTTGCTGCATTTTCGCAGTTTGGTTCTGAGCTTGATGCAGATACTAAGGAGAGACTTGCACAGGGCGAGCGTATCAAGGAAATGTTGAAGCAGCCGCAGTACAAGCCTATGCCGGTTGAAAAGCAGGTCGTTATTATATATGCAGCAACAAAGAAGTATCTTCTTGATATAGATGTTGACAGGGTACTTGAATTTGAGGGTGGACTGTTCGAGTTCATTTCAACGAAGTATCCGGAAATCTTCGAGGGAATAAAAACCGAGAAGAAGCTTACGGAAGCAATTGAAGAAACTCTTGTTAAGGCAATAGAAGAGTTCAAGGAGACATTTTAGATGGTAAATCAGAGTGAGGTGATAAGTCTTGGCATCAATGAGAGACATAAAGAGACGTAAGGAAAGCGTCCAAAGCACTCAGCAGATTACCAAGGCTATGAAGCTTGTGGCTACGGTAAAGCTTCAAAAGGCCAGAGGAAAAGCCGAGAGCAATAAACCATATTTTAATATGCTCTATGATACCATTTGTTCTATCCTTGCCATGACAAAAAATGTTGACCATGAGTATCTTAAGGAAAGCGAAAGTAAGAAAAAGGCGGTTATCGTCATAACATCGAACAGAGGACTTGCAGGCGGTTATAACAGCAACATCGTTAAACTGGTTACAAACGCAGGGTTTTCCAAGGAGGATACCTATGTTTATGCAGTAGGCAGAAAAGGTATTGACGGTCTTTCGAGAAAAGGCTACTCAATATATAAGGATTTTTCAGAGGTTATAAATGAACCGCTGTTTTCAGATGCAACACAAATGAGTAAGGAATTGCTCACCCAGTATTCAAGGGGTGAAATCGGTGAGGTGTATATCGCTTATACAAACTTTAAAAATACGGTTACACAGGAGCCGAAGCTCGTTAAGCTGCTTCCTTTATCGGCAGAGGATTTCGAGGCGAAGGCGGAAAAAAAGTCGTCAACACTTCTTATGAACTTTGACCCGACACCGGAGGAGGTACTTGATTTGGTCATTCCAAAGTATATGTCAAATATTATATTTGGTGCATTTTTGGAGTCGGTTGCAAGTGAAAATGGTGCGAGAATGCAGGCGATGGATTCTGCTACAAACAATGCAGAGGACATGATTTCCAGCCTGTCACTCAAGTATAATAGAGCAAGACAGGGTGCAATTACTCAGGAACTTACTGAGATAATTGCAGGTGCAGATGCAATTAGTTAGTTTAACTATATATTAAGAATGTTAATAAATTAAGTGAGGAGATTAGAGATGGCAGATACAAACGTAGGTAAAATCACCCAGATTATAGGTGCTGTCATTGACATCAAGTTTCCGGAGGGTAACCTTCCGGAAATACATGATGCAATAACAATCGCAACCAAGAGCGGTGATACACTATACGCTGAGGTCTCACAGCACCTTGGTGATGAGACAGTCAGATGTATAGCAATGGGTCCTACCGATGGTCTTGTAAGAGGAATGGATGCCATTGGTACGGGCGCACCGATTACAGTTCCTGTAGGTGAGGCAACACTTGGACGTATGTTCAATGTACTTGGCCAGCCAATTGACAGTAAACCGGCACCTGAAGTAGATACTTATCTTCCAATCCACAGAAAAGCTCCGCAATTCTCAGAGCAGTCTACGGAGACTGAAATTCTTGAGACAGGTATAAAGGTCGTTGACTTGCTTTGCCCTTACCAGAAGGGTGGTAAGATAGGTCTTTTCGGAGGAGCAGGAGTTGGTAAGACGGTTCTGATTCAGGAGCTTATTACAAACATAGCGACAGAGCATGGTGGATATTCCGTATTTACGGGTGTTGGAGAGAGAACAAGAGAAGGAAATGACCTTTACTATGAAATGATAGAGTCTGGTGTTATCAACAAGACTACCATGGTATTTGGTCAGATGAATGAACCACCGGGAGCAAGAATGAGAGTTGGTCTTACGGGACTTACAATGGCAGAGTATTTCCGTGATCAGGTTGGAAAGGATGTGCTTCTTTTCATAGATAACATTTTCCGTTTCACACAGGCAGGTTCCGAGGTTTCTGCATTGCTTGGACGTGTGCCGTCGGCGGTTGGTTATCAGCCTACCCTTCAGACTGAGATGGGTGCACTTCAGGAGAGAATTACTTCAACAAAGAATGGTTCCATTACGTCTGTGCAGGCAGTATATGTGCCGGCGGATGACCTGACTGACCCGGCACCGGCTACTACATTTGCACACTTGGATGCGACAACCGTTTTGTCACGTTCCATCGTTGAGCTTGGTATTTATCCTGCAGTTGACCCGCTTGAGTCAACTTCAAGAATACTGGACCCACGTGTTGTAGGTGAGGAGCATTATAGGGTTGCCAGAGGTGTTCAGGAAATTCTTCAGAAATATAAGGAGCTTCAGGATATCATAGCAATACTTGGTATGGATGAGCTTTCCGAGGAGGATAAGCTTGTAGTTGCAAGGGCAAGAAAGGTTCAGAGATTTTTGTCTCAGCCATTCCACGTTGCAGAGCAGTTTACAGGTCTTCCTGGTAAGTATGTGCCTGTTTCAGACACGATACAGAGCTTTAAGGAAATTCTGGAAGGAAAGCATGATGATGTACCTGAGGGATATTTCCTTAATGTGGGAAGCATCGAGGATGTTATTGCTAAGTGCAAATAGGAGATGTAGCAGATGGCAGATAAGACAATGGAAGTTAAGATAATTGATCCTGAAAGAACATTCTATGAAGGACAAGTATCATTTATTGAATTCAATACCACTGAGGGAATGATTGGAATATATCCCAAGCACATACCTACAACAGTAGTCATAGCACCTGGTGTTTTGAAAATTGTTGAGGAAACCGGTACTGAAAAAGAGGCGGCTCTCCATTCAGGATTTGCTGAAATCTTAGGCGAAAAAATAACTATACTGGCAGAATGTGTTGAGTGGCCCGAGGAAATTGACACGCACAGGGCAAAGGAAGCCCAGGTCAGGGCAGAACGCCGTATTAAAGATTCGTCACAGGATACGAACAGGGCAGAGCTTGCATTAAAGCGTTCGGTTGTACGTCTTACACTGGGTCAAAAGTAAATATAATACAATTGAAAGGGAACTGTAACATCAGGATATTTTATGGAAAAAGGTTTTGATGGGGCAGTTCCTTTTTTGCAGATAATATAATACAAAAAGGATACAATGATGGGATATACTGTGAATATGGCATAGTATGCACTGGAATGGGAGGATACCTGGATATAAATGGTTCAAAGGAGGATGTGATATGAGGCGTGGTATAAAGAAAAAAATCCGTAAAATAATAGTGACAGCAATATTGGGAGTGTCCATGCTGCTTTGTTGTTCCTGTGGAGATAACAAGAAGGATGTCGAATATTTCGGAACAGAAGAAAATGGCACAAGCGGCGGTGATGCTGCAAACAATGGACATGCGGTTTCAGCGGCACCAATAGCTGAACAGATTGGAGCGGAGAATAAATGGACGGAGCGGGTGAAAAACAGCAATGCGGTAGCAGGGTACATCAATGTGAATGCCATTGTTGATACGCCTGATACCAATATTATAAATGTGGCGGAGGCAAAATTGAAAACCTACAATGAGGAAGAACAAAAAGAAATACTTAAAACTCTGGGAATGGGAAATGCCACGCTGGAAAAAAGTGAATTTAACGGGAAACAGTCATTTGAATATACATCTGAACAGGACGGACGCATTTATCGCACAGGCTTTAGCGGAAATAATTTCAGCTATGTACTAACCAATGTAGGTGATACACTTGACATTGAAGAGGGATATAGTTTTTCGCCATTGGTAAGGGACAGGGATGAGAGAACGGATTATGGAATCAGCGAAAATCAGTGTGAGCTGACGAAGGATGAGGTCGAGGATATTGCCTATGATTTTGTTAAAAAGCTTGGACTGAAGGATTTTGAAATAGCAGAAATAAATGCAAAGGCATGGCAGATGGCAAAGCGTGTTGACAGCGAGGAGGAGGCCTATACGTCATATCAGGAGAATGGCGAATGGGTGCATTTAGGGGAAAGTAAAACAATTTATAACGGAGCGGAGGTAAAGCTGTTCCGACGCATAGAGGGGATGCAGCTTACCCCTATGGAATTATATGCAGTCAAAAACGTGTATGATGAAGCGTATGATATGTATGTGGGTGTTACGGCGGACGGAGCTCCCGTAAATGAAAAATTGACCCTGACAATCACGGAAGCAGGGGTGGTCAGTGCCTATTATGATAATGCAATCGAGGGAGTAGAGATAACGGATAGAAATGTGGAGCTGGCATCCTACCCTGATATATGTGCTTCCCTGAAAGAAAATCTCGAGAAATATGAAGCGGATATGCAACTGGGTTCATTTACGGACATGAAGCTGATGTATTATGGTGTGGAGCCGGAGGATGGAAAAGAAAAATGTGAAATTGTTCCGGCATGGGTGCTTATGGTAGATACTTATTTTTGGATAGCGGTTGATGCACGGGATGGAAGTGTAATATGCACGGCAGGCTGGTAATGTCGTAAAAAGTGAAAATAGTATGAAATTAAACTATTTGGGCTTGACGGGAAGCAAACTATGTAATAAACTTACTCCGTGACTTTATAAGACGAATTTTAAGTTTATGGAGGATATGATGTTACAGTTAAAGGATATAGTAAAGACGTATCACACAGGTGATACAGAAGTCCAGGCACTGAAAGGTGTCAGTATCAACTTCCGACCGAATGAGTTCGTATCCATATTAGGACAATCGGGATGTGGTAAGACAACGCTGCTCAATATTATCGGAGGTTTGGACCAGTACACCAGCGGTGACTTGGTGATTAAGGGAAAATCAACGAAGCAGTATAAGGATAAAGATTGGGATGCATATCGAAATCACTCCATTGGTTTTGTTTTTCAGAGCTACAACCTTATTATGCATCAGTCTGTTCTGCAAAATGTTGAGCTTGCACTTACACTTTCAGGTGTTTCAAAATCTGAGAGAAGAAGGCGGGCCAAGGAGGTACTAGAGAAGGTTGGACTTGGAAACCAGCTTAACAAGAAACCAAATCAGATGTCAGGCGGTCAGATGCAGAGAGTAGCCATAGCAAGAGCACTGATTAATGACCCTGAAATTCTTCTTGCCGATGAGCCGACGGGAGCATTGGACACGGAGACAAGCGTTCAGATTATGGATTTGCTTAAGGAGATTGCGGAAGACAGGCTTGTTATTATGGTTACACATAATCCTGAGCTTGCAGAAAAGTACTCAACCAGAATCGTAAGACTGTTGGATGGAGAGGTAATCGATGATTCCGACCCGTATTCTGACGAGGAGATTGCCAAGGAGAAATATGAGGAGCTTGACCATAAGAGCCTGAAGCATAAGAGGATGTCATACTTTACGGCATTAAACTTAAGCTTTAATAATCTTCTTACAAAAAAAGGAAGGACCATACTTACAGCATTTGCAGGAAGTATCGGAATTATAGGAATCGCCCTTATATTATCGCTTTCAGACGGCTTCCGAAATTATATAAAAGGTGTGGAGGAGGATACGCTTTCTACATACCCGCTGGAAATAACAGATGAGTCCGTGGACAGCTCCGCAATGATGACCATGATGATGGGAAATGTTGAGAGAAGCGAGGATGCCCACGAGATGGACAAAATTTACTCCAATGATTTTGTGGGAAATTACATTAATACCCTCATGGGTGAGGTTAAGGTTAATGATATGATTTCCTTTAAGGATTACATTGAAGAGGGTGACGGAAAAAAGATTAAAGATTATACAACTGACATTATGTATAATTATGGAATCAATGTAAATGCGTATCAGGTCCAGGATAATGACGAGATATTCCAGTCCAACCCATGTACAGTATTGGACAGCATAGGAATGGGAACATTTTCGGAGATATCCTCCATGAGTGTGGGAACATCGTCAATGTCCATGAATTTGTGGTCGCAAATGATAGACAATCAGGAAATGCTGGAAAACCAGTATGACGTAATTGCAGGTAAATGGCCTGAGAATTATAACGAAATTGTGATTGTTGTTTCTGAGTATAATGAGATAACGGATTATGAGCTTTATTCCCTCGGACTGCGTGATGTGGCGGAGCTTCAGGAAATGGTTACAGCCTCCATCATGGGCGGAACAAAGAAATTTGACAGTACCTCCTATACATATGATGAAATTCTCAACCTGAGGTATATGGTAATACCATCCTGCGATTTTTACGCATATGATGAGGCGTCTAAATGCTGGGTTGATAAAAGTGATGATGCAGAGTATATGCTCGACAAGATAAAGAATGGTGTGGAGGTCAAGGTTTCCGCCATCGTTCGTCCTAGTGACAGGGCAACCGTACATTCCATTACAACGACGGTCGGATACCGTAAGGATTTGGTTGAACATCTTATGGAGCAGGCAAAGCAGAGTGAGGTTGGCAAAGAACAGCTTGAAAATCCGGATATCAATGTATTTACAGGCTATGAATTTGGAACAGATTTAAGTGAGGTTGCCGAGGAAGAAGCCGAGCAGTCATCGCAGGAAATGCTTGGCTCCATGGGGCTTGGCGGTGATATGTCAAATGAGGAAATGGCTGCTGCAATGGCAAATATGTCCGAGGAGGAGCTTGCTGCCATGATGTCAGCGATGGAGGAGTCCACGGCTTCCATAATGCAGGGTGTTTCACTTACAGATTTGAAGACTGTTGAGGACGCAACATATGACGAAAATCTTGTATCACTTGGGATTGCTTTTGAGGAAGACCCGATGATTATCAGAATGTATCCGGTTGATTTTGAGTCTAAGGAAGCCATTATGGATATCATTGACGACTACAATAAATCAGTTTTGGATGCAGGGGATGACGACAAGGAAATCACATACACGGATATGGTAGGAACTATGATGAGTTCAATCAGCTCTATCATAAACAGCATATCCTATGTGCTTATGGCATTTGTTGCAATATCACTTGTGGTATCCTCCATTATGATTGGAATCATAACATACATTTCCGTTCTTGAGAGAACGAAAGAAATTGGTGTATTAAGAAGTATCGGTGCATCAAAGAAGGATATATCAAGAGTATTTAATGCAGAAACCATAATTGTAGGTTTTGTTGCAGGACTTTTGGGTATAATAGTTACAATACTGTTGAATATCCCTATAAATAAGATTATTGAGCATTTGTCTGACCTTAAGGATGTGGCGAAGCTTCCTGTTGCAGGTGCGGTTATTCTGATTGTTATAAGCGTAGTGCTGACCATGATTGCAGGTCTGCTGCCATCAAGGGTTGCATCAAAGAAGGACCCTGTGGAGGCATTAAGGAGCGAATAAAAACCATGCGGTATGTGAAACAATTCGCAATTATAATATCGATTTCATTTGTGGGGGAACTCTTAAAAGAGTTCCTCCCATTTTCGGTTCCCGCAAGTATATATGGGCTTATTTTGATGCTTGCTGCACTTGCCACGGGTTTGATAAAGCTGGAGCAGGTAAAGGATGCAAGTACATTTTTGCTGGATTTTATGCCTGTAATGTTTCTGCCTGCCACGGTGGGGCTTATGGAAAGCTGGGGCACGCTGAAATCCATACTTGTACCTGCCGCAATTGCTTGTATCATCGGAACAATCCTTGTTATGGCTGTGTCAGGCTGGGTTACACAGGGCGTTATACGGAAAAAACATAAATAGCCTGGATTTTATTTTTAGAATAACCTGCCTTGTGCAGGGATGTTGTGAGTGGATATATAAATTCGAGGAGGGGAAAATGCAAAATATCATAACCGTATTATCCGATTCATTATTTTTTGGCATGACCATAAGTCTCCTTTGCTATGGTGTGGGCTTGTTTATTAAGGATAAAACAAAGCTTGCAATTGCAAATCCCATTCTGATTGGGTTTCTTCTCATTGTATGTATATTGAAGCTGTTTCATATTCCGTATGACAGCTACATGAATGGAGCGAAATATCTGTCCTATCTGTTAACGCCTGCGACTGTATGCCTTGCAGTGCCGCTCTATGAAAAGCTGCAGCTTTTAAGGGATAATGTGGCAGCCATTATTTCAGGTATTGCAGCAGCCATTATTACAAATGTGTTAGTTGTCTGGCTGCTTTGCATTACATTTACCCTTGACAAAACAATATTTGCAACCTTAATTCCCAAATCAATCACAACGGCAATTGGCATGGTTGTATCCCAGGAGACGGGAGGAATCGAGACGATTACGGTAGCACTTATATGCATTACGGGAATCGTAGGAAATGTGGTTGCTGAAATTGTATTTAAGCTGTGTAAAATAGATGAACCTGTGGCCAAGGGAATTGCAATTGGAAGCTCTGCCCATGTACTCGGAACCGCAAAAGCTGTGGAGCTGGGAGATACTGAAGGAGCAATGAGCGGACTTGCTGTGGCAGTAGCGGGAATACTCACGGTAATCATAGCACCCTTGATGCTGCAGCTGCTGTATTAGCTCATTTTGATAAGTTTTTCAGTTTCTTCAGGAGACAGGTTGTATTTGCTGATAAGTGCGTCTGTGGTTCCGTTATCTGATAAGCCATGTTCCTTAAGAAAGGGAATCGTGGTTGTAATCGTTATTTAGAAATCTCAGCTTTTAGCTCTGTGACCTGTTCGATGGTAAGCCCAGAGTATTCGGAAATTTCCGCAACAGACAATTTGTCAGCTTTCAGCATTTTTATGGCTAACTGTTCTGCACCTTGTGCGATACCTTGTTCAATGCCCTGTGCGATACCTTGTTCTAAACCATCCTCTACGCCTTCTTCATATTTTTCCCGATAATGCATCTCAAGTGTCATATAATCAACCCTCCACTTCTCATTGCTTCTTACGGACTTAACTGCGGTTT
>JAMPBO010000029.1 GCA_023666705.1 Bacteroides sp.
ATGGTATCAACATTGGTCGCGAGCAAGGTCGCAGTGAGGGTATTGATATCGGTCGCGAGCAAGGTCGTAGCGAAGGCATTGACATCGGACGCGAGCAAGGTCGCAGTGAGGGTATTGATATCGGTCGCGAGCAGGGTCGTAGCGAAGGCATTATGACAACAATTGCTACTACAATTTCTCTCCTGAAAGAAAACGGCTTCTCCAACGACAAAATAACAGAAGCCCTTATCAATAATTTTGCCCTATCGCCTGATGATGCACAAAAATACCTTGCCCAAACATGTAAATAAACCAACCAAAAGGGGCTGTACAAATCGTACAGCCTCTTTTCTGCTTTAAACGTTCGTCCAATCAGAACCTTTGTTCCGTCATCCATAGATATACTGTCTGACTAATCATTTTTATATGACCGAAATTCACGATAAAGCTTCCGTAATAGCAAATGCATTTTCTAAATATATTCATACCGCTTGACATATTTAAGGGAAAACTGTATCTTAAAGGAATAGAAAGCAAATTAGACGCATGGCTCTCATTTCTTGCCTGCGATGACCCTGCAATAATCGCAAAGCTGATTGGGGAATATCCGGAGTTCAAGAAGCTGTATGAGGACGCCTATTACATATGCCAGAATGTGGAAAGGGTGATGAATATGTTTTCCGAGGAGTTAAGACTGATGGACAGGAATACGGTTCAGCTTATGATTGATGAACAGCAGGCAGAAATTGACGAGAAAAATGCAACAATTGATGAACAGAATATTACAATTAACGAACAAAATACCACGATAGGAAATCTGTTGGCTGATGTTGACAGGCAGGCTGAACTGATAAATACACTTATCAGGGAATTTATTAAAAAATGTATGGAATGTGGTGACTCACAGGAATCCATAATCAGCCAGTTATGTAACACATATGATATGACGAAAGAAGAAGCAACAAAACATATGGAAGCAATGAAACAGTCCTAGAAAACAACTATACAAATTGTACACCAAACTATACAATTTGGACGTTGACAGGCTTCCTTTTCCACACTTATAATATATGTATACACCATATGCAACGATAATCTTCTGTTTTTAAGCAGAAGATTATTTTTATATCAGGGGGTCACATATGGCAAATATTCTACAAAAACAGTTTCCCATACTAATTACATTTTTACAGGTTATGCGACATATCATATCTCTTTCTCCATCAAACTGCTTAGCAATAGCTATCAAATTTTTTTCATAACAGCCAAAAAGATTTTAAGTATATTAGGTAGTGGGAAATTAATTACTGCTCCAACATTTGCTTCAGTATACACCAATTCTGTTTCAGGTCGCATTGCAAAATATGTTCGGTATTGCCCTTGAGAATTACTTTGTTTCATAAATCTACAAAAAACATCAAATACCCTAGCCAGTGCCTTAAATACGTTAATTTGAGTTTCAGTTGACGCAAGGTCAATATTGTCAAAAACAATCACACACGGAGAGCTATAAAAGTTAGTAATAATTTCACAAAAAAATTTTAATGGATATAAAAAATAAATATAATTTTTATTAGTAGCAATAATTTCACTGTATTCTTCTGTGAATTGCTTGTATTTATCTTTACCTAAATACCATATACATGCCGTAGCATTTTCACATATTTTATTATAAATCCACTCTTCGTAAAACATTACTTTTTCGCCATCATCAATATTCTTAAAATCGATATTCATATATATGTATTTCTTGTGACAATTTTGTTCATTTCTAATAAGCTTATACATTTCCTTTTTAAAAAAAAGAGTCTTCCCAATGCCTGCTCTCCCACGTATAATATTTATTTTTTCACTTGAACCATTATAAAATGAATTTTTAAAATCCGCAATAAAACTCATAAACCCACTATTTGGCTCATCTTTAAAATCTTTTAAATAATACTCTTTTCCAAAAAAATAACTGTCATCTTCATCCATACACGAAGCTACCCCTGATAATAAGCCTGTCAAATCCTCTAAATAAGACGAGTTGAACATCTTTTTAGCTTGTAGATTACGAAAATCAAATATCTGTTTAAATCTAGTTTCCATGTATAACTTCCTCCTAATTTCCTTTCTTCACACAGCAAAATTAGCACTTACCTGAATTTCACTTCTTTTTGCCAATATTTATAATTAAATTGTATATTTATTTAAATCCAATTGTCAATAAGCTCATTGTCCTAGTCATTAGTGCATCGTACCAGTTTCACAATGCTATAAAGATATTAAACATATATTTTATTTCAATAATTCATCCATATATGCCGTTTTGCAACCCATTACAAATACTAATATAGATTAATGAATATATAACATTAAAATATAATTATTTTTATTTCCCTTACTCAAAGTATCCACAAATTATCATCTATACTGATTCTCGTATATTTCAACCAACCAAAAGAGGCTGTGCAGATTAAATTGTACAGCCTCTTTCCTATTTTATAGGAATTTTCTCCAAACTTTTCTATAGGAAGGATTGAAAATCCTGCTAGTTTCCACCCCATATTTCTTTTATTCTTGCTTTAAATGTTCGTCCAATCGGAACTACTGTTCCATCATCCATATATATACTATCCGATTCAATCATTTTTACATGACCGAAATTCACGATAAAGCTTCCGTGGCACCGAATGAACGTTCTACCCCCCCCTCAATTTTTCTGCATATATTTGACAATGTCATGTAGCAGTTATATACTGCATCGTCCGTATGTATTTTAACCGTGCGTGCAACCTTTTCGATATATTTTATATCATCCTTAAGAATATAAACCATATGTCCGTTGCAGGCTATGCTAAGCGAATTTTCAGCTTTTGTGGCTCCAATAAGCTCCATCGCTTTTTCAATCGCCTTTGGCAGCATATTCCCTACATCTCCTGCCCGAATACAGTAGCAATGCCTTGTTTCATACACATCAGGCGAATTTTCCCCACTGTCATTTACATATATTATCTGGCAGTCAGGAAATCTTTGGTTTAATTTTTTACCAAAATAAATTCCGTCAAATGATTGTTCGTCAAATTCAATTTCAAGGACTGCAATGTCCAAATCCGCTTCTTTTTCTTCCAGATATTCCACAAATTCATCTGATGAAAATACATTAATTTCTGCATTTTGAATGTTCTCCTGATTTTCCAGCATATTTTTTATTAAATTAATCTGCTTCGTTTTATCACTGCAAATTCCTATTTTCATTGGTTCCTCTCCTTATTTTCTCTCCAATCTATTAAACAGTTTCAGTTTATCTGCCAGCTTCAAAAAAGCTTTTTCTACTGTAGCCTGCCGCAATAAATCTATCAAGGTGCCTATTATGTACACAAAAATTATTGATAGTACCGCATGGAATATTAACGAATCCGATTCATACCATTGCGTGTTTTTACATATTGTCGCCCATAAATACGGACGTACATAATTGTTATCATGAATGAGATAAATTCCTAATGTTGCACTTGCCAGAATATTAACCGTATGGCTCCTATATGTTTTCATTTTGGCAGCAAAAAGCAATAAATTTAATCCCGTAAACAGTATAAATGGACTATTTAATCTTGATAAATGTGCACTATTTCGTGAAAAAAAATCTATATCCAAATGCTCCCCTAACCAAATTAAAATGACATCAGAAAAAATAACCACCACATATGAACCAACCGCCATAAGAAGGTATTTCCACGCATTATACTCTTTCATATCTCCATATTTTTTTATATATCCTGCATACATGTACAAAACTATGTACCACTCCAAATCAGTTGAATAACCATATTGTGCATTTGTCAAAATAGGAATAACTGACCAAAATATAGTGGCAATCAACAAAAGCTTCTTATACATTGCCTGATCAATATTGGCTATGATTATATTCAAAAGCGGTGATATTACCATCAAAATCACATAACACGTCATAAATGAATATCCACTATAGCCAATCGGAACACATGCTGCTATAAATGATTTTACCCCCCCCCACGCTGAAAGCACTGGATACTTTGTAACCAGAGCCAGTACTCCAATAGCTGCAGAATAAAACCAGCACTCACTTATAATCCTAAATAATTTCCGAAATGTAATTCTGGAATTCACCATAAAATAACCTGATATAAGTATAAAAACCGTATTTCCCAGCTTTCCGCCTAATGACAAAATTCCAACTACATAACGGTTAAATGAATACTCCAACTCATTTGAAACAAATCCATGCACTGCATAATGATGTGCAATTATCATTATCATACTAATAATTCTTAAGATTTCAAAATTAGAGTTTCTTTCTTGTTTTTCCATATACTTTCTCCGCAACAAATTCTAAACTTATCCATATCGTTTCAATACATAATCAATAATCTCCGAATCTACCTCTGACGAAAATTTTCTCGCAAACATTGATTCACTATTATTGATTTCATCAATATCTGACATTCTGAATATATATGGCTTACCACGTTTCCAATCAATCAGTCGCTTGATTGCAGTATAATCATCGTCAAATGAACATTCATCTGCTTTATCCTTAAAATGCATTAATAATGTTTGTATAAAAATCTCATCAGGTATAAATGTATATTTAAAATGTTTTCTTATCCATTCCTCTTTTGAAACTACATAATTGGCAAACTCGTTTGTGATACTAAACCAATTACAGCCCTTTTGAAAAACAATTCCTTTTGAACGATTTATACCTATTAATCTTTGAAAAAAAACTGATATTTTTCTTAAAACTCTGTTCCAAATTTTCAAGCATTTTTTCCCCATAAAATCCTGAAAGGGATAATAATATTGAACTCTATCTGCATGACGAAAAATTCTGTCATCAAACAAAACAAATTCTTTACTTTCATTATTAAAAAAATTATGTATATGTGATTGTGTTTTTATTGGTAAGTCTTCACCTGACAGCAAATGATAATACTTATAGTCTTCTGTACTTACACTTTTCTTCAAAAGCTCAAGTGTTGCACAAGCCAAGCTATATCCCCCCCACATCACATTGACTCTATCTATATGATATACTTCACTTTTTGAGCAAAGACGTTTGGTATCAACAGGGTTATAATTTCTATTCTTTTTATCCATATGAATAAATATGTCATTATACTCATAATCTAACATTTTTATCAATGTCCTAAACGTCAAGTCATTTTTGTGGGCAACTATCAAAAAAGCATGTTTTTTATTCATCATATCCTCCCATCAATTTTCTCTTACACTGTTTTTAAATAAGGGACTAACCATTCCTATATAATATTTAAATTCTTTGGTATTTCTATATACAATAGCTAAACATAAATTAGGAACAATGAGACATATCAACAACTTTATAATAAAATACAACATCCCATTTCCTGAAAAAAAAGAACAACAACAAATTGTCACCGCCAACACTCCCAATAAAACAAATGCAAACTTACCTTGCTGTAAAACATAACTTTTGAATTTATTATGAAAACATTCTTGATACAATACATATCCTTCGTACCAAAACGGCATAACAATTGTACTCAGAATCGTACCTAGCAATACTCCTGTTATACCTAACTTTATTGCTAATGGAATAGAAAAAATGATATTCAATATCGCTTCAACAACAGGTTTGTATTGATCTTGCTGATATATGCCCGCTGCATCCTTGAAAACCCAAACAGTTTTTCTCATACCCGTAATATAATAACTACATATACACACAAGCAAGGTTGCTGTATTCAACAAATAATCGTCGCCAATCCACAAGCTTATAAATGGCTGAATAAGACATACAAAGCATATTGATGTAAAGCCATATATCCACATATTCGCAAATAAAAGTCTATCAAATACTTCCTCTGAGTGTTTTTTATCATTATCGACCATCAAATCCCCAACACTCGCTATTAAACTGCTAAAAGTTCTGGCAAGAATTGTACCGACTGAATTTATAATCAGTGCATAATTAGAATATAACCCTACCGCAACCAGTCCAACGTATTTAGATATAATTATATTGTCTGTTGAAAATACTACTGCAGCTCCTATTTTGTGAAAAAGCAAGGCATAAATATTGGAGAAAATCTCCTTTTTTTCGGTTGAACTTATTTTTTTTACTTTCTTTTCCTTGATATATGGATACAGTGTATTTGCTTTTATCGAAATAACAATATTCTCACAAACTGTACAAATAATCATAACTAGTAAATAAAGTAAATAACTTTTGAATAAAATCAATATAATTATTTGAAACAATGCTAAAAACACCTTGAAAACTGTCGATATTACACTGGATATATATTCCCTTTGATCACATATAATAATTGCACGTTTATAAGCACAAAAATAGGAAATTCCCGAATTTATTACATACATTAAATAATATATATGTAAATGCTTCATATCATTTGGCATATCCTTAATGAGTAAATTTAAAAAAGGAGCTAAAGAAAATCCCAAAACTAACACAATCCATCCAATAACAATATATAATTTTTTATACAATCCCATAATTTGTTTAATTTTTTCAATATCTTTATTTTTTAAGGGCTTGTATAAAGCATAATTAATTGCGGACCCTACACCAAGTTCAGCCAAAGAAAGAAAATTTAAAATATTAGAAAATAAACCATTTAATCCCAGATATTCCGTTGACAACATATGAATAAATACAGTGCGACTTACAAAGGACACTAACAATGTAATCAATAACCCAGATAATGAAAATATTACATTTCTTATGCTATTAAATGTTCTTTTTTCCGACATTTATTGATGCCTCCGTAAAATTAAAACTTATCACCTTCATTAATTACCTCTCTTAGCACTTCAATTTTTCCTTTTTTATACTCTAAATCGGGTTCCATAAAATTCCCCTCTCCCCACTCATTCCATGATTTCAAAAAACAAATTTGATGTTCCTGATTTTTATTATTAAGTTCGTCAAAAATACTCAATATATGTTTCTTAAACAAGGAAAGTTTAAAATGTGTATAAACAACTCCATTGCGACCACTTCTTGGAGTATGATCCCAACCACACACAATTTGCGGATAAACATTTTCTGCCTCATCCATTTTAGATAACGCTTCCTTAATTACAAATTTATAATTAACCAGCTTGGGTATTCTGAAAAATTTACATGCCAAATATTTTAACACTACTAATTTATTTTTCTTAATATATTTTTGTGTAACGGAAGCCTGACTGATTCTGTTTGAACATACCGCATCAAATCCACAGACATAATATCTGTCATAATCATTATCTAATGGTCGTGCCTGTGCAACAAAATGAATCCCTTTAAACCCATTTTTTATGGCAAGGTTTCTCCAAAGCTCAATGAAATCCTTACAATCTGGAATGTCATCAGGTGCAAAAATTAAAAAAATTGGTTTTTCATCCACAGTAATATATCTGTTATCCTTTAATATTGGTAAGATTTTATTAAAATGATTTATGTAATCGTCTTTACCTCCATATTCTTGTTTTAAAAGCAATTCATTATTACCATTGCTTACCCATGTCTTTTTCTCCCATGAGTGATTTGCCCATCCTAAACAAAACGGAAAATCTGGTTTTCCAGTTTTTACAACTTCATTTATAGGCATGTCCATTAGACTCTTATTATTACCAAACCAATAATGCCAATAACAAAAACCTTCTATACCTGCTTCCTTTGCCAATTCTGCCTGCTGTTCTCTCACACTATCCAACCTCAAATCATAATATCCCAATTCAGTCGGAATTTTAGGTTGCACATGCCCTATATACAGTTTTTTTGCTTTTCCAACATTAAACCACTCTGTAAATCCCTTTCCCCACCATTCATCATTTTCAGGTATTGGATGAAACTGTGGTAAATAAAACGCAATTATGCGAGGCTTTGTCATCATTTTCTCCCTTCTAACGAACCAATCTGTTATATATCTTTATCTTCATTACAAATAAACCGTATAATTCTCTATATAATTTGTATTTGCAGCAAAATAATATTATTTTGTCCAGTGGATGGGAAACCCATTTTATTTTAATCCGCTTGATATCACACTCTTTGTCTATCATATTTAACTTTTTTAGAATCTTTTTTTTATCACAGTAATTTGCCACGCAAATATTCATGAAAAATCTAATTCGTTCTATGTATAATGCATCCACTTTATTCCTTAACTCTTTATAAAGCCCTGTATGCTTAAACAACTTCACACGGGCATCATACAAAACATAGCCATTATCCCATTGATAATCAACATCCTCAGTCTGATATCTTTTATTTTTATCAGTATTATTGCAAATTCTATAATTATATACAGAACAATCAAGCTGGATACTATATTGTATATGCTCCATATATTGCAAAACAAAACAAGTATCTTCTCCAAATGTTAATTTGGGGTTAAAAAACACATGATTATTAACAAGCACATCACGTCTGTATAATTTTGCACAAGGTCCTCGATAATTAAAAAAATTCTTCCAGTCAAAAAGAGCCGATACAGCCTGTTTTTGTGTCACACATTTTAAGCCCTGCGGATTATTTACAGATAACACTTTTTCTCCTTTCGCATCATATCTGGTCATTCCTGCAATCACAAAATCCATGTTTGCTGCATTTTTCATCAGCCTCCCAATTGCATCCTGCTCCAACCAGTCATCAGAATCTAAAAATGTGATATAATCACCTGTCGCTTTTTCAATTCCTGCATTCCTTGCAATTGATACTCCTGCATTTTCCTTATGGACTACGGACACTCTATCATCCATTGCACAAAATTGGTCACACAAATCTCCCGACGTATCTGTGGAACCATCATTTATCAATAATATTTCAATAGCTGGATATGTTTGTGCAATACAACTGTATAAACATTTCTCCAAGTATTTTTCAGCATTATAAACTGGTATAATGATAGAAACTTTTTTCATATACGCTACCTCCCCATTTCTAAAATCTGATATGGAAAAATTTCATGCGTACCTGTAACATAAAATAATAAATAAAAATAAACCATCAGTGCTATGACATATGCGGACTTTATAAACATTCTATTTGCCTTATTTTTTAACGAATTACATGTCATTGAAATTAGTATAATAATTGAAATATTAAAATATGTCATAAGTCTTATTCCATATGCCGTAAAACTTGCTATAACCAAAATCATAACATCAATCAAATACAGGTATATATATATGTTGGTATACCCCTCATTTTTTTTTAATGAACTTAAAAATATCAGGCACGGCAACAATAGTAATACCTGCGATATAAATGCCATGCTTACACCTTGATTACTGTCCAATACATATAAATTGTAAACTGCTAATCGGGGAATGATATTCATGACAAATACCGTAATTTCCTTTAATCTAAATACGATTATCAATACAATTACTCCTATTATTACCCAAACTCTTTTATCCGATAAAACTTTGCGGATATAATGAATCAAGTATAGGGCAAGTGCTATGATTGCCGTATTATGAAAACACGCTGCAACTAAAATACAAATCATAAATTTAATAAATTTTTTTTCTACAAGAAAGCGTAAACTAAACCACACAATAGCGGTCGCAACTGCCTGCCGTTCCATGTTGAAAAAAGATGGGTAAATCATGAAATAACATAATACATACCCCATTGGCATACTGATTTTGTCTTTAAAATAATCCAATGCTAAAAAAATAAACACACATTCAATAATTGCATTAATTAAAAATAATCCTGTACTATCTCCAAATAGTTTGTATGATATTATGTTTTCGAGTAAATATAACGGCTCTTTATGATAACTTTTATATACATAATTGTTGGGTCCCTTTATAATTTCAGAAAACAGAACATTATATGCGTGGTAATCTGTTCCGACATTATATCTGAATGCCTGCATTATTATGACTGGCAGTGTAACCAACAAAAAATAAAACACCTTTCGATAAAGAAATTTCGTATTTTGAGCCCGCTGCTGATACATGAAACTTGCAAGTATAGAGCACCCAAAAACAGAGTAATATAAAATTAACGAATTAATGTTGCTCATCTTCTCTTCCTTTTTTTACAATATTGGCAAACGGTTTTCTGTCGTCAAGTTTTTATACCATAAAATTTATATAACTCCAAAACAATCGATTCAATGTCATATCTTGCTTTTTTAAACGCATCTAAAATATCACATGTTACCTTTTTATTTTTTGATGAAATAACTTCATCTGCCCATCTTTCCGCTCCCAAATTCAAAGATAAAAATTTTACATATGGGGTTATCCTTACTCTTTTATCTACATTGTTAGAGCATATTACATTTTTTTTACATGCCTGACTTTCGAGTACAACCAATGGAATTCCTTCATATAAAGAAGGAAATACCACACAGTCTACTAATTTTAAAATTGACTCAACATCGTTTCTCTCTCCTAAAAATTTAACCTTGTCTGATATTTTCTTTTCACATACATAATCCTGCAATTCCTTTCTCATTGGTCCATCACCTACTAACACCAATACAGAATTTTTACAACTTTCATAAATTTTCTTATATACATCTATAACAAACTTTTGATTTTTTACAGGAAGAAATCTGCCAACATGCCCTATAACAAAGGATGTTTCACTAATATTAAGGTCAACTCTGCACACATCATGACTATTTGATATTCTTTCTAAATCCATGGCATTGTTAATAACATGAAACCTTTTTTTCCCAAAGGCAAACATTCCTGCTGGTTGCGAACACGCAAGCTTTACAGTCGTATAATTTCCTATCATCTTTTTATTAATATGATGGAGGAATGTTGCCAAAAAGCCATTTGCTTTCGTATTATGAATATGCATAATTCTAATTGGAATTTTATATTTCTTTGCAAAAATCAATGGCAAGATATATACCAGTGCATTACCGTGCATATGTATAACATCATATTCTGAAGCGTGTTGTTTCATAAACTTTTTTGTTTCTGTATAATTCTTAATTATATGAAAAGGGAATGGTGCAGCTTTATATAGAGTTCCTCCCATCTTTTCTATTTCCTCTTTATAAAACATTTCGTCCGACCTAATCAAAAAATCAAATTGAATCTTATTTCTGTCTATATTTCGGTACCAATTCATAATATCTTTTTCTGCACCGCCAGTACCCATACCATTGATTACATGCAGAATTTTTTTCTGTATACTCATAAATCCCCCTGATATTTATCCCAAGCGTAGAATCGTATTTTTAACAACGTTGTTTTTGTCAAAATTCATTTCCATGTGTTTCCGCCCTGCTTCTCCCATTTTTTTCTTTTGTTCATATGTTAAATTGATAAATCTTTTCATAGAATTATGTAAACTATCTGCATTTTTACTTTCACATAAAAATCCGCTTAACCCGTTAATAACCGCCTCTCTACAACCTGGAATATTACTTGTTATAATTGGTCTTCCGCATGCCGCACATTCCAAATTGGTATTTGCCATTCCCTCATGCCATGATGGCAACACCAAGCAATGGCTTTTTTCTATAAATGGTCTTACATCTTCCTGATAACCGTGATATATCAGCCAACCCACCTTAGAATATTGGTCAATTATGTATCTGTAATCCTCTTCAAAATCACCCACAATATTCAATTTAACATTGAAGCCTTCTTCATATAATGTTTCCATTGCCTGAAACAACTCATTAATTCCTTTTTCCTGCATAATTCTTCCAATAAAGATGAATTCAGTTATATCAGATACAGGATACTCGTACATGCTATAATATTGTAAATTCACACCTGCTCCATTTAGTAAACAGCACTTGTCATGTGTTATTATATTCAATGTATTAAACACGTTTAAATTTTCCTGATTTTCAAAAAAGACAACCTTTGCCCTCTTTAAAGCCACCTTATACATTTTAATGACTAAATGCTTCAGCCATCCTTTTTTTTGAAAAGCTGTTCCTAACCCTGTAATATTCACGGCATAATCTTTTTTCATGATTCTGGCAACATAACCCCCATATATATTGGGCTTAATTGTGTATGTAATAACCAAATCCGGATTAAATTCTTTCATGATTTTTTTATATCTGGTACACAGTCTTATATCAATAAAAGGATTTATACCTCTTCTTGTAACACATGTTTCTTTATATATGCATCCAGCCTTTTTTAATGGTTCAACCATTTCGCCATATGGTAATGAAATAATCACTTCATTATTTTTTAACAATTCATATATTAGTTCTTTTCTAAACTTATATAATCCAATATCACTATTCGCTAATATTAATATTTTCATCTTATCCTTCCAGCATCCTACCGATAAAATATACTTTCTTACCCTTGTGCAAATCTTCGTTCTATTTTCTCCTGTAAGGCAGGTCTGCACGGCACTCCCATTGCAGTACAATGACCATTTATGTTTCTTACAACAACGCTTCCTGCCCCGACTATGGTTTCTTCTCCAATATGTATTCCCTGAATGATATTGGCACCTGTACCGATTTCCGACATAGCACCGATTGTCACACAGCCTGATACGTTTACACTTGGGTATAATGTTACATAAGATGATATCTTCACATCATGCCCCACAGTACAATCCAAATTAATAATGTTAAAATCACCGATATGATAATTAACCGTCAGGACAGTCCCTGCACATATGATATTTCCCATTCCATACTCACATTTGGAGGATGTTAAAACACTTGGGTCAATCAGGTTTGGAAATCTAAGATTTTTATTACCTTTCAACCTTTTTACTACAGTTTTGCGTGTCTTTGACGAGCCAATCGCAACCGCAACACTCGCTTCCCTGTCAAGAGATAACAAATATTCGCATCCTCCAAATACAGGGCAACCGTTTATCTGCTCTCCTTTTTCTATTCCGTCATCCACATACCCGCAAAAATGCCACTCTTTCTGTTGTAGATTTATTCTTTCAACCAGCCATTGGATTTCTCTTCCAAATCCACCAGCACCAACGATATATAAATCTTTCATACCGCCCTCCTATGCTGCTCTATAGCACTGCGAGGACTTGGTATTCTCAATCTGGGGATTACCCCCCCCTCGAACAAACATTTGCCATTTCACTCTTCATTTTTGATTTAACTCCTCTTACAGGGCACCCTACATAAGTTCCACTTTCCTTTATATCCTTAACAACAACTGCACCTGCCCCTATCATGCAGTTACTGCATACACTTATGTTATTGCTTATAACCGCTCCTGCCCCTATCCATGTATCACTTTCAATTGTAACCATTCCACATAAATGGGCACCCACGGCAACATGCACGTAATCACCAATCATACAATCATGGTCAATACTGCTTCCTGTATTTACAATACATCCGTTTCCAATTACAGCATCCGCATTTATTACGGTTCCAGCCATTATCACAGTTCCAGCACCAAGCTTTACATTGTCTGCAATAATTGCATCAGGATGTACAAGTGTAACCAGTCTGTTCTGATACTGTTCTGATATTCTTTTTCTGGATTTTACATTTCCTATGGCAACAATCACATCGCCCTCCATATGGCTGGCATCCTGGGAGTTTCCAACCACACTGTATTTGCCGCAATTTTTTACCGTTACATCATCATCCAGAAAAATAATATTCTGATAACCATTTCTTTCTGCAATATCAGCCACTACCTTTCCATGACCGCTCGCACCTATGATAATCAGTCTCTTATCCATCACTTAACCTCTTTCCAATTGAACATCCCCCTGAAATGCTTCCATTGTTTCGCTGGTTTCAGAGCTGATTCCATTTCTTGTAAATACAATCTTCATGGTTTTAAAAATAATTCCTAAGTCCCCAAAAAATGTGACCCTGCTTACATACTTCAAATCCTCATCAAACTTTTTTTCCCATGAAATGCCATTCCTTCCATTCACCTGTGCCAGTCCCGTAAGTCCCGGTCTGACATCATGGCGGTGTCTTTCCTCCTCCGTATAATACGGCAGGTACGATACCAGAAGCGGTCTTGGTCCCACAATACTCATGTCGCCCTTGATAATGTTCACCAGCTCAGGCAGTTCATCCAGGCTTGTACTCCGCAGCCATTTGCCAAACTTCGTCAGTCTTATTTCATCAGGCAGGAGGTTTCCTGCTTCGTCCCTCTCATCCGTCATACTGCGGAACTTGTACAGGCAGAATATTTTTTCTTCTCCCGTGACTGTATCTTTTTTCCCCGGACGTTCCTGCCTGAATATGACAGGACTTCCAAGCTTCACCCTGACAAGCAGTGCTACAACAAGGTATACGGGACTTAAGATAATCAGTGCCAGTCCTGACAGGAATACATCGATAAACCGTTTGAAATATGTTTCATATATTCCTTTTTTTTCCGAACCAAGTGCCTTTGATACTGTAATGCGAATCTTAGCAGGCTTCACATGTGCACCTTTTTGTCTGCTGCCATCAGGATTTTTCGGTCTCACATCTTTTGTTTTTTTCTCCTGCATGACATCCATGGCTGCCGCTATAAGCCCTCCTGCTGCAAGCAGCCCGCTGACTGTCCCTATCAGCCTGAATATTTTGTTTCTTTTCCCCTGCATTAGTCAAAACAGCTCCTTACCATTTCTATTACAGTGTCCTGCTGCTCCTCTGTCATCTTTATGTCACTGGGCAGACACAGCCCACGGTTGAATATGTCGCTTCCCACATCCAGCGGTTTTCCGTCCGTTCCCATGACGGTTCCGTTTTTGTCCGTGCTTATGACGACCCGTCCGTCTCCTTCCCTGGTTACAAAGCCGTTCATCCTGTAGATTGGCTGCATGTGCATCGGTTTCCAGATTGGGCGTCCCTCTGCGTTATATTTTGCCAGGGTTTCCAGTATTTCCGTCGGGCAGCTTTTTCCTGCCCCGCTTATGTATAGTGCCTCATGCCCGCTCCTTACCTGCCTGCACATGGCTTTTTCATCTATCAGCAGACAGCTCAGCCAGTAGTTTGGCTCCGAGCGTTTTTCATCGTATGGGTTCATCGTTACGGGCAGACCGGAAAAGCCTTTCCGGTACCGTTCATAGATTTCTTTTTTCCTTGCTATGTGTCCGTCAAGATATGGCAGCTGCCCCCTGACGATTCCTGCCACCACGTTGCTCATCCTGTAGTTGTACCCTGTTTCCTCATGCTGGTACCACGGTGCATTTTCCCTCGACTGGGTGGACCATTTCCTTACCCTGTCTGCCGCTTCTTTTTCGTCTGTCAGGAACATGCCGCCCGACGAGCCTGTGATGATTTTGTTTCCGTTGAAGGATATGGCATTGTATTTTCCGAATGTGCCGGTTTCTTGTCCTAAGGTGGCTATTTGTCCTAAGGTGGCTGCGTAGCAGTCAGATTCCTTAGGACCTTCGTAGCAGCCGGATTCCTTAGGACCTTCGTACATGCCTTTTTGCTGCCTGCCAGCAAAAACTTCGGATGGCATGTGCTCCTTTTC
>JAMPBO010000002.1 GCA_023666705.1 Bacteroides sp.
GAAAAGGAGCACATGCCATCCGAAGTTTTTGCTGGCAGGCAGCAAAAAGGCATGTGCGAGGGTCCTAAGGAATCTGACTGCTACGCAGCCACCTTAGGACAAATAGCCACCTTAGGACAAGAAACCGGCACATTCGGAAAATACAATGCCATATCCTTCAACGGAAACAAAATCATCACAGGCTCGTCGGGCGGCATGTTCCTGACAGACGAAAAAGAAGCGGCAGACAGGGTAAGGAAATGGTCCACCCAGTCGAGGGAAAATGCACCGTGGTACCAGCATGAGGAAACAGGGTACAACTACAGGATGAGCAACGTGGTGGCAGGAATCGTCAGGGGGCAGCTGCCATATCTTGACGGACACATAGCAAGGAAAAAAGAAATCTATGAACGGTACCGGAAAGGCTTTTCCGGTCTGCCCGTAACGATGAACCCATACGATGAAAAACGCTCGGAGCCAAACTACTGGCTGAGCTGTCTGCTGATAGATGAAAAAGCCATGTGCAGGCAGGTAAGGAGCGGGCATGAGGCACTATACATAAGCGGGGCAGGAAAAAGCTGCCCGACGGAAATACTGGAAACCCTGGCAAAATATAACGCAGAGGGACGCCCAATCTGGAAACCGATGCACATGCAGCCAATCTACAGGATGAACGGCTTTGTAACCAGGGAAGGAGACGGACGGGTCGTCATAAGCACGGACAAAAACGGAACCGTCATGGGAACGGACGGAAAACCGCTGGATGTGGGAAGCGACATATTCAACCGTGGGCTGTGTCTGCCCAGTGACATAAAGATGACAGAGGAGCAGCAGGACACTGTAATAGAAATGGTAAGGAGCTGTTTTGACTAATGCAGGGGAAAAGAAACAAAATATTCAGGCTGATAGGGACAGTCAGCGGGCTGCTTGCAGCAGGAGGGCTTATAGCGGCAGCCATGGATGTCATGCAGGAGAAAAAAACAAAAGATGTGAGACCGAAAAATCCTGATGGCAGCAGACAAAAAGGTGCACATGTGAAGCCTGCTAAGATTCGCATTACAGTATCAAAGGCACTTGGTTCGGAAAAAAAAGGAATATATGAAACATATTTCAAACGGTTTATCGATGTATTCCTGTCAGGACTGGCACTGATTATCTTAAGTCCCGTATACCTTGTTGTAGCACTGCTTGTCAGGGTGAAGCTTGGAAGTCCTGTCATATTCAGGCAGGAACGTCCGGGGAAAAAAGATACAGTCACGGGAGAAGAAAAAATATTCTGCCTGTACAAGTTCCGCAGTATGACGGATGAGAGGGACGAGGCAGGAAACCTCCTGCCCGATGAGATAAGACTGACGAAGTTTGGCAAATGGCTGAGGAGTACAAGCCTTGATGAACTGCCTGAGCTGGTGAACATCATCAAGGGCGACATGAGTATTGTGGGACCAAGACCGCAGCTTGTCAGGGATATGGTGTTTATGACAAAGGAGCAAAGAAGAAGGCATCTTGTGAGACCCGGACTAACGGGGCTGGCACAGGTGAATGGAAGAAACGCCATCAGTTGGGAAGATAAGCTTAACTGGGATTTGAAGTATATTGAAAAAATCACATTTTTACGTGATGTCAAAATTATTTTTCGAACGGTACAAACTGCTCTTATAAAAAGGGATGGTATTACAGAAGAAAATATGGCTACAGCAGAGGATTTTGGAGACTATCTTTTGGAGATAGGAAAAATTAGTAGTAAGGAATATGCGGATAGGCAGAAAATTGCACAAAAATTGCTAATGAAAATCAATTAGATTTTAAATTAGTGAAAGGATTAAAAAATGGAAAAGTACAGTGTTTTAATGTCTTTATATATGAAAGAAAAACCAGAATACTTAAAGGAATCTGTTTTAAGCATGGTGGTTCAAACATATAAACCTGATGAGATTGTGATTGTCAAAGATGGTCCACTTACAACAGAATTAGAGACTGTTCTTACCGAAATTGATGAGGAATATCCAAATCTATTACATATTGTTGGTTATAAAACAAACCGTGGGTTGGGTTTTGCTTTAAACTATGGTTTGAAATTTTGTAAAAATGAGCTTGTTGCAAGAATGGATACAGATGACATATCAATGCCAGATAGGTGTGAAAAACAGATTAAGTATATAAAAAAACATGCAAAAACAGATATTGTTGGTGGAGATATTGCAGAATTTATTGAAGACATAAATAGTCCAATTGCGAAGCGTTTAGTTCCTATCACAAATACAAAGATAAAAAAATATATGAAAACAAGGTGTCCGTTCAATCATGTTACAGTTATGTTTAAAAAGTCGGCGGTTATAAAAGCAGGGGGATATCGTGACTGTTTTTGGAATGAGGATTATTATCTTTGGATTAGAATGTACGAATGCGGATGTAGATTTGGTAATATTGGAAATATATTGGTTAATGTACGAGTGGGAGAAGATATGTACAGACGAAGGGGTGGGTGGAAATATTTTAAAAGCGAAATGATGTTGCAGCATTATATGCTGCAAAGAAAAATTATTGACATTGGAACATTTCTATTGAACAGCACAAAAAGATTTATTGTACAGGTTATATTGCCTACCAAGATACGTGGGTGGTTTTTTAGGATGTTTGCTAGAAATTAATTGTGTATTTTTGATTAAATAACTTTTTAAAGATGCTGTTATAGTGATAGTTGAATGAATCCTTAAAGTATACAGAACTACTGTTTAGGAGTACAAATAAATGAATATTTTATATATATCCAGATTAAATGGAGCACAATGGTCAGGTCCATCATATAGTGTTCCTGCTCAAATTAAAGCACAAAGTGAAATTGATAATGTATATTGGCTAAATTTAGGTACTGAAGGGAATGAAGAGTGGGAACAATTTCCATTTTATCATAATGAAAAAGAAATAAAATTTAAAAGTATTAGCAATCTTTGTCCCCCCTTTGATTGTCCGGATATAGTTGTTATAGAGCAATTTTACGGTTTTGCAAAGGATTCATTTTTTAAGGAACTGAGAACAAGAAGAATACCATATGTAATCGTTCCAAGGGGTGAGTTCACGAATGCTGCACAAAAACAAAAAAAATTAAAAAAACAATTAGCTAATGTTATATATTTAAATAATTATATAAAAAATGCAGTAGCTATCCAATACTTGACAAATAGAGAAAAAGAAGAATCTGGCAGATATAAAAATGTTGCAGCTATTGTTATACCTAATGGAACATATGGTAAAAAAGAAAATAAAGAAAAATACAATAATGATGGGGTGAAATTTACATATATCGGACGTATAGATGTGTATCATAAAGGCTTAGATTTGCTTATAGAAGCATGTACAGCCATTAAAGGTTATTTAGATGTAAATAAAGTTAGAATAAGCATATATGGTCCAGATAGAGATGGGAACTTGAATAAATTAAAGGATAGGGTTAATGATAATGGACTTAATCACATTATTTATTTTTATGATGCGGTTGTTGGTGAAGCGAAAAAAAAGATTTTACTGGAAACTGACATTTTTTTAATGACTTCCAGATTTGAAGGGTTACCTATGGCATTGATTGAAGCTATGTCATATGGAGTGCCTTGTGCAGTGACAACAGGAACGAACATGAAAGATGAGATAATAAAAAATGATGCAGGGTGGGGGTGTGATGGAACGGTGGACGGAATTAAAAATATGCTGATGATGGCTGTGTCACACAGTAAAGATATTGATAAAAAGGGTATTAATGCACGTGATATGTCTATGCAGTATACATGGAATAATATTGCAAAATTAAGTCATTATGAATATGAATCAATGCTTAAAATGGTTTTGAATAATAAAGGCTAAATAAAAACTTAAAATTGAGCGTATGCCATATAGATTTTGAAGAAAGAGAATTGGGAGAGGAATCATCCCAGACTTTAGGGATTCAATAGATATGATTACAGTATATATTATAACATTAATTATGCTTGTTTTGTTTAATTTCATTGCAAGTATGTATAAAATAAAAAATAAAACTACACTTTGGATTTTAGATTATATTTCTATAATTATTTTAGTGTTGATAATGGCTCATTCTAATTATTCTGATTTGATGGCATATGAGAGACATTATTCTTTTTCAAAGGCAAATATGTTATCTTCAAGATTTGAATATGGCTTTAATTTATACATGGTAATTTGTAAATTTATATTTAATTTATCTTTTTATCAGTTTAAATTATTAACATTTACGGTGTGTATTTTGCTTATTTATATATCATACAAGAAATTCACATATAATTTTTCGTATTTTATAATGATGTTTATGTTATATGAAATTTTCTTTGATGGTGTTCAAATGAGAAATTTCATCGCAATTAGTTTAATTATATTTGGTTTACCATACCTTTTTACACGAACAGTAAAAGGAACCATTGTATATATTGTAACTGTTTTTAGTGCCTTTTTTTTCCATTCATCCTCAGTAGCTTTTATAGTTTTTCTTGTGGTTTTGATTGATTTTAAAAAATTATTAAATAATAGGATGGTAAGATTTATTTTAGCGGGTTTGGTAGTAGCATCTGTATTTATAGTTATACATATGGCGAGAACCGACCAACTGACAAGATTACTTAGTAATTTTTCTTCTCGATTTATAAGTTTAGATGTAAGTGATAGAATATTATCGCATTCAACTGCTACGTTAGGTACGTCGCAAATTTATTTGACGGGTTTGATGTTTTTGTATTGTTTTTGGACAATGTATTTAGTAAAAAGAAACGAAAATACAAAAATTGTTAATGAGTATAATACGCTTAATATCAAAAAGTTTACTATTATGAAAGAAAAGTTTATTATTGACAAAGCAATATTAAAGTATTTTGTTTATATAAACTTATTTTCATTGTTTTTTACAGCAATGTGTTTTTTATCAACAACATTTTACAGATTATTAAGAGACACATGCTTGATTGATGTTTTTTTATGGGGAATACTAATTAATAATAGCAAGAAGCGAAAAGGCATAATAATTTATATTGTTGGAATAGTTCTTGTCATATGTTGGGTTTATTATGATTTAATTGTACCAGATAGATTTTTAGAACATATTGGCGGTTTTTTGGAATAATTGGAGTTGTAGAATATGAAATATAGAAGATTAATAGCACTATTAAGAGGGGTGTTCCGCTTTCGTATACATAAAAATATTGAATTAAATGCATGGAAGATATTTCTAGACAGATTTTTCACGTTGGAGCTAGCTAAGGGTTCAAAACTGATTTTTCAAGGAAAAGTTAATATTTCTAAAAATTGCAGAATTTGTGTAAGGGACGGAGCAACACTGAAGATAGGTGCTGGGATATTTATGAATGATGGATGCCAAATCATATGTAGGGATAAAATCAGTATTGGAAATAATGTTCAGTTTGGACAAAATGTATTAATTTTTGATCATGATCATGATTATAAGGCGGAAGGTGGAGTTGCTGAGGGGAAATTTAAATGTGGTGAGATAGAAATAGGAAACAATGTATGGATAGGTGCAAACTCTGTTATTTTAAGAAATACAAAGATTGGTGATAATTGTGTAATTGCGGCTGGCTCTGTTATAAAGGGAAGTTATGGTGATAATGTTTTGATTGTACAAAAAAGAGATGAACGTGTTTGTTTAATAGAAACTGAGGGTAAAGTGCATGATAGTTATATTTAAAAATGATGCAGAGTATTTTGATTATATGGTAGATTGTGATGGCATGCTATGTAATAAGGACATGAATAATAATTTTTTACAAAAGATTTGTAATGTTCATAGAAGTGTGAAATTAAATAAAGTCTTTAATATGCCATTTAAGAGTATATGGTACAAATATTATTTAGATTACGAAAAAATTGATACAAAAGGGAATCATTTGTTTGTTTTTTTTGAAGGAAATCAGCTGGCATATGATGCACAATATATAAATTTTTTAAGAAAAAAATATATAAATTCCAAATTTGTTTTTAGGTATACAAATATAACATGCTATTTGAATGAAGCTACACAAGACTATGTTGATAAAGTGTTCGATTTGGTTATAACAATGGATAAAAGAGAAAGTACTGAGAAGAAGCGGATGTATTTCCATAATACCTATAACATGAAAATAGCGGATTCCACGAAAAAAACAATAAAATATGATTTGTTTTTTGTTGGAAGAGATAAGGGAAGACATGATATTCTAATCCAGATATGTGAACAATTGTCAAAAGATGGAGTAAAATGTAAGTTTTTAATTAGTGGTGTTGCAGAAAAAAAAAGGAAAAAAGATGTAGAAGGTATACAATACATAAATTTAATTGAATATGACGAAGTTGTTAATTACATTAAAGAATCCAGATGCATTTTAGAAATTTTACAAAATAACCAATTTGGAAGTAGTTTGAGACCGATGGAAGCTATAGCCTATGGATGTAAATTAGTAACAAATGACAAAGGGTTAAAAGATAATGAATATTATGATGAAAATAATATGTTGATTATTGATGATTATGCTCATATGGATGCAGATTTTATAAGAACACCCAAACAAAAAGAATATAAAGATAAAAATATTATTGCTTCCGATAAACTTTTTGACACTATAATCCAGTACTTTGCATCGGATAATGAGTGATGTTTGGTGGCAGTGGGGAAAGTATAAATGGAAAAAAAAAATATTAGTGCACCTGTGAAAGCGTCTATTTGGTTTGCAGTATGCAATATAGTGAGAAAATTAATTGTATATATATCAATGCCATTATTTACAAGAATTATGGATACGGAACAGTATGGAATATATACGATGTATTGTTCATGGAGTGAAATAATTTTTTTATTTACAACTTTGAGTATTTCAACGAATGTATATAATAAATGTGTTATCAAATATAAAGAAAAAATATGGGAGTTTACATCCAGTATATTAGTGCTGACAACTTTAATCTCTGTATTTGTTTGTGGATTGATTTATAATAATTTTTCTTTTATCAGCAATATGATACAAATACCGAAGGAAGTTGTTTTGTTTATTTTAGTAGATTCCGTTTTTATGCCTGCATTTAATTATTGGGCAATTACACAAAGATATGAGTATAAATATAAGGGAATAGTTGCCTTGTCTATGTTTCAGACAATTTTGAACCCTATAGTAGGTGTCATATTGGTTTTAAATTTAAATGGGTCAGGGGCTGCAAGATGTTTATCAATTGTAATTGCCAACTGTATCGTTAATATTCCTGTGTATGTCTGGATATTAATTAAAGGGAAATGTGCAATCAATTTTAAGTATTGGAAATATGCATTATATAGTACAATACCCCTCTTACCACATTATTTATCGCAAATTCTTTTGAATCAAATGGATAGAATTATGGTGGGAAATATATGTGGAAGCAGTTATGCGGCAATTTATGGAGTAGCATATTCGGTTTCTATTGCATCATTAATTGTTAATAGGGCAATAAATGACACTTATGCACCTTGGCTATATCAAAGAATTGAGGAGGGAAAGTTGGAGCGTGTACCCAAAATAACAAATGGATTAGTGTTATTGATTGCTGTTATGGATTATATAGTAATTTTAATTGGACCAGAAATAATATCGATTTTGGGCTCCAAAGAATATAAAGTTGCAATTTGGATTATTCCACCGGTAGCAATAAGTGGGTTTCTGTTATTTATATATTCATTATTTTGTAATGTGGAGTTTTATTTCGAGGTACAGAAATATATGACTGTGGTATCAGTTGTAATAGCACTGATAAATTATATTACAAACAAAATATTTATATTACAATATGGATTCATAGCTGCCGGTTATACAACATTATTATGCTATGTTCTTTTTGCACTTTTCCATTTTATAATAATGAAAAGAACACTTAGAAAACAAAATATGGAAAGTGTTTATGATGAGAAAATTATTATAATGATAACAGTTACTTTATTAATAGTAGGGATGGTAACAAGTGTATTATATATTTATACATATGTAAGATATACACTTATGATTTTTTTGCTGTTTATTACTTGTATTAAATATAAAGATATTTTAGATTTTGTAAAAAAAATAGTGAGGAAGGAGCTATAAATAATTTTATGTTTGTCACAAGAATAAAAAAATATTTATTTAGAATGCAATTAAGATTATGTGGAACTAATCATGAGAAAAAGAATAAATATTTAAGAAAGATTTTTTGGCATATCGGAGATAACACCGCAATATGCACTGATCATTATGGTGCAGAACCATATTTAGTGTGGATTGGTGATAATGTAATAGTAGCAACAGGTGTAATGTTTATCAACCATGACGCAAGTTGTTGGAATATGTATCGTTATTCGAATATTAAATATTCCAAAAAAGATGAAAAAATAGGTCCAATCATTTTAAAAGACAATTGTTTTATTGGGGCTAATGCAATTTTGCTTCCTAATTCGGTTGTAGGAAAAAATTCGATAGTTGGGGCAGGTGCGGTTGTGAATAAGGAAATTCCTGATAATGAAGTCTGGGGAGGAGTACCTGCGAAATTTATTATGACAACAGATGAATATGCTAATAAAATGAAGAAATATTTCCAGAAAATGAAAAATATAACAATGGGAGATATTGATGTAAAAAAAGCAAGACAGGAATATTTTAAAATTATGATAAAAAATGAGGATTGAATACATAAAAAGGAAAAGACATAATGAACGACGATAGTAAAAGAGAGAACAATTATGATATTTTAAAGGCATTTTCGGTGATTGCAGTTATATTATTACATGCAAATGCAACTTATTTTAGGGCAACTGATGATGAGGAGGGTTTAGTATGGTTTATTGAAAATATTATAAATTATTTTACACAGTTTGCTGTTCCCTGCTTTTTAATGATTTCAGGTGCATTTATGATAAATAAAAAGAAAACAAATGTTTCTATTTGGCTGTCCATTTTATATAAACTTTTTTTGCCGTTTTTAACTATGACATTGATATGGGTTATAGTATTTTATTTGAACAGAAATACACATAATATGTGGGAAGAATTAATTAAGCCTTTATTACTATGCAACTATGGGGCATTGTGGTTTATACCATGTATAATGTTATTATATATTTTAACACCCTTATTTGAGAATTATATCAACTCCGTTGGTAAGAAATGGCTATATATCACTTCTTTTTTAGGCTTTATATGGGCAATGATTTCAGCTATTGTGACAGATAATTATGCACCATATTCAATAAGTGTCGTAATTGCATTCGGAATGTATTATCTTGTAGGAGGGGTATTGTATTCCATAAAGTTATCAAAGAAAACAGTTTGCGTGGGTGTAATTTTGAGTATATTACTGTCAATAGCTGCTTTACTGTTAAGATGCTGGGGATTTGATTATTATGTATTTGGTCCATATAGAAGTTATTTTAGTCCTGCTGTAGTTGCAATGTCTATATCAATATTTATGATTTTTAAGGTTGGTAGGATACAAGAAGATAAGAGTAACAGGTTGTTTATTAGTATATGTTCACTGATTGCCCGATATTGTCTATATATATATTTAGTTCATAGATTGATAGTTATAATACTGTCAAAAATATTTGATTATATGTGGGATAATCAATTTGTAATAGTAAAAATTATTGCTGTAACGGTAATCACAACAATAGTTTGTCTGGTAATTGGAGTGGTATGGGCTTCGCTGAGACGTTGTATTGATGAGAAGATTCATCTGCAGAATAAAATAATAAACATGCTTAATTGTATATATGCTAAGATTAAAAATTAATTTTTATCGTTAATTAAAGATAATGTTTCATTAAGTATATTGTTCATTTTTAATTTAGATAGGTTCAATGTAAAGGATGAATTTTAAAGAGGAGTGTTTTGGGTGGAAAAGGATAAAACAATTTTGATTACGGGTTCAAGCGGATTTATTGGAGCAAATTTAACAATGAAATTGTTAGAGGAGGGAAGTACTTATAATATAATCGGAATAGATAATATGAATGATTATTATGATGTTTCATTAAAAGAATTACGGTTGTCACAAGTTGAAAAGAAAGCCAATGAATCAAACAGCTTGTTTAAATTCATTAAAGGAAATATTTCTGATAAAAATAGTGTGTTGAATATTTTTGAAGAATATAAACCGGATATTGTTGTCAATTTGGCTGCACAGGCGGGCGTACGTTATAGCATTGAAAATCCAGATGCGTATATTGAATCTAACTTGATTGGGTTTTATAACATTCTTGAAGCATGCCGCCATAGTTATGACAATGGGGAAAAAGGTGTTGAACATTTTGTTTACGCATCTTCATCATCAGTATATGGTGGAAATAAAAAGGTTCCATTTTCTGTAAATGATAAAGTGGATTTTCCTGTTTCTTTATATGCAGCAACAAAAAAATCAAATGAATTGTTAGCACATTCTTATTCAAAATTATATGAGATTCCTTCAACGGGATTAAGGTTTTTTACTGTTTATGGACCTGCTGGAAGACCTGATATGGCTTATTTTGGATTTACAAATAAACTTGTTAATAATGAAACAATAAAAATATTTAATTACGGAAACTGTAAAAGGGATTTCACATATATTGATGATATTGTAACAGGTGTAATGAAAGTGATGAAAAAAGCACCAGATAAAAATGAAAATGGAGTTCCGTATAAGGTATACAATATTGGGAATCAAAATCCGGAAAATTTGTTGGACTTTGTGGCAATCTTGCAAGAAGAGTTAATCGATGCAGGTGTGCTGCCTCCAGATTATGACTTTGAAGCACATAAAGAGTTGGTGCCTATGCAGTCAGGAGATGTAGAAGTAACATATGCAGATACTTCTGAATTAGAAAAAGATTTTGGATTTAAACCAAGTACAAGCTTGCGTGATGGATTAAGAGCATTTGCAAGATGGTATAAAGAATATTATAACTAGAGAGGACGGATAAAGTGAAGATTGCGGTAGCGGGAACAGGGTATGTAGGATTGTCTATAGCAACGTTGTTGGCACAGCATAATGAAGTAATAGCTGTTGATATTATTCCTCAAAAAGTTGATTTAATCAATAATCGGACATCACCTATACAAGATGAATATATTGAAAAATTTTTAGCGGAGAAAGATTTGAAATTAACAGCAACCTTGGATGCAGAGAAAGCTTATGAGGATGCAGATTTTGTAATTATCTCCGCACCAACCAATTATGATAGTAAGAGAAATTACTTTGACACGTCAGCGGTTGAGGCAGTAATTAAGTTAGTATTAAAGTGTAATCCAAATGCAATTATGGTTATTAAGTCAACGGTTCCAGTGGGATTTACTAAGTCCATTCGAGAGCAGTATATGTGTAACAATATAATTTTCAGTCCTGAATTTTTGCGTGAATCTAAAGCATTATATGATAATCTTTTTCCGTCCCGTATTATTGTGGGAACTGATTTAGCGGACGAAAAATTAGTTGATTCCGCTAATACATTTGCGGGTCTTCTTCAAGAAGGTGCAATTAAGAAAAATATTGATACTTTAATAATGGGATTCACAGAAGCCGAGGCAGTTAAATTGTTTGCAAATACATATCTTGCACTTAGAGTGTCATATTTTAATGAACTGGATACATATGCGGAACTCAGAGGACTGGACACACGGCAGATTATCGGCGGCGTATGTCTTGATCCTCGTATTGGAAGTCATTATAATAATCCTTCGTTTGGGTATGGGGGATATTGTTTGCCAAAGGATTCGAAACAATTACTGGCAAATTATGAGGATGTACCTCAGGATATGATGACTGCCATCGTGAAGAGTAATTCCACACGTAAAGATTTTATTGCTGACCGAGTTCTTGAAAAAGCAGGGTATTATACAGCAAATAGCTCTTGGAAATCCACGGATGAGAAAGAGGTTGTTATTGGTGTATATCGCCTTACAATGAAGAGTAATTCAGATAATTTTCGGCAGTCTTCTATTCAAGGTGTTATGAAGCGTATTAAAGCAAAAGGTGCGACAGTTATTGTGTATGAACCGACGCTTGAGGATGGGGATACATTTTTTGGAAGTAAAATCATAAATGATTTGGAAATGTTTAAAAAAATGAGTAATTGTATTATTGCTAACCGTTATGATAATTGTTTAGATGATGTAATTGATAAAGTTTATACAAGAGATTTATTTCGGTGTGATTAAAATAAATGTCATTTTCTCTAATACATATTATGAAGGTGGAGCATTTGATTGCGGTAGAAGTAAGTGAGTATTATGGCATGAAAACGGTTAAATGTAATACGCATGTTTGTAGGGAAGGAGTGTATTTTAATTTTATGAAACAGGAATTGAAATATGTCAGAAACAATTTAAAGAATGAATATGGAATACTTGAGCTTCAGGATAAGATACTTGAAATTATGGTATACATAGATGATTTTTGTAAAAAATATAAAATTGACTATTGTTTAATGGCGGGTTCTGCATTGGGAGCAAGAAGACACAATGGTTTTATTCCATGGGATGATGATATTGATATCTACATGACGGCAAGAGATTACATGAAATTTCGGAAACGGTTTAATCAATATGGTGATAAAAACGGCTATTATCTTCAGGAATGGGGTAAGACAAATTGGCATGGCAGACACATGGTTACGATGGCAAAGCTTAGGATGAATGATACGGAGATACAGGAAAGGGCATTCATAGGATGGAAAATGCACCAAGGAATTTTTGTGGATATTTTTATTATACATGGCTGTCCTGATAATGTTATAAGTCAAAAAGTACAATATTTATGGGCGGAAGCGGTAGTTCTTAAGGGTTTATGTGAAAAGGGGTATGTAAGCAAGGGCATTAAGGATTCTATTTTGCTGGGGATTGCAAAGCTTGTGCCTAAGAAATGGTTACTTAGACATGGATTATATAATGTTTATAAATATGACATCCAAAAAACAAAATTTGGATCAGGATTTATGGATACACGAAAATTTGATAGGGCGGTATATCCGAAAAATGTAATTTTCCCAACAAAGTATGTTCCGTTCGAAAACGTACAGCTTAAGGTTCCGGCAAATAATGATGAATATTTGAGAATTCAGTTTGGAGATGATTATATGACAATTCCTGATGAGGACAAGAGAGAGGTGAATAAGCACGCATTAACATGGTCGTGTTATAAAAAAAGTAAAGGAACGGATTATTCAGATGAACAAAAGTTGATATAAAATTAGCATCGTATTATTTTGTTTAAAAATTAAATATGTAGTTGAAAGAAAAATATAATAAGATTTATAAAGCATTTATGAGGAGCGAAAATGAGTAAAATATTGACATTTGGAGTATATGATTATTTTCATCTTGGACATCTGCGGTTATTTAAACAGTGTAAGGAACATGCAGATTATTTAATTGTTGCGGTCCAGGATGGGGATTACATTCTTAAGTTTAAGCCCGATGCACATGTATTATATTCAACGGATGAACGTGTTGAAATGTTAAGTGCACTACGCATAGTTGATGAGGTTGTGATCTATGAAACAGTAGGTGTGGCTGCATTGGAAAAGATTGATTTTGATATTTTAGCACTTGGTGAAGACCATATAGGAGAAAGGTTTGATATTATCGAAGAATGGTGTAGGAAAAATGGAAAAAGTGTGGTCCGATTAAAAAGAACACCTGGTATCTGTTCATCGGATATAAAGACTATTAGGGAGTAATTATGGAATATAGTCGCTATATAACTTTTAATAATATTATTGAAATAATGTATTTGAACATAAAAATATGAGTTTTGATTTAATTTACTAATTGATTTAAAAATTTATTGTCTAGTTTGTAGATAATAAATCCAATCACAAATGTTGAAATTACAGTTAAAAAGAATATTGGTGTTGCAGTAATATTTATATGAAAGAGACGGTTCCCAATTAATGGATAGGCGGAAATAAAGAGTGGATGTGCATAATAGGTGAAGTTTGCCAGGGTTTTGCATCCATTTGAAAAAGTATAGTATTTTTTAAATGGATCCTCAAGTAATATTAATAATGTTACAATAACGAGAAAATATAGCCCAAATGTAATAATAATATTATTCTCCCATCCTAATATGCGGACAATGGTAATCTCTGCTAACCAAATTGCAACTGCCAGTGTTTCCCCCCAACATTTTATTTATGGCAACATAGCGAATTTTTATTTTATATACCAGATATCCACTTATAAAAAATGGTACCCCCATCAGCAAAACTCTTCTAATTAAGTTAAAATGTGAAGATAAGAATAAATTTTGTAAAATAGGTATTTTAGTTCCTATTTCATAGTATGAACAACCTAAACAACCAATAATATATAAAAAGATACTTAAAGGAATGCATAGTTTGTTACATTTAAATTTAAAAAGTAATGTAGTAAAGCAAACAGCAAAAATAAGTGCTGGAAAAAACCAGAAGTGATAGTGGCTTCCTGTAACAATAAACTGATATATGCTTTTAATAAGAAAATCTTTTAAATCTAAGTGCCCATTTCTGATAAAAGCCACGAAATAATAAAAAATGCTCCAAATAAAATAAGTAGATAACAATCTTGTAAAATAAGGGAAAAAGGGATTTTTATCATTTTCTAATTTGGGGATATAGAAATATCCTGATACGGCAAAAAAGAATGGAACGGCTATTCGGGGAATAATTTCAGTAAATATATAACCTAATTCTTTATTAACATCTGAAAATGGATGAGCATGGATTGCAACTACCATTATAGCACACGCATATTTAAAAATATCTATTGAACAAATTCGGGTTTTGGTGGTATCTTTTATCATTAGTATTTTTCCCTGCCTATTTTTTGAATGTTTATTGTTAATACCTTAAAAATTTATTTAAGACTGATATACTATCATATTGTATTGCAAAAAGCAAGGATGTACTTCCATCCGAAAAGAGGAAAAGTATAGAGAGAAAACTGAAATCCACCTATGTCCACGTATATACGAATTGTACAGATGTTTTTTCATAATGTAAGAAATAGAGTATTATGTCGCTGGCACAGAAGGTATGGATTGGGAAAAATTTGAAGCACAACAAAATAGGAATGAGATATCCTATTATTCAAATCCAAATGCACAGGAAAAAGCATCCATTCTTTTAGTGGGAGATTCGTTTCGGGCAGCTATGATACCCGTATTGCGTGAAACATTTTTAGAGGTTTATGTTGTGCATAGATCGTATTATACAGCGGATTTACTAGATGAAATAAATCCAGAGTATTTACTCGCAGAATATGTTGAAAGGTATTCGGCTGACATGGAGGATATTGAGTTTCTTATAAGGTGATGTCAGAAAACTCTTAAAAGATATTGCGAGCAGAATGGCGATACGGTTGTTGAGTGGGTAATGGATGGTGAAAAAAATGCAAAATTGGTACAAGGACCTGCTTTTCTTTTTTACACAAAAAGGGAGCCGCTGCTTTATAGACGAGTAATCATCTATTTTGCAACAGCTCCTTTGGTTAGTTTATTTGTCAGCTTCCATATATTTTTCAGCTTCTTCCTTTGTCATATGATAGGTGTTGCATAACTGGCTGGCTATGGATTCCTGTGAGTCACCATGCTCCATACGGTCTTTAATTATTTCCTTGATAAGCGTATTTATCAGCTCAGCCTGCCTGTCAATTTCTGCCTGCTGTTCATCAATCATAAGCTGAACCGTATTCCTGTCCATCAGTCTTAACTCCTCGGAAAACATATTCATCACCCTTTCCACATTCTGGCATATGTAATAGGCGTCCTCATACAGCTTCTTGAACTCCGGATATTCCCCAATCAGCTTTGCGATTATTGCAGGGTCATCGCAGGCAAGAAATGAGAGCCATGCGTCTAATTTGCTTTCTATTCCTTTAAGATACAGTTTTCCCTTAAATATGTCAAGCGGTATGAATATATATTTCTGCAAAAGGTCAATCTCAAGTCCCGTGTCCGTCTGCTGCATGGACTTATGTATGTAATGGTCAGGATATCCGTGAAACAGCTCTGTGCTCTTTTCAAAAAGAACAATCGTGTATACCGTTTTGATATCTTTGTAATTGAAAAAGCGGTTTCCCTTTTCATCACGGATTCTTTTGTACTGGCGGAGCAGAAGGTCGGCGGAATAACATGCACTTCTCTGTCCAGGAAACTTGTAACCGTGCTTTTGTATCTCTACATTTACAATCTGTCCGTCCTCAAGTTCAACAACAATGTCCATAATTACAAGGGAACTTTCGTCTGCAATCCGCGATGAATCGTTGGGGATGACACGGAGTATCCTTACGGGTCCCTCTCCCAGTATGCAGGACAGAAAGTCCTCCAACCGTTCCGGGTGGATTTCAGGATTCATAATCTCCTTGAAAAAGCCGTCGTAGGTCAGCTTCATTCCGCTTACGCCGGAGCAGAAGTCAAGAAATTCCTTCTGCCGTTCCTCCCGCCAGCCATCATAAATCAATTTCAGCTCCTGCCTTGCAGTAATGTAGTCAATCAGTTCCTGTCGTTCCCGAATCATGGGAAACTGTTTTTGTAGAATATTTGCCATATGCGACCTCCTATCTTGAACATCAGCCATTCCGAATTTGCTTTCAGCAAATGGGCTGATGCTACATGTCAAGTTTTCACAGAAAACTTGACACAACCTAAAAAATAATCTTCTGCTTAAAAAACAGAAGATTATTACTGCATATGGTGTATACATATATTATAAGTGTGAAAAAGGAAGCCTGTCAACGTCCAAATTGTATAGTTTGGTGTACAATTTGTATAATTTGCAGTTCCTTTTGTTAATTCATACGGTGTTTGCATCTTTACATTTGAGGCAGTATCATTACTCTGTAACATTCGTGCCAATAAGATTAAAAATAAAATATCGTGGTTAAATGTTTGGTCATATTTAACATTTTTTCAACCGTAATTTTCGGCCCAATTATCACAATTATCAGGTATATGGATTTTGAGATGGGACATTTCCTTGAGTCAATGATACATTATTGTGCTATTGATGATTTGGCGAAAATGATTGAACTGAGAAATAGTGATTTAATGATGAAGTAAATCCGGAGTATTTACTCGCAGAATATGTTGAAGGGTATTCGGCTGACATGGAGGATATTGATTTTTTAATAAAGTAATGTCAGAAACCTCTTAAAGGATATTGCGAGCAGAATGGTGATACGGTTGTTGGGTGGGCAATAGATGGTGAAAAAATGCGGAACTGATACAATGACCTGCTTTTCTTTTTTACACAAAAAGGAGCCGCTGCTTTATAGACGAGTAATCATCTATTTTGCAACAGCCCCTTTGGTTAGTTTATTTGTCCGTTTGGGTAAGGTAATTTTGTGCATCCTCAGGGGATAAGGCAAAATTATTGATAAGGGCTTCTGTGATTTTGTCGTTGGAGAAGCCGTTTTCTTTCAGGAGAGATATTGTTGCCATAATGCCTTGCTTGCGTCCAATGTCAATACCTTCACTGCGACCCTGTTCGCGTCCGATGCCGATGCCTTCGTTGCGACCTTGTCCGTATCCATCAGCATGCCCTTCCTCATATCCGATTTCCTTCAAGGTTTTCTCGTGAAGCTCTGCATCATATTCAAATATACTCATGGCGATTACCTCCCGCTTGTTCTTTCTTAAAAATTCAGACAGGATATTTTCCCTGATGCAGTCATCAACGGCATTGGTTACGGCTGTGCTGATATCCGTAGTCCGGCTGTATTTCCGTATCATATCCACAAACAGCATGTATTCCCGTAAAGTAGGGCAGGCTTTCATCAGCTCGTCATTGTAACCGGGATTGATATTCAGCTGGAGAACCACAAGCTCGAGGCTTGGGTTTTCTTCCCTGTGTGTATAGGCATCAGAAAGCCTGAATTCTTTCCGCTCCGGCTGTCTGGTTACACCGTTGTAGAATACGACAAACTTCGGATTGGGAAGTGGTACCAGCCTTGCGGAATAGATGTCATTGTCCGCATAATAGTGACTGAAAATGTGTGTCACATATTCCAAATTCCGGAGTGGCATATTCGGGTTTACGGTTGACTGGTGCTCGTATAAGTTAAGCCTCATGTCAATGACACAGGATAAGTCATTTTTTACCGTCATGTATATGGCATTTTCCAAAGTAGTGATTTCCAGCTCCTCGGGATTGTCGTAGCTTGTTTTGTTTACTGCATTGTAGAGCGTAAGTAACTCTTTTTTGTCGGAAAACAGCCTCCTGAATACGGTATCCTTGTGGTGCATGTTGGCAGTTAATGTATCAGCATGGTTTCTACGGCGTTCATTTGTGGTATTGCTGTTATCTATAGTGTTTTTATAATAGGTTATGTTGTGTATGTTACTGTTGTTGTCTGCATTTTCTGCATAGTTTTCGTGTTTTTCCATTTTCTTTTCCCCCTTTTGTTTGAACATCAGCCCTTTGCTTAGCCAATTTTTATAAAACCCGTATTTGCTTTCGGCATATGTTCCGATTTGCTTTGTGAATCGGGAACATATAGGCTGACCTGTGTTTCGGCAGGAAAAGAGTGGAAATTTTATTTCGTCTTGGTTGCCAAATAAGACATATATTACATGATGGTATCATGCAATATATCTTCTCGTATCCAGAACAAACGTATTTTCAAAACAGCTCCTTCGCTGCCAGTGTTATGTGATATTAAGCATCGAAGTAGCTTGTTTATTAGACTCGAATCAAGCAGTAGATGTGCCCTTTTCTTTGAATGTCTGAACTGGTTTTACCCGTGAATGAATTACTATATTAATGCTTTAACTAGATACTACCATATGCGTGTTGTGATTGCAAGTGATTTTTCAATATTTATATTGAAACTCCCACCCATTTCGTTAATTATAAACCTTTCAATTCACAAACAAAGGACCTATATTCACTAAAATTTACCATTTCAAAAAATTCGAAAGCACCATGCAACCAATACACTATAGTCACATGGTGCAATATTTTCTTTAATCTACGCCTCAATATCTATTTAATTTCTCTCATTCCGAACCCATCAAATTCTAAAACAATATCGGCCATCCTTATTAAATCGTTTTTAAGATCATCTTTTAGAGAATGTGGTTCCAATATAACAGAAATCATGCCATGTGACTTTTCTGAAGAAATTACATGTCGCAAAAACAAAAAATAAAGTTCTTCGCTAGAAAATCGAATAAGGGATGACAATGTATCATATATTGTTCTATGCGGAATTCTAAACTGATTTTCTTCTGCCTGACATACTTTCCGAAATCTATACCAAGAACTATTTGCAGCTGTATGTATTTCAGCAAATGAATCAGCATCATAAAATTTATACCCTTTTTGAGCATATTCTTCCTTGGCAAACTTTACGACTTTATCATCAAATCCATAATGAGATGTAAAACAATCTATAATAGAGAGATGTTTGACTATATTTAACATTTGTCTATCAGTAAAAGATTTACATAATTCAACTGGCGATTTATAGGTCATCACATAGTCTACGGTTTCTCCATCATCAACTGTTTCAACAATATAATCAGCTGCAATTTTACTATAGTCTGTGTTATCTTTGTATAAAATTAATATTGTTCCCCCCTCTTTAATCTTTTGCAATTCTTGATTATCAAAATTTAAAAATGAATCTATTTTTAGAATATCACGTTTACGATAATTTTTTTCGTAAAATGTCTTATGAAAAAATTTCTCATAAAACCACCCAAAAACTTTAGTATACTTCAAAAATCTTTTCTTTCTCAAATGATATAAACTTCCATATATTGTATAAAAAGTTTTACTAAGGTATAACCAACTTAATAAAAAAAATATAATACAAATACAAAGAAGCACTTGTCCAACTTTGTTAATGACAATGTTATTCTGAAATAAAATCTTTTGCAAAAGATTTGTAAATAATGCAAGGGAACATGCAATGACAGCTATTAATTGAAGCATTACGGTTGTCCAAAATTTTGCACTAAACTCTCTAAATTTAGGATTATTTGATAAAAAAGTATATAAGGCTATGCACAGAGTTAAACTTGGCAAAATAATTGAAAAATAATCTTTTACTGTAATATTACATCAACCCCATTTCAATTAATTTTGGTATCACAAATTTAGATAAAACACTTCCTAATTTTATTCCTTCCTTTTCATAATCTTTGTCAATCCAAACCAACTCCTTTATTTCACTATCACAAGCAGGTGTTCCAACAATGGTAGAAAAATATACTTCTATATGAATCGGAATATTTTCAAAAATTGCAATATCATCGAAGCCACCAAAAGTCCTTGTTTCAACCAAATCAACTTGTATTTCTTCTGCCAGTTCTCTTTTTAACGTTTCAAAGTCTGTTTCATTACCTTCTCTTTTTCCACCAGGAATAATATATTCTTGCCGATTATCCTTTGTGTGCTTTTTAACAACTAACAATTTTTTTCCTTGTAAAATAATTCCTCCAACTTTATCGATTTTTTTCATGTAACATCCCTCTTTCTATTAATTCATTACACAACTGCTTCTTTGAAGCTAAATATTTACCAATAGCATCATTAGATGCTATTGAAAACGTATTGCTAAATAAACATGTATCCTCTAAAGGTTGAATTGTAATTCCTCTATCAAACAAACCATATTTAATTTCTTTTTTATCAAAATTATACACTGGATTCTCATATATGATTTCATATTGACTATACAAATCTCGTATAAAATCCAATGCAACCTCTCTTTGCTCACCATACCTTTTCTGACGCTCAGTAGATCCATCTGCCATAACACTGATATCGTTCTTCTCACAAAAAACAATACTTTGCACATGCATCGCTAGTTTACATCCGAGACACACTAAACTTACATTATATTTCTTAATATCTTCTTCCAATGGCACTAACGCAATTCTTCGGAACAATCCACTAACATTAAAAAAGTGCATATCCCCCAAATAATCAGCGTATACTGCCTTAAGTTCGTTATATCTTATTGATACTAAATTATTGGAAATCAAAGCTCCCTGATCAAAATGTAAGAGTTCTGGTACATACCCTTTTTCAACCATGCTACAAACTGCTAAACTTGAATCAAGACCACCAGAAAAAAGAACAGCACATCTTTTTCCCATACATTTTCCTCCTCATTAGAATAATCTGATGGCATTCTACATTGAATTTGTTTTTTTAAAATAATTTTTTATTATCCTTTACTTAATGCAAGACGGCTTCTCACTCAACCATTTATCACATTAACCCACAAATCGATTATACTAGACATTTTCCAAAAAGTCACTAGGCTCATTGTACCAGTACTAAGTGTATTGTACCAGTTCGGTATCTCTTCACCATATATTTCCCTCTCTACAAAAAATTTGATTTTTTATTATCCTGCCAAAAGCACTATTACACAACTATCTATCCAGACAAAAAGAACGGTAAAACCGACTTGTTTTACCGCACCTCAAGCACTTCTTTACTTTTCCCTTCGTTCAAATTCTTCTTACATCGTTACGATTACTGTCACACCTAAAAACTTTTTCAGCAGAATTCCCGCATAAAATTACTGATTACTCGTCTATAAAGCAGTGGCTTCCTTTTTAGTGAAAAATATAAAAAACCACTTGCAATCACAACACGCATATGGCAGTATCCATTTAAAGCATTAATATAGTAATTCATTCACGGGGGAAACCAGTTCAGACATTCAAAGAAAAGGGCACATCTACTGCTTGATTCGAGTCTAATAAACAAGCTACTTCGATGCTTAATATCACATAACACTGGCAGCGAAGGAGCTGTGTTGAAAAATTGTCTGTTCTGGATATGAAAAAGATATCTTGCATGATACCGTCATGTAATATATGTCTTATTTGGCAACCAAGACGAAATAAATTTTCCACTCTTTTCCTGCCGAAACATGGGTCAGCCCATATGTTCCTGATTTACAAAGCAAACCGGAATATATGCCAAAAGCAAATTCGGGTTTTATAGGCACGTTTCTGACAGAACCTGCTAAGTAATGGGCTGATGTTCAAACAAAAGGGGGGAAAAGAAAATGAAAAAACACAAAAGTTATGCGGAAAATGCGACAAATGAATACCGTCTTAAAAACCATGCTGAAACATTAACCGCCAATATGCACCACAAGGATACCGTATTCAGGCGGGTATTCTCGGACAAAAAAGAGCTGCTGACACTCTACAATGCGGTAAACAAAACAAGCTACGACAATCCTGAGGAGCTGGAAATCACTACCCTGGAAAATGCCATATACATGACGGTAAAAAATGACCTGTCCTGTGTCATAGACATGAGGCTTAACTTATATGAGCAACCGTAAACCCGAACATGCCGCTCCGGAATCTGGAATATGTGACACACATTTTCAGTCACTATTATGCGGACAATGACATCTATTCCGCAAGGCTGGTACCACTTCCCAATCCGAAGTTTGTCGTATTCTACAACGGTGTAACCAGACAGCCGGAGCGGAAAGAATTCAGGCTTTCTGATGCCTATACACACAGGGAAGAAAACCCAAGCCTCGAGCTTGTGGTTCTCCAGCTGAATATCAATCCCGGTTACAATGACGAGCTGATGAAAGCCTGCCCTACTTTACGGGAATACATGCTGTTTGTGGATATGATACGGAAATACAGCCGGACTACGGATATCAGCACAGCCGTAACCAATGCCGTTGATGACTGCATCAGGGAAAATATCCTGTCTGAATTTTTAAGAAAGAACAAGCGGGAGGTAATCGCCATGAGTATATTTGAATATGATGCCGAACTCCATGAGAAAACCCTGAAGGAAATCGGATATGAGGAAGGTCACGCTGATGGATATGGACAAGGACGCAGTGAAGGTATTATGGCAACAATTTCTCTCCTGAAAGAAAACGGCTTCTCCAACGACAAAATCACAGAAGCCCTTATAAGTAAATTTGCCCTATCACCTGAGGATGCACAAAAATACCTTACCCAAACGGACAAATAAACTAACCCAAAGAGGCTGTGCAGGTCGTACAGCCTTTTTCTTTTAGTGCAAAATCACAAAAGATAAGTATATCAATCGTTAAATTGGGAATGCTTCAAAGTAAATTAAAATTTGTTTGAAGTTGTTTTGAAGTTGACTTTGAAGTTGCTTTGAAGTATTATTGAAGTAGTTCAAAAAGAGGTGATGGCATATGTATTTAGAGGAGATAATTGAAGATATACAGCTTGAAAGTGATAAGTTTGAAGGCAAGGCAATTCTAAATCGTGAGGATATTGTTGGCTGGCTTAAAAGTATTGCGGGATTTGCTAATGCCTCTGGTGGAGATTTTTATATTGGGGTGGAAGATAAGACGAATAAATTGATTGGCTTTGATAGAAAAGATGCTGACAACGAAAGAAATTATTTCAATAATCAGGTTAATGAGCATTTGACGCCCAGACCTCAAATGAAGATTTCTTTTATCAGATACGAAATAAATGGAGATGAGCGTTTTGTAATTAAGGTAAGCATAGAAGAATCACCAGTAAAACCAGTGATTTTACAATACAAAAATATTCCATCTATTTTTATGAGGCGGGATGGATTTACAAACGGTGCAACCTATGAAGAAATCATCGAGATGAGCGTGAAAAGCAAAAATACACAGTATGATATTCTGGTATCAGATATAAAGTATGTTCCGGAAAAATTATCGGATCTTCGTGCGTTTTATGAAAAACATAATGACGGAGCAGCACTTAAGGAAAAGGCGTTGCAATCCTTAGGCTTTGTAAATAAAGATGGTTTTTTGTTAAATGGTGCAGTTTTGTTTCTGGATGATTATAAAGAAAAGAAAACAGAAGTACAATGTTCAGTTTTTTCTGGCTTCAATAAGGGAAGCGAGAGAATTGTCACCATAAATCGGTTTAACGGTAATATCACATCAACGATTAATTACGTTATGGACTTTGTGAATCAAAGAATGAATCATTCCGTGATAAAGCTCGATGATACCCGAATTAATATAGATTCTTATCCAGCTAGAGCTTTGTTTGAAGGTGTAATAAATGCGGTTGCTCATCGTGACTATTATTTAGATGGAACGCAGATTCAGGTTGATATATTTAAGGATCGGTTGGAAATTTCATCACCGGGAGGATTTTACAGGGGTGAAAAACTTGGAAAAACATATGATTTATCCAATGTGATTTCCAAGAGAAGAAATGAGCTCATTGCTGGTGTTTTGGTTACGTGTAATGTAATGGAGGCAGCAGGTACAGGATTTGATAAGATTATGGAAGAATATGCATCTGCTGATGAGGCACATAAGCCATACATTTATTCAACATCTGACCATTTTACATTAGTACTTCCGGATTTGACTTATGATAGGGGTGTTGAAGATGAAAAGACACCTGTTCTTAATTTCGCACCAGTTCCAGGAGGAACGGAGATGGATGGAAAAGTTTTGTCATTTTGCTATTTAAAAGCACATAAGGTTTCGGAGATAGCTGAATATCTCGGAATAAGTGACTCGACCTATTTTAGAAAGCAGGTTCTTGACAATCTTGAAAAGCATGGATATCTGGAAAAGAGTAAAGTTTCAAGAGCGGCATTTTATAAAACAAATCTGGATATGGTTGATGTTGAATAAACAAGGGATAAAATGCCTTGGTCCGAATGTCTCAAATTACTCTTTTGTTTTATACATTTGCAGCCTGCTTTTCGGTTTTTCCGGTATCGTATATTCCAGCATCTTACTTTCCAGTAATGGTTTAAGAAATGTGCGGGTCATATATGTCAAATTTTTATAGCCTATATATGTGGCAATTTCTTTTTTGGTTCTGGCAACCGTGCAATATTCGAGTATTTTTTCTGAAATTGTATTTGATGTGACTTGGTCACTGACTTGGTCACTGACTTGGTCACTGACTTGGTCACTATATATTGGACCGGATTTCATGGTTGCCATATCATTTAATGGAATAATAGTTTTAAAAATATCTCCTTCAAAAAACTGTGGTGTACCACCAGAGTACAGTTTTGTATATTTGTAAGTATTACGCATTCCGGAACCCAATTCGTCTGCCAGTCCTATTTCCCTAAATATTTTGGATATTGGAGGGTTTTTGGGAAAAGGTTCAAACGTGGTCAAATCCAAGTTGCCATAACCGTGTGTTCGGTTACTGTTCTCAGTAAATATCCGTTCTTTTTCGATTACCATTTTTGCAACATAGCCACTGGAATAATCGCGGTGTGCCAAGCTGTTAGAAATAATTTCCCTCAAAATGGCATCTCTGACACTAATTGATTGCATACCATCTAAAATAAAAGGATCGTTTAAGTGTTTTTTTGCAAATTCACTCATCCTGTCATAGCTATCCAGTAAATTTGTAATAATTACATCTCTGTCATCATATCTGTCCAAATTTTGTACTCTGAAAATCATATCTGTTTTATGCTGTGGCAATGCGGACATAATTGTTGAGTCTTTGCCAAATAATAAGATTGCCGCAAGGGTAATACCTTCTTTTCTATGTTCGTGATCCAGTAAAATAAGACCTGCACTCCGCAATAATTCTTCATCATCCATAGTCAACCACGGATGATTGTTGCTTTTAACACGGGTCATCTTCCGTACCCGTTCAATTAGGTCAGGACGAAGAACATCTATGTCCCATCCGATAAATACTTTATTAACAAAATATGTTCCTTGTTTTCTTGCATACAGCTTATAAACAAGCTCTTCATTATCTGTTATATCAATATCGGAATCGTTATTTCTGTCATAAATTCGTCCGCAGCATCTACTGACTTGCGTTCCTACAGGTACATGAATGTATAAAATTTTCTTGCCTTGAATTTCATATTCTGTTGGCGTTAAAAATAAAGGTGGGTACATTTTATTAGCATTATTAATTGATGTTACAAAGTCTTTTTTTATTTTATCAATGTAATTTGGTTCTATACCTGCGATTTCTCCGTTATCTTTAACACCAAGGAAAACATGTCCGCCGTCCCGATTAGAAAATGCACAGATACTTTCATAAACATCTTTTGTAATATCTGTTGTGGATTTTTTAAATTCTGTTGTATGGCATTCGCTTTTTGTAATAATTTCAAGCAATGATTTTTGGTCCAAAATGGTCACTCCCTACTGCATTTTCTTCTGAAATTAATAACCTGATTTTATCATATCATGCACAAAAATTCTACTGAGTAATCCATAAGGATATAGATTTTATTATATTTCCTTGGGCGAAGTACAGATGTTGGAGGAATTTGCTGGAGTTCTTATGTGAATTATGGAGGCTTAACATTGTAATTGCACGAAAAATCATGCAAAAATTACCTGTAGATATGTAGAAATCAGTTGTTGACATTACAATGCAACAGTAGTTAAAATATAAAGGATTGCTTTTGAAGAATATATGGTTTTGATGCGTCAAAATGATGTTGTTTTTCGGCATCACTGGGAGGAATTGGATATCATGAACAGAAGAATGGTGTCATTATATATTATAGACACGGTAATATTTATCAGCATATATGGAATGCTTGCAATTTCGGCATTATATGGTGTGAGCTCCATTACGGCAAATGGAGAATTTACGCTTCTTAAGCTTGCAGTCTTATATACGTGTACCATGCTTTTAAGACTATTGTTCAAGGTGTATTCCAACGTGTGGCGATATGCAAATACGTCCACTTACTTAAGGCTTGTTTTTGCAGATTTGATTGCAGGTGTTCTCTACATTGCCATAGGACGTATCGTGCACGGTGCAAATCTTGGAGCTGCATACAGTATTGTCCTTGTGTTTACCATACTGCTTATCACGCTTATGAGCCGCTTGATTTACCAGTATATATATTCGAAATCAGCACAGAGAAGTGATGTAGACCTTAGTGGAACAGGGGATGAATTACATAAAATAAATATTGCGATTGTAGGTGCGGGAAATGTTGGCGCATCCTTAGCGGACGAATTGATAAGAAATCCACTTTCCCATTATATACCATATTGCTTTATTGATAAGGATTTACAAAAGGTAGGAAAGCAGATAAACGGTATTAAGGTTTATTGTGAGGATGATGACATAACGAATGTTATAAAGTCAATGCCGATACAGGAAATTGTAATTGCCCTGCCTGACGCAACCTCGGAGGACAAAACCAAGCTGTATAATCTTTATAAAACAACAGGATGTAAGGTCAAATTGTATGATTACCCATTGGGTGATAAAGAAAATAATGCAACAAAGCGTGGCGTGCGGGAGTTCCAGATAGAGGATTTGCTGTTCCGTGACAGTGTTTCAGTCAAAGGAGAGCTTGCCCGTACCTATTATACGGATAAGGTTGTCATGGTTACAGGCGGAGGCGGCTCCATAGGGTCTGAGCTTTGCAGGCAGATAGCAAAAAGGCAGCCGAAAAAGCTTGTGATTATAGATATATATGAAAATAATGCGTATGAAATACAGCAGGAGCTTGTAAACCGGTATGGCGATAAGCTGAAACTGGAAGTATACATTGCTTCCGTGCGTGATTATAAACGTCTGGAAGAAATATTTAGGAAAACCATGCCGCAGATTGTATTTCATGCGGCGGCCCACAAGCATGTGCCGCTTATGGAAAACAGTGCATGTGAGGCAATCAAAAATAATGTGCAGGGTACATATAATGTTGCTAATCTGGCAGAGCAGTACAACGTGGAAAAGTTCCTTCTTATCTCTACGGACAAGGCGGTTAATCCTACAAATGTGATGGGAGCCAGCAAACGTGTCTGTGAAATGGTGATACAGTGCAGGCAGGACAGCAACACAGATTTTACAGCAGTGCGGTTTGGAAATGTTTTGGGCAGCAACGGCAGTGTTATTCCGCTGTTTAAAAAGCAGATAGAGGCAGGCGGACCAATCACATTGACTGATAAAAGAATTATCCGCTATTTTATGACCATACCTGAGGCGGTAGGACTTGTCATGGAAACCTGTGCAATGGCAAAAAACGGCGAGCTTTTCGTGCTGGATATGGGTAAGCCTGTCAAAATACTTGACTTGGCGGAAAACATGATACAGCTTTCGGGACTAAAGCCATATGAGGATATCGATATTGTTGAAATCGGATTAAGACCGGGTGAAAAGCTTTACGAGGAGCTTCTTATGAAATCTGAGGAGCTTGACAAGACTTCAAATGAAATGATTTTCATAGAACGTGATAAGCCGCTTAGCAGGGATGAGGTGGACAATAAACTTGCCATATTATTACAGGCAGTCGAGGAGGAGGGCTACGACGTAATTGTCCAGGCAATCAAGGATACCGTACCGACCTATCACAGCCCTGAGGAGGTAAACAAAAGGGCAGATGAGTCCAGGGAAATGGCACTGGCATTTCATGAGGTGGCAGTGGCGGCAGAATAATTGGACAAAAACATATAAATTTAATATTGACAATAGGGTTACAAAAGAGTATTGTTAATTCTACAATAGTGTATTTCTCTTATTCAGAACGGTGGAGTCATAAGGGACTGCGAAGCCGTGGCAACCCCGCTTTTTTGTGGAAGGTGCCAACCAGAGCGAGAATCATAACCAATTGTATTTCATATACAGGATTTGACTATCGAGCAATAAGAGGATTTGAATAGTGACCTTCAAATCCGGTTGTTGTGACCGGATTTTTTAGTTATTTTAAATTAATTTTTCAATTTCAAAAACATAGGAGGAAAAACACATGGAAAAGTTATTATTTACTTCAGAATCAGTTACAGAAGGACATCCGGACAAAATATGCGATCAGGTTTCAGATGCAATTCTTGATGCTTTGCTTGAGCAGGATCCCATGAGCCGTGTGGCATGCGAGACGGCGGTAACAACGGGTCTCGTGCTCGTTATGGGTGAAATTACAACGAAAGCACAGATAGATATTCAGAGCATCGTCAGGGAAACAATCAGAGGCATAGGATACGACAGGGCAAAGTATGGCTTTGACTGCGATACATGCGGCGTGATTACGACACTTGATAAGCAGTCTGCTGATATAGCCATGGGTGTTGATAAGGCACTTGAGCTTAGGGAAAACACCATGAGCGACGAGGAAATCGAAGCAATTGGTGCAGGGGATCAGGGAATGATGTTTGGCTTTGCAACAAACGAGACGCCTGAGCTAATGCCATATCCAATTGCACTTGCCCACAAGCTGTCTTTCAGGCTGGCACAGGTCAGAAAAAATGGTACACTCCCATATTTAAGACCAGATGGCAAAACGCAGGTATCCGTGGAGTACGATGAGAACGGCAAGCCAAGCAGACTTGACGCAGTTGTCCTTTCCACACAGCACAGTGAAAGTGTTTCACAGGAGCAGATACATGCGGACATTAAAAAATATGTATTTGATGAGATATTACCGGCAAATATGATAGATGAGAACACGAAGTTCTTTATTAATCCGACAGGAAGATTCGTCATCGGCGGACCGAACGGAGACAGTGGTCTTACGGGACGAAAGATTATAGTGGATACATACGGCGGATATGCACGTCACGGCGGCGGTGCTTTCTCGGGAAAGGATTGCACCAAGGTTGACCGTTCCGCAGCATATGCTGCAAGATATGTTGCAAAAAATATCGTTGCTGCAGGACTGGCTGATAAGTGTGAAATCCAGCTTTCCTATGCGATAGGAGTCGCAAAGCCGACATCGATTATGGTTGATACATTTGGTACGGGAAAGCTGAGTGATACAAGGCTGGTTGACATTATCAGGGAAAACTTTGATTTAAGACCTGCAGGTATCATCAAGATGCTGGATTTGAGAAGACCAATATACAAAAAGACGGCTGCCTACGGACATTTCGGACGTACCGATGTGGAGCTTCCTTGGGAGAAAACCGATATGGCAGATAAGCTTGCATCCTACAACAACTAATAGAAATGAGGACTATGCATTATGAAAAACATGTTGAATTTTAAGAATTTTTCTGCGGAGGAGCTGACGGATATTTTAAACCTTGCCCTGGATATGAAAAAAAATCCTGCAAAGTACAGTGAGGCTCTTAAGGGAAAAAAGCTTTATACTCTTTTTGAAAAGACGTCAACGAGGACATTTTTATCATTTACAACGGGTATAACAGAGCTTGGAGGCACATACTACAACCAGCTTTGGAGAGACTCAAACTTTGTTCTTGGTGAGCCTGTTTCCGAGATAAAGTATGTTTGCAGAAATGTAGATATTATCATGGCACGTCTGATAAAGAATGAGACAGTAGAGCTTTTTGGAAAAAATGTTACGGTTCCGTTTATAAATGGCTGTGACAACTCCTATCATCCGTGCCAGATTCTCGCAGATGCACTGACCCTCATTGAGAGATTTGGAAGTCTTGATGTAAAGCTTATGTACATCGGTGCAAAAAATAATGTATTCAATTCATTGGTAGAGTTTTTCTCAAAAATGAAAAAGGGAACACTCTATGGACTTACGCCGCTTGTAAATGACACGGTTTGTGGGGAAGATTTCTTCGAGGAGGCAAAGGCAACAGGACACTATGTGGAGCTTGATCCTGCCATGTCCATGGAGGAGGCAAAAAAGTATGTTAAGGAAATGGATGTGCTTTACACGGACACATGGGTAGATATGGAATTTTTCAACAATCCGGAATATGCTGACAAAAAAACGGAAATTATGGCAAAAATGATGCCATATCAGATAAATGACAGCTTCCTTGAAGGAAGTAAAGCAATTGTCATGCATGATATGCCGATGCATGAAGGATATGAAATATCCCAGAGTGTAATTGACAAAAATCTTGATGTCATACTCAATCAGGCTGAGAACAGAAGACATGCAGAAAAGGCAGTCATGGTTACTCTTTTAGGAGATTAAAAATGGATATTTGGAGAGGGGTATTGGGCTTTGTCCTGTTCCTTGGCTTTGGGACTGCCGTTTTGGTGTGTATATCCGCCATTAAGCGGCAGCCTGACATAATAATTAAAAGCAGACTGCACCACAAATTGAACCGTTCCGAGGTGATTTACGCAAATCTGGGGCTGGTTCTTTTTGCGGTGTTTGCTTATTTTCATTATTATGTATTTGCACCTGCTGTTCTGGCGTTTGTACTGTTTATCGTTTTATCTGCACGTGTGCAGAGCGGGCTTACCGATAAGGGTGCGGTTGTGGGAACCTCTTACCTTGAGTGGGAGTTTATTCAAAGCTACAAGCTTGTGGATGACCCGGAGGACAGCAATATCATTATTCTGAAGCTTCGGGCAAACAGAAGGCAGTATGTTATGGTGTGTGAGAGACGGGACCGGTTTGCCATTGCAGATTTGATGAAAGAAAATGAGGTTGCGGTCACGCATACCATTTATAATCCAGAGGTTGAAGAGGAGGATGGGGAGCAACCGGATGCAAACAACACTTGACAAACAAACATATGGAAGCTTATAGTTGATATAGTCAATTCGTTTTTATGTATGTTCAAATTGATAGTGGGAGGTGCATCATGAAACATCTGATCGATTCGACGGATTTAAGTGTTGAAGAAATTGACAACATTTTGAATCTTGCACAGGATATTATAGACAACAAAGAAAAGTATAGTGAGGTATGCAAGGGAAAAAAGCTTGCTACATTATTTTTTGAACCAAGTACGAGAACCCGGCTTAGCTTTGAAGCGGCAATGATGGAGTTGGGAGGTAATGTACTTGGTTTTTCTTCTGCCGACTCCTCGTCAGCAACAAAGGGAGAAAGCGTTGGAGATACAATCAGGGTGGTAGGCTGCTACGCAGACATTATCGCCATGAGACATCCGAAGGAAGGTGCACCGATGTTTGGAGCCATGGTATCAACCGTCCCAATCATAAATGCAGGTGACGGCGGACACAACCATCCGACACAGACGCTTACGGATTTGCTGACAATTAAAAGGGAAAAGGGACGTCTCGACAATTTTACGATTGGTCTTTGCGGTGACCTCAAGTTTGGAAGAACTGTCCATTCACTTATCAAGGCACTGTCAAGGTATGAAAATATAAAATATGTCCTGATTTCACCAAAAGAGCTCAAGGTTCCCGATTATATTATCACAGAGGTGTTTGAGAAGAATAATATAGAATATAGGGAGGTTTCAACCATGGAGGAGGTCATGGAGGAGCTTGACATTATCTACATGACCAGAGTTCAGAAGGAACGGTTTTTCAATGAAGCCGACTACGTGAGATTGAAGGATACCTATATCCTTGATGAGACCAAGCTGAAATATGCAAAAAAGGATTTGTCGATTCTTCATCCGCTTCCTAGGGTAAATGAGATATCAATTAAGGTGGATGATGATCCGCGTGCATGCTATTTCAGGCAGGCACTGAACGGTAAATATGTCAGAATGGCATTGATTATGACACTTTTGGAACATGCGGGGAGGGAATAGGAATGAAGATAGACAGTATTCAAAACGGAATTGTTTTAGACCATATAACTGCGGGAAAAGCATTGCAGGTATACCGGGACTTGAAGCTTGACAGACTGGATTGCAGCGTTGCCATACTCCAAAACGTAAAAAGCAATAAAATGGGCAAAAAAGACATTCTAAAAATTGACAAGGATGAATATGATATTAATTTAGATGTACTTGGTTATATTGACCCGGGAATTACCGTCAGTATCATAAAGGATGGGCAGACCATCGAGAAGAAAAAACTGGCACTTCCGGAAAAACTTGTCAATATTAAGAAGTGCAAGAACCCCCGCTGTATCACGTCCACGGAGCAGGAAATACCGCATATTTTCAAGCTTACGGATAAGGAGAACCGGGTGTACAGGTGCGTCTATTGTGAGGCGGATAAATAATTGTGCGGGAATATTTGGGTTTACTTTTCCGCTCAATGTGATATAATCTATAAGACTATGTATAATAGGACGTAGAGGTGTGTAATGGAAAAGTATGTTATAAAAGGTGGTCAGGCTTTGGAAGGTGAGGTTACCATAGCGGGAGCAAAAAATGCTGCCCTTGGAATTCTTGCTGCAGCCGTACTTACTGATGAGGAGTGCATCATTGAAAATGTGCCATATGTGGATGACACAAAGGTGCTGCTCCGTGCTATAGAAAATATCGGTGCAAAGGTTAAATATATAGATACGCACACGGTTTCCATATGTGGCGGAACAATACGCAACGAGGAAGATTTGTGTGTTGACGATGAATACATAAGAAAAATAAGAGCTTCCTATTATCTCCTGGGAGCGTTGCTTGGCAAGTTTAATTATGCACAGGTTGCCCTTCCGGGTGGTTGCGAGATTGGGTTAAGACCGATAGACCAGCATATCAAGGGCTTTGAGGCGTTAGGTGCCACGGTAAATATAGATAACGGCGGAAAAGTTATCGCAAAAGCGGAAAATCTTGTAGGAAACCATGTGTACCTCGATGTCGTAACAGTGGGTGCAACGATTAATATTATGATGGCAGCAGTTCTGGCAGAGGGCAAGACAACGATTGAAAATGCGGCTAAGGAGCCTCACATCGTAGACGTAGCCAACTTCCTGAACAGTATGGGTGCAAACATAAAGGGAGCAGGAACGGACGTTATCAGAATTCGCGGCGTCCAGAAGCTGAAAGGAACAGAATATTCCATTATTCCTGACCAGATTGAGGCAGGAACATTTATGGCGATGGCAGTTGCCACAAAGGGCAATATCCTGATAAAAAATGTAATTCCAAAGCATTTAGAGGCAATTACGTCAAAGTTAAATGAAATTGGTGCACGTGTGATTGAATATGATGATTCTGTCAGGGTTATGGCGGATGGCAGGATGAAATCCACACAGATAAAAACATTGCCGTATCCTGGATTTCCTACGGATATGCAGCCGCAGATGGCGACCACACTTGCACTTTCACAGGGAACAAGCGTGATTACGGAGAGTATATTTGAGAACAGATTCCGTTATGTAAGCGAGCTTGCCCGCATGGGCGCCAAGATAAAGGTTGAGGGAAACTCAGCAGTTATTACGGGGGTTGATGGTTACAAGGGTGCAAATCTTGTGGCACCGGATTTGAGGGCAGGAGCTGCACTGGTGATTGCAGGACTTGCTGCAGAGGGCTTTTCCACGGTTGAGGATATAAAATATATTCTCAGGGGTTATGAAGATTTTGACGGAAAAATAAGAGCGTTGGGCGGACAAATCGAAGTGGTTGACTCCGATAAAGAGCTCCAGAAGTTCAAGCTCAGAGTAGGATAAAGAAGCGAGGAGGAATTTAGGAGAATGGCAAAGAAACCATATTACATTACAACAGCGATTGCGTACACATCAGGAAAGCCTCATATTGGTAATACTTATGAGGTTGTTCTTGCGGATAGTATTGCAAGATACAAAAGATTCGTCGGATACGACGTCAGATTTCAGACGGGTACCGACGAGCATGGACAAAAAATAGAGACAAAGGCATTTGAAAGCCTGTCCACACCAAAGGAATTCGTTGATGAGGTGTCGTCCCAGGTTAAGAGTATTTGGGATTTGATGAATACTTCATATGATAAGTTCATAAGAACCACGGACGAAGACCACGAGAAGCAGGTGCAGAAAATCTTTAAAAAGCTTTATGACAAGGGGGACATCTACAAGGGAGAGTACGAGGGTATGTACTGTACTCCATGTGAGTCTTTCTTTACACCATCACAGCTTGTAGACGGAAAGTGTCCTGATTGTGGAAGAGAGTGCCAGCCTGCAAAGGAGGAGGCATATTTCTTCAAGCTCAGCAAATATGCAAATAAGCTGATTGACCATATCAATTCACACCCTGAATTTATTCAGCCGGAATCAAGAAAAAATGAAATGATGAACAATTTCCTTCTTCCGGGGCTTCAGGATTTATGTGTTTCGAGAACCTCGTTTAAGTGGGGTATCCCTGTAGACTTTGACCCGGGACATGTGGTTTATGTATGGATTGACGCACTTTCAAACTATATAACGGGACTTGGCTACGATGCAGATGGGGCAAGCAGTCAGCTTTACAGCAGATATTGGCCTGCAGATTTGCACTTGATAGGAAAAGACATATTAAGATTTCATACCATATATTGGCCGATTATGCTTATGGCACTTGGCGAGCCACTTCCAAAGCAGATATTCGGTCATCCGTGGCTGTTACAGAGCAGCGGAAAAATGAGCAAGTCACGTGGAAATGTGCTTTATGCGGATGACATGGTTGATTTATTTGGTGTTGATGCAGTGAGATTTTTCCTTCTGCATGAAATGCCATTTGAAAATGATGGTGTTATCTCATGGGAGCTTGTGATTGAGAGAATCAATTCCGAGCTTGCAAACACACTTGGCAATCTTGTCAGCAGAACAATTTCCATGGTAAATAAATATTTCGACGGAGTTGTCACAAACACAAACGAGACAACACCGCTTGATGAGGAGCTTAAAAATCAGGTTCTTGAGACAAGATTTAAGGTCAACGACTGTATGGACAAGCTCAAGGTTGCAGATGCCATAACTGAAATATTTGCACTCTTTAAGAGATGCAACAAGTACATTGATGAGACAACTCCATGGGTGCTTGGAAAGGATGCAGAAAATGCCGACAGGTTAAATACCGTACTTTACAATCTGATTGAAAGCATTGTAATAGGTGCTACGCTCCTTGAGCCATTTATGCCGGAGACGTCAGAGAAGATATTGGCACAGCTTTGCACGGAAAAGAGAAAGGTTACCGAGCTTGTAAGATTCGGGCTTTATCCGTCAGGAAATAAGGTTGTTGCAGAGCCGGAAATGCTTTTTGCAAGAATTGATGCTACCGCTATGCTTGACGAAATTGAAAGAAGATTCCCGTCCAAGGTAGAGGAGCCTGAGGAAGAAAAACCGAAGAAGTCAAAGAAAGCACCAGTTGAAATACCAACCATAGATGCAAAGGTGAAGGAAGAAATAACGATTGAGGAGTTTAACAGAATGCAGCTCCAGATGGGCGAGATTATCGCCTGTGAGGAGGTTCAAAAGTCAAAGAAGCTTCTTTGCTCACAGGTTCAGGTGAACGGAAGGACACTTCAAATCGTTTCAGGCATAAAGAATTACTATACGCCTGAGGAAATGGTAGGTAAAAAGGTTGTCGTGATTACGAACCTGAAGCCGACAGAGCTTGCGGGTGTGTTATCAGAGGGAATGTTGCTTTGTGCAGAAGATTTTGAGGGAAATCTTGCACTTCTCACTGCAGAAATTGATATGCCTGCAGGAGCTATGATAAGCTGATTTAAATATTGAAATAAGGACAGGGACGCAAAAGCCGTCCCTGTTTTTGATTTTTACAAATCTGCATCCCTTTGTGTAAAAAATGACAAGAATATAGAAACATAAGTGTGCATAAGCTATGTTAAATTTGATTTTGCACTGCACCTATGATAAAATGAAAAATATTATAACAAATTCAAAAAACGGAGGAGTATATGTGCGGAATAATTGGATTTACAGGTAACATGCCGGCGAAGGACATCATAATAGATGGGCTTGAGCAGCTGGAATACAGAGGATATGACAGTGCAGGCATTGCTTTGCTGGGAGCTGGAGAAATAAGCATAAAAAAGAGAACGGGAAAGGTTGCAGAGCTTAGGAGGCTGTGTGAGTCAGATGACAACAAGGCAACGTGCGGAATCGGACACACAAGATGGGCGACGCACGGCGGTGTTACGGATATCAATGCACATCCGCACAGATGCGGGCAGGTTGTACTGATACACAACGGAATTATTGAAAATTATAAACAGCTTATCACGGAGTATGGGCTTGCGGGAAAGCTTGTGTCCGAGACGGATACCGAGGTTGTTGCTGCACTGATGGATACCTTTTACAGTGGTGACCCTGTGGAAGCCATCAGAAAAACCATAAAAGCATTATCAGGTGCATTTGCACTTTGCATTATGTTTCAGGATATACCTGACACAATATATTCCATAAGAAATGTAAGTCCGCTTGTTGCAACCTCATGTGAGCAGGGCTCCATTATTGCCTCCGATTTAACGGCAGTCATATCATTTTCAAAGGAATATTTTGTAGTGCCGGAGTATCATATACTTACTTTGAAAAAGGATGGAATTGATGTCAGGGATTTGAAGGGAAATCAGATTAAGCCGGAAATGCTTTCGGTGAATTGGGATATTGCCAGTGCCAAGAAGGGCGGTTATCCGTTTTTCATGCTGAAGGAAATTTATGAGCAACCGGATGCCATCAGAAATACGGTTGCCCCAAGAGCAGGCTTGGGCTTGCCTGATTTTACGGACGATGGGATAGACGATGCAGTCCTCAAAAACTGTAAACGGATAACGGTTGTTGCCTGCGGAACTGCCATGCATGCAGGAATGGTAGGAAAGCATATTATTGAAAGCCGCTTAAGGATACCTGTGCAGGTGGAAATTGCATCCGAGTTCAGATACAAAAATCCGATTATTGATGAGGATACATTAACGATAGTGCTTTCCCAGTCAGGGGAGACGATTGATACACTTGAGGCATTAAAGCTTGCAAAGAAAAATGGCTCAAAGGTTATCTCGATTGTAAATGTAAAAGGCTCCACGATTGCCCGTGAAAGCGACTATGTTCTTTATACCCATGCAGGACCTGAGATTGCAGTAGCAAGCACAAAGGCATATACGGTTCAGGTTGCCGCCATGTACCTTCTTACGTGCAGGATGGGACTGGTAAAAGAAATTTGGACAGAAGCTGAGGCAAAGCACTTTATGGGCAAGCTGATAAATGCATCAAATATTATAGAGTCCACATTGGAAATGGCAAATAACATTAAACGAATTGCCAACCATATCAAGCTGGCTCCTGATGCCTTCTACATTGGCAGGGGCTTAGACTATACCATGAGTCTTGAGGCGGCGTTAAAGCTTAAGGAAATTTCATATGTACATGCGGAGGCATATGCAGCAGGAGAGCTTAAGCACGGAACGATAGCACTTATTACTGAAAATGTTCCTGTCATTGCATTTGCAACCCAGGAAGATGTATATGGGAAAGTGATATCAAACATAAGAGAGGTAAAGGCGAGAGGAGCGTACGTTGTGCTTGTCAGCATGGACGATTCGGTGGAAGACCCTGCCATCTGTGATAAACATATCAGAATACCGAAGCTGGAGCCTGAATTTACGGCATTTGCGACAGCAGTCATATTGCAGCTTATTGCATATTATACATCTGAGGCGAAAGGACTGGATGTAGATAAGCCTAGAAACCTTGCAAAATCCGTAACGGTGGAATAAACAAAAGGGGGCTGTCGCAGTAAGGATTTAAGGCACACTTAAAATTACACTGACAAGCCTTCTTTTATTTTGTATTTTTATAGTTACCGGCTATCTTTAGCATATTGATATTTTGCTTTTCTATTATGTGGGGCACGAACTGCTGTCTGAGTGCACAGCCTTATGTTGCCAACCAGTATGTGTATTTTGAATGGCAACTTTTAAGACCGCAAGAATACCTCACATTTGAAATTTGCGATGTATGATTACATGCTGCTTAAGCGAAACTCGCTCCGCTCAAACAACGCTACGCAGCATGTTTCATCGCAAATTTCAAATGTGGGTATTCTAAACGGTCTTGTTGTCAAATTCAAAATACACATACCGATTGGCAACATGGCTGTGTACGAGTTTAAGGGAGTGCCCCACAAGCCATAATAGAAAAGAAAAATATCTTAATATGCTTAGATAGCACAGGTTGTAAAAATACAAAATAAAAGAAGGCTTGTCACGGATAAACAACTATGTGCCTTAAATCCTCGTGACAGCCCCTTTGTTTTTATTCTTCGTCTGTATTTTCCATGGTTTCTGTGCTTTCCTTTACGGAGGAAGCAGCAATCATTGCTGAGTCGATTGCCATAAAGTCGTGGTCACCGATATAATAGGTGTTTTCGTCCCTGATGATGGTGACGGTTACGGTGACAGGCTCAGCATAGCTGACATTTAAGCACCCATCGTTTAAAATTTCCAGCATACCGGTAGAAAATTCTGTCTGGTACTGCTCCATGGAGTAGTTGTTGTAATCCCCATTTGCAACCTTTTCATTAAAATGCTCCACATAGGCGGTAACATCATCCGCAGTCTGGGCAAATATATCAATCGGATATATGGTGACATCAACGCAGTATTGTGTGCCTGATTTGTATGCCTTGGAAACCTTGTAGTTGACTTTCCGGTAAATTTCCTTGGCAAGCTTCACATATTCGGCACGCATGTCAGGAGCCTCGGATATCTGTATGCTGTAGTAAGAAAGAATGTTGTCAGCGAGGTACTCGGCGTTCGCCTCGTAAAGTGCATCGGCATCATCCTTGTTGGCACCTGTTGATTCTATATAATCCTTTGTAGCTCCAAGGTAATTTATGGCAATCAGGCTTTTTATGTAGCTTTGGTATCTTTTTTCATATTTATCCGAACAGCCCGTAAGCGATACAAGAAGGATTACGGCGGTAAGAGCTAAGGCAAGCTTTTGGGTTTTAAAATTAAGTCTGGTTTTCATATAAAAGATTCCTCCAAAAAACGAATAACAAAGTTGCTAAACAAAATAAATATAACATATATCATTTACAAATGCGATAGAAAAATAAAAAAATAAGTGCATTGTACATTTATATGTGGTATACTTATGCTAGTTTATAATGGTTTGATGTTCAAAAGAGAAAGGGGATAAAAAATGGAACCACAATTTAAGACAGCTTCATTTGGTGGATACGACAAAAAGGCAGTTGATACATATATAGAGGAGACCCGGGTAGCACATAAGAGGGAAGTAGACGAGCTCAAGGCAAATGTATTAAAGCTCAGTGAAACCGTAAAAAATCTCCATACGATGCGGGAGGTAAATCTCAATGAATCATCAAGCACGATTGATAACCTGAAAAAGGTAAATGATGAGCTCCAGGACGAGATTACCCAGCTGAAAAATCAGCTTGTAACCTACAAAAACAGGGATGAGGAGTCGGCAAGCAGGTATGAGTCCATTTCAAGAACCCTGTTAGAGGCAAGGGAAAGTGCAGATACCCTTTTAAAGGAGACAACAGATAGATGTGAGGCAATCGCCGCAGAAAATCAGGCAGAGTGTGAGAGGCTTAAGAATGAGACGGAGGCAAACTGTGAGAGACTTACAAATGAAACTGTTGCCAGCTGTGAAAAGCTCCGTGCAGAAACGACAAGTTCTTGTCAGGAAATGAAGGAGTCCACATATGCAAATTGTGATGACTTAAGAAGACGCACAAAGGAAGAGACAGACAATCTGAGAACAGAAACAGAAAATAGCTGCAGAGAGGCAAACCGTCAAACGCAGGAGTATTGTGCAGCCCTTAGGGTAGAGACAGAATCGGAGTGTGAGGAGCTTCGGAATCAGGCGAGGACAGATGCGTACAATGCAAGGATGGCAGTTAAGAGAGAATGTGAGAATCTGGGAATCTTTATGTCAGAATTGATGGGTGCTGTTGACAACGTAGTAAAAGCGTGTGATGATACAAAGACAATAGCAGCACAGCAGTTTCCGGATTTACAGTAATCAGAAATCGGATAGGGCTGTTGCGTGACCTGCGACAGCCCTATTATTGTTATATAGGAAGCGTAAACAAACATTTCATTATTTGTACAGGAGGGAAAGCGTATGGTATTAGAGAACTTATATCTGAGAAAAGCAATTGCCAAGGCAGGATATGTTGTCATAGTCAAAACCTGTCAGAAAAATGACAAAACCAGCAAAGTTGATTACATTTCTCCAAATGCATCTATGCTTGGTATGAATATTGAAATGATTAATAAGGGCTTGAAGCTGGTGGAGGATTACATTTTCCCTGAGGACAGGGAGCAGGTTGCAAGAACCGTGATGAATGCCTTAAGGTCAAATGTTGAAAGTTACGTCCATGAATACAGAATGGTTGGTGATGACGGTACACTTTACAACGTGTCAAATGAAATTGTGATTGTGGACGAAAATGAGGAGACCTTTAAGGTTGAAATGTACATTAGTCTTGCCAAAGGCAAAAGTAATCATGCCGTAGAACCACGCAAGAGCTACGATGGAACGACGGCATCCTATGAACATATTCTTGAAAATGACTGGTTTCCTATGATGATGAAAAGTTTTTCGGAATTTTCCATGCTGTATTCTGCATTTGTTGATATGGATGGCAAGGTTGTATTTGAGCCTATTGGTCCTGCAACCAATTTAGGGGATTTTTATGATTTGTTTGAAAAACCGGAATATAAGGAATACTACAAATTCATTGTGAGCACGGCGTTAGATTCGGATGAACCGGTTATCATTGACCGTGAAGAGGGCGGAATTGGCAAAATATGTGCAGCACCGATTGTGGTAAATGGGGAGACAAGAGGTCTTTGGATTCTTGGTTCCTACACGGAGGAGGAAACGAACCGTCTGAAGGAAATATGTGAATACCATCGTACTATAGCTGCCATAATGTCAGATTACCTTTACAAAAATGAGCTTGCCTCTGTTGAGGCTGCAAAATCGAAGGGGGCAGGCATTAAGCTTCGCGAGGAGCTTGCCAAGCAGAGTATAATCAATGATGCACTCTCCAAGGTAAACAGCAGGCTGATTGATTCCGTGGAACAGGTGGTAGGTGAGCTGTTAAGGGATGTAGGAATCAACATGGATGTTGAAAAAATGATGCTTTATACCATTGCCAAAACTCCGAAAGCGGATTTGGTACTTAAAAATTATTGGGATGTAGGAGGAAATGTTCCGGGGGAGGAGATCCTAAGGCTGCTTCCACAAAATAAATATATATTTGCACACCAGTTTGAAAAAAATGACGGGCGTTATATTGTGGACAGTAATAATATGACTGCTGAGGGCAAGCTTAATATTATGCGGTATGGCTTTAAGGCGGCGATGGCACAGGCTGTCTATATGAATGATGAGCTGTATGGCATGCTTGTGTTTGCCGAGTGCAAGTCGGACAGGGCATGGACGGTGGAGGAGCTTAGGTTTGCAAAGAGCATTACGCTTGTTATTCAAAATATACTTGAAAATGCATATGGTGATGATAATATCAGAAATGTGAATAATCATTTGATAGAGACATACAATAACTTCGATGTGGGAATATTTGTTAGAGACGCCTACACGGGGGAAGTGCTTTTCTCAAATAAGAAAATGGATGATATGCTTGGATATGATTTTAAATATGGGGATAGCTGTGAGCTGATTACGGATCTTCGTGACAGATATGACAATATTTCAGGTATGAGAAAATCATTTATTACAAAAAATAAAGTGACAAAATGGAGGAGCTACATTCAGAAGCTTGACGCAATTATGGATATTACGGAGATAAACATGGAGTGGCTCAGCGGCCAGCCGGCATCCCTTATTATTCTTAGAGAAGCAGGAGATTCTTAGAACAGCACTTCTACAGTTAATAAAAAAGAAAGTTTTGACGATATATTTGTTAACGGGAAAGGAGACACTATGGCAGGTTCAGATGTTGGTATAGATTTAGGAACAGCCAGTATTTTAGTATATGTAAAAGGTAAAGGAGTTGTATTGAAGGAACCGTCCGTTGTGGCATACGACAGGGACACGAATTCCATTAAGGCGATAGGCGAGGAAGCAAGGCTTATGCTGGGAAGAACACCGGGTAACATCGTTGCCGTAAGACCACTGAGACAGGGCGTTATTTCAGACTACAAAATTACCGAAAAAATGCTTAAATATTTTATTGAGAAGGCAGTTGGAAAAAGCTTTTTCGGAAGAAGACCGAGAATAAGTGTATGCGTGCCTTCGGGTGCTACCGAGGTGGAGAAGAAGGCAGTTGAGGATGCCACCTATCAGGCAGGAGCAAGGGATGTTTATATCATTGAGGAGCCGGTTGCAGCAGCAATTGGAGCAGGCATAGATATTTCAAGACCATGTGGAAACATGATTGTGGATATTGGCGGAGGAACAACGGATATTGCAGTTATTTCCCTTGACGGAATCGTTGTAAACTCATCCCTCAAGATTGCGGGAGACGATTTTGATGATGCAATCGTCAGATTTATGCGGAAAAGGCACAATCTTCTCATAGGCGAACGGACGGCCGAGGACATTAAGATAAATATTGGAACCTGTTATAAAAGACCGGAAAATATTACAATGGATATACGGGGACGTAATCTGGTAACCGGACTTCCGAAAACCGTTACGGTATCTTCCGATGAGACGGAGGAGGCACTGAGAGAAGTTACTGCACAGATTGTCGATGCAGTGCATTCGGTGCTTGAACGTACACCGCCTGAGCTTTCTGCCGACATTGCAGACAGAGGTATTGTGCTGACAGGTGGAGGTGCATTGCTTCATGGCTTGGAGGACCTTATCGAGGAAAATACCGGAATTACAACGATGACTGCGGAGCAGCCGCTTACGGCAGTTGCAATTGGAACAGGAAAATATATAGAATTTTCAAGTGAAAAGAATTAGGAGTTGAAAAAATGGTAAGAGCTCTATTTACAGCATGGACGGGCATGCGTAACGAACAAAGGCGTATGGACGTTGTGACAAACAACATGGCAAATGCAGATACCACGGGATTTAAAAAGATTGATGCCACGGCACAGTCCTTTGACAGACAGCTTGCAGTTAAAATCAACGATTCCACAGAGGGTGTCAATGTGATACGTGGTATAGGCGGCATGACCTTAGGTGTCAAAATAGGTGAGACCTATTACGACATGTCACAGGGCAATTTCAGGGAGACCGGAAGCCAGTACAATTTTGCATTGGACGGCAGAGGATTTTTTACCATTAGCATGACAGACAAGAGTGGGACCGAGCATATCAGATACACAAGAGATGGCGATTTCACTGTAACCAGGGACGGTTATCTTGTTACCAAGGATGGAGATTATGTGTTAGGTGATGGCGGAAACCGTATTCAGATTCCGGGAGCAAATCTGGTAGATATCAGTGTCAATGAAAACGGAGAAATTTACGTTGACAACAATTACATTTCTACCCTGCAGATAGTTGATTTTGACAATTATGATGCACTTTCAAGCTACGGCGAAAACATGTATGAGCCTGTGGAAGGGGCAAACATCATCCAGTCAAATGCAACGGTCACCCAGCGATATCTTGAGATGTCAAATGTCAACATGGTAACGGAAATGGTTGATATGATAGCCGTAACACGGGCATACGAAACAAACCAGAAAATGATTCAGACAGTTGATAAGACGCTTGAAAAGGCAACGACGGAAATCGGTCGTGTTTAAAGTGAAAGCTTGAGGAGGTAATACAATATGATGCGTTCATTATGGACTGCGGCATCAGGAATGAGAGCCCAGCAGACAAATGTAGATAATATAGCAAACAATCTTGCAAATGTTAATACAATCGGATATAAGGCACAGGAGGCTACATTCAAGTCCCTGCTTTACCAGAACCTGCAATCAACATCTACCAACAATGCAGGTGAAAACAAGCCTGTTGCGGCAGAGGTAGGACTTGGTACAAGAACCGCAGCAATCACGGCAATGTTTACACAGGGAAACATTACGGATACGGAAAGTCCGTTTTGTATGGCAATTGAGGGAGACGGATTTTTCCAGGTAAGAAATCCGGCTGGAGAGATTTTATATACAAGAGACGGAAGCTTTAACATATCACCGACAGATGAAGGAAATTATTTATGTACATCTGACGGATATTATGTGTTAGACCAGAATGGAAACAACATTATACTTCCAAACACATATATGGCTTCTGACCTTCAGGTTTCCAAGGAGGGTGCTCTTGGATTTCCAGGTGAAGATGGAAATTTTGTTCCACTCACGGGAACAAATGCACAGGGGCAGGCATATCAGGTAACCTTTGGACTTGTGCAGTTTAACAACCCTGCAGGACTTACCAAGGAGGGTGGCAACAACTACGCAGCAAGCGTTGCATCGGGAGACCCTGTAGCGGAGGGGACTGGAAATGCAACACCGAGCAAGGTACATCAGAAGCATATGGAGTCGTCAAACGTAGATGTTGCAAACGAAATGGTAGATCTTATCGTAGCACAAAGAGCGTACGAAATGAATTCAAAAGCAATACAGGCAACAGACGACATGATGCAGCAGGCAAACAATCTGCGATAGTACATATGTTGATGGTTGTGTTAAGTTTTCTATGAAAACTTGACATGTAGCGTCAGCCCATTTGCTGAAAGCAAATTTGGAATGGGCTGATGTTCAATAAGGAGGTAAAATTATGGATATGTCAGTCAATGCAAGTGATTACGCATCTGTATATAGTGATACACAGACATCAGGGCTTGAAAACAAACTGAAAACTTCAAATTCTGACAAAATAACCGACAAGGAAGCAATGGAAGCATGCAAGGAATTTGAGAAATATATGCTTGAGCAGATATATAAATCCATGGAAAAAACAGTAATGCGTGCTGAAGAAAAAAGCGATTACGAGGAATACTTTGGAGATATGCTTACGCAGGAGTATGCAAATATCGCAATGGAGCAGGGCGGTATAGGGCTTGCACGTCAGCTTTATGAATCCATGCAAAGAAATAATCAGCTAAATATAACCAGTGAGTAACAGGTATGACCAGAGAAGGATACATAGAAAAGATAATATACAAAAACGATGAAAACGGATATACCGTTTTCTCGGTAGAAAATGATGATGGAGAAGAGATTTTTGTCGGCAACCTGTTTGGTGCCGGCGAAGGTCTTTATATCATTGCAGAGGGAGAGTATGTCAATCATCCCCAATATGATGTTCAATTTAAATTCACCTCCTGTTCTGTCAGGATGCCGGATGACGTGATGGGTATCGAACGATACCTTGCATCAGGTATTATCAAGGGAATAGGCGAGGTTCTCGCAAAAAAAATTGTTAAAAAATTCAAATCGGATACCCTGGGAATAATTGAAAATGAACCGGAACGGCTTGCGGAAATCAGTGGAATTTCTGAGAGAAAGGCAAGGGCAATCGCAGCATCCTACGCTGAAAAAAGAGAGTTTCAGGAGGTTGTTATATTTTTGTCGGAATACGGCATTTCCGTTAATCTTGCACTGAAAATATATGCAGAATACGGCGACAGGGTATATGAAATATTAAAGGGCAACCCTTATAAGATAGCAGAGGACATAACGGGAATTGGATTTCGGATTGCAGATGATATTGCAAGGAAAATGGGAATCAGCCCTGATTCTGAATACAGGATGCGGTCTGTGATTATTTATGTGCTTTCGGGTGCAACTGCTGAGGGACATATGTATTTGCCCCAGGACATGCTGATAAAAAAATCTGTGGAGCTTATCAGGGGAGGCAGTGACAGTCAGGACGGGGCATATTACGGCTATGCGGAATATGAGGATGCATACAGTGCAAGCACGGTGTATGAGCAATATACGGAACGGCTTGCGGAGCAGCTCATGGAGTTGTCTATAGAAGGGAAATGCATCATAAAGGAGTTGGATGGACAGCCTATCGTGTACAATGCCGTCAATTATTTCACAGAGCTGAATTCTGCAAGAATGTTGACGGATTTGCAGCTTCGGTATGAAATGCCGGAACATGAACTTGAGGCGGCACTTGCCAATATTGAGAGAGAGGGAGCCTTTACCCTTGACCTGCTTCAAAGACAGGCGGTAAAATCAGCCATCACAGCAGGGGTTGCTGTTGTAACAGGCGGTCCGGGAACGGGAAAAACGACAATCATAGATACAATAATCAAATATTTTTCCACGCAGGGGATGGAGATAAAGCTCTGTGCACCTACGGGAAGGGCGGCAAAAAGAATGACGGAACAGACAGGCTGGCCTGCACAGACGATACACCGTCTGCTGGAGTTTAATGGAGCACCAACGGATGACGGTGGAACCCAGACCCTCAGGTTTGGAAGAAATCAGGAAAATCCATTGGAGTGTGATGCCATAATCGTTGATGAGATGTCAATGGTGGACAGTTTTATCTTCCACTCACTGCTTCAGGCTGTTGTATATGGCACAAGGCTGATACTTGTGGGTGATGTGAACCAGCTTCCATCCGTGGGGGCAGGGAATGTGCTAAAGGATATTATAGCGTCAGGCTGTTTTCCTGTTGCCACGTTAACACAGATTTACAGGCAGGAGGATGGCAGTGATATTGTGATGAATGCCCATACGATAAACAGGGGCGAACATCTGGAAATCATGAACAGGAGTAAGGACTTTTTCTTTATACCGAGACAGGGAGCAGCAAACATCATTACGGAGGTTAAGGAGCTTGTGTCGGATAATCTTCCCAAATACCTCGGCATTCATCCGCTGGATATACAGGTTCTTACCCCGATGCGGAAATATGAAACAGGCGTTGAAAGCATGAATAAAAAGCTACAGGATTTATTGAACCCACGAAGACCTGAGTATGATGAAAAACAGAAAAATGATGTAATATTTCGGGTTGGCGACAAGGTTATGCAGGTTAAAAACAATTACAGACAGGAATGGAAAATATATTCGGACTATGAAAAGGCGAAGGAAGGCAAGGGGTATGTGATTGACGAAGGCGTCGGTGTATTTAACGGTGACGTGGGGGTCATAACGGATATCAGTAATTATGATGAGGAGCTTACAGTGCTGTTTGACGATGGCAGGGTGACAGTCTATTCCTTTGCAAGTATAGATGAGTTAGAACATGCATTTGCAATTACCATACACAAATCGCAGGGAAGCGAGTATCCTGCGGTAGTGATTCCGCTGCTGACGGGAACCAGAAAGCTGCTCAACCGAAATTTGCTTTACACGGCAATCACGAGAGCAAAGCAGATGGTTGTAATTGTCGGCAATATCAATCTTGTAAATCAAATGATTGACAATACGGAGGAGCAAAAGCGGTATACAACCTTTGCGGAGCGGATTGGAGAGCTGTACACATAAATCATTCAGTAGTGAATTGTCACACTCAGTCCTCATCCTTTTGAAACCGTACATTGTACAATATAGACAATATTACCGCAAGGCACACTTTCGCTATGTGTCGCACGTAACGGTACTAAGCTCGAAAAAACCTCGCTAAGTACCGACGGCTTTATGGTCCTAAGGAATCTGTCTGCTTCGCAGCCACCTTAGGACATTCAATGCCTTGCTTGTGATATTGTCTATATTGTACAACTACTTTTCGATAATTTGACATTTCGCAATTGTCAATATCATACCATAATAAAAAGGAAAGCGTGAAAAAAATAGGAGAAACAAAATTTATAAGTAAAATTGTGAAAAATATAATAAAATATATAACGGCACTCATGTATCCGCCTGAATGTCCGTTTTGCGGCAACCTGCTTGAACATGGAGAACAGAATATATGCAGCAGCTGCGTGCCGCTTGTTCCAAGAATAAGTGGACCTGTGTGCATGAAATGCGGGAAAGAAATTGTTGACGATGAGGCAGAGCTGTGTGCGGACTGCAACAGACAGCAAAGAAGCTATGTCCGTGGTTTTCCTGCAATGAATTATGTGTCACCGCTGAAGGAAAGCATTGGCAGGTTTAAATATCATAACAAAAGGGAATATTCAGATTTCTATGCTTCCGAGATTGTGCGTGCCCACGGCAAAACTATACTGGCAGTATCACCTGATGTGCTTGTTCCAATCCCGCTTCACAAAAAGAAAATGCAAAAAAGAGGATATAATCAGGCAGCGGTGCTTGCAGACAGTCTCAGCCGGAAATTGGGCATACCGACAGACGAAAATATGATTGCGAGAACAATAAATACATTGCCTCAAAAGCTGTTGTCAGATTACGAAAGAGAGAATAATATAAAAAAAGCTTTTCTTTCGTGCAAAAAATGTGTAGAATATAAGAGTGTAATGTTGGTTGATGACATATATACAACCGGTGCCACCGTGGAGGCCTGCACAAGGCTTTTACATGATATGGGGGTTGAAGATGTTTTTTACACAAGTATAAGCATAGGAAGGGGTATCGATTTATATGGAATTAAGAAATTGCCGAAATTGTAAAAGGTTATTCAATTACATAAGCGGAGATGCGATTTGTCCTGCGTGTAAACAGGTGTTGGAGGATAAGTTCCAGCAGGTTAAGGAATACATAAGGGAAAATCCGGGAGTCAATGCCAACAGTGTGGCGGAGGAGTGTGATATCTCCCTCAAGCAGATTAAAAAATGGGTCCGTGAGGAACGGCTTACCTTTGCAGATGATTCGCTTATTGGACTTGAATGTGAGCGGTGCGGAAAAATGATTCACAGCGGAAGATTTTGCAGTGTCTGTGCAGGCGGACTTTCAGATGCACTTGGCAATGCGTACAAGAAAGAGGTTGTATCCGTCAGAAAGCCTGATGCGAGAAGCAGTGGAAAGATGCGGTTCCTCGAGTAGACATGACAATATATCAATGATATTTTAAAATAAGCTGTAATACCGGGACGGCTTGCAGGGTAATATAAGCCTGTAACCCTTTTGGTATGACAGCTTATTTCTTTTATTTCTTCTTAAGGGTTATGTTATTTGGATTTGTTCCGATAAACTTATTGAGAGAATATTTTCAAGGAGGGATTATTATGCGGATTGGTACATATAACATGATTAGCCAACTGTATGGAAACGGACCGGCTAAAAAGTCAAACTCAGCAAACGGTACCAGCTATGCAAGCTTCAAGGATGAAGTTTCTTTTTCCAACACTGGAAAGGACATGCAGGTTGCAAAGAATGCACTTGCAGCAACTCCGGATGTAAGAGAGTCTCTTGTCAACGATATTAAGGCAAGACTTGAGAATGGAACTTATGAAGTGAGTAGTGAGGATTTTGCATCAAAAATTATGGAAGCTTTTTCTGCCAGAAAAGTATTTTAGGAGTGTATTATGGCAAGTTTGATTGAGAATTTAATTACCCAGATGAATGAGGAGTATGCTGTGTATGAAAAGCTTCTTGAAGCATCTTCCGAAAAAACATCAGCAATTGTTGCCAACAATCTTGACCGTTTGAAGGAAGCCACGGATAAAGAACAGCTTCTTGCAGACACCATAGCAGGGCTTGCGGCATCAAGACGGGAAACCATGGACAATATTGCCACGGTGTTGAATAAGAGTAAGGAAGATTTAAAGGTTACGGACATCATTCAGTTTTTGGATGCACAGCCTGAATTTCGGGATCCTTTGGCGGCTATCAACGAAAAGCTTGCAAAACTTGCCAGAAGGCTTAAGGAAATAAACAGCCATAATCAAAATCTTATCATTGAGTCACTTTCTATGATAGAGTATAACATTAATTTGTTGCAGAATTTGAACAGGGCACCGGAGACGGCTGAGTATTCGAAGGATATGTTTAAGGGACACGACGGCTATACCGGCAGTGCAGCTGTGCCGGGTGCAGGTAAATTTGATGCAAAACAGTAAGGAGCAGTGAGTAAATGGGCGGAACTATGGGAAGGTTGTCTGTCGGAGTTACAGGCTTACAGACGAATCAGTATGCACTGAACACGACAGCACACAACCTGATGAATACACAGACAAAAGGATATGGCAGACAGCAGGTTATGCTTACGGATAGGACCTACAATGTAGTAGGCAGGGATGGAACGATTATCCAAAAAGCAGGACTTGGAGTAGTTACCGCAGAGCTTAAGCATGTGAGAAACAATTTTGCGGACATGGCATATAGGACTGAGTCTGGAAGATTGGATTATTATAAGGCTCAGTATGAGACGGTTGAGGAGATTGAGGGCTATTTTGGAGAGCTTCAGGGACAGACCTTTAACGATACCTTAGATGCTTTTTGGAAGGCATTGCAGGAGATGCAGAAGGAAACAAGCAGTATCGTTACAAGAAGCTCATTCATAGCAACCGCACAGACTTTCCTTGACAGAGCTCAGATTATCAAAAATAGTCTTGTTACTTATCAAAGTAATCTAAATGTGGAAATCGAGGGTCATGTATCACGTATCAATGAGCTTGCAAAAGAAATATATGAGTTGAATGACAAAATTCTTGCGGGTGAGGCAGCCAATATTGAAAATGCCAATGACTACCGTGATGCAAGAGACCTTGCAATAGATGAGTTGTCGTCGCTTGTAAATACAGAAATCGTTACTAACAAGGATGCTACGGTTGAGGTATTTATCGAGGGAAAATGTCTTGTTACAAAAGGCCGTATTTATGAGCTTACCACGATGAGAGTCAGCGACAACGAGGTATATAAAAGAGATTATGATTTTACCAGCGATGCGGTAGATTTCATTATGCCTGTATGGGCGGATGACGAGTCGGCATTGTTTAACATAAAGAAGATTCCATCTGCAGAGACGGAGTCTGATATAGGTGTCCTGAAAGGACTGATGATGTCAAGGGGATATTTTGTAAGCAACTATACGGATGTTCCCGTAAAGCCGAAGCGTCCTGTATCGGAGGATTTTGAAAATGATGCGGATTATCAGGCGGCAATGGCACAGTATATGACGGATTCTGACCAGTACAGTAAGGATTTGGAATACTTTAATCAATTGGTGGAGCCATATACCATTACCAATCTGCTGGCACAGTTTGATGTGCTTGTGCACGGCATGGTAACAGGTATGAATGATGTGCTTTGTCCAAATAAGGAAGTTGAGCTTTCAGATGGAACCAAAATAAAGATTCTTGATGAGGAAGCAGCGGGAATCGGTATGGGCGAAGGAAACGAATATGCAGGAACGGAGCTGTTCGTAAGAAAGAATACACCGAGATATACAAAACAGACCATTACGCTTGCGGACGGAACTACTATGGAGGCACAGGTTTATAACGAGGAAGACCCTGACGATTACTATTCCCTGTATTCGGTTGGAAACATATCCGTAAACATAGAGCTTACACAAGACCCGTCGCTGTTACCGCTTTCCAGACAGTCAGGCGAGGAGGCACAGGTGGTTGCAGATAAGCTTCTTGATTTGTGGAACAGCAAGTTTGCAACTGTAAGCCCGAATTCACTGGTTGACTGTAATTTTAAGGATTATTACGCAGGTATGATGGATGACTTGTCTGACAGGGGCTATACAAATAAGAGCATGATGGAAACCCAACAGCAGGCGGTCATTGATATAGACAATTATAGGCAGGAGGTTGTGGGAGTATCCTCGGATGAGGAGCTTTCCAATATGATAAAATTCCAGCATGCATACAATGCTGCATCAAGATATATCAATACCGTTTCGGAAATGATAGAACACCTGATAAACAGATTAGGTGCTTAATGAAAACTGAGAAAGGAGTGGTTCGATGCCATCAACATTTTTAGGATTAAATACGGGACTTTCAGGACTGAATTATTTTCAAAATGCAATCAATACAACTTCGCACAATATATCAAATGCCAATACAACAGGGTATTCCAGACAACAGATTTTGGCTACCGCTTCCGAACCGTTAAGCTATCACCAGCGTTACGGCATGATGGGAACAGGCGTTACGGCAGTTTCCATAGACCGGCTGCGGGAGGTCTTTTATGACAATAAATATTGGAATGTAAGTGCAAAGCAGTCACAGTACGAGATACAGTATGACAAACTTTACAGCCTTGAGACATACATGAATGAAATTGGAAGTGATGCAGGCTACACCAAGTGGATGTCAAACTTGTCTGCAGGACTTCAGGATTTGGCGGATAATCCGTCGGATTACACGACGAGAATATCCTTTACATTAGGTGCAGATTCCTTTACGGATGTAATCAATGAGCTTGCGAATAATTTCCAGAATGAGCAAAAATCCATAAATGATGAGATAGAGCTTATCGTAAGCGACATAAATTCTCTTTCCCAGCAGATTTATGAGCTTACCCAGCAGATTATTAATGTCGAGCTTCAGGGTGGAACGGCAAATGATTTAAGAGATAAAAGAGACGTATGCATAGACAGACTTTCTACATATGTTACTGTTGAGGTGGAGGAACATTCCCTCATGTTTGGCGTGGGAAAAGACTCTGTTCCGTCGAATGCAACGACAATGTCGGTCAGAATAAACGGAGAGCTTTTGGTCGACGAAATGGAGTACAAGGAGCTAAAGATATCTCCGAGGGAGCAAAAAATAAATCAGAACGATGTGGACGGACTTGTGGATATATATTGGAAGTGTGCTGATGGAACAGCAGGAGACAGCTTCAATGTAACGAAGTATTCGGGACGCCTCACGGGTCTTATGAATATCAGGGATGGAAACAACGGAGAGCTGTTCACAGGAACAATTACGGAAGTCAGTGAGAATCCGCCAACCGCAAAGATTGAACTTCCAAAGGATATTCACATAAATGTGCTTAATATACCGGAGCAGGGCACAATTACATTAAATGGCAGGGATTATCTGTATGACGGCTGGACTGCAGACTATGACGAAAACGGATATTTGAACAATTTTGTGTTCCAGAACATGACGATGATGAATGAGAATAATGTTGAGGTTTCCGCATTGTTCCCAAGCAACATGGAGGGATATACAGGAAAAATTGGAGAGAGCAACCGTTTCAAGGGAATTCCTTATTATATGGCAAGACTGAATGAGCTTGTAAGGACATTTTCCAATTATATGAATGATATTACGACCAAGCCATTGGAGGATGGAAGGTATCCTGTTGATGAAAATGGAGACCCGGGACTTGATATGTTTACGGCAGTACAGCCTACTGGCGAGGATTATGTGCTGGCGGGTACATTAAGCGGAACAGGAACATTTTCCGCAACTGACTCCAGCTACTATAAGCTTACGGCACTGAACTGGGAGTTGAACAGTGAATGGAAAAAAGATCCGAGCAAGGTTGTCGTAAATTATAACGACGATTACGAACAGGGAAATATAGACCATAGACCGGTTGTAGACAAAATAATATATGGTATGACAGATATGGTCATGTTTGAAAAGGGAAGTGTAACCCATTTCCTGCAGTCGATAACGACCAACCTTGGTGTAGACCTTAAGAAAATGGAAGTATTCGAGGCAAATCAAAGTGATATTAAGTACACAATAGACAGCCAGAGAAAATCCGTTTCAGGTGTGGATGAAAACGAGGAAGCATCAGACCTTGTAAAGTTCCAAAATCTTTATGATTTGGCTTCAAAGGTAATATCTGTTTTGAATGAGGTGTACGACAAGCTTATTAACCAGACCGGAGTATAGAAGGAGGTAACCTTAAAATGAGAATAACGAATCAGATGATAACAGGAAACTCCCTCAGAAATATGCAAAAAAGCATGGCTGAGGTTAATAAAAGAACCGAGCAGCTGACAAGTGGAAAGAAAATATCAAGGGCATCAGAGGATCCTGTCATTGCAATAAGGGCACTTAAGCTCAGAACAACAGTTGAACAGCTTACTCAGTATAAGGGAAAGAATATCCCTGATGCAGAATCATGGTTCAAGATTACTAATACGTCCCTTGACAACATCACAAGCAGAATAAAGGGAATCAACGATTACTGTGTGCAGGGCTCGACTGATTCTTTCAGCACGTCGGACAGAAGTGCCATTATTGACGGCTTAAAGCAGCTGAAGGATATGATATACAGCGAGGGAAATTCAACCTACGCAGGAAGATATATATTCTCAGGCTACAAGACAGACCGGAGCCTTGCCTTTACGAACACCGAGGATGTCACAAAATATTCTTACGACATCACGCAGCATATTGACCCTGCTTCTTTGGATACCAAAACCGTAGTGTGGTCAGAGGTTGATTATACAAAGATTGATGCGTACATTAGTGGTACGGAAACCTATAAACAGCCAAATCCTGAAATGGTATACAGGATGAATCTTGCATATGAGAATATCGATGATAAAAACAATGCAGACGAGACAGTGCTTGATATCAAGGTGCTTGACGCTGACGGAGCTGAAATGCCACTCACGGGCTTTGCATTCAACGTAAAAGAGCCTACTGACATCAAAACATATTATGAGGTAGGACCGGATGATATCAATGTCATCAAGGAAACAGGTGAGATTATATTCGGAGAAAATGTATATAATAAGCTGAAAATGGCGTCTGACATTCAGGTTTCCTATGCAAAGAAAAAATTTCAGGCGGATGAACTCAGACCGGAGCACTATTTTGATTGTACCCAGTATACGGTAAGGTCTGATGGCTCAATCAAGGAGACAGAGTACAAAACATACGAGGAAGGTCAGCCGATATACTATGAGGTAAACTTTAACCAAAGTATTCAGGTAAATACAGAGGGAAACAAAATCATAAATGCTGATGTGGGCAATGACATCAATGATTTGATTTATGCACTTCAGGATTTGATGGATGCGGAGACTGCCAAAACAAGACTGGAGAACATGCTGAAGGATGTTCAGTATGCGTCTGATGAGGCTTCGGTTGCAAAAATCAACCAGTTGCTTTCAGATGTTGATGTAGAAATTGCCGTAAAAAGAGAAACCATGCAGAAGACATTCTCTGCCAATATAACAAATTTCCAGGATTATATGTCAGTGGTTGCAGCAATGGAATCAGATGTAGGAAGCCGCATGACGAAGCTCGACATGATTAAAACAAGAGTGACAGAGCAGTACGAGGCATTTAAGGAGCTCAAGAGTGTCAATGAGGATACGGAGACAGACGCAACGATTATCGATTTCGAGGAGGCGAATCTCGTATACGAATCAGCACTTGCCGCAACCGGTAGCATTATGAATAAGACGTTACTTGACTATATTTAAAAGGAAGGTGCATATATGAAGGCGGAAACAAAATTTTTTGGAACAATAGACATTGACGATGATAAGATAATACATTTTCCAAATGGTATCATAGGATTTGATTATCTGAAAAACTTTGCCCTTATATTTGATTCGGAGCGGGAGGAACCGTCAAAAATCAGCTGGCTGCAGTCTATGGAGGAGCCGCTGATGGTATTGCCGGTTATCAATCCAATTGACATTACGGAAAGCTACAATCCACTCGTTGAAGATGAACTGATGAAAAATATCGGAGATCCTGCGGATGAAGATATCCTGATTCTTGTGTCCATGTCGATTCCGTCCGACCTTACGAAGATGACGGCAAATCTGAAGGGACCTTTCATCATCAACACTGTAAACAGGAATGCCATGCAGGTGATTGTTGAAAATGAAGATTATGAAGTGAAGTATAACGTATATGATGCCATAGAGAGACTTAAGGCAAAGGAGAGTGAGTAATATGCTGGCACTATCAAGAAAACAGGGTGAATCCATTATGGTAGGAAACGATATTGAGCTCACAATCCTTGAGGTAAAGGGCGAACAGGTGAAGGTTGGCATATCTGCACCGAAAACCGTTCCCGTGTACAGAAAGGAAATATATATGCAGATTCGTGAGGCAAATAAAGAAACTGCAGAAAATATTGACATAGAAAGCTTGAAGAAATTGTTTTAATGGTGTAAACTATTTGTATCGATTTGACGATACACTAAATAGAGTATAAGCATTTAGCGTCCATAAAGTTAGTGTAGCGATATACTCGGACGCTTTTTGTTGTTGTTTACTAAATGTTTTAAAATCACATGGAGGTGTATGAACATGGCAAGAATTGATGGAATTTCTGGCAGTGCGGCAGGCACCGTGAGCCAGACAACAAGCAGACCACAGAATAAGGAGATTCGTGTGTCTGATGCAGTACCAAGGGAGCAGATTAAGCTGGAAACTCCTGTTGTTACTGCGACAGAAGGAAAAGGCGATTCCCAGACAAATGATAAGGAACAGGAAGAACTTTTCGGCAAAAACGTCTCTCCGGAACAGGCGAGAGCTGCGGTTGAGGATTTGAACAGGCAGGTGAAACAGCCGAGTATCATCAAGCACACGCAGTTAAGCTTCAAGTATCACGAGGAAACAAACAGAATTTGCATTACTGTTACAGACAGTGATACAGATGAAGTTATCAGGGAGATACCACCTGAGAAGGCACTTGACATGCTGGCAAAGGCATGGGAGATTGCAGGACTTCTGGTGGACGAAAAGAGATAGGAGGGAAATCAAATGGGAATGAGAATGACAGGTCTTATATCCGGTATGGATACAGAGAGCATGGTAAAGGAATTGGTTTCTGCCAGTTCAACTAAGGTAGATAAAGTTAAAAAGGAAAAGCAGATTCTTCAGTGGAAGCAGGAGGCATGGCAGGGTTTAAATACGAAGCTGTATAACTTTTTTAAGACAGAGGTTTCATCCCTTCGTCTTGCAACTTCTTTCAAAGCAAAGAAAGCGACGTCCAATGATGAGACTAAGGTAACGGTTAAGGCAGGAAGTGCATCCGCAAGCGGATCACATCGCGTATCTGTGAAGCAGCTTGCTTCATCTGCATATCTTACGGGAGCAAATATTAAGGCTCGTGGAAACAACTATACTACATATGCAGAGGCTTCAGCAAATACAAAATTTGAGGATATGACGGATGAGTTTGGTACAAATCTCGGACTTAAGGGACAGACCATAACAATTAAGGCTGGTAATGATACTATTGGTGATTTGACCTTTGAACTTGGCGGAACCGGGGACAACGGTGTTGCAAGTCTTGAGGAGCTTAACAAAAAGCTTGCAGCTACAACAGGTTACGAGAAGCTCTCTGCATCATTTTCAGAGGGCAAGCTTACATTTACTAACGCATCTGCAACGAAAAATGAGGATGGCGTTACCGTTGGCGAGATTTATACGATAGAAGGTTCCGTATTTGGCATTACGGGTGATGTTGGCTATGAGTCTGACGAGGCTTCCGGTAAGAAAAATACGCTTGGTGGAACTACAGACCTCCGCTATAGGAAGGACTTTACAAGCGATGACATTACCAAGTATACAAAGCTTGCAGATGTTGGCATCAATGTAGGAACAAGCTTTACAATAAACGGAAAGGATTTTGTTGTAGATAAGGACACAACGATTACTGATTTTACGGAAGGACTTTCAAAGCTTGGTGTTTCCGCAAGCTTCGATGACAAGCAGGGAAGATTTTACATCAACTCTGCTGAGACTGGTGAGGAATACAATTTTGACCTTACTTCCTCGGACAGCAATGCCCTTGACATACTTGGACTTAGCACTGCAGCAGGTGCAACAAAGGTTGAGGCACAGAATGCCATTATTGATTACAATGGTGTTGAATATATCGGAAGCAGCAATACCTTTGAGCTGAATGGTCTTACGATCACGGCAAGAGGTGTTACAGGTACTTATGACAAGGCGACAGGAAAGCTTACAAATGATACACCGATTAATATTGAGGTTGAGGCTGATGTAGACGGTATGTATGATACAATCAAGAACTTTGTAAAGAAGTACAATGAACTGATTGATGAAATGAATACCCTTTACAATGAGAAAAAGGCTGAGTATGAGCCTCTTACGGAGGATGAGAAGAGCCAGCTTTCAGATACCGAGATTGAGAAATGGGAAAAGAAAGCTAAGGTAGGTCTTTTGAGAAGGGATGACACAATAAACAGCCTCCTTTCATCTATGAGGACGATATTGAATAAGGCTATTACCGTTACTGATAAGGATGGTAATGAGAAGACATATACCCTTGCTGCCCTTGGAATCGTGACAGGTGATTATACAGAAAATGGCAAGCTTCATATTATGGGAGATGAAGATGACGCTGAGTATGCAGCAGAGGAAAATAAGCTTAAGGCAGCTCTTTCCGCGAACCCTGAAATATTCTCACAGGTATTTGTAGGTGATAAGGAAAATCCGGGCATTGGCACGCAGCTTTACAGCTCTCTCCAGACAGCCATGAAGCGTACAGAGAACAGCCGTTCCTTGACGTTTTACAATGATATTACACTTGAAGAGCAGATAGATGACAAGGATGATGAAATTGACAAGTGGGAAGAGAAGCTTCAGGCATTGGAGGACAAATATTATGACCAGTTTACAGCCATGGAGAAAGCGATGGCGGAGCTTCAGCAGCAACAGTCATACCTTGCTCAGCTTATGGGCACTGCTTAATAGACAAGAAATTAGGAGGCTAATTTGTTATGGCATATAATAATGCAGCAAAGACATATGGCACCAACAAGATTACAACGGCAACACCTGCTGAGCTTACCCTTATGCTTTATGATGGGGCGGTAAAATTCTGTAATATAGCGGTTGCTTCTCTGGAAAAACAGGATTTTGAAACAACAAATACCAATATTCAAAAAAGCCGTAATATTATTGTGGAATTAAATACGACATTGGATCATAAGTATGCTGTGGCAGAAGACTTTCAACGTATGTACGATTATATTTATGCCCTTCTTGTGGAAGCGAACATGAATAAGGACATGGAGCTTCTGCAGAGGGCACTTGATGAGATTCGTGGTATGCGTGACGTGTGGAAGGAAGTTATGGCAAAATCGAAGGAACAGCAGTAGGGTTGCAAGGATGTATAGAGAATGGGGGACAATATGGATCAAACCGGTACGTATGTAACGATTATGCAGGAGTCATTGGCCCGGAAGAAAAAATATCTTCTGGAAATTTTGGAACTGACACAGAAGCAGGAGCAGCTCGCAAAGGCAAAGAAGTTTGATGAGAATGCTTTTGGTGAAACGATTGACAGAAAAGAAGTTCTTATAAATAACGTTGAGGAGATTGACAAGGGCTTTACTTCCGTGTATGATAGGGTCAGGGTTGAAATTATGGAGGATAAGGAGCTTTATCAGAATGAGCTTCTTGGTATGCAGTCCCTCATTAAAGCGTGTGTTGACTTGGGGATGCAGATAGAGGCTATGGAGGAGAGAAACAGGGCAAGCTTAGAGCACGCCTTTTCTACTGGCTTCAAGGGCATCAAACGTGCCAAACAGTCAAAACAGGTAGCCAATAAGTATTATAAATCCATGGCAAATGGTACGGTTAACGACTCTATGTTATATGATCGAAAAAAATAATAAAAAAATTTAAAAACAGGGTTAAGTATCGGAAATGAAATCCGATATATAAAATGTAAGCAAGAAAGAAAGCTTACAAAGTAAAAATGGTAATATCTCTTCGGAGGATTACATAAATCAAAATCACGCCGGCAAGACCGGTAGTACATCTTGCAAGGATGCAAGATTATATTCAAGGAGGAATTATTATGGTAGTACAACACAACATGCAGTCCATCAACACTAACAGAATGTTAGGACAGAACGTTAAGGCAGTAAGAAAGTCAGTAGAAAAGTTATCATCTGGATACGGTGTAAACCGTGCAGCAGATGATGCAGCAGGACTTTCTATCAGTGAGAAGATGAGAAACCAGATCAGAGGACTTAACCAGGCTGTTAAGAACTCAGAGGATGGTGTATCACTTATCCAGACAGCAGAAGGTAACATGAACGAGATTCACAGCATCCTTCAGCGTATGGGCGAGCTTGCTACTAAGGCAGCTAACGACCCTAATGCAGTTGAGGATCGTACAACAATCAGCGATGAGATTACTCAGCTCGTAGAAGAGATTGATTCTATCGCTAAGAAGGCAGCGTTCAATGGTACTAAGCTTTTAACTGGTTCATTCACTGGAAAGAATCTTCAGGTTGGTGCTGTTGCAGGTGAGAACATGGTAATCAGTATTCAGAGTATGTCAGCTTCAACTCTTGGTGTTAGCAACCTTGTAGTTAGCTCACACTCCGCTGCATCAAATGCAATGTCTCTCATTACTTCAGCTGTTAAGCAGGTATCAGCAGCAAGATCACTTCTTGGTGCTAAGCAGAACAGACTTGGTTACACAATCAACAACCTTGAGAATTATTCAGAGAACTTGACTTCTGCTGAGTCACAGATCAGAGACACTAACATGGCTACTGAGATGACGAACTACACTAAGAATAACATTCTTCAGCAGGCTGCACAGTCAATGCTTGCACAGGCTAACCAGTCTACTCAGGCTGTACTTTCATTACTTCAGTAATCTAATTATTGACAAGATAAGTCGGTTCCATTGCGGACCGGCTTATTTTGTTTAATAGGGAAATTGAATTTTGAAAAGAGAAAATTTATTGTATAACATTGCAAATTTTGATATTATATATTTAATAAAAATTGCTGTTATTTTGTTGAAGGAGGATAAAGATGGATAAGGAAAAATTAGATGATATTAAAACAAGATTAAATGACATTGCAGACATTCTCTACAAAGGAGATACTATGGATGGTATGGCACATATGAGTAATGTGATTCCTGATATAGCAGATGTTGCATCGAATATGCCCAATGAGGAAACGAGACAAGGATTAATTGATAATGCACTTACGCCGCTTCTTGATGCTATGGAGCAGGGAGACGGAACTCTTATGGCGGATATTATCAATTATGAGCTGGTTCCATTGTTAAATTAGGTTTATCAATTTGTCACATATGGTATTTGGGAGTAAATAAATGAGTATATACGATAAGAATTTAGAAGCCCTTTTTATAAACAATCAAATGATATATGAATATTTATATAGTGACATGATAACAGATGAGAAACATGTAAAGATTGAAGCTGCTAAAAATGGTGAGCTTATAGTAGTCTCACAGGGAATATATCTGAATTCCAGATATAATCCGACGGGGGAAGCTGAAAAATATATGCAGGATGTAGCAAAGCTTCCTGAGGAGGCTGTTCTTGTTATGTTTGGCTTGGCAAATGGTGCGTTTGTCAGGGCTTTTTTGAATATGAACCAAAAAGATATTCACTGTTTGGTTGTAGAGCCGGATATTGAAATTTTTACACAGGTCATGAAAAATATTGATATATCAGATTTACTGTCAGATAACAGATTTCAGCTTGTCGTATATGGAATCAATGACAATAAGCTCGAATTACTTATATCCGGGCTTCTCAAATCTTATAACAAAAATACGAATCAACATATTGCACTGCCCAAGTATGGGCAATTATATCCAAGGGAACTAAATGCAATGGTTACTGTTTTGAATGAACGGTATAACAGGCAAAAAATAGAATATAATACGGCGGTTCACGCAGGAGTAACGGCGAGCAAAAATAGCCTGCATAATGCGAAGTTTTTTAAAAACTGTAAAAGCTCCGATGATTTGATTGGGAAATTTCCTATAGATATGCCGGCTATTGTTGTGTCAGCGGGACCGTCACTGGCTAAGAATGTTCATTTATTAAAACAGGCAAAGGGGAAGGCGTTTATTATATGTACGGATACGGCAATTAACGCAGTATGGGATACAGGTATAAAACCGGACATTGTTGTTGGTGTCGATTATGAAAAACCATTAGAGCTGTTTATGTCACGGGATTTAAGTAATGTCCCTTTTTTGGCAGATACAGAATTCAATACACAGATTTTGGAGTATTTACAGCCGAAAAACTTATTTTTTTCTACCTGTGATGAGAGGACATGGCGTAAGCTTTTTATAAAAGCAGGTAGTAATCTTACAAGTATTGATTCGGGAGGCTCTGTGGCTACGGTTGCCATTGGCTGTCTTGTGAAATGGGGATTTAAAAAAATAATATTGATAGGACAGGACCTGGCACTTACAGGAAACAAAGAGCATGTTGGAGATACAGAGGAAGTGACAGAGTTTGATGAAAGATGCTATAAATTTCTCGAGGGTATAGATGGGGATTTGTTACCGGTAAGATTTGATTTTTTAATTTATCTCAGATGGATAGAAGACCTTGCTGTTAAAAATGAAGATATAGAGATAATTGATGCAACTGAAGGCGGTATCAAAAAGAAAAACACATCTGTTATGACGCTTCAGGCTGCTATTGATAAATTTTGTAAAAAAACTTACGATATCGATGCGATATTAGAGTCTGTTCCCAGATTGTTTACAGGTAAATCAGAAGGTCTTATTGTCGATGAAATAAAGCAAATGAGCAGTGAATTAAGGGCGGTTAAAGATGATTTTGATAAAGCAGCGGAATACTGTAAGGACGGAAGCCGTATTCTCGTCAGTGGTTGCTATGACATAAAGCGATTAAAAGAAATTAATGCTTTTATTGGGAATGTGGATGATACTTTTGTAAATTCCAATGTGGCGTTTTTGGTCAATAAATTCATGGCACAGGCAGAAGAAGAAATGGCGGATGACTTTTATCTTGAGGAGGAAAATGATATTGACGAGGCTGTCCGAATGTACAATAAATCGGAATCTTATTATAAAATGTTATCCGATGCAATACCTGAGCTTGTAAGTATACTGGATGAAGTTGAAAAAAATTTGACAGATGGGCAGAGGTAATTTTCACATGGTGTATGAAGAAAATTTAGAGGTACTAAAAAGTAAATATCATAAGATTTTTGAATGGATAAATACAGGATTAGATGCGGATGTGATGTATGACATATCAATTGAGTCAGGACGTAAAGACGGACAGGTAGTTGTGTGCCACATGCCGGAAAGGGATATTTACCTAAATTCCAAGTATGATCCCATTCATGAAGCAAATCAATATATGTCCGGGTATTTTGATATGCCTGATGAATCGGTACTTTTTATGTATGGACTTTCAAATACAAATTATGTGAGAACATTTATTCAAAATACAAAAAAGAGCGTTAAGTGTATTGTATATGAACCAAGCATTGATGTTTTCATGCAAGTAATTCAAAATATAGATATGAAAGATATACTGGAGTCTGATAGAGTAAATCTTGTTGTTTGTGGTGTGAATGACGAAGATTTTTCCTTTGCTGTAGGAAGCTGGCTGCAGATTTATAATAAAGATACAAATAAGATTATGGCGGCACCGAAATACATAGACCTATTTCATGACAGCTATCTATTATTTACACAAAGCATAAATGATTCATATGAAAAATTTTATATCTGTGTCAATACCGATTTGATGAATGGAAAGGATTTTGTAATCAATGGTGTGAATAATATGGTATTTCTTAAGGGGTGTCGAAGCGGTTTTGATTTATGTGGAAAATTCCCAAAAGAAATGCCTGCCGTTGTTGTATCAGCAGGTCCCTCGCTTGAAAAAAATATCAATTTTTTAAAAGAAATAAAGGGAAAGGCGTTTATATTTGCTACAGATTCATCCTTGAGAAAAGTATTGGAGATTGGAATAAAACCGGATGCCATGATAACAATTGACCCGAATAAATCAGTAGAGAGATTTAAAGCTGATGATATAGATGATATACCATTTTTTGTGGAAATGTATGCAAACACAGAGATTTTAAGGCGGGTAAAATCTAAGCAGATGTTCTTTTTTTCATCGGATTGTGTTATGTGGAGTGAATTATTTGAAAAAGCAGGCAGCAAAATACCAAATATGGGGCTGGGCGGATCAGTTGCGACAGCAGCAATCGCGAACCTGATTATTTGGGGATTTAAAAGGATTATATTAATTGGACAGGATTTAGCGTTTACGGGGAATCGTATGCATGCAGGAGAAGACGCCATAGAAATTAGTGAAAATGATAACACGTACATGAAAGTAAAAGATATTCATGGAGAAGATGTGATAATACGTAAAGATTATTATGTGTATTTAAAATGGATAGAGAACATCGCAGGTACATATAAGGATATCGACTTTATTGATGCCACGGAGGGCGGTACGGTTAAAAAGAATCTTAAGCAAATGACATTTCAGGAAGCCATAGATATGTATTGTAAAGATGATTATGATAATATTTCTGACATTTTGGCATCTGTTCCAAAATTATTTGATGGAAAAGATGCGAAACTGATAATGGATGCATTTTTGCAAATGAAACATGATTTCGAATGTATGATAGAACAGCTTTTGGTTTGCCGTGATGACTGCATAAAAGGGAAAGAAATTTTGACATCCAATCGGATTGATATTGAACAATTGAAACGGATAAATGAAAGCATAAAAAAAACAGATGAGATGATTGAATACTCTGGTGAGACGGCTTTTATAAAAAAATATGCGGCTGAATATGAAATAGGCATGATGGCAGATATGTATGATGAGGAAGCAGACGATCTTCAGGAAACAATCAGAATGTATGAAAAAAGCAGAACCTATTATGACGGGCTTCTAAAAGCATTGCCAGAATTGATAAAGCTGACGGATGATGGTATCGCACAGTTGGAAGCTTTTAAATAGGCGGTATATAGAATAAAAATGATGATTTTTGGAGGAGTTATATGATATTCAAACACAATTTGAATGCTTTAAAAAATAACTTTGAAAAAATTTATAATGTGGTAAAGGAAGCCGATAAAAATTCCCAATTGGAAAATGTGCATGTGGAAAAGGCACGTAAGGGCGGAGATATTATCGTTTATACGGAACAGGGAAAGGACATTTTCTTAAATTCAAGGTATGACCCTTTAAATGAAGCGGACAAATATATGGAGGAATACTTTGCAATGCCTGAAGCGTCTGTTCTGATTATGTTTGGATTGTCCAATGGATATTATGCCAGAGAGTACATTAAAAATGTGAAAGCGGATACCAGGTGTATTATATTTGAACCAAGTCTGGAAATTTTTATGCAGGTTGTAAAAACCATAGATATCAGCGATTTGTTAGAGTCAGACAGAGTTTATATTATAGTGGCAGGTGCGAATGATGAAGAATTTTCTCTTGTTGCACAGGAGTGGTTTCAAATATATAATATAAATACGAATGAGCTTGTTCCTGCACCTAAGTATCAGGAACTGTTTTATGGAGAATTTGAATATTTTAAACGGGAGCTTGAGGAAATTTATCAAAGGATATACATATCTTCCAATACTGCGGTTGAAATCGGAAAGGAAGCAGTGAGGAATAATTTTTATAACATGCTTTTTTTTGAGGGATGCCGTAACGGTATGGAGCTTTGTGGGAAGTTTCCGAAGGATATGCCTGCCATAGTTGTTTCATCGGGTCCTTCCCTTGAAAAGAATATTGAAATGCTTAAGCGTGCAAAAGGAAAAGCTTTTATATTTGTGGTTGATTCTGCTATTCCAAAGGTATTGGAAGTCGGAGTAAAGCCGGATGCAGTAATATCAGTGGATCGCCATAAATCACCGGACAATTTTAAGGCAGAGGGCTTGGATGAGATTCCGTTCTTCGCACATATGGATCTCAACACGGAAGTATTATTCTCTTTGAAACCGAAGAATTTATTTTTCTATTGCAGTGATAATGGACTTTGCATTGACTTATTTAAAAAATCAGGAAGTAATATTGATTATATGGAGGGCGGCGGTTCTGTGGCAACTGCGGCAATTACAAATTTGATTTCGTGGGGATTTCAAAGAATTATTTTGATTGGACAAGACCTCGCCTTTACAGGTAATCGTATGCATGCAGGGGAAGATGTTATTGAAATTAGCGGAGATGATGGTGACTATAAATATGTAAAAGATATAGATGGCAACGATGTAATAATAAGGCAGGATTATTATATGTATCTCAGGTGGATAGAGGAAACTGCATTAAATAACAGTGATATCGAGTTTATTGATGCTACAGAAGGAGGGGCTGTCAAGAAAAATTTAAAACAGATGACTTTGGAAGATGCAATTGAGGCATATTGCATACATGAATATAATATAGCAGATATTTTTTTAGCTGTTCCAAGGCTGTTTGAGGGTGCTAACAGGCATCTTGTATCAGATGTATTTATGAAAATAAAAAAGGATTTTAAATACATAAAGAAACAGCTTGCTGTGTGTAAGGCTGACTGTAGACTTGGCGTAAGAATTCTGGAAAGCGGGGAAACTAATATAAAAGAACTGAAGCGTATCAATAACAGTATCAGGAAAACGGATGAACTGATTTCGGATTGTGATGAAAGAATGTATTTATATAAATATAACGCATCGTCAGAAATAGATATGATGCAGGACATATACGCAGGGGAAGAAGATGACATAAAAGAAACGATACACATGTATGAGCAAAGTGAAAAATATTATAATTCGATTGAGCAGGTAATACCTGAGTTAATTGATATAATTGATGATTGTATTTTAAGGATGGAGGGAGAGTAATTATGCTAAATGGTAAATCAATATTGATAACAGGTGGAACGGGGTCTTTTGGCAATTATTTTGTTGATTATATCTTTAAGCATTATAAACCCAAAAGGGTGGTTATATATTCCAGGGATGAATATAAACAGTTTGTAATGGCAAACAAGTATAGGGAACATGGGAAAGAGCTTCGTTTTTTTATTGGTGATGTCAGGGATAAGGAACGTCTGGGCAGGGCATGCAGTGATGTGGACTATGTGATACATGCAGCAGCCATGAAGCAGGTGCCGGCATGTGAATATAATCCGATAGAGGCAATAAAAACAAACATAAACGGGGCGATGAATGTTATTGATGCTGTTTTGGATACACCGTCGGTAAAGCGTGTTGTGGCACTTTCTACAGATAAGGCAGTAAACCCTATCAATCTTTATGGTGGGACAAAGCTTGTGTCAGACAAGCTGTTTGTTGCGGCAAATGCGTATGTTGGTAACCGGGATTTGAATTTTTCTGTTGTCAGGTATGGAAATGTGGCAGGCAGTCGTGGCTCTGTTATCCCTTTTTTCCAAAATATAATTGACAATGGAGGAAAGTCGCTCCCAATTACAGATTATCGTATGACAAGATTTTGGATTGATTTGGAGCAGGGAGTTGAGCTTGTTATTAAAGCACTTGCTGAAGCAAAAGGAGGGGAAACCTTTATATCAAAAATACCATCTTTTAAGATAACAGATCTTGCCCGTGCCATGTTGCCTGACTGCGAAATGCCTGAGGTTGGGATACGTGAGGGCGAGAAGCTTCACGAGGTAATGATTACACGTGAGGATTCGATGACTACATATGAATATGAAAAGCATTATATTATATATCCGCATTTTGAGTGGTGGAACAAGAAAGTTATTCAGGGCGGGAAACAGGTAGAACCCGAATTTGAGTATAGCTCGGTAAACAATACAAGCTGGTTGGGGGTAGAGGATTTAAGGAGCAGACTGGCAGGATTGAAAAAGGATTAGGAGGAAATGAAATGTATAAAACAGAACAGGAACAGTTTTGGGCGGGAGATTTTGGAAATGCATATATTGATAGAAATAATGCATATTCCATTGTCGCATCAAATATTGCATTTTTTTCTGAGATATTTGGTAAAAATATGTCAGCCAAGGAAGTAAACAGTGTCATAGAGTTTGGCTCAAATATTGGGTTGAATCTCAGGGCAATTAATATATTAAGACCAGAAATGAATCTTGCGGCGATTGAAATAAATAAAAAAGCTGTAGATATTTTAAAGGAGAGCTTAAAGGATAAGGTTAAGGTATATCAAAGTTCAATATTGGAATGTGATATCAAAGAACAATATGATATATCATTAATCAGAGGAGTATTGATTCATATCAATCCTGATAAACTCGATACAGTATATGAAAAGCTTTATGAAGCCACGAATAGATACATTTTAATTTCGGAATATTATAATCCGACACCAGTTGCTATAGAGTACAGGGGTGAAAAAAATAAATTATTCAAGAGAGATTTTGCAGGGGAAATGATGGATAAATTTACTAATCTGAGGCTTGTTGATTATGGATTTAAATATCACAGGGACAATATGTTCCCAATGGATGATTCAACGTGGTTTTTATTGGAGAAGTGTTAGAATAGAAGGTATTGGGATAGGTGAAGAATGTGACATCAACATTGAAGAATGTATGTGAAAATGATAGAGACTTACTATTTCAGTGGGTAAATGACAAGCAATGCAGAGAGAATTCTTTTCATTCGGCAGCAGTGTCATATGCAGAGCATTGTGAGTGGTTTGCTGAAAAAATGAGCGACAGCATGTGTCAAATGTATATGTATTATGTTGATGAAACACCAATAGGACAAATACGGATTGACCTTAAAAATGGAGAGGGCTATATCAGTTATTCTGTTGCAAATGAATATAGAGGACAGGGGCATGGATCCCATATGTTACAGTTGACGGAATCAATGCTGAAAAATGAGGTGAAGCGTTTGATTGGGCTTGTTAAATATGACAATATAGCATCTCGAAGGGTATTTAATAAAAATAATTATATAGAAGTAAGAGAAAAGGACTATATTAAATATTATAAAGAATTCAATCGTTAATTGCATTTATTATAAGAGGTGACAAAAATTATGTATATCCCATACGGAAGACAATCAATAGATGAAAATGATATACAGGCGGTTGTTGAGGTACTTCGCTCCGATTATCTTACAACAGGACCTAAGGTTGGAGAATTTGAAAAACGTGTTGCAGATTATGTGGGAGCAAAATATGCAGTGGCAGTAAACAGTGGCACGGCAGCACTTCACATTGCCTGTCTTGCAGCAGGAATAAAGGAGGGGGATGAAGTCATTACATCGCCCATTACCTTTGCAGCTTCCTCTAACTGCGTCCTCTATTGTGGGGGCACCCCTGTATTTGCGGACATAGACGAGTGTACATATAATATTTCACCAGCAGAAATTGAAAAAGCAATAACAGGACGCACGAAAGCAATTATTCCTGTACATTACACAGGTCAGCCCTGTGATATGGATGCAATTATGGATATTGCAGGAAAACACAATTTGTTGGTAATAGAAGATGCCGCACATGCACTTGGAGCATCCTATAAAGGGCGGAAGGTAGGCAGCATGGCAGATATGACCTGCTTCAGCTTTCATCCGGTCAAGCCAATTACCACAGGAGAGGGTGGGATGGTTGTTACAAATAATGAGGAGTTATATAAGCGGCTTATATTATTTAGAAGTCATGGTATCACAAGGGACGAAGCTATGATGACGGAGCAGCAGGGAGACTGGTATTATCAGCAATTAGAGCTTGGATATAATTACCGGATAACGGATATCTCCTGTGCTTTGGGGCTTAGCCAGATGGACAAGCTGGATGGATTTCTTGAGAAACGCAAGGCAATCGCCAATCGGTATCATGAGGCATTTAAAGATGTTGATGAAATAAAAATACCGATGCAATTAAGCGGCTGCGAAAGCGGATGGCATTTATATATGATTCAGGTTAAGGCAGATTGCAGGAAGAAGATATTTGACAGCTTGAGAACGAGCGGCATAGGAGTAAATGTGCATTACATTCCTGTTTATAAACACCCGTATTATCAAAGAAACGGTTATGCAGATGTGTGTTGTAAAAATGGCGAAGCATTTTATCAAAGAGCAATAAGCCTGCCTATTTTTCCGCTTTTGACAGTTTGGCAGCAGGATTATGTCATTGAGCAGGTGTTAAGGCTGGTAAAAGAAAGCATGTTATAGATTGTGTCAATTTGTTTGCTGAAAGTAAATTTGGAGCGGGGTGATGTTCAATGGGAGTAGGTCATATGTGCAATAATCTATTACAGAAATTATCAGAGGGTATGCTTGACGTTTCATTATTTGAGGAATTATTTGCATTTGCAAAAGATGCGTCCGGGAATGAAAAGAGGAAGCTCGTGGAGGACCTGCTTTCTTATATTGGGATAAATATACAACAGGATATTTTCATTTATTCATATATTTTAAAGCTTTATCCGAATGAAACATATTTATGTGATTTTATAAATTTGATATTATCTGATAATGCCCTTGACTGGAAGCAGCTGAATTTTCTGCACTGGCAAATTGGTACTGTTATTTTTATGAATCCTGAGATGAACACGATTCGTACCGTTTCATTGAACTGGAGGCTTCTCCAAAAAACGTTTTGTATGTGTAAAAAAGCGTTGGGAATAGATTTGACGCCAATTCCAAAAGAACAAAGAAACAAAGAGCTGGCGGTTGTCATAACGGGTCAATTTTTAAGAGAACAGCATGGACCTACAAAAACGGCATTGGACAGATGCTGTGTGCTGCAAAAGAAACTTGGGAAAAGGGTACTGCTCATAAATACGGCGGAATTGCTGACAATGCAGGGAACCGTACCTTTTTTTGGAGCAATGGCAGGAAATTATATTCCGGAGCTGCTTGAGGAACAGACGGTGAGCTGGAAAGGTGAGACTTTTCAGTATTATCAGTGTGAAAATATTATGCCTGGTGAGGATGAAATTGTCGGTTTGATAGATGCTGTTAAAAGGCTGAAGCCATCTGTGGTTGTGGAGATAGGCGGTAGTAGTCTGGTTGCAGGTTTGGTAAATGAGTTGATACCTGTATTGGATGTTGGCACCATCCAGTCGGGGTGTTCCCAGACGTTGGTGAAATATCAGGTTATTGATGCTAATATGTTGGATTATGCCAATACGCTTATGAAAGCTATGGATAAGGATTTGTCCCATATTATTCAGGGGAAATTTACGTTTGCCCTAAAAAAGCAGACAGAAAGTGTGAAGCGGGGGGATTTTGGTATTCGTGATGACGCATTTGTTATGGCAGTTGTGGGAGCACGGTTGGACGAGGAAATGGATGAATGTTTTTTGCAATTTCTTGATGATACGGTAAGGGATAATATGCTTATAGCGGTAATCGGAAAGTGTGACTCGTTTGAACAGAAGTTATCAAAGCATCCTGGATTAAAAAATTATATGGTCAACCTGGGCTTTTGTTCTGATGTCTTATCACGGCTTGAATTGTGTGATTTGTACATTAATCCTACGAGGCGGGGCGGAGGAACCAGTGTAGTGGAGGCAATGTTTAAAGGGAAACCTGCAATTACTGTTGATTTTGGGGATGTTGCGGGGATAGTGGGAGACAGATTTTCCTGTAAGGATTATAATGAAATGGGAAAGCTGATTGAACGATATTATGAAGATAAAGAATTTTATCGCGAACAATCGGACTATGCACGACAGTTGGCAGATGTTTATTTGGATTCCGATAATGAATTTGTGCGAATTGTTAAGGAATATGAAAGCAGGGAAGGAGAAGAATTGCAATGTGTAAAAATATAGCCATTATTCCTGCAAGAGGAGGAAGTAAGCGTATACCCAAAAAAAATATAAAGAATTTTTGTGGTAAGCCGATTATTGCATATTCGATAGAAGCAGCAATCAAGAGTAATATCTTTGATGAAATAATGGTCTCTACTGACAGCGGGGAAATTGCAGATATTGCAAGGTCATATGGAGCCAGTGTACCTTTCTACAGAAGCAAGGAGGCATCAAATGATTTTGCAACAACAAGTGATGTTATTATGGAGGTTTTGGGGGAGTATAAGAAAGCGGGCAAAAATTTTGAATATGCGTTTTGTATATATCCAACAGCACCGTTTATCACATCGGAGTTGATTATTGATGCGGAAACCTTAATGAAAGATAAGAAACCGAACGAAATCGTAACAGTAGTTGAATTTTCTTATCCGCCACAACGAAGTTATGTTGTCACGGAAGATGGGATGATAAAATACAGATACGAGCAGTATATTAATTCCCGTTCACAGGACTTGGAAAAGTGGTATCATGATGTGGGGCAGCTTTATGTTTACAATGTTGGAAATTTTTGTGCAAACAACGGGCAAATCAGGGAACGTATTATGCCAATTATGGTGTCTCCGCTAGTTGCACAGGATATTGATACGGAAAACGATTGGATTCTTGCGGAAGAAAAGTATAAGTTAATAAATAAAATTGGGAAAGGGGCGTCATAGGTAGTATGAAATCGGCTGATTATAAAACAGAGGGTGAAGGACATGTGTTTATCATTGCTGAAATGTCAGCAAACCATATGCAGGATATAGAACGTGCGAAAAAAATAATTTCCGAGGCAAAGGATGCGGGTGCCGATGCGGTAAAAATACAAACGTACAGACCAGATACCATAACGGTAGACTGCTATGGCGATGAATTTTTATGCACTCCGGAAAGTCCATGGGAAGGTATGAATTTATATGAACTGTATAAGACTGCATACACGCCTTGGGAGTGGCATAAAGAGCTGTTTGATTATGCAAAGAAAATTGGAATTCCAATGTTTTCCACACCGTTTGATTTGTCAGCGGTAGATTTTTTGCACCAGTTTGACATGCCTGCATATAAAATTGCATCCTTTGAAATAAATGATATTCCGCTGATTAAGAAAACAGCGAAAGAAATGAAACCTGTTATTATTTCTACAGGACTGGCTACATTAAGCGATATTGAGCTGGCAGTTGATACATGCAGGGAAGCCGGGAATCATCAGATTACCTTATTAAAATGCGTGTCAGAATATCCTACCCCTTATGAGGACATTCATCTTAAGACAATGGTTAATATGAGGGAGACATTTGGGTGTGAGGTCGGCTTGTCAGACCATTCTTTGGGCAGTTGTGTGCCTGTAGCTGCAGTTGCATTAGGTGCAAAGGTAATTGAAAAGCATTTTACCTTGTGCCGGGCAGAGGGAGGTGCAGATGCCGAATTTTCGATGGAGCCGAACGAGTTTCGTCAAATGGTTGAGGATATCCGCAACATTGAAAAAGCAATTGGAACAGTAAACTACAATTTGACCGACAGACAAAAGGACAGTAAAAAAAGGTCAAGGTCACTCTATATTGTTGAGGATATTAAAGCAGGTGAAGTGTTAAATGAGCATAATATGAAGTCAATCAGACCAGGTTACGGAATACATACAAAGCATTATGAGTATCTTTTGGGCAAAAAGGTAAAAAAGGATTTGAAGAAAGGAACTGCCTTGGATTGGAGTTATATTGCGGAGGAGTCATAATATGAATATCCTGATTTTAAGTGTGGGAACAAAGTGTAAGATCGTAGAATATTTTAAAGCGGAGGCAGATAAAGTTGTCACAACTGATTGTGGTGCCTATGTGCCTGCTGCATATATGTCTGATATACATTATCTTGTTCCGGCAATGAAGTCTTCTGATTATATTTCGAAAATAAAAGAGATATGTGAGAAAGAAGCGATAAATGTTATTCTTCCGCTTCACGAGGATGAGTTGGAGCTTATCGCTGAAAAAAGAGCGTGTTTTGAGGCGATGGGTATATTCGTTGCAATATCTGATACTGACGTAATACGAATGTGCAGGGATAAATATGCCTTATATAAGGAGCTTGTGAAGTACGGAATTTCCTGTGTTGACACATATGACTTTGATGCGGAGCAGGATTTAATAGCAGGGCTTCCTTTGCCTGTGATTGTGAAAGAACGAACCGGAGCGGGCAGTGTTGGAATGTTTCAGGCCTGCGATAGGGATATTATTGAGTACCTTGTTAAAAGGGGCAGAAAAAATCTGATTGTCCAGCCATATATTGAGGCGGAAGAGTACGGCGTGGATGTTTATGTCGATTTCATAAGCGGTCAGATTGTTGAAATTTTTGCAAAGCAGAAGCTCCGCATGCGGGACGGAGAAACGGAGATATCAAAAGCGGTAAAGGATGACAAGATTTGTGAATTAGTGAAGGAAATTTCAAGTGTTTTAGAGCTTAAAGGACCTATAGATATGGATATTCTAAGAGATAATGATAGGTATTATCTTTTAGAAATAAATCCCCGTTTCGGTGGTGGGTATCCTCATGCATATGAGTGTGGGGTGAATTTTATGAAATATATCATAAATAATGTTCAAGGTAAAGCAAATGTTCCACAACCCCCAAATTATAAAACAGGGAATGTTTTACTAAAATATAAGGAGGTAATGCTGGTAGATGAAAGACATATTTGTTCATATAATAAGTCCTAGCTTTTCTGATTGAGCTTTTAAATTTCATAAAAAATCTCTATAAAGAAGGCTTTACACTTTTGGCATTGGTTGCTATAATAAACATAGTACAAGTCAATCATTGCATTTAGAAAGTGGGTGATTACATGCCGAGTGGTATTGAAGTAACAAAACAAGCACTTGATGAGTTTAAAAAAATACAAGAGTATATGGTATTAGCTAAAAAAGAAAATGCTGTTGAAACATATGCAAAGTTGAAGAAAGAATATTTAACATTAAAAGCATTGTTAAATGTATCAGGTGTCAATCTTACTGACATTGATGAAATCAAAGAATAGTAGTAATATAACCAGCAGTTACAAGGTGTAAAGTCTTTATTAAGGTTTTACACTTTTTTTGTGGAAAATTTTCATTTTAAGTAAAAGCTTGGCAGATGAAACATTTATGCAAGGTATCTTGAGTTTACAAATTGGTTAGTGTATAATGACACATAGAGGTAGTCTCTGACAGAGATGGTGGTGTAAGTATGATAGGATTTCGGTTGGACGCAAATGAGCAAATAGCAACGGGACACATGATGAGGTGTATAGCGATTGCAAAACAGTGCCAATTGCTGGGAGAGGATTGTATATTTCTTTTGGCGGAAGAAAAGAATACGGATTTTTTAGAAGAAAATCATCTTATGTATCATGTGTTAAATGTCGATTGGCAGGATTGGGATGCCAGTATTCCGAAGGTGGCTGATGCAATTGACAAATTCCAAATTCATTGTCTGGTTGTAGATTCTTATCAGGTTACCCACAAATTTTTCAATGAATTGTACAATAAAACAAAGCTTTTCTATATGGATGATATGTGTAAAGAACGCTTTTCTGTACACATGGCACTTCATTATTCACAGTGGGGAGAGGAAAAAATAATAGAGGATTTGTATGCAAATACGGAAACGGTCACATATTCAGGCTTGCAGTATGTGCCTCTCAGGGAAGAATTTTTGCAAAAGGGGAACCAAACGGCGAAGAAACAGATTTTAGTGACAACTGGGGGAACGGATCCCTTGCATTTCACAATGAAGCTGTGCAGGCAGATTTTGCAGGAAACGGCACTGAATCAATATGATGTGTGTGCTATATTAGGCAAGATGAATTGTGATAAAGAGGCAATGGATATACTTGCAAGGGAAAATAAACGGCTTAAAGTTTATCAGAATATCAGAAATATGTGTGACAGGATGCGTGAAAGCACAATCAGTGTATCGGCGGGTGGTTCCACGGTTTATGAGTTGTTTTCCTGTGGTGTGCCTGTTGTATGCTTTGGTTTTTCCGATGATCAGGTTGGTATGGGCGAGAGAATGGAAAAAGCAGGCATGGTTATATGGGCGGGAGATGCCCGGACAGACATAACCAATGTCGTGAATCGTGTAATAGAGGGATTAAAACAATATGTGGCTTGTGATATGGGGGAATTATCTCTTAAGCTTCAGAGTCTGGTTGATGGAAAGGGCTGTGAAAGAATAGCAGGGATTTTAAGGGAGAGTATATATGACATTATATGAAAAAAATATGCAGGAATTAAAAAATAAATATCCCATAATTTATAATGCGGTAAAGGATGTCTGTGCAGATGAGCTGTCTGATCTTGTGCATATTGAGGATGCCCGCAAGGGAGGTCAGATTGTTGTATATCATGATAATGGAAATGATGTATATTTAAATTCAAAATATGACCCCGAAAATGAAGCGTTAAAGTACATGGAAGAAACCTTTGAAATGCAGCATGGTGCACTTCTTGTTATGTATGGTCTTTCCAATGGATGCTATGTCAGGGAGCATATCAGACATGCAAAAAATAATACACGATGTATTGTGTTTGAACCAAGCAAAGAGGTGTTTGCACAGGTTATTTTCAATATTGACATATCAGAACTAATTCAGTCAAATCGGATTTTCTTTATCGTGCAGAATGTAAATACCGAAGAATTTTCCACGATTGCGGGCGAATGGCTTGATATGACAAATAAGGATGCAAGTAAGATAATGGCAGCTCCTAAATATATAGATTTATTTCGTGAGGGTTATGAGGTTTTTAAACAATGCTGTGTTGACATGCATGAGAAGCTGCATATCATGGCGAACATTGCAGAGGAATTTGGGGAAAAGGAAGTAAAAAATGAAATTGGTAATATGAAATATTTGGCAGGATGCCGCTTAGGCACGGAGCTTAAGGGAATATTCCCCAATGATATACCTGCAATTATCGTATCCGCTGGTCCTTCCTTGGAAAAAAATGTCGAGCTTTTGAAGGAAGCAAGGGGAAAAGCGTTGATATTTGTGGTCGATGCAGCGATTCCTAAGGTAATGGAGCATGGAATAAAACCGGATGCAATTATATCAATCGATTGTATTGAAGGAACCAAGCCATTTGATTTTGACGGGATATGTGAATTGCCCTTTTTTGCACACACAAATTCAAATGCAGATGTTTTGGACTTTGTCAGACCGCAAAATTTATTTTTCTTTTCATCAGATTCTACAGTGTGGAACAAATTGTTTAAAAGATTGGGGAAAGATATGCCTGCCATGGATTTAGGAGGCTCTGTGGCAACTGCGGCAATTGCAAACCTGATTTTATGGGGAATCAAAAAAATAATTGTAATCGGACAGGATTTAGCTTTGACAGATAACCGTACACATGTGGGAGAAACAACCATTGAGGTGAGTGAAAACGACAATCAGTATAAGATTGCAACGGATATCAATGGCGAGGATGTTATTACAAGAAAAGACTTTTACTATATCCAAAAATGGATGGAAGAGACTGCCTTAAAGCATAGTGATATTGAATTTATCGATGCTACAGAGGGCGGTACACGAAAAAAGAATTTTATCAATATGACCTTTCGGGAAGCAATTGATAAATATTGCAAGGCAGAATATGACGTCGAAAAAATTATGCTGTCTGTTCCCCGTATGTTCGAAGGTGCTGAACATCAATTGATAATAGAAGCACTTGAAAAAATGAAAATGGATTTCAGAAATATGAAACGGCAGCTGGTCAACTGTAAAGCTGATTGTATAAGGGCGAAAAAATTAATTGAAAGTGGGGCAGGTAATACCAGCGAGCTAAAACGCATTAACAGTAACATTGTAAAAACCGTTGAGCTGATAAAAAATTCAGATGAAAGTACTTGTATATATAAATGGACGGCAGGGGCAGAGTTTAACATGTTAAAGAATGATACGGCGGCAAGCGGTATTGAGAATTCAGCGGTTTCCCAGTGTGAGAAGAATGCAGGATATTTTGGCGAATTGGCAGATGCCATGCCAAAGCTTACGGCAATCGTTGATGAATGTCTATCGGAACTTAGACCATAATGGATTGTTTTACGTGTAGGAGGATAGCAGTATGACCATATACGAGAAAAATATGGACGCTTTGAAAGAAAAATATCAAATAATATATGATGCGTTAAAGGATATGGATCAGGATGCAGTATCGGATATTGTTCATGTTGAAGATGCCCGCAAGGGTGGACAGGTTGTTGTTTATGACGAGAACGGAAAGAGTATTTACTTAAATTCAAAATATGACCCTGAAAATGAGGCATCAAAATATATGGAAGCTGCATTTGAAATGCCAAATCATGCATTGCTGATTATGTATGGTATTTCCAATGGCTGTTATGTCAGGGAGTACGTGAAGAAATCAAAAAACAACACCAAGTGTATCGTGTTTGAACCAAATAAAGATATTTTTGTTCAGGTTATTTTACATATTGATATCTCGGATCTGCTTTGTTCAGAGCGGGTTTGTCTTATTATCAATGGAATAAACGATGAGACCTTTCTGTCTGAGATTGAAAAGCGGCTTGATATGGGTAACAGGGGTTTTAGCAGGATTATGTCAGCACCCAAATATACAGAATTATTTCAGGATTGTTATGTGGAATTCAGAAATAACTGTACGGATGCATTCGAAAAGCAGGAAGCACTCACATATGCCGCTCTCAGCATGGGGAAAAAGGTTGCCCAAAATGAAATTTATAACATGCTTTATTTGGCGGGATGCAGAAGTGGTGCAGAATTGAAACACAGGTTTCCAACGGATATGCCTGTGATTATTGTAGCGGCAGGACCATCACTTGAAAAAAATATGTCTTATATAAATGAGGCAAAAGGGAAAGCGTTTATCATTGTTGTTGATACGGCTGTTGCAAGGGTTATGGGAAAAGGGATAAGACCGGATGCCATAATATCAATGGATGGAGAAAAACCTGTGGACATGTTTCAGGTAAAGGGAATAGAAGATGTACCGTTTTTGGCGGAGGTTGGAACAAACAGTGATGTTTTGGAGCATGTCGGACCAAAGGATTTATTTTTTATGTCAGCCAATTCTGGTATCTGGACAAAATTGTTTAAAAATGCAGGCAGTGAAATAGAGGATATTGAGTCAGGACTTTCTGTCACAACAGAGGCGGTGGCACTTGCTGTGTCATGGGGGATAAAGAAAATCATTTTAATTGGGGCAGACCTTGCTTTTACAAATTTCGGGGCAGATGGAAATAATAGTAAGATGAATCTTCAGGGAGAAGATAAAGACTATATTTATGTTAAGGGGATGAATGGGGATGATGTTCTGACACGCAGGGATTATTATATATATCTGAAATGGCTGGAAAATATGGCATCAGAAAATATGGACGTAGAATTTATCGATGCTACGGAGGGTGGTGCCTTAAAAAAGAATTTTATCAATATGACCTTTCGGGATGCAATCGATAAATATTGTAATAAAGAATGTGATGTTGAACATATTTTGTCATCGGTGCCGAAGCTGTTTATTGGTGATAACAGCAGACTTATAACAGAAGCACTTGAAAAGGCAAAAAGAAATCTCCGTAATTTGAGAAAGCAGCTTGTAAGCTGCAAGGCTGATTGTCTGCTGGGGAAACGGATATTGGAGAGCGGAGATGGTAATATTAAAGAGCTTAACCGAATCAGTGCAAATGTTGATAAGCTGATTAAGGTAATAGAAGGCTGTGATGAAAGGGCACTGATATATAAATGGACGGTAGCCTCTGAATTGGACGTTTACCAAAAAATAAATGAAGAACAGGACGCCATAAAAGCAGGGATATGTGCATTTGAAACAAATGCAGCATATTTTGAGAAGCTTGGAAATGCCATGCCTGAGCTTGTGTCCATCATTGATGACTGTATTGAAAAGCTGAAACAGTGAGGTGAAAAGAATATGAGTTACATGGATTATTGCATAGACGTGTCCTATACAATAAAGGATGCTATGAAGTGTATTGAAATAGTAAAGCCTAAAATTGTTTTTATTGTCGAGGATAAGAAGCTTAAGGCATCCCTCACTGACGGCGATGTCAGAAGATTTTTACTTGCCGGTGGGGCATTATCTGACCTTGCTATGGATGCAGGAAATAAAAAGACCCTTTATGCGGAAACCATGGCAGGGGCAATGGAGCTTTATCACCAGAAAAATTTTGTTGCCATACCAATCGTAAATGATAAAAAAGAGCTTACCGATATTTATATTGGTGAAAAAAGCCGGTTGGGAAAGCAGGAACCGTTAAATATACCGGTTGTGATTAATGCAGGCGGAAAAGGAACCCGTCTTGAGCCGTACACAAAAATATTACCGAAGCCTTTGATTCCTGTGGGCGATATGCCGATTATTGAGCATATTATGCAAAACTTTATTGAATACAGCTGTGAGCAGTTTAGCATTATTGTAAATTACAAAAAGGATTTGATTAAGGCATATTTTTCAGAGTGTGAGCAAAGCTACAATATTGAGTGGTATAACGAGGACAAGCCGCTTGGTACGGGTGGAGGGCTTTGTTATTTAAAGGGAAAGATAGATACTACATTTTTCTTTACAAACTGTGATAACCTATTGTTGGCTGATTATGGAAGTATGCTTCGTTTTCATAGACAAAACGAAAATGTAATCACTATGGTTTGTGCATATAAAAATATAGTGATTCCATACGGCGTGGTTGATATGGGATTAAATGGCACCATAAACTCCATGCAGGAAAAGCCGGAGCTTTCGTTTTTGACTAATACAGGCATATATATCGTGGAGCCTGAGGTTCTTGATGATATAGAAGATAATACGTTTGTCGGATTTCCTGACATTGTCAAAAAGCAGATGGAAAAAGGGAACAAGGTTTCCGTTTATCCTGTCAGTGAAAATGAATGGCTTGACATGGGACAGCTTCCTGAGCTGGAAAAGATGAGGGAACGATTGTACGGAGAATAGAGGTGGATGGTTATTTTAAGGATATATGATAAGCGTGATGCGGCAGCTTGGAATGAATGTGTGAAATCCTTTGATAATTGGGACATTTACTATTTGTATGAATATGCATATTCCTTTATGCTTCATGGGGATGGAGACATTTTTCTTATTTATTATGAAAATAATGACGAACGATTCTGCTATGTTGTTATGCAGAGTGACATTGCAGATTTTGATAAGCTTGCGGGACGGCTGGAGCAGGGGAAAATGTTTGATTGGGAGACGCCATACGGCTATGGTGGTCCCTTGACAAATATGTCAGTTTCAAATGACACACAGGAGTTGTTTCTGAAAGAACTGGGTGAATATTGTAAGGAGAATAATATTGTCTCCCAGTTTGTAAGATTTCATCCGTTGCTTGGGAATGATAAGGCTTTGCCAAAGGTGTTTGAAACCAGATATTTAAGGGATACCATTTACATAGATACATCGGATAAAGAGCTGATTATGCAGAATATGGACAGCAAAAACCGGAACATGGTCCGCAAGGCAATCAAAAATAATATTTCCGTGGTCCGCAAAGAAATAGATGAGATAGATGACTTCATTTTCATGTATAATGAAACCATGAAAAAAAATGATGCAGAGGAGTATTATACTTTTGATAAACAATATTTCGATTACCTTATGGCATTAAAAGAAAATGCAGGTATATTTTATGCAATGTATGATGGAAAACCGGTCAGCGGTGCTATCATGTATTACAATGATAACTATATGCATTATCATTTGGCAGGCTCGAATACGGAATTTAAGAAATATGCCCCCAATAATTTGCTGTTATACGAGGCGGCATGCTGGGCATGTGGGCATGGAATTAAAAAATTTCATTTAGGAGGAGGAATGTCTCCTGATGACGGCTTGTTTGGGTTTAAAAAGCAGTTCAACGATAAGGGAAGATGTCCGTTTGTGGTGGGAAGAACGATTTTTGATTTAGGGGCATACGATAAATTACTTCAAATGAGGAAGGAAATAAATCCGGAATTTGATATAAATAACGAATTTATGATTCAATATCGGAGGTAACGATATGGGTGTATATATCATCGCAGAGGCGGGAGTCAATCATAACGGAAGCGTGGAACTTGCAAAGCAGCTATGCCTTGCTGCAAAGGAAGCGGGTGCAGATGCAGTTAAGTTTCAGACTTGGATTACTGAAAAAATAATAACGAAGGCTGTGAAGCAGGCGGATTACCAAAGTCAAAATACAGGAAGTGAAAAGTCACAGTACGACATGCTGAAAGAGCTTGAGCTTTCTTATGATGATTTTAGGGAAATCAAAAGGTATTGTGATGAAATTGGTATTTGCTTTGCCTCGACAGCAGACGAGCCTGACAGTCTTGATTTTTTGATTGAGCTTGGGATTCCATTTATCAAGATAGGGTCGGGTGATATAGGAAACCTGCCGTTTTTACGGTATATTGGAAGTAAGAAGATGCCTGTGATTCTCAGTACGGGAATGAGTACGTTGGCTGATGTGGAAGACTCCTTAATGGCACTGAGGCAGGGAGGAGCAGAGGATATATCGCTGCTTCACTGCACCACAAGCTATCCGTGTCCTTATGATAGGGTCAATTTAAATGCCATTGATACACTACGCAGTGCTTTTGGAGTGAATGTAGGTTATTCTGACCATACAATGGGCATAGAGGTTCCCATAGCAGCAGTAGCACGAAATGCTACAATCATTGAAAAGCATTTTACCCTTGACAGAAGCATGGAGGGACCGGACCATTTGGCAAGCACGGAGCCAAAGGATTTTAAGCGGATGATGGCTGCAATCCGTAATATAGAACAAGCATTGGGCAGTGGGAGCAAGCAGCCAACAAAGGAAGAAATAGAAATATCGCAGGTGGTGTTAAAGCGTATTGTAGCAAGGCGGTTCATTCCTGAAGGAAAGATAATTGATGAGGAGGATTTGATTGTCAAGAGGAACGACAAAGGTATTTCCGTAAAATATTGGGATTTGATAATAGGAACAAACGCAAGAAAAAATTATGAGATTGACGAGGCGATAGAGTTTTGATGGCTGATAATACTGAAAATAAATATCAGATTTGTGTAGTAACAGGAACGAGAGCGGAGTATGGTGTGCTGAAGGAGCTGCTGTTTAAGCTACGTGACGACAGCAGATGTAAGCTTACCCTTGTTGTTACAGGCAGCCATCTTGTTGAAAGGTTTGGAAACACGCAAAAGGAAATCATGGAAGATGGCTTTGAAGATTATATTAAGGTTCCTATCCCATTGGAGGATGATAGTAAACCGGGAATGGCAAAGGCTACAGGTGTAGCGATGGAAAGGTTTAGTGAGCTTTTTGCTGATTATAAGCCTGATATCTGTATTGTTTTAGGGGATAGATTTGAGATTTTTGCTGTCGCAGCAGCAGCACATCTTGTGGGAATACCTGTTGCTCACATTTCGGGAGGCGATGTGACAGAGGGAGCAGTTGATGATGCCATGCGGCATTGTATCACCAAGCTGAGCACCCTGCATTTTCCGGGATGTGAACAGTCGGCAAAGAGAATTATCCAGATGGGAGAGCAGCCTGACAGCGTATTCAATGTGGGAGAACCGGGGGTTGAAAATTGCCTCAAGGTTGCGTGTATGTCCCGCAGGGAGCTTGCCGATAATCTGAATTTTGAGAAAATAATGGGAGATTATGCAGTAGTGACCTTTCATCCTGTTACGATGGAAAATGGTACGGCAGCTTATCAATTACATGAGCTGATTTGTGCTATGGAGAAGTTCCCTGACCTATCGTATATTATTACAAAGGCAAATGCAGACGCAGAGGGCAGGATTGTAAATGATATATGGCAGCAGGAGACGGAAAAGCATACGAACTGGAAGCTGGTTTCTTCCTTGGGCATGGTAAGATACTTATCGGCAGTAAAATATGCAAAGGCGGTTATCGGCAATTCGTCAAGTGGAATATTTGAGGCTCCGTCCATGGGAACGCCTACGGTAAATATTGGCGACCGGCAGAAAGGAAGAATGATGGCAGAAAGCATAGTAAGTTGCCTGCCTGAAAGGGAGCAAATTGCCGTTGCAATAAGGAAAGTATTGGATGATAATTTTCAAAAAATGGCAGAAAAAATTATTTCTTTGTATGGTGACGGAACAACGTCTGAGCAGATTATAAAATATAGTATGGAATATTTAAATAAAAATAAAACAAGAGAAAAAAAGTTTTATGATATTAATTTTGTTTTGGCAGGGAAAGGTTGAAGCGTAAAAATGACTAAAAAAAACAATGCCTTGAAAAGTATTGCCGTCATTCCGGCAAGAAGCGGCTCGAAAGGACTGAAAGATAAAAACATCATGGACTTAAACGGACATCCGCTTATGTATTACACGATTAAGGCGGCACTGAAATCAGGGTGCTTTGATGAGGTAATGGTGTCTACGGATTCAGATTATTATGCGGAAATTGCAGGAAACTGCGGAGCCGCTGTCCCTTTTTTAAGGAATGAGACGACTTCGGGTGATTATGCAGGCTCGTGGGACGTTGTAAGAGAGGTTCTTTTCAATTATAAACAACAAGACAGGCAGTTTGATTATGTGGCATTGCTCCAGCCTACATCGCCGCTAAGAAATGAACAGGATATTTTAGGAGCTTTTGATATGCTAAAGCAGGAGAATATACATAATGTCGTAACTGTAACCGAGGTTGACCATCCTGTGCAGCAATGTTTTCGGATGCCTGAGGATGGTTCCATGAAGGAAATGGCAGAGTCACCTTACAGCTATGCCAGAAGGCAGGATTTGGAGCCATATTATAGGGAAAACGGAGCAGTTTATCTGGTGGATGCAAAAAAGATAATGGATGCGGACTACAATTTTTATGCGGATGCCTGCCACGGATATGTTATGTTGCGTGAAAAATCCATTGATATCGATACGAGAATGGATTTAGAGATTGCCAAGGTTATCTTGAAATCATATACATAAAATTAAAGGAGGTAAAAACGTGAGCAAAGAGAAAATTGTACTTGTAGGAAATGGTCAGCATGCCAGAGTTGTTTTATACAATTTAAAAATGCAGGGCTTATATGATGTGGCTTGCTTTACAACGCATGACCCTGCATTGGTTGGAAGTATCTATGAGGGCTATGAAATCGGAGGCACAGATAGCGATATCGATCTGTTACGTGAAAAATATCATACTAATAAGTTTTTTATTGCGTTCGGAGACATGAAAAAAAGGAAAAAGGTATATGAATATTATGTTTCTAAAGGATGGGAAGCAGTAAATATTATTCATCCCGATGCGGTTGTATCAGACGAAGCAAAAATAGGGAAAGGTGTATTAATAGAATGTGGTTGCCTGATTACACCAAATCCCGTAATTGGCAATAATGTTGTTGTCAACACGGGTTCACAGGTTAATCATGATAACATTGTAGAAGACCATGTATATATAGCATCAGGGGTAATTTTGTCGGGGGGGGTGACTATAAGAGAAAATACGCTCCTTGATGATGGCGTTATCGTGACACTGGGACGGAAGGTGGAAAAAAATTGTCTGATTGGTGCAGGCGCAGTGGTTACTAAGGATGTTCCTGAAAATGTGATAGCATATGGAAGTCCGGCAAAAGTGGTAAGGGATAATGATTATTAAGGAGGATGTAAAATGGAAAAAATAACTTCAACAATCAGATTAAGAATGTCTGCGAAGGATGCACATTATGGCGGCAATTTAGTAGATGGGGCACATATGGTTCATTTGTTTGGGGATGTAGCAACAGAATTGCTTATTAAAGCAGATGGTGACGAGGGATTATTCTGTGCATATGATGAGGTCACATTCCTTGCACCAGTATATGCTGGGGACTATATAGAGGCATATGGGGAAATTACTGCTTTTGGTAATACATCAAGAAAAATGAAATTTGTGGCAAAAAAGGTGATTGCTGCCAGACCTGATATAAGTCCGTCGGCAGCAGATTTTTTGGAAGAGCCTATCGTTGTCTGCACTGCAAGTGGTACTTGTGTTACACCAAAGGAGTGTAAGCGGAAGTAAGCCTTATAAAACAATTATGTCAATAATGGTATAAATGAGTAAACATGGGTATTAAATAGCACCATTAATAAATGGTTAGTGGTGCTGCGTACTTTAATTATAATGAAAAATTAGTTTAATTTAAAATCACCCAACTGCTCCTCAACAATTTTCATGCAGGCATCCAAAAGTTGGCTATCTTCTAAAACAGTACCTTTTTCATCACGTAAATCTAAATGTGCATTAGCTAAAGAAACCCTGCAATCATTTTGCACTTTGGTATCTGATTGTATGTAGAATTTGTAACCCTTGCCTAAAATCATTGCACTGTAGTATCTGTCAGGAAATAAGCTTGATGAAAATACATACGATTTCTCTTTGGTGCCGCCCAAAAATTTTGGCAATTGCCCATCATTTATTGCCATCCGCTCATCATGAATACCAGCTAAATGCATCATAATATGATTATAATCTATGGTTTCTATTCGCTCATTGCAGACGGATGGCTTGAGGGTTCCGCCACGAAGCATAAGAGGCACATTCATTCTTTGCTCGCAAATAAAGTAATTATCTTCATCTACATTAAATGCATTTCCGTGGTCGGAAATCAACGAAACGATAATCTCATCTTCGGAATAATGATCCAGTATATAATCATAGAGCCGTTTTAGTTGATAATCCAAATACCCCAATTGCCGTTCATATACAATCCGTCTGTTAGGGCTTGGTGTCTGATACAGACTGCTGCCGCCAATATTATCAATCACATTAACATCAATCGGCAAATGAGTCTGGACAGAAAGCGGCATTGGCCAGTATCCGGAAACATAATGTAAATCCTGAAGATCCATCCAAATAAAGTTGTCCGTTTCAGAAAAAGCAGCCATATGCTCAATTACTTCATTCACACATTCATCAGCATGGAATACCCCTTCTGAGTAACCATATAAGGTTCGGTCAATACCCCGTATATATCCATATTGAGGGCAGATGGAATCATTTCCTCCTATTTTTGACGTAAAATATCCATTATCATGGAAAACTTCAGATAACAATGGCATATCCTCAGGTATCGAATAGTGCAAATTTTGATTTAGCATTTGATGATGTGTAGGGCGGTATCCTGTCCAATATGAGGCAATACTTGGATACGTAAACTCTGAACCAGCATAAAATTCAGTGCATATTACACCATTCTTAAAAAAGTTATATGTGTGAGGCATTAGAATGCGAAGCTTATCTTCTTTGATGCATTTATAATTAAAACTGTCAATAAAAATATTTAATATCAGCTTTTTGTTTCCTTTTTTGTGGTGAAGCGGAATTGGCTTTCCAATTATCATAGGATATTTTGCATGGAGTGCAATTGGTTTTTCGAGACGGTAATGCTCATATGCTTTCGCATAGTCAGCCTGAAAGCTTTCTGTATTGTTACCTGATTTTTTGTATGACAATACATTCGCTTTGTTTTCAGTGTTGGTTACAACAGGGAGAATACAAGGGAATGATGTTAAATGTTCGTCAACATCAATATCGCTCCCTTGCTGAATTATTTCATAAATCTCAGATTGTAATATAACACCATTTTCTATAAAGTTATATGCACCATAATATGGATACCATGAATTATATCTTCCTATGTAATAATTTTTTCCAAAATATCTGTGAATTCCCAAATAGTTCTCTATATTTTCGGAAATAGCAAAATAATTCCTTGAAATATCCTTATCTAGCTCATTAACATCAAGCAGATTGTTTTTGATCGAAATTTGTATTTCTTTTGGCAGGTGGATCAGTTGTTTAATTGCTATATCGATAACCGTATCGAGTTTGATTGATAACTCGCTTTCCGGAATAATTTCAGTTCCATAGTTACATTGCATATAATATAAATAACTATAAAAACGATAGCTATCCAGCCATTCTTGCGTGTTTTCTGCACATACTGCCAACATATAAGTTGCCTGTAAATTCAGCCGGTTTCTTTTGACTGCTTCACGGGAGTATTCTAATGCCTCTGTCCATTTTTTCTGTTCCATCAAAATTTCTATTTTATTAATCAATGAATCGTAATTCATAAGCCTGCTTTTCCTTTCATCAAAACAAGTAATATCTGTTATACGGATGCTATTTCAAAATTCGGATGCCGCGTTTAGTTTTCAGATATATTTTATAATTTGTATTAACGTGCTCATTATACAATTGCAATAGTGTTGCGGTCAAGTTGCCAATTTACATGGAATTAAAACTATGTTAAAATTTAAAAAGATAATTATAAATATATTTGATCAGTGGAGGCAGCATATGAAATCTTTTAATGACGGTTGGGAAAAAATCCATGCAGAGAATGCATGGGGGAAATATCCTTCCGAGCATGTTGTACGCTTTGTGGCGAGAAACTATTATAAAAAGGAAAGAAAAGCTGTAAGGATATTGGATTTTGGCTGTGGTGCGGGAGCACATACATGGTTTCTTGCCAGGGAGGGCTTTGATACATATGCATTTGACGGTTCAAAAAGTGCGGTGGAGAGGGCGAAAGCATACCTTGAAAAAGAAGGGCTTAAAGCTGATTTTAAGGTGATGGATGCGGTGGAACAAGGTTATGCCAATGACTTTTTTGATTGTGTGATTGATAATGTAACTGTATATGCCAATAAGCTTGATGATATCAGGCGGATGTATCAAAATATATATAATATGCTAAAGGAAGGTGGAACTATATTAACTGCTGTATTTTCCAAAAATACACAAGGGTATGGTGAAGGCGAGGAAATAGAGAAGGATACCTTTATCAGTGTGCAGTTAAGTACGACAATGACGCCGCTGGCCCATTATTTTGATGAAGGAAGCCTCACTGATATACTTGCAGAAATCGGGTTTAAGGATATCTGCATGGAGACGAGCCGTTACACAGATAGAGGAAATACAGTCGAGCATATTATTGTTTCCGCAGTTAAATGAGGCTTCAAATGCATGATACATTTGGATTGGATTGAAAAATAACATATGGAAGGGAAAAAAGTAAACGGATGGATAAATATATCAGTGTTATAGTGCCGTGTTATAATGGGGTTAAATATCTAGACAGATGTATAAAGTCCTTACTAGAGCAAACGATTGGATATCGGCATCTGGAAATGATATTTGTAAATGATGCATCCACAGACAATACATTGGAGCTGTTGCTTGACTATGAAAAAAAATATCAGGATAACGTAATTGTTATAAACTGTACCCAAAATGGAAGACAAGGAACTGCAAGAAATTTGGGTATCAAGTATTCCACCTGTGATTACATTGCATTTCTTGACCAGGATGATTGGATTGATCCAACCATGTACGAAAAATTATATAGTAAGGCGAAGGAACTTGATTTAGATGTTGCCGGCTGTTTATCAGAAGTGATTCAAACAAAAGAAACGATAAATGAAAATCCAGAAAAAAAAGCGGATGTATATTTTGTCGTAAATGACGAAGCTTCCAGGGAAAATATGCTTTATAACTGGCACTCTGATGGATTTTGGGTGAATTTGTACCGTAAAAGTGTGATAGTAGATAATGATATTTATTTCCCTGAAAAGTTGGTATATGATGATAATTACTGGGGAACATTAATTCGATTTTATGTGAAAAGCGTATATGTTTTAGGAGAAGTATTACATCATTATTATTTAACTATGGAATCCTCATCCAGTTTACAAAAAAATCAAAGGTATCATTTAGACAGATTGAAAGTACAGGAATTGGCACTAAAAGAACTTAAGGAACGAGGGTTTTATGCCAAGCATAGGGAATATATCAGCAAATCATTTATGTCACCCTATTTTTTTAATTCACTGCATATGTTTTTTGGAAGATTTTCGGCAGTACCAATTGACGTATTCAGGCATATGGTGAGTACATTACAAAAAGAAATTCCGGACTATATGGAATATGCAGTTAAAAGTGGGTTGGAGAATGAAGCCAAATATCTGATTGATTCAAATATAACGCAGGAAGAATTAAATATGCTTCAAGAGGTATATATTAAAAAGGGTATTCGGGCATGTACAAATTATATTAAGAATTTGAGGACAAACTATAGCGGATTTGTTGAAGAACGAAAAAATACAATTTTAAAATGGAATGAAGCATATTTGCCAACGGAGAAAAAATACATTGAAAAAGTTGACGAATTAATTGGGACCGGGACAAATGCTTCCTATGCAAAAATATGTGAAATGTTTGAGGATACGGAAGATTTGTCCAATGATGAAATCATATCAATTGGAAAAATTCCGATTGATATATTTAGAGAAAGAGAAGAGCTGTCATATCTGATTCAGGCTGTCAACATATATTACAGAGAGCAGGCTGTAGAGGTTGAGGTTACTATTTTTGACCATGGTGACATGCTTGCTGATATTATAGATGCAATAAATGAAGTGAGACTTTTATTATTTGAGTTTGAATTTTTTAAAGAAGATGAACCACTTGTTACATATGTGAAAAATAATAAAATATCCCATGCAATGTTATCTTATTTGGCTGCTTCATGCATAGGGGAGCTTCGTAAGGTTAAAAAAGAACCATATCATGAACCATCCAATCAGGATTCAGGACGTCATGCAGGGAAAAAAATAGCGTTTATTTTATGTACAAATAATGATGTTTATGTGCAGCATGCACTGTATTTTATCAGTAAGCTTGAAGTGCCATATGGCTGCGGGGTGGAGGTTCTTACAATACAGGATGCACATAGCATGACCAGCGGTTATAATGAGGGTATGGCAGCATCAAATGCAAAATATAAGATTTATTTGCATCAGGATGTATTAATCGTAAATCAATATTTTTTATATGATATCCTTGATTTGTTTGAAGATACAAACATTGGAATGATTGGCATGGTAGGTGCACCAAAGCTATCTGAAAGTAAGGTTATGTGGTATTCATGCAGAATAGGAAAAATTTATAGTGCGACAGCATATAAAACAGATATTATGGAATTTCAAGAAGTGAAAGGCAACTATGAAAGTGTGGAGGCTGTTGATGGACTTTTAATGGCAACACAGTATGATATTCCTTGGCGTGAGGACCTGTTTGATAAGTGGAATCTGTATGACGTGTCACAGAGCCTGGAGTTTCATAGGAGAGGATATGAGGTTGTCGTACCCAATATGAATGTTCCATGGTGTCTCCATGATGTCGGCTTTATGAATTTAGACAATTATTATGATGAGCTTGATAAGCTAAGGAAAGAGTATTATGGGGAATAAGTTAAGCTGCAAGTATATAAGCAGTTACATGAATGAGCATTTGGGCACAAAATGAACGAGGAGAAGTTTTTGTTATGAATATTAATTTAGACAAGGCGAGCCGTATAATTCGTGCGTTGATAAGCAACAAGGAGTTATCTGCACAGGATACAGATAAAATTCAAACGCTGGTACAGCAGGTTAATGACATAGTATATCATAACTCCATACTTAAATTTCAAGTGCCACATGACTGCACAACACCAGATGGTATGAAGGTATTTCAAAGCGAGACGGAGTATATTTTAAAGTTGTGGAGCGAGTTTGAGCAGCTTAGTGCAGGGAATTATATTAACAGACAGTTTGCGGAAATATATGGGTTTTTTAAATATATAGATAGTGAAGTGATATATGAAAAGGTTGTGGCGTATTTTGAAGGCTTGCCGGTTGAAATAAAAGAAAGCTTTTTGTCGTTGACAAAAAGATATGTTTATATGGACACAAAGTTGGATTACAGAGAAAAAGATTATTCTTTGATTAGAAAGCATGTTGAGGTTATGTGCAGCAGGGTGGAAGATTATAAGTGGCTGTATGATAATTTAGGAGATTGGCGTTCTAAATTAATATTAAATGAGATTATCACATATTGGTTTACGTTTGATTTGGATATGCTATGGAATTTGCAGAAAAGTATTTTCCCTGAGTATTACGACTTGGATATATTGACATGCAGCTCTGAGGAGGTGTTTGTTGATTGTGGTGCATATATAGGAGATTCAGCATTAGATTATATAAATGTATATGGTAAATATAAAAGGATATATTGTTATGAGTTTACTCCGGATACGTACAAACAGTTGGAGGAAAATTTATCAGGAGCAGATAATGTTATATTGAAAAATAAGGGAGTGGGAAGTAAAAACGAGACAATTTATATACAAGATAATGAGTTTAAGGCAGGCAACAGTATTGCAAGAAAAGGGAACTGTCCCGTGGAGCTTATAACCTTGGATGATGATATCGAAGAGCCTGTTACTTGTATTAAAATGGATATAGAGGGTGCTGAGAAGGATGCACTTGAGGGTGCAAAAGGGCACATAATAAATGAGAAACCCAAATTACTTATTTGTGCATATCACATTCCAGAGGATATTTTTGATATTCCGAAAATGGTTACAGATATGAGGGACGATTATAAATTGTATTTGAGATATGATGGAAAACCAGGTGGTATATGGCCATGTGACTATGTGATATATGCACTATAATTATATTTGATAAGTTCAGAACTTTAAAAAAGAAAGACAGAAGGAAGTCTGCCAACAGAAAGATACGTGAATATTAAACAAAGGAGGGCAATATGAAGGTCGTAATTTTAGCGGGTGGTTTCGGAACGAGAATATCCGAGGAATCGGAATATAAACCAAAGCCTATGATTGAAATCGGTGGTATGCCCATTTTGTGGCATATTATGAAGGAGTATTCTGTATATGGGTTCCATGAATTTATAATCTGTGCAGGATATAAGCAGCATATGATAAAGAAGTGGTTTGCGGATTATTTTCTTTATACGTCTGACATGACCTTTGATTTCACGCAGGGAAATAAAATGACGATTCACGACCAAAAATCAGAACCGTGGAAGGTGACGGTTGTGAACACGGGACCACATACCATGACAGGAGGACGTATAAAGCGGATTAAGCCCTATGTGGAAAATGAAACATTTCTTATGACATATGGAGACGGTGTGTGTGATGTTGATATTTCTAAGCTGGTTGCCTTTCATAACAGTCATGGAAAAATTGCAACGCTTACATCGGTTATGATGAATCAGCAAAAGGGCGTGCTCGATATCGGAGGAGATAATGCCGTTCGTTCCTTCCGTGAGAAAAGCATGACGGATGGGGCACCGATCAATGCGGGATATATGGTTTTAGAACCAAAAATATTTGATTATATTGAGGGTGACGATACGGTTTTTGAGCAGGAACCATTAAGAAGTCTGGCGGAAGAAGGAGAACTGATGTCCTATTTACATAAAGGTTACTGGCAGTGTATGGACACAAAACGGGAAAAAGATATATTAGAGCACTTATGGGAAACAAAACAGGCACCTTGGAAGAAATGGGAGGATTAAGTATGTTTCAGGACAAGACAGAGCAACAGGCAAAGGATGAAATACTAAGTTTGGTAAAAGAGTATTGTGATACATTTCACAATCAAAGGAAGCCATTTGAGCCGGGAGACAGAATTGCATATGCTTCAAGGGTATATGATTCGGATGAAATGTGCAATCTGGTTGACGCTGCATTAGAGTTTTGGCTTACCTCGGGTAGATACACAAATGAATTTGAAAAAGAATTTTCCAAATATTTAGGCGTGAAATACTGTTCGCTTGTGAATTCAGGCTCCTCTGCAAATCTGCTTGCTTTCATGGCACTTACGTCGCCGCTTTTGGGTGAAAGGCAGGTACGGCCCGGTGATGAAATGATTACGGTGGCAGCAGGCTTTCCGACTACGGTTACCCCTGCCATACAATATGGCGTGGTTCCTGTTTTTATTGATGTTACAATCCCACAATATAATATGGACGTGGGTATGCTTGAGACGGCATTGTCAGATAAGACAAAGGTTGTGATGGCGGCACATACGCTTGGAAATCCATTTGACCTAAAGGCGGTCAGGGAATTTTGTGACAAGCATGGGCTTTGGTTGATTGAGGATAATTGTGATGCACTTGGAACAACATATGAGATAGACGGCGAGGTCCGTTATACGGGAACAATCGGAGATATCGGTACATCGTCATTTTATCCGCCGCACCATATGACAATGGGAGAAGGCGGTGCCGTTTATACAAATAATCCATTGCTCCATAAATGTGTCCGTTCTTTTCGGGATTGGGGCAGGGATTGTGTATGTAATCCGGGTCAGGACAATATGTGTGGTCACAGGTTTGACGGAAAGTATGGCGAACTGCCCTCAGGATATGACCATAAGTATGTTTATTCCCATTTTGGTTATAACCTTAAGGCAACAGATATGCAGGCTGCCGTCGGATGTGCACAGCTTAAAAAGTTCCCGTCTTTCGTTGAGAAAAGAAAAAAGAATTTTGCACGCTTAAGGGATGCATTAAAGGGATGCGGGGATAAGCTGATTTTGCCTGAGGCATGTGAACATTCTGACCCAAGCTGGTTTGGATTTTTGATTACATGTAAGGAGGGCGTGGACCGTAATGTACTGGTTCCTTACCTTGAGGGAAAGGGGATACAGACGCGTATGCTGTTTGCAGGAAATCTTGTGAAGCATCCTTGCTTTGACCAAATGAGAAAAACGGGAAAAGGATACCGTATAGCAGGCGAATTGACAAATACAGACCGTATCATGAGAGATTCTTTTTGGATTGGTGTATACCCGGGAATGACGGATGAAATGACGGATTATATGGCGAAGATTATAAAAGAAGCGGTTATGGGTTGATGTTGAAAAGGGGGTTATCGATGTGAGTTACAGATTGTCAAATGCAGCAGAGCTGCTTCAGGGTCAGCCGATGTTTAAAATCCTGTCAAGAATAAAAGAGATGGAGCGGGCAGGAGAGCATATTGTCCACTTTGAAATCGGAGACCCGGATTTTTCATCGCCGACCAATGTTATCAAGGCTTGTGAGGATGCATTGGAGAACGGCTACACCCACTACTCTGATTCGATGGGTGATTATGAATTCCGCAAGGCGATTGCCGAGAATAATATGTTTACAAGAGGATTTCAGCCTGATATCAGTCAGGTTTTGGTTACCCCGGGTGCAAATATTATGATTTATTATGCCGTGCGTTGTCTGGTAAATCCGGGGGATGAGGTTATCGTTCAGGACCCATGTTTTCCAACCTATTTATCCGTATTTAATTTTTGCGGGGTTAAGGCGGTAGGTGTTCCGCTTAAAGAGGAAAATGAATTCAGGCTGCAGCCAAGGGATTTGGAACAGGTAATCACGGAAAAAACACGGCTGATTATAATAAACAGTCCGCACAATCCAACAGGTGCGGTTATGCGTAAGGAGGAGCTTGAGGAGATTGCAAATATTGCTTTGGAGCATAAGGTTTATTTGTATCTGGATGAAATTTATTCGAGGATGAACTGGGGTGAGACTTCATTTTTCAGTCCGTCAATTGTGGATAAATGTAAGGATTACATGATTTTGGCAAACGGTTTTTCTAAGGCATTTGCCATGACGGGATGGAGGCTTGGCGTGGGTATCGGGCCAAGTGATGTAATAGAGAAAATGGGACTTTTGTTACAGACAACGTCGTCCTGTGTCCCAAGCTTTATCCAACAGGCAGGTATTGAGGCAATCCGTGGTGACCAGTCACAGGTAAAGCAAATGATGGCGGAGTATAAGAGAAGGCGGGACATTTTAGTTTCGGGTTTAAATGAAATAGACAAAATAGAATGTTTAAATCCAGGCGGGGCATTTTATGTATTCCCAAACATCAAAGCTACAGGGCTGACAAGTGCGGAGTTCACAAAACGTCTGCTCGAGGAAGCTAAGGTTGGGGTATGTTCAGGCCGTGATTTCGGAGAAGCGGGAGAGGGCTACATCAGACTTTGCTATGCAACCTCAGAGGATGAAATTGTAGAAGGCGTCAGACGGATTAAGACATTCGTTGACAGTTTATAAGGAGGAGAACTATGAGAGCTTGTGATTTGATTGCGGATTACATATATAAGCAGGGGATTGAGGATGTGTTTATGGTTTCGGGAGGAGGACTGATGTACCTTACGGATGGACTTGCCTGCAATCAGAATTTAAAAAAGATTTGCTGTCACCATGAACAGGCAGTTGCCATGGCAGCCGTTGGTTATGCGAAATATAGAGGAATGGGTTGTGCGTATGTTACAACAGGCTGTGGCGGAACGAACACAATGACAGGTGTATTAAATGCATGGCAGGACAATGTGCCTTGTATATTTGTATCGGGACAATGTAAGCAAAAGGAGACTCTGGGGTATATAGGACTTCCCATAAGGCAGGTTGGTGTACAGGAGGCTGACATTGTTGAACTGGTAAAACCGATTACAAAATATGCAGTTATTATAAGAAATGTGAATGACGTACTGTACCATCTGGAAAAGGCATTTTATCTGGCAAGGCAGGGAAGACCTGGACCTGTATGGATTGATGTGCCGATGGATATACAGTCAGCGGAAATAGATGTCAACACATTGCGGCATTTTAATCCAAATGAATTAAAGGAAGAAAAAACAAAGATATCCGGGTGGGAGCTCGAAGATTTAGTTAAGAGCCTGCAGCAGGCGGAGCGTCCGGTTATTATAGGCGGACATGGTATCAGGCTTGCAGGTGCAGTCGATGCATTTAATGAACTGGTACATAAATATAAAATACCAACCGTGTATTCAAGAATGGGGCTTGATGTTATGCCGACCATGGACAGATATAACATTGGAAGAATCGGAAATAAGGGTACAAGAGCCGGCAATTTTGCAGTGCAGAATGCGGATTTGGTTATTGCAATCGGAAGCAGATTAAGCGTGAGCAGTACAGGTCAGGAGTATGAATATTTTGCCCGTGAGGCAAAGGTGATTGCGGTTGACATTGACAGATATGAGCATATGAAAAATACAGTCCATGTAGATTCTGTCATTGTGGCAGATGCAAAAAATGTCATAGATAAGCTTCTTGCATCGGAGGAGCTTTCGGTAAAGGATTACTCCGCATGGGCGGACAGATGCCTTGCATGGAAGGAAAAATATCCTGTATGTCTGAAAGAATACTATGATGATTCTGAGGGCATTAACATGTATGTTTTTGTGGAGGAGCTTTCCAGGTGTCTTCATGATGATTCGGTTGTTGTTACGGATGCAGGCTCGGCAGTTTATGTTCCTGCACAGGGAATCCGCACATCAAAGCTGACACAGAGATATATTACAAGTGGGGCACAGGCGGAGATGGGCTTTACCGTTCCTGCAACGGTAGGTGTATCAACCGCACGTGGCTTCGGACAGACAATCGGTATTACGGGAGACGGCAGTTTTCAAATGAACCTGCAGGAGCTTCAGACGATTGTGCACAATAAGCTGCCGGTTAAACTGTTCGTGTGGAATAATGACGGCTATTTGTCAATTCGTGCGACCCAGAATAAGTTTTTTGAGGGACGCTTTATCGGAACGGATAACACATCAGGCGTGTCTTTTCCTGATTTGGCAAAGCTTGCGGATGCATACGGAATCAAATATTATAAAATGGATAAGATTGCAGACATGCATGAGCAATTAGAAACAATTTTAGGGGATGACGAGCCTGTTTTATGTGAGGTGATATCAATCAGGGATCAGCTTGTTGCACCGACGGTAAGCTCACGTACACTTCCTGACGGAAGACTTGTCTCCTCACCGATTGAAGACATGTTTCCATTTTTGTCCAGAGAGGAATTTGAGGAAAATATGATTGTGGAGCCTGTAAAAAACAGTTAGGAGCTGAAATGAAAAAAAGTATTTTAATAACGGGGGCATCAGGGTTTATCGGAAAAAATCTGAAAGAACAGCTTTGTGATAAGTATATTTTGTATGCACCGTCACATAATGAGCTGGATCTTTCAGATAAAACGAAGCTGAAAGCATTTTTCAAAGACCATAAGGTGGATGCTGTGATTCACACGGCAAACTGCAATAATACCAAGCAGCATACAGACGAGTATGAGGTTATTAAATGCAATTTGCAAATGTTTTATAACTTGGCAGACATGTCGGAGCATTATGGAAAGCTGATATACTTTGGCTCGGGTGCAGAGTACGGAAAAGCAAGAAGCCTTGACTTTGTTACGGAGGAGCAATTCGGAATGGTGATTCCTGAGGATGCATACGGATTATCAAAATACGTTATGGCGAGACATGCCCTAAATTCCGATAAAGTATATGACCTCTGTGTGTTTGGTGTGTATGGGAAATACGAGGAGTGGCACAGACGGTTTATTTCAAATGCAATTTGCAGGGCAATGAATCATATGCCTGTCACATTGAAAAGGGATGCGTTATTTTCTTATTTGTATATTGACGATTTAGTCATGATAACGGATTGGTTTATAGAAAATACGCCAAAGTATCACAGATATAATGTTGTAAACAGTCGAAACGAGGCTGTGACATTGCTTGCACTTGCACAAATTGTCAAGGATTGTTTTGGCGGTGCACCTGAGATTGTAGTGGCACAGGAAGGAAAAAAGGAAGCATACACTGCAAGCGGAAGACGACTGCTTCAGGAAGTGAAAGATGTATTCTTTACAGAACCAAATGAGGGAGTCGCCTTGCTGAAAGAATATTATATGAACAATAAGCATTTGATAGATACGGCTAAGCTTGTGTGATAAGGAATTAGGAATATAGAGGTGTTTTATGAATAACGATGCAGTTGAAAGGTATGAACAGGGAATCGCCCTTTTTGAAGAAGGACGTTATGAGGAAGCGGTTGCATGTTTTGTTTATGCATATGAGAAGGGCTATATGCAGCCTGAAATTATTCAGGATGTTTATAGCTGCTTTGTCACGCCGAATATTCAGGAATTTCAGGATAATTATAATTTGGCGGGTGTTGAACAGTATGGCATTAAATGTGAGGACACCATGATTGATTTTATACCCGTTGAAGAATATGCGTTTTATATCTGGCATAAAAAACAGGAAAAATTTTTAGGTCTGATTGACGTGGCAGATATTAAAAAACCCGTAAGCAAAAGCTTTGAAAGCTTGTTTATAGAAGATGGATGCGATATGGAAGACATGATAAAATGTCTGACGCAAAGAAACTGGAGTAATATCTATGTTCTGCTTGGCGGAGAGGAGTCAGAGCTTCTTTCCTTTTGTAAGCTGCCGCTTTTCTTCAAACAAAATTTAGAGGATGCGATATTTTTCAAATCGGAGGAAGAAGTAAAGTCATATTTTAAAAACAGTGAAAGTTATCTTCCGAAAGCAATATGTGCCTATAATGTACAATATTGGAAGGATTTTTATGATGAAATACACAAAGAAAGAATTGGCAATGTAGGGGTGGAACGAGGCAATATATTCCTGTCCATCTGTATTCCTACATGGAACAGGGGCACGTCGGCATTGAATGCCGTGAAACATATACTGGCTTCTTCCTATGATGCTGAGATTGAGGTTGTTGTGTCAAATAACGGCTCCGATAAGACGGAGGGCTATGACGAGCTTAAAGAAATCAAGGATTCCCGGCTGAAATATTTTGAATTTGACAGCAATCAGGGCTTTGCCTGCAATTTCAGAACTGTACTTGGTATGGCAGGAGGGATGTTTGCTGTCACATGCAGTGATGAGGACTTGTTATGCTTAGACGAGCTGCCGAAGTATATGGATTTCCTGCTTAATAACATGGATGTAAGATTTTTGACTACCAGTGGAGTGGGACCGAATTTCAGGGATTCGGAAAGCTGCATTTTCTTATCAGAAATTGAGGCAAATGTTCATGCGATTAACGCAAACTATATTACAGGTGCAACATATAATATTCGATATATGCGGGAAAATAAAATATTTGAAACGTATGATGAGATGAGTGGACTGGAATTTATCTATTGGTATGCACAATGTGTTATGGCTGCTATTGTAACGAAGGGTGGGAAAGCAGGTTTTTCTAATGTTAAGCTTTGGAATGAGGGTGGAACAGACGAAGAAATCGGTATGTTAAAATATATGAGGCTGGAAAACAGAATTAAACAGCAAAATGATGCAGTTGAATTTTGCAGTATACTTTATGATGATACGGAAATGTTTTTATCAATGATGCTGGAACGCATGTACAAAACATATTTGTTGTTGAAAGTGGGATTTTATTATTTGCCGAAAGAATTTATGAATGTGTACAAATGGACGGATGTATGCCTGTCAATTTATGAAAGTCATTTGGAGCTGCTTCGTAAATATTCGGATAAAGCTGAAGCATATTTAGAAAGATTAAAAGAGAATATTTTCAATGATTTTAGTGAGTATATACTGAGTAATCCGGCGAAAGCATATCAGACGGAGCAGGAAAATCTGATTCAGGAAAAAGTGTCATTGGCAATGCAGCAAAAAATAAGACAGGGCATTTTGCCCGATGATATTTCTACGAAAGAGCTTGAAGATACAATAAAAGCAGGTTTATAAATAACTGTAACACAGATTGATATACAATTGGATTGTGAGGAATGAGGAATGGAGAGCATTTTTTTTAAAAACAAAACGGTATTGGTGACGGGACATACAGGGTTTAAAGGGGCATGGATGTGTAAGCTGTTACAGATGCTTGGGGCTAATGTGGTCGGTTATGCATTAAAGGCACCAACGGAGCCAGCCATATTTGATTTGTGCAATATTGCAGACGGTATGGTTTCGGTTTTGGGTGATGTGCGGGACAAGGAGCTGTTTCGTGAAGTTTTTGAACAACACAAGCCTGAAATCGTGATTCATATGGCGGCACAGCCAATTGTTAGGGAATCATATGTGAATCCGGTCTATACATATGAGACAAATATAATGGGGACAGTGAATGTTCTGGAAAATGTGCGAATGACACCATCCGTCCGCTCGGTTGTAAATGTGACAACGGACAAGGTGTACAAAAACAGAGAGTGGGCTTGGGGGTACAGGGAAGACGATGAGTTAAATGGCTATGACCCATATTCCAATTCAAAATCCTGTTCTGAGCTTGTGACAGGCAGTTATATCAACTCGTTTTTCTCAGAGCGTGATATTGCAGTTTCTACCTGTAGGGCAGGCAATGTCATAGGTGGCGGGGACTTTGCAGTGGATAGAATTATTCCTGACTGCGTCCGTGCAGTACAAAATAATAAAAATATAATCGTGCGAAATCCATATTCCACACGCCCGTATCAGCACGTGCTGGAACCGGTTGTGGCATATCTCATGGTAGCAAAAAAGCAATATGATGAAAAATCATTGGCGGGCTGCTATAATGTGGGTCCCTCCGATGAGGACTGTTACACAACAGGGGAGCTTGTCTCCTTATTTTGCGGGGAATGGGACAGGCAGACAGGAACAAAGCCTGTATGGGAAAACCGCAACGAGGGCGGACCACATGAATCAAATTTCTTAAAGCTTGACTGCTCGAAAATACGAAACACGTTTGGCTGGAAGCCGGTATGGAATGTAAAACAGGCGATGGAAAAAATTGTTGCGTGGAATGTATGTTATCTGAATAACGATGATGTGACGACGTGTATGGAACGGCAGATTGAGGAATATTTGTCAGATATAACTATATAAGCGGTATGGTCCAAATAAATATAATGGCAACAGGGGAACGAGTGCATGGAAAATATTTTAGAGCAAAAGTTTATGAATGATTTTAAAATTGGACGAACTATGCAGATTAGTTTTGGAGACGGATAGGGGGATAAAGAGTTTTATGATATACAGGCACGGCTTGCTAAGGAGACAGCGGATGTTTATATGAACTCTAAGGATGAGTTTGTGAGCATAATCAGTGAATATGAGCGGAGAATGAAAGAATAGTATTTGAAGGATATAAGAGGATGATATAATTATGGAAAAATATATAAGCGTAATTATCCCATGTTATAATGCTGTTTCTTATTTGAACAGATGTGTAGACTCATTGCTTGCACAGACAATCGGTTATGAGCATCTGGAACTGATATTTGTCAATGATGCCTCCACAGATAACACATTGGATGTATTGCTCGGTTATGAAAAGAAGTATGAGGAAAATATCATTGTGATTAACTGTGAAAAGAACGGCAGACAGGGAGCAGCAAGAAATATCGGTATGAAATATGCGGGCTGTGATTATATTGCATTTTTGGATGCGGATGATTTTATTCACCCTGAGATGTATGAAAAATTGTATAACAAGGCAGTAGAATGTAATCTTGATGTTGCGGGATGCCATTCCATGAAAGTTATGTGTGGGAATGATGCGAAAAGCCCCTTAAAAGCGGATGGGGTGTATCATGATATTTATTATATGGCAGATAGTACAGAAACAAGAAGGAATCTGATAGAAAATTGGAATATGGATGGAATTTGGGCAAACATATACCGCAAGGAAATTATATTCAATTATGATATATGGTTTCCTGAGGGTGTGATGTATGAGGATAATTATTGGAGTGAATTGTTGAAATTTTATATAAATCGTGTATATGTTTTGGATGAAGTCATGCATTATTACTTTGTGCACCAGCAGTCCACTACAGGAAGCTATAATTCAAAATGGCATTTTGACAGGCTGGCTGTTGAAGAACTGTTGCTTTGTGAGTATAAGAAAAGGGATATTTATAATACATATTGCGAATATATTATCAGGAGTTTTTTAGAAAGGTATTATTTTAATTCACTGTTTATATTTTTCACAAGATTTGGAGAGGTTCCGATTGAAGTATTTAGAAAAATGACTGCAACAATCAGGAAAAGGATACCTGATTATAAGAGATATATAAAAGAAAATGGAGTAAATGAAATTCTTGCACAATTAATTGAAGTGGATTTAACGCAGGAAGAATTAAACCAAATCCAAAGTGCTTACATTGAGCAATTTGGACTATCATAAGGAGAGTGGCAAAAGATGAATAAATACCTGAGTATAATTGTACCCTGCTACAATGCGGTTCCTTATCTGGACAGATGTGTTAATTCGCTGCTTGCACAAACAATTGGCTATGAACACATGGAAATGATATTTGTAAACGATGCATCCACGGATAACACCTTGGATGTATTACTTGGCTATGAAAAGAAATATGAGGAAAATATCATTGTGATTAATTGTGAAAAGAACGGCAGACAGGGAACAGCAAGAAATATTGGCATGTCATATGCGACAACAGAGTATATGACATTTTTAGATGTTGATGATGAATTACATCCGGATGCCCTAAAATGTATGCTTGACTATATGCAAATGTCTCCCTGTGATTTTGTAATGTGTGATTATAAGCAGGTATATACAGAAGCTGATAAGGGTGGGTTAATATGTTCCGATGCACAATATATAAATATGCTTGACATGCAGGCAAAACGCAGATATATCCTAGAGCATGGGTGGCGGACTGCAGTGTGGGGAAAGCTTTACCGTAAGGAGTTTTTGGAAGAAAATGGGATATATTTTCCTGAAAATATAACAATGGAGGATATTTATTTTTCAGAGCTTTGTATGTTGTATGCGACAAATATTATATACATTCCTGAGCAATATTATTACTATTATTATAATCCTAATGGAACCATGTTCTCAGATAAAATTCTAACATATTATATGGATACACCAAAGGTACAGAGTATGGTAACAAAGCGGGTTATCAGTGAGGAACTTCTTAATGATTGTACATTAGAGTTTCAGGTGTTACATTTTGTTAAAGCATTCATGGAGCCAGTGGACAGAATGCTTGCAGACAAGCATTTTTATAGTGAGGATAATCTTAATTGGATACGGGAAGATATCCATAAGTGTTTTCCTGATATTGATACGAATCCATATTTGCTTCAGGATCAATCGCCTAAGATGCAGCGATATTTAGAAATTTTAAAGGGAGGAATTGTGTGAGGCTGGATATATTAATCGCTGTTGCCGAGAAAGGCGGAGTGGAAAATGTAGTAAACAATACGATACCATATTTACAACAGCAGGGTATCATGGTTCGTATTGTTCAGGTTATATGGGAGGGGGAATCATGGGCAGATGATGAAATACCGTTTTATCATCTCATAGATGAAAGAGATGTAAGCACGGGCAGAGATATGATAAATGCTTATAAAGAATTTCTCCAAAATACATATGTTCCTGATACGATTCTTGCTACGGCATGGCCATTAATGAGCCGTGTAGGAAAAAAAGCTGTGTCGGAATTGGACTGCACGGATGTAACTATTATTTCATGGTTGCATCATGCACCAATTATTAATTATGAGCGTTCGAAATTTGGCGGATTTGAAGACCTTAAGATGGCTGACGGGCATATAGCGATAAGCGAGAAGATATATGACGAAATAAAAGGGAATATTCCGGATGCTTTTGTGTGCAGGGTTCATAATCCTGTAGATATAAAAAAATATTCGTGTAAGGTGAGGACAACAGCAGATAATGTTTATAAGCTGTGTTATGTTGGGCGTATCAGTCCGGAAAAGCGATTGGATCTAATAATAAAAGCATTGGAAAAATTGGGAACGGCATATGAGCTTTTTATTATAGGAGCTGATTCGGATACATATGCTGACAGTATGAAAATGCTTGCTTTGGAGCTGGGCGTTGCAAATAATATAACATGGTATGGATGGCAGCAGGAGCCGTGGCATATTGCACAAAAAGCAGATGTTGTTATAATGTCCTCTGACGCTGAGGGATTTCCGTTAGTGGCAATTGAAGCGTTGGCAAATGGGCTGCCGGTTCTTACGACTCCGGTAAGCGGCGTCAAAGAGTTGATATGTGACGGAGAAAATGGGTATATGTATCCGTTTGGCGATTATGAAAGTCTGGCATGTATGATAAAGGATATCAATGAGGGGAAAAAGGCTTTGCCAGCTTCTGACATATGCCGTCAAAGCGTGCAACAATATGAATTCCATACGGCAGTGAAAGAGTTTCACGAAAAAATAAATGAGCTGATTGCGGGAATTGAAGAACCTAAGGCAATCAACCATGCAAAGCGGCAGAAGCAGGCAGTTTCGGAATGGAACAAAAGATATTTGGAAGCAGAAAAACGATACATAAGCCGTGTTGATGCACTGATTAAAGAAGGCACTCCGGATGCCTACGAAAAAATTTGTGAAATGTTCGAAGGAACGGAAGGTATGTCCGAGGAGGAAATGATTGCAACAGGCAAAATTCCCCTTGCGGTTTTCAGGGGAAGAACAGAGATGTCGTATCTGATTCAGGCTGTAAACATATATTACAGGGAGCAGGCGACTGGGGAGGCAGTTACTGTTTTCGACCATGGTAATAGTCTCCAGGATATTATAGATGTTATGAATCAGGTCAGGTTTTTGCTTTGGGAGCTGGAATTTTTTAAAAGCGATGAAGCTCTTGTTGGATATTTGAAAAGTAACAAAATTTCTGCACAAATGTTATCCTATTTGGCGGAACCATGCCTGAAAGAGCTTCGCAAGATGATTGCTGATAACTGTTATGAGAGAACTGACAGGGAATTAAATCGTCATGCAGGAAAAAAGGTGGCATTTATTCTGTGTGTTAATAATGATGTTTATATGCAGGAGGCATTGTATTTTATAAATAAGCTTGAGGTGCCCTACGGCTGTGAAGTAGAGATTCTGACAATACAGGATGCAAAAAGCATGACGGGCGGATACAATGAAGGAATGAATGCATCGGACGCAAAATATAAGGTGTATCTGCATCAGGATGTGTTTATCGTAAATCCGTATTTCATATATGATATATTAGATATATTTGAAAATCCTGACGTGGGAATGATAGGAGCTGTAGGATTTGCTAAGGTATGTGGGTTTGCCATGGATCAGGTTTTGGGATTTTGGAAGGAAACTGGTAAAACTTATAGTGCAAATGCTTATGGAACGAGTTTATGCAAATTTGGAGAAATGTCCGCTGAATATGAGAGTGTACAGGTTGTTGATGGAATGTTGATGGTTACACAATATGATATACCGTGGCGTGAGGACTTGTTTGATAAATGGGATATGTATGATATGTCCCAAAGTATTGAGTTTCGCAGAGCGGGCTATGATGTAGTAATACCAAATGTGAAGCTGCCATGGTGTCTGCATGATGAGGGGTTTGTGAATATGGTTCATTATTATGAAGAACTGGATAAGCTTAAGCGGGAATATTATCTTAACTGAAACTGTTAGTCGATGTAATTGGAGTGCGTTGGTTTTTTATGGTTATAGTAACATGTGCAAATTTGCTGAGAGGAGAATTTAAAAGATGAAAATTAATTTATTCAAGGTAAGCAACATGATTCATGATTTGGTAAGTAGAGAGGGATTATCTGTGCAGGATATAGAGAAAATCCAGACCCTGATGCAACAGGTAAATACAATTGTGTTTCATAATCCGACGCTTAAGTTTCAGGTGCCACATGATTGTACAACAGATGCAGGTATGAAGGAATTTCAAAGTGAGACGGAACATATCTTAAGGCTGTGGGATGAGTTTCAAAAACTCAGTGCCACAAATTTTGCAAATAAGCAATTTGCGGAAATATATGTTTTTTTTAAATATGTTGATTCTGAGATAATTTATGAAAAAATTGTAGCACACTTTGAGAGCTTGCCTGTTGAGATAAAGGAACACTTTGTAGATATGCAAAAAGGCTTCCCGTTTATGAGAGCAAACTTGGATTATAGGGAAAAGGATTACTCTTTAATTAAGCAGTATGTGGATGTTATGTGCAGCAGAGTGGAAGATTACAAATGGTTATATGATAATTTGAGTGATTGGCGTTCCAAGGTAACGTTAAATGAAATTATAAACTATTGGTTTTCGTTTGATATGGATAGATTATGGCGTTTACAGGAAGGTATTTTCCCGGAATATTATGACTTGGATTTGTTGGAGTGCAGTTCCGGTGAGGTGCTTGTTGATTGTGGGGCATATTCGGGAGATTCTGCGGTGGATTTTATAAATACATATGGTGAATATAAAAGAATATATTGCTATGAGCTTACACCGGAAATTTACAAGCTGTTGGCGACAAACTTGTCAGGAGTAGATAAAGTCATATTGAAAAACAAAGGTGTAGGTGACAAAAATGAGACAATTTATATAGAGGACAATGTGGATTCGGGTAACAGTATCACAAGGGAGGGGAACTGTCCTGTGGAGCTTGTAACCTTGGATGATGATATTGATGAGCCTGTTACTTGTATAAAAATGGATATAGAGGGTGCGGAAAAGGCGGCTCTTTGTGGTGCAAGAAATCATATCGTGAATGAAAAACCAAAGCTGCTCATATCTGCATACCATAATCCGGAGGATATTTTTGAGATTCCGAAACTGATTACAGATATGAGGGATGATTATAAGCTGTATTTAAGGTATGATGGAAAACCGGGCTTAATCTGGTCCTGCGATTATGTGGTATATGCGTTATAAATTATAAATATTATTTACACGATTTTGGCAATAATCTGACTCTCATAAACAGGGTCAGAAAGCTCAGCAACGATATTTCCGCCTGCTACCTCGTTGTTATATTTGCCTGCTACCTGAGTTCTGCCGCCTGTGCCCTTGTTCATCCATTCGTACTCCATGTCAATGTGACCGATGTCGAGTGCCTGGAAGCCTGACATGGTTAAGTCGTAGGCGAGCACAGTTGCCGTCATGCCAAGGGAGATGAGCACCAGTCTGTCTTTGTCACATTGGAGTGCAAATGCCAGCAGGTCATCGTATTTATCAAAGGCATTTTCGGCAGGAGCAAGAATACGCTTAATATCAAGTGCATTGTCAAATAAATCATTTCCAATGCCCATACGTGTCTGTTCGCCCTCAATGATGAGAAGCTTTTGCTTATCCCATATCCGGCGTAAATCGGCAAAGCGTTTCCTTGGTGCGTCTGTCATATTATCTGCCCACATGGCATATGGTCTGGTCAGATATGTATTGCAGTATGTATGGTCCATATCCAGTAGGGCATAATGCTCCTGACGGATTTCCTCGTTCAGATAAGTTCTGATTTCGGCTTTGCCTTGATTGTTGTATTTTGACAGGTCTCCATAATTATCCGCAATACCGATTAAAATACGTTCATCCTTTGTTTGTAAAACCTCTTTGAGACGTTTGGCAAGCTTTTCGTTTACGGATTGAAACTGCTGTCTGTAACGCTTGGCAATCATGTCAAATTCGCCGTCACCAAAACGGCACAAAGATTTTTTCTCATTGATAATCTTTTCTATGGTAATGTCAAACGGCTCGATTGTAGGGAACATGCCGTCCTTAAAGTCACTGATTTCATATTTCAGGTTATTAACCGTACAATCCATAATATATTGGTCTGTCAAAATCTGATTGATTCGGTCTGCTATTTGTGTCATTGCATTTTCAAATACACTCTTTTCGGCATATATCTCAGAGTGTGCCTGACAATCTGCGTTATCTAAAGCCACAGTTCCTGTTTGCAATTCATCAAAAATAGGGCTTCCAAAGCCTGATATTATTTCTATGCCGAACAGTGTTGCCATATCCATATAAGTCATATTTTCATTGCTATGGGTTGTTATATATGCATTTACCTGTGCAAATAAAGGACGCATGTCGGCTATTGAACCAACATAGAGATTGATATAACAATTATATGATTCGTAATTTGAAAAAACATCCTGAAGCTTGGCAAGCCGGTTTTCCGTATTTTCATCTTCGGGTACATATATGAGAAGCTCGTAATTGGTATCGGAATATGATTTTGCAAAAGCATCGATCACGTTTTCCCATATCGGATAATCCTGCTCAAAGTCAGGAATCAATAAATATATTTTTTCTTCGCCTGTATTTTCCTTATGTACCGGGGGTATGTCAATTGGTGTAAGCCTGCGGATTTCCTCTGTTGCCGAAGATGTGCACAACCGTAAAAAGCTGTCAGCATTACTGCAAAGAAGCTTGGTCTTTCCTGTAATCTTTTCGGCACTCCAATTCCACCATTGGATAAAATTAAATACCTCGGTTTCCTCATTTGAAAACCGCCAACCGATGACCTTTGCAGGATTTCCTGCTACAATGGCATAGCTTGGCACATCATTTGTTACAACAGAGCCGCATCTGACAAGTGCACCGTTGCCGATTGTTACCCCGGTTGAAATGATTACATGGGATTCTATGCAGCAGTCATTCATGATTATGACCTGTCGGTTTTGTCTTACATGATCTGAGGATTTTTCCTGTTTTGAGTCATTTGTCAGGTTTTGGGACGGACACTTGTAATTGGAAGCAGGTTCAATGATTATATGTACATTTGAACCAATGGAAGTATATCTGCCAATTTGTAAAAGATATGGAAGATTATTTGTCATATCTGCCGTAATAAAAAGGCTGTTTACACGGCTTCCCCTGCCGATTGTATATATTGGAAATAATTTGCTTTGGCGTAATATATCATCATAGCATATATAGTCATTGTCATAGGAACGGTTCTTTATTTCAAACTTAAATTCGTTCATTCGGTTTTCCTCCATATATTATTGCCTGAATTGCGGCTTGGACTGTCTTTTTTAATCTGTTTTACTGTCTTTTACCTGTTTTAAAAGCTCTGTATACTTAGCTGCAAGAGCCTCCACGTTGTGGCAATAATTTTTCAGTGCATTGACTTCGCTATTATGCGTATATTTGAGCTGTAAATATTCGTCTGGGAGATTGACAGGGTTTTTGATAACCTCTATTTCTGCATCTGTCATTAAATAAAGTGTTGCCAATGTTTGAAGCAAATCTGTGGTCAGGGGAGCTCCGTTTTTCACCTGTTCATAAATAACACCCCAATGGAACCCATTGACCTCATATCTGTCCGGGATGGTCAGAAGGTTCGTGTATCCAATCAGTGCTTTGGATTTGATCTGTTCCTCACTTCGTATCGGAAAATGGGCAAGCCTTAAATCAGGAAAGTGAAAATTTCCGTGTTCTTTAGAAAAGATTGCTGCATGATTTCCATCGAACACATGAAAGCCCTCTTCCTGTGTTAGTGCTGACGGAATCATTACCTTGCTGTGTGTGCTGATTGCGTCAGAAAAGCAGAACGTCTGTCTTTTTGCAACATTTCGTTCATTTTTGTTGTCATAATCTGTTGGAAAATATACACGCCACGTAACATAATAAAGGGAATCCCTGCTTAAGGAGGCGAGAGAAGCTTTTGCAGCATCCATGGTTATGGTTTCGTTTGCGGGAATAAAGATTTCATCGTCATCAAGCAAGATAATGAAATCAGAAGGATATTTTTCATACACGTAGGCACACAGATTGTCCATTTTCTTAGCCTGTGCGTGTTGTATTTCAGTATCGTTTATAATTTCAATATTAAATCCTTCTTCTTGCAATGAGTTCAGTATTTCGACTGTGCGGTCTGTACTCATATTATCTAAGAAAACAAACTGGTCAATTAACCAGCTGTTTCCACGTACAGTTGCCTCAATAACATCAGCAGCATTTTTAATTACTCCAATTGCGGTTGTTTTCATAGACTACTCCTTTTCAAATAAATAAGTTTGTAAAGCTACATTAAAATTCTTGACAAGCTCTTCTGTAAGCGGTGTATCGAGAATTTTGATGTAAATGCTGTCCAATTCAGATGTGTTTTTTGCAATATATGGATTTAACCGTATATTTGGGAAAGACTCTAAAAGTGTATTTTTTAAAAGCTGTAATTCGTCAAAAGTAAGAATAAGTCCTTTTTTAATGATTATTTCAATGGTCAGGCAAAATCCCCAATAAAAAAACATGAATTCCAGTTCATCAGAATATGTTTTCATGAATCCCCTGTCTGCTACATCTTCAATCAGGATCAGCCATACCTGAAGATTGTCAAATTTGTGTATATTCCAGTCGGAGTTGACAGTGTTGGTTGGTCTTTGGAGATAATAATGTAAAACGGCATCTACGTAAACATGTTTTTTTTCGTATAAACGAACAGGCAAAGTAAAAGAGGGTTCTTCACATATTAAATGTGGGGCAAACTGTATATCATTGTCTTTGATTAATGACATGCGGTATAATTTATTCCAACAGCCTAATGTGAAATTTTCCATATCTGCTATCAGGTAATGTCTCTTTATATTTTCTGGATCCATTATCCGGAGATAACTGCCGTTTCCTTGTTGTATGTATTCTCCTGAATCAGATGTGTCGTACACCATTTTATAGGGATGCTCCACTACATCAGCATCTTTTTCCTTTGCTATATTATATAGTATTTCCATAGCCTGATATGCAAGCCAGTCGTCTGCATCGCAGAACATCAAATATTCGCCGCTGGCATAAGAAATACCTATGTTTCTGGCACCACCCTGTCGTACATTTTGTTCTAAGGGGATTAAAATAATTGTATCAGGAAATTGTTGTTCATAGCGTTTCAGTACTTGCAAGGTTGCACCGTTATCTGTAGATGCATCATCTACAAGTATTATTTCTATATTTTCAAGTCCTATGGTTTGGTTCAAAAGATGTTCCATACATTGGTCTAAATATTCGGATACATTATAACAGGGTACAACAACACTTATCTTTTTCATCAAGGACTGCCTCCTTTAATCTGTTAATGGGAAACCGTTATTTTAACATGTACAGTATAACATAGCAGGACTGTTTTACGCAATATTTTAGCTGGTGGAGATACTATATGGACAACAAAAATAAATGTATTTCCTTAAATGCTATGTGTTGCAAAACATTAAGGTGCAGTTTATAATAAATTTGTTTGAATCATGTAAAAAATTATAAGGAAATATGCCGATGAAAATATTATATCTGTTTAACAGGGGACTTATGACCCCTGACTTGGCAATGTCACTTATTATGGCAGGGCATCAGGTTGATATGATTGATAATTATGAGTGCTCTTATGTAATTGATGATGAAGTGTGTAGAAACAAAATTACAGAAGCTGTTTTGAGTGCAAAAAAAGAAGAACCGTATGATTTTGTGATATCCTATAATTATGTTCCGTCGGCTTCGTATGTGTGTGACGCTTTGGGACTTTTGTATGTTTCGTGGATGTATGACAGTTGGCAGCCTACGCTTTATTCTGAGGCAATCAAGCTTTCATGTAACAGGATATTTGTTTTTGACAGCACAGAGTTTCAATATATAAAGGGGATAGGTGTGGAGCATGTATACCTGTTGCCTTTGGCGGTAAACCATGACAGGATTAGTGAAATGGATTTGTCTGACGTAGATAACAGATACAGGTGCGATATTTCGCTTTTGGGAAAGCTTTATTGTGATGAGTCTGTCAACGGATATAATGCGATGAAGATGTATCTTGAGGACAATGAGCGTCAAATGGTTGATACTATTATACAAAAAACTGCCGGAAATTGGTATGGCGGAACCACTTGGTTTGATGAGCTTAAAGATTTGGATTATGCCAAAATACCAAATGTTGATGCTGCTGATGCGAGAAGCAAGTGCCTCCTGACGGACGATATTTACTATACATCCATTTGCTTTGCAAGAGCGATTACCCAAATGGACAGAACGATGGCATTAAACGCTTTGGCACAAAAATTTAACACCCGTATTTATACCTATGAAAAGCCTGTGGGACTTATTCCAGAGGTTGATGTGCAGAATGGTGTAGACTATATGGAGGAAATGCCAAAGGTGTTTTTCAACAGTAAAATTAATCTTAATATTTCCCTTAGAAGTATATTCACGGGAATTCCATTACGGGTATTTGATGTTATGGGAAGCGGAGGATTCCTGATGTCAAATAAGCAAAAGGATATGGACGGAATATTTATTGATGGTGTGGATTATGTGTCTTTTAATTCCATAGAGGACTTGAACGATAAGGCAGAGTATTATCTGAATCACGAGGATGAGCGGATAAAAATACTGGCACATGGTTATAGGAAGGTATGTAATTATCACACATACCAACACCGAATCAATGAAATTTTGAAGATATGCAAGTTATAAGGGATGTACCAATCCATTTCCTGAAAGCCGGTTCGGAATGGGATGATGTTCAATGATAGGGAGGAACTATGGAAAGCATAATACAATTAATTAACGAAAATGAATGGGAAAAAGCGGCGGAAGAGGTGTTGCAGAAGCTGGAGAAAAAAGAATTTAATGACACGCTTGCGATTTTGGCAGCAACGGTAAATGAGCATTTTGGAGACGATGAAATGGTAGTTTCATTTGTTACAAAAGGATTGCGGTATAATTATAAAAATTATGAGTTGTATATGCTGCTTGGTAATTACTATGCAAAACGTAATATTAATCAAGCGTATTTGTGTTATGAAAATGCCGAGTATTTTTGTGGTATAAATGGAAATAGAGCCGATTATGATTATATTTCCCAGATGAAAGAAGCATTTGCGGACGAATATCATATCAATGTGCCTGCGTTTTCGTTTGTAATCTTATCCCATAATAAAATGGATGCTATAAAAGATTGCATTAGTAGCATCAGGAAAACTTGTAAAGAAGATATCTATGAGATTATCGTGGTAGATAATGCATCAACGGACGGAAGCAGAGAATGGCTTTTGTCACAGGAAAATATAACGTTGATATGTAATGATGAAAATGTAAAGGATGCAGTAGGATATAATCAGGGAATCAATGCAGCACTTGAGAATACTGACATCATGTTATTGAGTGCAGATGCTGTTATGATGCCAAATGCGATGTTTACATTAAGGCTTGGTCTATATGCCTCAGATAAAAATGGGGCGGCAGGAAGTGCAACAAATCATTCAATCCAAAAACAAATGATAGAGAGTAAGTTCACACAAATGTCGGAGTATATAGAGTATTGTGAAAAAAATAATTTGCCTGGTGATTTGTGTGAATACAGACCGATGTTGGATGGCTTTGCAATGTTAATCAAACGTAAGGTTTTAAATATGGTTTGGGAAAATGGTTTGGATGAAAATTTAACACTATATGAAGACATTGATATGGGTATGAGGATGTTATCACATGGATACCGTAATGTACTTTGTTGGAACAGTTTTATATTTTGCAGGGAGAAACAGTGGGTAATAGATGCGGAAAAAATGCAGGAAAGCGAAACAATACTTAAGAAAAAATGGGGAATAAATCCTGCTTATTATGCAAATAGCAGAATGGATTTGATATCCTTGATAGCAGAGGATGAGAATGCAAAAATCCGTGTATTAGAGGTAGGGTGTGGTTTGGGGGCAACACTCGGAGCAATTAAGTATAAATATCCAAATGCATGCGTGTATGGAGTTGAGCTGGTTGAAAATGTTGCAAGGCTTGGAAGTGCAAATTTTGACATTATTTGTGCAGATGTGGAGGAAGCTATATTGCCATTTGAGGAAGACTTTTTTGATTATATTATTTTTGGTGATGTATTAGAGCACCTTAAATATCCAGAAGAAGTTTTAAAGATTATGAAAAAGTATTTAAAGCATAACGGATGCGTGCTTGCCAGTATTCCAAATGTAATGAACGCGGAAAATATCTATCAGTTACTGCACGGATTTTTTACATATGAAGATTCGGGCATTCGCGATAAAACACACTTGAGGTTTTTTACATATTCGGAAATTGTAAACATGTTACAGAGGGCTGGGTACCGTATGGTGGGAATTAGCGGAACTTACTGTAACGGTCTTACCACAGATGACTTTAAGGAGTTTTTTGATATGTTGCTTAATATTCCAGGGGTAGCAGAACGACAATATTTTGATATTTTACAGTATTTGGTTTGTGCTGAAAAAATATAAAGGAGACGAATCATGGATAAAAATGAAACAATGCAGTATTTGGATGTTGTAGTAGAAGATGCAAGAAAGAAATTGGTGGAGTTGAAATGTGATTACATCTATCTTGCATCGGAAGAAAAACGTATCGTGGATTATTTTGAAAAAAATTTTCCAGGGAAAATATTAACGAACCAAAGACATTATTATGATGAGCAATATTATAATTTATGTACTGAGAGGCAAAGTGATGTCTGGATTGGCGATATCTTTGCCGGAAGCGAAGAATTAAATTATGTCAGAGGAATGGAATATTTAAGCTCTATTGTATTATTGTCTGCTTGCACGGAATTGTGGCGGGTCGGAGGCGGCATTATATATGAACTGTCATCAATATGAATACTTTCACTTGTATGATTTGGGGATGTATTGATTGTATTTAAATGTGTAGCAAGGATATGAAGCATATAGGAGCATTCCTGCGTAGCAAGCAAATTTGATAATGCGAGGAGGATTTATATATGAAATATAATATATGTATATGGGACAGTATAAGGCTGGGAAGGGATACAATAAATAGGTATCTTAATCTTAATAATGTTACTATCATTGCGGAGGTTAATAATAAGGAGTCAGATTATCATGTGGAAATTCAAAAAATGGGAGATATCCCGAATGTTGATTACTATTTGATTTTTGAGGCAAATTGCCATAGTCAGATAGAAAAAATGGTTAATTTGTTAAAGTTGGATTTGGGGAAGGTTTTATATTTTGATGTGGAAGCTCCGTATGAAACCTTAGAGAATTTATACAAAAATGTGGATTCGTACGGTATCTTTGATAAATCTGTCACAAGATATTTTGACGTTTTTAACCAAAGACAAACAAATAAATATTTAACTTGTACAGTGGAGGGGCTTTCATATATTGGAGATGCCCATGATACATCTATCATGCTCAATATGTATGTTTCAGGTGAAAATTGGGCAAATGATACAATGCGTCAGTTTTATAGTTTGGCACGAAGGTTTTATGCTCTTGAAGAGAAGAAGCAAGGCATATTTTGCGATATCGGAGCCAATATAGGAACTACGTGCATATATTTCAAAAAGAAAATTGATGCAAATGTTAAAATATTAGCATTTGAACCATCAAAAGAAAATTTTAAGATGTTAAAAACAAATATGCTTTTGAATGATATAGACGATTCTGAGGTGATGATGGTTCCTTTGGGAGTATCAGATATACATAGTAAGTATCAGGTTTCTTATGTTTCATATAACCCTGGCGGGACTTCCCTGCATGAAGTCGATGATACAGGTGCGGACAATGCTGCTACTGTTGAAGCAATCCCATTTGATGATTATATAGAAGAAAATAACATTGATATACATGAAATTAAATATATATGGGTTGATACAGAAGGCTTTGAGGGCGCTTTTTTAAATGGTGCGAGAAAAACTTTAAGTCAGATTGATGTACCTGTTATTTTGGAATTTACACCTGGTTTCCTACGCAAAAATGGTGCGGAGAGTAAGTTTATGGAGGCTGTGAAGGATTTATATACATCATATATTATAATGGAGGATGAAGCAGAAACAATACATCCTGTGTCAGAATTGGAAGGTTATTTTAGGAATGACGAGGAAATGGTACAATTTGACATTTTTATGTTAAAAGAGGATAAAGTTAAGAAAACGAATGATGTAAGCAAGTCGTAGAGAAGCTATAATGAAAAGGGCAACAATTTAATCTGTTTTCAAAATAATTTTATACAGCTTTAAATTGTACGAAGGAATCTAAAGCAGATTATGAACAAATAAAAGCATTTAAACACGATATGAGGTAACTATTATGAAGCTGATATTCTGTTATTGGGGCAATATGATGGAGGACAAATTTACCGAGGCATTCAGACGTCTTGGGCATGAGGTGATACCCTTTGAGCGGGAATTTGTTGAAAAGGATTATGATACGGATTATCTGAAAAATCTCGTGAGTTTTGTGAAATCCCATGAACATGTGGATTTTGTTTTGACTATCAATTTTATTCCCATCATTTCAAGGGCATGTAAATTGCTTGATATTCCATATTTATCATGGCTTTGCGACTGCCCATGCTATTCCTTATATTCTAATACATTTGGGGACCCCCATAACCATACATTTTTCTTTGACAAGGTGCATGCGGATAGATTCAAAAATATATATCCGCATGCAAATATTTACTATCTTCCGGGGGCATGCGACCCTGTACGTTTCGCAAACAATGTCGTATTTGCTGAGGATTATGAAACATATGGCTGTGACGTTTCATTTGTGGGTTCGCTTTACTCTGAAAAAGGCACACATCAGAGAATCAGTGAGACCTTGCCGCCGTACCTCATGGGGTATGTTGATGGGATTATTCATGCCCAGCTAAACGTATATGGCTACAACTTTATGGAGGAGTCGCTTGACGAGCAATTTATAGAGGAATTTAAAAAGCATATGGAGTGGCAGGTGCCGCCTGATTACTTGGATGATGCACGAAGTGTAATCGCAGACTATTACTTTGGGTACAGGAGTACAATGCTTGACCGTATTGCAACATTGGATGCAGTAAGCAGACAGTTTAACACGGATTTGTATACCACAAGTGATACGTCAATGCTGCCACATATTAATAATCGTGGCATTGCAGACTCAAACACCATGCTTCCGAAAATATATAAGTGCAGCAAGGTGAATTTGGAGATTGCAAGCAAAACCTTCAAATCAGGCATGACCCTACGACTCTTTGAAATTATGTGTGCAGGGGGCTTTTTGATAGCAAATTATCAGACGGAAATACCTGATTATTTTACGATTGACAAGGATATCGTTGTATATGAAAGTATCCCTGATCTGTTAAATAAGATAGATTATTATCTCACGCACGATGAGGAACGGATGGAGATTGCGGCAAACGGACAAAAAAAGGTGCTTGGGCAGCATACATATGATGTCCGTGTCAGGCAGATGCTTGATGCGGTTATGCCGTTTTTGGCTTGATTTTCCTGTTGGCTACGGGCAATATTTTTGTCTTTATGGATGGGTTGTGTGGGTGGTAAATTTTTTGTTTGGCTTGGAAAGGCAGAATGAAATTGCATTGAATTGTAATGAAAAATATTGATTATTTCATTACAAACGCATATAATAGTTTTAGGAAGGAGCGTGATAGAAATGGCACAGGCAGTAAATGTAAATTTTCGTATGGATGCGGAACTTAAAAAGAATATGGAGCAAGTGTGTGAGGATATGGGATTGTCCATGACAACCGCATTTACTATTTTTGCAAAAAAAGTAAGCCGTGAACATAGGATTCCTTTTGAAATCGTAGCAGATTCATTCTATTCTGAGAGCAATATGGCACATTTGCGGAGGGGAATTGCAGCACTTGATTCTGGCAAGGGAGTAGAGCATGAGCCTCTTTTGGAGGATGGCGAATGAAAAAAATCTGGTTTGAAGAAGCATGGGAGGATTATCTATATTGGCAGTCGCAGGATAAAAAAACACTAAAACGAATCAATGTACTTTTAAAGGATACGGAACGAAACCCATTTGAGGGAATTGGAAAGCCTGAACCGCTGAAAGGCGAGTTGAGTGGTTTTTGGAGCAGACGGATTGATGAAGCCAATAGATTTGTCTATCGGGTTAAAAACGGTGTGTTAGAAATTTTGTCCTGCCGTGGACATTATGATGATTAAAAAATACAAGAGTATATGGGGTGACAGATGCTTGAATTATACATGAAATAAAGAAAAATAACATCGCTATGTCGAGCCGGCATAGCGATGTTTCTCCTGTATTGACAATTTAGGGAACATGTGCCCTTATTTTTCAACATGAAATCTATAACAAAAAATCCACAATCTAACTTCTCATTGATAAAAGAACCATGAAATGATAAAATAATTCCATATCACGTATATTTAAGATAACAAAGGAGGCACTGCGGAATGTTTGACCTAAGCCAGTTTGTTGCTGAAAATGTCATCAAGCGGGAGACAAGCTTATTTGAAGCGGATATTCAGGCAAATAAAAGTGAGCTTTCAAAAAAAATAGAGGGTAAGTCCGTGCTTGTGATCGGAGGGGCAGGAAGCATTGGAAGCTCGTTTGTTAAGGCTGTTTTGCCGTTTAAACCACGCACAATGATTGTGGTTGATATCAATGAAAATGGTCTGGCAGAGCTTACAAGAGATTTACGGTCGATTAAGGGAATGTTCGTTCCTGAAGATTACATACCATATCCAATGGATTTTGCATCTGCCGTATTTGAGAAAATGTTTCGGTCACGTGGCGGCTTTGATATTGTTGCAAATTTTTCCGCCCATAAGCATGTCCGTTCTGAAAAGGACATTTATTCTATTGAAGCAATGCTGCGAAATAATGTTCTGAATATAGTAAAGCTCCTTGAGTTATTGTCGGAGTTTCCGCCTGAGGAATATTTCTGCGTATCTACTGACAAGGCGGCAAATCCCGTCAATATCATGGGTGCGAGCAAGCGGATTATGGAGGATGTTATTTTTAGCTATTCTGACAGGTTCCCGGTTAAGACGGCACGTTTTGCAAATGTCGCATTTTCAAATGGCTCTTTGCCTGCAGGTTTTTTGGCACGTATTTCCAAGCTGCAGCCGCTAAGTGCACCGTATGATGTAAGACGGTATTTTGTCTCGCTGGAGGAAAGTGGGCAAATCTGTATGCTTGCCTGTATGCTGGGAAGCAACAGGGAGATATTTTTTCCAAAGCTTAAGGATGAGCAGATGATGACCTTTGATGTGATTGCGGAAAAGCTTTTGCAGGAGCATGGCTTTGAGGTGCTTAAATGTAATTCGGATGAGGAAGCGATAGAAAAGGCGGTGGAGTTAAAGTCAGGCAGCAGGTTATACCCTGTACATTTTTCCGTGTCCGATACATCGGGAGAAAAGCCATATGAGGAATTTTTTACGGATGAGGAATCCGTCGATATGGACAGATTTTGCTCATTGGGAGTTGTGGTGGGAAAAGAAGCTCCTGACAGCCAAAAAATCGAAAAGCTTTATTCAGATTTAATGAATGTATTTTTAGCAGGTGTATTTTCAGGCGACAAAGCATCTAAGGATGATGTGGTCAGACTTCTGGAAGCATACCTGCCTGAGTTTAAGCATATAGAAGCAGGGAAGTCCCTTGACAGTAAAATGTAAGAAGATGAATGCCAACGACACTTTATTGAAAGCAGATGTTGTGTTTGCAGAAGTTGGTTAAGTTATAGTATAAAAAGGTAGTGTAAAGTGATTTATGAAAAAATCGTTCCTCTTTCCAACCTCTTAGACCATTATATTTATGCTCCGCAAATCTCTGTCAAGCCTGAAATTAACGAGCTTTTAGTCCGGGCTTGACAGAAATTTGGAAGCAAAATAACTGGTCACTAAGAGGTAGAAAGAGGGGGTAAAGGCACCGAGAGACTGAAACCTTTGAATTTACTTGGGTTGCGGCAATTTTTAGGCATTAGACTTGACACTACCTATAAAAAATCAGGAGGATAATCATGGAAAACAACAGAAATGAACAGATTGAGGCTTTAAAGGTATTGCAGGAGTTTAATGGACGTTTAATTGGCAACATGAAAGCACTTGTAAATGAGCTTTCAGGAAAGCGGTTAGACGATACGGATAAGCTTTTAAAGACAGTCATTGATGCCCTTAATTGGGAAATTCAGGTTGTGAATGCAACCATGGACATTTTAAATGAGGGAACAACAAGGGTTGATAAGGAAAGCTTTAACAAAACGATTACCGCACTGAGTGAGGCTCTTGCATCGGGAGACGATGGTAAGATGGCAGAGCAGTTTGGCAATGTAATCAATGTGTTTGAGAATTTAGATGTGGCTGTGAAAGAGGTTGTGAGCGGGAACTAGGAGTGTGGTTTCCGGGAATAAAGGGATAAGAATGGAAAGCGGGGGGGGCGGAACCGGTAGATATTTTTTCGGTTTCGGATGTAAATAATGTGTTTCATGCATATATTATATTAACATGCCCTTAAGGAGCACGATATGATTTATGTAGTAAATTATGGGGATACGCTGTATAGCATTGCACGTACATATAATACCACACCGCAGGAGCTTGCATACAATAACCAGATTGCCGAGGGGCAGCCGTTGGTTGTGGGGCAGGCTCTTTATATTTTGCCAAGGAATGGTAGTCAGGTTCAAAATAACGGTAAACGGTATTTCGGTTATGCCTACCCCTATATCAGGGAAGAAGTTTTAAGAGAGTGTTTGTTGTACATGCAGGCACTCTATATTTTTTCCTATGGATTTACCACAAGTGGGGAGCTAATTGCCATTGATGATGAAAGACTGATTCGGACTGCCGAGGAGTTTGGGGTAGAACCCGTGTTAGTTTTAACACCATTTTCTGAGGGTGGTACATTTAATAATCAACTGGTAAATGCATTGCTTCAAAATATAGAGGTTCAGCAAAGAATAATTCAAAACCTGCTGACGGTTATGCGGCAGAAACGATATGTGGGAATTGACGTGGATTTCGAATATGTGCTTGCGACAGATAAAGATGCATATGTCGCATTTATTCAGCGGTTGACAGCGGAAATGAATGCAAATGGTTTTTATGTTACAATAGCATTGCCGCCTAAAGTATCGGATGACCAGCAGGGACTTTTATATGAGGGAGTGGATTATGCAGGGCTTGGCACTGCTGCAAATCAGGTGCTGCTTATGACGTATGAATGGGGTTATACTTACAGTACGCCACAGGCAGTTGCACCAATTCCAAGTGTGAGACGGGTATTGGATTATGGTGTTTCTCGAATTCCTGCAAATAAAATTTACATGGGTCTGCCAAACTATGGCTACGATTGGCCGTTGCCGCATGTTCAGGGTGTGACAAGGGCAACCAGCATCGGAAATATACAGGCGGTGGAAATTGCTGCAGAAAATGGTGCGGTTATCCGGTATGACGATGTTGCACAGTCACCATTTTTTAATTATGTATCTGGGGGAGTATCCCATGAGGTTTGGTTTGAGGATGTGAGGAGCATGCAGGTGCGTTTTGAAACGATAGAAGAGTATGGATTTTTAGGTGGCGGATACTGGAATTTGATGCGTCCTTTCAGACCGAACTGGTTGTTACAAAGATATGGAGTGTAGATGAAAGTAAGGTTGGCACATGTATATTTGCATTCGCCTCTGCATTTATTTGCAGGGGCGTTTTTTATTTTCATAGAAAATTTCTTTCAATGAAATCAACAAATCAGACCTTGTTTTTAGTAGGAATTTTTAGTAAAAACAACGAAAAAAATTTTGTTCAGGACAAAATTCCATGCGTTTAGGACAAATTCGCGTTTAAGGAGCCATATTGTGGTATAAGAATATGGCATGAAATAAAACGTGAATTTTCAAAAGTAAACCATATTTATAAACCGCAACGTTTATTTTGCAGCTGAGCCTGAAATTTGTTCCGCAAAAATGATACCCGCGTGTCAACATATGCGTAATTTGCAAGATATGTTGTAAGAAATGCACGGTCGGTTTTATCGGGCAAAATTTATGGTAACATCAAAAGGATAATATGCTAAAGAGAGATTGTACCATGCTTTTAGGAATTTGTGATGACAATAAAAAAGATATTGGTAAGGCAACACAGGCGATTAAAACCAACATACATAATGGTGAGCTAAGAGTAAAAGAGTATGACCCTGAGGAACTTCTGATAGACATTGAAGAAGAGCTGTTTCATTGCGACATACTGGTGCTTGAAATTTATTTCAAAAGTATAACTTACAATGGAATCGATTTGGCAAATATGATAAACCGTTCTTTTCCGCCGTGTGAAATAATATTTTTTTCGAGCCATATTGAGTACTCATTAAGGGTATATGAAACAAGACATTGTTATTATGTGTGGAAACAGGAAGTAGAAAAAATGTTGCCTGTTGCTATTAATAAGGCATTGCTGGAGTTGGATGATAATGCACACAGGGATGTGATGCCTTTGGTGTGCGATGGACACACGGTATTTATAGATAAAAAAGAAATCCTTTATATTGAGCGGGAAGACCGCAAAATAAATGTAGTTACGGAAGAACACAAATATACCTGTTATCAGTCACTTGTCGAGATTATGAAAAACTTCAGGGATAATATGATAAGGGTTCATGGCGGCTATATTGTGAATTTTAATAAAGTAACAGGGATACGGAAAAATATTATTGAACTTAGCAATAACATGAAAATTCCGTTAGGCAGAACATACGAAAAGGCGGTGCGGAAAAAGTATAGGGAGTATTGGAGCAGAAAAATTTACATAGAAAAAAATAAGTAGAGGAGAAGGATTATTATGAAAGAAAAAATGGATGTGAAAAAAATGAAGCTCAAAGGGAAAATACTGGCATTTTTATTGACAGTAATTATGATTGTTGCAGAAGCACCGGTGGGTGATGCCAAAGCAGCAGGCGACAATATGTCCAATGCAACGCAGATATATGCCAATAATTGGTATTATGGGACACTGGATAATAGTAACAAAACGGATTTTTATAAGATAACGCTTACGTCTGCGGGTAGATTGTCTATCAATGCAAGTGCGGAAATGAGTGTGTGCTATTATTTGTATGATAATGAAGGCTCACAGCTTGATTATAAATTTAGCACTTTTAGTGATGTTATGGGAAAAAGTACCTATGAAAAAGTGCTGGATTTGACAAAAGGAACTTATTATTTCAGTGTTGAAAAAGGTGGTTCAAGTGATCGGTATAATGGCGACTACAGCTTTCAATACGAGTTCAAAAGTGCAGGAGAGAGCTTTGCGGAAAGCCAGGGCGGCTCCAATAACAATATGATATCAGCAAACAAAATAGAATTAGGCAAGAGCTATAAAGGGCAGATAGCAAAAAATGATTATGATGATTTTTATAAATTTACCATTAATAAAACAGGAAGCTATACGTTTAATGTAAATTCGGACATGAAGTGGATTGGATGGAAATTATATGATTCAAAGGGAAATCAAACATATAAGAAAAATTTCGATAAGGATGAAGCTTTGGGTAAAATTAAAAGTGACTTTGAATTTGAAATAGAGACACCAGGCACATATTATGTAAGCCTCAGTGGGATGTTCGGTGATGGCGACTGGTTTACCTCATATTACACAGGCAACTACACCTTCAACATTTCAGCAAAATTAAATCCTGTTTACATTGACACGGTAAAGAACACAGCTTCAGGCATTAAGGTTTCATGGGGTAAGGTAAAAAATGCAACCGGTTATATTGTTTACCGCAAGGCAGGAAGCGGCTCATGGAAAAAGCTTGCGGCTACATCTTCGGTAGGAAGTTATGTGGATAAAACGGCAAAATCAGGCGGAACATACAGCTACAAGGTTATCCCTACAATGGGTTCCGTGACGGGTAAAAATGGAAACACAAGGAAAATGACATATGTTGCATTAGTCAAGCCAACGTATGTGAAAAGCAATGGAAAAGGCAAGCTTACGTTAAAGTGGAAAACAAATAAAAAACTGAGTGGATACCAGATACAGTATTCCACGAATAAAAAATTCAGTGGAGCAAAGACAAAGCAGGTATCAAAAAGCAAATCGAAGTATGCAATTACGAAGCTAAAAAGCAGAAAATATTATTATGTGAGAATGCGGGCATGCAAAAGGGTAGGCGGTATTAAATATTATTCCGCATGGAGCACGGTAAAGAAAGTGAAAATAAAGTAAAAATGGAGGGAAGAGCTATGGATGTGAAAAGAAAGTACATAAAAAAACAAAGCGGAATGGCACGAGAACTAAAACGCATCATTAGTCTTGTGCTTACCGCAGTAATGCTTGTTACACTTGCACCACCAACGATATTTGGGGTGTTGGATGTCAAAGCGGCAGGAACATATAATGCACAGGCAGCTGCTAATTATGCTTTGCAGTATACAGATGCAAGTGGCACGGATGATACAGGTTCATATAACAAAGCTTATTCCTATTACGCAGGAAATGACTGTGCAAATTTTGTTTCACAATGCTTAGTGGCAGGTGGTTTGCAAACAGATTCAACGTGGTATAAATATTCCCAAAGCTGGAATCGGGCAGATTATTTGTACGAATGGTTTAAAGGAAAAGCGGAATACAAAAATCTCATTGTTAAAAATCCGTCTGCATCACAGGTGAAAATAGGAGACCCGATATTTTATGTATGGGGAACAGAGGATTTGTCCAAGACAAATCCCAATGATATTGACCATGCAGGAATTTGTACGGGATATGACAGCAACGGTAACCCGCTTGTTTCTGCACATTCAAGTAATAGAAAAAATTTTTCTTCATGGAAAATGGGAGCAGGTGCTGTTTATGTTGTAAGGTTAGATCAGGTAAATGTAAATATACCGCCGATAGGACATTTTGATTTGGCGGAATCAACGGAACCGCAAAAAATAAAAGTTGCGGGTTGGGCTTTTGACCCGGATGAACCATCGAAATCCATAGATGTCAAGATTTGCATAGGTGGTTTACAGGGAGAAGCTGGTACGGAAGAAATTATATTACATACAAATCTACTTAGGTCGGATGCAAATAAAATGTATGGGATAAGTGGAAATCATGGATTTGAAACTACGATTTCGGTTAAAAAGACTGGCAGTCAGCCTATATATTTATATGCGATAAACCATCCATCCGGAAATAATCCAAAGCTGGGTGGAGACAAAACTGTAACAATAATATCTGATGCAGTAGAAAGCCATACACATACATGGACAAAGCAGGTTGTATCACAGGCGACATGTGATAAGGCAGGAAGTAACTTATATACATGTAAGGGATGCGGAAGTACATATACCGAAAATGTACAGGCACTTGGACATACTTACACAAATTATAGTTACAATAATGATGCAACATGTATAAATGACGGTACAGCAACAGCAACATGTGCAACATGCAGAAAATTAAATACGGTTACTCTGAAAAATTCTGCAACGGGTGTACATACGTGGAATCAAGGAACGGTAACAAAAAATCCGACTACAACAGAAACTGGAAGTAAGTTATATGTTTGTTCGGTATGTGGTGAGACAAAAGAAGAAGTATTACCGGTAAAAATCAGTACAGAAACGCCGAAGGAACCGACACCGCAAAAACCAGCTATAACGGTTACTGTACCTAAGGTTGGTGAAACCTTCAAGGACGCCAAATCAAAGGCAAAGTATAAGATTACAGGCAAGCAGACTGTTTCACTAATAAAGACAACCGCAACATCAGGCAAAGTAACCATACCTGCAACGGTTACATATAAGGGCAAAACATTTAAGGTAACAGCTATATACAAAGGGGCATTCAGAAATAAGACGGGTATTACCGCAGTTACCTTTGGGAAAAACATTACATCGGTTGGAAGTGAAGCATTTAGTGGATGCAAAAAGCTTAAGACGGTGACACTTAACAAAAATCTGATAAAGATAGGTAATAAGGCATTTTATAAGTGTACTGCTCTTACTGCTGTCGCAATTCCATCGAAAGTAAAGAGGATAGGCAAGCAGGCATTCTATGGCTGTAAGAAGCTAAAGAACATTACAATAAAGACAACCAAGCTGAAAAGCTCCAATGTCGGTTCCAATGCATTCAAGGGAATCAATGCCAAGGCAACCATCAAGGTTCCAAGGAGTAAAAAAGCTGCATATAAGAAGCTGTTAAAGAGGAAAGGTGCAGGGAAGAATGCGAGGTATAAGTAAGGAGGTAGCAAGATGGATAAAAAGCAAAAATCTAAAAAACGACAACATGGTTTAAGCAGGAGCTTAAAACGTTTCGTCAGCATGGCACTTACTGCAGTGATGCTTGTGACACTTGCACCACCGACGATGTTTGGGGTGAAGGATGCAAAAGCGGCAGGAACATATAATGCACAAGCAGCGATTGAGTATGCCCATAAGTATACAAACGATAGCGGCAAAGACGATACGGGTTCATATAACAAAGCATATCCTATTTATTCTGGGAATGACTGTGCAAATTTTGTTTCGCAATGCTTAGTGGCAGGTGGATTGCAAACAGATTCAACTTGGTATAAATATTCCCAAAGCTGGAATCGGGCAGATTATTTGTACGAATGGTTTAAAGGAAAAGCGGAATACAAAAATCTCATTGTTAAAAATCCGTCTGCATCACAGGTGAAAATAGGAGACCCGATATTTTATGTATGGGGAACAGAGGATTTGTCCAAGACAAACCCTAATGATATTGACCATGCAGGAATTTGTACGGGATATGATAATGGAAATCCACTAGTTTCTGCACATACAAGTAATAGAAAAGACTATTCTCTTTGGAAGATGGGAGCAGGTGCTGTTTATGTTGTAAGGTTGGATTTATTAAATTCAAATCAGGCAAAACCGGCAGAATCAGGAACAAGAGGAAGACTGCTTACAGTTGCTTTGCAGGAGATTTCCTTAAACGATAGAACTAAATATGGAACAAACAATGATTGGTGTGCAGCGTATGTTTTATGGTGCATGCAGCAGGCAGGCATAGATAAATCCCTTTATCCTAATTATTCTTCAGGATGTGGGAATCCGCTTTGGACGAGTATGAAGCATAATGATGGTAGTGGATATGATGGACTTGAAGCATGGTTCAGAAATAAAAATAAGTACCATGCCAGAAATTCAGGTTATACCCCTAAACCGGGAGATTATGTGTTATATGAGTGGGATGGTGGAAGTCAGTACGCTGACCATGTGGGGCTTGTTGTAAAAGTTAGTGGAAACAGCATAGTTACCATAGAGGGTAATACAACAATTGGTAATACATATAGTGAAGGTGTCCATCACCGTAGTATAGATAATTATAAGACCTATCCATATCTTATGGGGTTTGGGGAAATTAGTTATCCGTCTAACGGAACCATGCCTAATGTTGATACTTGGATTAATAAGGATAAGAGTACATATTCTACGGTATCATCAGGAACAGCCGTGCCAACCCGTAATCTCAGCAGAAACAGCTCAGGCTCCGATGTGAGATGGGTTCAGCAAATGCTGAATTACCTCATGGGAGCAGGACTATCGGAAGATGGAATTTTCGGAACAAATACATACAATGCAGTTCGAAGCTTCCAAAGTAAATTTGGATTGGCGGTTGACGGAATCGTCGGACCTGACACGAGAAATAAAATGCAGTCGGAATGGCAGAAAAGGCAGGTTGTAAATCCGTCCTCCGTTTCTATCAGCAGTGGAACATTAAACCTTACAACAGGCGGTAAGCAACAGCTTTCAGCAAAGGTAGAACCGTCAAATGCTACAAACAAGAATGTAACATGGAGCAGCTCAAACAGCGGGGTTGCCACAGTAAGCAATGGCACAATTACAGGAGTAAGGGAAGGAACGGCACAGATAACTGCCAAAACCCATAACGGAAAAACTGCTACCTGTACGGTAAATGTACATGATAAGAGAACCATAACATTTGTAAATGACGATGATACCGTAATCAGTGTTCAAAAGGTTGATTGGAACGGAAGTGCGACAGCACCGCAGGCACCTGAAAAAGAGGGGTATTCATTTGCAGGCTGGAGTGGAACATATCAAAATGTTAAGGACAACGGAACGGTTAAGGCAACATACACAAAAAATCAGTATACGGTTACCTTTAAAGAGACAAATGGAAAGGTGATAGGAACTGCACAGAAGGTATACCATGGAGAAAATGCGTCCGCACCCGCAAACGATGCACTTGACATACCTGAAGGCTATTCCTTTAAGGGCTGGAGTGAATCGACGAATAATGTTAAATCAGATATGACGATTTATCCTGTTTATGAGTGGGCGGACAGTGAGCTTCCTATGGCTGTTTCAGTAGGAAAAGATGCATGTACGGCAAATTATGCGGAAGAAATGTATTATTTACATTTTACGATTAAGAACCATTCTGCAGAGACAAAAAATGCCCGTGTAATGATATACATGGTTACGGATGAAGGCAAGCTTGTGGCACAGGGAGAAACACGAACCGTTCGTGTTCCGGCAGCAGAAACGGACGATAACGGCAATGTTATAGCAGAGGGAACAAAGGAAGTTTCTGATATGTATATTGCCTGTAGTAATGCTGCAGACAAGGCTCGTATTCTTGTGCTGGATGATTATGAATCAGCAGTGCCGTTAGCGGAAATGGTAGATGTTCCTGTTGTTGTTGAGGGATACGGAGAATGGACAGATAAGAAGCCTGCATCAGGCACGGAGTATCAGACAAGAACCTTGTACAGATACAAGAACGTAAATTACACAACATCCACCAGTACAAATTCGATTAGTGGATGGACATTATACAATACGCAAAAATCCGTAAAGGATAACAACGATTCCCATTATTATGGACAGGGCAGAAGCAGCTCAGCACCTGCACCAAATGCGGCATATTACAGATGCTGGTCATCTGCGATATCATATACATACAATCCAAGTCCGTATTTGGTTCCGACATACAATATTTCTGTCAGCACAACAGGTGGGGACAGTTATAGAAGCATGGTAAGATGGATACAGACTGTCCTGAACAGATATGGATGCGGAACAGATATTGATGGAATATTTGGTTATAATACTGCCGCTGCAGTAAAGAATTTCCAAAGAGCAAATGGACTTACAGTTGATGGTATCGTTGGACCTGATACGAGAAACAAAATGCAGAGTAAGCTTAATTCGGATCCGTTATACCGCTATTATTACAGTACGGCAACAACTACATATACATACAGCTTTTATAAGGTTGATGATACTTGGTCAGGCTGGCAGGATACTGCCATTACAGGAGATACTGCCATAAAAGCAGGTACCACAAAGAAGCTTATAGAAACAAAAACACAGTACCGCATTAAGATTGACCCGAAGACGGCGACCACAACAGGTGAAGTGATGAATCCAAAATGTGTTCTTCCCGATGAGGCAAAGAGCCTTGCTGGTAAGGATGCGGTTGTCATTGTGTTTAAAAATAAGGTAAATCAAATTGCTGAGGATAATGTTGAATATATCGGTGCAACAAAGATTGCGGCAGACGGAGGCTTAAATATTTCCTTTATACCACGTGAAGAACAATCGTATGAAGGAACAGGTGATTATACGGTAGTTCTTGGTGTGAAAGGAACATCAAATTATGTGAAGGTTGGAACGATAGAAGCACCAAAACCTGTATATACTGTAAGCTTTGTTGATGCAGATGGGAAAGAAATCACTTCGCAAAAGGTGGAGGAAGGACATAATGCTACGGTGCCTGATGCACCGGAAAAAGCGGGATACCGGTTTACAGGTTGGGATACGGGAGTTACAAATATTCATGCAAACCTTACCGTAAAGGCAAATTATGAGCCGGAGAAGTATGTTGTTTCATTTGTAGATTGGGAAAACCGGACATTTGCAAATGAGGAGTATAGCTACGGCGATATCATAACATTGCCTGAGGTTGAAAATGTGCCGGAGGGTCTTGAGCTTACAGGCTGGACAATTTCTGAAGGCACGGTTGTAGACAAAAATCTGTTATGTGAAGCAGTTTATAAGAAACCTGTATATACCGTAACATTTGTTGACTGGGAAGGAAATATAGTTGAGGAACAGGAGGTTGAGCATGGGGATGCGGCAATGTCGCCAGGAGTAACAGCACCTGATGAGGAAGAAAGAGAAAATACCGTTCCTGAGGTACTCGACAATATGAACTTTTTAAGCTGGGGTGAAAATATTGACCTTAGCTGTATTACAGGCAATTTGGTTGTAGGTGCCATTTATGAATTTGATGAAACGGTTGCAATGCCGATGGCATCTGTTCAGACAGGTGAATTTGACAATTCACAAAAGGTTGCTCTTACATCACAAACAGAAGATGCATTGATTTATTATACATTGGATGGAAGTGATCCGACAGACAGTGAAAATGATAATGTGAAAATATACAATGGAGCAATTACAATTTCCAAAACAAGCAAACTCCGATTTTATGCAACAAAGCTTGGCATGAATGACAGTGCGGCGGGAGAAGAATGGTATGCAATTAATACCGCAGGAAATGTACCAATGCATATCATTAACATACAGGCAGTCAATTTCTTCAATGAAAGCAAAGTACAGTCATATCGTGATTTTGTCAAGGATAATACGATGGTGAATGTGTTGGAATTTGTAAATGAAGAATATGATGACGTGGAGTTGAAGGGTATATTCTATGACAGCGGCTGTACGGAGCCATGGCAGGAACAGGCAGAAACCATAACAAGCTCACTTACATTATATGCCATGTATGATGCAAAGCAATTTAATGTTACATATTTAGATGAAAATGGAGATGTAATTAAGACAGGCAAAGTATCCTATGGAAATTCAGCAGACGACACTGTGGCACCTGAAAAAAGCGGTTATCATTTTGTCGGATGGGATAGTGAGGATGACGCATACTGTGTTGTGAAGGATATAACTGTGAAGGCAAAATATATCGAGGAAGCTGAGTATGCCGTGATTTCGTTCCCTAGAAATGAATATTCAATTATGGAAGATACAATTTTTAAGGTTACGCCAAAAGTGACTTATGCCAGTGACGGAACAGTATGTAATGATGAGACGGAAGAGTGGATGAGTACAGATGAGAGCGTTGCAGTTGTAGATTCACAGGGAAATGTAACAGCACTCAAAAAGGGTAGTACAACAATAACTGCAAAGCTTAAATCATCCGGGGAAACTGCACAATGTGTAATTACTGTGACAGGAAATCCAAACAATTCCATTTGTCTCTTTAGAAATTCTAAGTATGACCTTGATGAAGCGTTTTTAAGAAACATAGAGATTGGAAAGAATAAGGTTTCTGATGTCAGAAAGAACATTGATACGGACAGCTTGGAGTTTTACGATTGTGATAATGTCAAGCTTGAAGATAATGCGAATGTCGGAACAAATACGATTATACGTATGTTGGACGGAGACGGAAATATTCTTGATATGATAACGGTTATAATTTTAGGAGATTACAATGGTGATGGAATTATAAACGGAAAGGATGTATCAGGAATAGCAAGGTGTCTGCTTGGAAAAGAGCAGGCGGATGCTGCCAAGCTTCGTGCAATGGATGTTAATGGTGACGGTAATGTAAATAACCGTGATGCGGCAATGCTTGCAAGATACCTTGTTGGAAAAGAGGAGTTATGATTCGAAAAAATAAGATAATACTCATAACACTTGTATGTATAGCTGCATTGCTTCGAAATGTGTACATAACCTCCTACGCTGTTGATGCTTATAGGGTATCAACAGCGGGGGAAGCTATACAGTGGTTAAATGAAACGCAATGCCTTATACCGTTATACATAACAGAAAATAAAGGTATTATGGGGTTTCGAATCTCCTTGGAATATGACAGCAGTATACTGCAAATAGATTCAGTTTCGAAAGGGCTGGTTACGGAAGCGGGCAGCTTTAATTATGGAAAGGATAGTGAGGCTGCAGGCAAAATAGATGTTATTTGGTATTCCACGGAAGATGTGACGATTGACGGAACCATTCTGTATATAGGCGTTACGGTGATAGATGAAAATGCTGATAATATTGAAATTAAGGTAAGTTATAGTGTTGCGGATACATTTAATGAGGCATGGGAGGACGTTGCGTTAAATTGTGACAATATTGTGGCGGGGACAAAACATAATACAAACAGTGGGAAAATAGAGGATATACCTCCGGATGTGAAAGCAGTAATGTCAAATGAGGACGAAAAGGAATATTCTTTTCATGCAGCCGCAGATTTTAATTCCAATCTGTCCATAAATGATATTGGTGAGGACATAATAAAGGATGCGGTTGTAATAACGATGACAGGGTATAACATTGATTCCTTGTCAAAGCTTTCCGGCGAACAGGAAGAACAGTTTTGGAGCGATGTAAGGGAAACATTGGTACAGGATTATGGAGTTGATATTATATCAGTGAATAATCTTAATTTTGAAAAAATATCTGAGCAAATTACGATAACAAATGACGATGTTGTAAGCATAAAAAACCATGACATAGCAAGCAGGGGTGATGCCCAAAAAGAGAAGGAATTACCGAAAAATAAGAGCTTGCTGATTGTTGTGATATGTTTTGTTACGGTTGTGCTTTTAGTCGTAATTATTGCAGTGTTGCTTTGCAGAAAACGAAAAGTCAGAAAGTAATAGGAGGTAGGATGCAGTATGAAAAAAACAATAATTTCCAACATATTGATGCTGTCTATCATTGTTGCAGCAATATTTTCAGGTGCAAATGTTTATGCGGCAGAGGCAGCACCTGTGAGCATAGAAGTATTAAGTAACCCTAAGGTATTGGAATATTGTGTTGGAGATAGCTTTGATACACGTGGAATGAGGCTTACGGTAGAATATAGTGATGGAAATGTAAACATAATTTCAGACGGTTATGATGTCAAGTATGATTTTACAACTGCAGGAACGAAGCAGGTAATGATTCAGTATTCTCAGGCAGGAAAAACAGTAAGTACACAAGTGGAGGTAAAGGTTTATGATAAGCCTGTAATAAGTACGGAAGTAAAAAATGTCCGTCGGGGAGAAAATCTTGTTGTACCTATAGTTCTTAGCAAAAATTGCGGTATTATGGGAATGGAACTGAATGTCGTTTACGATAAGGAGCGTTTTGTACCTGTAAGTGTGGAGTATTCGGAAGTATTCGGTGCAGGAGAGAAAAATGACAATATAGATATTTCCAAAACAAATGAAATTAAAATTATATGGACAGGTACGGAAAAGACAACAAAAACAGGTAATGTCTGTACTATAACTTTCTATTGCAAATCCAATGCACCACTGGGAGAAGGTTCAATAAAAATATCTGCAAATCCATCAGGCACATATACAGAAAGCTATGCGGGGATAAGCTGCGTTGCTGCGGAGATAAAGCCCGAGGTATTTACGGCTACTGCTGCAAACACAAAGAAAAAATTGAAAACATTGGCTGTAACGATGTCTGATTATAAATATGGACAAAAAGCATCCGTGCCTAAACTGTATGGGAATACAGGAAAAGGTAAGGTCACATATACATATGCACAAAACCCGTCAGGACCATATACAACGAAAAAACCAGTGTATCAGGGAACATATTACCTGAAGGCTACAGTTGCAGAAACGGGTTTGTATGACGAGGCAAGCACAACATGCAGCTTCCGCATCAGAGAACCTGAACAGGGAGATAAGTGTAAAGTATCAGGTGTTACATACAAGGTTACGGGAAAAAACACAGTGACTTATATGAAGGCAAGCTCAAAGGCAACGTCAATCAAGGTTCCTGCAACGGTGAAGCTGGGAAAGACAACTTATAAAGTGACAGCAATAGGAACCAATGCTTTTAAAGGAAATAAGAAGCTTAAAAAAGTTACAATCGGGACAAATGTAACTGAGATAGGTAATGGTGCATTTAGCAAGTGTACGGCTTTAACAAGTGTTACAATACCTAAAAACGTAAAGAAAATAGGCAAGCAGGCATTCTATGGCTGTAAGAAGCTAAAGAGCATTACAATAAAGACAACCAAGCTGAAAAGCTCAAATATCGGTTCCAATGCGTTCAAGGGAATCAATGCCAAGGCTGCTATCAAGGTTCCAAAGAGCAAAAAAGCTGCATACAAGAAGCTGTTAAAGAGTAAAGGTGTAGGGAAAAACGTAAAATATAAGTAATGAAAAACGGGCAGGCGGAAAATCGCCTGCCTTATTGTTTGTATTTGTAAATACTATTATTTAGAAATTTCAGCTTTTAGTCCTGTTATCTGTTCGATGGTAAGCCCCGAGTATTCGGAAATTTCCGCAATAGACAATTTATCAGCTTTCAGCATTTTTATGGCTAACTGTTCTGCACACTGTTTGATACCTTGCTCTAAACCCTGCTCAATACCATCCTCTACGCCTTCTTCGTATTTTTCCTGATAATGCATTTCTAACGTCATATATTCCAGCCTCCATTTCTCATTGCTTCTAACGGATTTGACTGCCGTTTCCAGTTCTTTTGTAAATTCATCCGATGCCGCCTGCCCGTCTATGTAATCAAGCAATCGTTTCATTTCAGGTGTTACATCGTCCATGGTTCCTTTTGTGTTTAATATGACTTTTGTCGTCTCATCGCCAAGACCGATTTCGTAATCCTGTAAACATCGGTTTTCAAATGTGTAAATATGCCTGCCCTTGCCGAATAAATCGAAGGTGCAGATAAAAATGACAAAGCTCCGTTTTAAGTCTTGGTAGTCCTCACCTTTTTCCAGTACGTTAAGGTCTATCATTCCCTGATAATATCTTGAACGCTTTGGCAGATTTTTATTTACGGATACCTGCATTTCTATATTATATACCGTACTTTTGTCATCTTCAACATAAACATCCAAACGGACAGACTTTGCATCTGCCGCAAGGGCTATGATTGCCTGTGTTCTCGGATATTCTATGTCGGATATGCTTATGCCAAGTATTGTTTCCAGAAACGGCTTGCAGTACTTGGGTTCTCTCATAATAACCCCAAACATGAAATCATCCTTTAGTTCCAGTTCCTCAAAGTTTTTGGCAGTTCTCTTTTTGTTTTCGTTTTTGTTCATTCAATTTCCTCCCTTGACAGTAATTACATCAGACAGAGAAGATTTTTGAACAAATACATTTTGTATCGAAAGTCAATATATACAAGACTGCTTTAAACTTCTGAATAAAGTGCGTTTACACTCTTTGAATCTGTGCATGTATTTTGGCGTAGGCTAACCTTTCAATCCAAATTTTATTCTCAAACAGCACTCCGCTGCCTAATTGTGAAATAAAGCATCGAAGTTTATTTGATAACAGATTAGTCAAAGATTGGCTAAGCCACAATGTAAAATAGAATACAATGCTTTAAAATATACTAATACATGCGTGTAATATTTACAAGTGATTTTTTTGTGAAATTAATGGATTCGAAGATTATCAAAAATAGTATTCATTATTGAAGACGATGAATCCTTGGCACTTGGGTTTTGTCGTGCATTAGGGCAGGGGAAGTGGAAACCGAGTGCTGCATCAGGAGTGACTACAGCATCTTCCGCTTCCGCAACACAACAAGAACAATGGCACATATAAGTGCAGTAATTCCACAAATAATACCGAAGCCGTAAGGGGTAGTAGAAAAAGGCATCCATCTGCCATCTACATTCATACCGAACAGACCGGATATGATGGTAGGGATAGCCATAACAATGGTAATACTTGCAAGATATTTCATTATGTTGTTAAGGCGGTTGTTGATAATTGTAGTCATCAGCTCTCTGGTACCCTTTAAAATATCACGGTAAATCTGGGTCATTTCGATTGCCTGTTGATTTTCGATGATGAGGTCATCCAAAAGCTCCTGGTCCTCCGGAAACTTTTTGACACCGCTGTATCTGGTCAGTCTGTCAACAATCAGACGGTTGGCACGCAGGGATGTATCAAAGTATACAAGGTTGGATTCCATTTCGTGGAGGTTTATGATGTCGGCATCCTCAGTGGCACCGCCCATGCACTCCTCCATCTCAAGCCTGCGTCTGTCAATAATGCGAAGATAGGACTGATAAAGTGTGTTTGTCCTATACAAAATCTGATACGTAAATCTGACCTGTTTTTTTGTCGTGAAATCACGGATGGAATTGGTCAGGAAATGCTTCAGTACAGGTGTCTCGGCGGAGCAGACAGTAATGATTGCTTCCTCGGTCCATATGATGCCGAGGGGGATTGTTGTATATGCCTCCTGATTGTGTCTGATTTCCACGGTTGGAATATCAAAGATAATCAGTACATAATTATCATTTACATCGACACGTGATGACTCCTCCTCATCAAGTGCTGCCCTTACATCGGTAAGGTCAATGTCATACTGCTTTGAAATTTCAAGGGTTTCCTCTTGGGTGGGAGCAGTGAGGTTAATCCACATTCCGTTGATGTTTTCCGGTGTTTCTTTTAATGTTCCGTGTTCGGATATATATTTGCTAATCATATTCTGCTCCTTTCCGCAGGGCTGACCCCACTCTTGTTATTCTAACATAATATGTTTATTATTGTAAACTTAGAAATTATATTTATACACAATCTTTATGCAGATGCCTTACTTGTATTGCTTTAAGTGGACATAAATCCTTCCCTTTCGTGTTTCATGTCCGCAGCCTGCGTATTGGAATTTGCCATATCCCCGGATGGAAAATATATCTCCCTCCTTCAGAGCCATGCTGTTTCGTTCACATGGCATCCCGTTTAAGGTTACCTTGCCTGTAATAAACATGGCATGGGCTTCCTTCCGTGAGCATCGGATTGCACCTGCGACAACGGCATCAAAGCGTGGAGCGGCAACGGTAATGTCAATATCAATAAGCGTTGGTTTCAGGGCATTTAAGTCCTCCTCACTGTTGACGGGAAGACACTGTATGCTTGTATGCTTTACCTTTGTAAGGTTTTCGGTTATATATTCTGCCATGCTGTTCTGGCAAATAATAAAGGCATCCCTGTTTTCTTTTATGATAACGTCGCCAAGGACACTCCGCTCTATGCCAAGATTCATAAGGGCACCAAGAAAATCCCTATGGGATAATGTGTCGGCAAACTTTTCTACCAGTGGTGTTGCTTTTAATATTGTCAGCCGCCATGGCTCGTCATATCCGAACATTGCAGGTGAGCCAAAGCGGACCATCTGACGCTCTGCCATTTCGTACCCGCCATTTGCTTCAAAATCAATGCCGTCAAGCTCACTGCCAAGAGAGTAAAGAACCGCCAGTTCGCTGGTATTCAAAAAGCCTGTGTATGTATATATATTTTGTCTGTATGCTTTTTTGGCAAGGTCCAAAATATGCGCCTTTAATATTTGCAATTCGTCCATAATACCTCCAAGGAGCTTGTATTAACACACATTATCGCATAATTTACAAGGTTTTCAAGCCTATTTGCCAATTTTGTGTTATACTATAATAATTGACAATTGCGAAACGTCTTATTATTAAAACTTAGTTTTGCAATCGCCCATTTCATTGTTTTAAAATTAGGAGAGGCAGTATGCAGTCGAATCTTACAAAAGGGAGTGTACTGAAAAATCTTATATTATTTTCATTGCCGTATCTTCTGTCAAGCTTTCTGCAGACATTTTACGGATTGGCGGATTTATTTATTGTAGGGCAATACAATGGTGCGGACAGCAGCTCAGCGGTATCCGTAGGAAGTCAGGTCATGCACATGGTTACGCTTGTCATTGTAGGGCTTGCCATGGGTTCAACTGTTATGATTAGCCAGTCTGTCGGTGCGGGAAATGAAAAACGTGCCGCCAGGGCAATCGGCAACACGGTGACAATATTCTTGCTTGTATCCATCATAATGACGGGAGTGCTGCTCCTTTGTTCGGACGGAATCGTGACCTTGATGTCAACACCTGACAAGGCGGTTGGTCAGACGAAAACATATCTTATGATTTGCTTTGCAGGAATTCCGTTTATTACGGCATACAATATTATAAGCTGTATTTTAAGAGGCTTGGGGGACTCGAAAAGTCCGATGTATTTTGTTGCTGTCGCATGTGTGTTTAATGTTCTGATAGATGTTGTCCTGATTGGACAGCTTGATATGGGGGCAGCGGGTGCCGCACTTGGAACCGTGATATCCCAGACAATCAGTGTTATAGTGGCACTGATTGTGCTGCTAAAAAGGGATATTGGCATAAAACTTACACCGACAGATTTCATGATAGATAAAGATGTTATAGCTTACATATTTAAAGTTGGGATACCTGTGTCGGTTCAGGATTTATTTATTCAGATATCGTTTATTATCATAACGATAATTGCGAACAGGAGAGGGTTGATTGTCTCTGCGGCTGTTGGAATTGTGGAAAAAATAATTGGCTTTTTGTTTCTGATTCCGTCTGCAATGCTTGCGGCAATCTCTGCAATTGCGGCACAAAACATAGGGGCAGGCTTACATAAAAGAGCAAGGGAAACACTCAGGTTTGGAATTATAATAACGGTTGCATTTGGGATTTTATTCAGTATTATCTGCCAGTTTGCATCGCCTGCGATTGTTGATTTGTTTACGGATGACAGGGATGTAATCCGCATGGGTGTGCAGTATCTCAAGTCCTATGTATTTGACTGTGCTTTGGCGGCAATCCATTTTTGCTTCAGTGGATATTTTTGTGCGTGTGGCAGGTCGGTGTATTCCTTTATCCATAACATCATATCAGCCTTAGCAATAAGAATACCGGGGGCATATCTGGTATCGAAGTTGTTTCCCGATACTTTGTACCCGATGGGCTGGGCGGCACCTGCAGGCTCATTTGTATCGGCTTGTATATGCGTAGTGATGTATATTTATATGAGAAAGCAGGAAAAAACAGAGACAGTGGATGAAAAGATTTTTAATGTAATAGAGAAATAATTGGTATATAATATATGAAAGAAGAAATGTAAGGAGGCACACAATGGCATTTTCACTAAAGGGCTCAGGGAGCGGCAAAAAAATAAGTAGGGGCATAGCAAGTAAGGAAGATATCGAACGCTATGAGAGCATTGGATATACACATATTGTTTATGAGGGCAGTTCTCATTTTGTATATACTGATGATTTGACAGAAAGGGATGTATTTAAGCAGACAATCGGCTTAAATAATTATGAATGGTTTCAGGAAGGAACAGGAAATAAGAACTGGGTTCTCTATAATCCTGTGCAATTTCGTCCTGACAAAAACTGGAAGGGTAAGAAAATTCTCAAATTTAATAAGGATGATTACAAGGGCGGCAGGTTTGAGGTTCCGATAAATTCAAGTAGCTGCTGCGGTATGTTTTCCTGGACAACCCTGCCTGAAAATTTCAAGCTTGATACACTCTTCAACACGAAGGATATTGTTGATATGAACCTTATGTTTGCGGGAAGCATACTTCCTGATGTGTTTACAATTAGTGAAAGATTTACGACAAACAATGTGCGTGATATGAGATACATGTTTTATGAGTGTGTACTTCCTGAAAAATTCACCTTAAATGACAATTTTAATACAAGTAAGGTGGAGGAAATGGACTTCATGTTTTCGGAGTGCAGGGTTCCAAAAAACTTTAGGCTTCCCGATACCTTTGATACGTCATCAGTAAAGAGCATGGACCACATGTTTTATGAAACGGTATTTTCAGGAAAATTTGACTTTGGAAATGCGTTCAAGATAAATGAAGGCGTAAATACAAAGCTGATGTTTACGGACAGTGTCATAAACAATGAAACCGTTGATCCTGAAAAATGTGAGGACTTTGCATACATGAAGAAGCTGCTTGCCGAACAGTAATTGTAAGTTAAATTACAATATCATGGCAGACTGGCGTGCCCATACAGTCAGAAATGGTTTCGCAGCTCATGGAAACGAGCAACCACAGCTTCATGTACATGGATACAGGGGATGCCTTTGGCAAAACTGATATAGACAAATCCTTATATATTCGGGTGCTTTCATAGCCGGTTCTATCTTCGGCACCTGTTAAAAATATAGGGATTTCTCTTTTTGCGGCATCAAGAAGCATGTTTTGAAAGCTTGCATCCCTTGTACATAATGTTCCTGAATGGAAGCTGTCCAAAAGAATGGCACGAACATAACCAGGAACGTCAGTGTACTGTTGCCCCGGGACAGGACGGATATACATAACAGGGGAAGCTTCCGTATAGCGGGGATGACCGCTTAAATAGTTGTATATGTCAATTTGCTTGTTACATGAGTGGGAATTTTGCTCTATGCTGTATAATCTGTCACTGTATGGCATATGGGGCAGAAGCCTTGTTCCATAGTGAATAACGGCTGCTTCATTTTCATTTTTGTAAGCAACATAAACACCGTGATGCACTGTTTGCTGACAATTGGAACATTCCTTTATAAAGTCAACAGCGGCAGAAAAGTTTGCAATACCATTTGCACGGTCATCGTCAAGGATGTAATTGCTGGATACAAGCACAACAGGTATTTGCAAATTCGGGAAAAGATAGGAGAGTGCAGCGGACATATACTGCTGCGTGTCAGTACCATGTGTGACTATAATCCCATCATGTTCTGTACCCAGAACAGCCTTGTCAATGCAGTCTGCCAGCTTATTGATATGTGAACCATTTAAATTTTCACTGAGAATATAATATGGCGTTTCCGTTGTAAAATAAATATGTTCCGTATCTGATGCGTGGAGCTTCTTATATTCCTGTATCAACCTGTCTTTTCCTGTCTCGTTTGTATTGATATATCCGTCATTGACGGATGAACATATTGTCCCGCCTGTAAATATCACAAGAATATTCATGTCAACCTCCGTTTTTCGTATATATAATCAGTATGTCTAAAAAAATGTTTTATATAACAAGGCAGATACTTAAATTTTTTTTCGCTTTCGCACACATTCAGATAAAAGAAATTCTATCTGGCTGTTAATAGAGCGGTAATCCTCGTCCGCCCAGCTTGCAAGCTCTTGCCAAAGGGAGGGGGAGAGACGGAGGAGCACCTGCTTCTTGGCTTTTTCCTTTTCCTTGAGCAAACGCTCCCTGTCTTTCACATCCTGTTCCATCTCTTCAAGCTTTTTCAAACGTTCTGACAGGAGCTTTTCCCTTGATTTTATAGTTTCTTCTTCGCTTGTTTGTCCGTTTTGTGTCGCGGATTTGGACGGTTGATTCATGCTATCACTCCTATCTTTGAATCTATTTGCCCGATGCTGCATTTATTCTACGAAAAACTTCAGCAAAAACAGAACAAGGGATATGATGGATGGTATTTCCGCTGCAGCCATAAGCAGCATTGTTATGCTGAGGCTTTTTTGCGATGTGTCATTGGCAATCCGAATGAGACTGTTACCTGCAATCACGCCCTTGATCAGTCCGGATATGGCACATAACAATCCGATAATTGCCATATATACAAATGATGTTCCGTAAACCATTTCATATGAGATTGGACCTGCTACAATCAGCAGAATTTCTACTATTGTGTACATAAAACCTGTAATGCACATGGCAAGAAGCATGGAAACAAAAGATTTATATTGTTTTAGGTCAATGCTGATGCCTGTGCTTTTACATTGGCTGCTTTTTATGGATACATATACAACTTGAAATACAAGTACAATCAGTGCAAAGGCACCAATAAATATAAGCTTGGACATGATATCGCTTAAGGCAACGGTTGTGGTTTGTACATTTTCTATCATAAAATATCCTCCTTTGAATATTAACCCATGCCATAAAAACTTGACACCCCTTGTTAATAAATGGAACTGCTGTTTACGACAGGCTGGGCATCTTTGTTTCCGCACAAAACAACAAGCAGGTTGCTGACCATTGCCGCTTTTCGTTCTTCGTCAAGGACAACAATTTCTTCCTCACCTAACTGGTCGATAGCCATTTTAACCATGCTGACAGCACCCTCGACGATTTTCTGTCTTGCGGCAATAATCGCTGTTGCCTGCTGTCTCTGGAGCATTGCAGCCGCAATTTCCTCAGAATATGCAAGATGGGTGATACGGACCTCCTTGATTTCGATTCCCGCTTCGTCAACTCTGCGTTGAAGCTCCTGTTTCATGTTGTCAGCTATTTCCTGACTGCTTCCCCGAAGTGTCTTTTCGTCAACATCATTTTCCATGACATCATAAGGATATAGCCTTGCATTATTTCTTATGACAGCGTCGCATTGAATAGACAGAAAGCTTTTGTAGTTGTCCACGTTAAATACAGCCTTTGTTGGGTTTACAACCTTCCATATTACAGCGGCACCGATAATAACAGGATTGCCAAGGGCGTCATTTACCTTTTGCCTGTGGTTGTTAAACGTGAGTGTTTTTGTTGAGATTTTTTTGTCAAAGTTCATTGCCACCGCTGCCGCATTATTTTTTTCGCTTGTCTGGCTGTCCCCTGTAAAGGCAGCCTCTAAATTTGAGCCTAAACCTGCATTTGATGATGGATTGTATGCAGATGCAAATGGGTTAATGTAGTAATAGCCAGGACGTTTAATGGTTCCGTAATATTGACCAAACAATGTGAATACCACTGCTTCATTTGGGTGAACAACCTTAAGACCTGCAAACATAATACATGTCGTAATCAGGGCGATGCCTCCCAAAATAATGGCGATGGCACCCATGGCTGTTGTTGCGGAGCCTGCCGCTGCTGCCAGTAATACGGCACCCAAAATTATAAGTGCAATGGATAAAATTAACCCAAACAACAACGTAAACAGCATGGAAAAACCATTTGTCTTTGTGATTTCCTTTTCTGTTACATCTTTGTTTGTAACTGTAGTTGATTGATTTTTTTCTGCTTCATTACTCATAAGTATCATCCTCCCTTGATTATTAAGTTGATATCATTTTGATATCGTTATAATAACACTGCATAATTGTATGTGTCAAGGAAAAAATTTCTAAAGTATGTCTCTATATAATATTGCCCGCCTTGCGACGGGTATGAACGGTCGTTCAGCAAAATTACCCCTTTTACACTTAATGGTAAATATGATATAATTAACTATTATTTTAATCGGAGGTAATACAAATGAAAATTACGATTTCTGATACCGTAAAATACATAGGAGTTGACGATAAGGATATTGATTTATTTGAGAGCCAGTATGAGGTCCCGAACGGAATTGCATACAACTCATATCTGATTATGGATGAGAAAATTGCTATTATGGATACAGTTGATGCAAGAGGACAAAAGGAGTGGGAGCAAAATCTGATGAATGAATTGGGCGGAAAAACGCCTGATTATCTTGTTATATCACATTTGGAGCCTGACCATGCAGGAAGTATTGCGAGAACCATTGAACTTTTCCCAGATATTAAATTGGTGGGAAATGCAAAGACATTTTCAATGTTCCCGCAATTTTTTGCAGAAAACATAGAGAATAAAACCGTTGTTGTGAAAGAGGGGGAAACGCTTTCACTTGGTGGTCACAGCCTCAAATTTTTTATGGCACCAATGGTGCACTGGCCTGAGGTTATGGTTACATACGAGGAAAGCGAAAAGATACTGTTTTCGGCAGACGGATTTGGAAAGTTCGGTGCACTCGATACGGAGGAAGACTGGGCGTGCGAGGCAAGAAGATATTATTTCAACATATGCGGTAAATATGGTGCACCTGTGCAGGCATTGCTGAAGAAGGCGGCTGCCCTGGATATTCAGATAGTATGTCCGCTGCATGGACCAATTCTTTCGGAAAATCTTTCTTATTACATAGACCTTTATGACAAATGGAGCAGCTACACACCTGAAAATAAGGGTGTTCTTATCGCATATGCATCTATTCACGGAAATACTGCGAAGGCGGCGGAGAAGCTGGCTGAGCTTATCAGGGCAAAGGGTGAGGAAAAGGTTGTGGTAAGTGACCTTGCAAGAGAAGATATGGCGGAGGTCATCGAGGATGCTTTCCGTTATGACAGAATGATTCTTGCGGCGGCAAGCTACGATGGTTCCGTGTTCCCTTGCATGCAGACCTTCCTGTCCAAGCTACAGGTTAAGGCATATCAAAAGCGTACGGTGGGCATACTTGAAAATGGTTCGTGGGCACCGACGGCGGCAAGGACAATGAAGACGATGCTTGAGCCGATGAAGGATGTAACGGTGCTTGAACCTGTCGTGACGATAAAGTCAACGATGAAGCAGGAAAATATGGCGGATATGGAAGCACTGGCTACTGCGGTATATGAGGCAGGAAAGTAAAATATTCATTAGGGAAACTTGTAAGGAGATATGGCAATGAGTGAAAATTGTTCACACGACTGCGGAAATTGTGCCAAGGATTGCAGTGAAAGAACGGAGCAAAGCTTTTTGGCACCTGAAAATAAGGCATCACATGTAAAAAAAGTGATTGCGGTAATCAGCGGAAAGGGTGGTGTAGGGAAATCATTGGTAACATCCCTCTTGGCTGTCATGTCACAGCGGGCGGACAAAAAAACTGCGATTTTGGATGCGGATATTACGGGACCATCTATACCGAAAACCTTCCATCTGGAGGACAAAACGGCACATGCCGAGCAGGATATGATAGTACCGGTTGTCACGGAAACAGGCATAAAGCTTATGTCAATTAATTTACTGCTGGATGATGCAGGTGCACCCGTGATATGGCGTGGACCGATTATAGCAGGAACGGTAAAGCAATTTTGGAGTGACGTGATGTGGGGCGACATGGACTGTATGTTTGTAGACTGTCCTCCCGGAACGGGGGACGTTCCCCTCACTGTATTCCAGTCACTTCCGATAGACGGAATCATTGTTGTCACATCTCCACAGGATTTGGTTTCGATGATTGTGGAAAAGGCTGTCCGCATGGCTGACATGATGAACATACCGATTATCGGAATCGTGGAAAATATGTCATATTTTGAATGTGACACATGTGGAAAACGGCATTATATCTTTGGTGAAAGCAATTTAGAGCATACCGCAGATAAATTTGACGTAAAAAATATTGCAAAAATTCCTCTTTGTCCTGACCTTAGAAGGCAGGTGGATGAGGGACATATAGAAGACTTTAAAGGAACATGGCTGGATGATATCTATAATGTAATTGAACAGATACCTGAGAGATAAAAAATATTATGTGTGGAGGCACGGTATGAATATTAACAGAGTATTAATGGAATATGACAGCATGTTTGGGAAAAATTCTCTGGCAGATATAGAGAATTATCTCGTGACCAATATAGAGATGGCATATGAGGAGACAGATTATTATGCCGCAATAACACTTTTAAATGAATTTATGGGCTTTTGCCGTGACACAAGCCAAAATGAAAAAGGCAAGGAATGTTGTCGTCAGACAATAGAGCTTATGGACAAAATGGAACTTGCGGGTACGGTCGAGTATGCTACCAGCCTGCTGAATGTTGCCAATGCATACCGTGCCTACGGAATGCTGGAGGAGTCCTTGGAGTTGTATCATATTGTGGAGGAAAACTATCAAAATAATTTATCTCCAAACGAATTTAACTATGCCAGTCTGTACAATAATTGGAGCCTTTTATATCAGGAAATGAATGATTTTGACAGTGCGGAGACGATGCTGAAAAAGGCACTCCGCATTGTTGACCGGTATCCGAATGCTGTTGTTGAGCAGGCAACCACACGGACAAATCTGGCAGTAACAATGTTTCAGGTGAGCCAGAATGAGAAAAACGGAGTATATGGCGAGGAGCGGATTGCTGAGGCGGAGCACACATACAAGGAAGCCATGAGCTATCTGAATCATGCACTTAAAATATACGAGAAGGATGGTGGCAGGGATTTTCATTACAGTGCAGCACTTTCTGCAATGGGTGATGCACTTTATATGGTGGAGGATTACGCAGGTGCCGCCAAGTATTACGACAGGGCAATGGTTGAGCTGGAAAAGCATGTGGGACGCACTGAGGCATATGACAGGATACAGGAAAAATATGAGAGTGCATTCCGACGTTCGGAAATGGATGTCAATGTGTTAAAGGACACGTTATTCAGGGATGTGCCTGAACAGGCTGAGGAAACGGAAGAAGCTGGTGATGCCGAAGAAGATGAGGAAGTGCCTGGGGACGAAGAAGCGGAAGAAAAGAAATATTTCAAAAATAATATGCAGCGGTGCAGGACATTTTACAGGGAGCAGGGAGTGCCGATGATACAGAGGCTGTTTCCACAGTATGAAGAGCGGATAGCCGTTGGTCTTGTAGGTGAAGGTTCGGACTGCTTTGGTTTTGATGATGCGATATCCATGGATCATGATTATGGGGTCGGCTTTTGCATGTGGCTTACGGATGAGGATTACGATGCAATTTCAGGCAAGCTTCAGATGGAGTATGAGGCACTTATTACAAAATACGGAGATAATTACCGGATGCTTGATGAGAAGGATGACGAGGTTGTCAGGCAGGAGCAGGATGGTATCAACCGGTTTATTGACGCAAGACGCGGGGTATTTAAAATATCTGAATTTTATAATAAGCTTTTGCTTCCAGACAATGATTTGGGGACGGTGGATTTGTCGGATTACTCAGATATACCAGAGGAGTTTTGGTATAAGATTCGGGACGAGGAGCTTGCTGCAGCGGTAAACGGACAGATTTTCAGGGATGACTTGGGCGAGTTTACAAAGATAAGGGAACGTCTTCTCGGATATTATCCACGAAAGGTGTGGATGCTCAAGCTGGCGGAGCAGCTACATTATTTTTCGCAGTACGCACAGAGCAACTACGAAAGAATGATGGCGAGGGAGGATTACACCACAGCCATGATGTGCGTTTCAAAGGCAGCTGAGTGTGCCATGAGAATTGCTTATATTTTGGATAAGACCTATGCACCGTATTATAAATGGATGCGTAAGGGAATGGATAATCTGCATAAGCTTAAGGATGTTGGAATTATGCTCGATGATATTTCAAGGCAGGCTTGCCAGATGGATGCATGGACAGATAAGGAATATAATCCGTATAGCATCAATGAAGATGATGTGGTTATCCTTTCGTTTGAGTCCATTGCAAAAAGAATTCACGGAGAGCTGGTTGCGGCAGGTCTTATAACGGGGGACAGTACCTTTTTGGATCATTACTGCCAGATGCTTGTGGATAGTGCAACGGGGCATACGAGAACCTTTGTGGTAACAGATGAAAGCACGGAGGATATTACGGAGGATACACCTGTGGATGAACCGACGGAAACGATAGCCCAGGAGCCTGTCAAGACAAAAAAGGATGAGCTTGTGGATGACATTGTCATGCATGAGTGGCAGCAGTTTGATAAGGTGGAAAATGAGGGCGGTCGTGCTGACTGTCAGGATGACTGGAATACATTTTCGCTGATGCGGCGAAGCCAGTATATGGCATGGAACGAGGACCTTTTGGAAAGTTACAGAGGCGATTTGCTTGATGCAGAGGAACGGGGCTGGAATCTGATAACGGAAAAATATGCACGTATGATGAAGTCTACGTCGCCTGAACAGTATGCTGAACTTGCGGACACCCTTCCTGTAAGGGACGAGGAACGAACTGCCATTCAGGAGGAAATTATTAAAATACAGGTTGAGTGGATGGAGGAATTTGCTGCAAAATATCCGAAGATGGCAGGAAATGCAAGAAAAATCCACACATATGAGGATAATCCCGTAGATACCTCCTACGAGACATATTTACGTGGAGAGCTTGGAACCTATTCAGATGAAACCTTGGTGCGGTATGGTCAGTTTATTGTAGATACCAAAAAGGGTGGAAGAAATCTGGCGTACATTATTATGAATAATACTGCAAAGGGATACGGATATAATTCCGTGGCGGATGCAGAAATGAAAATGTAGCGGAAACAGCTGCATGAGTGGAGGAAAATCACGTGGAATATAAACAGTATGAGGCAAGGGCTGTGGCGGTTCTCAAAAAGGGGGAGGGAAGAACTCTAAAAGCAGGCGGGCTTTGGATATACGACAACGAGATAGAGAGTGTCATGGGAAGCTTTGACGATGGGGACATTGTGCTTGTGCGGGATTTTGACGGATACCCTATGGGGAAGGGTTTTATAAACCGGAAGTCGAAACTATCAATACGGATGCTGACTAGAAATGTGAATCAGGAAATTGACAGTGACTTTTTATATTTACGTGTTAAAAATGCATGGGAATACAGAAAAAAGACTGTGGATACAAGTAGCTGCAGGGTCATATTTGGTGAGGCGGATTTTTTTCCTGGACTTGTGGTAGATAAGTTTAGCGATGTTTTGGTTGTTGAGTCGCTTGCACTTGGAATAGACAGGCTCAAGCAGGATATCATTGACATTTTAAAGGAAGTGCTTGCGGCTGACGGAATCAATATTCGCGGGGTTTATGAGAGAAGCGATGCCAAGGTGCGTGAAAAAGAAGGCATGGTACGAAGCAAGGGCTTTATCGGTGAATCCTTTGACACAAAGGTGCCAATCGTGGAAAATGGCGTCAAGTATATTGTGGATGTAGAGGATGGACAAAAAACAGGGTTTTTCCTTGACCAGAAATATAACAGAAAAGCCATACAGACACTTTGTAAGGATGCAGATGTGCTTGACTGCTTTACCCATACCGGCTCATTTGCATTAAATGCAGGTATTGCAGGTGCGAGGAACGTAGTGGGTGTTGATGCATCGGAGCTTGCAATAAAATGTGCAAGGGAAAACGCACGATTGAACTTTCTCGAGGAGAAGGTTCATTTTGTATGTGAAAATGTATTTGATTTTTTGCCGAGAATGGAGGCGGAGGGAAAAAGCTACGATGTTGTAATTCTTGACCCGCCTGCATTTACGAAATCAAGAAGCTCTGTAAAAAATGCCATAAAGGGATACAGGGAGATTAACCTAAGGGGTATGAAGCTTGTGCGTGACGGTGGATTTCTTGCGACCTGCTCCTGCTCCCATTTTATGGATTATGAGCTGTTCACAAAGACCATTCATCAGGCGGCAAATAATGCCCACAAGCGGTTAAGACAGGTGGAGTTTAAAACGCAGGCACCCGACCATCCGATACTTTGGGCGGCTGATGAGTCGTACTATTTGAAATTCTATATTTTTCAGGTTTGTAGTGAGTTGTAGGTTTTGGGAGGCGGCTGATTGTAAAATGCTGTAATAAATGTCAAAGTGGGAAAGATAGTTGATATATAAGAAATAGATTTGAGGGAGAGATGTTATATGCGCAAATTAAAGGTATATTTAGATACATCGGTTATTAGTTATTTGTCTCAGGACGATGCACCGGAACGTATGAAAGATACGTTAGAACTCTGGAAAGAATTCGTAAATGGAAAATATGATATATACCTTTCACAGGTGACGATAGATGAGATTGGGAAGTGTTCGGAGCCAAAGAAAAATGTGCTATTTGATTATTTGAGTGATATTGAGTATACAAAGTTGGAAATAAATGCTGAGATTGTGGAACTTGCACAAAAGATTATTGATATGGGTATATTAAGACCAAAAAGTTTTGATGATTGCCAGCATATAGCCGCAGCAGTTGTGAATAACTGTGATTGTATCATATCATGGAATTTTAGACATATTGTAAATATTAAAACCATTAGAGGTATAAGAGCAATTACTGATTTAGAAAGTTATAAAGGAATAGATATTATTAATCCATCTGTATTATTGGAAAGTGAGGGATGATTATGGAATCATTAGTTATTAGTCCAAATTTTACGATTGAAGATATTCATAAAATTCGTGAATGGAATTATGAACGGACAAAAGATATGACAATAGAGCAAAAAGTAGAATATTATAATAATTGTGGGAAAGATGCAGAAATGGAAATTGAAAGACGTAGAGCCTTGAAACAAAAAGCTGGTGTATGATGAGAAGTAGTTAGGAGGAGAGATGTAATGGAAGCCAAAACCCCATTTAAAACAGAGACATATCAGTTTATTTTTTCAAAATTCATGGTTGATGGAGAACGAACATGTGGGGATGAAGTGTTGGCTGATATGGAGGAACCAAGAGGGGCTAAAATTTCCTTACTGCCTGCAAAGCATTCTCATTATGTGGCTACATGTAAGGCATTTGCGGCAACAACGACGGCAGGAAGACTTTTGGTTGCCGTGTTTGATTTGTATGGGAAATTTCACGAATGTTACCAGATGCAGTTACATGAGCTTTCAAATATAATGGTGAAGAAAGCATTTGGCGGGATGAATTTTTCTTTTTATGGCAAAACACAGCATGGCGGATTTATTATGAAAATGTATATTCCAAGTCATCAATTTGGAACGGATTTAAAGGAGCAGAAAAACCATTTGAAGCTATTTGTAGACCATATTTCAAATAAAACTGTGCCAATTGAAATGACAGAACTTTAGTGTCTTGATTTTGAAAAATCATTTACGCCAAAAAACTGTCCATTGACGCTATTTGGGTAAGGATATGACAGGTTGGTGACGATAGTTATTATAGAGCGAAAATATTTTGGCACTAAAAAGGAAAAGGAGATGGCTATATGAGAATTACATCACAAATGCTGAATGAAAACATGAAAAAAGCAGGTGTGGGCGGTCAGAGACATACATTGCTCGACTACATAAAAACAGGTAAAAATTCCAATCTGTTTAATGTTATGAATACGAAAGCAGGAGCTGCCGTAAACTCAGCAGGCATGGCGAGATATGAAAAGCTGGATAAGGCGGCGGATAACCTGGTGAGCCAGTTAGAGAAGCTTACAAGTGACAAGGAAGACAGCGTTATGAATAAAGCTAAGGAAAGCGGTGACAGGTCGCAGCTTTATAAGGATGTTGAGGCTATGGCTGACAGCTTTAATGAGATGCTTTCCACAATGAAGTTTACCACGGGCAATTTAAATTCGTTTTACCGCAAGAGCGTAAAAGAACTTGTTGAGGAAAATAAGGAGGCACTTGCCGAGATAGGAATAAGCGTAGGTTCTGATGGAAGCCTTGACGTCGACAAGACGAAATTTAACGATGCTGCCTTTGAAAAGGTGGAGGAAATATTAGGAGAAAAAAGTGCATTTATCTCCAAGCTTGCATTTGTTTCCCAGCATATAGGTGAGAATGCGGAGGCGAATATAGAGACTGCCACGAGCAGTTATCTGCCAAGTGGGGTGTCATCAAGCGGACGTCAAAACAGATATGACGTTAGAGGGTAAGGGTGATGTACCTTGTTAAATATCATAAGCTGTCCACTTACGTTAAAAACTGTCCAGTTGCGTCAAAACAGCTTCCAAGAATGATTTTATGCCGATAAAATAATTGAGGATTAAGAATTACTTGGAGGTGGATACAGTTGCTTATAATAGTGGGTGACGATGACAAGAAGAGCATTACAGTAGGAAAGGGAGAAAGCACTCAAACAATTCAGGTGGAAGATATATATTATATTGAGAGCAACGACCATAAGGTTTCCATATCATTAGGGGATAAATGTATGGAGTTTTACGGAAGACTTACAGACCTTGAGGAGGCACTGAAGCCTGACTTTTTCAGAGTACATAAAGGCTATTTGGTCAATTTGAATTTTATCGAGCGGTACAACCGCACGGATATATATATGAAAAATGGAGATATGCTTTCAATATCAAAATATAAGTATCAGGACTTTGTAAAAGCATATACGGAATATTTCTCCAAGCATTAGCAGATGATAGCTGCAGAGATTCTTAGAGTGGGATTTCACCTAAGTAAATATGCGTTTAAGACTGCATGAAATAGATAAGGCTGTCGTTCTAAGATATCTTAGGGCGACAGCCGTTGTATTTGTTATTGACGTGTTCCTATGGAATCTTCCAGTTGTAGGTACGCTCCTGCGGAACCTGCTATTTATAGGTACGCTCCTGCTAGTTATTGCATGGATGCAATTAAAGCAGCAATTTCGTCCGGTGACATTTGCTTATTCGGGTCATCACTGATAGGAGCAGGTGCAACAGGTTCCGGCTCCGGTTCTGGCTCGCTTGCAGGTGTGGAAGCGGCAGCAAACAAAGCAGCAATTTCATCTGGCGACATCTTTTTATTCATATCATCATTGGCAGGTGCAGTAATGACTGCTGGTTCGGGTGCCTTCACAGGCTCAGACATAGCTTCAAGGGACCTGTTCATTGCCTCCTCCTCTGAGGAAACTGCAATCGAAGGTGTTGTAACCGGCTCTATCTCTGGCTCTGCAACCTCGTCAAATAAAGAATCAATGTCAATATCAGAAGCTTCAGGAACAACATTTGCCTCAGGTATTTCGCTTATGAACTGGCTTTCATCGGCAATACTTTCATCCGTGAGGTCTTCCTCTGTGCTGTTCGGTAAATCAAAGTCATCAGGTAAATCATCGGTTGCAAGTACAAGGCCGTCATCTTCTTCCTCATCAGGAATATCCGCAGGAAGCTCATCCGGTTCACCGTCAAATATTTCCAGACTGTCCTTTGGAACCTCAGGTGCAGGGGCTGGTGAAAGGGAGAATTCTGAAATTTTTCCTGACATGGAAACCACACGGTTTTTAATGGAAGTAATGCCATCGGAAAGTGAATTGATTGAGCTTGCAAATGCAGCCTTCTCACTTTCGGAGCACTGTTCAATCAACTCTGACAAAACATCCAAATCGCTATCCAGCTTGTCAACTGATGCAATTAATTTATCTGTGCTTACGGCATTATATTTGATAAGCACCTTTACTGCTTTGTTAATGGTCTGTACCGTGGTATGGTTTGAAACGTCAGCCGCCTCTTTGATTAGGGCTTCCTGACGTGCCGCAAGCACGGCATTTTCTTCATCCATTTTTTTAAGGGTCGTGGCAATTTTACGGATTTGTACATAGGTTGCCTTGTTGAGACGTTCGGCATCTTCACTTCCGCTTGCCAGTGCCTTGAAGCCGGTTATTACCGTCTGGTCTATGTATTCCTTTAGGTTTGCTTCCTTTGCGTTGTTAAGTCCTGTAACCGTACTTAAAAATGCAAATACGGAAACAACCAAAGCAAGTGAAACAACTATAATATAAATAGGCTGGCTTCGGTATTCCATAATGCAGTAAATCCAGCCAAGCACACATGTAATGCTTATCATACCTACCGTTATAAGCCTTTTGTATAATACATCCATGAAGGTATCCTCCGAATATAGTTAAAATTAAATTACAAACATATTTATTTTATCATATCATAAAAAATTATTCCAGTGTTTTGAGGTGATATTTTAATGTATTTCCCTGCCAGAAATTCCATGCTCTGATTTTTGATATAAAACTGCAAATGGGAGCAGGATTTTTCTGATGATGCAGGCTCTATATTGACTTTTAATACGCACAACGATAAAATATTAGTGTCATGACAAGGGGGTGGCTTTCTATGGGGCGAACAAAGGTTATAGTTGAATTTTATTCTGAGGAGCCATTGGAAAATATAATGGCGATGATAAAATACAGACCTGAAAAAATCATATTTCTGGGACACAAGGATAATATGATTACAAAGCGGATTAATGATATAAAGCAGTTCCGTGACAGAAAGTGCAGTGACACGGAGCTTACGTTTATTGAGGTTCCGAAGGACGATTTGGACGGAGCCATCTCTCTTATGACAACGATAATAAGAGAAAATCCTGGCGTGCGGTTTGAGCTGACGGGCGGAAGTGAGCTTATACTGATTGCACTTGGATGTATCGCTGCAAGAATGGACATAAGCAAGCTTAGAATTGACCCTTTTACGGGAACGGAAATTGATATCAGGGGGTCAGAGGTTGTTACCTCCGATTATCATTACAATTTAAGCATCGCCGATGACATTATTCTGCATGGTGGCTTACTTACAAAGCAGACGGGAAATTATTCTGTGTGGAATTTTACGGAGGAGTTTCGGCAGGATATCAGGGCGGCATGGAAAATATGCCAGAAGCACAAGGGGAACTGGAACCGCTATTGTGCGAGAATAGACGAGCTGAAAAAGAATATGCCTGACCAGTTCGAGGGCTGGATTGAGCTGTTTCGCAATCCTTTGGGGGAAGCAATACAGCTTTTGAGGGATTTGTACCAAAGCGGACTGATCCGGGATTACAGCGAGGCGGGAAAAAGGGTTATTTTCCGGTATAAGAACAACATGATAAAGCGGATTATCGGCAAGGCGGGAAATATATTGGAGCTGCATGTGTACGAGGTTGCAACCAGAGACGGCTATGCATTTTCCGATGCACTTATCGGTGCCCATATAGACTGGGATGGGGAAATACATGATATGGAAAATCCGGGGTATGATACTATCAATGAAATAGACATTATTCTGATGAAAAAGGTCTGCCCGATATTTATATCCTGTAAGAGCGGAAAAGCAGGAGGTGCGGCACTTCACGAGCTGGAGACGGTGTCGAGGAAGTTTGGCGGAAAATATGCCAGAAAAGCACTCGTGCTTGCAAGAGGATGTGATGACACCACGGGTACACAATTTTTTAAACAGAGAGCAAAGGATATGCACATTTGGATTATAGACAATGTATTTAAGATGAGCGATGATGAGCTTTTGGACCGCTTAAAGAAAATATAAAATTTTAACGAGGAAATACATGGTATGAAGGTCAGTGGATGTATTGTAACCTACAATAATATAGATGTGATAGAGGACTGTATAAAAAGCATTTTACAGTACACAAGAGGCGTAGATTTTAAGCTGTATATCGTTGATAACGGCTCCACTGACGGTACAAAGGAGCTTATACGGAAAAAGTACGGCAGTGTAACGCTGATTGAAAATGACAAAAATATGGGGTTCGGTGAGGGACACAACAGGGTGCTTCCCCTTATTGACTCAAAATATCACGTTATTATCAACCCTGATATCAGGCTGGATTCGGATACTGTTTCGGCACTGTGCAGATTTATGGAGCAGAATGAGACTGTCGCCATGGTCACACCGAGGATTTTAAATGAGGATAAGACGGAGCAGTATCTGCCTAAGTATTGTCCGACCATAAGATATGTAATCATAAGCAAAATCAAGCCGTTCCGGTATCTGAGGAGACGCTATACAAGGCAGGAGGAATGTCTTGAAAAGCCTACAAAAATAGAGTTTGCCACAGGCTGTTTTTCTGTTGTGAGGACAAAGCTGTTTCAGGAGCTTGCGGGCTTTGACGACAGATTTTTTATGTACTGTGAGGATGCGGATTTATCGAGACGCATAAGAAAAAAAGGATATATTGTTTTTTACCCGCAGGTTAGTGTCATTCACAGATGGGAAAGGGAAAATACGCGAAGCCTGAAAGGGGTCTTTCGGTTTATGTCTTCGCTCACCAAATATTTTTTTAAGTGGGGAATCAAATTTTAGGGGTATGATAATTCATGTCAATTTACGGAATTGTTGTTTTGTATAACAGGACTTTTGATAAAATTGCATATAAGAAGCTTATGGAAAATGGTGTGACTCTTATTGTATGCGATAACAGTACAAAAACCATGGGCAATGGGGATGCAGCTGCCGATATTGGTGCTTATTATATTTCCATGGGTGGAAATAAAGGACTTGCATGTGCATACAATAAGGCACTTGATATGATAAGGGATGAATTGTCACCAAATAAGCTTGATTATGTATGCCTGTTTGATGATGATACTGAAATACCATCTAAATATCCAAGTCAGATAAAAGCAAGGCATGAGCAAATACTGCTTCCCATCGTCAGTGATGGCACGAAAATCATGTCGCCATGCCGTATGAAAAACAAGATTGTGAAAGGTTTTGGCAGTGTCAGGGCTGCAATGGAAGCGGACAAAAAACAACTTACGGGAATCAACAGTTGTATGGCGGTGCGGTGGGACTGCTATGACAATTACAGGTATGATGAAGCCCTGTTTTTGGACTATATTGACCATTCCTTTCTATATGATATGAGGAAAAAGGGGATTTATCCGACGGTTTTAAATTTTAAAATACGTCAGCATTTTTCTGCTGTGGAGGATGGCAAAAAAAAGGCGGCAAAAAGATTTGCGGGGCAAAAATCAGACCTTAGGATTTTTTATGGGGACAGAAAGTTGATATATCATTATATCATTCTAAAAAAGAAGTTTAAGCTTGCATTTCAGTACAGGGATATACGATTTTTAAAGTGATGGGGGAACGGCATATGGTGTCTGTAGCTATGGCAGTTTACAATGGAAGCAGGTATGTGAAAGAGCAGCTTGACTCCATTTTAAAACAACTGGATAAAGAGGATGAAATCTGTATTTCAGTGGACCCGTCAAATGACGGAAGCGAGGAGCTGCTTCGGCAGGCTGCAGAGGCAGAGGGTAGAATTCGTCTGTCGCAGGGACCGGGCAATGGCATTATTGCAAATTTTGAGCATGCCATTTCCATGTGTAAGGGAGATATCATTTTCCTTTCGGATCAGGATGACGTCTGGGAAGCGGACAAGGTGAGCTTTGTAAAAAAATGCTTTGAAAAGACAGGGGCAATTCTTGTCATGCATGACGTCCGTATCATGGATGAACAGCTTGAAACGGTTATTCATGAGTCCTTTTACCGATTGAAAAACAGTCGTAAGGGTTTTATCAAAAATATAATCAAAAATTCTTATATGGGTTCTGCCATGGCATTTAAAAAAGAACTGGTTCCGCACATTTTACCCATTCCGAGGAATATATCGATGCATGACCAGTGGATTGGGCTGGTTGCTGAAAAAAAGGGAACGGTTATTTTTACATCCAGAAAGCTTATGCAGTACAGACGGCATGGGACAAACGCAAGTGAGCTTTATCATGCAGATATAAAATCAATGCTTCTGTGGAGAATTCAAATGATTAAAGCCATAGTCAGGGCAAAATAGGCATATATTTATCTATATACTGTTAGATTTAGAGGTAATATATGGATAACGGGTGTGCGGAATATGTTTATTCAGAGGACTATATTTCGTTTCTGGTCAGGTATGACAATGATATTCAGGGTGTGTATGAAAATTTTGAGCCGGATTGTGTTACCATCATCAATAACCAATTTTTGGTTGTATACAAAAAACGGACATATGAGGATGAGGGAGATATTTTTAAATATGGATATCAGGTATTGCCAAAATGTTATGGGCTGATGGATGAGGATGTGGTGCGGGTTACAGGTGCGGAGCGGCTTCGTAGTTTTCCGGGGCTTGGACTTAATGGAACCGGCGTGCTTATCGGTTTTGTGGATACGGGTATAGATATAGGTACACCGATATTCCGGAGAACGGATGGGACTACAAGAATAGCGGCGATTTGGGACCAAAATGAAGCGGTCTATGGCATGAGCGAGGCATTTTCGGGCTATGGGGCAGTCTTTACAAGAACGCAGATTAATGATGCTCTGCAGACAGAAAATCCGTATGAACAAATTCCTTCCATTGATGAGGACGGACACGGAACATTTATGGCTTCTGTAGCTGCAGGAAACGACGGCATGGCACCAGACTCGGAAATTATAATGGTGAAGCTTCGTCAGGTGAAGGATACACTCCGCAAGGTTAATCTGATTCCTGAGGACGTCAAGTGTTTTAGCGAGGATGATGTGATGCTGGGTGTTAAATTCCTTATGAGGCAGGCGGCAGAGCTTGGGCGTCCCATTGTGATTTGTATGGGAATTGGGACGAATCAAGGTGATCATGCAGGAAATACCTATTTGGAGATGTATTTGAATTCTTTTATCGGGCTTCGGGGTGCAGCTATTATAGCGGCGGCAGGAAATGAGACAGGGTATGGCACCCACTATGAGGAAATGACCATAGAGGAGAGTTACCGGAATGTGGAGATAGCGGTAGGCAGTAACGATAAGGGCTTTGTTTTGGAGCTTTGGGGGAAATCACCAGGTTTTTTGGATATCGAGATTGTATCACCTACGGGGGAAGTCTTTTCGAATATACCGGTTACAAGGTCAGGCGAGGCATCCAGAACATTTTTGTATGAGGGAACTACGGTGGATGTGCAGACCTTATCAGCAGGGAGAGAGACGGGGGATCCTTGTGTTTTTATGCGGTTTATGGATCCGACGGAGGGTATATGGGTTATAAGGATAAGCGGACAGGGTTCAACAGGTGAAAATGGATTTAATATGTGGCTTCCAATACATAATTTTTTAAATTCGGATACAAGATTTGCAATACCCGAACCGAATATAACAATTTGTGCACCAGGAAATACGCAAGGAGTAATCACGGCAGCGGGATATGATTATAACACCAATGCCATATATGTAAATTCAAGCCGCGGATACACGAGAAACGGCAGGATAAAGCCGGATATGGCTGCACCTGCAGTGGATATTGAAGGAGTATTTGCAGGGAGGGGCACAGGCAGTACCCAAACTGTACTTTACACCAGAAGAAGCGGAACAAGCATTGCGTCCGCAGTTGTGGCAGGAGGCTCTGCGTTGATTATACAGTGGGGCGTTGTGAACGGAAACAGTCCACTGATGACCAGCTCCAACGTAAAGCAAATGTTAATACGTGGTGCAAATAGGGTAAATCCGTTAAGTTACCCAAACAGAATCTGGGGTTATGGCGTGTTGGATTTGTTCGGTGCATTTGAAGCATTGAGAGATTGATTTTTTTCTTGATATATCTACGGTTATCAAGTATAGTTATATTAGGTAATTCTGAAAAAATGTAACAGGTTTCTATTAGAGACAAGGTGGTAAGGACTTATGGAGAACGACTGGGTTGTACTGAAAATTGATGATGAACGTATGATCGTATCCTTAACGGTTCAACAGCCGGAAGGGGCGGAGCAGTCATGCCCTCCTGACGGGTTTATAGAAGGCTACTTAAAGGAGCACGGCGTTACTGCAGGACTTGACAAAGAGGCGATTGCAATGTTATATCAGCCTGAAAACTATGGACAAGATATTGTGGTGGCAAAGGGAAAGGAGCCGGTCAATGGCCGTGACGGCTTTTTTGAATATACGATGGCATTGGAGGATGACAGGGCAAAGCCGGTAGTCAAGGAGGATGGTTCTGTCGATTACGTAAATTCTTTAAAGCTTGCCATGATAAACAAAGGTGATTTATTTGCCGTTTATATTCCACCTACGCCGGGGGAATATGGGTATACGGTCTGTGCGGAAATGCTTCCGCCTGTAAAGGGAAAGGATTTACGCAAGCTGAGAGGAAAGGGCTTTTATGTAAATGAGGAAGGAACCGAGTACAGGGCGGCACTTGATGGACGCATACGGAGAAATGACGACCAAATTATAATTGAAAGTGTATATGAGGTGCGTGGAGACCTTGATATCCAGCAGGGAAACATCAAATTTAACGGTGATGTTGAGGTAAAGGGCGATGTGAGGAGCGGTCTTACCATAGAGACGGATGGAAACATATACATTCATGGACATGTGGGTGGCTGTCGTTTGATTGCAGGCGGAACCATAACAATCCGAAAAGGAATTCAGGGTAAAAATAAATGCACAATGGTTTCCAAGGGGGATGTTGCATGCAGCTTTATGGAACGCTGTATTGTCAGTACAGGAGGGGATCTTTATGCAAATTACATATTGGACAGTGATGTTGCGGTAAGAGGAAAAATTTATGCAAATTCCAGACAGGGCATTATCATTGGCGGAAATGTTTCCGCCATGCAGGGAATTATCGTAAAAGAAGTTGGAAATACACTTGGAACTGCCACTACCCTGCAGTCAGGTGTTTCCCAGGACCACGTGAGAGACGCCATAATATACGAGGATCAGCTTAAGAAGCTCTCAAAGGATATTGAGCTGCTTGACAGAAACTTAAAAAAATTTGATGCAATACCGGGAAATATGCGGACAAAGGAAAATGAGGAGCTGCGGATGCGGATACTTCGGGCAAAGGTAATCGTAAGTACAGACTATAAAAAGCTGGAGAGTATGCTTGATGCATTGAAGGAGGAGATGGAAACAGCACGGCAGCAGGCGGTTATCAAGATAACAGGTTACGCCTATAACGGAACCAAAATTGTTATGGGGCAGGATATTTTTCCGCTTATGGATGATGTGCGGGATGTAGAATTCCGCTACGAAGATAACAAGGTAGTACAGGCGGCAGGCGTATACAGAAGTGGAGATTATTAAAGAAAATAAAAAAGACATCCCTTTTGAGAGATGCCTTTTTTATTTGATAGGAAAATCTTTTGGACTTCCTATAGGCACGTTCCTTACGGAGCCTGTTAAGACTAGAATTTCAGTGCCGAAAGCACGTTGTTCCCTGAATTAAACTGCAACTACGTTGACAGCACGTGACTTTGTGGCATCCTTTGGATCTGCCTCAGTATCAAATGAAACCTTCTGACCCTCGTTTAAGGTTTTAAATCCATCAACTTGAATGGCTGAGAAATGCACGAATACATCATCACCTGTTGCATCATTTGTAATAAATCCGTAACCCTTCTCAGAATTAAACCATTTTACTGTACCATTATTCATTGTGGTACCTCCTAAATATTTATTGTACCAAAATTAAAAAGTCTCACACTATCTGCACATCACCGAATACCATAACATGCATCATGTGAGAACTAGAAAGTATTGAATACGTAAAGAGTGTAACATAAATACGCAATTGTGTCAACAAAATTTATCAGACGAATTATCTACTATTTTTTAAAAATAAAAATAACATTAAAATTGACACATAATAAGAAAAATAATATACTTAATCTTGTGAAGAAGACAAAGGCGTTTTGCAATAAGCAAGGCGCCTTTTTTGTTTAACAACAAACGAACTGGAGTGTCGGAACACTTGATGCTTTTTGGTGGAATACATTGATAGGAGGTAATATATATGGTGACTTGCAGAGATGTTTTGAATCTTAAATTAGATGGTATGGAGCTTATAGCGGGTGAAGCGGGATTGGATAAAATGGTATCATGGACATACCTGGTTCAGACAAGACCATATTCCGACCATATGAATCAGGGGAATTTTGCATTGATTGTAGTGGATTATGTGCGCTTTGATTTTGATGAGGTAGGACGCAGCATGGAGGAATTATATGAACTGGGTATTTCAGGATTGGCAATTTCAGTGGCGGAAGACAAGGAAGCAATTCCAAAAAAAATAATACAAAGGGCAGAAGAATTGAAGCTGCCATTGTTTTATGTCCGTTGGGAAGGTGCACCCTTTGTTGATATCTCACAAAGCATAGGCACGCTCATTCTTGAGACGAATGTGCAAAATAAGAGGACTGGTGACTACCTCTATAACTTATTATTTGGTTACGAAATTAACAAAAACTATGTAGAAAAAATATCAGGACAATTTGGATTGGATTTCACCAAGCCATACAGAGTTGGGGTTATTGTAGTGGACAGAAAATATGGGATTAATCTTGAACAGGATGAACACACATATGAGCATTATGCGGATTGTCTTAACAGGGAGGTAATAAACATGAAAGGAAAACCAATGTTTATGCGTTTTTTGAATAAGTTTGTCCTGTTATTTGAAGCAAAGAAAAACAAGGAAATAGAAAGGGAAGTGGAGGAAGTGCTACGTGCACTGGATGATAATCCACGCTTTGGAGGTAATATTAAATCTACATGTATACTTGGAAAAGCGTATAATAATCCAAGAGATTTTTCAAAGAGCTATCAGGAAGCAAAAAGCCTGATTCCCAAGAAGGATTTGTTACCACATGCCAAGAATAAGAAAGTTATCAGTATAAGCTCAATGGGAATTTATAAATATTTATTTGATGGTAACAACCATGAGGAAATATTGGAATATTGCAATGATAAGCTGAGGAAGCTGGAGGAGTATGACCATGCAAATGGTACTTTTTTATGTGAAACGCTTGTATCCTTTTATATGAATGGATTTAGCATGGTGAGGACGGCAGAAGCATTATATATTCACCGTAATTCGTTGCAGTATAGGTTGAAAAAAATAGAAGAATTACTGGGGATTGAATTAGATGATTCTGTTGAATATCTTGATTTGATTAATTGTATTTTTGTAAAAAAATGGATATTTTCATAATATGACTGTGCAAAACACAAAATATAATTGTGCGTTTTGCACGTTGAAAAATAATATAGAAATCCCTACAATACGTGTTGTTGGCAAGGGTGCCGGGTAAATTTTTAAAATTATCCGACACCCTTTTAAATTTTACGATTGGATGTACGACAATCAGAAGGAGGACATTATGAAAAAAGGGCGATTCATTAAAGCTGTATTGGCAGTGCTCATGGTAGCGGTAATGCTTACAGGCTGCAGCTCATCTAAGAAAGATGCAGATACGGACAAAAAGGTTTTAAAAGTAGGTATGGAATGTGCGTATGCACCATTCAACTGGACACAGGATACTGATACAACACCAGATGGCAGTAAAGCCGTACCGATTTATGATTCAAGCTATTACACATATGGTTATGATGTGGCAATTGCACAGAAATTAGCTGAACAGATGGGAATGGAGCTTGAAATACATAAGGTAGAGTGGTCATCGATTGGAATTTCAATGGATGCAGGCGACTATGATTGTATTATTGCAGGCATGGGCTGTACGGCTGAAAGACAGATGGCATATGCATTTACAACACCTTATTATTACAGGGATAATTGCATTGTGGTAAAGAAAGGCGGTCCTTACGAAAATGTAAAAAAATTGTCTGACCTTGCGGGAACGGGATGTAAGGTAACGACGCAGTTAGGAACAGGCTGGGTACCGCTTCTTGACCAGGTTGAGGGTGCAGTAATAGGAACAAATTACGAAACCACATCAGAATGTTTTATGGCAATTTCTAATGGAGTTGCGGATGTGTGTATTGTAGATCTTCCTACGGCACAGTCGGCATTATTGACAAATGATGATTTGGCAATCATTACCTTTGATGAGAGTGATACATTTACCGGTGATGATGAAATGGTCAATATATGTATTGCAACAAGAAAGGATGACACTGAGCTTCACGATAAAATTCAGGAGGCACTTGATGCAATTGGTTGGAATGATAAGGAAAAAATGGATGAACTTATGAGCCATGTTATTATACAGCAGCCTGCAGCAAACTGATAATAAGGCGGGCTATAAAAGAGATACGAGGTGAGGAATATGGGAGTTATTTTGTCGTCGGTTGATAATCCGGGTAATTCTTTTGAGTGGATGATTTTTCTGGCAAAAAAATATATGAGTATGTTTTTAGAAGGAACATGGCTTACATTGTATATTGCGGTAATTGGCACACTGTTAGGGTTTTTATTGGGATATGTGATTGGAATTATACAGGATGCCAAAATCAGGCGGGGTGATATGGCAGTCAAAAAGTTTTTCTTAAACTTACTTAAGCTTGTATCAGCCGTTTATGTTGAAATATTCCGTGATACACCAATGATTGTTCAGGCAATGGTAGTTTATTATGGAATACGGCAGCTCGGTGTTGATATGACTCCCGTATTTGCCGGTATCATGGTAACGGTGCTTAACACAGGCGCTTATATGGCAGAAACTGTCAGAGGCGGTATCGGTTCAATTGAAATAGGGCAGAGGGAAGGTGCATGGGCACTTGGCATGTCACCGATGAAGACCATGTTATATATCGTTCTTCCACAGGCATTTAAGAATATTGTCCCGGAAATGGCGAATACATTTTTGACAAATTTAAAGATGACGTCGGTGTTGAATGTTATTGCGGTACAGGAGCTTTTCATGGCTGCAAAAACCGCAGGAGGAAACTATTATAAATATTTTGAAGCTTATATGGTAATTGCGGTTATATATTTTGTGTTGTGCTTTGTATTTAATAAAATATTTATACTAATGGAAAAGAAACTTGCAGGCAAATCAGATTATGCACTTGCTGTCGAATACATGGATAATCAGTAGGAGGAATTGTATGAGTGAAGCAATTATTTCGATACAGAATTTAAGTAAATCATTTGGGGAACATGAGGTACTGAGAAAAATAGATATTGATGTGAAGGCAGGAGAAATAATATGTATTGTAGGTTCCTCCGGTTCAGGGAAATCAACCCTTCTTAGATGTATTAATAAGCTGGAAAAGCAGACTTCAGGGAAGATTATGTATCATGGTAAGGAAATTCGGGATGTGCAAAGAGAAATTAATGAGTATAGGTCAAAGGTAGGAATGGTATTCCAGTCATTTAATTTATTTAATAACATGACTGTATTGGAAAATTGCTGCCTCTGCACAAGAAAGGTGCTCCACCTGTCAAAGGAAGATGCCTTTGACAGGGCAATTTCACATTTAAAGGCAGTTGGAATGGCTATGTATATCCATGCAAAACCAGCACAACTGTCCGGTGGACAGAAACAGAGAGTTGCTATTGCCAGATCCCTTTGCATGAATCCTGAGGTACTCTTGTTTGATGAACCTACATCTGCACTTGATCCGGAAATGGTCGGAGAGGTCTTGGGCGTAATGAAGAAACTTGCAACAACTGGTTTGACAATGATGATTGTAACCCATGAAATGGCATTTGCGAGAGATGTGTCCACAAGGACAATTTTTATGGATAGAGGCTATGTGGCTGAAGATGCGGCACCATCCGAGCTGTTTAGCAATCCTAAAAATCCCCGTACCAGAGAGTTTCTTAGCAGATATCTGGCAGGATAAAGGGAAAGCTGTTTAGGGCTTGTGTTCAAGATGGGAGGAATAATAGTATGAAAACATATGTTGTCACTTTTGCAAGAGGGTTTGGTTCCGGTGGGAAAGAAATAGCATCAACTTTGGCGAAAAGACTTGGAATTCACTGTTATGAGAACAGAATTTTGACTCTTGCCAGTCAAATGAGCGGACTTGATGAAAAATTATTTCAGGAGGTTAATGAGAAAATAAGAAATAATGGTGGATTTTCTAATTTTATGCGGGGACTTCCAAAGTCAAGAAATTATATTGCCAGAAATGAAAAATTTGTATCGGATGATAAATTGTTCGAATATCAGAGCAAAATAATAAGAAATCTGGCAGAACAGGAATCCTGTGTGATTGTAGGAAAATGTGCAGATTATATACTTAGGGATAAACAAAACGTAGTGAGTGTATATATAGAAGCACCAAGAGCTTTTTGTGTGGAGCGTACCGTGGAGCACATGAAGGTGACAGAAGAAGTTGCTAACGCAACAATTACGCAGACAGATAAATTTAGGGCAAATTATTATCAGTATTATACACATGGAAATTATTGGACGAATCCTGTCAATTATGATATGACGCTGAATAGTGAAAAGGTTGGAATTAATAACTGCGTAAAGGTTATTGAACAATACCTGATTATAAAAGGCTTCATAACAGCAGATATGATTAAGGAGACAGAGTAGGAGGAAAAATTATGAAATTGGCAGATACAGGTTTAACAGCTCAGGATATTAAGGATAAGGTAAATCAGTATATGATTGAAACCTATGAGCGGTTTGATTTTCTTGCGGAGACAGCAAAAAATCAATATATATATGATGAAGAAGGAAATGAATATTTGGATTTTTATGCAGGAATTGCTGTTAATTCAACCGGTAACTGTAATGAAAAGGTAGTTGAAGCGGTGGTAGAACAGGCACAGACGCTTATGCATACCTTTAATTATCCATACACGATTCCACAGGCATTATTGGCAGAAAAGATTTGTACAACAATCGGAATGGATAAAATTTTTTATCAGAATTCAGGTACGGAAGCGAATGAAGCAATGATTAAAATGGCAAGAAAATATGGCATCGAAAAGTATGGACCGAATCGTTATCATATCGTAACAGCGAAGATGGGATTTCATGGTAGAACATTCGGTTCCATGTCTGCAACGGGTCAGCCGGGAAATGGCTGTCAGGTTGGTTTTGGACCGATGACCTACGGTTTTTCATATGCACCCTATAATGACCTTCAGGCATTTAAAGATGCATGTACGGAAAATACAATTGCAATTATGATTGAACCTGTTCAGGGAGAGGGCGGTGTTCATCCTGCAACCATGGAATTTATGAAGGGGTTGCGGGAGTTTTGTGACGATAATAACATGCTTCTTCTTATTGATGAAGTTCAAACGGGATGGTGCAGAACAGGTAAGGTGATGAGTTTCATGCATTATGGAATTAAACCAGATATTGTGTCAATGGCAAAGGCACTTGGCGGTGGTATGCCGATTGGGGCAATTTGTGCAAGCACCGAAGTAGCAAAGGCATTTTCAGCAGGTTCCCATGGAACAACCTTTGGCGGACATCCTGTATCCTGTGCAGCTGCACTTGCAGAAGTGAATGAGCTTCTTGACCGTAATCTTGCACAGCAAGCAGATGAGATTGGTACATATTTTATGAATCAATTAAAAACGCTGCCGCATGTAAAGGAAGTAAGGGGACAAGGGCTGCTGGTTGGTGTGGAGTTTGATAATACAGTCAGCGGTGTCGATGTTAAGCATGAATGCTTTAACAGACGTTTGTTAATTACGGCAATTGGCTCACACATTATTCGTATGGTGCCGCCTCTCATTATTGATAAAACGGATTGTGATAAAGCCTGTGAAATTATTAGAGCTTCCGTGGAAGCATTAAGCTAGGTGGTGGGAATATGGCATTTTCTTTTTCAATACCGCAACAGGTTACTTTTGGCAATGGGAGCTTAGGAAAACTGGCGGAGGTTTCAAAAAAGCTGAATAAAAGGAAAGCGTTTATTATTTCAGGACCGCATTTGAATAAAATCGGACTTGTGGAAGCATGCCGAAATTCGTTGACCGCAGAAAAAATTGAATGTGATGTTTTTACGGAAACAGAGGGGAACCCAAGTACGGAAACCGTTAATAAGGCTGTGGAAAGCTACAGGAACAGTGGTGCAGATTTTATTGTAGCAATTGGAGGAGGGTCGCCAATAGATGTTGCTAAAGCGGTAGCTGTATTGGCAGTATTTGGTGGACAAATTACAGATTATGAGGGTTCAGGTAAAATTTCAGGTCCAGTTGTTCCGGTTATTGCAATTCCAACGACGGCAGGTACAGGTTCTGAGGTGACAGCCTTTTCTGTTATTACCGATCACAACCGAAATTATAAGCTGACGGTGGCAAGTAATTATTTGTTGCCTGCTTATGTTATTCTTGATCCGATGCTGATAAAAAGTGTACCGGAACAAATAGCGGCGGCGTGTGGTGTAGATGCCTTAGTGCATGCATTGGAAGCGTATATATCCAAAGCTGCATCCCCGTTTTCAGATTTGTTTGCAAAAAGGGCACTGGAGCTTATAGGTGAAAATATCCGGACTTATGTGGCAGACCGAAATGATGAAACGGCTGCCGAGTCCATGCTGCTTGGCTCACTTTTTGCAGGAATTGCTTTTTCGCATGCCCGTTTGGGCAACGTGCATGCGATGAGCCATCCCGTCAGTGCATTTTTCAATGTGGCACATGGTGTTGCAAACGCAATTTTATTACCGGTTGTTGTGGAATTTAATGCGGTGACAGATAACGGTAAATACTATGAGATTTATCAGTGTGTTTCAGAAAATCCTGTAATGAGGCAGGATTTTTGCACCAAAATGTTGGTGGAAGAACTTTGCAAGTTAAATATGCAGTTGGGAATTCCGTCAGGGTTACGGGAAGTTGGAGTCACTGAAGCACTCTTCCACACTATGGCGGAGGATGCAATGAAAAGTGGCAATATTGCAGTAAATCCGAGAAGTACCACATTGGATGATTTGTTGCAGTTGTATGCGAAAGCATTTTAAGAAAATATATTATTTTATTGGGATTGTCGTGTCTGGAAATATTTATTCCATAAATATTTTTAATGCGGCAATTCCATTTTTTACTGTTTAAACAAACGCTGCCATATGTTATAATAAAAATATATTAGAGCCTTGTTTTGACCGGTATATAAAATGTTCAATTCTGATTAGAAAGGAACATATAAATAAATGGAGGGATGAGTATGAACACAGGCAAACATACAAGACTTGTTGCCATCGTCACGGTACTGATTATGGTTTTTGGTATCGTGGCATTTCAAGGTGATAGTACGGCTTTTGCTGCTTCAACGGTAACGATTAACGCCACAAATGTTACACTTTATGGTCTGGATGACTGGGCAAAGGAATATATTTCCATCCCGTCAAATCTTAACACAACATATCAGTTAAGTGTAAGTGGAGCAACGACGGCTTCTTACAGTGTTATTGAAGGCAATTCCGTGGTGGTATCAAAAACAGGTAAGCTCGAGCCAAATGTAACGACATGGTACTGGTACGGAAATGTGGGATATTCCAGTCCGGTTTCGGGTCAGGAGCCTACGAGTGTAACCAATGAGATACAATACGGAAAAAGTGTCATATCGGTTACTGCAGGAGGAAAAACCTTTACCGTAAACGTGGAGGTAAAGGATTATGCGGATGTCTATGCCGATGAAATCATGGATGCATACATAGCTGAAAATATAACGGCTGACATGGAAACTTATGAAAAGCTTGAACAAGTTGCAAAATTTGTTGCAGACAGGGAGTACAGCGTCTATTATCAATCAGCGGCAGGGCTTATTGTAAGCGGCGGCGGAGATTGCTGGGCATCGACAAATACAATTATTGCAATGGCAAAGAAGCTTGGGCTTAAGGCATGGGCAAGAAACGGGAACCGTGATTTAGGTGCAGGCTCAGGACATATGAATGCAATGGTTTCAGACGGCAGGGAATATTTTGAGGTGGAAGCAGGATATTCGTCGGCTGCACCGAGACCATATAATGTGACAAAGAGGGAAAATCTTTACAGTACAAAATATAATTCAACCTATGGCGGTATTGAAATTTACCAGTATGATGGAGAAACAGTGCCTGAGGTGCTGAATATTCCTGGGGAAATAGACGGTCAGCCGGTGGTTGGTATCGGTGAGAAGTTCCTGTCAATGGAACGAGGCGTTACAAAGGTCGTATTGCCGTCAACCATAAAATATATAGGTAACAGTGCATTTAATTCCTGTTTAAAGCTTACGACGATTAATATTCCGGCTTCGGTGGAGAGCCTTGGAGACTTTGTATTTACAGGCTGTAGCTCGCTCAAGAATGTAAGTGCAAGCGGGGTATACACGTATGATGCGGGTGCTTTGTACAAAAATAAGGAAATACTGGTGTATGCACCATGTGCCGCAAACATTACTATCCCTGAGGGAATAACGGAAATTGCAGACTACGCATTTTACTATAATGCAAATGTTAAATCATTAACGGTTCCGTCATCGGTAACGAAAATAGGAGAGGGCGCATTTGGAAATTGTACTTCCCTTGAGACGGTTACATTTCAGGGAAGCAATTTAAAAGAGATTGGAAATTTTGCATTTGCGTATACAGACCTGACGTATCTTACTATTCCGAGCTCGGTCGTTACCATTGGTGAAAATATGATGGTGTATGCCAATGATGTCAAGCTGATTGTGACAAAAGGCTCTGCCGCTGAAACATATGCAAAAAATAACAACGTGACATGTTATAACCCTGATAATGTACCTGCAGAGACGGTTAAATTAAGTAAAAATCAGGTAACGCTGTATGTAGGGCAGACGGATACCTTAAAAGGAACGGTTACACCGACGTTTGCCTCAAATAAGCTTACATGGAAAACCTCAAACGCAAAGGTAGCTTCTGTTGCAAACGGCAAAATTACTGCAAAGGCAGCAGGAACGGCAACGATTACGGTTACGGCGGCAGGCGGGGAAACGGCAACCTGCAAGGTAACGGTAAAGACAGGAGCCAGTAGCATTAAGCTTAAAACGAAGAGTGTTACACTTGGGGTCAAGGAAACCTATAAGCTTGATACAACAATTAAGCCGTCCAATTTAAAAATTGGATGTACATGGAGTTCGTCCAATACAAAGGTAGCAGCAGTCAGCAAAACAGGTAAGGTTACGGCTAAAAAGGTTGGAACGGCAACGATTACGGTTAAGACAGCCAATGGCAAAAAAGCAACCTGCAAAATTGTTGTCAAAAAGGCACCAACCACGGTTAAGCTTAATAAGAAAACCTTAAAGCTTGCAAAGGGAAAGAGTTATACGCTTGTGCCGAAGTTTTCGAAGTATGCTGCTGCAAACGCCGTAAATGTTAAATGGACAACATCAAATTCAAAGGTTGTCTCCATTAAGAAGCTTTCGGGCGGCAAATGTAAAATTACGGCTAAGAAAAAGGGAACGGCAACCATTACTTATAAGACATACAATAACAAGAAAGCGAAATGCAAGGTTACAGTTAAGTAATTGAAATATAACCGTGAAATTTATTTGATGCTGCCTTTGGCTTGGAATATTTTCCAAGTAGCCTTAATATACATGAAATCAGGAAATTTTAAATGAGTATGGTATGTCAGGAGGAAAGTGGAAATGAAAGTGCTGATTATAAACGGAAGCCCAAGAGTGGGCGGAAATACGGCAGTTGCCATTGATGCAATGGTGCAGGTTTTTAAGGAAGAGGGAATTGAAACGGACGTTGTACAGGTTGGTAATCAGGATGTCCGCGGATGTATCGCATGTAATACATGCTTTGAAAATGGGAAATGCGTGTTCGATGATGTTGTAAATGAGACGATGCCAAAGTTTGAGGCGTGCGACGGTCTTGTGATTGCATCACCTGTTTATTACGGTTCTGCTAACGGTACGTTGGTTTCGTTTTTAGACCGATTGTTCTACAGTGCCCAGTTTGATAAGTCAATGAAGGTGGGAGCGTGTGTCGTTACGGCAAGACGAGGCGGCATGTCGGCAACCTTTGATGAGCTGAACAAATACTTTACTATTTCCAATATGCCGGTTGCATCCAGTCAATATTGGAATGGTGTCCACGGCAGGGACAAGGGCGAGGCATCACAGGATGCAGAGGGTCTTCAGGTCATGCGTGTACTTGCACGAAATATGGCTTTTTTGATAAAGAGTATTGCACTTGGTAAGGAAAAGTACGGATTGCCAAAAAAGGAAGAGCCTGTGAGGACGAATTTTATAAGATAAATAAGGTGCAGCACTGTGGGGTAATCCGCAGAGCTGCATTTTTTTCTTATAAGGCAGGATTGCCCTGCAGCGTCGAAGACGCTTTGTTCTTAAAATACACCTGCAACTAGGACAAGTAGCTAATCACTAGGACAATGAGCCTAGTGATTTTTTTTGGTATATCAGGTATAATGAGATTACAGTTTAACAAAATGAAAATAATCAGGCAGGTGGAGCTGGAATATGTTTTACATTCAAATTATTGTGACAGCGAAAGGTATATTTGGACGGGCAATTGTGGGAGGTACTTATGGGAAAGGTTTTGATTGTTAAAAATAATAATATAGATAGTGGAATTCATTACCATGCGGAGCAAAGCTATAAAAAAAGGGGAAAGCGTTATTATAATTCAACAAATGGAACCATAGACCAAATAGAATTAAGCAAGTTGAAAGATTGGTTTGAAGATAACGGAATTATTTTAATGATTTCATATGAGAATTTGGATTCGCAGAATATACAGGATATTTTTATTGGTTCAGATGTGAGTATTAATGAGAGTGATAATATCGAGTATATTATGAAAATTCATTTAACAAGTACATGTCACCGACGGACGATTAACAGTATCATTGATAAGATTGACTTAGACCTTTCCTCCGATTTTGTGGAGGGTAACTATGTAATCATGAGTGAGATGGAAAGCTTGTATCAGGAGCTTCATGAAAGAATACTGGCGGGAAATAAAGAACTGCCAGTGTCAGATGTTTTACCAAAGGAGCAGCATAAAGAGCTGCATGAAATGAGTGTATTGGCACAATCGGACGAGCAATCTATCCGTGTATATCCAAGTGGAAGCACAGGCGAATTCCGGACAGAATTTCAAAGGGACAGGGAACGGGTTGTCAATTGTAAGGCATTCAGGCGTATGGTAGACAAGGCACAAATATTTGGCTCTGAGAAAGGTGATTATTACAGAACAAGAATGACACATTCTTTGGAGGTAAATCAAATAGCGAAAGCGATTGCCTATGCCTTAAGACTCAATCTGGACCTGACGGAAGCAATTGCACTGGGTCATGATTTGGGACATACACCGTTTGGACATCAGGGAGAGCGGACCCTGGATGAGATTTTATGTGGTAAAATAGATGTGGGTATCAATGCTACAGCGGCTATGTTTGAGGCAAGGTGCTATGGTGGATTCAAGCACAATTACCAAAGTGCACGGGTTTTGACGGAGCTAGAGGAGAAATATAAGGAATTTCCAGGCTTGAATGTAAGCGTGCAGGTGATTGAGGGCGTTTTAAAGCATACAAGATTAAAACCGGAAAAAATTGATATCAGGGATTTTGTTTCGGAAGATTATTTAAACAAAATGCAGATTGATAAGGATAATGAAATGCAGGTTTGCTCCAGTTTAGAGGGGCAGGTGGTAGCTGTCGCCGATGAAATCGCACAGAGGGGACATGATGTTGACGATGCACTGACGTCAGGCGTGATGACGATTGATGAATTTGAAGACAGACTTAAGATTAGTAAATGCGAGGAATTATATGGCAGGATTTTTGATGAAATTAAAAAGGTAGATAATTCCGGGCGGCTGATTGTAGATTCGAAGGAGCTTAAAATTGCAACGATTGTATCAAAAATTGTAAATTATTTTATTGAGACAACCATTCATTATTCACTGGGTCAAATCAGGAAAAATGAACAGCTTGGCAAGGTTACGTTAGAGAATCAGATTTGCATGGTGGGATTTTCTCCTGAAGTAAAAAAGGTAAATGATTATCTGGAAAAGGTGGTACAGAAAAAGGTTATATGTAACAGTGAGGTCGCACGGGCTGATTATAATGCAAGCATGATTGTCCAAAAGCTGTTTGAAAAATATTATAAAAATCCGAGGCTGCTTCATTCGGGCACCATACATAAGATTTTTATCGAGACCCTGTATCATAAAAATAAAGAGGTCTCCAGCAGTGCAATTAATTTAAGTGATGCAGGTATAGAATTGGTAAATGAAGAGATTCGGGAAATTACGGCAAAGGATTTGAATGAGGAATTAATTCTTGACTATATAAGGAAACCTGTGAATTTTTCCCGCAAGGAGGAGGACATTATTATTTTTGAAAAGAGAAAAATTCTAATCAGGGCCATTACAGATTATATTGCGGGCATGACAGACGGTTATGCCATGGAGGAATATGAGAAACTAAAATAATTGCAAATATCCATCCTTTCCATAAAAGGCTGCGGGCATAAAGAACCGTAGCCTTGTTTTTTATGTATAAGGAAGTTCTTCGGACTTTCTTATAAGGTAGGATTATAAATCCTGCTAGGATTCCAACTGCAACATCGGAGACGCTTTGTTGCTTTTGTCTTTTCAGTGGGGTACAGGTTGTAAAAATACCAACTAAAAAATGAAAAAGGAAACCAAAAAAGTTTGATTATAAACCAAAACCGAGCGGTTATACGCATTTTTCTGCAAGTTTTACCAAAAATCGAGCAAATTTTGGCAACTTGAAAAATTGGCACCATAAATGTGGTACACTTGGCATTGCAGGATTGTATGCACAAAAGCGATACTGCAAAAATGCATGGAGCCGATAGGTGACATGCTACACTAAATGTGGAGGTGAGAGGTATGAAGTTAAAGTCCAAGATAGTAAATGTGATGTACAACATGGCAAAAGAGACAGCAGTTGCGTCTGTTAATTCCACATGTCATTTTCATTTTTATCAGGAAAAGCTGAATCCAAAATTAGATGCGTTAAAAAAGTATAACGAGAAATAAAAATTGGACAGCTAATCTGTTTAAAGGGTAAAAATATCCATGTGGTATTTTGCCCTTTATGTCTTTTTTGAGGGAAAAGAGAGAGTGGGAGCAAAAGATACTTATTTGAGGGAAAATAAAAATACGACGGTATTAATCGAATATAGGAGGGAATCGTTGTATGTATGATAAGAAAGAATGCGGAAATAGAATAAGGCGGCTTCGTGAGGCAACGGGAAAAACACAAAAAGAGGTTGCCAAAGAAGCACAGATTTCGGTGGATACAATTTGCAAAATTGAACAGGGAAAGCGGTGCCCATCTATTATGGTCGTGGATGTTCTGCGAAAATATTATAATACTACATCTGATTATATTATATATGGGGACATGGATATTATGGAACTATGTAAATCCATATTAAAAAATGTACCTGCAGAAAAGCGGGCAGATGTAGAGCATCTTATGGAGAATATTAAAGATATAATATAGAAGAGTTCGTAAAGAGATTTTGAAGTAAAAGTTACATGAAAATCGGTAAAAATTACATGGTTCTGTTTAGGCAGATAAAATGTGATATACTTCGACAAAAAGAATATGGTGAAAATTGTGTTAATAATCTGATACGGTGAAAATGGCATATGTCAACAGTAAATTTTGATATTTGCAAAAATGTGAAATTCTGGGTATGTCCTGCAATGATCCCATCATTATAAGGCAGTTTAGAATTATTTAGTAAGGAGACAAATATATGTACAGCAAAATAGACTGTGGAAATCGGTTAAGGCGACTTCGGGAAGCAAAAAATAAGACACAGCAGGAGGTGGCAAGCGAGATAGGAATATCTGTAGATACCATATGCAAGGTGGAGCAGGGGAAAAGAAGTCCGTCTGTAGGGATAGTGGATTTATTGAGTGCTTATTATAAAACAACTGCCGATTACATTATAGGAGGGTATATCTATAGCGAGAAGGAAATGCAATTACGGTCAAAGTCCACACTGGAGCCTAAATGGGATGTGGTTGAGCAGCTTATGGATGAGCTTAAGAGGCTGACGACGTAAATAAATATGTAATTTAAAAGGGTTGTAGTTAGCTGTAAGTTTTTGCATAGATTTGGTTAGATGCTTGGTAACGGCATAGTATCCTTTTGATTTGTATATATTTTAAAAATGAATATTTTGAGGTTTATACAGTTAGAGATTATATTGGAAAGCGTGCCATAAGTGTGGCTAGGTTTATGCCGCGGCAAGATAGGTTGCTAAAATGGAGAGGTGGTAAATGGGGACATAATAATTCAGACCGATTTGCGTTGACAGTAGAAGGGAGTGTGAAATCGAAAACAGTAACAAGAAATTTATATAGATGTGAGTACTACAAAATTTATTAAATAGGGATACCATTAGTATTAAATCAGATAGTATAAAACATTCTATGCATAGGGATGATAAATGTAAGTGAAATACAAATTAAAAACTATAATCAGGATATATGCTAAATTGTACTGAGATACGGAGGAATAATAAATGAGTAAGGTTAATATTGCTGATGTCACATATCCATATATTAATATTAGGTTAGAGGATGATGAGACGGCTGAAAATGTAGGAGAAAAATTGAGTCGTTTGTACTTGTATATTGACGAACATAAAAATATGGGGAGATTTTTTACATATGGCAATGCCTATAAAGCAATTAAACAATATGCTAATAAATTAATAGGGAAACGTGATATTAAAATATCTAAGCGGCAAGTTGCGTCTTTGAGAAAATGCTATACTATTTTAGGAACTAATAGATATATAAAAATACCATTTAGTTTACATTATATATTTAAAGCTATTTTTGAAATAGTGGATAAGTTAAAAGCGGAATATCCTCTGCCACATGACCTAGAAATCTTTGTTGGAGAGATCAGGAGAGAAATTTTTTATTATGAGCAAAGTGAACTTTTTGATGATTGGTATGATGGTAATAAGGATGAGTTGCTCAGAGAGTTGCATGATGATATATTTGCAGGAAATGCTATTTTAAGTAAAAAGTTTTAGGAGAGTTTTTATGATAAATTCATTTAAAAATTTTGAACGTTTAAGATATAGAATATCTAATGATATAAGGGAATTGGCTGCAGATAATAAAAGTAGTAATGATTGTATGGGAGAAGAAATTTCTGATACAATTTTTGCAACTGTTTTTTCGGCTTTTGTTACAGAAGTTGCATTTAATGGTAATGCTGAAACAATGAAGTGGTGTGCTGTTTTTGAAAAAGTTCTAATATTTATTTTAGTTTATATTAGTTCATATGTAGTATATAATTTACTGCATGGTAAATGGGTTGATTGTCTGGAAAAAAGAAAGATTAAGACAGTAGATAAAAGTATGAATGCTATGATTCAAATACAAAAAGACTTTGATAATATTGCATGTGATAGCATTTTGGTTGCAAGAGATTTTAAGTCAGCATATGAAAATTTAAAGCGGCTTGAAGAAAATGGTAATATTGAAGAAGATAAAAATCTAAAAGCATTTTATTTATTTGAAATAATGCATTATTTAGGGACGGCTTGTGAAAAGACAAAGAACTTAGTTGGTAATAAGGAGAAGTGTATAAGGACCTTGAATGAATCAGAAGGTGTAGATATTTTTAGAGTTAAAAATATCATAGAAATAATGCAAGAATTGTATATTTTTTTAGACAGCAATTTATCAATGTTAAATGATTATACAGACCAAAAAGAGACCATTGAATATCAACATGGTATAGTAAAAAGTTTGCTTAACAAGATAAACGATAATTTGTAATCTATGTTACTAATATAAAGCATGTACATAACAAGCTATTACCCTCTTCTTTACTGCCTATCAAAATAAAAATGATGAATGGGATACCATAGCCTGATATGCACATTTCCACAATGCTTGTCTTTTGGTCTTTGGCTCTGAATAGTGTCGTGTTGGCGATTTATTTCTTATTCTGTTTGTATATTTTTTCTTTCACAAAAATTCTTGCTTCATAAAATAGCATGAACAAGGTTGCAATTAAGAATCCTATCATTAGAATTCTATGGCAAATTGCAAAATAAGCGATATATGCCACGATTGCCACCAGATAGACGACAACCAGTATGTGCCATTTTTTAGAAGAGCTATCTGCAATAATTTTGTTTTTTATTGCAATATCGTCTTTAATCAATTCATCAAGACTTAAATTAAATTCTTCGCTGATAGCAATCAGATTCGAAATGTCGGGAATACCTTTTCCTGTTTCCCATTTTGTGACCGCTTGTCTTGATACATTTAGTTTTTCCGCAAGTTGCTCTTGCGAAAGGGCGGCTTGATGCCGCATGGTTTTAATTTTTTTGCTTAAACTCATATGCAAGTCCTCCTTTTATTTTTTGCAGGTTTATCATAGCAATTTTCTAATAGATTTACGAGAAAAAGCCTATTACATTTATGCTACTTAGCGTAGCAAATAGTATTTTATTAGGTTTTGGGCTGCTTTACTCTGATTTTGGAATAGTGCGGTGCTGGTGGTCTATCTATTGTTTTCGGTTGTTTGCTTCTTTGCTGTACATGAGTATTATCTCATGGTTTATGCAGCAGAACCCGAAAATTCATCGGTAACGAAAGCAGATGCAGTCACGTATTAATTCCCAAAGGATTTTGCCAATCTACACTGGCATAGTGCACTTTCTCTCTGCATACACTGTATAAACAAACATTCTGAGGTTCATACAGTTGAGAGATTATATTGGGGAGCGTGCCATAAGTGTGGCTCAGTTTATTGTAGATCATGGAGCCACGGTAAGACAGGCTGCCAAAAAATTTGGAGTGAGCAAATCAACGGTACATGCGGATGTAATAAATTAGAACGGTTTGTGTGGATAGTGAAATAGGAAAGAATATGAAAAGACATTTGGAAGTGATAGGACATCCGAATGTCTTTCTAAAATATTTGATTGTGCAGGATTTTGATTTAGGGTATAATGACAATAAAGGAAGTGGCTGCATATGAGATACACGATTAATGAAATAAAGGATAGAACAGTTCCTATTGCAAAAGCATATGGAATTGGAAAAATGAGTTTATTTGGTTCTTATGCCAGAGGTGAAGCAAAAGACAATAGTGATGTTGATTTATATATTGAACGTGGAAGATTGAAAAGTCTGTTGCAATATTTTGCATTTGTTGATGAACTGGAAAATGTCTTGAATTGTCATGTTGATGTTGTTACTACGGGAATTGAGGATAAACAATTTCTATCACTGATTATGAAAGAGGGGGTGCTTCTATATGAGGACTGAAGATGTCCTGATTGTTACGGAAATAAATCATGAGAAAGTTAAAGTCTGGTAAACGGAGATGTGACATTTGCCGAACTAAAAAAGTATGCAATCGATATAAAGTTAAAGCCCGGTCGGAGGTAGCGTTGCTCCGGCTTTTTAATTTGTGAATAGAAATAACCTGCTTAGGCTAAAATTTGACAGTAATATAAAATAGCCGACATGTATTTCGGCTAAAATCTAATTGAATTTAAAATTAGCCGAAAGAGGATGGCATATACGAATTATATAACAAGGAAATTGGAGAAGGTTGTAAGCCAAGTCACAAAAGAATATTCGGTAATTCTCGTTACCGGACCAAGACAGGTTGGGAAGACTACAATGCTTCAAAAGCTGATGGAAGGAACAAATAGGGGATATGTTACATTAGATAATTTGAATGAAAGAAGCCTTGCGAAGACAGAACCCGAACTGTTTCTGTACCTTCATAAACCACCTGTGTTAATTGACGAAGCTCAATATGCACCGGAATTGTCTACTTACATCAAAATGCACGTAGATAGAAATCATGAGCCGGGAGCATTTTGGCTTGCAGGTTCTCAAATGTTTAAGCTAATGCAGGGAGTGCAGGAATCCTTGGTTGGGCGGGTAGCAGTACTGTCACTTACTTCTTTGTCACAGGCAGAAATTTCAGGAGGCGAGACAGAACCTTTTACCATAGATTTGGAGACATTATCAGCCAGAAAAGCTAATAGGAATGTAGCTGAAATTGCGAGGGATGCGGATATCAACCAAACGCAGGCAAAGAATTGGTTAGGGATTTTGGAGACGCTGAGGATTATTTTTTACCTGAATCCATATTCCGACAATTTGTTAAAGCGGCTTGTAAAAACACCGAAGTTATATTTTTATGATACAGGGCTGGTATGTTATCTGACGAAGTGGAGCAGTCCGGAAACACTGGAAAGCGGTGCAATGAATGGGCTGTCCTTGAGAATTATGTGGTTGCTGAAATAAGGAAAACCTATTTGAATTGCAGAAAGGAATCTTATTTATATTACTATCGTGATAAGGATGCGAAAGAGATAGATTTGGTGATTGAACATGACGGTGTGCTAAATCCGATTGAGATAAAAAAGACCTCCAATCCGGGAACGGAGCTTATCAAAGTATTTGAACTGTTAGATAAATCATCAACACCACGTTCAAAGGGGCGGCGCTTTGTATGAAACCGGACCTTAGTGCAATTATAGGGATAATTATATTGTTCCGATTTGGATGATATAGAGGGGTAAGAAGGGATTTTCCGTTTATTTGCTAAGGAAAATGATTAAAGAGGAGGTAACTATGCAGACGATTATTATTGTGTTAAATCCGACAAAGCTTGAGAATCCGGATTTGGATTTACGCTATTGTATTCCGGACCGGATTGAGGAAGTGTCAAATGGCACTGTACAAGATAATGGGTACGATTTCATAGATAGCGAAGAAGGGGAACTGATGGGCATTTGGCTGGCAACGGAATCGGCAAGTGAAAATTGGTCTCTGATTGTTAAATTATTTCAAGAGGAAAAATTCAAGGAAAATGATTTATCTGCATCCGCACAAATTTTCATTTCTGAAAATGATACAGATGATATAGAAAATTGTACGTTGGTTTTTCCAAAATGACAATAAAAGTCAATTTAACAATTTAAAATGGAACCAATAAAGATTTAAAAAGCAGAAGTTTTTACTTATTATGAGTAAAAACTGTTGAATTTTTATACTATTTTGGCTATACTCATTAGAGATGAGAAAAACATCTTATTTCTAAAGTGTAATTTTGCACATGGCTATATACGCATAATAAAGGAGGCGATAATATGGTTGTCAGAGCACATTATTTGAATATACTGAAAACATACCGTGATGTGCCATTAGTGAAAATACTGGCAGGGATTCGCCGCTGTGGTAAGTCCACAATTCTAAATATGCTGCAGGAAGACTTAATCGCAAGCGGAATTGATGCTGTTCATATTATCAGCATGTGTTATACTTCAGAGGATTTTGACGACAATATGACCGACAAGGATATGTACAATGGCATCAGAGAAAAAATGACGGATGGTGAGCGTTACTACATCCTGCTTGATGAGGTTCAGGAAATTGTCGGCTGGGAGAAGGCTGTCAACAGTCTGCTCGAAAATGCCAACACGGATATCTATGTTACGGGTTCCAATTCTAAGCTGATGTCAAGTGAAATATCTACTTATCTGACGGGGAGGTATGTTTCCATTCCCGTATTTCCGTTGTCCTTTGCCGAGTATATGGATTTCAAAAAGCAGACGGAACGAGCACCGAAGGAGTTGTTAAATGAGTACATTCGGCTGGGTGGATTTCCAGTTGTTGCGATAAGTGATTTTGACGAGAACACTGCCTATCAGATTGTCGAGGGCATCTATCATTCCGTTATCACCAGTGATATTACAAAACGTCATAACATTAAGAATTTTGATCTCTTTAACCGTGTTGTAAAGTATGTGGTGGAGAATGTTGGTAAGACATTTTCGGCGAATGCCATTGTAAAGTTTCTGAAAAACGAAGGGCGTTCTCTTTCTGTGGAGGCTGTCTATAATTATTTGGAATGGCTGGAAAAGGCTTTTGTGATTTATCGCTGTCAACGATATGATTTGCAGGGAAAATCGGTGCTGAAAACACAGGAGAAATTTTATCTTGCGGATGTATCCCTCAAATATTGCATGATGGGATTTAATCCGAAAGCTGTTGCCGCAATGCTTGAAAATATCGTGTATTTTGAGCTTCGCAGAAAGGGCTATGAGGTTTACATCGGAAAGAACGAAACGAAAGAAATAGACTTTGTCGCAGTACGGCGTGACGAACGTATTTATGTGCAGGTGTGCCGGAACCTACCGAAGGAATCTGACCGTGAGGTTGCCAATCTGCTTGAGCTTAAGGACCATTATCCGAAATACGTGGTAACGCTTGATGAGTTTGCAGGGGGGAATATTAATGGTGTTAGGATTGTGTATTTGGCGGATTTCTTGTTGAGAGGAGAGTATTAGGAGGGTGAAGGCAGGTTGTAAATGCATACTAAATAGTATATAACAATGCAAAAAGATATAATTAAAAGAGATTAGACTAAGTTCTTTAATTATACATAAAGGGCGGATATAGAATTTAATGATGGCTTGCTATATTTTGATTTTGTATTCAAATATGAAAATCTCGAATAAATGAAGAATAAAGTTATTAATGAAATATTTTTGGTTCTATGTTATTATTTGAGTGGTATAATGAAGAAAACCACGATGTAATACAAATAGTATCTTTCGAATATGATTTAACTATTGAGAAAAAGACATAGGATCAAAGAGGTAATTTATGAATGTGAAATGCCAAGTATTTACGCCTAATGATTATGTGAGAGAATTGTTAGATAGCGTAGGTTATACTGAAAGTTTGTATGGAAAAAGAATACTGGAGAATTCATGCGGCGACGGAAATATTCTGGTAAGTATTGTGGAAAGATATATTGAAGATTGCAGAATACAGGGATTGACAGATACCGAGATTTGTAAAGGTATAACAAGAGATATTTATGGTATTGAAATCGATCCCATACAGTACAAAAAGTGCATTCAAAACTTGGACAAATTAGCAGGAAATAAAAGAATTGGTAAAGTCAAATGGAATGTGATTAATGAGGATTATTTAAAGTGGAAATGCACAAAGAAGTTTCAATTTGTTGTTGGCAATCCACCGTATATTACATATCAGGAATTGAGCGAAGAAGAGAGAGAGTTTGTAAGAAAAAATTTTGAAACTTGTGAAAAAGGGAAGTTTGATTATTGCTATGCATTTATAGAAAAAAGTGTGAAATATCTGGATAGGAAAGGGAAAATGTCATATTTAATTCCTAGCAGCATATTTAAAACTGTATTTGGTGAAAGGCTACGAGAATTTGTTAAACCGTATATACGAGAGATACATGATTATACGAGGGATAAGATGTTTGATAATGCATTAGTAAAGTCGGCAATAATGGTACTTGATAAAACAAAGGGAAATAAAAATTTCTTATATTATGATATGGCCAATAAAGAAAGGATTAATATTCCGCTTACTAATTTATCAAAGAAATGGTTTTTTATAGAAAATAGTGAAATTGGAACAAGACGCTTTGGAGATTATTTTCAGGTGGCTCATGTAGTAGCAACATTATTGAATGATGCTTTTGTAATAAAAAAAGAAAATTATGAAGAAATGGATGACTTTTATCAATGCAATGGTAGAAATATTGAAAAGGCAATAGTAAGAGAAACAGCTACCCCGCGTTCGTTGCGATATAAGAAAGAGGAGAAGATTATTTTTCCGTATGATTATGTAAATGGTAAACTAATTAGGTATACGGAAAATCAATTTAAAATGTTATTTCCGGGAGCAGATGCTTACCTTAATGATTTTAGAGAACAATTGGATAAGCGTGAAAGTGATAAGAGTGCGTTATGGTTCGAGTATGGACGTTCGCAGGCTTTGACAGGATTAAATAGAAGAAAGCTTCTTATATCAACAGTAATCACAGAAAAAGTAGCTGTGTATATATTAAAAAAGAAGTGTATTCCTTATGCAGGGATGTATATTGTGCCTAAAGCCGGAAATAGAACATACAAACTTGAGGATGCAAAAGATATACTGGAAAGTGATGAGTTTATGAGGTATGTAAAAACTGTTGGAATACATATCAGCGGGGCTTCGTTAAGAATAACATCGAAGGATATTGAAGAATTTAGATTTTAATTAAGGAGAAAAGCATATGCAATCTATGGTATTCCAAGTGAGTGCAAAAACAGCAAGGCTTATTGGCAGAGAGAATATTTCTGATGTAGACGGTGCTATAGTTGAATTGGTAAAAAATGGATACGATGCAGATGCAGAGTGTGTTTATGTAAAGTACATAAATCCATATAATGAAGTACCAAAATCTTTAACCCGTTCGGAAGTAAATAGATATTTTAAAGAGAATATGAATCTTATTTTAGATAATTATAGTGTTAAAGATGGAGTTTATGTGTTGAATGAGAGTGAAAAAGTTAATTTGACAGAAATGGAACAATATTTGCACTCAATTTCTAAAATAATTGTAATAGATAACGGTTCAGGAATGAGTAGGGAAATATTAGAATCGGCATGGATGAATATTGGTACAGATAATAAAGAAGTAAATATTTACAGCCCCAAAAAAAAGAGAATTAAAACAGGGGCGAAAGGAATTGGGAGATTTGCTCTCGATAAACTTTCATTTTGCACACGGGTATTTACAAAGTGTGAAACGGAACAATTATATAAATGGGAAATAGACTGGCGGCAGTTTGATGATGCAAAATTATTAAATCAAGTTGAGGCGAGTTTTGAAGAATGTGGAGAAAATTTTGAGGAATTAGTTAAAAAGCATTTGGATGATGATTATGTTTTAGTTAAAGATTTTGGTTGGACAACAGGAACTATGATTATTTTGAGTCCTGTTCGAGACCTTTGGGATGAAAAATTATATACAAAGGTAAATAACAATCTTAAAAATATTAATCCACTTGGTAGTGTTGATCGATTTGATGTTTTTGTTAGAAATGAGAAATATCCGAATTTAAATTATGAAACAGAAAGTGAAGGAATAACACGTGAAAATTATGACTATTTGATTGAGGCTAATTTTGATGGGAAAGGAAATGTATCAGTTACTTTAGATAGAAATGAAATAGATATTACTAAAAAAGTAATTCGAAGGGAGTACTCACCTACTGATATAGAAGAATATGATTTAAATGAATTTTGGAGTAGAGAAGCTTTTGAATTAAAGAAATATACTCGAAATGATTTTGATGGAAAACAAGAGTTTCATTATTCCCTGAAGGAAATCTTGGAAAATCCTAAGGAAAGAATTGATAGATATAATGACGTTGGTCCGTTTTGTGTAAAAATGTATTATTTAAAGAATCAGAAAAGCACAGTTGGAATAGTAAAAGATTTTAAGGGCAAAAAAAGAAAGCAGTTATTAAAAGATTTTTCTGGTATCAAAATATACCGAGATAGTTTTAAGGTAAGACCATATGGTGATGAAGGGCAGTTTTTCGATTGGATTGATTTAGGTGGCAGAGTTCAAAGAAGTCCTGCCGCGGCATCACATGAAAGTGGTAATTGGCGTGTGTCGTCAAATCAGCTGATAGGTAGTGTTTCTATTGGCAGAGTGAATAACCCTAAGTTAGAAGATAATGCAAATCGTGAGGGGATGAGCTCTAATAGAGAGTACGATTGTTTTATTGAGATTATACAAGGTATTTTAGGGAAGTTTGAATATGACAGACAATATGCATTAAGGGAATATGCAGCGTGGGAAAGAGCGAAGAAAAAAGCACATGAGGATAAGGTTCAACAAATATATGAGCAAGTACTGAAAGAAAGGGAACAGGAAAGTAAAAAAGAACAAAAGACGCACAAGGATAATGCAGAACAAAGTGTTGATAATGCAGAACAAAATAATTATGATAATAATCAATTTTCGGAAGATGATTTAAAAGACGCAATTGTATCATTGGGAAAGGAAAAAGAAGATAAGACATCTACGGAACAATTAATGATGATTCTTAGTTCAGCAGGTGTGATGGCTCAGACATTTTCACATGAAATTACACGAATAGGAACCCAATTAGGTAGCAGAGGTCAGCATTTAAAAGAGGCGATTAATAGAATGCTAAATTATCAACCTTTTTGTGGAGATGAGGATTTTAATCCATATGTATTATTGGGGGAACTTAACGAAACAGATGAATTATTGTCTGAATGGGTAAATTTGATTATGGATTCGATAAAGCAGGAGAAGTTCGAATCTAAATCTGTACAATTAAAGGATTTTCTTATTCATATTACTGAAATATGGCAGCCTCTTCTTGACAGAAAATTTATTACCATAAACTCTGTAAGTGTTGAAGGAGAGATAGAACTAAGACTACCAGAGGTAGATTTACATTTGATTTTGAATAATTTCATTTTGAATTCTGCATACTATTTAGAAGAGGCTGATGGTATACGATTAATAGATTTTTCAGTGTATGAAGATGAAAAGAAAGTGTATTTGGAAATGTCAAACAATGGACCGGAACTAGATGAGAGGTATCGGCAGAATCCGGACGCAACATTAAATGCCAGAGAAAGTAGTAAAGAGGATGGAACTGGATTGGGATTATGGATTGCACGTGAGGCTGTAATTCGTAATGCGGGTGAATTGCATGTAATACCAATTAAAAATGGATATATGTTAAAAGCTGCATGGGCAAAATAGAAGGAGGCCATCTATGTATATTATTGGATTGATAGATGATGAAGAAAGTCAGTTAAGGATGATTAGGAGAACAATCAAAACAAATGCAACAAGCGATGAACAGTATGATTTTAAATCCTACTTAGTATCTGATAATGCAAATGATTTTGTTACAGATGTATTTGAAGAAGTGATTGGCGATATAAAGGAACTAAAATTATCTTCATTAATAGTTGACTATAAAATAATCGTTAAAACTTCTAAAATTAAAGGAACAGATATATTTAAAAGAATAAAAGAAGAGGTTCCTAAATTTCCGATAATTATATTGACTGAAGTTGTTGAAGAGAGTACTGAACCTGAGTTTATTGATGCAGATAAGGTTTATAAGAAGAAAGATTTCTATAAAATAGAGAGCGAGTATTCCAAAGAAAAAGTATTCAATATTTTTGATAGCATGCGAAAGTATATTGATCAAAGGGATAGATTGCAGTTGACAATAGATGATTTAAAACAAAAATTAACAGAAGGGAGCTTGGGGCGGGAAGCAATAAGTAGTATATTGGCATTGGAAACTCAATTAGATGATTTTGTACCTACTGAACAATCACAGATTGATAAAGTGTTTGATAAAGATAAAGCTAAGGAGATTGTTGCGCTGCTTGAAAAAGCAAATACACTATTGGGGTAATACTTATGAAAAGAAAATTCAGAGATTATAAAATCACAAGAACTTGTGAAAAGGAATATAGCGACTACCATTTATATAAGAAATATTTAAAAGAAGATTTTAAACATCGATGTGCTTATTGTAATTTATTGGATACACAAATCACAACACCATATGAAGTTGATCATTTTGTACCAATGACTGTATTTAAAAAGGATTGGCCAGAATTAGAAACTACATATGCAAATTTAGTATATTCATGTAAGAAATGTAATGGTGCAAAAAGTGATTATTATAAAGGTGATATTAAAAAGAGAGAAATAAAAAATGAATATTTTTATGAGCCGGAGGAAACGGATTATGGAACTATTTTTTATCGTGGAGATGATGGGGGTATTTATTCAGACGATGAAAAAGGACGTGATATGATTACGAAATTGAAATTATATCGACCAATACATAATCTTGCTTGGATTTGTGAAATTACTAAAACAACTTTGGATAGGCTTTCTGCTCAAATTAAAGAAGTAGGCATAGATAGTATTAGGGGGAGGGTTTTACAAGAAGCGAGAGAGGAATTGCGTGAGTACTATGACGATTGTGTAGCAGTTTTTATGGCAAATTATAACAATAATAAATTTACACTTTAAAAAATGAGATATAATGAGCAATAATTATGATTGACTTTTTAGCGAGACCAATCGAGAAATGAAAATGAATAAAAAGCGGAAATTTGATAAAATGATTGTGATAAAGAAATTTAAAACCGTTGGAAACAAACATGTTTCCAGCGGTTTTGGCGTATATGGAGTGGTCTATATGTTCACTTTGACTTTTTAGTTTTGATTGATTAGGCTAAATTGTCTACAACTAGGACAATGAACTAAGTGAAATTTACATTTTGATGTGTTAAAATATATTGCATTATAAAAGAATATAATAAGATAAAGCAAACCGATAAAATATTTGAACAATAAAGTAAAAAGAATATATTGATGAAATACATAGATGGAGTTGGAAGATATGTGGATGGAGAGACGAGTAAAAGGATTCTATAAGTGATTATTTTTAAACCTGAATTTTAAGACTAAATCTGGTATGCAACAGTAAATTCTAAATACTCTTTGAAAGTTTTGCCTTGCTGGGTAATAAAAAGGCATTAAAGACAGTCTGTGGAATCATGCTTGGTATTATCATTGTTATTGTCACGCCGATAGCGGTACTGCTTGCCATGTTTACGGGTGAACTGAATATGGAGACTCAGAGCCTGAAGGATAAGATAGAGATTGCGTGCGGAGAGGAAATGCAGTGCATGGAGGATATGGCGGGGCAGATAAAAACAGCCATACTGAATGCGGGTTTTACGGCGGAACGGGCGGATGAGGCACAGATGCTTTATTTTATGTCATTATATGATGCGGCGGAGGAAGACGGCTTTTTGGAAAAGCTGGTCGGATGCTTTGCCAACGGACAGTCCGATGCGGAGCTGATTGCAAATGTCAATGCAACATTCGGAACGGACATATCGGCAGAAATGTTTACAAAAGTAATGGATGGAATACGAATGACGTATATTGACATTTCTGATTATGCGTCTCCTTCCGTAAAAAACAATATTGACCTGGCAAAATGGGCAGTGCATGCGGAACAGTCCGGCTGGGGTTATGTATGGGGAACTTACGGTGAGGTGCTGGATGGAAGGCTGTTTGATTACAAGAAGGAACAGTATCCGAAAGAAGTAGGCGGTTATGCGGACTTTATCAGTGCCAACTGGTATGGCAAAAGAACAGCGGACTGTGTGGGACTGATAAAGGGATACAGATGGCTGAATACCGAAACAAGACAGGTAGAATACGGGACAAACGGCATGCCGGATATCGGAGCGGATGCCATGTATGAAAATGCTGCAGAAAAAGGGACAATTGGCACGATGCCTGAGATACCGGGGCTTGCGGTATGGCATGAAGGACATATCGGCATCTATATCGGCAACGGAGAGGTCGTGGAAGCGATGGGAACAAAATATGGCGTGGTGCGGACACAGCTGGCAGGGAGCAGATGGACACACTGGCTGAAGGTGCCGTATATCACTTATGGGGAGGAAAGGTCAGAAGGTGATAATGCGGGAGAGGTTGAAGATTGAATATCTGCCAGGTCCATGATAAGATGACTTAAAAGCTATTATAAGCAGAATATTTATTTAGAAATGAAAGCTGTAATATAATGGAATACCCGTCGAATGGCGGGTATTCGGAAGGAAAGATATGATTTATATAACGGGAGATACACATGGACAATTTGAACGTATAGAGAATTTTTGCAGACGGTTTGAAACCAGTCGGGAAGATATATTGATTATACTTGGCGATGTGGGTGTCAATTTCAGCGGAGAACTCTACGACAGAAAGAAAAAAGAGTTTTTGGAGGCGTTGCCAATTACACTGTTTTGCATACATGGAAACCACGAGCAGAGACCATATACCATTGATAGCTATAAGGAGAAGGCGTGGCATGGTGGCATAGTATATTGTGAAGAAGAATATCCCAGTCTGTTGTTTGCAAAGGATGGGGAAGTATTTGATCTGGACGGGAAACAAACCATTGTTATGGGTGGAGCATATAGCCTTGATAAGGATGTACGGCTCATGTGTGGATATGGCTGGTGGCCGGATGAACAGCCTTCTGAGGAGATAAAACAGTATGTGGAAAGTCAATTGGATAAATTGAAGTGGAAGGTGGATGTGGTGTTGAGCCATACCATACCGCTGAAGTATGAGCCGGTAGAGGTGTTTATATCAGGAGTGGCTCAGAGTCTGGTGGATAAAACTACTGAGCAGTGGCTGGACAGAATTGAAGACAGGCTGGAATACGAAAAGTGGTATTGCGGGCATTATCATACGGAGAAGAAGATTAATAGGGTGGAGATAATGTTTGAGAATTTTGATGTGTTTTGCGGTAACAGATTTTTTGTATTTGAGGAAAAACAGTAATTTCATGTATAAGGTTGCTTAATAGACGAAGTAAAAATATAGGGTCGAAAATTAAGCAGGAGAAAGAGTCGGGGTTATAGATACACCCCGACTCGCTTTACTTCGGACGGCAATGCCGGCCGTTTGGGGAGCTGTAGGAAATTTAGCTGGAATATCTTTAGGGGGTCAGTATTATTCAGGATAGGGCATCTTGTGGGTTGAGAATCTGATAAAAGGGCAGTGTTTGTGAGTAAATATGTGGGTTAGAAATAAGAAACAAATATTGAAAAATATAGGGTTGACAACTTGAAACCCATAAGATACCCTTTTAACGAGAAGATAATTGGCTTGCAAATCAATTATTTCTAACAAAAGGGGCGGCAGAATTTTTAAGTTTTACCGTTAATCAGATGGAAGGCTGTACTGCAAGTTATACCACATATTATCAAGATGAATTTTGAAGACAAAAGTTGGTCGGTAAGCATGATTATTTGTATATGGAAAAGAAATTTAAATGTAATTATGCAGATAAGAAGTAGTGAGGAACAGATGGATACAAAGTGCAATATGATTATTATTAAAGGAGAAATAAAGACATCGGAAATAACGTCATGCCGATATAATAGAGATACTCAGAAATGGGATGTGAAATTTAATAACGGAAAAATATACCCATATGGGCATTTGAATGTGAAAAAGTTGACTGACCCATTATTTTTAGATCCTAACATGTATCAAATTAGTAGAGAAGGACGAGTGTTTTTTGATATAAAAGATATATATGTATTTAGAAGTACAAATGAGTCGTACTGGCATATTTGTTTTGAGAATGGTATTGAAAGAGATTATTACCAAAGCGAACTAAATATTATTGAGTCATGCCTTAGTCAAAAACGGTCAGCAAGTGTGTTTGAATATATAAAACAGATTGCAGGTTTGATTAAAATTGAGAATGAAGAAATCGACGAAAAATTATTGGCAAAAAGGTTTGAAAGGATATCTTTTGTAGGTAATGATGTAGCTTTAGCAAAATATTTAAATCCGTCTTCATTGCAGACTGGAAAGATGATGAAGTGTGAATACATACCAATTTTCCCATTTGGCTGTAACAATAGTCAATATAAGGCTGTAAAAAGTGCCATGGAAAATCAGATTAGTGTTATACAGGGACCGCCAGGGACAGGTAAAACACAGACTATATTAAATATAATTGCTAATATATTAATGCAGGGGAAAACGGTACAGATAGTGTCTAATAATAACTCGGCTACTGAAAATGTGTATGAGAAATTATCGTCTTCAAAATATAATTTAGGCTTTGTTGCTGCAACATTAGGAAATTCGAAAAATAAGAAAAAATTTATTGAACATCAGAACATAAATTATCCTGATTTTTTGTCTTGGAAAACGGGAGAAAATCAAAGTGTTTTACAAAAGAGAATATCGGAGCAGTCTATTCAGCTAAAAGCTGTTTTTGATCAGCAGGAGAAAGTGGCATGTTTAAGGCAGGAACTTTCACAGCTGATTACAGAACAGGGATATTTTAATCAATATATGGAGGAATCCGATGTTAATATAGAAAATATAAGGTTTAAGAAAAATTTATCATCAAAGTATTGGATGGGACTTTGGCAGGAGTGTCAGATGATTTCGGAAAAGAAAAAGGCTGTAGGTTTTGGGTTTAAGATAAAGGCCTTTTTCAAATATGGGATAACAGATTGGAATTTCTATAAACAAGATATTGCAAAAATAATTACTACATTTCAAGCTATGTATTATCGTGCAAAGCAAGTAGAGTTGTCTGAGGAAATTGAAGATGTCGAAAAGTATTTGAATAATGTTAATAAAGATTTGCTGGAGGATTTGTGTAGTCAGTCAATGATTGTATTAAAAGACAAGCTGGCAAGAAGGTATGAGGCTAACGATGAACGTAAAATATTTAGTGAAGATAGTTTGTGGAAAGAATCATATGAAGTTTTGGCAGAATATCCAGTTATATTAAGTACAACATTTTCGTCAAGAAATAGTTTGAATTCAGATGTTGTGTATGATTATCTCATCATGGATGAGGCGTCACAGGTAGATATTGCAACGGGTGCATTAGCTCTTTCTTGTGCAAAAAATGTTGTTATTGTAGGCGATACCAAACAACTTCCAAATGTTGTTACAGACGATAAAAAAGCTAAGGCGAAATCTATATTTGACAGTTTTAATGTAAATGAAGGATACCAATATACAAAGAGTTTTCTGCAATCCATTTTGGATGTTATGCCAAATGTAACGCAAACATTATTGCGGGAACACTATAGGTGTCACCCTAAAATAATCAATTTCTGCAATCAGAAATTTTATCGTGGAGAATTGGTTATAATGACAACGGATAAGGGAGAAGATGATGTCTTGTCTGTGGTAAAAACAGTTGTAGGTAATCATGAGCGTAACCATTATAGTCAGCGCCAGATAGATGTTATAAAAAATGAAATTATACCTAAATATGCTTTGAATCCAGAAGAAACTGGAATTATAGCACCTTACAAAAATCAAGTGGAGGCATTAAGTAGAGAGATTATAGATATTGACGCTGCTACAGTGCATAAATTTCAAGGTAGAGAAAAAGAGAACATTATTATATCAACTGTAGATGATGAGATATCTGATTTTGCGGATGATCCATATTTAATCAATGTTGCCGTGTCAAGAGCTAAAAGGAAATTGATGCTGGTCGTGACTGGAAATGAACAAGCGAAAGAACGTAATATAACTGATTTGATAGATTACATTCAATATAATAATTTTGAGGTGTCAAAGAGTAAAATTTATTCCATTTTTGATTATCTTTACAAGCAGTATACAGAGGAAAGAATGGCATATTTGCAGAAACATAAAAAGGTGTCAGAATATGATTCGGAGAATTTGATGTATTCATTGATAGAGGAAATTATCTCCGATAACAAGTATTCAAGTTTGGACGTTATTTGTCACTTTCCACTGAATATGTTGATTAAAAATCCAGAGCTGTTAAACGAGCAAGAATGTCAATATGCAATGAATCCAGCTACGCATTTGGACTTTCTGATATACAACAGAATTGGTAAAAAACCTGTATTAGCGATAGAAGTTGATGGATATGAATATCACAAGGAAAATACTGTGCAGGCTTCACGAGATATCTTGAAGGATTATATAATGAAGTTGTATGAAATCCCATTAATGAGATTTAAGACAAATGGTAGTGGTGAAAAAGAAAAAATTGTAGGAATGTTGGAAATGTTGGTTGGATAATGAGAAATAAAATTATAATTTGTATATTAAGATAGTGAGCGGCTCGAGAAAGCCCATGTAAGAGACAGCAGGTTGCCGATAGATGTATATCATCTGATAGTGTATGTGTGAATTCGTAATTCCTAGGGATGATATTTGATTTCACAGTACTCTACAAACAGAAAACATATATTTTTTTACGGAAGTGGACAAATAATTTTATTGGAGGTGATATAATGACCATAGAAAAAATGAAAGAACTTTTATCTGCAAAGGATGAGAAAATAACCATAGAATACAAATCATGCACCAATGAAATTAGTGAATCGGTGTATGAAACAGTCTCATCATTTTCAAACAGATATGGTGGATGGATTATTATGGGTGTGCAGGATGGTGGTATTCCTATTGGAGTAAATCGTAATGCTGCAAAGGATATGAAGAAAAATTTTGTATCGCAGCTTAATAATACAAATAAGATGTCACCTACGCTTTATGTGCAGATAGAAGAATTTGAATACGAAGGAAAATTATTGCTTTGGACATATGTTCCACCTGCATCAACGGTTATTAAATGTTCAGGAAGGGTATACGACAGAAATGATGAGGGCGATTTTGATATTACAGATTCTCCAATTCAGATGGAAAATATGTATGCACGAAAGACAGGAGCATTTTCAGAAAACAAATTATTTCCCTATGCTACCGAAGGTGATTTGCGAATGGATCTTATGCCTAGGGTCAGAAGATTGATAGAGAACAAGAATGCACAGCATGACTGGCTAAAAATGACGGATCATGAAATTATGATAAGTGCAGGGCTTTATGAGAAAAATCTTGTAACAGGAGAAAAAGGTTACAATTTGGCAGCAATTATGTTGTTTGGAAAGGATGAGGTTATTCGCTCCTGTGTATCTGGATATGTGACAGATGCAATTTATCGGGTTGAAAATGTAGACAGATATGATGACCGGCTACAAGTCAACACAAATCTCATTGAAAGCTATGATAAATTAATGGAATTTGTTGCAAAACATACTTCTGATAAGTTTTGTCTTGTAGATAATGTGAGTACTAGTATTAGAGATGTTATTGCCAGAGAGGTTGTTTCGAATATTTTGGTTCATAGAGATTTTTCCAGTGCTTATCCAGCAAAATTGATTATAGAGAAGGATTGGTTAAGAACAGAAAATTGGTGTAGACCTAGGAGGCAGGGAAATATATTAAGTGATGAATTTACCCCGTATCCTAAGAATCCATTAATTGCTAATTTTTTTACTGCAATGGGACGTTCGGATACAATAGGTTCTGGTGTGAAAAACTTGTACAAATATACACCAATATATTCAGGGGGCGGTAATCCAGAATTGTATGAAGCAGATGTTTTTAGAATAGCAATTCCATTAACTAAAGAAGCTGTTATGCAAGTTGAGATGAAAACTGGGCTGACAGAAAGAGAACAGCTAATTTATGATATGATTTGCGAGAATCAGAAAATAAGTGTGGATGATATTGCAGCAAGATTAGATGTTACAAGAAGAACCGTGTTGCGTGATGTACAGGAAATAAAGAAAAAAGTGTTTTTGTTATATGATAAAAAAGAATCATTGTGGAAGTTGAAATAGGAAGTGACAATGAGATGACAAGGAAGTGACATTGAAAATGTCACTTCCTATGTGAAAAATAGAAAACCTGCTAATTATAGCGTTTTTGATGAATGACAAGGTGACAAAGAGGTGACATTCTTTGTGACATAAGAAAGAGGTGTTTTTACAAATGTGGAAAGATAGTGAAATGGAAATAGATTTCTTAGATTTCTCCTATATTGTCGAAATTATGAAAGATACAATAAATGACGAGAAGTTGTTGCCTTTCATTCATGGGCTCAACTTCACCCTCAGCTAAAAGTTCATCCATTGTAGGAATTATTTGTAAATAGATAGGATCAGATGCATTAAAAACCTTGACATTTGACAAATAATAAGGTGTTACTATCCATCTATATATATTACTAACAGCATCAATATCTTCACATAATTTCTCTGAACAATTAAAAATTTCTTTTAGCTGTTGTGTGGATGATATTCTATGCGATTGTTGCCAGTGCCAATCGTCCCATTCTTTATATGTTGCATGGAAATAGCTTAATAATTTTTCCTTATTTTCTAATATATCTTCTTTTTCTAACACTTGAGCTTTATAGTATCGATTCTTATATGATAAAAAGTCATGAGCACTTTTTGTTAGTTCCATAGAACGATTTATCGATTGTTTATTTACCATGTTATTTTCCCCGCCATTTTAAAAATCAAATTAATGATAATCACCTATTATCCCTCTCTTTTCCCACAAAAACTGCGGAGCCTGATGCCCCGCAGTCCTCCATCAAATATGAAACTCCCTCCTCGGATGTTTATTTTTCAAAATATCCTTCTGTTTGGCGGTCGTGACATGAGTATATATTTCAGTGACATTTATGGAACTGTGTCCAAGCAGTTCCTGAATGTACCGTATATCAACGTCCGCATCAAGGAGGCTGGTTGCAAATGTGTGCCGGAACATATGAGGCGTGATATGCATGTTAATACCTGCAAGGGAGGTATATTTATTTAACATTTTCCGCACATACTGGTCGGAGACAGGCTGCCCTGTCCTGTTTGTGAAAAAGTAACCGCTTTCGGCAATCAGGTCGCAAAAGCAGTCATGGTATTCCCTTAATATGTTAAGCACATCCGCATTTTCAATCTGGATTCGCCGTTCCTTGGCACCTTTGCCGAATATAAGAATTGTGTTGTCCAGTAAATCAACATCAGATGCTTTCAGCAGGCACAGCTCCGAAATTCGTATTCCTGTTGAGAAAAGAAGCTCAACAATGGCTATGTCCTGCAGGGTTTTTCTTTTCTGGTAGGAGGTTGCCGCCAATTCGTGCTGCCCGTAGATGGTGCGGAGCAGGCTCTCCAAAACAGGCAGGGGAATTATTTTCGGGAGAATGACAGGTTCCCTGAATTTAATCTGTATTTTATTGAAGGGATTTATTGTAATCAAATCCCTGTATTCCAGGTAATGGAAGAAAGCCTTTACGGATGCTATTTTTCGTTTGGCTGTTTTTGGCTTGCAGGTCTGGTGCAGGGATGCGATAAAGGTTTCAATGGAATTCACCGTAATATTGGTGACATCATCCGTCTTAAGGCATTCGGAAAACTGGCGTAAATCAATGCGGTATGCCTTGATGGTTTTGGCATCCAGACGTTTTTGGGTTTTGCAGAAGATCAGATAGCTGGCAATGTTTGTCGTTAAAGTATTCATGGAAATCTCCTTTTTTGAAGTATTTTATCAGGCGAAATACTGGGATGAAAAGCCCCAACTGGTACGATATCATGATTGCTGGTGGCTTTGTTGTAGTAGACTTATAAAAATGTTTCGGTACAATGTCACTTATAAGGCAGGATTTGCCCAAAGTGTCATAAAAATTGTGGCAGCATAAAGAGTTCCGAAGACACTTTGCTTTACTCAAATTTAGAAAAATGAGAACATGGATATGAAAAAGTAAAAAAGCTTATGTCAGTGCTCATGCTGCTTTCCAATTTTTCCATGGATGAATGGACGATTCATGTAGCAGAACCCGAAAATTCGTCAGTAACGAAAGCAGATGCAGTCACATATTAATGCCCAAAGGATTTTGCCAATCTACGCTGGCATAGTGCACTTTCTCTCTGCATACACTGTATAAACAAACATTCTGAGGTTCATACAGTTGAGAGATTATATTGGGGAGCGTGCCATAAGTGTGGCTCAGTTTATTGTAGATCATGGAGCCACGGTAAGACAGGCTGCCAAAAAATTTGGAGTGAGCAAATCAACGGTACACATGGATGTAGCAGAACGCTTGCAGTACATAAATCCGTCACTGGCGGCAGAGGTGCGGAAAGTTCTTGACAAAAATAAAGAGGAGCGTCATGTAAGGGGAGGTATGGCAACAAGGGAAAAATATTTAAATCATAAATAAAGCTGACAGTTGACATTCCTGCTGACAGATGGTATTGTAAAGGTTGAAAAATATTAACTTTACAATTAACAGTAGCAAATGCTTTAATAAAAAACCGATATATGGCATGCGGTCATTGGTAAAAAGTAACTTAAGGTTTTGTTTTGCCAGTATATATTTTGAGGAATACATGGAATGCAAGAGGACTCAAAATAAATTTATTAGGGGAAGGGCTGCTGGTTGACAGTACGCAGGAGGAAAAGATGTTAGTAATAACTTTGGTTTACATAGCTTTTTTAATTGGAATGGGCTTTTATGATATGAAACATGTCGGCAGCTTTGAGGAATATGCGGTTGCAGGCAAAAAGCAGGGAATGTCAAAGGTGCTTTTGTCAATACTGGCGACGGCAATCGGAGCTTCGGCTACGATAGGAATTGTTGACAGGGCAGCAGTGATAGGCTTCCCGGCGGTATGGTGGCTTATTGTAGGTTCAGTAGGGCTTATTGCACAGGGACTGATACTCTCAAAAAGGGTCAGGGAACTGGATGCGGACACCTTGCCCGATGTGGCACAAAAAACAATAGGAACCGTGGGAAGAAAAATAATTGCAGTTATCATCGCCGTCTCATGGATTGGAGTGATTGCCGCACAATATAGTTCCATGGCAACTGTTGTGTCCGCCATAACAGGAAAAAATAACAGCAGGCTTATGCTCATTATCATTGTTGCAGTGACCATATTATATTCTGTGGTTGGCGGTCAGATGTCCGTTATAAAAACAGATATGATTCAGGCGATTATAATGGCAGGAGGATTCCTGCTGGTATTTATATATTTGTTTTGCGTGGACGGAAGCAGCAATGAGCTTGTGTTTGAAAATGTGGAGCTTACAAATAAAAGCTTTGGTGGCATGGACCTATTTAACCTTTTCTTTGTTGTCGGCGGCACATATTTCCTTGGACCTGATATTATGTCACGAAATTTGGTTTCCAGGGATGGAAAGACAGCAAAACGGGCAGCCATAGCGGCAGGGATTGTCCTTGGTATCTTTGCCGTGATAATCGTGCTTATTGGAATGTGGGTGATATATGATAAGGGCGAATTGGGCGGAACGTCACCGCTTATATATTTGCTGAATGAAATAATCCCATACCCGATAGCGGTTGTTCTTTGCTTAGGGCTTGTCTCAACCATTTTGTCGTCGTTAGACACATGCCTTGTAAATGTTGCGTCCATCATTGAGCATGACATCATAGGAAAAGACAAGGTAAATGAAGTCCGGATTATAGTGGCACTTGTAGGGCTTGCATCACTGGCAATCGCATTGTTTAAGACAGATATTATCGGACTGCTTACGGGAGCTTATTCTATATATGCACCAGGAATTGTATTTCCACTGTTCATCGGTATTATGTGTCATGACAGGATAAAGCTAAACCGCGTGCTGTTATATTCCGGTATTATTGTGGGCGGTGGAATGGGACTGTTGAACACATACTTTAAAGTAGGAGGGGACTTATTCCCATTGATAGGAATGGGAATATCCCTACTGTTTAGCCTGCTGGCAATGCTGCATGGTCTACACATAAAAAAGTAATTCCTCATAGGTCGGATACGGGAGATATTTATTTGGGATAACTGCCTCGGCAGAATCCGCAATTGCCCGCATTTTGCCCATGGTGACAAGTATAGTATCTCTGCATGTGTTTGCAGCCTCCTGCATATCTGCCGCTTCGGATATTTTTTGCAGGTCTTCTTTCAGTGTATCCTTCAGTGCTGTGATATCTGAATATGCATGTTTAAGCTGCGTTATCAGTTTTTCCTCAGCTTCATATGATAAATCAGGCATAAGAGTCTTTGTGTCCGCAGTATTTTTTGCGAGAATGGCTGTGTACTTGCTGATTGCAGGAAGTAAATCCTTGGAAACCATATCTATCATTGTACGTGCTTCAATGGCGATGGTCTTTACATAGTTTTCCAGTAAAATTTCATATCGTGATAAAATTTCTTCCCTTGTGAAAATGTGGTGCTTTGTAAAGAGAGAAATATTTTTTTCATCAATAAAGTGTGGCATACAGTCAGGGGTAGTCGGGAAATTGTAAAGTCCACGCTTTTTTGCCTCATCAACCCATTCCTGTGTATAGCCGTTCCCATTAAATATAACTTTTTTGTGCTTTCGGATTGCCCGCTTAATCAGCTCATGTACTGCGTGCTCCATATCCTCCTCTTTTGTGCCGTCAAGCTCCGTATAAAACTGGGCAAGGGACTCGGCAACAGCTGTGTTGAGGATAATATTAGGGTCGGAAACCGAAGCTGATGAGCCAATCATGCGGAACTCAAATTTATTTCCTGTAAATGCAAAAGGCGAAGTGCGGTTCCGGTCCGTGGTATCCCGAAAGAAATGTGGAAGAACATTTGCACCGATGTCCATTCGTACCTTTGCCTGTTTGCCAAAATAAGTATCGTTTTCGATGGACTCCAAAACAGCATTCAGCTCGTCGCCGAGAAAAATGGATACGATGGCAGGAGGTGCCTCGTTGGCACCCAGACGGTGGTCGTTTCCCGCACTTGCCGCAGATATTCTCATCAGGTCAGCATAATCGTCCACCGCCTTGATTACCGCCATAAGAAATACGAGAAATTGTATATTCTGGGCAGGTGTGCGTCCCGGATTAAGGAGATTTACGCCGTCATTTGTACAGATAGACCAGTTGTTATGCTTACCGCTTCCGTTGATGCCCGCAAATGGCTTTTCGTGGAGAAGGCAAATCAGGTCGTGCTTGTCGGCAACCCGCCGCATAATCTCCATGGTGAGCTGGTTATGGTCTGTGGCAATGTTTCCGTTTTCAAAGATAGGTGCCATTTCATGCTGGGCAGGTGCAACCTCGTTGTGCTTTGTTTTTGATGGAATACCAAGTTTCCAGAGCTCCTCGTCAAGCTCATGCATAAATGCAGAAACACGAGGCTTTAAAGTTCCAAAATAATGGTCATCCATTTCCTGTCCCTTTGGGGCAGGTGCACCAATCAGGGTTCTGCCACAAAAAATCAAATCCTTACGCTTTTTGTACATTTCCTTTTCAATCAGGAAATACTCCTGCTCAGGACCGACGGTTATATTGATGCTGGTGGCAGTCTTGTTTCCAAGCAGCTTCAGCATTTTGACAGCCTGATTGCTGAGTGCTTCCATGGAACGCAAAAGCGGTGTTTTCTTATCCAGTGCCTCACCGCTGAATGAGCAAAATGCGGTAGGGATATAAAGGGTTTTATCCTTAATAAATGCAGGAGATGTAGGGTCCCATGCCGTGTAGCCTCTCGCCTCAAAGGTTGCACGGAGACCGCCTGATGGAAAGCTTGACGCATCAGGCTCACCCTTTACCAGCTCCTTGCCCGAAAATTCCATAATTACATGTCCGTCACCAGCTATATTGATAAAACTGTCATGCTTTTCTGCAGTAAATCCCGTCATAGGCTGAAACCAGTGCGAATAGTGGGTTGCACCTAAATCCACTGCCCATTCCTTCATTGCGACAGCAACTGAATTTGCAACATCAAGCTCAAGATGTGTACCATTTTCAATTGTCTTTTTCAGTGCTTTGTAAATATCATTGGGAAGCTTGTTTCTCATTACCTCGTCGTTGAATACGAGACTACTAAATAACTTTGGAATTTCTGTTGCCATATGTATACCTCTTTCCCTTTTTTTGTTTTGCTCATTTCTATTTAACAGATGTTCTGATTATAGTTTTGGGGTGGAAAAAGTCAATAGAATAATGACAAGACGACAGAAAAACAAGTAAATGAAGCTTTTTTTAGTTAATTCACAATTAAGGGGAGAACGGAAAAATAAGTTGCAATTTAAAATATCTATGTTAGAATGATATGCAAGGCGAGGCAATACATCTCGGAAGCCGGTGAAAGTCCGGCACTGTGTCTCAGCAACCGTGTTGTCTACGAAAGGACATGCATTTTGCAGCCACTGGAGCATACGCTCTGGGAAGGTGTCTGATTAGGGTAAGGACTAAGTCGGGAGACCTGTATTGTTGTTATAAGCGGAAGTCTTCTGAGGTAGGACGTCGTTTTATGCTTAATTCATGAAAACAATGGCTTTTATTTGATGCGGTTTATATGATTTTTAAAAAATTCATATAATGGCGTCTGTAGTGCTTTGTTCTTTTTTTGGTGCATAAAATGCTGAAATTCTTAAATCAGGGACAATTCTGTTTTATTTCATTTTACAGATATTTTTTAAAATTATTTATCACGGACAGGAGAATTGTGGCTTGGAAACAAAAAAAAGAAAAAAACTTTATAATATTCTTATGGCTGTCATAATTGCTGCGATAGCGGTTGCAGGAATTATTATAGTTGGCATTACACGGGGCTACATTGGAAATAAGGAGGACAGCATAAATGTCAAAGAGGTTTATGGCATAGCAGGCATTGACAAAAAAGGGCTTGCCTACACCTTGGATGAAAAGACAAGAGTGACTGTGGGTGATACCATCTCCACAAAAACACGGGCACGGGTGAAGCTGGAAAAGAACGGTGACACGTACATAATCGGAGAAAATTCCACGGCAGTTGTAAATAAGGTCAGCGATGGGCAGGTAAGTATTACACTTACTTCGGGTGAGATGCTGGTATTTATGTCAGGGGCGGGCGGCTCGTCAGAACTTGCTGCGGAATATGTGACAACAATCTCCGATGACGGAATTTACTCCGTAAGTGCACGGACAGGAACAACAACCGTATATTCCTTTGCAGGGGAAGCAACTGCAAGGCTGGATGAAAAAAGTGAGACCCTGCCTGCAGGCAGCTATATATGCGTTATGGACAAGGAAAGCTACACCGCTGACATCGATATTCATTCCTTGAGCAGCTTTCAGCTTTCCATGCTGCTTGAACTGACGGCGGAACGAAGACTTTGCTTCACGTGGGATGAGCTTGACGCACTTATGGCAAGCCGCAAGGGTGAAAACAATTACGGCGGAGGCGATACGGTCAGTCTTGACGGAAGTATATTGTCGGCAAATGCTGACACGATAATACAAAATGGCAGCTACACGGGTGTCAATTTAAATATTAATTCAGAGACAAGCTCAGGCTACGGAGCAGACGATAATCCTTCGGAACAGGATGAAGCAGGCAAAGAGGAAGACAAAAAGGGGGATATCCCTGACCCACCGCCAAAGGACAAGTCAACGGAAAACGGCGGAACGCCTACAACAGAAGAAAGAAATAACGGTGGGCATACAACAGAAAGCACCACGGAAACCCCTCATGGTACAGAGAGTACGACAGAAGCACAAAAAACCGAGGTAGGAACAACCGAAAAGCAAACGACAGAGACGCACACAACGGAAGCTACCACCGAAAAGCCGACAACGGAACAGACAGTGGCGACAACTGAACATACCCCTGTAGAAACTAAAACAAAAACCTGCACCTTGGAAATAAGGTGTGACACCATATTGAACAACAGGGGAGATTTGGTGGTAGGCAAGGAAATATATGTGCCAAGCGACGGTGTGATACTTAGGACTGTCACAGTTGAATTTAAGGACGGCGAAACCGTATTTGATGTGCTGAAAAGGACCTGTAAAGCATATGGAATACAGATTGAGTATTCGTTTACACCGCTTTATGGCAGCTATTATATCGAAGGAATTAATTACTTATATGAATTTGATTGCGGCGGTCAGTCGGGCTGGATGTACAAGGTTAATGGCTGGTTTCCAAATTATGGATGCAGCTCCTATGTTCTCTCCGACAAGGACACGATTGTATGGTGTTACACCTGTAAGGGGCTTGGAGCAGACGTAGGCGGCGGAGTATATTAAAAATAGAATAGGAAAAAGGTAGGAGAATAAACATGGGCAAAATAAAAAAGGCATTTTATAAAAAATTAGTTGCCCTGCTGATTGTTTTTGGTATGGTTATTACGCCAGTGCCAATTCATGCAGAGGAAACTGGAAACACACCTGAAATAAGTGGAGAGCAGAATGCGGAAACGAATGGTACGGAGGAACAGGGTACACCGGGTAATGCAACGAAGGAGCAGGTTGCAGAGCTTGAGTCGCTTCTTATATCGACCACCTTGTACCCAAACAGCAATACTGTCATTATGCAAAATGAAGAAGATACATATAAAATTGAAACTGTATTTTCAGCGGACGTTAAGGAGTACAATCTAGGCAGCGTAAGCGACACGGTAAGTGCACTTTATTTCAGGGCAAAGCCTAAGGATGAAAATGATACTGTTACAATTAAATACGGTGAAACGTCAGCAGATATTAAATGGCTGAGCGGAGCTTCCAAAAATGCTGCGTGTATTTCCATTGGTAAAAATACATTTACCATTGAAGTTGCGGGCGAGGGAAAGGAGACAACCACTTATACATTTCAGGTTGACTGCATGCCGATGCTTACGGGACTTACAGTTGACACAGGTGACTATATACAGTTCATGGACAGGGTATTTACCACAACCCAAAATGAATACACGATAACGCTGCCGTCAGATGCGGATTCCGTTACCGTAAATGCAGTGCCAAGAAAAGAGACCTACAAAATAACTTATAATGGGAGCGGGGATAGCACGGTAGATATCAGCAGTGCAGACAAAATACTTGTTAAGGTTTTGGCAGGTGAGGGTGAACATGCTCTTGAAAACCTTTATACAATCAATTTGAATAAACTTCCGTTTGTAAATCTGACATTCAATGTAACTCCTGCTGATGCAACGATTTGCGTGTATGACAAAAACGATGAGCGGCTGGAAAAGGTTGACGGAAGCTATCAGGGATTATTTGCAACAGGCGATTATACCTATACGGTAACAAAAGCAGGCTATGTGGGCGTGGGCGGAATTGTTCCTGGTGAAGGCGGAACAGTTAATGTCAAGCTTAAAAAAGCAACGCAGCCCGAGGAGGTAAGCACACAATGGTATAACTTTAGAAACAGTGATGTTAATATGGGCATTACATCCACGAAAACCCCAATCAGCCTTGAAAATTCAGAGCTTAAGTGGGCGAAATCCCTTGGCAGCGGATGGAATGCTGCCCCGAGCGTGCAAATTATTGTTGACGATTCCCTGATTGTGATGTCAGCAAATAAGACAGTGTACAAGCTTGATTTAAGCACGGGGGAAATATTGGCACAGGCAGACATGGTGGCAGCACCTGATTGGGGATATACACCCCCTAGCTATGGTGCAGGAATGATATTTTGTCCGTTGACAGGAGGAATCATACAGGCATTTGATGCAAAGACACTTGAGTCACTTTGGGTTTATAAGGATACCTTAGGGGGACAGTCGCTGGCACCAATTGCATATTCAGACGGTTATATATACACAGGTTTTTGGAATGGGGAAGTAAGTGATGCAAATTATGTATGTATCAGTGTGACGGATGAGGATGTAACAAATGAAACGGAAGAAAAGCTTGCAACGTGGAAGTATAAACAGACAGGTGGTTTTTATTGGGCAGGTGCTGTCGTAATTGGTGACTATGTCATTGTGGGTACCGATGACGGCGAGAGAGGAACAGAAGGAAATTCCACACTGTATTCCTTTGACAAAATAACAGGGGATGTTAAGTCTTCAATACCGCTTAACGGTTTGGGTGACCAGCGTTCCTCCATTGCTTATGATAAGGCGTCGGGCAAGGTATACTTTACAACAAAGGGCGGACATCTCTGCAGTGCAAAGGTGGATGCAGAGGGAAATCTTTCCGGGCTTAAAACAGTAGATTATAATGCACAATCCACCAGCACGCCAATTGTGTATAAGAACAGGGTATATTTTGCTGTGGGCAGTGGGATTACAACAACAGGCTCCATGGGAAATGTAGTTGTGGCAGATGCCGATACATTGGAGATGCTTTATGCAGTGGGACTTCAGGGCTATCCACAGTGTTCCCTGCTTTTGTCAACGGCATATGAGGAAAAGAACGGATACATTTATTTGTATTCCACGTATAATAATAACCCTGGCGGTATCTCAATGATAAAGGTAAAGGCGGATGCAGCAGGTGCAGACGAGGCGGAGCTGGTTGAGCTTTATGATGCGGAGGGCTATAAGCAGTATTGCATTGCGAGTATTATTTGTGATAAGGAAGGAACCCTCTATTATAAAAATGACAGTGGAAATGTTTTTGCGGTAGGAAAAAAAGTGGAAGAACCAACTGTAACGGAACAGCCGACGACTGAGAAGGTGACGACTGAGGCACCGAAGCCTGAAAAGCCTGCTGTGGGGGATGTGTTTAAGGATTCTAAGTCAAAGGGACAATATAAGGTTACAAGCAGTAAAACCGTGACATATACAAAGACAACAGCAACCTCAGGTGAGGTGACGGTTCCAGCCACCGTGAAGTACAAGGGTACAAGCTTTATGGTAACGCAGATAGGAAGCAAGGCATTCAAGAGCAAGACAAAAATTACAGGCGTTTCCTTGGGAAAGAACATTAAGACGGTCGGAAGCGAAGCCTTTAGCGGATGCAGTAAGCTTAAAACGGTAAAGCTAAATTCTAACCTGACCAAAATAGGCAACAAGGCATTTTATAATTGTAAAGCCCTTACTGCCATAAAGCTTGGAAGTAACGTGACTTCCATAGGAACGGCAGCATTTGCAGGCTGTACAAAGCTCAGCAGCGTAAGCTTAAGCAGTAAGCTTACCACTATCGGAGATAGTGCATTTAAAAAATGTACAGCATTGACTGGCATTACAATTCCGAAAAATGTTACGAAGATAGGCAAGCAGGCATTCTACGGATGTAAAAAGTTAAAGAAAATTACCGTGGCAACAACAAAGCTGAAAAGTGCAGGCGTTGGTGCAAATGCATTTAAGGGAATCTATGCAAAGGCGACGGTAACAGTACCTAAGAATAAGAAGGCAGCATATAAAAAGCTGATTAGCAGCAAGGGTGCAGGAAAAAATGTAAACTATAAATAGCAGAGGGAAAAATGGACAGGGAAACGGCATTTGAAAAAATAAATCCTATTATTTGTTTCCTATATATAATAGGAGCGATGGCACTTTGCATGTTTACCATGCATCCTGTGGCATGCTTTGCCGTACTTGTCATGACATTGCTGTTATATGTGAATGTATGCGGCAGGGGAGTGTTAAAAAGACTTCCCCTGCTGCTTGTCGTATATAGTATCCTGTCGGTTTCAAACCCGCTTTTTAATACGAGGGGAAAAACAGTACTATTTACTTATTTTGGCGGGCGTGCATTTACGCTGGAAGCACTTTGTTATGGAATGGTACTTGCCGCCGTGTTCATTTCGGTTCTGATGTTGTTTGGAGTTTACCACCGTTTGATGACATCGGATAAGCTGATGTATATTTTTGGAGGACTTGCCCCAAGTGTGTGTCTTGTGCTTTCCATGGTGTTAAGGCTTGTGCCCCATTACGGAGCACAGATAAAAAAGATTAACACGGCAAGGTATATCAAGCAGGAGGGAAAATATTCCAAGGCGGCAAATGTGATGTCGGCAATGACGACATGGTCTTTGGAGTCTGGAATCCTCATGGCGGACAGCATGAAGTGCAGAGGGTACGGCTGCGGGGCAAGGGGCAGATTTTCCATATACAGCATGAAAGGAAAGGATATCGCTGTACTTGTCTTGGCAAGTATACTGTTTTCGGTGGTTTTGATATGCAGAATGTCTGGCGGACTGGACGCCGCATTTATGCCGGATATGAAAATAAGTGGGGCAGACAATATTTATTTTGTCATGGCAATGTGGAGTATGATATTATATTTAGCAATACCGATTGTGATAAATGTTACGGAGGCAGTGAAATGGCACATTTTGAGATAAAAGACTTAAGCTTTTGCTATCCAAATTCAGAAAAAAAGGCACTGGATAATATAAATCTTACCATTAAAAAGGGTGAATATATAACCATTTGCGGCAGGAGCGGCAGCGGAAAGACAACGCTGCTGCGGCATTTAAAGAAGCCCATTACTCCTTCGGGAAAAAGGACAGGGGAAATTCTTTTTCATGGGTGCTCTATAGAAGAAATGGATGTCAGGACGCAGGCGGCAGCGATTGGCTACGTGATGCAGAACCCAGACAATCAGATTGTAACGGATAAGGTGTGGCATGAGCTGGCATTTGGGCTGGAAAGTCTTGGGTGTGACACCAACACGATCAGGCTTAAGGTTGCAGAGATGGCAAGTTATTTTGGAATTCAGGACTGGTTCCACAAAAATGTAAATGAGCTATCGGGCGGGCAAAAGCAGCTTCTCAATTTAGCTTCGATTATGGCAATGCAGCCGCAGGTGCTGATATGCGACGAGCCGACATCGCAGCTTGACCCTATAGCGGCATCGGATTTTTTGCAGACCATCAAGAAAATAAATTTGGAGCTTGGAACAACCGTTATTATGACAGAGCACAGGCTTGAGGAGGTATTTCCTGCCTCGGACCGTGTGGTGGTGATGGAGGATGGTAAAATCATTGCGGATGGAGAACCGAAAGCAGTGGGTGAAGTCCTGAAAAAACAAAACAACAAAATGTTTGCGGCACTTCCGGCACCGATGCAGATTTATTATGGTGTGGGCAGTAAAAAGGAATGCCCGCTCACGGTTAGGGAGGGACGGAACTGGCTGGATACGGAGCTTTCGGACAAGGAGATAAAAAAGGACAGGCTGGCAGAGCGTGACCTGCCTGATTTGTATGATATGCCTGCCATTTTTGCAAAGGAGCTTTGGTTTCGGTATGGCAAGGAAGCAAAGGATGTGTTAAGGGGGACGTCAATTTCCGTGCCGAAAGGAAGCTTTTATGCCATTGTAGGTGGAAACGGTACAGGAAAGTCTACATTTTTAAAGGCAATATGCGGAATTTGTAAAACCTATAGCGGCAAGGTAAAAATAGACGGAAAGAACATAAATAAGTATAAAAAAGAGGAGCTGTTCCGGGGACATCTTGCCCTGCTTCCACAGGATCCGCAAAGTCTGTTCGTGAAAAAAACAGTGAAAGAGGAACTGCTTGAGATGGCGGAGGGAGCAGATAAGGAGGCGGCGGTAGCAAGGATGGCGGAAAAATGTGAGCTTACGGCACTGCTTGACAGCCACCCTTATGACATATCGGGAGGAGAACAGCAAAGAACGGCACTTGCAAAGGTGCTTCTCACAAAGCCTGACATACTTCTCATGGATGAGCCGACAAAGGGAATGGATAATTTCTTTAAGCAGGATTTTGCCAAAATCATAAAAGAGCTTGGGAATATCACCATACTCATGGTGTCCCACGATATTGAATTTTGTGCAAAATATGCGGATATTGTCAGTCTGTTTTTTGACGGCGGTATTATCACTACAAATACGGCACGAAAATTTTTTGCGGGAAACAGCTTTTATACAACGTCTGCAAACCGCATGAGCAGGCATTTGTTTGCAAACGCAGTAACTGAGGAGGACGTCATAGAACTATGCAGGGAAAATCTTTAAAACGGATAGTAGGTTATATGCTCATGCTGATGCTTGCAGTGGCGGTACTGGTTTTATTCTGGAAATTTGGAAACCGTAACCACTATGTATTTGGAACACTGCTTATCATTTGTGGTATGCTTCCCATTGTTTGCGGCTTTGAGAAGAAAAAGCCAAGTGCAAGGGAAATTGTAATGATATCGGTTATGAGTGCACTTGCAGTGGTATCAAGAATGGCATTTGCAATTGTGCCCCATTTTAAGCCCATGGCAGGGATTGTTATGATAACGGGAATGGCATTTGGACCTACGGCGGGTTTTTTGTCGGGGATGATATCCCTTTTGGTGAGCAATTTTGCATTTGCACAGGGACCGTGGACACCGTGGCAGATGTTCGCCTTTGGTGTTGGCGGTTTTATTGCGGGACTATTATATGACAAAGGTATTATAGGTGAAAACAAACGGCTCATTACGGCATTGATTGGCGGAATCATTGTGGTGCTGCTTGTGGGGCCCATTATGGACACATCTACATTTTTTCTTGCGGACGGTACGATGGGAGCTGTGACGCCGTGGGCAATTTATTTATCGGGTCTGCCCGTAAATGCAGTGCACGCCGCAGCTACGGTGGGCACACTTTTACTTGTGGGTCCGCCGATTTTGGAAAGAATCAATCGGATTAAGGTGAAATATGAAATTTGAGAGCTATCATCCAACAATTAATGTTATATATTTTTTATTTGTGCTTACTGCGGCGGTGGTATTCAATCATCCGGTTTATGCTGCCATCGCATTTTTTACAGCATTTGTATATTCCATAAAGCTGAACGGCAAACGGTCTGTTATATTGAACCTGATACTTGTGCCATGTATTTTTTTGTATGGCTGCTGGTATGCGTTTTATCATCATTTTGGCATTACGAATTTAGGAAAAAATTTTATCGATAATAATATAACCCTTGAATCCTTATGTTATGGAATGGTGCGGGGAATGATGGCGGCAGCTTTTATCATGGCATTTTCTGCCATGTTGACGGTGATGTCAACAGACAAGGTCATTTACCTTGTGGGAAGAATTTTTCCGCGGGGTTCCCTGTTTATTTCCATATTTTTGAGAAGCTTTAGCCGTGTAAGACACAGGTTTTTGGCGACTGACAGATCAAGAAAGGGAATCGGCATGGGCAAGGGACATGGCAATATCCTGCATAAAATAAGAAACTGTGTGCGGATTGTTTCTATCGTCATTACCTGGACGCTGGAGGATTACATAGAAAGCTCCCAATCCATGAAATGCAGGGGTTATACATTAAAGGGCAGAACTGCATTTTCCATTTACCGGTTTGACAACAGGGACCGGAGTGTTGTCATCATGCTTTGTACGGGAATTATAGTTACCGTGATGGCATATGCACTTGGACAGACCAATATAATGTATGACCCTGAAATTATTATATATAAGCCTGCATTTTGGGCATACTTTTTTTATGCCGTGTATGCATTTGTATGCTTTTTACCGATGATGCTTGAATTATTTAACGAAGCGGTATATAACAGAGTTAGCAGGAACATTTAAATGAGACGATTGACGAAACATTCATATGGAGAAGGAACAATGAGTAAAATGCTGCTGTTATACAGCTACCCAAATGAGGATATAAGAAAAATTTCAAAGCTTTGCTTAGAGCATAACATGGAATGTAAAAAAATTCCCAAGGGCAGATTTTTGCAGACCATAGGTGCCCATATAGGACTTATGGGACAGAACGCATCAGGCGAACGCTATGAGGGTTCTGATTTGCCTGAGCCTGTCATGGTGTTTTCGGGCATAGCATCAGGTGAGCTTGATGGGATATGTGATTTACTGGGTAATCTGGAAATTCGTCAGGGCATCAAGGCAATTGCGACGCCGCATAACGTAAATTGGACAATTCTTGATTTATATGGTGAGCTTGCAAGGGAGCGGGAAGAAATTTCTTCTTTTGCAAAATAAAAAGCAGTTTGACAAATCGTAACATTGCACAAATTGAAAATTCGTATTATAATAGACCTTTAATGGTGCATGCGTGTGCAACTCGCGATAAACTCGTAAGAATGAGGTGTTTGTAAATGAAATTCATACATGTTGCTGATGTTCATCTCGGAATCAAGCCTGACAGGGGCCGTATATGGAGCGATGAGAGAGCGGATGAAATATATGACAGCTTTAAGGATGTAATAAAGCTTTGCGAGCAGGAGAAGGCAGAGCTTCTGCTGATTGCAGGAGATTTGTTTGATGCTCCGCCGAAGGAACAAAATCTAAAACAATTGGATTTTCAGCTCAGTAGATTAACAAGCACAAAAACCGTAATTATCGCAGGAGCAAACGATTATATCGAGGAAGGCTCCGTGTGGGAAAGCTATGTGTTTAACTCAGACGTTATTGTCATGCCGAGGGATAAGGCTGCCAATGTATATTTTGAGGATATTAATGTGTGCATCACGGGCTTTAGCTACGGAAAGCCTGAGTACGAGGACAGAATTTTAGAGAGACTGAAGCCGGGACGTGAGGGAGCATACAATATTCTTCTCGGACACGGTGGAGATAAAATGCATATGCCGTTTTCCAAGGAAAAGCTGGCAAAGACGGGCTTTGATTATATTGCACTGGGATATGTACACAAGCCTGCACACATATTGAAAAATAAAATGGCATTTGCAGGCTCCTTAGAACCACTCAACTATACGGAAACAGGAAGACGCGGCTATATCAGGGGAGAGGTTGACGATGAGGGAAACACCACCATAAGCTGGATACCTTCCAACAAGAGAAGTTATATCAACATGACGCTGGAGCTTCAACCTGACACTACAAATGCACAGCTTCAGGAAATTGTTGAGTCTGAGATAAAGAGACGGGGCAGGGAAAACATATACCGGATTTTGCTCAAGGGAACCATTGACAGCAGCATGGAGATAAACCTGAGCGGTCTTACGAGAAGATACAACATAAATGAACTGATTGACAGAACGGAATTTGACTATACAATTGATGAATTGTATCATGGAAATGAAACGACTCTTATAGGACGCTTTATAGACATGTTTGACTATGATGGCACAGAGGAAGACGAAATAAAAGAAAAAGCAGTTAGCTATGGTATTGAAGCTTTATTGGGAGCCGGGGAGAATTAATGTTTCTAAATAAATTATTACTTAAAGATTTTGGCAAATTTAATAATAAAGAAATTGACCTTAACGCAGGCATCAATCTTGTGTGCACGGACAGCGAGGCTAAAAAGTCCTCTTTCCGGGAGTTTATCATCGGTATGCTCTACGGAATTAACAGATTTAAGGGGCTTGGCGACAGTGAGAGAAATTATGAGAGAATTAAATCCATAAGCGGAAAAAATTCATCAGGAAAGATTTATATTAAGAGCGGGGATAAGTCTTACTTTGTGGAGAGAAGCTTTCAGCGGAACAGCAGTAAGGCAAGCGTTTTGGATGTGCAGTCAGGCAGGGAATTCAAGCTCAAAAAAAGGGACAGCCTGTTTGGTTCGTTTGTGGATGTGGACAAAAATACATATACGAACGGTCTTTGCATTGAGCCCACAAGGCGTGACAATTCAAGGGAGCTTGCGAGGGATATACAGGATTATGTTGCAAATATTACGCTTGCGGGAACACCTGACATTGACAAGACAATGGCGGTGGAAATTTTACGGGATGAGAAACGGAAGTACGATACGAGGTCTCTGGAACGAGAGGTAGAGGGACTTGGAGAACAGATAGAGGAATTTAAGGATGTTGACGAAAAGCTGTCAGATATAAGAGGGCAAATTCACGATATTGAGGAGGAATTTGCCATTGAGACGGCAAGGCGAAAGAGAGAAGCACGTAATCTCGTGGAAACGAAGGACGGAGAAACCTTTGAGGATAATGACGAGATAAACGAAAGTCTGGACAAGCTTGCCGAGAGTACCACTTATCTTGACAAGGATGAAAATGAGGAAACGGAAGAAAAAATAACGGATAAGATATGGTTTATCCTGCTTACAGGTGTGTTTGTCGTTGCGGTTATCACTGCAATGGTGTATATCCTGCCCTTTGAAAAGGGTGTCAGACAGTTGTTTGTCGTGTGTACCATTCTTTTTGTCATCATAACAATTGTTGAGGGCATGTATGCAAAGGGAATGTTTGAGGGCGATGTAACCACACCGTCGGAGGAAGACTTTAAGCGTGTTATACAGGAGCTTGAGCAGACAAAGAACAAGGAGGAGGAGCCAGTCATAGACATGTCCTTTGCAGAGGAGTTTGTGGAAAAGAAGACAAAGCTGAAAGAGGTTGAAGGTGGGCTTCTCGAAAATAAAAGACGTAAGATGGAGCTTGAGGCGGAGCTTGAGGAAGCAACCGTAAAGCTTAAGACCATGGAGCATGAGGTTTCCGCCATCACACTTGCGATTAATGCAATCAATGAAATATCAAAGGATATTCAGGATGGCATGAAGGATTTGCTTGTGGGAGCAGACGAGATTGTAAAATCTCTCACAGATGGAAGATATGATGACGTGAGACTTGAAATGAGTGGTCACGTGACGGTACGTGTCAGCGGAAACTATATCAATATTGACAGGCTTTCCTATGGAGACTTAAGACTAATATATCTTGCGGTGAAGCTTTCGGTGGCAAAATCACTTTGCAAAAACAAAGAGCCGATTATACTGGATGATATATTTACCGATTGCACGGAAAAGCAGATTGTAAGCGTTATGAAGTGGGTTTCCGGAATTGACACGGATCAGGTCATAGTACTCACCACAAATGCGGCTGTGGCGGAGATGCTATCTGTTGCAGATATTGAATACAATTATCAGACGTTGTAAAAGAACATTGAAACAATTAAGGGGCTGTCGCAGTAAGGATTTAAGGCATACTTAAAATTACACTGACAAGCCCTCTTTTATTTTGTATTTTTATAGTTACCGGCTATCTTTAGCATATTGATATTTTGTCTTTTCTATTATGTGGGGCACGGACTGTTGTTTGAGTACGCAGCCTTATGTTGCCAACCGATATGTGTATTTTGAATTGCAACTTTTAAGACCGCAAGAATACCTCACATTTGAAATTTGCGATGTTTGATTACATGCTGCTTAAGCGAAACTCGCTTCGCTCAAACA
>JAMPBO010000030.1 GCA_023666705.1 Bacteroides sp.
CTAATAGGCCGAGGGCTTATCCTGAAAGGGAAGAAACGGGAAGAAAAGATGGCGGAGATACCTCTTTGTGTGAAGTTCTGAAGGTGTATGAAATTATTCCTTCGAGATACTCAGTATGTGTATTGTATTGAGTATATATTCCTCGATAGCTCAATGGTAGAGCACTCGGCTGTTAACCGAGTTGTTGTAGGTTCGAGCCCTACTCGGGGAGCTTAAAAAGAGACAAATAAATAGTTTATTACTCTTTAAGGCCCTATGGTCAAGCGGTTAAGACATCGCCCTTTCACGGCGGTAACACGGGTTCGATTCCCGTTAGGGTCATTATGCCGACGTGGCTCAATTGGCAGAGCAGCTGACTTGTAATCAGCAGGTTATCAGTTCGATTCTGATCGTCGGCTCTTGCAATTGAACCATAAAGAAATCATTACGGACGTTTAGCTCAGCTGGTTAGAGCAATCGGCTCATAACCGATCGGTCCGGGGTTCGAGTCCCTGAACGTCCACTGTACGAAATCAGGGGATTCCATGAGATAGAAGCTCCTTATCTATAAGGCCCGATGGCTCAGCTGGTTAGAGCGCCGCCCTGTCACGGCGGAGGTCGAGGGTTCGAACCCCTTTCGGGTCGCTAACAATAATCCACGGTTATTAATCGTGGTTTTGTTGTAACTATTTGCCGGCATGGCGGAACTGGCAGACGCACAGGACTTAAAATCCTGCGGGACTAATCTCCCGTACCGGTTCGATTCCGGTTGCCGGCATTTTTAAATTAAGATAAAACCCTTGAAAAGTGGTATAAATCCTAGCTTTTCAAGGGTTTTTGCTTTGTCCTTGTTTGAAAAAAGTGGCAAGAAAGCGGCAAGCGTTATAATAAATTAATTTTAGAAAGCTTTTCTTCCTCAGATTGTTTAAGTTTCTCGGTCATATGTATGTATATTTCTTTTGTGACCTTACTGTTATTGTGACCTAAGCGGCGGGATATGGAGTCAATATCTATCCCTTCAGCAAGTAAAAGTGATGCATGTGTGTGTCTCAAGGCGTGAGGGGTTATACGTCTGTTAATTGCTTTGTCTGAAATATCTCCCAGATATTGTCTGTATGCGTCATAACTGATATAGCTGCCTGTTTTCGGATGGGAAAAAACAAGGGCTGATTTTCGCTGATATAACAATTGCTTCTGAAGCTCATCTATTTTAATTTCCCTGATAACAGCTTTCAACTCAGGCTGGATAAATACATTTCGCTCGGATGTAGCCGTTTTTGGTGCCGTTATTATTTTGTTGATATAGTCATAGGTTTTGGAAACGGAAATATACTTATCATTAATATCTGACGGGGTAAGAGCAATTGCTTCCCCAATCCGCAAACCTGAAAGAACCAAAAACTTTGTGAGAAGCTTATGGTCCTGTATAGCCATTGCGTCCAGTAGAGCGGAAAGCTCATCAGGCTCAAGGTATTTGTCTGCAATACGTTCCTTACGTGATGTATCAGCAGGAAGCTTAAGCTTTGCAATAAGGGTATGGTTATTAATTAACTCGTTGTTATATCCCCAGTTGAGCATGGCTTTAAATCTTGTGATATATTCACGCTGTTTAAGGGTATCTATACTCTTAAGATGTTCTCTTACATAAGTAGCTGATAGCATATCTACAAGTACATCTTGACCAAGTAATTCAATTGTTTTCCATACTGTTAAACGGTTCCGTGACATAGTAGATGCCTTGAGATTTTTGCTTTGTTCCGTGATGTATAAATCGTATAGCTGTTTTAGTGTAAGGTCCTGCGTCATGGTACGGCATTCCTTATCATCAATTCTACGTGCCAGTTCGGCAGCAGCAAGCTTTCTTGTGCTTGCAGTGTCTTTGTCCATCGTCACGCTTACGGTTTTCCATTTGCCTGTCATAATGTCTTTATATCGTTCCTGATATTTGACCTTGCCATTTGCTAATACTGTTGTAAACATGTATACCGCCTCTCTTTCTGTTTCAGGGTATAAAAATACCCTGGTTGTAAAACCAAGGCAGATATGATACAATGTGCTTGTCTAGGGCGATTATATCATAGCCTTGGTTATGTATAGTTGCTTGCCGTCCCCTGTGATGCAGGGGACGGTTTTTAATAGGTGCAAAAACTTGACAAATAAGGAAGCCAAAGTATATAATGTAACTATCAAGACGGATGGACAGGCGAGGCACTTCGCATCCTCCGGTTTGTGTATAGCTAAAAAATAGCCGTTGACTTTACCAGAGGCAAACGGCTATTTTTTATTTTTCATGTTCAGAATAGCGACAATCAGTAACGCAGTGGTTAAGATAATCATAAATTCTTCGTATGTACTCATAAAACCACCTCCTGTAGAACTCGGAGGAGGCATAGCACGTTCGCCCGCCCGCCTTGATAGGCACATTTTATCATTATTTATCTGTCTGTCAGTATGTCAAGTATACAATGTATTGGCTGCAAATAAATCAAGGTTGCATTTATTTATGATACAATAAGCTTGCTTAGGGCGATTATATCATAGCTTTGGTTACGTATAGTTGCACTGGTGCAACCTTGTTAATGGCAACGCTTACATGGAGTGTAGCCCATGGATTCTGCGGATTCACGAGTAACTTGTGTTGGATTATTCATGTTGCTGCAAGAACTTCTACTGTGGTATTTTGAACCAGTGTTTGGAATCCAAACCATTTCAACATATTCGGTGGTTGGTGCTTCAATTTCTGTCACAGCTTCAGTGGTTTCTGTTGTTTTCGCAGTTTCTGTCACAGCTTCAGTGGCTTCTGTTGTTTTCACAGCTTCTGTTGTTTTCTGTGAAGTTTCTGTATCATCACCCGCATAAGCTTTTAGTGTCCCATCACCTGATAAAGAATATAATATTTCATTTTCGGATGACGTGTATATATAGTCTCCGGCAGAATCTGTTTCAATTCCAGCATCCTTTATAACCATGTCACCATTGGCATACACACCAAGATTTCCTATATTGTTAAAGATAATTAAACAATAGTTGTAGTCATTAGGTTGAACATAGTTAAAAAACCAATCATTAAGCATGTCATCGTTAAATTCATCTGAACGTATTTTTACGACTGAATATTCACCAATTTTTTCGGTACCCGTACCATTCATAACATCATGTATTTCAGCATCATCATAAAAATGTTTTTCTGAGGAAATGGTTTCCGTTGTAACTTCCGTCGTGATTTCGGTAGTCCCTTTTGTTATTTCTGTTTCATCATCAGATGGAGACGAAAGGACACCAATTAATATAAACAATATAATAGCAGTCAGACATCCCGTTCCACATCCGCTTTTTGAACCTACGTTTGTATTTTTTCTTAATCTAAAACCCATTTTTATCGCTCCCCTGTATTTTTATTTGTTTCTGTAGTGAGTTTTTCATCAATGATTATTAATTGTTTAAATGCCTCCTGTTCTTCATTATTTAATTTATTATATAAAGTCATAACCATTTCGATTTTTTCTGAATTGCAAGTCGTATTTTCTTTATTAAGAAAAAAGGATGTTATGCTGCTGGTTAGTGAACCGATTAAACCAATCCCTACAAGCATGAGCAATGCTGCTATGATACGTCCGGCAGTAGTAATAGGTGATAAATCTCCATAGCCAACAGTGGTTGCGGTTACAAATGACCACCATAGAGCATCAGTAAAACTCATATTCTCAAAGTACATAATTAAAAAGGTACTAACAACAATAGCACCTGCACTTAAACACAAAACATATTTAAAACCATTTGTATTTAAGAATACTTTTATTTTACCTACACCTCTTGCTGATACAGAACCAACTCGGAGTAGTTTTGTTAATCTCAGTAGCTTAGAAGCCTTTAAAAAGCGGAATATTCTAAATGCTGAGTTAAAAGGTATGATTGCAACCAAATCTAATATATTAGATCTTATAAACATTTTTTTATTTTTTGCAACTGCAAAACGCAATAGATAATCAATTACAAAAAATGCATATATTGTTAAATCGATTATTTTTAAGGTGTGAGTCAATCCTGATGTAAAATCTGTTATGGCAAGGGCGACTGATGCAAGTGATAAAAAGCATATTGCAATATTATATATTTTTTCTTTCATATGTTGCTCCTAAGAGTTATAGTTTTCCCCGCAGTTCCACGACCTTGCCAATAATTCGCACAGGTTTTGTTTCAATCTCTTTCTCAGTAAACATCATTGGCTCATATTTTGTATTCAACGATACAAGAGCAATACTTGATGTATATTTTACCAGGCGTTTACATGTGGCATCATCACCATTAACCATTGCTATGACAATATCGCCTGAGTTTGCATCGCTTTGTTGTCGTACAATTACAACATCACCGTCACAAATTCGTGGCTCCATTGAGTCACCTTTAATCTTTAGTGCGAAAAACTCCCCAGTATGTGCTAAGTCTTCAGATATTTCTTCAGTGTCAACAATATCAGTGACTGCATTGATAGGTATACCTGCTGCAACACGTCCAAGGACTTTTATAGTGAAAGCTTTGTTGCTTGATGATATAATGCCATGTTCTTCGACGAGGTCTGATTTATTAATACCAAAATAATTAGCCATGAGCTCAATTTTGTCAATTCGTGGGTAGGAATTTCCTTTTACCCAATCGGTAAAAGTTGTATATTTTACACCTAAAGCCTTACACATATCATTTCTGTCTTTTTGATGAAGGGTCATATAATATTGGATATTCTTTGCCATTATAGCTTTATTTCCAAGATTACTCATGATATGCACCTCACTTTCTAAATTCAAGTATAAGATTAAAACGTAAAAAAATCAACATAAATTTAAAAAAATACGAAAAAACCGTTGACATTACGTTTAAACCGTAGTAATATATGTTAAAATTAAGAAAGGAGATGAAGTGATTTATGAATTATCCTGTTGCGATGACACTAAAACAATTAAGAGAATTAAAGGGATATACACAAGAAGAGGCAGCAAAAAAGATTGGTGTAAGCAAAGATACACTTGGAAATTATGAGCGTGGAAAGAGTTATCCTGATGTTCCAATAATTAGGCAAATTGAAAAGGTTTATGATATTCAATATGACAGAATTATTTTTTTACCCCTTGATTACGACAAAACCGTAAATTCTGTATAAAGAGAAGAAAAACAAAAAATATTACAATTGTAATTTTTTATTTGATAATCAGACGGTTATACATTGTTTGAAATGTAACCAAAGGGAGTAAGTTAATGAAGAATCAGAAAGGAGATCTGATAGTGAGGTTAAAAATATTGGTAGCAATTATTTTTATATATGTCGTATCAATAATAGGGGTAATTGTTTATAAGAAAATACAACCCGACGACTACAAGTGGTACATAGTGTGGGTTGTGTTTGTGGATTTGGCTTTTACAGCCGCCCAATTGATTCCTCTATATCTGGAACAATGGAATTGAGAACATTAGCAGCTTCTTGATAGTTAAGTTCTTTGATAAGCAGATGAACTTTATACAGTTTTTCACGAAGTGCAGGAGTGGAGTGCAATGATGCTAAAAGATAATGTTCTCCATATTGTTTTACAGTTTCGCTATTGCCATGTGCTACACACTTGCCAGCAAATTTAAGATAATCCTCAAAAATTGAACGTTTGTAAATTACAGTTTGCTTATTCAATTCTTGTTGTAGGTCCATTTTCTTGAGCTTTAATTGATACCTGTTATTTATTATTGCAGTAAGTATTGGTGAAAGAATGGCAGCAATAGCAACAACAATAGTGATTATTAAGTAAATAACATTAAGCATAAAATAATCCTTTCTTTTGTACTCAGCATTGGGAGAGCCTGTACAAGGAGTATATAGGATAAGCGGATAAAAAGCAAATTATTGACTAAAGCAATGAAAGGAGGAGGCAATGTATACGACAACAAGATATACTGCAAACCCTGATGAAATGACAATATCATTTTCTTTGAACTGCCATGATTGGAATATTCTTCAACAGTCAAAGCTGTGGGAGAAATTGGATAACTATTTGGAAGCTTGTCAAAGTACAAATAGCCAGATGTCCCTGCAAGAGAGGGTAGATTTATTGGAAATGCCTTATGAACGTGAAGGAGATAAGACAGTGCAGGATAAATCTGAAAGCAAAATCATTGATGGCAGCAAGAGCTCACTTAGAACAGAAAAGGCAAATGAAAAGGGAAAAGCAACAATGGAACAATTAAAATTAATCATTGCCTCAGTCATTGGAGTTGTTATTGAAAAAATAGTTTACAACATCTACAAGACACAAGGCGGATATAAAAAGAAAGAGGGGCTAAAGAGTGGGAATAAGTGAAGCGGTAGAAAAGGCAGTGAAAGAAGGACGTTGCATCACAACAAAAGAACATGAGGGTTGGATGAAAATTAAGCCTACAAATGACGCTGTTCAAGGAAACTGTATTCTGATGGGTGCAGATGGAAGTAATCCGTCAAAATACGGATGGCAACCATCGGCAAATGATTTAATGAGGGATGATTGGATAGTTATAGGTTAAAGGAGCGTGAAACAATGACAGCAAAAGAAGATAAACAAATTGATGGAATAACCACCGAGCTTGAAGAAAAAAGTGAACCCAAACAAACAATGACGTACAAGACAAGAAAAGAACAACTCGCAGAGGATATTAAAGACTTTCAAGAGTTTCACCATGTCAGCGATGATGAGATAAGTTTTTTTGAGTACCTATACAAGAAAGAACGCAGATATTGGGTTGTTATTGTGATTTTAATCCTAGTAATTCTAGTATTAGCACTGTTATTACAGAGGTAATGACAGACACAACAATAGGCGTGATGAAGGAATTTAAAACGGCAAATAGACATTTTTCTCTGCGAAAAACCAAATAACGGATGTAATTTGATGTAACAGAATACGTTTTATCAGGTACAGCATTGCCGATAGAATCCGATTCGCTGTAGTAGTTTTTTTGAATGAACTCGATTTCTGTTAAATAATCTATGGAGTCACCAAAGAAGGATTCATTTACACGTTTTTTGCAACGGGTGACAAAGAGCTTATATCGGTCTTTAAGCGTTAAGTGTATTTTATCAAAATCGTACATATTGAAATCTCCTTTGTTTTAACATGGATCTTCGGAAGCCTGCAAAGAGAGTATAACATATTCGGCGATAAACAACAAATATGAATTAGCGACAGAAGGAGGTATTAGATGAATAATAATACATTTCCTACTCCCAAAGAAAAAGAGATATTAAACGTAATCATACATTACATAGAAAAATATCAATATCCTCCGTCAATTCGGGAGATAGGCGACATGGTGGGATTAAAAAGCACATCCACGGTACATCAGCACTTGGGAAAAATGAACGAAAAGGGATTAATCGAAACAGAAGGCTTCAGTATACCAAGGGCAATCAGGGTACCGGGATATGCATTTGTAAAAGTAAGCTGACAGGAAGGAGGTTGTAGGTAATGAATGAAACATCAACAGGGAAGTGCAGGTACTGTAATCAAATTACATATTTAAATCAGAATATGACAGAAGATGAAGCGGAAGAGACAGCAACACTGGGATGTAATTGTTTCAAGGGAAGGGATTACAGAGAAAGAGTAAAACGGATAGAAAAAACAAATAACAATATAGATTTAGCTTTTATGGAAGATTTTCCGCAGACTGCGGAACTGTTCAGAAGTGCCGTTCCCGCAATCATGGACGGAAAAATTGTAAAAGTGAGCATAGACACGGGACAGGGAATAAAAGGAGTTATAGGAACGACACAAAAGGGAAGTCTGAAGGTTGAGAGAACAGCATCGAAAAAAGTGACATATGAGGAGTAGGCTCTCATGTGGGAGAAAAAGGAGGTTTTCACATGATAATAACAAATATTTTGCACCAGCACGGACAGGTAATGATGAGACGGAATGATTTAGCAAAGCATCTTGGCATTAGTACGGTAACGGTGGATGTAAGATGCAGAGAGATTGAAAAAGAAATAGCAGCGGGGAGATATTCCGAGAAGTCTCTGACAAAAGCAGGAGGATTAATACTGATTAATTATCTTGTGTTCTGTGATTATCTGCACTATAAGGACAGGCTTGCTAATAAAAATCTTAGAAAGACCGTACCGCCGTATGATCCTGTGTCATGGGCACATGAGCTTGCAATATATATAACGGATGAAAAGGTAACCACGGCATAGGGAGGATAACATGAAATTCAAAATAACAAGCTGCATTGACTACATTATTTCCATTATCGGGCTGGTTGCTGTAATGACAATCGATTATTCGGAAGAAAACACGGTGCAGCTCATCATATTGTCATTTGCGGCTCTGTATCAGTTTGCAAGGCTTGCAATGGCAGACAGAAAAATTGCACCGGTGCAAAAAAGGAAGGAGGCGGCGGATGGAAAAAACAAACAACATGGAAAAGATGCTTGATGAGGCAGAAAAAAATGCAAGAAGCTTTTCTGGGCTTAAGCCGCCGAATGGTGCGTATTACATAGGCAGCAGGATTAAACAGATTAACGGAAAAAGCCACGAGTTCCATTTTTTTAAGGACGATGCAGGCAAATTTTATTTTCAATCCGAAGGCACACGGCAATTTGAACTAAAAATGCGTGAAGCAGAAAAAAGACGCCGGCAGAGCCGACGCCTCGTAATGTAAACAGTATTGATATACTGCCACCAACCAATAACAGTATATCATACTGTCCTGAAAAACACAAGGCTGCAAGCCTTTTTGAAGCAGTATAAATATATTAAAGTTAGGACAAGTTTGATATGGCATACAGGAAAACAGTGTATAGGTCAGACAATTGTATAGAGTATGGATATTGCTTCAAGGGGAGATATGGGGCAAAGGGAGAAAAGAGATCCCCAAGAAAGAAAGCCACGCCTGAGCAGATAAAGAGACAGAACCAGTTAAACAAGGAAGCACTGGTCAGAAGAACCATACAGGCAAATTTTTATCCGAACGATCTTTGGGCATGTTTAAAATATCCGGCAGGGACAAGAAAGCCATATGATGAGGTCCGGAAAGATTTTAATAAATTCTTAAGAGGAATGAGAAAAGACTACAAGCTTAGGGGAGAACAGTTTAAATACCTGTACCGTATCGAGATAGGGGTTCGTGGGGGAATACACATACACATATTGTTTAACAGGGTGTGGGGAGCTGACCTTCTGGCATCCAAGAACTGGGTAAATGACCTGCTGCATTTTACGACACTCAGGGATGAAGGAGGGTACAGAAAGCTTGCCTCCTATATAGCAAAGCCGCTTCCGGAAGAACCTGAACAGCTTAGCATATTCACGGATATGGAAAAAAAATCAATGTCAAAATACGGCAGCAGCCGTAACCTTATCAGACCTGAGCCGGAGGTTAAAGAGTTCAAGCGGAAAACCGTTAAGAAACTCATACAGGAAGGACCGACGGCAACAAAGGGCTTTTACATAGATAAAAACTCCATGCACATGGGAGTAAATGAGTATACAGGCTACTCATACATATACTACACGGAGCTCCGCCTGAAACCAATACAACGGGTAATTAAACCGCCAAATGGAGGTGTAACCTGATGGAAGTAAATATATACATAAAGACAGATGCACATGGACCTGCACGAAGAAAAAAGGCAAAGGGAATATATCTGATAGAGTGTCTGATAAATGGCAAGCCGTACACTGTACATGAGATATTGGAGCTTGAAAACACAACCGAAAATCAGATGTCGCTTACCCTGCTTGCAACTGCATTAAAGAGAATGACAAAATCTTCTACAATACGGGTATTTATGCCATGTGAGCACGTTTTGAACACCCTGAATGGTTTATGGAATATACAGTGGCAAAAGAATGGGTGGAAGAATGCAGGGGGAAAGTCTGTAAAAAATGCGGAGCTGTGGCAGGAAGTGACGGAATTACTAAGCGGACATATATATACGGTGTGCAATGAAAAACATTCATATGACACGTGGATGAATGTTGAGTTGAGGAAATTAGAAAAAAAGACCTAATATTTCTTCAAGCAAATTACGGTCATGTTTATTCATTTTAAAAAGTTTAGCACAAAAACAAGTAATAATAAATGGGACAATAACGCCAGGATAATGTTTGACTACTTCCCATAATATTATTGTAATATTTTTTAAGGCTAAAAAAATATTACTCATAAAAATCGCCTCCTTATAAAGTAATTATATAACAAAAATATAAATAAAAAAAGACAATAAAATACAAAAATTAAACGATAAACACAAGAAAAACATATAAATAATAATTTATTGGAGGAAAAACAATATGTTTGAAACATTCGGAGCGAGGATTTAGTTAGGTGCGATGGGAAATTGCACAACTGAAAGATAAGCAGAACGTCCAAAAAAATCGGACGGTTTAAAATAAAAGCACTCAGGCAGAACATAGGCAAAATGAAGCGGAAATATGTCGCATGACATAAATAAAACCGGAAAGGAGTAAGAGGTTTGCTGGCCGGCGTTAAAGAGCTCTTTA
>JAMPBO010000031.1 GCA_023666705.1 Bacteroides sp.
TGAAGAATATTAAGGATGATTCGCTTGAGTTTACTGTTGTGATTGATGAAATACGCATATTCCTTGAGCCTGTGTTTGAGGCAATAGTAAATGAGGATGAATGGCAAAATAGTTGGGACACTACAGTAATATGTTGGAGGTAAGGATATATATTATCACTATCATCTCATGCAACCTATTTTAATTATCAAAGCAGCCGATAGAACAAAAACTACCGGCTACTTTTTTACTTTATAGGAAATTCCTAATCGGATTATCAGCCCTGATACAGATTTCTCTTATCAATGACCCTTACTGCCTTGCCCTCGCTTCTTGTAATCGACTTTGGTGCAACAAGCTTTACGTCTGCATAAATTCCAAGCATTGCTTTAAGTGCTCTTACCAGTTCCTTCTCGTTCTTTTCTATTTCAAAAGCAGAGTCAGAGAACATCTCAGGTGTCATTTCAACCTGCACCTCAAGGTTATCGCTGTTGTGTACCCTCGTTACGATTATCTGATAATTTGCAGCGTAACCCTTGTTAAGAAGTACCGTTTCAATCTGTGACGGGAATACATTTACACCCTTTACAATCAGCATGTCGTCGCTTCTTCCAAGCGGCTTTGTCATCTTAACATGCGTTCTTCCGCAGGAGCATTTCTTATGGCTTAAAATACAGATGTCTCTCGTCCTATATCTTAACAGTGGGAATGCTTCCTTTGTGATACTTGTAAAGACTAACTCGCCCTTTTCTCCGTCGGGAAGTACCTCACCTGTCTTTGGATTGATTACCTCCGCAATGAAATGGTCTTCATTGATATGCATACCTGTCTGCTCGGCACACTCAAAGGAAACACCCGGACCTGAAATTTCTGTCAGCCCGTATATGTCATAAGCCTTAATTCCAAGCTTATCCTCAATGTCATGTCTCATTTCCTCTGTCCACGCCTCGGCACCAAAAATGCCTGCTTTTAATTTTATTTTGTCCCTTACCCCTCTCTCAATCACAGACTCGGCAAGGTATGCCGCATAGGACGGCGTACAGCAGAGAATGGTAGAGCCAAGGTCAGTCATAAACTGTATCTGACGCTCCGTATTTCCCGATGACATTGGAAGTGTCAGGGAACCGACCTTGTGGGAGCCTCCATTCAGTCCCGGTCCTCCTGTAAATAGACCGTAGCCGTAGCAGACATGTACGACGTCCTCATTTGTGCCGCCTGCCGCAACAATCGCCCTTGCACAGCACTCGTCCCACAAATCAATATCGTGCTGGGTATAAAATGCAACAACACGGCGTCCCGTTGTTCCGCTGGTTGACTGTATTCTCACGCACTCACTAAGGGGCTTTGCGAGAAGTCCATACGGATACTGATCCCGAAGGTCATCCTTCGTTGTAAATGGAAGCTTATGTAAGTCGCAAATCCCCTTTATGTCCTCAGGCTTAATTCCAAGCTCATCCATACGTTCCCGGTACATGGCAACATTGTCGTACACATGCTTTATCTGCTTTACAAGCCTTTCATCCTGCCATGCCCTGATTTGCTCCTGAGATGCAGTTTCTATCTCAGGCTGAAAATAATTTCCCATAAAATAATAATCCTCCTCCAATGTTATTTTTGGTACCTACAGAATATCATTTCTGAAGATATTCTTCAAGAACAAAGCGTCTTCGATGCTGTAGTTTGTATCTTAGCATGAGTTTTAATCCTGCCTTATAAGAAAGCCCGGAGAACATTTTTATAAAGTAAAAATAAACAACCTACTGAATTCTGTAGTCCGTAACCCGTTTTGTTTTCTTTTCACTTCTTGGCAATGTTCCGATAGGGACAATAATTACCTTTGGCGTCATTCCGATGCGGGACTTAAACATTCCACGTATCTCCTTTGCCATGTCCTCAAAGCTTACCCTGCCCTCGCCCTCGACAGTAAGCAGCATGACATCCTTGTTGATGTCCTCATCGTGGGCTATGGTTACCGTGTACTCGCTTGATGCCCCGTCAACGTCACGCAGAATTTCCTCCACCTGACTTGGGAACATATTGACACCGCGGACCTTAAACATATCATCACTTCTTCCCTTGATAATATCAATACGCGGATATTTACTTCCACAGGAGCAAGGTTCAGGAATAATCCTTGAAATGTCATGGGTACGGAACCTAATCAGAGGTGCACCCTCTTTCACAAGGGTTGTAATTACAATTTCGCCCTCCTCACCGTCAGGCAAAACCTCACCTGTGACGGGGTCAATGATTTCTATGTAAATATAATCATCCCAATAATGTATGCCTTCTTCCTTCTGACAATTTACTCCGATACCCGGTCCGTAAATTTCAGTCAAGCCATAAACATCATAAAGTTCAATTCCCAGTCCCTCCCTGATACGCTTACGCATTTTCTCGCCCCAGCGTTCAGAACCGATAATGCCCTTTGTGAGCTGTATCTTATCCTTCAAACCACGCTTTTCAATCTCCTCCGCAAGAAGCAGTGCATAGGAGGATGTTGCCGTAATGACCGTGGTTTTTAAATCAATCATCATTTGAATCTGCTTTTCCGTATTTCCCGGTCCCATAGGAATACACATGGCACCCAGCTTCTCACACCCATTTTGGAAGCCGATTCCTGCCGTCCATAAGCCGTAGCCCGGTGTCACCTGAATTCTGTCCTTATTTGTTATGCCTGCCATCTCGTAGCACCTTGAAAACATAATTGCCCAGTCGTCTACATCCTTTGCAGTGTATGGTATGATAACCGGCATCCCTGTAGTTCCCGATGAGGAATGAATTCTTACGATTTCCTCCTCCGGTGCCACCATAATTCCAAGGGGATACGCATTTCTTAGGTCCTCCTTACTGGAAAATGGAAGCTTTTGAAACTCCTCATTGCTCCTTATCCCGGTAATTCCCATATCCCGGTATTTTTTACCATAATAGCTGTCCCCTGCTGTCATTCTTTTTACCTGGCTGTCCACTTGGGCAAGCTGTGTACTGTTTAATTCCATAATTACCTCCTATATCATGTTTAATTTAGAGATGAACAAAACACACTATATCCAAAACCTAGTTGTGCAATATAGAAAATATCACATGCAAGGTATTGAGGAGCCGTCGGTACTTAGCGAGGTTTCTTCGAGCTTAGTACCGTTACGTGCGACGCATAACGAAAGTGTGCCTTGCGGTGTTTTTTCTATATTGTACAACGAATATTCGCAAAAGTAGTGTTTTGCTCATGACAAATGTCAAATTTTCAGATTTGATACAAATTCCATTCCTGTCAAAAATGCCTGTTTGTCGGCTTCCCAAAACCGTTTCGGCACTGTCCGTTCTATCTCAGCAATCACCTTATCCCTGTCCAGTCCCGTACTGCCTGAACCGACTGCAACACCTAAAATGGCAACATTAAAAAATTTACTGTTGCCTAGCGGTTTACATAATTCTTCCGCATCCACCACAATCAGATGTTTACATTTTGCCTTCAGATAGTCTATCATTTCCTCCCCGCTATACGCTGCATCCGTAACAGGCTTTACGGGAATTTGGTTGACAATTACCACGCCATCCTCCTTCATATAAGAAAGATTCCGGACTGCCTCAGCAGGCTCAAATGCAAGCATGACAGCCGCCTCTCCTTTTGGTATGAGCGGTGCATTTGCCGCTCCGATTCTCACATGGCTTGTCACAGACCCACCCCGCTGTGCCATTCCAATGGTTTCCGCAGAATGAACGGTTTCTCCCATCGCCATTGCTGCCGCCGCGATAAGCTTGGACGCAAGAACCGTACCTTGTCCTCCCACACCGCACAATAATATATCCTTATTCACCGTTGTCACCTCCAATGGCATCCACAGGGCAAACTGCTGCACAAAGCCCACAGCCTGTACAAAGCCCCTCATCAATCACAACCTTTTCGTCCATCACGCTGATTGCAGGGCACCCGATTTCCCTGATACATTTTTTACAGGAAATGCATTGCTCCGAAATGTGCAGCTTGTTAAATTTCTTTTTAAGCACAATACATTCCGCCTTGAAAATAATTGCCTTCACGCCTTTGATATCAGCCATTTTCCTGACTGTATCCATGGCTTGTCCAAGTGCAAACGGATTTACGGTTTCTATCGCAGAAACTCCCATCGCAGAAAGTATTTTCCCAATGTTGAGCTTTTCAACCATGTCACCCATCATATTTCTCCCTGTTCCCGGATGTGGCTGATGTCCCGTCATGGCGGTTGTGGAGTTATCCAGGACACAGAGTATCATATCTGCTTCATTGTAGATTGCGTTGGCAACACCCGTCATCCCTGATGCAAAAAAGGTAGAATCACCCACAAAGGCAAAGGTCACCGCATCGGTATCCGTCCAGTGAAGTCCCTGTGCCATAGTAATGCCGGCACCCATACAAAGGCATGTGTCAACCATATCAAGCGGCATGGCATTTCCCAATGTATAGCAGCCGATATCTCCGCAAAAATATGCCTTTCTTCCCTCCATCGCCTTTTTCACCGCATAAAAGCTTGCTCTGTGAGGGCATCCTGCACAAAGCACAGGAGGTCTTGCTGGAAGCTTCGGTGCATCCGTAACGTCTATGCCCTTCTTCGTGTCGGCTTCTCCCATAAATTTATGTATTACCTGTCCTGCCGTATCAGCACTATATTCTCCCGAAAAAATACCGTCACCAGTTCTTTTGCCGCATACATCAACTTTAAGCCCATGTATCCCTGCAAGCTTCTGAAGCTCCTCCTCTATCACGGGACTTAACTCCTCTATACAGAGCACCCGCTCTACGCCCGAAAGACAATTCAATGCAAAATCCTCAGGAAACGGATACGGCGTGCCAATTTTGCAAAGCTTAATGTCCGCACGGTCCTTGATTACATCCTTAACATATGCATAGCTGATTCCACCTGTAAATATGGCAGTTTTGCCGCTTCCCTCGCATGTGTTTGCCCTATAAGCGGAAAAATCCTTCCCGATTTCCGGATTCCGCTCCTCAATCATTGCGTGATTCAGATAGGACAACCGTGGAAATATGACCCATTTCTTTGAATCCTTCACAAAGCCCTCATACGGTCTTGCAGTAACCTTTTGTGGTACATCAATTGAAGCATACCCATGACAAATTCTTGTTGTCGGACGAAACAGTACAGGCGTGCCATACCGTTCCGAATAATCAAATGCCTCCTGTATCATCATATAAGCATCCTCAGGTGAAACAGGGTCAAACACAGGTATCCTTGCATAACCTGCAAATCTTCTCGTGTCCTGCTCCGTCTGCGATGAAATAGGTCCCGGGTCATCAGCAACCACAACAACCATACCGCCCTTAACACCTACGTATGCAAGAGACATAAGCGGGTCTGAGGCAACATTCAGCCCCACCTGCTTCATGGTAACCATGGTTCTCATGCCTGCATAAGCAGCTCCCGCCGCCACCTCCAAGGCTGCCTTCTCGTTGACCGACCACTCTAAATGTATGCTTCCATCATTATATTTTTCAATTGTCTCAATAATCTCTGAGGACGGTGTTCCCGGATACCCCGCAACAAGTCCTGCTCCTGCTGCGATGGCACCAAATGCAATCGCACCATTTCCCATTACATATTCTTTTCCCATTGTTACTCCTTTTATCGTAGGAATCCGTTTATAATCTGTTCCTCAGCCTCTGCCTCGGTAAGCCCCAAGGTCATAAGCTTCATCAGCTGTTCCCCTGCTATCTTTCCGATTGCCGCTTCATGAATCAGTCCTGCATCCGTGCATGATGCCGAAAGCTGCGGGCTTGCAAGTACATTTGCATTATCCATAATAATAGAATCACATTCGCTATGTCCTGCACATGCGGCATTTCCATTCAAAACACTGATAAAATGCTGTTTGCTGTTACCCTTTGCAACCGTTCTGCTCACAATGTTACAACTACTGCCCTCACCATTCAAATCAGCGGAAAAATCGGACACCGCATTCTGCTCTCCCTCTGTCAAAACCTTTTCATGAATCACAAGGCTGGCGTCCCTATCCAGTGTTGCGGTTGTTTTCCGCAGCGTATCATCAATGCCTGAAATCTGGGTTGCCTCCATTTCCATGTGGGCACCCTCCGCAAGAAATACCTCCGTGGTCGGATTCATAAGACGCTTGCCGCGTCCCTCACCCTCGCCGTAATGCTTTTCAATATATTTCACCCTTGCACCTTTGCCTACGTGAAAGGAATGAATGCCGTCATGCTCACTGTCAACACCACCACAGTTGTGAATTCCACAGCCGGCTATGATGACAACATCGCTGTCCTCACCAATATAAAAATCATTGTAAACACTTTCCTTAAGACCTGTCTGTGACAGGACAACAGGGATGTGGACACTTTCATTTTTGGTTCCCGGCTTTATGATAATGTCTATACCTGACTTGTCCGTCTTCGTCACAATGTCAATATTTGCCGTTGTATTTCTGGCAGCACTTTCTCCGTTTGCCCGAATGTTGTAGGCTCCCACAGGAAGGGCATCAAGCTCTGCCACTTCCTTTAAAAGATGCATCTGCAATGTATCCATATTATCACTCCTAAACTATATTATTTGTTGCTGTTCATAAGTGTCGGACAAAATCCGCCTGTTCCGTTCAGCAAATTCGGAAGCACCTCCTCCTTCGCTCCGTACTGCTCCACAACTCCGTCCTTCAAATATATGATTTTGTCTGCTATATTGAGAATTCTTTCCTGGTGACTGATAATTAATATGCTTCCCTTCGTCTCCTCATACATTTTTTCAAACACACGGATGAGGTTTTGGAAGCTCCACAAGTCAATTCCTGCCTCAGGCTCATCAAACACGTTTAAAGATGTTTTCCTTGCCAGCACCATGGCAATCTCTATTCTTTTCATCTCTCCGCCTGAAAGGCTGTCATTTAACTCCCGGTCGACATATTCCCTTGCACAAAGTCCTACCTCTGAAAGCATCTCACAGCAATCATCAAGGGAGGCATTGTTGCCAGATGCCATTTTCAGCAAATCCCGCACCTTAAGTCCCTTAAAACGCACAGGCTGCTGAAATGCATAGCTTATTCCCATATTTGCCCGCTCCGTTATGGAGCAATCCGTGATATCTGTTCCGTCAAGTAAAATACATCCGCCTGACGGCTTATAAATTCCGGCAATAATTTTTGCCAGCGTAGACTTACCGCCGCCATTTGGTCCTGTAATGGCGACAAACCGATTATCTATCTTCAGGCTTATATCCTTTAGAATCTGCTTTCCATCCTCAGCCTCGAAGCTGATATTCTTAAGTTCAAGCATCGTTACACACTCCTTATGCATATAATTTTCAAATGCCTTTTCTATTTTATAAAAGATTATTGGGTAAGTCAATGAATGATATACTGATTTGACTGATATAGAGAAATTTTATCATTTTTGATAAAAAGGGCAATTGCCATTATCGGCAAAATTTTATTTTGTTTTTCAAAAAAACCTTGCAATCACAACACGCATATGGTAGTATCCAATTAAAGCATTATTAAAGTATTTCATTCATGGGTAAAACCAGTTCAGACATTCAAAGAAAAGGGCACATCTACTGCTTAATTCGAGTCTAATAAACAAGCTACTTCGATGCTTAATATCACATAACACTGGCAGCGAAGGAGCTGTTTTGAAAATACGTCTGTTCTGGATATGCAAAGATATATTGCATGATACTGTCATGCAGGATATATCTTATTTGGCACCCTGAACGAGATAAATTTTCCACTCTTTTCCTGTCGGATACAAAAGGGGGAAAAGAAAATGAAAAAACACGAAAATCATGTAGAAACATTAACCGCCAACATGCACCACAAGGATACCGTATTCAGACGGGTATTCTCGAACAAAAAAGAGCTGCTGACACTCTACAATGCAGTAAACAAAACAAGCTATGACAATCCTGATGAGCTGGAAATCACTACTCTGGAAAATGCCGTATACATGACAGTAAAAAATGACCTGTCCTGTGTCATAGACATGAGGCTTAACCTATATGAACACCAGTCAACCGTAAACCCGAATATGCCGCTCCGGAATCTGGAGTACGTGACAC
>JAMPBO010000003.1 GCA_023666705.1 Bacteroides sp.
GCTTATCTCTACTTTGGACATGAACCGTGGTTTTACATATCATCGTGTAAAACCAATTTGTTGCCAGTAATAATCAATCACATCAGGCAGAGAAGAGTATTGGACAAATATATTTTGTTGTTCCCAAACAGCACTCCGCTGCCTATTTTTGTGAAATAAAGCATCGAAGTTTATTTGATAACAGATTCGTCAAAGACCGGCTAAGCCGTAAAATTAAATCGAATACAATGCTTTAAAAACATTGTATTACATGCGTATAGGAAATACAAGTGATTTTTCTGTGAAAAAACCAAAAACAAAAATTCATAAACAAATTAAATTGACATAAAACATTAATATAGTGTATAATCAATGTCATTTTAATAATACAAATAAATTTGCTTGGGAATAATCTGAAAATAATTTATATTTTTAAACATGTATTATGTAAGCATAACAGGAGGAGGTATGAAAAATGTGTAGTCGTTATAAGAATTCGCAGATAAAGGTACATTATAAACAAGAAAGGAACGACACAAATATTAAAAATGAAATTCATAAAGTTATACCTGTAGTATTATCAGTTGCTTTTCAACTATTGCCAGTTTGGATATTGCTTCTTATACAAGTTGTAACAATATGTCATTTTGATTTGGGAGATTACATAGGAAATTTGTTGGTTTTTACTATTGTTACTTGTGGCTCAAACTTGTTTAATTTATTTCAAAATAGGTATTATAAAAATAGCATAAGTTATGTAATTGCTTATATTTTTATATTGTGCTTTGCAAGTATTTTGCATTGTATAGTACTATTAGATGATTCGACCAAAATAGTGAATAAATATAATGTATTATTAGGATTATCGTTGTTTTTTACATCAATGCCAGTGATATTTAGTGTATGTCAAAATATGGGGAAGGAAAGTAGCTTAGTATGATATTTGGTATGATATGTTTTGTAGTAATAGTATGTATGACTATTTTGTGCATTTATATAATCCTTACTAAAAATCATTTGGGGGTTAAATACATACTTAATGAAGTCCATTCAGACAAAGTAAGAAGAATAAAAATAAAAGGGAATTCCCTGGAAATTTGTTGTAATAATAAGAACATTCGTATAGTACTAGAAGATGGGGATTTTTATTGTGAGAAAGATGGTGAAAAAGACAAGATTGGATTTGATGAATTTGAGTTCGAAAATATTCGCTTTCGGATAACGCAAGAAGAGAAAAGGGGAAACCTTATTTTTTTATTACCATTAAGTATGATTGGTATAACAGTTATATTGTTGTTTCTGCAAGGATATATACTTATGGAATCGGAAGAAAGTAATACAGTTACGGAAATTACTCAAGACACACAAATGGAGAATAATGATAGTAGAGAAGAAAACATGATTTCAACTGGTACAAGTAATGAAGAATCAACAGAGGATAGAGTAATAATTGATGATAGTCTAGATATACATTCCATAGTATTAAATAACAAACATCTTTTTCAAGATGAAATAGTGGTGAATTGGAATTCTTGTATGTTTGATGAGAATAAAAGACCATATATAGATGGGATATGTGAATTTGGATTTAATGCATCTGTTTATCAAGGTATTATTGATTGGAAAAAAGTCAAAGATGACGGCATTAGTTTTGCTATTATTAATGCGGGAAGCAGAGGCTATAAAGAAGGAAAAATATATATAGATTCTAATTTTATGGAAAATATACAAGGAGCCACTGAGAATGACATTAAAGTAGGTGTATCTTTTGCCTCACAAGCTATTAGCAAAGAAGAGGTAGATGAAGAGGTAGAACTAATAATAGAGCTAATTGGAAATTATTCCTTGGATTATCCTATTGGTATTTCGTTAAATCGTGAACCAGACCACAGAGCAAGTATTTTAACAGATGAAGAATATGCTGACATTTTAAAGTACTTTTGTATTAAGGTGAAAAAACAAGGATATACGCCCATGTTGATGGCTTGGAATAAAACATTTGTACAAATGGGTGAAGAGCTTGATGGTTGTTTAAAACTTGTATCTAATAATAAAGATAATAATCAACTTGTATCTAAAGATGATAATATCCCGATAGGGATAAATAATTGTATTATTTGGCAGTATGAAGAAAGTCGTGCTGATATGATAGATGGTATTAGCAAAGGTCTTCCGGTCTCTCTGTATTTGAGCGGATATTTAAAGGATGACTAACTACCATAAAATTTTTTAAAAATTAATTCCTGTTTCTGCGTTTGAAAGTGTGTCACAAAATAATTATCAATTAGTTATTTTGTGACATCCACTTCGTTCTTTACAGCAAATGCGATATATCAAGATATTTTGGTATACCTGCCTCATATTCAATTGGAACCTCGCCTAAAATGAGCGGTGCTAAATAGGATGTCATTTCTTCTGTTACATAATTTTTTTCTTCAGTTATCCAATTTAACGGCACCGCCTTTGCTTTATTTGCAACCTCACCAACAGGCACGGAGGCAAGCTCATAGCTGTACGGCTGATTGCAGGTACGTGTAAGCGTTGTCATAAAACCGCTTTTGCCGTCCTGTACAAGCGTTACAGCTTTCCTGCCGAGCAGGAAGGACTCGTCCAAATCGGTTTTTGATGCCATATGTCCTGCACACCTTTGAAGAACATTGATTTCGACGGAGCGGACCTTTATATTTAAGCGTGCCTTAACAAGAGTTTCAAGATATTTTCCGGCACCGCTTAGCTGGGCGTGACCAAATTTATCTGCAGCGGCAGAGGTGGCAGATAAGTAAACGCCGTTTGCATCATGAACACCTTCTGATACGGCTACGATTATATTTTGATGTATGTGAAGCAAATGTTTCAAGTCGGATAAAAATGCTTCCTCATCAAATGCAACCTCTGGAAGATATATCAGGTGCGGAGCGGCATTTTTACCGTCCCGTGCAAGTACGGAGGCTGCCGTTAACCAGCCTGCATCCCTGCCCATAATTTCAACTATGGTTACACTTTCAACGTCATATATGTATGTGTCATATGCAATTTCGCGTATGCTGGACGCAATATATTTTGCGGCGGAGCCGAAGCCCGGTGTGTGGTCGGTATGTACTAAATCGTTGTCAATGGTTTTTGGTATGCCTGCAATTTTTATATCACTGTCTATAGACAAGGCGTATTGGGACAGCTTATCCACTGTGTCCATGGAGTCATTTCCGCCGATATAAAAAAATGCATCAACATTCATTTTTTCAAATATACCAAAAATCTTTTCGTAGGAGCCTGTATCCACTTCCATGGAAGGAAGCTTAAACCGGCATGAGCCTAAATATGTGGCGGGGGTGCATTTGAGACGGTTGATAAATTCAGGCGTGCTTGGTGTCAAATCGAGAAACTGTTCCCGTATAACACCCTGTATTCCGTGAATGGAACCGTATATAGTTTCGAAACAGCCGCTTTCCGTAATTTCTTGAATTATGCCTGCAAGTGAGGCATTAATGGCTGCTGTAGGCCCACCGGACTGGGCAACGATACAATTTTTTTTCATAATAATCTCCATTGTATTATCTCATATCATCATTTCCAAACGTGTAATATCAATCAATATATCATAATGACTGACAGATAAAGAATAGCATACTCTAAAAAAAATAGCTATATTAACTTTATTCTTCCATTAATTTCCCTAATATTTACTTGAAAATAGCATACAATTATTATATAATTAGAGAAACAAAATGTTATTTACATATATATCTGGGATGCTCGACAACTCCTGTTTATTTTGAACCTACATTTTCTTTAAACGGGATTCCTATATCGTAGCCATATGTCAGGCCTCCGATTGCAGTGGAAGACAGAAAACTACGTGCGGTTGCCCACCTAGCTTTGCTAGGAGTCAAAAGGCAGGAACCGGCATTTCCGGATATATATTTTTTTGGAAAACATGGAAGAACTGATATATGAAAAGAAAGATTTATTTATTTCTGGGGCTGTTTTTCACCCTGGCAGTAATTTCTATAATTTCAAAAGAAATATCAAGAGTAATCAAAAACAAGGCTGACAAGAAACAGGCGGTGCAGACGGAGCTTGATGCATCAGGGGAGGAAGCAGATAAGGCTACGGATACGGATTCCGATGTTGCATGTTATTCTTATGATGAGGTTGAGGATATGGTGAAATATCTCTCGGACTCGGAGGATACACTGACACAGCTTGCAAGACTTGTTGACCCCCTTTCAAAGAGTAATAAAATCACTGTTTCTTATGTGAAAAATGTTGCACGGATTATAGGGGTACCTGATACCGTGTATGAGGAGCAGCTTGGCGATAGAGACGAGGATGCTTTCGTAAGCTGTGAGGAGTTTGATGCGATTTATCACAATATGGTGGATACGGATGTGGTAAACGGTCTTGACAGAAAAAATGTACTTATATTTGAAACGGAATATGTGGATGAAACGGTTGTCGTAAATGATGGCAACAGTCGGTATACATTTGGGACGGACTACATGGAGGAGTTTGAAAACCGTCTGTTGGATGTATATGTCAAGAATGATGTTATATTTAAGGTAAATGGTTTTGCAACAGGGACTGTGATTCTGAAGCATGTGTGGGTAGATGATGTTCAGGATGGCATGTGTACATTTGTTTATAAGGGAATGGAAAAGACATATCCGCTGGATGCCCACAATTTAGACGCAAAAGCAGGACGCATCGCCACTTTATACATATCCGATGCAGGAATAAGCCGTGTGGATATGCAATATACAAGCATCCAAGGGCGGGTTCTTTCGGCGGACGAAAAAATTCAGATGCAGGACAAAGCACCATATGAAATGGATGAGGATTTTGCCATATATGATACAGCTTCTTTAGAAGTTTTGTATGAGGAAAGTCTGGAGCTTTTGAAGGGTTATCCAAGTATTAAGCTGGTGCTCAAGGACGGAAAGGCATGTGCGGCAATTTTAGATGGAGAGCGGGCCGAAGAGCTGATACGGGTCATCTTGTCGGACAGCGATTTTGTATCCTATGAATTTGAAACTGTGACGGTATCGTGCAAAGGTGATTTTAAGGTTACATATCCGAATGATGAGGAGATAAGCTTCGCAAAGGGAAAAACAGTTACAATAAATTGTGAAGATTATGATAACAGGGACAAAATTGTAATCAGTCCGGTGAATCCGCAGGATGGTATCATCATTGAGAATATCATAAGGGAGTGCGGGAAACCGGTATATGGGGGTACAATTGAAATTAATGTAAAAAGTGACTGCCTGTACATAATAAATGAGCTGCCGCTGGAAAATTATTTGTATGGAGTTGTGTCAAGTGAGGCTCCAAAGGATTTTGAGCCTGAGGCACTTGCGGCATTGGCAATCTGTGCAAGGGCTTATGCATATGGTAAAATGCATGACGGAAGCTTTAATGATTATGGGGCAGATTTGGACGACTCCACATTCCGCCAGATGTATAACAATGTTTTAAAGACAGAAGAAAGCATTAAGGCGGTAAAGGATACATATGGAATCGTGCCTGTATACGACGAAAAGGTTATATTCCCGATGTATTTTTCAACATCCTGCGGCATGACATGTACCAATGATGAAATCTGGGGTGGTACGGCTTATGATTATATGGTATCAAACATTCAGGATATCAAAAAAAGTCATGAGGATCTTTCCGACGAAGAACGGTTTGAGGAATTTATCAAAAATGGACTGGGCTATGACATGATTGAGTGCAAGCTGCCATATTACAGATGGGATATAAGCTTTACCGATGAGGAGATTGGGGAAGCGGTGAACAATAACCTTGGCGACAGAATCAGCATGTCCCCAGATAACATTAAGGTAAAAAATGACAAGGACGAATTTGTTAAAAAAGAGATAAAGGATATCGGTGATATCAAAAATATTACGGTGACGGAGAGAAGTGAAAGTGGAATTGTGCTTGCCATGGAGATAGAGGGAAGCGAGGAAACAATTCGTGTTACGGGACAGACCAATATAAGGAACCTGATTTCACCGATTAACCAAAATATTGAACGAAATGACGGCTCTGTTGTAGCAGGCTGGACATCACTGCCAAGCACATTTTACTATGTTGAAAAAATAGATGGCGGATTTACGATTCATGGCGGCGGCTTTGGACATGGTTCAGGACTTAGTCAGAATGGTGCAAATGTTTTGGCACAAATGGGGTATAATTATAAGTATATCATCAGATATTATTTTTCCTACGTTGACCTTGAGATGATATATGATGTTCAGGATGCCGGCGAGGAGGAGTAATTGCGAAAAGTAGTAGGCAGTATTATCAAAATCATAAATAAAGGAACCGAGGACAGTCTGCCGGCATACGCTGCCCAAACAGCATTTTTTGTCATGTTATCATTTTTCCCGTTTGTTATAATGATAATCATGGCAGCGACCCACATACCTTTTGCAAGACAAAATATAGTTGCGGAGCTGCTTGATATTTTGCCTGATGAATTTCATTCGTATATTATGTATCTTGTGGATGATATTATGTATGGAGGCGGAAGCTCCTTTACAATCATAACCGTGCTTTTGACCATGTGGTCTGCCGGGAAAGGGATACAGGCAATGACATATGGATTAAATAAGGTATACGGGGTTGAACGTGCAAGGGGATTTATTCTGACAAGATTAATCAGTGCATTATACACAATCATTTTTATGGTTATCTGTGTGGCACTTATGATTTTAAATGCATTTGGAAATGACATAGCAGCCAAAATCGTATTTTCAAGACCTGAGCTTGCCAACGCCACTGCACTTTTATTAAGTGTCAAGGGTGTGCTGACGTTTATGATTTTCTTTGTATTTATACTACTGATATACTATCAGCTGCCAAACCGCAAGGGACGCTTTAAGGATGAGGCAATTGGTGCCATATTTGCTGCATTTGCATGGATGGTAATGACAAGAGGCTTTGCCATTTACATGCGGTTTGCAACAAAGGCATCCTATATGTATGGCAGTCTTACATCCATTGTTGTCATACTCATTTGGCTTTATGTGGGCATGCAGATTATATTGTATGGTGCGGAATTTAATTCCCTTCGCCCGGTATTTTTTAAAAAAGAAGAAAAAGATGAAAATGCAGATAGCAATAATGAAAATGCTGTGGTATAATATTGTGGCGAATGTTTAGAGTATATGTCCAATGGAGGTAAATAAAATGTACGATTTTGATGAGATACAAGGCTTTGACCCTGAGGTTGCACAGGCAATGACGGATGAGATTAACAGACAAAATGATAATATTGAGCTGATTGCTTCTGAAAATATTGTATCCAAGGCAGTTATGGCTGCCATGGGAAGTCCGCTCACAAACAAGTATGCGGAAGGATATCCGGGGAAGCGGTATTATGGTGGATGTGAGCACGTTGATGTTGTTGAGGATTTGGCAAGAGAGCGGGCAAAGGAGCTTTTCGGATGCGAATATGTAAATGTCCAGCCACATTCAGGTGCACAGGCAAATATGGCAGCGTTTTTTGCCATCATGGAGCCGGGGGATACATTTATGGGCATGAATCTTGCACATGGCGGACATCTGACACACGGTTCACCTGTTAATTTGTCAGGAAAATATTTCAACGTTGTTCCTTACGGCGTAAATGATGATGGATTTATAGACTATGATAAGGTTCTTGAAATTGCAAAGGAGTGTAAGCCGAAGCTTATCGTGGCTGGTGCTTCTGCATATGCAAGGGCAATCGATTTCAAACGGTTTCGTGAGATTGCAGACAGCGTAGGAGCAGTGCTTATGGTTGATATGGCTCATATTGCAGGACTTGTTGCAGCAGGCGTACATGAAAGCCCAATTCCTTATGCACATGTTACGACAACGACGACCCACAAAACTTTAAGAGGACCACGTGGCGGCATGATTCTTTCAAGCAATGAGGTAAATGAGAAGTATAACTTTAATAAGGCAGTATTTCCGGGCATTCAGGGAGGACCTCTTATGCATGTTATAGCAGCAAAGGCGGTTTGCTTAAAGGAAGCCCTTACTGATGAGTATAAGCAGTACCAGAAGCAGGTTGTCAAAAATGCAGCAAAGCTTGCACAGGCACTTACAGACAGAGGGTTCAAAATTGTCTCAGGCGGTACAGATAATCATCTGATGCTCGTTGATTTACAGAACCTTGACCTTACCGGAAAAGAGGTTGAAAAGCTTCTTGATTCGGTGCACATCACATGTAACAAGAATACAGTTCCAAACGACCCAAAATCACCATTTGTAACCAGCGGAATCAGACTTGGTACACCTGCAATCACAACCCGTGGTGCAAATGAGGAGGATATGGTTACCATAGCGGATGCCATAAAGGCAGCAGTGATAGATCAGGATAATGATAAAGCTATGGCACTGGTAAAGAGTATTACTGATAAGTATCCTTTATATAAGTAGTATATCATAAAAGATGGGCTGTTAAAGTAAGGTTTCAATACTGTAACAGCTCATTGTTAATTGGAGAGATGTATGGACGATAATCATAATCAGAGTAATAACGAGAGCAGTAATAATAACAATAACAACACAAACAACAATGACAACAAAAAGAAGCCATCGGCAACGATTATTATTTTAATATTGTCGGTTTTGCTTACACTGGCATTTTGGCAGGCATACAGCAGATTTAAGGATTCGGGCAAGGAGAAGCTTACCTATGATGAGTTCCTTACCATGCTTGAAGAAGGAAACGTGCAAAATGTCAAAATTTATGGCAATGAGATAACCTTTGAGCCTGCGGTAAAGGACGAAAATGCAGTGCATGAGGTGTCATACAGCGTCGTAAAGGCGGATGATTACAATTTAGTGGAACGACTGGATAAGGCAGGAGTCACCTTCGAGGAGATAGACGAGGGCGGAAGTATAATCATAAATACCATATTATCTTACGGAATTATGATAGTAGCCTTTTACGTTTTGATGATGCTCATTATGAAAAGTGCCACAAAGAGCGGTGGTGTAATGGGAGTCGGAAGGTCCAATGCCAAAATGTATGTCCAGACGGAAACGGGAGTTACGTTTAAGGATGTTGCAGGTCAGGAGGAGGCAAAAGAGTCTCTGACTGAGATGGTTGATTTCCTTGAAAAGCCTGAAAAATACCTCCAAATTGGAGCAAAGCTTCCGAGGGGGGCACTTCTTGTCGGACCGCCTGGAACAGGAAAAACACTTTTGGCAAAGGCAGTTGCAGGCGAGGCAAAGGTGCCGTTTTTCTCACTTTCGGGTTCAGACTTCGTTGAGCTTTATGTTGGTGTCGGTGCTGCAAGAGTAAGAGATTTATTTAAACGTGCAAATGCAATGGCACCATGTATTATATTCATTGATGAGATTGACGCAATCGGAAGAAGCAGGGACACAAGGCATTCAGGAGGAGATACGGAGCGGGAGCAAACCTTAAATCAGCTCCTTTCTGAGATGGATGGTTTTGACACATCTAAGGGTATTGTTGTGCTTGCGGCAACGAACCGGCCTGAGGTTTTGGACAAGGCACTGCTTCGTCCAGGACGGTTTGACAGAAGAATTATCGTATCAAAGCCTGATTTGCAGGGAAGAATTGACACGATAAAGGTTCACATGAAGAACGTGAAAATCGATGAGACAGTCAACTTAAGGGAGCTTGCCCTTGCGACGGTCGGTGCAGTTGGTGCAGACCTTGCAAACATTGTAAATGAGGCAGCACTTCTTGCCGTGCGGAATGGAAGGGAATATGTTTCACAGGCAGATTTGCTCGGTTCCGTTGAGGTTGTTTTTGCAGGTAAGGAAAAGAAAGAAAAGCTGCTAAGCAAAAAGGAAAAGGAAATTGTCGCTTATCACGAAGTAGGACACGCACTTGTATCTGCACTCCAAAAAAATACAATGCCAATACAAAGAATTACGATAGTTCCGAGAACAGGCGGAGCCTTGGGTTATGTATGGCAGGTACCGGAGGAAGAAAAGCAACTTGAAAGCAAGAAGGAGCTTGAGGAGGAAATCGTAATCTGCCTCGCAGGACGTGCGGCGGAGGAGCTTAAATTTGACTCTGTGACAAGCGGTGCTGCAAATGATATAGAAAAGGCAACGAATATAGCCAGAACGATGATAACCATGTACGGAATGTCTGATAAATTCGGCATGGTACAGCTTGAAAGCATAACGGGGCAGTATCTCGATAACAGACGTGTGTTAAACTGCTCATATGAGACGGAAACCAAGGTTGATACAGAGGTTAAAAATATGATTAAGGCGGCATATGAGAAAGCACTGAAGCTTCTGAAAAAAAATATGTCCACCCTTGATGCGATTGCAAAAACCCTGTACGAAAAGGAAAATATTACGGGCGAGGAATTTATGAAGCTTTACGAAAAGCATCAGAAGGTAAAGCTTAAAAATACGACAGATTCAGGAGCAAAAAGTGATGGAATATAATTTTTATGCCACTGTTTCACGGATGAAATATATTGAGCGATGGGCATTGATGCGGAATACAAGGGCGGAAAATTTGTCCGAGCATTCCCTTGAGGTAAGCATGATTGCACATGCACTTTGCATTATCGGCAATGAGCGGTATGGGAAAACTTTGGATGCGGATTATGCGGCACTGGTGGGCATCTACCATGACGCATCAGAAATCATTACGGGAGACATGCCGACACCGATAAAATATTATAACAGGAGCATAAATGAGGCGTTTAAGTCAATTGAGGACGAGGCGAACAGGAAGCTGCTTGCGCAGCTTCCTGATGATATCAGTAAGCACTATGAAAAATATTTTTTCAGGCCCGATGACAGGGAATATGAATGGCGTCTTGTAAAAGCGGCGGACAAAATTTCGGCACTGATAAAATGTCTTGAGGAAGAAAAAACAGGCAACAGGGAGTTCGGCGTGGCAAAAAGTACGACGGAAAAAACAGTTGCAGGGCTCGGAGAGGAGCTTCCTGAGGTGCGGGATTTTATAGCGGAGTGCCTGGGTGCATTTTCAAAAACCTTGGACGAGCTCAATTAAAATACACCAAAAATTTACAAAACAGATACATATTTGATGCAATTATGTGGTAACATGGAGGAGAAAAAAGATGGCATTGCACATGGTAAAAAGTGTACCAAGTCCTGAAGAAATTAAACAGGCACACCCTATGGAACAGGAGCTTGCTGACATAAAGGCAGCAAGAGACGAGGAAATAAAAAAGATTTTTACGGGAGAGTCGGATAAGTTTATTGCGATTATAGGTCCCTGCTCTGCAGATTATGAGGTATCGGTGCTTGATTATCTCTGCAGGCTTGCGAAGGTCCAGGAAAAGGTTCAGGAAAAGATTATGATTATACCGAGAATCTATACCAATAAGCCTAGAACGAACGGCTCGGGCTATAAGGGAATGTTACATCAGCCGAATCCTGAGAATAAGCCTGACTTTATCGAGGGTGTAAAGGCAATCCGTAAAATGCACATTAAGGCGATTAAGGAAACAGGGCTTACTGCTGCTGACGAGATGCTTTATACGGATAACTGGCCATATCTTGAGGATATACTGTCTTATGTGGCAATCGGTGCAAGGAGTGTGGAAAATCAGGCACACAGGCTTACGGCAAGCGGCATTGACGTGCCTGTCGGCATGAAAAATCCTACAAGCGGTGATTACAATGTAATGCTCAATTCCTGTATCGCAGCACAGGCAAAGCACACGTTTTTGTTTGCGGGATACGAGACGAAAACAGATGGAAACCCGCTTGCACATTGTATTTTAAGAGGCTCAGTTAACAAGAGCGGACAGTCCATAGCAAATTACCACTATGAGGATTTAAAGCTTTTGTCAGATATGTACGAGAAATTTGATTTGGCAAATCCTGCGTGTATTGTGGATGCAAACCACAACAATTCAGGGAAGCAGTGGGACCAGCAGCCTAGAATTGTAAATGAAATACTTCACAGCATGAGACATTCCGCAGAGGTGAAAAAGCTTGTAAAGGGTGTTATGGTAGAAAGCTATATTGAGGATGGAAACCAGCCTATCGGAGGCGGCTGCTATGGCAAATCCATCACGGACCCGTGCCTTGGCTGGGAGAAATCGGAGGCACTCCTGTTATCCATGGCCGAGCAGTTGTAATGGCATGTCAATTTGGGCATAAGAGGAGGATACTGCAAGATGAATATATTTAATATACTGATTCCGAAACAGGATCTTACATATTTGAATGGAAACGATACGATGGACAAGGCTGTAGAATTCCTTATGGCAAGCAGTTTTACTGCTGTGCCTGTCATTGATGAGGGCGGAAGGCTTGAGGGCGTGGTCAGCGAAGGCGATTTTCTTCGCGTGGTTATGGCACATGGCACCGAGGAGCTTGCAACCATGACTGTAAGGGATATCGTTCATTTGAGTGTTGACGATTACGTTTTTAACAGCACGGAGGCAGAAAAGATAATGGAAAAAATACTGGATAGAAATTTTCTTGCAGTCATTGACGACAGAAATATATTTATCGGTATTATAACAAGGAGAAGCGTAATGCTTGCTCTTAAAAAGTAGGATATTCTATGGAATTTCAGATCGGTCAAAAAATAAAACTGAAAAAGTCTCATCCTTGCGGGGGAAACTGTTGGGAAATTCAGCGTGTCGGTATGGATTTCAGATTGAAATGTACCTCATGCGGACGTTCCATAATGGTTCCCCGCAAAACGGTTGAGTCATCCTTTAAAGGCTTTCTTGGTTAGGTTTTTCTGTACTTAAAAATTCACGAATATTTTTGTTTAATATTTTTCCGCTTTGGGAATAATTGGAATAACATGTTGTAAAAAAGTGCAAAAAGTCACCATGTGATAATGAGCAAAATGCCAAAAATTATTTTTTGGGGTGATTGACTCTTACTTAAATGAAAAAAATTTGTTAATATAATAGTGTAGTTATAGTTAAATTAAGAAAAGGAGGAAGAAATGTTTGACGTTGGAGATTATATTGTGTATGGCATTAACGGAATATGCCGTGTAGCCGATATTACACATCCGGAAATTTCAGGAGCAGATAATAACAGATTGTATTACGTTTTAATTCCGGAAAAAGAGAGAAACAGTAAATTGTTTTGTCCGGCAGATAATGACAGGATAATGATTAGGAAAGTAGTCAGTAACGAAGAAGCCCGTAAGATTATCGAAGAGTCTAAGGATATAGAACCTCTTGACATACCAAATGAGCGGATGAGGGATGACAGCTACAAGAGTGTCATGAAAAGCGGAGATTGCAGGAAGTGGATTCAAATTATTAAAACACTTCATATCAGAAAAAAGGAACGTGAGGAAAACGGAAAGAAAATAACCGCGACCGATGAGAGATATCTCAAGATGGCAGAGGAGGATTTGTACTCTGAGCTTGCTCTTGCCACAGGAAGCGATAAGGAACACATAAAGGAAATTATCTTAGAAAGCATCTAAAGCATAAGTCGGTGTTGTTCACTGAAAAAAACCTGCCATATTACAGCAGGTTTTTTTAGTTTACAGGTAGAAAAAGGGAATAATATCTGATATAATTTTGGGGTGTACGATATATGGAGAAATAACAGTAATCGTTACGTTTTAGATACAAGGAGGAATTTGAATGGGGAAAAAATGGAATAAAAACATGATAAGGGCAGGTGTGGTATTTACTATATCCATTTGTACATGTATTTTATTCGGTGAGCTTTTAAAGCAGTGGAAGGCACTGGTTGTTATCTTGGGCAAAATATTTTCTGCTCTGACCCCTATTATAATAGGCTTCATATTTGCATTTTTGCTAAACCCTATTATGATATATATCAGACGGGGCATGGCATATATTTTTTCAAAAATATGGAAAAACAAGGAATACAATGTTTTATACCACAAAACTAAGGTCCCGTCCCTGATTATTACACTATTAGTATTTATCGGGATTTTGGCAGGCTTTTTGTGGATGGTGATACCGCGTATTTACGACAGCCTTAAGGTACTGGTGGATAATATGCCAAGATATCTTGACAATGCACAGGCATGGGTTGAAAAAATGTTTGCCAAAAATGAGATGCTTGAGGGAAGATTTTCCGAAATTATCAATTACATTGAAAATAACGTCATGACCATTGTGGAAGGCAAAATCATGCCCAATATTGATACTATCGTGTTGCAGATATCATCGGGAGTTATGGTTGGTGTAAAGGCAGTTTTGAATTTCTTTGTCGGACTGATTGTAACCGTATATTTACTTGGCAGCAAGGATGTTCTTCTTGCACAGGGCAAAAAGATAATCTACTGTGTTTTTTCAAAGAAGACAGGCAATAAGATTTTGGAGGGCTTTGCCTATATTAATTCCGTGTTTGGTGGCTTTATAAATGGAAAAATACTGGATTCCATCATTATAGGAATTATATGCTTTATATTCACAAGTGTGATAGATATGGAGTATGCGGTGCTCATAAGCGTGATTGTCGGCTGCACCAATATCATCCCATTCTTTGGACCGTTTATCGGGGCAATACCGGGTGCGTTACTTGCACTTATGGATGCACCGATTATGTTTGTGATATTTATTATATTTATACTTGTGCTGCAGCAGTTCGATGGAAACATTCTCGGACCACTGATACTTGGAGATTCGACCGGTATTTCAGGTATATGGGTTCTGATTGCAATTCTTGTGGGCGGAGATTTATTCGGAGTTCCGGGCATGATACTGGGTGTTCCCGTGTTTGCCTGCATTTACGCATTTTTTGCTGTCCAGCTCCGGGACGGGCTCCGGGCAAAGAATTTATCTTCAAAAACAGAGGATTACTTCAGACTGACAGGCTTTGACACTGAAACGGGAGAACCGAAATATGCACAAAAGCTTTATGGAAGAAGACCAATTAAAAACAAAAAGAAAAATTTCTTTCAAAGGATAAAGGCAAAAAAAGATGCGGCAAAAGACAAAGCAGATGACAAAAAAGAGGAGGAGTAGATATGGCAAAGGGAAGCTACACAACCGGACAGATACTTGATTGGATGGGCTATTTTTCAAAGACAATGGAGGTCAGTCCGGAAAAGATAAAACTTTTGGACATTTGCGGAAAGATGAAAAATGTAATACCGCTTGTTGAAACGCACAAGAGAATCATCATATTTGCGGATGAAATGCATGAGGATTTGTTCTATGAATTTTGGGAGGCAGGCTTTGGTGACTATGATATGTGGTACGGAGTGGGCATCAAGGAGGAAGGACAGGTCAGACATGTTAAGATTAAAGAGGTCATAAACAGAAAGATAACCGCACCAACCGTAATATTTATTTTAAATGAAAATACGAGAGAGTCCTACCGTATCGGAATGAGAAATGATATGTTCTCAAAAGGACCAATCAAGTATGTTGGTAACGAGATCAGGGCCGTCATCATGAGCCTTCTCGGCGTCGATTCCCAGGATACCATATGTCTTGTGGATGCAGAAAGTATTGCGATAGAGGCTGCATTCGTGGCAGGAGACGGAACCATTATCTGCGTGGAAAATGATAATGGGGCAAAGGAAACAATGGAGGATAATGTGCGGCAGTTCGGCGTCCACAATGTAATGATTATCCCTGACCTCGATAAAGAGTCCATGGATAGTATACCGGTTCCGAGGCTGTCATTTATCGTTGCAAATAAGCACCTTGAAGAGGATATTGCGAGACTGCTTAAGAAAAATCCTAAGATGCAGTTTGTAATCTATACGCTTGAACTTGATATTTTATCAGGCATTAAGGGCTTGTTTGAAAAGTATGGAATCGGCAATATGGAGGTTATTCAGATATCGGTTTCCAAGACGGACAAGAACAGCGTATTTGTAGCACAGCCTTCACCATGGCTGATAACAGGCGAGGTGGTATAGATGGCGATTGGAAAACTGCCAAAGGATGCAATGATGCTGATTAGCTTTGTAAATACAAGAATGAGAGACGAGGGAATAGGCTTGGATGACCTTTGTGTACAGTTTGAAGCAGACAGGGAAACGCTTGAGGAAACGCTTGGTAAAATAGGATATATTTACAATGATGAGCTAAAAAAGTTCGTGTGAAGCTGCGAACTAAAATACATTTATAAAATTATATGCTGACTGGAGGAAGGAAAAAGCATGGCGAGTGGATATAATCATAAGCTGATTGAAGGAAAATGGCGTAAAAAGTGGGAGGAAAATCCCATAAATGTAAATGATGGAAAGAAACCAAAATATTATTGTCTTGATATGTTTCCGTATCCGTCAGGAAACGGTCTTCATGTGGGACATTGGAGAGGGTATGTAATATCGGACGTATGGAGCAGATACAAGCTGATGCAGGGACATTATGTGATACATCCAATGGGTTGGGATGCATTTGGACTTCCAGCGGAAAATTATGCGATTAAAAATGGTGTACATCCAAGTATATCCACGTCAGCCAATGTTGCCAACATCAAGAAACAGATTAATGAGATAGCGGCGATTTATGATTGGGACATGGAGGTAAATACGACCGACCCTGAGTACTACAAGTGGACCCAGTGGATATTTGTGCAAATGTTCAAAAAGGGACTTGCATATGAAAAGCAGATGCCGATTAACTGGTGTCCGTCCTGTAAGACGGGACTGGCAAACGAGGAGGTTGTAAACGGTAAATGTGAGCGTTGCGGTGCCGATGTCACAAAGAAAAATCTCCGCCAGTGGATGCTCAAAATAACTGCATATGCTGAGAGGCTTCTGGCTGACCTTGAGGGGCTTGACTGGCCGGAAAAGGTTAAAAAAATGCAGAGTGAATGGATTGGAAAATCCTACGGTGCAGAGGTGGACTTCAAGGTTGACGGAATGGATGAAACTATCACCATATATACGACCAGACCGGATACCCTTTACGGAGCGACTTTTATGGTTCTTGCACCAGAGCATGAGCTGGCAGCAAAGCTCTCAACGGCTGAGACGAAGGAAGCAGTGGACAAGTATATTTATGAGGCTTCCATGAAGTCAAATGTTGACCGTATGCAGGACAAGGAAAAAACAGGTGTGTTTACAGGTAGCTATGCCGTTAATCCTTTAAACGGAAAAAATATTCCCATATGGCTTTCGGATTATGTTCTTGCCGACTATGGTACAGGTGCAATTATGTGTGTACCTGCCCATGATGACAGGGACTTTGAGTTTGCAAAGAAGTTTAATTTGCCGATTGTTCAGGTGATTGCCAAGGATGGTAAGGAAATTGAAAATATGACAGAAGCGTATACGGATGCGTCGGGCATTGTTATAAATTCAGGTGAGTGGAATGGTATGGAATCCTCCGTCTTGAAGAAGGAAGCCCCTGCCATGATAGAGGAAAAGGGTTACGGAAAGAAAACCGTAAACTATAAGCTGCGTGACTGGGTATTTTCCCGTCAGAGATATTGGGGCGAGCCGATTCCGATTGTGCACTGTCCTGACTGTGGGGCGGTACCGGTGCCTGAGAGTGAGCTTCCGCTGCTTCTTCCTGATGTTGAATCCTATCAGCCGACAGGAACAGGTGAGTCTCCGCTTGCAGATATAACGGAGTGGGTAAATACGACATGTCCATGTTGCGGAAAGCCCGCAAAGAGGGAGACAAACACAATGCCCCAGTGGGCGGGTTCATCATGGTATTTCTTAAGATATGTTGACAGCAAAAATCGGGAGGAGCTTGTCAGCAGGGAAAAGGCAGACAAGTACCTTCCTGTGGATATGTATATCGGAGGGGTAGAGCATGCCGTGCTGCACCTTTTGTACTCAAGATTTTACACAAAGTTCCTCTATGATATCGGGGTTGTTGATTTTGAGGAGCCATTTAAGCGGCTGTTCAATCAAGGCATGGTCTGCGGTAGGGACAAGGTTACGGGTGCTGCCACAAAAATGAGTAAGTCCCTTGGTAATATTGTATCGCCGGATGATATTGTGAGAGATTACGGTTGTGACACATTGAGAATGTATGAGCTGTTTATTGGACCGCCTGAGCTTGACTCTATATGGGACGACAGCGGTATGGAGGGTATATACAGATTTATAAACCGTTTTTACACAATGTTTACATCCAACCTTGATAAAAATGCACCTGAGACAAAGGAGCTTGTCAAGCTTCGTAACAAGCTTGTGTTTGACATTACACAGAGACTTGAGCAATTTAATTTAAACACGGTTATTTCGGGCTTTATGGAATACAACAATAAGTTCATGGAACTGACAAAGGCTGGCGGCGTTGACAGGGAAACCCTTAAAACAATGGTTCTTCTGATTGCTCCATTTGCACCGCACATGGGTGAGGAGCTTTGGGAAATGCTTGGCGGTGAGGGTTCCGTATTCCATCAGGCATGGCCGACCTATGATGAGTCAGCCATGAAGGATGATGAAAAAGAAATTGCCGTTCAGATAAACGGCAAGACAAGGGTTACAATCAACATTTCCGTAAATGACGATAAGGACACAGTGATTGCAAGTGCAAAGGAAGCCTTGGGAGACAGGCTTACAGGCAATGTCATAAAGGAAATATATGTTCCGGGCAAAATAGTAAATATCGTTATGAAATAGACATGAACGACTTAATCATTTGAAACTTTTGTCGCTCGGCAGGTGAAAGCGACTCCTCGATGGCATCTAACAGGAGTTCGCTTTCATTTTTTGTGAAGCTCATCTGACGGCGGTTTAACTCCTGATTGATTTTCATGATTTCCGGCAGCAGCTCCTCCATGGACTTATATTTGCTCTGCTCCTTTATCTCCATTATGATTTTTATTTTCATGGGGTCAATATTTTTCAGCTTAGGATTATTTTCAAAGGAACCTGAAGCGTTGTCGGAGTACCTGTTATCGTTATTGCCATTGTATCTACTGGAAGCATTATCATATCTGCTGTTATTGGAATTGCCGTTGTACCGGTAATTATTGTTGTTATATCTGTTATACATGTTTATTCCCTTTCATTTAATATTGACATGACACTATCATATAAATTTTGTGAGCCGTTGTAATGTTCAGCAGGTTCTGTAAAGTGGGTTTCGCAAGGCGGCTCAGGTGGCGGCTTTGGCATGGAATTCATTACCTCCATCATCTGCATCATCTGCTTCATTTGTTTGAAGGTATTTGCGTAATCTCCGGGAAGAATACTGCATATACTGCCGAGCATTTCTTCCGAGCTTGTGGGGTGGCAGTCGAAGCCGCATTCGGATATATATGCCCTGTCATTCAGGCTTTGCATTATCATTGTAAGCTCACGGTATTTTATGTAAAGAATCAGAGGGAGCTTGTATTGGTAATCTACAAAAGGAACCATAGCTTCAAGGAGAAAAAGTGAATCGTCATTTATTAATTTGTCGAGAGGGTGAATACGCATCGGACGATTCATGGTATATCCTCCGTTTCACTATGATTATTATTAATAGTATATGCATAAAATATAAGGCTGATGCCCATTTGCGGAACAACAGCCTTTTCTTTCCTTTGGTTGTAATATATAAGCTGTTACTTAAAAATATTAGCAACCACAGCCACAACTGTTGCTGTTTCCACCACAGCAGAAGAGAAGGATGAGTATAATCCAAATCCATTCACAGCTATTGCAGCCACAGCCGTCTCCACCGAAGAAGCTACCGCTGTTACCGTTTCCGAGGAATAAGATAATTAAAATAATCCATATGCAGCTGCAGTTATTTCCTCCGCTGAAAACATTTCCGCAGCCACAACCACACTGAGTTGCTGATAAATCGCTCATGGCATACCTCCAAATTATTCTTATGCTTTATACTATTCATTCTTTTGCAAGTTGTTAAAAATGTTTTTGTCAAAATTAATTGAGACTATTGGAAAAAAGAGGTATAATAAAACGAGTATGCATTAATGTGAGGATATCTGTATTGACAAAAAAAAGGTTTGAAAGTCTCATAATGAAGAACACACTTGCTGTTGCCATTCCGGCTCTGGCTGTTTTTGTGGTACTTGTTTTTATGTTTTTGCGGTATCCGATTTTGGAAAGAATCAGTAGTCAGAATATTGATCATGCAATTAATCTCAATGAGACGCTTTCAACATTATATAAAAATCACACAGGCAATGTTACATATCAGGTAACGGATCTTAAGTATACAGGTCTTGACTATTATGTGGACGGTAAGCTTAAGGGAGCCTATTACTATTATATGACAGATGGGAATCTTGTGTTTTTTCTGATGCGGACGGACAAGCCGGAGGCATCAGTCAGCAAGCGGGTCAAGGGTACAATTGTGAGGGATAATGTATCCGCTGATTATATTGTAAACCAGCTTTCGATGGAGGCAGGGCTGTCGGATGACCTGCTTAAAAATTATACATGTGAATATATTATAAGCGAGATGGATTATCCGTATCTGTTCATTTTTATGGTTTATCTGCTGTTTCTTACACCTATTATTATTTGTGCAATTATTTTGGGCTATACAATGTGTGTGTGGACAAATCCCTCCATGCATCCGCAGTCAAGGCAGCTTTTGGCTTACGGTACACCAAAGGATGTCATTGCCGAGCTTGATAACCAATTGAAAAACAGCTTAATTTATAAGTCGGGGAATATTTACATTACGATGGAGTATATGGTGGTCAGCTATCTCACGAAAACCGATGTGGTGAGGCTGGATGCCATAAGATATTTATCGAAGGACATCATTGAAAAGAAAATGGGATTTGGAAAAAAAAGAGAGGTTTTCAGACTGACAATGGAAAATCCTGACAAAATGTATTACGAGGTTGATTTTGGAAGTGAGGAGATTACGGACATTGTTATGGAATACATTAGGGATGTGAATAAATATGGTGTATAGGGTTAAAAATTACTTGACACATCAAAACATTGTGCTAGAATACCATTATGTGAATAATTAGAAGCAAGGATGGTGCAACAAGGATTATCATATGCGGACAGAGATGAAAGGTCATGGGCTGAAAGCCTTTCTTCGTTTCGTGGTAGTCTCATTTTCACACCGGAGCTATGTGCCTGAACTAACAGTAGGGCACATCGTTTTATGTACGTTACACATAGCAAAGAGCAGTCTGTAAGGACTGAAAATGGGTGGTACCGCGGATTAGTTTCGTCCCTTATTTATAAGGGATTTTTTTATTTTATAAGAAAGTTCTTCGAACTTTCTTATAAGGCAGGATTAAAAATCCTGCTAGGATTCGCCCAAAGTGCCATTAAAGTTGTAGTAGCATAAAGAGTGCTGAAGGCACTTTGTTCTTGCATTTAAGTAGGAGGAAAGAGAATGAAGGAAAAGCTTCAAAGCATCAAAGATGCGACGCTTGCAAAAATTGAGGCGGCACAGGATGCAAATATGATTAATGAAATTAAGGTGTCAATCCTTGGCAAAAAGGGAGAGCTTACACAGGTGCTTAAGGGCATGAAGGATGTTGCTCCTGAGGACAGACCAAAGGTAGGACAGCTTGTGAATGAAGCAAGACAGAGCATAGAAAGCAAGCTTGAGGAAAAGCTTAAGAGTATCAATAAAGCGGTGAGAGCCGAGAAAATGAAACGTGAAACGATTGACGTTACACTTCCGGGAGTAAAGAAAATTCAGGGACACAGACATCCGAACCAGATTGCAATTGAAGATTTGGAGAGAGTGTTTATCGGTATGGGCTATGAGGTTGTCGAGGGTCCGGAGATTGAATATGACAAATATAACTTTGAGCTTCTGAACATACCTGCAAATCACCCTGCAAAGGATGAGCAGGATACCTTTTATATTACAAAGGATATTTTGTTAAGAACCCAGACATCCCCTGTTCAGGCAAGAATTATGGAGCAGGGAAAGCTTCCAATCAGAATTATTTCACCGGGCAGAGTGTTCCGCTCTGACGAGGTGGACGCAACACATTCGCCATCCTTTCATCAGATGGAGGGTCTTGTAATAGACAAAAACATTACCATGGCTGACTTAAAGGGAACGCTTGACCAGTTTGCAAAGGAGTTCTTTGGTGAACATACAAAGACAAAGTTCAGGCCGCATCATTTCCCGTTTACGGAGCCATCGGCAGAGGTTGACATAACTTGTTTTAAGTGTGGTGGTAAGGGCTGCCGTGTCTGTAAGGGAAGCGGCTGGATAGAAATTCTCGGATGTGGAATGGTTCACCCACACGTACTTGAAATGTGTGGAATTGACCCTGAGATATATTCGGGCTTTGCGTTTGGCATCGGTCTTGAGAGAGTAACCTTACTGAAATATGAGATAGATGATATGCGTCTTTTGTATGAGAATGATGTGAGATTTTTAAATCAGTTTTAATTTGTGAAAGTAGAGGTAAAGTATATGAATACACCAATATCGTGGATAAAAGCATACGTTCCTGATTTGGACGTGGATATCAATGAATTTGTTGACGCCATGACTCTTTCAGGCTCCCATGTGGAGGGCTATGAAAAAAAGGACAAGAACCTTGAAAAGATTGTTGTGGGACGGATTGAAAAAATAGAAAAGCATCCGGATGCAGACAAGCTTATCATCTGTCAGGTTAATGTGGGAAGCCAAATGCTGCAAATCGTGACGGGAGCACCAAATTTAAAGGAGAAGGATGTGGTTCCTGTTGTTCTTGACGGCGGCAAGGTAGCAGGCGGACACGACGGATCACCGCTTCCTGCGGATGGAATTAAAATAAAAAAGGGAAAGCTGAGGGGCGTGGACTCTTATGGTATGATGTGCAGCATAGAGGAGCTTGGTGCATCGAGAGATTTGTATCCTGAGGCACCTGAAAACGGAGTTTATGTATTCCCTGAGGAGGCGGACGTTCAGCCTGGGGATGACGCTGTTGCGGCACTTGGACTGAATGATGCCGTAGTCGAGTATGAGATTACGTCAAACAGGGTTGACTGCTTCTCCATGATTGGTATGGCAAGGGAGGTTGCGGCAACCTTTGATAAGAAGTTTATTCCTCCTGTTATTACCGTAAAGGGTAGTGGCGGAGATGTAAATGATTATGTATCGGTTGAGGTACAGGATACGGAGCTTTGCCCACGCTATACGGCAAGGGTTGTGACGGACATTAAGATTGGTCCATCACCAAAGTGGATGCGGGAACGGCTTGCGGCATCAGGTATTCGCTCAATCAACAATTTGGTTGACATAACTAACTATGTGATGGAGGAGTACGGTCAGCCGATGCATGCCTATGACCTTGACACGATTGCAGGAAACAAAATTATTGTGAGACGTGCAAAGGATGGAGATAAATTTACAACTCTGGATGGTCAGGAAAGAACCATGGACCATGATGTACTTATGATATGTGACGGTGATAAGGAAATTGGTATTGCAGGTATCATGGGCGGAGAAAATTCCATGGTTACGGACAACATAAAAACCTTGTTGTTTGAGGCTGCATGCTTTGACGGAACCAATATCAGATTGTCCTCCAAGAGAATCGGTCTTACCACGGATGCGGCAGCCAAGTTTGTAAAGGGGTTAGACCCAAATCTTGCAATTGAGGCAATGAACAGGGCATGTCAGTTAATTGAAGAATTTGGATGCGGTAAGGTAGTAGATGGTGTAGTAGATGTGTATCCAAATCCGGTTTTTGCCTTAAAGCTGCCATTTGAACCTGAAAAAATGAACCGTCTTTTGGGAACAGAGGTATCACGTGAACAGATGCTTGGTTATTTTGAAAAACTAGGTCTTAGCTATGATGAAAAGACAAATCTGCTTACAATACCGACATTCAGACAGGATTTAAAGTGTATGGCAGACCTTGCAGAGGAGGTAGGAAGATTTTACGGATACGATAACATTCCTACCACACTTCCAAAGGGTGAGGCAACTGCAGGTAAAAAGCCTTATTCAGAACGGATTGCCGACAAGGTCAGAACGATTTGTGAGAGCAATGGATTTTCGGGTGCAATGTGCTATTCCTTTGAAAGTGCAAAGGTATTTGATAAGCTTCTGCTTGCTGATGATGCAAAGGAACGAAATGCAATTGAGATTATGAATCCTTTGGGCGAGGATTTCAAGATAATGAGAACACTTCCATTAAACGGAATTCTTACATCCATTGCGACAAACTATAACAGAAGAAATAAAGAGGCAAGACTGTATGAGCTTGCAAATGTATATATTCCAAAGTCGCTTCCGCTTACAGAGCTTCCGGACGAAAAAATGAAGCTGGCAATGGCAATGTACGGAGCAGGTGACTTCTTCGATTTGAAGGGGGTACTCGAGGAAATGTTTGATAAGCTTGGCTTTGGCAGGGAGGTTACTTTTGAACCTGCAAGCAGCCATACATTCCTGCATCCGGGAAGACAGGCGGATATCAGGAAGGGCAAGCTTGAGATTGGATATATTGGACAGCTTCATCCTGAGGCTGCTGACAATTACAATATTAAGGCAGAGGTATACGTTGCAGTGCTTAACATGGATGTTGTCACAATGCTTTCTACCTTTGACCGAAAGTATGAGGGAATCGCAAAGTTCCCTGGAATGACAAGAGATTTAAGCCTTGTTGTGGATAAGTCTATCTTTGTGGGACAGATTGAGGCAGTGATAAAGAAATGTGGCGGAAGTCTGCTTGAGTCCGTCAAGCTCTTTGATGTGTATGAGGGTGAGCAGGTTGCAGAGGGCAAGAAGTCTGTTGCTTACAGCATGACCTTCCGTGCGAAGGACAGAACCCTTGAGGATGCCGAGGTAAGTAAGCTGATTGACAAAATCCTAAGTGAGCTTGGCAAAATGGGAATTGATATACGTGCTTAAGCATTTGTTGTAATGCAAAAAGGCAGTCTGCGGAGGTATTTATGGAACAGGAATTTAAGCTGAGTGATTTTAATTATGAGCTCCCGCAGGAGCTGATAGCCCAAGATCCGCTTTTAAAGAGAAGCGATTCACGGCTGATGGTCTTAGACAGGGAAAAAAATTCCATAGTGCACAGACATTTCCATAATATCACGGATTATTTTAATGAGGGAGACTGCCTCGTAATTAATGATACAAAGGTTCTTCCTGCACGTCTGATTGGCGTGAAGGAGGAAACTGGTGCGTCCATTGAGGTGCTTTTGTTAAAGCGGCTCGGGGACAAGACGTGGGAGGTTCTTGTAAAGCCGGGAAAAAAGGCAAAGCCAGGGGCGGTTTTGTCCTTTGGTAATGGGAAGCTGGTCGGTGAGGTGAAAAATGTGGTGGAGGACGGAAACCGAATCATTGAGTTTCGCTACGACGGAATCTTTGAGGAGGTTTTGGATGAGCTTGGACAGATGCCACTCCCTCCTTATATAACCCACAGGCTGGAAGATAAAAACCGGTACCAGACCGTCTATGCCGAGCATACAGGGTCGTCGGCAGCACCTACGGCAGGACTTCACTTTACAAATGAGCTTTTAGATGAAATAAAAGCAAAAAATGTCCGTGTGGCAAAAATAACACTTCATGTGGGACTTGGCACATTTCGCCCCGTCAAGGTTGAGAATATCAAGGAACATCACATGCACAGTGAATACTATGTAATTGATGATGAGGCGGCAGGGCTTATTAATGATACGAGAAAAAACGGCGGTAAAATAATAGCGGTTGGGACTACAAGCACAAGAACGCTTGAGTCAGTGGCGGACGAACGTGGATATATCAGACCATGCAGCGGTTGGACTGATATTTTTATCTATCCGGGATATAAATTTAAGGCAGTGGACAGACTAATTACAAATTTCCATTTGCCTGAGTCAACCCTGCTTATGCTTGTCTCCGCCTTTTATGACAGGGAGCGGGTGCTTGATGCATACGGGCAGGCAGTTCGTGAAAAATACAGATTTTTTTCTTTTGGTGACGCAATGATATTGCTGTAATGATACAAAAGGAAATGAGGTTCTATTTTAGAAAGAGTTATAAGATATATGAGATCGTTAAAAAGAAGTTTAAAAATGTTTCGGTATAATGCACTTGCCATCATTTTTTTTGAACTGATATATAAAATATTATCACTGGCAATTTTGGCACCGGTAATTTATTATCTGTTAAATTATTCCGTGAAATGTGCGGGAATTCCATATCTCACGACTAACAACATGCATTTATATTTACAGGCACCATCAACATATGGAATTTTCTTATTGATGTTGTTGGCTGTTTCCATGCACATTCTGGTCGATATTTCAGCACTGATTTATGCCATGGAGGCATCGCACAGGGAGGATAAGACAAACCCTTTTGAGTTGCTGTTGAAGGGCTTTTTTAATGCTGTCAGAATCATCAATCCAAGAAATATGCCGATTATACTTTATATTATTTTCGTGCTTCCGTTTATCAATACGGTTTTTATTTCAGGTTCCATTGCAAGCATTAAAATACCGAAGGTGTTTGCACGTTTCATTATGCAGAATAAAACGGTAATCACTTGTGTGGGTCTTGTTTACCTTGCAGTCTGCATCTGGGCAATGTTTTATGTGTTTACCCTCAATTATTTTGCAATTTATAAGGTCAGCTACAGGGATGCTGTCAGAATGAGTAAAAAGACAGTTAAGAAGCATAGGTTTAAGGTGTTGTCCGGAATTATATTTTGGAATATAGTCATAACGGCATTGCTGTTTTTGCTTGAGGGAACACTTGCGTCTGCGGTCTTAAGCCTGCTGACAAAAATCATTTCCTACAAGCAGCTATATTTTGTTTTCCGGAATATTGTAAGGGTGAGCTTTGTCATTTTATATCTGTTGTTTTCGCTTATTTCCACACCGCTGATTTATGCATATATTTGCAACAGCTTTTACGAGATAGAGGGCGATATCGGCTTTGAGGAATACGAGAAGATAATGGAAAAACGGGGGGAGAAGTGGGACTATCCTTCCGTTGGAAAAAAGAAAAAGATAACCGCTGTCTTTGTGATTATTTTTGCAATTGTGCTAAATGTCTTTTATGCGTATTTAAGTCTCAGCAACAGGGTAGGGCTGCGAATCGCATATCCTACAAGGGCAAGTGTCACGGCCCACAGGGGTGACTCGGAGCATGCACCTGAAAATACAATGTCTGCGATTGCACTTGCTGTTGAAAACCAGGCGGATATTATTGAAATAGACGTGCGACAGACAAAGGACGGACAGTTTGTTATCATGCATGATGCAAGCTTAAAAAGGACTACAGGCGTAGATAAAAATGTTGAGGATGTGACCTTTAATTTTATACGGAATTTGGATGCAGGAAGCTGGTATTCGGAGGAGTATGCCGGGGAAAAGGTACCTACATTGGAGGAGGTGCTTATCTTTGGGCAGCAGAATAATGTATTTCTGAATATAGAGTTAAAGCCTGCGGATACGAATTTCAATTATGCACAGGGCATTATGGCACTGATAGAGCAGTATGACTACATTGACCACTGTTATGTTGCATCTACGGATTACAACATTCTCAAAGAAATGAAACTGTTAAATGAGGATATACAGACACTATATATCATGAAAATGGCATTTGGAGACTTTGGTGATATGCAGGATATTGATGCTTTCAGCATCAGACACAATTTTATAAGCAGTGAGATTGTGCGTGACATACACAAGCAGGGAAAGCTTGTGTACGGCTGGACGATAAATACAAAGGAGAGCATAAAAGGTCTTTTGCTGCTTGATGTGGATGGTGTCATAACGGATGACCCATACGAAACAAAAGGTATCATTTATAATGCCAATGACAGTCTTCTCACGGATATCATGCAACGGCTGATTAAGGAATATTAGTCCGTGAAATAGTTGATATGGAAAATATCAGGCAGTAAAATATGCCTCTATGAGTCTGGTAAGCTCCATATAATCATTTTTGTGTATCAGTTCATTTGCAGAATGCATGGCAAGCATTGGTATTCCAATATCTGCTGATTTCACGGGGATGTAAGAGGATAAAATCGGACCTAAGGTTTGACCGCCTGCCATTCCCGAACGGTTTGCCTGACGCTGCAGCTTTATGCCGCTATTTTTGCACAGGGCGGAAATTACGGCACCTGCTTCACTGTCTGTCACATACCTTTGGGAGGCACTGCTTTTTAAAACGATACCATCACCTAAAATTACGGTATTTGTCACATCACTTTTTTCTGTATAATTTGGATGGGTTGCATGGGCAACATCGATGGAAAGCGTAAAGGTACTTGCTTGTTCTGGTTTTCCACCGTTTATTTTTTCAATTAGTTCTTTTAAAAGAATGGAGTCTGCACCCTGCTTGGAGCGGCTTCCAATTTCCTCGTTATCAAAAAATGCGGCAACGGCAGTACAATTTGGATTCCCGCATGTCAAAAGGGCATGGCAAAGAGCACTTACCGAGGAAATATTGTCAATTCTCGGAGAAATAAGAAGCTCATCGTTTATTCCCGCAAATTCAGGTTTCCCATATACATAAAGGTATAGGTCGTAGTCTAAAATTGCTTCGGGTGCAATATGCTCCCTGCCGGCAATATAGTCAAGGAGTGGATTTGCATTTTCGTCATCGGAAAAAGAGGAGAGAAGTCCTGCTATCGGTATCAGCTCCTTTTGCACATCCGTTTCTGTAGTTTTCTTGTTTCGTGCTAAATGTGGTGCCAAATTTGGTATTACAAAAAGTGGTTTTTCAGAGTCAAAGAGGCGGACTTTAGGCGAAAATACGGTTTCACCTGCGAGCACGAGCTTTCCTGCCAGACCGAGGGGTCTGTCGAACCAGCTTGCGGTTATGAGACCACCATATGGCTCCGTATTTACCTGAAGATATCCATTTTTTCGTATGATTGGATTTGGCTTGAGCTTGAGCATCGGAAAATCTGTGTGTGCCGCAGCAATACGTATATTGGAGCTTCGTTGATTATAAATAAAAGCCACAAGCATGGAAGAATAAGGGGACAGCATATATTTTCCACCGTCCGTAAGGTTAAATCCGCTATCTGCATCAAGGCTGATAAATCCGTTTTTGGAAAGAAGCTTTTTACATTCGTCAACGACATGAAACTGCGTTTTTCCTTTTTCAAGAAGCTTAATAAAATTTTCCATGTTATACCTGCTTTTTTGTTTATTGTATTCAAATGATAGATTGAATGTGGAAATGCTTTTTCAAAACTATCTTTATTATTGGTTTCTGAGACACCGCTTTATAAAATCATAAATGGTCTGCGTTGTTTTTTCATCGTAATGGAGACCATCGTATGTAGTATACCCGTTTGTTGTCAAAAAAGTATAAGTATCAATTATTTTTATGCCGGAGCCGTTCAGTCCCTCGAGCATTTTCGTGTTAAAGCTTTCCACTGCGGCATTTGTGACAGGATAGCCTATGCTTGCACATTTTGCATCATCCACAGGGTTTACAAGCATGTAGTATACCTCGGCGTCACAGCTTGTGTTAAGCTGGGTGAGAGCCTGAACATAGCCGTCATTTCCAACGCCTACATCATTTACACCCAGACCGACAATAATCCGCGTATTGTTGTCTGCGTTTGCCATGATGTCACTCATATGGCTATTTAAATAATAAAGCCCCACGCCATTTTCGCAAAAAAATGAATCAGATGCACTTTTACATTCTGACATGGCGACATATCTTGAATCACCGACAAATATGTAAGTATGGGTATCCGGCACTTCCGTATCCTCCCCGGCTAAATCGTCTGAAATGTTAAAATCAGCATTTGTTGTTAAAATTAAATCACTGTAATCAGCATCTTTTGTTGTTACCGCATCTTCAGCTGTCTTGCGGTTATCTTCATAGCTTTTATAGAGTAAAACCTCTGTAGTGCCAAGTAAAAGAAAAACAATCAGCAGAAAAATCCATATTACATTGTCTGATTTCATAGCTGGCACTCCGATCTTTTTATTTAAGCAGGGAGTCCGCCAACAGCGGCAGTCCCTGCTTAGTGCCTAGTATATCATATATGGTTTGAAAAGTTAAGAGATAAGTTGTGGGATATGTCCTTTTTATTCGTTTGCCTTAAGGCTTGTTACCATGTCTATCGTTTTTACTTTTCTTGCAAGCATCATATTTACAATATAGGTAACGATAAATGTTCCAGCTGCTCCTGCTATATATGTAACAGGATTTATATGTACCAGCATATCAAAGTTGTCACCGATTGCCATTTTAAATATAAGCACCGTCATCATGTAGCCAAATGGCATTCCGAGCAAAATTGCGACAATTCCGATCCATATGTTCTGCATTACATATATTTTCTTTATCTTTTTCGCCCGAAATCCCAGCACCTTCATTGTGGCAAACTGATACTGCTTTTCGGAGAAGGAGAGTATGCCGAGATTGTAAATGATTACCACTGCAAGTATCACAGATACGCCGATTAACAATCCGACAAGCATGTTCATCATATCAATCATGGACAGTGTTCCTGTTTTCAGCTCCGCCTTATTTTGAATGATGGATACGCCCGGTATACTTTTTACACCGTCAAGGTCAGCATTTGTGTAAACGGCATCAGGCTTGTAATCTATGCCAAGCTCCTTTGCATATTCCCTTGTTATGCCAAAGCTTTGCCCCTGGGGTTCCTTGTAGGTTCCGATAATCTCCGTTTTGTATTCCTCATCCTCCCCATAAACGCTCCATGTGACGGTATCGCCCTGTTTCAGTCCAAGGTTATCTGCCAGCTTTTCGGAAAGATATATGCCGCCATCGGATATCGTTATGTGCTGTGCCTTATGACCCGTATACCTTACAAGTCCATCGGAATCGTTTATAACAAGTCGCTGCGTGCTTTTTTCCCCATCAGGGGAGGTATATTCGATTGCAAGGGTCATGCTTGTGGCATCCCCATATTTATCATATATGTTTTCTAAATCCTCATCGGATATTCCTGATTCCAGTGAAAGCTTATAGCCAAACTGATATAGCTTTTCAAACTGCCAGTCTATAAAAAATTTCATTGTGTCCCTCATGCCAAACGCACACACAATCAGCATGGTGCAGCCGACAATTCCAGCAATTCCCGTAGCCGTTCTTCCCTTATTTCTCTTTATATCCCTAAGATTCCATCTGACATCGACTGGGAATTTTTTTGTGAGTCCTCTTGACGGCTTCACCTCGCCCGCCTTAACCTTAGGAACCTCAAGCCGGAGTGCTTCACTGGCAGGCTCACTCAAAACTTTGCGGCAGGTAAGATAAGTCACAAATGTAATCAGTGCCACAACTCCGCAGGCGACAACATATACAACAGGAAGCGTCTTTACCCTCATGTCAGGCATTTCAAACATTTCCACCTGCATACTGATAAAGAAGTTTCCGATTAAAAGCCTTCCTAAGACAATTCCCAAAGCTGCAGCCAAAAGACTTATGAAAAAGCCATAGCTGATGTAATGCCACTGAATCTTTCTTCTTTTGATTCCGAGTGCCTTCAGCGTTCCTATCTGTGTCCTCTGTTTTTTTACAAAGCGGTGCATGGTAGTAACGACAGAAAGAATTGCAATGAACAAAAACAACAGCGTGAACACGCTTGAGTAGGTTTTGCCCTCGTCAACCTCACTCTGGTATTCTGCTACGGATATGTTTGCATCTCTGTCTGTCACCGCTGTGGCTGTTTTTATTTTATTTTGGATATCCGACTTGACAGTCTCTAAGTCTGCATCATCCTCCACATCAACATAGACATTTGTAAATATATAGTGCTCCGCCGGGTCAAACTCAGGCAGAGCCATATCAAACACTTCATCTGTGACATCATTTACCGATATATCCAGTTCACTGGCAATTTCTTTCTTTGCCTCATCAATCATGAATTGCTGTGGAAACATATCCATCGGCATATATGCAAAGCCATAGTCCTCATGGGTAGGGAATATTGCCGACTCATCCTTGATGCTATATACATGGTCGGGCGTATTGACAAGTCCCAATATTTTTCCTGTGATTTCATAATCGTTATATGTAAGCGTAATTTCATCGCCAACCTTAACCCCTATATTTTCCGCAAGATAGCTGTCAAACCAAAAGCCCTTTTTGTCAGGAGCAAAGCTCTCGCCGTCCACTACATGCATAACTGATATTTCGTTTGTTTCTATAAAGTTCGCTTCGATGTCAACATTGTCAAAACTATTTAAGCTCGTATTGATCACAAGTGCCCGCTCTGCATTTTTCACGCCGTCAAGCTCACGGATTTCCTTCATGGCATCATCGTCAAAGTTTTCTCCCATAAGCCACAGGTCCTGAAGATTATTTTTTTCATAATACCGGTTTGCACTGTCCTCCATACCGTCCATATAGGCATGTATTCCTGAAAAAGCAAGCACTCCGAGAAACGCCATAAGAAAAATGGTAATAAATGAGGACAGATTATTTTTTATATCCCGCATTGCCTTACGCTTTAGCATTACCACTCCACCTCCTCAATACTCTTAGGAGCTTCATTTTGGACAACGGATTTAATTTTGCCGTTTTTAACCCGTATTACCGTGTCGGCAATGTCCGCAAAAAGGCTGTTATGGGTTACGATAATAACCGTGTTCCCTTCATTTTTGCACTGCTCCATAAGGAGCTTTAATACATCAACACCCGTTGCCGAGTCAAGGGCTCCCGTAGGTTCATCGCAAAGAAGTACCTTTGGGTTTTTGGCAACTGCCCTTGCAATGGAAACTCTTTGTTGCTCGCCGCCTGAAAGCTGGTTCGGAAATTTATTTTCGTGCTCGGAAAGACCGACCTTTTCGAGTGCTATATGGGAATCTATGGGATTTTCCACAATATCCTTTACAAGCTCCACATTTTCCAAAACCGTAAGTGTCGGGAGAATGTTATAAAACTGGAATATAAATCCAACGGAGCCTGCACGGTAATCGCTTAATTTATCCTCCGAATACTTTGATATGTCCTCGCCGTCCACAATCACCTGTCCCGCTGTAGGAATATCCATTCCTCCAATAAGATTAAGCAGTGTGGATTTGCCTGCACCTGAAGGTCCTAATATCACCACAAACTTTCCCTTTTCAATTTCAAGGTCTACACCATCTAATGCGTTAAATTCTTTTTCGCCTGTGCGGTATGTTTTTTTGACATTTTTTAGCTCTACGATTTTATTCATTGCAAATTCTCCTTTATCTGTTTTTTATTTTTAACTTCATGTTAGCCATAACTAACTTAATGTTTAAAAAAATAATGCGTCTGCACATTCTAAAAGGGCTATCAGCAAAGAATATTTGATAGCCCTTTTAGTATATCAAGCTTACAGTTAGTTGTCAATAACTATCGGCGTTCAAATATCTTGCTTTTGTGAGTTTATAAATAATTTGGCTTGGTATGACGATATACTATATAGTTTATAAGATAGTTTGAAAAGGATTTCAAATCGGTTCTTCAAGGAGGAGTAAAATATGCATATTACAAGGGATAATTATTCTTATTACGCAAAAATGGTGCAGATGATGGGAAACAATGCAGACAGCGGTGACTCATTGTCTGATTGTGATTACGGTAATTTTTCATTGCGGTTTCAGCCTGTCAATATTAAGTTTTCTAAGCCTGACTGGAACAAGATTATGACGAAACGTGATAAGCCTGCAATGTCGGAGGAAGAATTTGAGGAGGCAATCAAGGAACTGGCAAGGAAAGAATTTTCCACAGGAAAAAGAGACGATGCCGCATACAGAAAATTATGTATGCAGCATGGAGAAACCGTATCTCCTGACAGAAAAGCAATTTACGATGCCAGCATGAAAAAAACAGGCGGAAAAATGAATGCCGCATGTATGTTTTGGGATGCAAAAGGAAATAAAACCCTCTCCTATAATCCTGAATCAAGAAATTGGAAAGCTATAAGTACCGATGAGGAATTTGCCAGGGCAAGGGAATTTACATCCATATACAATGAGGAATTAGCCCGCCTACGTAAGGAATATGGCGAAAATGCAAAAGGAACCGTATCCTATCAGCAGATAAAGTCTGATTCTGCTATGGGAGGTAGCGTAACGTCTGCGGCAGAAAAAGGAATGGGGGATTCACTTGATTTACGGATATAGTTGTTCGGCAATTGCAAAGCTTCATATAAACAAATTAACGATTTTTCATAAGCACATTCGCAAATAGTTTCCACTCTTAATTATTTTGTGTTATAATGTTACATTATGTTGTAGTCTGTCAATTGCCAAAGTGATTTACAGCAATAGACGATAACAGCTATTCCGTTCCTTATATTTATCGTTTGTAAGGAAAAATGATTACGGGAAGATAGGTTGCAGAAGGGAGAAACAAATAATGAGTCAGTTGGTCTATACGAACGAAAAGTGCCAGGGGTGTAACCGTTGCATTTCGGTCTGTCCGGTTTTGACTGCCAATTATTCTGTCCAGTCGGGAAATGGACAGCGGATAGAGGTACATAGTGAAAACTGTATCGCATGCGGAGCCTGCTTTGATGTTTGTGAGCATAAGGCCAGAGAATATTATGATGACACGGAGCAGTTTTTCCGTGATTTAGAGCGTGGGGAGCAGATATCTGTGCTGCTGGCACCCTCCTTTCAGGCAAATTATCCAGAGGAATATGCCTCCATACTGGGTGGCTTAAAGGCTTTAGGTGTGAATCGGATTATCAGTGTCAGCTTTGGTGCTGACATTACGACATGGGGATACATCAATTATATTGCGGAGCATAAGCTGGAGGGAGGAATTTCCCAGCCATGTCCTGCAGTGGTAAATTATATTGAGCACTATGCACCGGATTTGATACCGAAGCTGGTACCGGTTCATAGTCCGTTGCTTTGTACGGCGATTTATGCGAAGAAATATATGCATATTACGGATAAGCTTGCATTTATTAGCCCGTGTATTGCAAAAAAGGTGGAGATTACCGACCCGAATACGCATGGCTATGTGTCTTATAATCTGACTTTTCAGCATTTTATGGAATATGCAGGCAGGCATCATATTTTTGGAGAGGATGCTACCGATGAGATTGAATATGGGCTGGGCTCTGTTTACCCTATGCCGGGAGGACTGAAGGAAAATGTCTACTGGTTTTGTGGTGAGGAAGCACTGATACGGCAGGTAGAGGGAGAAAAACGGGCATATGACTTTTTGGAGGATTACAGGAAACGGCTGGCAAGAGGGCAGCGGCTTCCGTTTATGGTTGATATTTTAAACTGTGACCGTGGCTGCCTTTATGGGACAGGTATTGAGATGGCAAGAAATTATTCCGAGGATAATTTTTATAATCTTCAGGAAATCAGAAAGGGATGCAAGAAAAGTGAGGGCGAAAATCCGTTTTCTGCAAGACTGGCACCAAAGCAACGGTTAGAACAGTTGAACCGACAGTTCTCGGAATTGGATATCCGGGATTTTATGCGGAGCTATACCGATAAATCAAACACCATTTCCCTGCGTGAACCGAGCGAGAAAGAGTTGGATGAAATTTTTATTCTCATGAACAAAACGGATTGGGAGAAAAGAAATATTAATTGCGGAGCTTGCGGATATGGAAATTGCCAGGAAATGGCAGCAGCAATTTTTAACGGAAGCAATGTACCGAAAAACTGCGTACATTTTATGAAAGATGAAATAAATGAATTTTCCGTCCAGTTGAAGGAACAGAATGCGGAATTAAAGCGTGTCATTCAGGAAGAAAAAGAAGGGGAACTGTTCATTAATCAGGTAATACGTGCCTTTGCAAAAAGCATTGACCTTAAGGATCAGTATACAAAGGGGCATTCTTTCCGTGTGGCAGAATATGCAAAAATGATTGCCGAAAAAATGGGATACAGCGATAAAACCCTTGAAAACGTATATTATATTGCATTGCTTCACGATATTGGAAAGGTTGTAATTCCTGAGAAAATTTTAAATAAGCCCGGCAAGCTGACGGACGACGAGTATGAAACAATAAAAAAGCACGCACAGTATGGATATGATATTCTCAAGGAAATTGACTGCCTGCCGAATCTGGCATTGGGAGCGGGGTATCACCACGAGCGTTTGGACGGAAAAGGATATCCAAATGGAAAGCAGGCGGAGGAAATTCCGCAGATTGCAAAAATTATTGCAGTTGCAGATACCTTTGATGCTATGTATTCAACCCGTCCGTACAGGGTACGTATGCAGATGGATGACATTGTTACCGAGCTGAAGCGGGTTTCAGGAACCCAGTTGGATGCGGAAATTGTAGACGTCTTTTTGGGACTGATTATGGAGGGCACCTTTGAGGAGAATGCATTGGTAGGAGATATAGTATGAAATTGAAAAGGGTAAAAAATATAAATGGGGAACTGACTGTTCCGGGAGATAAATCCATATCACACAGAAGTATTATGTTAGGTTCCCTTGCAAAGGGGACAACGGAGGTGACGGGATTTTTGCAGGGAGCAGACTGTCTTTCCACAATCGCCTGCTTCCGTAAAATGGGTGTGGATATCGTGAACCAGAATGAAACGGTTGTCATCCACGGAAAAGGTATGAGGGGGCTTGAGGCACCAAGGGATACCCTTGATGTAGGAAACAGTGGAACAACGACAAGGCTCATGTCAGGTATATTGACTGCACAGCCTTTTTTGTCCCGTGTGACAGGGGATGCATCCATACAAAAAAGACCGATGAAGCGGATTATAACACCGCTTGCCATGATGGGAGCGGATATACGAAGCGAGTTTGGCAATGACTGTGCACCGCTTGTAATCAAAGGCACAAAGTTAAAGGGAATCAGTTATATGTCGCCTGTTGCATCGGCACAGGTAAAATCAGCCGTGCTCTTTGCAGGACTTTATGCAGAGGGAGAGACTTCGGTAACAGAGCCTGTTTTAAGCAGAAATCATACGGAGCTTATGCTGGAACAATTTGGTGTGGATATAAAATCGGAAGGAAAAACGGTAACAGTATCACCTGCGGAGGAGCTTTTGGCAAGAAAAATAAATGTGCCGGGAGATATTTCTTCAGCAACCTATTTTATGGTTGCGGCTGCAATTACACCAAACTCCTGTGTAACGATAAAAAACGTCGGAATCAATCCTACAAGAGATGGAATTATAAAAGTTTTGAATAGGATGGGTGCGGACCTGTCGGTTGAAAATGTGTCCAAAACAGGAGAACCGACAGCAGATATAACAGTCAGAACATCAAAGCTTAAGGGCTGTGAGATTGGCGGAGACATGATTCCTACCCTAATAGATGAAATACCTGCAATTGCTGTTCTGGCATGTTTTGCAGAGGGAGAAACTGTTATAAGGGATGCGGAAGAATTAAAGGTAAAGGAATCAAACCGCATAGACGTTATGGTGTCTAACTTAAAAGCCATGGGTGCAGATATAGAGGCAACAGAGGATGGAATGATAATCAATGGTGGTAAAGACCTCCATGGTTCGCACATAGACAGTAAGCTTGACCATCGGATTGCAATGAGCTTTGCGGTTGCTGCCATGAATGCTGACGGTGAGACGGAAATAGACGGATTTGAATGTGTGGATATATCGTATCCAACATTTTACAAAGACTTAAGCAGACTGGTTGCAGACTGATGTAAAAGTATGGGCTGCCATATCGGGAATGCCATGCCATAATATAAGAAAACCGTTTGAAGACGTCGGTACTTAGGTGGCGTATTTTGGCACCTTAGTACCGTTACGTCTTTAATTGAGCGAAAGCGTGTTTTCGTTATTATGGCATGGACATTCTTGATGGGCAGCCCGTGTTTGTTTTTTTATACGTCAATTGTAGGTACATCATCAGCTTTGTCGTCAGCGGTTTCCTCATCCTTTGCAGTTTCAGTACCTGTGGCTTCCGTATCCGCAGCTTCTGCTACTGGCTGCTCGTCCTGATTGATGGAAACATAATCTCGTTCAGCAGGTGTGATATCCTCGAAGAATATTTCATCTTCCTCAACAAAGTCTTCCTCATTTTCATTTGAGATTGGAAGCTTTTCCTTTATTGCTGTTGTAACCTTTTTAATTTTTTCATCAACATTATGTTCCTGATATACCTTTGATTCCCTGATTTTGTCCTTAAATGCATAGCAAAGACCACCGACTGCGGCTGCAGTGACAGTGATTTTGAGCAATCTTTTTACTACTTTTCCCATAATAAATCTCCTTTACAGTTATATTTTACGCAAGTAAACTGTTTATTATTCTAATACATAAAAAACTAAAAATCAAGCAGGACTCAAATATTCGGTTTTTCATTCTAATATTAAAAATAAAATAAGCGTATTTTGTATATGATTTTAAAATTATTTTAGTTGAAGATTTCATTTTTTAATTCTGTGATCTGTTCGATGGGAAGCCCTGAGTATTCGGAAATTTCCGCAACAGACAGTTTGCCAGCTTTCAGCATCTTGATTGCCAACTGCATTTTTTCCTGCTCGGCACCTTGTTCTAAGCCCTGCTCTAAACCTTGTGCAATACCTTGTTCCAAACCTTGCTCAATACCATCCTCTACGCCTTCTTCATATTTTTCCCGATAATGCATTTCAAGCGTCATATAATCAACCCTCCACTTCTCATTGCTTCTTACGGACTTAACTGCGGTTTCCAGTTCTTCTGTAAAAGCATCCGATGCCGCCTGTCCGTCTATGTAATCCAGTAGCCGTTTCATTTCAGGCGTTACATCATTCATGGTTCCCTTGGTATTTAATATAATCTTTGTTGTCTCATCGCCAAGATCGATTTCATAATCCTGTAAACATCGGTTTTCAAATGTGTAAATGTGCCGTCCCTTACCGAATAAATCAAAGGTGCAGATAAAAATGACAAAGCTCCGTTTTAGATCTTTGTAGTCTCCGCCCTTTTCCAGTATGTTCAGGTCTATCATCCCCTGATAATATCGTGACCGCTTCGGCAGGTTTTTATTTATGGATACCTGCATCTCTATATTATATACCGTACTTTTGTCATCTTCAACATAAACATCAAGCCTTACAGACTTTGCATCTGCCGCAAGGTCTATTGTTTCCTGCGTTCTTGGATATTTTATGTCTGATATACGGATACCAAGTATTGTTTCCAGAAACGGCTTGCAGTACTTGGGGTTCCGCATAATAACCCCAAACATGAAATCATCCTTAAGTTCCAGTTCCTCAAAGCGTTTGACGTTTTTCTTTTCGTTCTTGTTTTTGTTCATTCAATCTCCTCCCTTGTCCTTTGGACATGTACCATGGTTTTACAGAGTCCTTTCGAAACTTATCATCGTGTAAAACCAAATTTGTTGCCAGTAATAGTCAATCACATCAGGCAGAGAAGAGTATTGAACAAATATGCTTTTAAAGTGAGCCAACCTTGAGCCAATCTGTCAAATACAGTTTGTTTCTTAATCGAAATCTTTGTTACAGCCTCCGCTGCCTATTTTTGTGAAATAAAGCATCGAAGTTTATTTGATAACAGATTTGTCAAAGACCGGCTAAGCCGTAAAATTAAATCGAATACAATGCTTCGAAGACATTGTATTACATGCGTATGGAAAATACAAGTGATTTTTCTGTGAAAAAATACAGTCATAAAAAACATACCATCTGCAATTACTTGACTTATCAGTGTTGAAAATTTATAATTAAAGGATTATAAGGGGATTTGTCTGCAAAAGACCGTGAAAAGCTTGAAACACCGCTTTAATTTGAGAATGGCGATGTTGGAGGTGGTATATTGAAAAAGTATAAAAATCGTATTTTGCTTATTTGTACATGTGGTTTTGCTATTATATTTATAGTCGCTTTGTTGAGCTGGTTTTATAATCAGCTTAACGTGAAATCCTACAACATTACGATTGAGAACACGATAGAGCTTGCGGAGCATGACCGCATATCAATAGAGGCTGTGAATGATACAAACTGGGAAATGGCGGAATCCATTCATTATCGTATGCTACGTTATGGATATAAAAGTCTGGATGAAATGCAGGCACAGCTGAATGTAGAACAAAATTCAAGTACCTTTGAAAAAATATATTATATCACGCAGGATGGAATGGCATATTCGGGTGATTATACAATAACAAAGGAAGAAAAATTCCAACAGGCATTTCTTGACAATGACGGACGCTTTGTTATGCGTCTTGATAACACAGACGGCATTATGAACGAAATGAAAAAGGAATATCTGGTTTATGGTATTTCCATTAAGTCGTTTGAGTTAAACGGTATTGTTTTTACGGGCATGGTTTGTCAAATGTCACTGGACACAATCCACAATACCATGATGATTGAAAGCTATGACGGACAGGGGTATAGCAGTGTAATAGACATGGAGGGTAATTATATTGTCAGGGTCAACCGCAGCTATGATGTATTATTCCGTGAAAATTTTTTTGAAGGCTTAAGTCATGGTTACATAGATGGTAAGGCGGTCAATGTGGATGCGGTTATGCAAAAAATGCGTGACAAGGAGCGGTTTACCCAAACCTATATAGACGATGACAAAAACGAAAAAATCGTAACTTTCTGTCCTGTGGAAGATACGGACTGGTATTTTATCATTGTGATTTCCGACAGCATTGTAAAAAGCCAAAGTAACAGCCTGATGCGAATGTCCGCAATTATAATTGCCATTATACTGATTGTCATCGGACTGATTGCGACACTGCTGTTTGTCACTGCAAATAAATCCGTAAAAGCAACGGCACAGGTGGAAGCCAGAAGTGATTTCCTGTCAAATATGAGCCATGAAATCAGGACACCGCTTAACGGACTGATTGGTCTTAACTATCTTATGCAGGAGAATATCAGCAATGAGGAAAAACTACAGGATTACCTGAAAAAATCTGCTGATACGGCACAATATCTTCTGTCACTTGTGAATGATATTTTAGATATGTCAAAGCTGCAGGCGGGAAAGGTGAATTTGTTTTATGAGCCTGTGAATTTAATTGATGTAATAGACAATGTAGCGTCCATGCAGCGGTTTAATATCGAGGAGCGTGGTATAAGGTTTATCGTGGAGACAGAGGCGGAGTATCCTGTGATAGAGTGTGACGAAACACGGTTGAAGCAGGTGCTTATGAATTTGTTAAGCAATGCGGCAAAGTTTACGCCATCAGGCGGTCATATCCTGCTAAAGCTATGGCAGGATAAGGCACAAAATGATAAGGTTTGTACATATTTTAAGGTAGAGGACAGTGGCTGTGGAATGAGTAAAGAATTTTGTAACCATATATTTGAGGCATTCACACAGGAAAAAGGAGCGAACACGAAAAGCCAAAAGGGCACAGGTCTTGGAATGGCAATCAGTCATCTGCTGATGCAGTCCATGCAGGGTGATTTGAGTGTTGAAAGCGAATTAGGGAAAGGAAGCTGTTTTACTGCAAAATTTACCGCAAAGGTTATGGATGATGTGGACGATAAGACGGTTCACACTGAAAATATAAAAGAAACAGAAATCGGGAATCTGCATATTTTAATTGCAGAGGACAATGAGCTGAATGCTGAAATATTGACAGGTATATTGGAAGGTGTTAATGCTAAGGCGGAGATTGCCCAAAATGGTCAGGAAGCAGTCGATAAATTTTCTGCATCCGGGGTCGGGGAATATGATGTTATTTTAATGGACGTTCAAATGCCTGTTATGAATGGCTATGAAGCAGCACAGGCAATCCGGAAGCTGAACCGTGATGATGCAAAATCAGTTATTATATTTGCGTGTACGGCAAATACCTTTCGTGAGGATGTGGACCGTGCCATTGAGAGCGGCATGAATGATTTCCTTGGAAAACCAATTGATGTAAATGAGTTGATGAGAAAGCTGAGGGGTATATGATGAAATGGAGGAATGCAGTTGTGAAAAAAATATCAGTAACGGTCATATTGATGGTGTTATTCAGTGTTATTATGGCAGGATGCGGCAACAAAAAGGAGACAGTGACAATTAATATCAAGGTTCCAACCCTTACAATGTCAACACCGGCGGATTCTGACGTGACATCAGCACTTATTTTCCTTGAAAAGGTCAAGGAGGATTTTGTGGAGCAATATGAGGATGCAGATGTAATTATCAACCTGACGGAATTTGATCTGGTCAAAGAGGATGAAGCGATAAAAGGCTGCTTCGACACGGACGACGCAGTGGATGTGCTGTATGAGGGATATTTTAATATGGCAACTTATATACATACGGGCAGGGTTGTTCCACTGGATGATATCATTTCCAGTGATTTGCGTGCGGATATTAATCAGAGTTATTGGGATATGAGCAGCATAAATGGGAAAACATATATGATGCCGTTTTTGAGTCTCCAAAATATTATGGTATATAATAAAGAGCTGATGCGTAATGCGGGCTTGGATCAATATATTGGCGATGATGAGGAAATACAAAACTGGAGTCTGGAGGAGTGGGAGGAAATTCTTTCCACATTGAAAAAAAACAATCCGGAGGGTGTTTATTGTATGCCGATGTATGCAGGAAATAATCAGGGAGATACGCACGTTATGTCGTTAATACGGTCCCAGGGAAGTGATTTTTTCGATGAAAACGGACGTTTCTACATCAATACGCCTGAGGGTATTGCAGGTTTACAGTGGATTAAGGACAATTATGACAAGGGTTATTTTCCACCGCACTGTGCTGATATGGAAATTAACGATATGGGAGAGCTGTTCTATAACGGACAAATGGTTTTGTATATCGGAAATAACGCCATGAATGATGACGTAACGGACATTGATTATGGAATGGTAAATTTCCCATGTGCCAGCGGCAATGGGATTGCGACATCGTTTGTGACAGGATTTGAGGTGTTTGATAACGGAGACGAGGCAAAATTAAAGGTTGCAAAGGATTTTGTAAAATATGTTTATGAAAATGAAAAATGGATGGATTATTCAGCAGGCGGTATTCCTGCAAGTAATACCATAGCACAAAAATACAAAAGTGATATAAAACGGCTTCATGCGTATATCGAGAATGCTGATAATGTGGTGGATTTCACCAATAACAATCCGAACTGGCGGGGTGTGAGAGATGTATTTTATCCAATAATCAATGATTTGCTGTCAGGTGAAATAACCGCTGCGGAAGCTGCAGAAGCACTGGACAGAGATTGTAATAATGCGATTGAGGAGGGGTATGAGAGCAGTACCCTTCATGATTAAATGGTGTGCTTGTAAACGAACATTTAAAATTACGAACCCCAAGTGAGGTTAAGATGTAGGAGGAAAACATGAATAAACATTTATCAGCAGCGGCAAAGAATTATATCGTTTGTGGTGCCCTCATGGTTATTGTGGGTATATCACTTTTGATGATTGGGAAAGCTTCCTTTGGTATAGGATGTATTATTTTTGGTGTACTGTTTTTTGCAGGGGCAGTGGGATTGATAGCATCAGGCAAGGGTTATGTGTATACACACGATGAAGAGAACCATAGTGCAGAAAAGAAAGCATCTAAAACAGAAAAGGACAGTTCCAAGAAGGAGAACGAATAACAGATATGGATATGGAGCAGGAGCTTAATTACTATACAAAGAAAAAAATTCGTCTTGAGGAAGATAAGAGAAAGCTTGAACGGAGTTTTTCTTATATTTCAACCCTGAGGGGAATCACCTTTGCATTGGGGATTGGGCTTATAATAGTCGGAGCGGCGGACAATAAAAGAATTGCGTTATATGCAGGCGTGCTATTGCTTCTTTTGTTTTTTGCTTTTGTGGTAAGACATGGAATTGTATATAAAAAGCAGCAGTGGACAAAAAACATGCTTGAGTCGGCTGAACGTTATATAGGCAGATTTACCGAGGCGTGGAGAACCTATGATGATACAGGGGAAAGCTTCCTTAGCAAGGAAGATGCTGTGGCATATGACGTTGATTTGCTTGGTGCAAATTCTTTATATCAGTTGATTAATGTCTGTCACACTGATATGGGAAGAGAATTGCTGGCAGACGAATTAAAGCTGAACAAGGATCTGGCAGATAACCTTGAAGAAAGAAGACAGGCAGTGAAGGAGCTTGTAAGGCTGCGTGAGTTTGCCATAGAATTTGAGGCGGCAGGGATGCAGCAGAAGGAGAACAAAAGCTCTTTTGATGCAGTGAGCTTTTCAGGGTATTGCAGAGATAAGGATGCAGGAATTGTTCCAGGGTGGGCGAAACTATTTCGCATGGTTTTGCCGGCGGTGGAGCTTGTACTGCTTGTATTATGGCTGTGTGGAGTCATTCATTATGGATATCCGCTGATTGGTTTTATCGTAAATCTTGCCATTACATGGTTGACGAAAACCGTGACAGATAAGATTATGTCACCATTTTACCAGCTGGGTAATTCCATAGATGGGTATATTAAAATGCTTGATGTCATGGAAAAATACAGTTTTGAGGCTCCGCTTTTAAACAGGCTTAAGGATAGCATATGTGGTCAAAATGGTGCACGTTCCGGCTTTAAACAGCTTGGAAAAATCATGCAGGCATATCATGTTTCCTTTAATCCGCTTGTGCACCAGTTATTGAGCGGGGTTATTCTTTGGGATTATCAGCTTGCTGCCATTATCTCCAAATGGAAAAAACAGTATGGGGAAAATGCCTGCGGATGCTTTGCAGTTATTGCCCAAATGGAACTGCTATTAAGTCTTTCCGTTGTGGGAAAGGTCAGGACTACATGTGGGGCACAGGTGGAAAAATGCACGGATGGAAAGGTTTTTCTCTGCGGTGAAAATATTTACCATCCCCTGATAAAGCCTGAGACAGTTGTGGCAAATTCCGTGTCATTCAGTGGAGGAGTTACCATAATCACAGGTTCAAACATGTCAGGCAAGACAACATTTTTAAGGACAATTGCAATTAACCTTGCACTTGCATATATGGGTGCTCCTGTCTGTGGTGAAAAATTGAAAGCTGGCTACATGAAGCTGTTTACCTCCATGCGAATTACGGATGATGTTGCGGGAGGAATTTCAACCTTTTATGCGGAAATACTCCGTATAAAGGCGATGGCAGATTATAGAAAAAATAACAAACCGATGCTTTGCCTTATTGATGAGATATTTAAGGGTACAAATTCAGCGGACCGTATTGTGGGTGCGACGGAGGTTATTAGGGGGCTTAGCTCAGACAATTGCATGACAATCGTTTCCACACATGATTTTGAACTTTGTGAAATAAAGGACAAGTCAGGGAAAGAAGCGGTAAATTATCATTTTGAGGAATATTACGAGGAGGATGCATTAAAGTTTGATTACACCATAAAAAATGGAAGGTGCACAACGACAAATGCAAGGGCTATTTTAAGAATGGCAGGTTTTGATGTAAAAAACTAACAAAAAAAAATCTCAAACTTGTTAAATTAGCATTATGCATTATGCATAATGCCAATTATATGAAATAACTAAAATGCTAGTTGACTTTGAAAATGATTTGGGTATAAAATAAAGGAGGTGAATTATATGATAAGGGGGTAAGTGACCTATGGCATTACCGGCAAACATTACAACCGGCTCTGACAACAACGTATTGTCAATAGCAGCTTCCAATAACAAAGGACTGTTGATTCGGTTTTTGAATGAGCAGGTTGAAGATGGTTTTTACGCATTGGTTATTGATTATTTAAAGGACAGCAATTTCGATTTATCAAATATGATGGTCGATGAGGACGTCAAGGCTCAGTGCACAAAGCTGTATGAGTTAGGAGAGTTCGTCGACCAGAATATCAAAGCAACAGGCAGGTACGAGATAGAGGAATGGATTGAACCATTGTTCCGTTTTGTATACGGTGATATTTCACCATCAGACATTGACGCACCTATCAGTACAACAGGTCTGTATCGTTACAGTATTTGGCTTATATATTTATATCAGAGAGAAGCTTTTACGGACGCCATGAGGCTGATTGGTGACAGGATAGCACCATTGCTTATCAATGTAAGCTATCAAATTCTTGAGGATGATGACAGACCGAAAAATTATGACAAGGCTGTCATGGGATATCTGGATCTCATCAATGTAATCATGGAGATGGGGATTCCTGCTGAGGGACCAAACGCTGATGCTTACATGAACAATCTTGAAGTATTGTTTGATTATGTAGTTGAGGATCCGCATGTTGGAAATGACTACAAGATACAGTTCAGTATCGGATTATTTAATACCTACATAAACAATAAGGATTACAATAAAGCATTTGAATTTTATGGATTGAATGCGGAGTATATCCCGATTGATAACATGGCGGTTTATGAGAGCTTTAAAGAACTTATTAGGAATACAAATTCACCACAGAATACTACTGTTTTGAGCAGAAGTGTAATAAACGCAATATCAAAGCAGGAAATATACAACAAGAGAATCGATACGTTGATAGGCGAGGTTTCATCGTTTGTAAAGAAGGTGTACCAGTATGTTGAAAACGAGCCGAATATGAAGAAAAATCTTCAAATTCTGGGTGCGGGTGCATCCCTGAAGGACAAGGCAAACATTTTTGAGGGACTGTATGAGTACAATCTTGTATTTTATGAGTGTGGTATCAAGGAGCTTGTCAATCAGGATATCAGCAACCGCTCATGGGAAGAAAAGTATGAGGTGCTTGAGCTTCTTTATACAACGCTGAACGTTATATTTGACGGCTACAACGTATATGAAATTTCAAATAAGATAGAGCATCAGTATGTTGAGCTTACATGGATTGGAAATTATGTAAATGCCAACCCTACACTTCTGAAGTTATTCTTCAGTGTCAAGGAGAAGATTAAGGCATTTAAGGTTAGAAAGAATTCCATACTTGAAAAGTCAAAGACAAACTACGAGATAAAGAAACTGATTGATGACAGACAGAAAGCACTTGTGTTTATGTCTGCCGAGGATATGATTGTAAATGGTCTTAACAGCGGCAGAGTGAACATCATCAATAACAATTACGATCCAAAGAGGGCAGAAAGATACCTGATTAAGACATATGCAGATATTCAGGTTCCTGCAAAGTATAAGAAGGCAGAAGTTCAAACAGGTGGAAAGCTTTTTGGAAAGAACTCAGCACCTGCCATGGATGCCGACCTTAAGAGACTGCTTTCCGACACGAAGATTGAGGAAATGCTTCTTAAGTCAGAGTGGCTTTGGCATCAGTATGAGGATAAGGGTGCTGACGCACAAACTCCGGAGGAGAGCACATACAGTGCCGTGTGCCTGATTAAGGTTGTTGAAAAGCTCCTTGATAAGAAGGCAGGTACCCAAAGAACTGAGTCGGCTCCAAATAAGAAAGTTATTATTACAAAGACAGGCAAGGTTATTGAGCTTTCAGATGAGGGAAGTCAGGCTCCTGTGTCAAACACAATAGCATCACCTTCCATTATTGAGAGCATTGAAAATATTATTGTTGCTCTTAAGAATAAGTCGGATGAAAATGTTGCATATGTAAAGTCATATGTAAATGACTGGCTTGAAATGATAGTTGGAGTAAAACTTGACAAAAGCACGATGCTCTCGTTGTTCGAGGCTGAGGAGCTTAGAACAAAGACCCTTCAGGTTATCAAAAAGCTGAGAGCAGACCTATTATAAAATAGACACACAAAAAAACCTTTATCATAATTGGAGGTATCTTTGAAAGATGCCTCCTTTCTTTGTATTATAGGAAATTAACAAAACGGTGAATCAGGTGGTGAGGCAAGGATGGAAGAAACATCTAATTTTGATATTGAGGAAGAATTGAAAAAGCTTCCAAATTCTCCAGGGGTATATCTTATGCATGACAGCCGGGATGAAATACTGTACGTGGGTAAAGCCGTTAATCTTCACAACAGGGTACGGCAGTATTTCAGAAATGGACATGGACATAACAATTCGCCTAAAATTACAAAAATGGTAGATCAGATTGCTTACTTTGAGTACATTATTACATCCTCGGAGGTTGAGGCTCTGATATTGGAGTGTAACCTGATTAAGGAGCACAGACCAAAATACAATACAATGATGACGGATGATAAGGGGTATCCTTATATACGGCTGACGGTTGAAGAAGCGTATCCGCGGCTTCTTTACAGTCATACAATGAAACGGGACAAATCAAAATATTTTGGACCATTTACGAGTGGAAAGGCGGTTAAGGACACAATAGAACTTTTGAACAAGGTTTACAATTTGAGAACCTGCAATAAAAGACTGCCGCAGGAAATCGGAAAGGACAGACCGTGTCTTTATTATCAGATTGGACAGTGTAAGGCACCGTGCAACAATTATATATCCTCTGAAGAATATAAAAAACAGGTGGATGGTGTGATATCGTTTTTAAATGGCAATCATAAGGATATTGTAAATAAAATAAATGCTGATATGAAGGAATATGCGGAACAGCTTGAGTTTGAAAAGGCTGCCGAGTGCCGTGATTTACTGGAAAGCATCAAATTTATAGCGGATAAACAAAAGGTGAACTCGCTTGGCGGGGATGACAGGGACATTATTGCTTATGCTGCAGGAGAAAAGGATATTGTCGTGACGATATTTTTCGTGCGTGATGGTAAGCTTCTTGGCAGGGAAAATCACCATATGAATGGAGGCTCTGAGGATGCACCGGGAGAAATACTGGCAGCATTTATAAAACAATTTTACCTTGGGACACCGTATCTTCCAAAGGAGATTGTTGTGCAGGATGAGATAGAGGATGCTGCTTTAATAGAGGAATTTTTGACAAAGAAAAAGGGCAGCAATGTAAAAATAAATGTTCCGAAAAAAGGCGATAAGAGCAAAATGGTTTCTCTCGCAAAGGATAATGCGGCACTTGTCTTAAATCAGGATATGGAGCGGATAAAGAGGCAGGAAAAGCGTACTGTAGGTGCAGCAAGAGAAATAGCGGATGCACTCGGTATTTCATCTGCGGACAGGATGGAGGCGTTTGATATTTCCAATATATCAGGTACGTTGTCTGTAGCATCCATGGTCGTATTTGAAAAAGGAATGCCGAAGAGAAACGGGTACAGAAAATTCAGGCTGAGAACTGTCACGGGACCTGATGACTATGCATCCATGAAGGAGGTGCTTAGCAGGAGATTTACGGATGAAAAGCTCGATGTGCTTCCGGATGTCATTATGATGGATGGAGGAAAGGGACAGGTAAATATAGCACTTATGGTGCTTGACAGCTTAGGTCTTGACATACCTGTCTGCGGTATGGTAAAGGATGATAAGCATAGGACGAGGGCACTTTACTACAACAATGAGGAAATTCAATTTCCAAGAGGCAGTCAGGCGATGCTTATGGTTACGTCGCTTCAGGATGAGGCACACAGATTTGCCATTGAATATCACAGACAACTGAGAAGCAAAAATCAGGTCAAATCTGTTTTGGATGATATCCCGGGGGTCGGTGATGCCAGAAGAAAACAGTTGATGAAGCATTTTAAGGATGTGGAAAACATCAAAAAAGCATCGGCTGATGAGCTTGCTGCACTTTCGGGCATACCGGAACGTGTGGCAAAAACCATATATAATTTTTTCCATCCGCAGTAAATAAATGTAGCCTGAAACTATATGTCAGCATGAATTGGTATAGATTAGATAAAGCGAGGTACACCATATGTTTAGAATTTTTTATCCGACGGAATATTATGACTCAACCTATTCCATTGATTTTGGGAAATATTACAGAAAAGGGTATCGGGCAGTTATATTTGATATCGACAATACGCTTGTGGAGCATGATGCACCTTTGGATGAGCGGGCGGAACGACTGATACGGAAGCTTATGAAGCTTGGATATTCCGTATGCTTTTTGTCCAATAATGATGAGGAGCGTGTTGCCAAATTCAACAGGGAGCTTGGGGCATATTACATTTATAAAGCGGGAAAGCCACTTCCGTCAGGTTACCGTGAGGCAATGAAAAAAATGGGTACGGATGAAGGAAACACCCTGTTTGTGGGTGACCAGTTATTTACCGACATATGGGGTGCAAATAATGCGAAGCTTCACAGTATTTTGGTAAAGCCCATAGCAAAACACGAGGAAATACAAATCATATTAAAGCGTATCCCTGAAAAGCTGGTTCTGTTCTTTTATTTAAAAAAACACAAAATCAAAGGCAGAAAATAAAGGGGCTGTGACAGCCCCTTTATTATTTACCGTGAGCACTTAAATAAAAGATCTTCCCAGCGGCGGTCAACCTCCTCCTGATATTGAACAAGAAGCTGTTCATTTTCAGGCTTAAACAGGTGCTTGAAACGTCCCTGTGTTTTGAGGAAATCCTCAATCGGAAGCTTTTTCTTTGGCTCATAGTTTAATATCCACTTGCCATCAACAACCTCAAACAAAGGCCAGTAGCAGGTTTCAACTGCAAGCTTACATATATTCATGATATCAGGTGTATCGTATCTCCAGCCTCTAGGACACGGAGCCATAACATTTAAGAAGGCAGCCCCTGGAGTATAGATAGCCTTTTCTGATTTTTCGTACAAATCCTTCATGGTTCCGATCAGGGTTGACTGTGCAACATACGGAATGTTGTGGTTTGCGATTATTGCAGCCAGATCCTTACGGTTTTGCATTTTACCGTTGGAGTGTGAGCCGACAGGCGTTGTTGTCGTGTCTGCATACATAGGGGTTGCAGAGGAACGCTGTATGCCTGTGTTCATGTATGCACCGTTATCGTAGCATACGTAAACCAAATCGTGGTTTCGCTCCATGGCTCCTGAAAGTGACTGAAGCCCTATATCGTAAGTTCCGCCGTCGCCGCCAAAGGTGATAAATTTATAATTTTCGGATAATCTGCCTCTTTTCTTCAAGGCATGATATGCAGTTTCAACACCTGAGAGCGTAGCGCCTGCATTTTCAAAGGTGTTGTGTATATAGCTGTCCTCCCATGCAGTGTACGGATACATAAAGGAAGATACCTCAAGGCATCCTGTAGCATTGCCTATTACAGCCTTGTCCTCAGGCTTTAAGGCACGAAGAACTGTTCTTACGGCAATCGTGGCACCACAGCCGGCACACATTCTATGCCCCGGAGCAAGTCGTTCCGGTTTATTCATTACTTCTTTAAAATTAAAAGCCATATCCTTTTCCTCCGTTTACTTTCTAAGACCGATATATTTGAAATTCTCAATGTCAGCAGTGCCCGAAACATAATTTATAAGATCCTGATATACTGCCTTTGCTTCGCTTACGGTGTAATCGCGTCCGCCGATTCCATAAAAATAATTTACGGCAATGGACGTTGCCTTAAAATCAAATAATGCAGCCTTAAGCTCTGAGCCAATTGGACCTCCGCATGCGGAAAAGCTTTCAGCCCTGTCCATAATTGCGATTGCTTTCACGTGTTTTAACGCATTTACAATTGCTTCGGCAGGAAATGGTCGGAATACCCTTATTTTGAGTAAGCCTGCCTTGATTCCTTCCTCCCTTAGCTCATCAATGGCATCCTTTGTCGTGCCTGCTGCTGAACCAATCATCACGATGGCGTATTCTGCGTCCTCAAGCTTATACTCCTCAAAAAATCCATATTTTCTTCCTGATATCTTTTCAAATTCTTTTGCAACCTCAAGAATGACCTTTTTTGCATTTTCCATGGCAAGACGCTGGTTCATTTTCGTTTCCATGTAGAACGGAGAGTTCGCATAAGGACCTACAGCCATTGGCATATTCGGATTTAAAAGATAATTTTCAGGCTTGTATTCGCCCACAAAGTCTTTTACCTTATCATCCTCAATCAGCTCTATATTTTCAACTGCATGGCTTGTGATAAAACCGTCCTGACATGCCATCAGGGGAAGTCTTACGTCAGGGTGCTCTGCAATTCGGAAGGATTGGATAAAGTTGTCATACGCTTCCTGATTGTTTTCCGCATAAATCTGAATCCATCCGGAATCTCTTGCACCCATACTGTCTGAGTGGTCACAGTTAATATTGATAGGACCCGTAAGCGTTCTGTTCACTAAAGCAAGCACAACGGGAAGCCTGTCGGAGGCAGCTACGTAAAGCAACTCCCACATATATGCAAGACCGCAGGAGGACGTGGCAGTAAGTGCTCTTGCACCTGCAGCATTTGCACCCATGGTTGCACTCATGGAGCTGTGCTCAGACTCCACGGGTATAAATTCAGTATCTATTTCACCATTTGCAATAAATGTGGATACCATCTGTGGTATTTCGGTTGAAGGGGTGATAGGAAATGCAGGCATTACATCAGGGTTAATCTGTTTTATGGCGTAAGCCACGGCTTCATTTCCTGACATTCTTTCGCGGATTGACATATTACATACCCTCCTTCATCGTTATTGCACCAAAGCTGCAGACCTTTTCGCATATTCCGCAGCCCTTGCAGTGGTCATAATCAAAATCCTCACGTCTTCCGTCTGATACGGGTATCGAGCTGTCCGGGCATACAGGAGTGCACAAAAGACAGTGGGTACACTTGTCCCAATCGATAACAGGGGTCTGGGTACGCCATTCACCCGTGTTAAATCTGCGGGAACCACCACCGCCGTAAATCTGGTTTCCCGGCGTAATGTCATAATAAGGACTTTGTTCATTTATCTTTGTTATATCTGTTGCCTTTGACATTATTTCACCTCCTGAAATGCCATTTTCAGGGCATTCATGTTGCCCTCGATAACTTCCGGCTTTTTAGCAAATTTATGTTGATAGGATGCTTCCATGTGTGAAAGGAAAACGTCTTTGTCCATAATATCAGCGACCTTTACGATGGCAGCAAGCATCGGTGAATTTGGGAAATATTTTCCGAGCGTTGCCATGGAAACCTTGTGGGCGTCAATGATGTAGATACTGCCCTCGTAGCCCTTTAACAAAGGAATGATTTCTTCTTTGGATTTTGTTGTGTTTATGATAATACCGCCGTCTTTCTTAAGACCGTTTGTAACATCAACGGAGTGCAGAAGCGTTTCATCAACAACAACTACATAATCAGGCTCATAAATGTTTGAATGTACACGTATGGCGGAGTCGCCTATTCTGTTATATGCCGTTATCGGTGCACCCATCCGCTCAGGTCCGTATTCAGGGAAGCCCTGAACGTGCATGCCTGTGGAAAAAGCAACATCAGCTAACAGGAGTGCTGCTGTCTTGGCACCCTGTCCGCCACGGCCATGCCATCTGATTTCAATATTTTTCTTCATAAATACTACTCCCTCTCTTTGAACGTCAGTCCATTACCTGGCAGTTTCCAGTAAAACCCAAATTTGCTTACAGAAAATGGCTGAATGTTACATAAAAACCTAAACTATTATATCATTCCGACAAAAAAAGTAAATACCATCAAACAAAAAAACACTTATTTGTACATATTTCTTGAATATGTTTTTTGAAGTTGGTATAATGATATGGACTTTGTACTTTACATGAGATACCAGCATGAGAAATAATGGGAGTTAGATATGAGCAAGAAATGTTGTGGAAAAATTTATCCGGATGATGCGGAAATTTGTGATATATGTGGACTGCCGATTGAACAGACATCAGATGATGCGGATGAGGACGTTTTTCTTATGATGATGGAGCAGGAGGCACAGACAGACGGGGAAGTCCTGCCTGACGAGGAAGAAGACGGGGAAGCGTCAGACGGTGAAAAAACAGTTGATGGAAAAAACGACAAAGCTTCCAAGGGATTTAAGGCGGCAGGAATTGCGTTTTTAAGTCTTGCCGTGATTGGCTTTGTCTTAGTTGGAGTGTGCATATATTTTATGGTTATTTCACCGTATTATGACAAGAACGATACACGCTTTGATTTGAATTATCCTGAGCTTGCATCAAACGCTGACGCAGACAAAATAAGGGAATCACTGGATATGATGGCTACACCGTCAGATGCGACAATTTCGGATGCTGCTCCGGAAGACCAGGAGGTGGAATAATGAGACAGACGTGGAGAAAATGTATTATTATTTCATTTGTACTGATTACACTGGAGCTTGTGGGAAGTATCATTTTCCTGAGTCCGTACTATAAGGTGCGTCGTGTATTTGACAATATAGATGCAGGGCAGTGGCCGAAGGCACTGGAATATTATGAAAAGCTAAATGATGAACAAAAAGAGGAGGTCATGTCATACCTTGATTCCTATGCGGCATCCATATGTCAGGATTACATAGATGGTAAAAAGAGCTATGAGGAGGCGGCAGCAGGACTGGATGCGATAAAAAGCATAGAAAAGACAGGCATGATATTTGACAAGTACAGTAAAGATTTAGACCATAACGAGCTAAAGAGAATTATGACGGAATATTGGCAGGCGGTATTAAGCTATGACATTGAGACAGCACATGAAACCAATACCCGTTCCATGAATGTACAAAAGCGAATGAAAACGGTTGACAAGGAACAATATATGATAGAGCTTCTCAATGAAACATATCAGGATTTTTTGGATGAGAAAATATCATATGATGCCATGGCTGCCATGTCCGTGCTGATAACAAATTCATCCTACTATGATGCATATGAGTATTCCGGCGTCATACTGAACAATGCACTATGTGTAAATGTATACCGAAGTCACTATGACGAGCTTGTAAAGCTGAGAGATAACAAAAAATATCTGCAGGTTATGAGAGCATGCAACGGGGCAGTCCTTGACCCTACTGACACAAATTACCAAAACAAATACAAGGCATTATATGACGATGCTTATAAGCTTGGCATTCCGTATTATGAAGATGTGCTTGCCGGATTAATTTCGGCTGACAAAAAGGATAAGGCTTCTGAGCTTATGAATGAAATCGCAAAGGTTTATGGTGATGACTTTGATTTGGAATCAGTAAAGCGTTCCATGCTTAGTGATTGGCAGCTTGCTTATCTGGATTTTATGGAGGATATGGAAAGCAGGCTCAAGTCTGACCTTATGGGATCTGACACGGGAAACTATATACTTGAGAATAAGTACGACCAGCTAAAACCCGATTCCATTTTGCTTCACGATATAAATGGTGATGGAGTAGCAGAGCTGTTTTTGTTTAACTCTGCATTTGTGGGAAATGACTATGTGGGCTGTTTTGTGTACACATATGACGGAAGCAGGGCAGTGTATGCAGGCTATGCAAATGTAAGAAGCTTTTGCACGGATAGCTGTCTTTTGACCTTCCCGCTTGCATTTGGCAGAAGCGAGGGAACCGAATACAGCCTTACCGAGTTTGACGGTGCTTCGTTATACGAGACTTCAAGCTGTCAGGATATGGGTGGAACCTATTACGTTAACGGTGCTGAGGCGGATGAGCTCACATACATGTCACAAAGAACTTCTATCTTGGGACATGAGAGCGAATACGCAATTGGAAATTCAAAATACGACAGTATTGCCGATGCTGAAAAGCACATTATGGCATATTAACATATAAACAATTAAATGGAGGACATAAAATGATTCAATTATACGAAACGGGAGCGTACCTGTTAAACGGAACCGGGCTTGTACGTGATGATGCGGATGCACAGGCAAAGCTTGGCAACAAGGGCATCAGCATATCGAAGGAAGATGCAGCAAAAAATACAATAGCATACGGTATTTTGGAGAAACACAATACATCTGGTGATATGGAGAAGCTTAAAATAAAGTTTGACAAAATGACGTCCCATGATATTACATTTGTTGGAATTATACAGACGGCAAGGGCGTCGGGACTTACGGAGTTTCCGATACCGTATGTCCTTACCAACTGCCACAATTCGCTTTGTGCAGTCGGTGGAACAATCAATGAGGATGACCACATGTTTGGACTTTCCTGTGCAAAAAAATACGGCGGGGTTTATGTTCCTCCCCATCAGGCGGTTATTCACCAGTATGCAAGGGAAATGCTTGCAGAATGTGGAGCCATGATACTTGGCTCGGACAGTCACACAAGATATGGTGCACTTGGTACGATGGCAATCGGTGAAGGCGGCGGCGAGCTTGCCAAGCAGCTTTTGAAGAGAACCTATGATGTTGCCAAGCCGGGGGTTATCGCCATTTATCTGGATGGTGAGGTTACAAAGGGCGTGGGACCTCAGGATGTGGCACTTGCAATTATCGGTGCAACCTTTGATTGCGGATACGTAAAAAATAAGGTTATGGAGTTTGTTGGACCGGGTGTGGATAAGATGTCTGCTGATTTCAGAATTGGCATCGATGTAATGACCACAGAGACGACGTGTCTCTCCTCTATTTGGAAGACGGATGATGAAATTAAGAAATGGTATGAAATCCACCAGAGACCGGAAGCTTATCAGGAAATGAATCCGGGTGATGTTGCATATTATGACGGGGTTGTATACGTAAATCTGTCAAAGATTAAGCCAATGATAGCAATGCCATTTCATCCAAGCAACGTATACACCATAGAGGACTTAAATAAAAACCTTATGGACATTCTTGAGGATGTTGAGAAAAAGGCACTTGTATCTCTGGATGGCAAGGTTGATTTTACACTCAAAAATAAAGTGAGGGACGGAAAGCTTTACGTGGATCAGGGCATCATTGCAGGCTGTGCGGGCGGCGGCTATGAAAATATTGTTGATGCCGCAGACATTTTACGCGGACGCTATATCGGTGCTGATGAATTTACTTTAAGTGTTTACCCTGCAAGTACACCGATTTACATGGAGCTTGCAAAGAATGGAAGGCTTGCGGATATTATCGGAACGGGAGCAATCGTAAAAACGGCATTTTGCGGTCCTTGCTTTGGTGCGGGAGATACGCCTGCAAATAATGCATTCAGTATCAGACATTCAACGAGAAACTTCCCGAACAGGGAGGGTTCGAAGGTTCAGAGCGGACAAATATCATCCGTTGCACTGATGGACGCACGTTCCATAGCAGCAACCGCTGTAAATAAGGGATATCTTACGGCAGCAACAGATATTGATGTTGAATATACGTCACCGAAATATTTCTTTGACAAGAGCATATATGACAACCGTGTATATGACGGTGTTGGAAAGGCGGACCCGTCCGTTGAAATAAAATTTGGACCAAACATAAAGGATTGGCCTGAAATGATACCGCTGACGGACAATCTTCTTCTCAAGGTTGCATCCGTAATTAACGACCCTGTTACGACAACGGATGAACTGATACCGTCAGGGGAGACATCCTCCTACCGGTCAAATCCCCTTGGACTTGCAGAGTTTACCCTTTCAAGGAAGGATCCGCTTTATGTGGGACGTGCAAAGGCAATACAGGCAGTGGAACGGGAACGGGAAGCAGGCGGATGCCTCTGCAAGACGAGCGACGAAATGCATGGAATTGTCCATACGATAAAGGAGAAATATCCTGAAATAAAGGGAAAAAATCTAGGATATGGAAGTACAATCTTTGCCGTTAAGCCGGGGGATGGTTCTGCGAGAGAGCAGGCGGCATCCTGCCAGAAGGTTCTTGGTGGATGGGCAAATATTGCCAAGGAATATGCTACGAAGCGGTATAGGTCGAACCTGATAAACTGGGGTATGCTTCCATTTGTCATGGATGAAGATTATCAATTTTCAGTTGACGATTATATCTTCATTCCAGACATAGCGGACGCAATAAAAAATAAAAGTGAGATAATTAAGGCTTTTGTCGTTAATAATGAAATGAGGGAGATATCTCTTACACTTGGTGATTTAACTGATGATGAAAGAGATATTATATTGGCAGGCTGTCTCATAAACTATTATAAAGGAAATTAGTGAAACGATATTATCGTTATTATCACATGGTAAAGGTATCCCTGTTTGTAGTATACTGATTATGAATGGGTGGTAACGTGATTTTTACGGAAAGGAGGCTTTCGGATGGTAACAATATGGTTGATTCTTTCGGCAGTACTGGTTGTGATGGAGATAATCTCTCTTGGACTTACAACGGTGTGGTTTGCAATCGGAGCACTTGTTGCGGCACTTGCGGCATTTTTCCATGCAAGCTTTGGCATTCAGCTTATCATATTTGCGGTTGTATCCCTTGTATTGCTCGTCCTTATGGGACCGCTTGCAAGGAAACACCTCATAAAAGAACCTGAAAAAACAAATGTGGAAGGGCTGGTAGGCAAGGTCGGAATCGTAAAAAGCACGATTGACAATCTAAAGGCAGAGGGCGTGGTAATGCTCAATGGAACGGAATGGACGGCACGCTCCGAAAACGACGCAGTTATAGAAGCAGAGAGTCAGGTTGAAGTCTGCTCCATAAGCGGCGTGAAGCTCATCGTAAAAAAGGTAGAAAAGTAGCAAAAAAAAATAGTAGGAGGGAAATTGAATGGTTTTATCAGAATTTTCAGGAGGACAGGTATTTATACTGTTTTTGGTATTTTTGGTGGTTATTATAGCAGCAAGCTGTATCAGGATTGTGCCACAGGCACATGCATATGTTATTGAACGTCTTGGAACGTATCAGGCAACATGGTCGGTAGGTTTCCATATGAAGTGGCCGATTATTGACAAGGTTGCTCAGAGAATATCCTTGAAGGAGCAGGTTGTGGATTTTGCACCGCAGCCGGTTATCACAAAAGATAATGTTACAATGAGAATCGATACGGTTGTATTTTTTCAGATTACAGACCCAAAGCTGTTTGCCTATGGAGTGGAAAAGCCAATTATGGCTATCGAAAATCTTACGGCAACAACACTTAGAAACATAATCGGTGATTTGGAGCTTGACCAGACACTTACGTCAAGAGAGACAATCAACACAAAAATGAGAGCAACCCTTGATGTTGCTACGGATCCCTGGGGTATCAAGGTAAACCGTGTTGAGCTTAAGAACATTATACCTCCGGCAGCCATTCAGGATGCCATGGAGAAACAGATGAAGGCTGAGCGTGAAAGACGTGAGCAGATTCTGATTGCTGAGGGTGAAAAGAAATCGGCAATACTCCGGGCTGAGGGTCAGAAGGAATCACTGATTCTCTCGGCTGAGGCAGAAAAGCAGTCTGCAATACTTCGGGCTGAGGCAGCGAAAGAAGCAACCATCAGACGTGCAGAAGGTGAGGCAGAGGCAATACTCACGGTTCAAAGGGCAAACGCAGATGGTATTAAGTTCTTAAATGAGGCGGCACCTGAAACGGCAGTGCTTACCCTTAAGAGCCTTGAAGCATTTGCAAAGGCAGCTGACGGAAAAGCAACAAAGCTTATTATTCCGTCCGAAATTGCAAGCATTGCAGGGCTTGCGTCATCACTTACTGAAATTGCAGTTGATAAGAAGGAGCCGAACGCATAAAGCACGGCTCTACCTTCTTTGGCGGAATCGGCTTGGCATTGAGGGGTATCGTCCACGTGAAGGATGAGGAAGAATAGCAGGAGGTACTATGGGTAATAAGCTTGTATTGCAAAATGAGGCATTAAAACAGCTTATAGATTACAGTGATAACATTATTAAGGCTGCAAGGTTGGTCATAACTGAGCTGCGCGGTGCCGGACAGGATGACACGGAGGAGCTGTTTAATCTTGTCATTCAGGGAATAAACTGGGAGATAGAGGTATTTAATAACTGTGAACAGTTAATAAATAAAGACAGTGTTTACGTTGATAAAAGTAAAATGGCTTCTGCAGTAGGAAGACTTGGCGTTGTATTACAGGAGAAGGATGATATTAAGATAGCGGCATGTCTTGAGGTGGATTTTCTGCCATTTTTGGAAAGTATGAAAAAAGCGGGTAATAATGTTGTACAATAAATAGAAAAAATGTACAAAAACTATTTAATTTTTTTACTATTAATGCTATAATATAGCTAAATTATGCTAAAAGGGGTGACATTATGATTAAGAAAGAAATGATAGCTATGCTTTTAGCGGGTGGACAAGGAAGTCGTTTGGGCGTTTTGACTTCTAAACTGGCTAAACCGGCGGTAGCTTTTGGGGGAAAATACAAAATTATTGATTTTCCACTCAGTAATTGTATTAATTCCGGAGTGGATACTGTAGGTGTTCTTACGCAGTACAGACCTCTTAGACTTAATCAGCACATCGGTATTGGTATTCCGTGGGATTTGGATAGAAGCGTGGGCGGCGTTACGGTTCTTCCTCCTTACGAAAAGAGTACAAACAGTCAGTGGTACACAGGTACCGCCAATGCCATATACCAGAATTTGGAATATATAGATTACTATAATCCGGACTATGTGCTTATACTGTCAGGAGACCATATTTACAAAATGGATTATGAGAATATGTTGGATTTCCACAAATCCAGCAAGGCAGACATAACCCTTGCAACTTATCAGGTTCCTATGGAGGAGGCAAGCCGTTTCGGTGTTGTCATTACAGACGAGACAGGCTGCATAAAGGAATTTGAGGAAAAACCTGAAAATCCTAGGAGCAACAAAGCTTCCATGGGTATATATATTTTCAGCTGGAAGTTGTTAAGGGAAGCACTTGTGGCTTTGAAGGACCAAAAGGGCTGTGACTTTGGTAAGCATATCATTCCGTACTGTCACGAGAGGGGCAGCAAGATATGTGCTTACGATTACAAGGGATATTGGAAGGATGTTGGAACACTCGGCTCCTATTGGGAAGCAAACATGGAATTGGTCGACATAATTCCTGAATTTAATCTCTATGAGGAGTTTTGGAGAATTTATACCAAGAGCGATATACTGCCTCCGCAGTATGTTGCACCGGAAGGCTCCGTGACAAAGAGTATTGTAGGTGAGGGAACAGAGGTCTTCGGTGAGGTAGATAATTCCGTTATTGGTTCCGGTGTATCCATCGGCAAGGGAGCAGTTATCAGAAATTCGATTATTATGAATGGGGTTACAATCGGTGATGGTGCTGTGATAGACAAAGCTATTATCGCCGAGGGAGTCGTGATAGGAGATAATGCTGAGCTTGGCGTTGGTGCAGAGGCACCGAATGAGCTTGCACCACACATTTATGCATATGGTTTAGTGACAATCGGTGAGAATTCAACCGTACCTGCCGGTGTAAAGATTGGTAAAAATGTCGCAATCTTTGGCGAGACAACGATAGAGGAGTATCCTGATGGATTACTCAAGAGCGGTTCAAGTATAATAAAGGCGGGTGAGTAAAGATGAGAGCGATTGGTATTATTTTAGCAGGCGGCGGCAGCAGCAAGATGGGTGACTTGTCAGCAAAGAGAGCGGTTGCTGCAATGCCTATAGTAGGAAGCTACAGAGCTATAGATTTTACATTGTCCAATATGACAAATTCACACATTCAGAAGGTGGCTGTTTATACACAGTATAATTCACGCTCCCTGAATGAACACCTGAATTCATCGAAATGGTGGGATTTTGGTAGAAAGCAGGGGGGTCTGTATGTATTTACACCGACAATAACTGCAACAAACAGTTATTGGTACAGAGGTACTGCAGATGCACTTTATCAGAACATTAATTTCCTGAAATCAGCCCATGAGCCATATGTTGTGATTGCATCAGGTGACGGAATTTATAAAATGGATTATAACAAGGTGCTTGAGGAACACATTGCCACAGGAGCGGATATCACAATTGTATGTAAGGATATTCAGCCGGGTGAGGATGATATCAGCAGATTTGGCGTTGTGAAGCTTGACAAGGATAACAGGGTGATAGGCTTTGAGGAGAAGCCGCTTGTTGCAGAGACAAACACCGCATTTATAGGTGTGTATGTTGTCAGAAGAAGACAACTGATTGAGCTCTTGGAGACATGTGCTGCTGAGGGAAGAAATGATTTGGTAAATGACGTTCTTGTAAGATATAGGAGCGTAAAAAAGATATATGCGTACAAGCTTGACTCTTATTGGAGAAACATCGGAAGTGTTGACTCGTACTTTAAGACGAACATGGACTTCCTGAAAAAGGATATCAGGGATTATTTCTTCCGCGAATATCCGGAGGTGTACTCCAAGGTTGAGGATTTACCACCTGCAAAGTATAATGGGGATGCGGTGGTGAATAACAGTCTTGTGGCAAGCGGATGTATCGTAAATGGAACCGTTGAGGATTCCATCTTATTTAAGAAGGTTTATGTGGGTAACAACTGTGTAATCAAAAACTCTATCATACTTAATGATGTTCATATAGGTGATAACTGTTATATTGAAAACTGCATCGTCGAGAGCAGGGATACGCTCCGTGCGAACACCGTAAGAACAGGTGAACCAGATGACATCAAGGTTATTGTAGAGAAGAACTTTAGATATTCCTTGTAGGGATTGTCTATTGACCATTAAAGGGGGTTATAACATGCAAATAACTGATGTAAGAGTCAGGAAGGTTACGAAGGAAGGCAAGATGAGAGCCGTTGTTTCAATTACTATCGACAATGAGTTTGTTGTTCATGACATCAAGGTAATTGAGGGTGAGAAGGGTTTATTTATTGCCATGCCTAGCCGGAAAGCATCTGACGGCGAGTATAGGGACATCGCTCACCCTATTAACTCGGAGACAAGAGAGAAGATACAGTCACTCATATTGGAGAAGTATGAGGAGTCTGCTTCTGAGCCGGAGGAATAATAGCATTAGAGTGGGTTGTCGCACAATTCGGCAGTCACGCGGCAAAAGTGTGGCTGCCAAATTGTGCGATAACCTTTTTCGCTTTATAAGAAAATTTTGACAGGAAACATTGTGGAGGCTTAAATATGGAGGAAGAATACAGCGTAACAGTGACCGAGCTCATAGAAAAAATGAAGCTGATTAACCATACACCGGATATTGATACTGACAAGATATTGATAAAGGATCCGAACATGAATCGTCCGGCAGTCCAGCTTGCGGGATTTTTCGAGCATTTTGATGCGGCACGTATCCAAATATGTGGAAATGTTGAGTATGCATACATTGAAAATGTACATACCGAGCAAGAAAACAGGGATATACTTGTCAAGCTTTTTGCTTACAAAATACCGTGTCTTATTTTTTGCAGGGGCATAATACCTTTTGATTATATTATAGAGGAAGGAAAAAAACATGGTATACCGATTTTAACGGACCGGTGTGAGACGACATCGGAGTTTGTCCATGAGGTAGTAAAATGGCTTCATGTCAGGCTTGCACCAAGAATTTCCATTCATGCGGTTTTGGTGGATGTGTATGGCGAAGGTGTACTGATTATGGGAGACAGTGGTATCGGAAAAAGTGAGGCGGCACTTGAGCTTATCAGAAGAGGACACCGTCTTGTATCCGATGATGTTGTTGAAATCAAAAAGGTGAGTGACGAGACACTTGTAGGCTCAGCACCTGATATTACCAGACATTTTATTGAATTGCGGGGTATCGGAATTATAGATGTCAAGACAATGTTTGGTGTAGAGTGTGTAAAGGATACACATACAATCGATCTGGTCATCAATCTGGAGGAATGGAACAAAGAAGCAAATTATGACAGAATGGGGTTGGAGGACCAGTACACGGAGTTTCTTGGAAATAAGGTTGTAAGCCATTCCATACCGATACGGCCTGGAAGAAACATTGCAGTTATTGTTGAGTCGGCTGCTGTAAATCACAGGCAGAAGAAGATGGGATATAATGCTGCACAGGAGCTTTACAACAGGGTGACACAAAATATTGCTAAAAATTCAAAATAACAATTAGGAGGATTATAAGATGGCAAACTATGTATTTGGTGTAGATATTGGCGGAACAACGGTAAAGATTGGATTGTTTACCGTAGACGGTGTTCTTACAGACAAATGGGAGATAACGACAAGGGTTGACGAAGGCGGAAAATATATTTTGGGAGATATCGCTTCTTCCATAGAGGACAAGCTTGCAGAAAAGGATATATCAAAGGCTGACGTTGCAGGTATCGGTATGGGTGTTCCGGGACCGGTCAAGGAGGATGGAACGGTATTAAAGTGCGTAAACCTTGGATGGGGCATTTTCAATGTTGCGGAGGAACTGTCAAGTATTACCAGTCTTCCCGTTAAGGCAGGAAATGATGCAAATATGGCTGCACTTGGCGAGATGTGGCAGGGGGGTGGCAAAGGTTATACCAACATTGTCATGGTTACGCTTGGTACAGGTGTCGGTGGTGGTATTATCATAAACGGTAAAATGCTTTCCGGTGTAAACGGTGCAGGCGGCGAAATCGGACATATTCAGGTTAATGAGGATGAGTCTGAGGTTTGTGGCTGCGGACGCAAAGGATGTCTGGAGCAATATACATCTGCAACCGGTATCGTAAGATCTGCAAACATAGCATTAAATAATACGGAAAAACCGTCAAGCCTTAGAAATTTGCAGTATGTCTCATCAAAGGAGATTTTTGACGCAGCACAAAGCGGTGATGAGCTTGCAGCACAGCTTGTTGAAAACCACGGCAAATGTCTCGGTAAGGCATTGGCACAGATTGCATGTGTTGTTGACCCTGAGGTATTTGTTATCGGCGGCGGAGTTTCAAAGGCAGGAACCATCATAACGGATACCGTTGAAAAATATTTTCAGGAGTACGCATTCCATGCATGCAAAAAAACACAGTTTACATTGGCAAAGCTTGGAAATGATGCGGGAATGTACGGCGGAGCATGTGCAATTCTCGGTTGAAATTGTTAAAATAAACGAAGCACGGGCATTAAAAAACGTAAAATTCTACATTTTGTCACATTGAATTAACAGAACCGATAATGTATTATAGTAGATACTGTGGGCATTATCGGTTCTGTTTTTTATGTCTGCAAATATATATTATATAAATGAGTTGGGGTATTTTATGCAGGACAGCATATTTGATTATATTGATTATATGGAAAATGAACCACTTTCAAAGCATACTACTTTTCGTATTGGTGGATGTGCAAGCTATTATTTTAAGCCCAAGAATCCGAAAGAAATATATGACATAATTACACATTGTAAAAAAGAAAAAATCAGATATTATGTGCTTGGAAACGGAAGCAATGTGCTGTTTTCGGATGACGGTTTTGACGGTATCATAATAGAAATATACAGCGGTATGCGTGAAATCCGGATAGAGGATGACAAAATATATGCAGATGCAGGTGCACTTTTGTCCAAGCTTGCCGCAACAGCAAGGGACAATGGACTTACGGGATTGGAGTTTGCATCGGGAATCCCAGGCACGCTTGGCGGAGGAATTGTCATGAATGCAGGAGCATATGGCGGTGAAATGAAAGATATTGTTGAGTATGTTGATATTATGGAGCAGGATGGGCATATTAAAAAATACTTATGTGAGGATATGAAATTTGGATACAGAACCAGCATCGCAACGGATGGAAGGATTGTCACGGGTGCCATGTTAAAGCTTGAACATGGCAGCAAACAGGCAATATCAGATAAAATGGAAGAATTAAAAAAAGCAAGAACAACCAAGCAGCCGCTTGAGTATCCAAGTGCAGGTTCAACCTTTAAAAGACCTGTGGAATATTTTGCCGGAAAGCTGATTGAGGACGCAGGGCTTAAGGGATACCGTGTGGGAAATGCAATGGTATCGGAAAAGCATTGTGGCTTTGTGATAAATTGTGGCGGTGCAGAAAGCAGTGATGTATGCAAGGTTATCCGTGACGTAAGTGATACTGTTTTTGAAAAATTTGGGGTACGGTTGGAGCCGGAGGTAAAAATTGTAAAATGAGATTTGTTATAGTTACGGGCATGAGTGGAGCAGGTAAGTCAACTGCGTTAAAGACCCTTGAGGATGCAGGCTTTTTCTGTGTGGATAATCTTCCAGTTATGCTGATTGAAAAATTTGCGGATATTGCACATGATGATAAGCTTGAGGTTGACAATGTGGCAATCGGTGTGGACATAAGAAGCGGTGAGGCATTAGGACAGCTATCCCTTTGTCTTGAGGAACTGAAACGTCACAACTACAACTACGAGATATTGTTTTTGGATGCGGATGAGAGAACGCTTGTAAAGCGTTATAAGGAGACGAGAAGGAGTCATCCCCTCTCCAAGGGCGGCAGAATAAATGAGGGCATTGTAAGGGAGCGGGAAAAAATAGAGTTTTTAAAGCACAAGGCAGATTATATTATTGATACCACCTCACTTTTGACCAGAGAGCTTAAGGCAGAAATGGAAAAGATATTCGTGAGGGGAGAAGCGTACAATAATATTATCTTGACGGTAATGTCCTTTGGATTTAAATATGGCATACCGAGAGACTCAGATTTGGTGTTTGACGTAAGATTTTTGCCGAATCCTTATTATGATTTGGAGTTAAGACCGCTGACGGGAAACGATGAGAAAGTTGTAAAAGTTGTCAGTGGTTGTGAGGAATATCATATGTTCATGGATAAGCTTTACGACATGATTAAATATTTGCTGCCGCATTACAAGAAAGAGGGTAAGAACCAGCTTGTTGTCTCATTGGGATGTACAGGTGGGAAGCACAGGTCGGTAACGGTTGCAAATGAGCTTTATGCAAGACTTTCTGATTTGCCGGATACCGTCAGAATATATCACAGGGATATCGCAAAGGATAAAATTGTAAAAGGGGAGTAGTACCATGTCTTTTTCATCGCAGGTTAAGGCGGAGCTTTACCAGCACATAAGCAGCTCAAGGCATTGCCGTCTTGCAGAGCTTGGAGCACTTGTTACCATGTCTGCCGGAAAAAACGAAGAAAAAAACGGTCATGGTGACAACGTAAAGTTGGGAGATAAAATAAAAAAACTGGAACGCCTGCTTGAGTTGGATGCAAATTCTGAGGCAGGCAGACAGGCTTTGAAGCTGAAAGAGCAGAATAAGGTTCTGGTGGCGGACCACATGTTGATTGAGCGGAGCTGCTGTAAGCAGGCATTTATGAGAGGTGCATTTCTCGCCTCTGGCTCGGTGACGGATCCGAATAAGGGATACCACCTTGAGATTGTATGTGAAAATGAACCGTGTGCAGAGCTTGTGACGTATATAATGGATGGCTTTGACCTTGACCCAAAGCAGGTTATACGAAAAAAATACAAGGTTGTGTATATTAAGGACGGCTCAATGATTGTGGATTTTCTCAATATCATAGGTGCCCATAATGCTCTTATGAGCATGGAAAACGTGCGGATACTGAAGGATATGAGAAATTCAGTAAACAGGCGGGTAAACTGCGAGACAGCAAACATCAATAAGACAGTCAGTGCAGCGGTCAGACAGATTGAAGATATCCAGTTTATTGAGGCGGCAAGAGGACTTAAATTTCTGCCTGATAATCTAAGACAAATAGCTGAATTACGGCTGGAGGAGCCGGAGCTTCCACTAAAGGAGCTTGGAGAAATGTTAAATCCACCGATAGGCAAGTCGGGTGTGAATCATAGATTAAGAAAAATAAGTGAGATAGCTAGTGGGCTAAGGAGGAAATGATATGATTAACAAGACAGTCAGGGTAAACTTTTCTGCGGATGCAGAGGCAAGACCGGTTGCCATGCTGGTACAGATTGCAAGCCAGTTTGAGAGCAAAATATTTATCGTGGAAAATGCTAAGAAAATAAACGCAAAAAGCATTATGGGCATGATGAGTATGGGCTTTGGCAGAGGTGAGGAGCTTACCGTTGAGGCTGAGGGTACTGACGAAGAAAAGGCAATTGATACAATTGTAAATTATATTGAGTCAGGTAGCCTTGCATAAGAAAAACCTTTGTGGTAAAATACATTTTAGGGTGTTTAATGTTGCTACGAAGGAGGATAGCAAATGGGAAAGCTTAGCAAGTTTTTTGGTAAGATTCCGTTCCTTTCTGGAATAGGAGGCAAGAAAAAATCTAACAAGAGTAACGTTGAGCTTCAGTACGATAAGGCTATAAATCTGATGGAAAATGGAAACCACGAGGAAGCGGTTGAGATATTTGAAAAAATAGTCGATATCGCCATTGTGGATGGTCAGTATAAGTCTTTTGGTGTTGATGCTCTGAAGATAATGGGAGAGTTATATGAGACAGGCAGATACAGCAACTGTCTTGTTGAGGTGGACATAAACAAGGCGTGCCTGTACTACGAGAAGTATACCAAGCTTAACAAAGATGGGGACATGATTTACAAGCTTGCAAAGATGTTGCTTGATATACAAAACTTTTCAAAGGCAATTACATTTTTTGAGAAGGCGACGGAGTGCGGAATCAAGGCTGCATACATGAACCTGGGAAGCATTTACGAGAACGGCTTAAACCGGATTGACCAGTATGGAAACAAGAGTGATTTTGTTGTTCCTGTTGATTACGACAAGGCAATGATGTGGTACAAGAGACTGGCAGACATGGGAGACACGAAGGCGGCATCTGCATATGAGAGAGTGGAGTATGCAAGCCAGCACACGGACAGCTTAGAGTTTGAGGAGAAGGATAAGCTGTACACGGAGATTGCCGAGGCAAGACGTGCAAAGGGCAAGGAGCCGCGTTACAAGGCAATTGAGGCATCCAGACTCCAGTACCAGTATACATATGTTCACAATCAGGTGGATGGATATATCCACAAGCTTCCGAAGGACTGGGTAAAGACCATCAATGAGGAAACGGATGAGGAATACTATGCTCCAAGCCTTACGTATAAGGATTTTGCAATGTATGTGTCATATGACAGTATACCGAGGGATTCCAAGAAAACCCTTGAAAATTACCTAAGGTACTGCAATGATGCATTTGATGAGGAGCTTCAGCTTAAGGCATATATCACAGAGTATGCAGATGGTGTATGTACAACCTTTTACCATAAGGAAATGGAAAAGGGAATTGTTACATTTGCATTTTATCAGGGCAAGCGGCTTGCATGTATGAAGTTCGTATGTGCAACAATGGAGATTATTGAGCAGTATGAGGAGATTATTTTTGAGACTGCAAACTCCTTTGCATTTGTTGACCCGACGCTTGCCAGTGAACAAAGCTTAAACAGAAAAGAAAACCAGTATTACAGTGAGGCGGTTTACTGCTATTACCTTGAGGATTATGAGGGAGCCATGGCGGCAGCAAAGCAGGCACTTAAGCTGGGAAGCATCAAGGCAAGTTATCTGTTGATTGAGCTTTATTATGACGATGATTCGCCATATAAGGATATAGAAAAGACCATAAGTTATGCAAAGCAGTTGTTTGATGCGACAAAGGACCCTGACCTTGCATTCCTGCTTGGAAATATACACGATCAGCAGCTTAAGGATTACATGAAGGCACTGAACTGGTATGAGCATGCACATAGGCTTGGTCACAAGAGAGTTGCATTTTACCTTGGAAGATTTTACTATTATGGTGTGTTGAGGACGAAGAGAGACGGTGTCAAGGCACTGGAATATTTCAAGGAGGCAGCAGCAAACGGAATTCTTGAGGCGGAAGCATATATTAAGGATATAGAGGAATTAAAGGGAGAAGACCTGCAAAGCAGTGTTGAAAAGTGGGAGAGGGCCGTTGAGGCAGGAAGCGGTGCAACCGCTCTTAAGATTGCACTTTACAAACAAAGTCAGGTATTTTATATCGCAAATTCCTATGAAATTGAAAAAGCTTTTAATGAAGCACTTGGGCTTGGAAGTTATCAGGCGGCATATGAGCTTGGTAAGATTTACCAGATTCAGGAAAATGACGAGAACTACAGAGGTGAGATTAGGAGTCTCAAGTACTTTGAACGGGCATACGACAATGGCTATGACGGCTTTGACAAGGATAATCTGTTCAAGGTGATTGAGTACAAGTCAGGGAAGGCGGAGAGTGATGCTGAGAGAGTACAACTCTATCTCCAAAGTGCAAAAATGGGTTATGTGCCTGCCATCGACATATTGACAGAGCTTGTTCCGTCTACGACGGAGGACATTAAAAAGCTTTACTATGAGCTTATTGAAATAGCAGAGACAGGTGACGATTCCGCAATCATATGCATGAACAAGCTGGAGAAAAAGTACAATGACCTTGTTATCAAGGAGCCTGAGGAGGGCGAAAAGATTATAGATAACAAATTCTTCCGGCTGTGTGTTCCAAAGGAGTGTACGGCAGTTATCAATGATGAGGGCGGTACAATCAAGTTCGCAGATTCGGTAGTCGAGTTTGCAGTTGCAGAGCTTCCTGTGACAGCAGAGGATGAGGAGAGTTACCTTAAAATTTACAAGCTTATTCTTTCTGAGTATCTGCCTGATGAAAATGCAGAGATTATAATTGCCAACTCACGTATGATTGGTTCGGGTATGCGGGATACAAAGAATAATGTACATTCCTACAGTATTCTTCTGATAAGTTCAAAGAACCAGTACTTGTTCAAGCTAAGTTCAAGAGACAGGCGTGAAATGATGCAGTTTAAGGATAAGGTTCTTCTGATAGCCAAATCACTGGTTGAGACTGGTGAGATTTATGTGGCAACAGAGGGAGCAAAGAAGAATATCGGACTTTCATTCCTGTTACGCTCGAATGAAAGCGGGTTCTTATCCATCGGTAAAATGGATTAAAACAATTAAACAGATACTTCGGGGCAGGGTGAAATTCCCGACCGGCGGTGTGTGCATTTGCATGAGCCCGCGAGCCTTATGGCAGATTCGGTGTGATTCCGAAGCCGACAGTACAGTCTGGATGGAAGAAGAATGGTTGATATCATATCACGTATTGTTTATGTGATAGGTTTTTTGGCTAAGTAAAAACAGCTCCGAAGCTTGGGGCTGTTTTTATTTGGCTGACAGGAACAGTCTGCCAATATATAAAAAGGGAGCAATGTCATGTTTGAAGAAAAATATATGCAAATGGCGATAGAGCTGGCAAAGAAGGGAAAGGGAGCAGTGAATCCCAATCCTCTTGTGGGTGCTGTCATAGTGAAAGAGGGTAAAATCATAGGACAGGGATATCACGCAAGGTATGGAGAGCTTCATGCAGAGAGAGCTGCATTTTCAAATTTGACAGAGGACGCAGAGGGAGCAGAGCTGTATGTCACATTGGAGCCGTGCTGTCATTTTGGAAAGCAGCCTCCGTGTGTACATGCCATTGCGGAGCATAAAATTGCACATGTTTATGTGGGCTCGGATGACCCAAATGAAAAGGTTGCAGGAAAGGGAATACAGTATTTAAGGGAACATGGCGTAGAGGTAGATACGCATATGCTAAAGGAGCAGTGTGACGAGCTGAATCAGGTGTTTTTTCACTATATTACGACAAAAAGACCATATGTTGCCATGAAATATGCAATGACTCTTGACGGCAAAATTGCAACCTACAACAAAGAAAGTAAATGGATTACATGTAAGGCTTCAAGGATGCGTGTTGCAGAAAGCAGAAATGAATACATGGGAATTATGGCAGGAATCGGTACGGTGCTTGCCGACAATCCAATGCTTACGTGCAGGATAGAGGGCGGAAGAAACCCTATCAGAATCATTTGTGACAGTAATTTGAGAATTCCCATTGACTGTAATATTGTAAATTCTGCGAGGGATGTACAGACTATAGTTGCCATTGCAAATCCTGACTGCCGGGATGAACAATTAAGTGTAAAAATGGAGATACTTAAAAATAAAGGTGTTGAAATTTTGGAGGCAGGCGGAGAAGATAAAAAAATTGACTTGAGGCTGCTTACGGGATTGCTTGGAGAAAGAGGCATCGACGGAATTTTGCTGGAGGGTGGCGGAACCTTAAATTATAGTGCCATACAGGCAGATATTGTCAATGAAATACAGGCGTATATTGCACCGAAAATATTTGGCGGTAAGGATGCTCTAAGTCCTGTTGAGGGTCAGGGAGTAAAATCGCCTGCACTTGCAGGTACCTTTTGCTTAAAGAAAGTGGAACGGATAGAGGATGATATCCTTTTAACATACAGAAAGTAAGAAAAGAGGAAATGAAATGTTTACGGGAATTGTTGAGGAAGTTGGTGTTATCAGGGCGATTGATAAGGGTGCAAAATCAGAGCGGCTTACAATCTGTGGTGATGTTGTCACAAAGGATACACATGTAGGAGACAGCATAGCCGTGAATGGAATTTGTCTGACGGTTACGTCAATTAACGGAAATTGTTTTACCGCAGATGTGATGGCGGAGACCATGAGAAGAACGTCCCTTAGTGTGCTTGCCCCCAAGGGCAGGGTAAATCTGGAACGGGCGATGGCATTAAACGGAAGATTTGGCGGACATATCGTTTCGGGACATATTGACGGAACAGGAACAATCGGTAGGCTTGAGAGAGAGGATAATGCTGTTTGGATTACCATTCATACGACAGAAAACATACTAAGATATATCATCGAAAAAGGGTCAATTGCCATAGATGGAGTGAGCCTTACCGTGGCATATGTGGACGATAAATGTTTTCAGGTATCGGTGATTCCCCATACGGCGGCAAAGACCACACTGCTTACAAAAAAGCAGGGGGATGTGGTAAATCTGGAAAATGACGTTATAGGAAAATATGTGGAAAAGCTGATGCCCCATGGAAAAGCTGGCAGCAGGGAAAAAACGTCAATAAGTGAAGCGTTTTTGATGGAAAACGGATTTATGTAATACGGATAAGAAGGAGGAATATAGCATGGAATTTAACTCCATTGAGGAAATTGTTGAAGACTTGAAACAGGGGAAAATAGTCGTTATACTGGATGACGAAAACAGGGAAAATGAGGGCGACGTTATTTGTGCCGCACAGTTTGCAACCACGGAAAATGTAAACTTTATGGCATCCTATGCAAAGGGACTCATCTGTATGCCGATGGCGGCAGAATATACAGACAGGCTGCATCTTCCACAAATGTGCATCACGAATACAGATAACCACTGTACGGCATTTTCCGTATCAGTGGACCATGTAGACACTACAACGGGTATCTCCGCATACGAGAGAGGCTACACGGCAAGAAAATTTGTTGACGACGATGCAAAGCCTGAGGATTTCAGACGCCCCGGTCATATGTTTCCATTGGAGGCAAAGCCGGGAGGCGTCATAGAGCGTCAGGGACATACGGAGGCTACGGTGGATCTGATGAAGCTTGCAGGCTTAAAGCCTGTGGGACTTTGCTGTGAGATTATGCGTGACGATGGAAATATGGCAAGACTTGATGATTTAACGGAATTTGCAAGAAAGCATCAGCTTAAAATATCCACAGTGGAAAAGCTGATACAATACCGAAAAGAACACGAGGTATTTGTGGAATGTGTTGCAAAGGCAAAAATGCCGACGCGATATGGCGAATTTACAATACACGGATATGTAAACAAGCTAAATGGGGAACATCATGTTGCACTTGTAAAGGGAGACATAACAGACGGTGAGCCTGTTTTATGCCGTGTCCATTCCGAATGTCTTACGGGTGACGCCCTTGGGTCTGCACGCTGTGACTGTGGACAGCAGTATGATGCGGCAATGAAAATGATTGCCAAGGAAGGCAGAGGTGTACTTCTTTATATGAGGCAGGAAGGCAGGGGAATCGGTCTGATTAATAAAATACGTGCCTATGAGCTTCAGGATAAGGGCAGGGATACGGTTGAGGCAAATATTGAGCTGGGGTTCCCTGAGGATGCAAGGGATTACACGATTGGAACACAGATTTTGGTGGATCTTGGAATCAAGAAGCTTCGGCTTATGACCAACAATCCACTAAAGGTTTATGGGTTGGCAGGGTACAATTTGGAGATTACGGAGCGGGTTCCCATTCAAATGGAGCCAAGCGAATATGACATGTTTTATTTGAAGACAAAAAAAGAAAAAATGGGTCATATTCTTGATTTATAATAACAATAAAATTAAAATAAACAGGTAACAGGAGGATATAACATGAAAACATTAGAAGGAAAGTTAGTTGCAAATGGAGCGAAGATTGGAATCGTAGCGGCAAGATTCAATGAGTTTATTGTCTCAAAGCTGATAAGCGGTGCAGTGGATGGACTGGTCAGGCATGACGTGAACGAGGACGATATCACACTTGCATGGGTGCCGGGAGCATTTGAGATACCGGTTGCGGCAAAGAAGATGGCGGAATCAGGAAAGTACGATGCGGTGATATGCTTAGGAACGGTAATCAGAGGTGCAACAACCCATTATGACTATGTGTGCAATGAGGTATCGAAGGGGATTGCATCCGTTTCATTATCCATAGGGGTGCCTGTCCTGTTTGGGATTGTGACAACGGAAAACATAGAGCAGGCAATCGAGCGGGCTGGTACAAAGGCTGGAAATAAGGGCTATGATTGTGCACTCTCCGCACTTGAAATGATAAATCTTATGAAGCAGATGTAAGAAAACGGATAAAAGGGGCGGCTTATGAATGACAGAAAATTAAAACAATTAAATATACTGGTTATGCTGGCAGTAGCTGTCGGCATAATATTTATTGGACTGTTTGTGTTTGTATTTCGGCCTGCCGGACAAAAGAAAATAGCAGCTGATGCACTTCAGGATTTTAATGATGGATGGCTGCTTAGAAATTATCGTGGAGAGTCTGACAAATTTCTTGATTTGCCTACGAAGATTAAGGCAGACAGCGAGGAGGTCATTGTGATTGTCCACGAGGCACCGTATAACGTAAATGGCAACAGCGTGTTGGTTATGGACACAAAATTTCAAAACATGCTTGTGACCATCAATGATGAAAAGGTATATTCAAACGGTGTGTTAAATGACCAAAAGCTTATGGAAAATGCAGTTCCGTGCATGAACATGATTGACATAGGCACTGCAATGCCGGGAGACCTTATCACCATATACCTTGTCTCCGCATATGATAAATACAGTGGGGAAATCGGAAGTATCAGCATTGGCACTAAGGGGGATGTTGTTGCAGCTGTTATAAAGGAAAACAGTGTCAGCTTTATATTTGCCGCACTTTTGATAATCGTAAGCATCATCCTAATCATCTCTGTATGCTTTATGAAAAACATAAATGTAGATAAGCGGAGGGCACTTTACGGATTTGGATTTATTTTCTCGGTGGCACTTTGGAGCATAACTGCAAATCCAATTCTGCAACTTATCACCTCCAATACATTTGGCATTTACATGGCGAACATGGTGATTTTGCTGATTATGCCAATTTTATATATCATGCATCAAAGGTGCTTTGTCATCAAGAGAAGGTATGGAAGAATCTTTGAGATTGGTATTTATATATTTGCAATCAATATGCTGATAGGCGTGGTGTTCCAGATGCTCCATGTATGTGATTTTGCAACTTATATCATTTTCACCAAAATATTCATTGTCATAGGGCTATTGCTGCTTTCGGGCATCATGTATCTGGCTGCCGACACATACGGGGACAAAACGATATACAGCAATCTCTGTGCAAACATGGTGCTTACTGTGGCTGCCCTTGTTGAGGCACTGTTGTCCTGCTTTAAATTTTATATTCCGTATGACGGTGTCGTGCTTACTGTCGGGGTTTATATCTTTATGGTTTTGCTTGTAATATCGGTGGAAAAGGGAATTATAAAAGAAATGAATTATACCACGGAGCTGAAGCAGGATAATATAGAAAAAGAAAAAAAGCGGGCATTAAAAAACATCAACACAAAATTTGTTTACAGCACCTTAAATATTGCAGTCAACGATTTAAAGTCGCGTGATATGGAGAACAGCAGGCTCATATATGATACATCTGTGTATTTAAAATATAACATTATGGCATCGGTAGAACAAAAAATGGTTCCATTTTCACAGGAAATGGAGTATATTAAATCGTATCTTGGTATGCAGCGTAAAAGAAATGAGTCGCTTGATATCGTTGTTGAGGACAAGGTTGTTGATTTTCAGGTTCCGTTTAATACGGTTGAGCCGTTGGTTGAAAATGCAGTCGTAAACGGTTCCTTAAGGTCTGATTTGGGAGGACGGATTGTAGTGCGGAGCTATGAGAGACTGGACTGCTTTGCGATACAGATTGTCGATAACGGTAAGGGAATCGGACCGGATAAACGCTTTGAGGGCAAATACACATACAAGTCAATTAAGAAAAGGCTGAAAAGCATGTGTGGTGCTGTTATAGAGATAAAAAATAAGCCTGATAAGGGAACAATCGTTACCGTCAAAGTTCCAAAGAAGGGCTACGTTGTAAAGGAGAATTAACATTGACACTTTCAGAACAAATCGTATATGCAATGTTTAAACCATCACGGTATCAGGATATGATTAAGCTAAAAACCAAACGGGCAGTTTTGTTTATTGTTGTCCTGATGCTTGTGCTTGGCATCGTTACGTTTGCAGTGCCGACAGGCGCATATATAACCGGCTTTGGCGGCTTTGAAAAGCTGTTTACACAAAAGATGGGAGCGATTAGCTATAAGGACAGTACATTAACGATAGACAGACCATTTGAAATGGTGATAAGCAACGCACATATACTGATTGATACGGAAACAGAAACGGTTACGGATGATAAAATGAATAAGGATGGGGCATATTTTGCAATCGGTGCAAAAAGTGTGCGTCTGTCCATTGTATCTGACAGACAGGTTTCCGATTACAAGACGCTTTCGTTGAACGGATTGCTGCCTGACGGGCTGGATAACAATATGCTGGTTGATTACATTCCGGGCATATATGTATATCTTGTCATCATATTTTTATCAACGTGCTTCGGCTTTTTTATCAAATACGGCTTTTTGGCACTTGTGTTCAGTATTTGTATAAATTCGATGAATAAGCGTATGGAGCTTGGGCTGACCTACGGGCAGGTATTTATGCTGTGCTTTTATGGGCAGACACTCGGCATGATACTTGTAAACTTTAATGCGGCAATCGGGCTGCTGCCTTCCATTGTGGTAAGCCTGATTGGCATATTTATTTCAATTCACATGATAACACTTTCAGTTGCCCTCATTCATCAGGGAAAGCAGGTCTGAGCGTTCCGGCTCGGACATGGTACTTAGTATACTGTTGTGAAAACGTTCATCAAATGTGACCTCTCTGCCAATATAATCAGGGGGGTTATATTTTTTTGCGGCAGCTTCATCCGGGAATTCGATTTCGCCCATAACAAGCCCCTGAAATAAGCCATCGAAAATATCAAGCTCCAGCGTCAAATTATGTTCCAGCGGTATTTCATACCGGTTTTTGGAAATAATAGTTCCTGACACCTTTTTGGCAAGGCTGTCAAAGGAGCTTTCATCTATTTCAAGCTCAAATTCCTGACGGGACAGCATCCCATCACCCTTTACAGTGAGAATAAGCTTTTGCCCAAGCAGGTGATCTGCCTGATAGGTAAGCTTTTTTCTGATGCGGATTACGGGACGTGTGCATACATATCCTTGTTCAATGTGGTGGTGAATATAATCATCAAGCCTGTCAGGAAGACGGGTGATTAAGTATTTTTTTTCTATTTCCATATTATTCATCTGGGTAAGCTCCTTTCACTTTTTGTGTGCCAGAGATGAGCATAACGCAAGTGTGCCTTGCGGTGATTTGTCTATATTGTACAACGAGCGTTTGCAAAAGTAGTGTTTTACTCATGGCTGTTTTGGATGTCACAAATGATTTTGACATAAATTGGTTTATGATATATTATATACAATATAAAAATACATATAAAGACAATTTTTATTGAATCGGAAAATTTGTTTTCCAATATTTAAAATTTTTTATGGAGGATTGCTATGAGCAGGGTTAATGTTTTTTTTGCAACAGGATATGAAGAGGTTGAGGCACTTACGGTTGTTGATCTGCTAAGAAGGGCAGGCATTGAGACCGATATGGTTTCCGTGACAGGGAATTTGAATGTGACAAGCTCACATAATGTTACGGTAAAGATGGACAAGCTGTTTGAGGATGTGGATGATAGTGCAGATATGATTGTGCTTCCGGGCGGCGTTCCGGGAACACCGAATCTCAAGGCACATAAAGAACTTGCCGGGCTGATAAGAAGATATCATGATGCAGGCAAATACATTGCCGCAATCTGTGCAGCACCTACCGTATATGGAGAAATGGGACTTCTTGAAGGAAAGAATGCAACCTGTTATCCGGGTATGGAGGATGGACTTCTAGGAGCAAACAAGCTTACGGACAAGGTTGTTATCGATGGAACCATAATTACAAGCAGAGGGCTTGGAACTGCAATTGATTTCGGGCTTGCACTTGTAGGACTTTTAAAGGGTTCAGGAACAGCGGAAGAATTGGCGAGTAAAATAGTATATACAGTTAAATGCTAATAGATATAAGGAGTATGACGTGTATAATATAAAGGTTAAGGATATATTGGAGGCAACGGGCGGAAAGCTTCTTGCCGGGGATGAAAATGTTGAGATAAAGGATGTCTGCATAGACTCAAGAGAGGTAAAGGAAGGGGATTTGTTCGTACCGATTGTAGGAGAGCGTATCGATGCCCACAGATTTATCGAGAGTGCAATGGAGACATGTGCGGCAACGTTAACACAGCGTCACAGTGTGGTTGTTATTTCTGATAAGCCATACATTCAGGTTACGGATACACTTAAGGCATTACAGGACATTGGTGCATACATAAGAAACAGACTTGACATTCCGATTGTGGGAGTTACAGGCAGCGTGGGAAAGACTACCACAAGAGAAATGATATCCACAGCACTGGCAGGCTGTGTTGACGTGTACCAGACAATGGGAAATTACAACTCGCAGGTGGGAGTGCCAGTCACAATAGCAAGAGCGACAAAATCGGCACAGGTGGCTGTTTTGGAGATGGGAATGAGCGAGGTGGGAGAGATGAGCAATCTCTCACGTATTGTGAGACCTGACATATGTGTCATTACCGTTATCGGGGTTGCCCATATTGAACATTTAAAAACGCAGGAAAATATTCGCAGGGAAAAGCTTGCAATCACGGAATATATGAACAAAAATGGTGTATTGTTCTTAAATGGTGACGACCCGCTTTTGATGGAGCTTAAGGGAAAGACGGATATTAAAACCTGCTATTATGGTTTATCCGGACAGTGTGAGTATCGTGCGGAAAATGTCCACATGGAAAATTATAAGATAAAATATGATTATGTTCATGGAAATGTTCGTGTACCTGTAATATTAAATGCACTTGGGAAGCATAATGTAAGTAACTCGTTGGTTGGAATGGCAATTGCTGATTATATGGGACTGTCGCTTACTGATGCGGCAAAAGGCTTTGAGAGTTTTTCGGGAATCAGGCAGAAGCTGATATCAATTCCAGGCAAATATACAATCATTGATGACACCTATAATGCAAGCCCTGATTCCATGAAGGCAAGTATCAATGTTCTTGCGGATATGGATAATCATGGCAAAAAAATAGCAGTGTTAGGTGACATGTTTGAGCTTGGGGAAAACAGTGAAAAATATCATTATGATGTAGGGCTGTTTCTTGCGGATAAGCCAATTGATGAGCTGGTAGTTGTGGGCGAGATGTCACAGTCCATAAAGCAGGCGGTGGAGGATGCAGGTTCGCCGATAAAATGTTATTCTTTTAAGGATAACGGTGAGGTGGCACTTTACCTTATGACAGTTATGATGCCTGATGATGTGGTTCTTATTAAAGGATCAAACGGCATGAAACTGAATGAAATTGTCAGCAATATGAGAGGGTAACCAAAAAATTTAAAATGAATATTGACAGTGATTTTTAACTGTGTTATATTTGTTTTTGGATAAATAATAATGATTATCATTATTAAAATAAAACAAGTGTGTGAAAGGAGAAAGTAATATGAAGTTTGTATGTGGAGTATGTGGGTATGTTCACGAGGGAGACACTGTACCTGAATTTTGTCCTGTATGTAAGGCACCTGCTTCTAAGTTTAGTGCACAGGATGGAGATTTGTCATGGGCAGCAGAGCATGTTGTAGGTGTTGCAAAGGGAGTAAGTGAAGATATCGTTGCAGATTTAAGAAGCAATTTCGAGGGCGAGTGCTCAGAGGTTGGTATGTATCTTGCAATGGCAAGAGTTGCATACAGAGAAGGATACCCTGAAGTCGGCATGTACTATGAGAAAGCTGCGTATGAAGAAGCAGAGCATGCAGCTAAGTTTGCAGAACTCCTTGGTGAAGTTGTTACAGACAGCACAAAGAAAAATCTTGAGCTTAGAGTTGCTGCTGAGAACGGAGCAACTGCAGGAAAGGTTGATCTTGCAAAGAGAGCAAAGGCTGCAAATCTTGACGCAATCCATGATACTGTTCACGAGATGGCTCGTGATGAGGCGAGACATGGAAAAGCATTTGAGGGACTTCTTAAGAGGTACTTTGGTTAAGCTGTAAGGAATGCAATGAGGGGCTGTCGCAAACGATAGCCCTTTTTATTACTTTATAGGAAATTCCTTTGAATTTCCTATAGGCATGCTCCTTACGGAGCCTGCTAATATTCGAACTACAGCGTCATAGACGCTGTATCCTCGTAAAATATCAACTTATTTTTGTTGTGGTTTTCCATATTGTCGTAAAATAAAAATTTTTATTTTGATGTAAAAATGATATGCTTTTTTCATGTGGGCATGTGAAATAATAAAAACTTAGGCAATTGCCTAAATAACAAAAACCTGCAGAAGGGAGAATTTCATATGAGAAAGCAATATATCAAGAAAAGCCTTGTGCTTTTATGCTTGGCAACGGCAATTGTGACAGGCGGCTGTGGCAAGGAAAAGGAAAGGGAAACGACAGAAAAGCAAACCACAGAAAGCCAGAGGGAGACAACGGAGGCGAAAAAAACAGAAGAAACAACCGAACGCGAGGAGGAGACAACCACAGAAGAAACGGTGCATAGAAAGAGCTTGGACGTTATTGAGTTGAAGGCGTATTCTGAAAATCGTGATGGAGAAGATACTATTTCCAGTCATATTAAGGATATTACATATGCAGAAGGTCTCCTCATCGTTTTGTCGGATGATGGGCATCTGTATTCGTATTTTACCGACAGCGGATTTGGTTATAAGATACATGACTGGGGTAAGCCTGGCTGGGATATGAAAAATATTGAGAGGGTGAACGTCACTACATCCGATTATGACGGAGAGAACGGGCAGTTCATTGTGATAGAGGGTAATCAATATTATTATGTTGAATTAGAGCACGGTGAAATTGTTTATAATATCGAGGGGGTTTTGCTTGAGGGGCAGGAAATCGCAGATATCCGTTTCAGTGGTATTGGATTTGAGGTATATTGTGCGGACGGAAGCTGGTATGACGTCTTGCCTGACAAGGAGCATGATACAGCAGAGCCTCCATACAGCGATTATATTGATTCCGCAAGCTTCTGGTACTATTCTACAGCCGAAGAACCTGATATTACTTTCCCTGAGGGGCTTAACTTGTTAGACAGTGCAGGTTCTTACTATTTACTTTCTGACGGAAAGCTTTATTGGGAGAGTTTTATGGATGCTCCTATACAAGATATTGCTGATTACACCTTTACAAAATTATATACCGTCGGAGATGATTGTGGCTGTATGGGGTTGACGGATACAAATGAGCTGCTGTTTATGTATAGACGTAATAATACCAAAGACAATACCCTTGAGACGCTTTATACCATTGCACTGCCGGAATCTGAAATTTTTGATGTACGATATAACAATGGCTTGAGAGAAATTTTGATTATCAAAACCGCTGATGGTTATTATAGATGTACGCCGGATTTGTATTCGCATGTTAAGGATAGCCTGGCTCTTGAGCCTGACGAAGATTTGAATGCACTGACCGAAGATGTCATTGCCATTCGGCATGGATATGTCCTGCTCGATGACGGGTATGTATATGAGCTGCCAGGTTGGGTCTTTTAGCGTAAAAATGCAGTTTTAATGTGGGAGGAATGACATGAATCAAAAGTTTGAAGGAAATAAGAGTGACCGGGAGATTGTATCTGTCATATCCAGCCGACAGAGACTTTTAAAATTGCTGAATATCGTGTTAGTGATAGATATTTTAAGTATATTTATTTGTCCAATATGCGGATTTATGATTTGGGAGAGAAATCCTGTTAGGGGAATAACATTTGTGGCACTCGCAGCAGTGTTTGTGCTGCTGTGTGTATTTTTGGGCAAGAGTACCAGAAAACTGGAAGCGAAGATAAAAGAGCTTACAGGACAATATATTGTAAAGGATGTGCTTGCCGAGAAAATTGACATCGTTGAGTATTCTCCGAACCGATATATCAATGAAAACTTTGTAAAGAACTGTGCAATCCTTCCGGATTATAACGAGATACATGGCTCTGATTACATATCAGGCAGCTACAGAGGCAGAAAATTTATATACTGTGATCTGCTTTTGGAATGGGAATCCGAAGACAGCGATGGCGACACAACAACCACAACACTGTTCCAAGGACATCTTATGAAAATGGAGTTAGGAAAAAATATCGGAGGATTTGTACGAATCAGAGAGAGAAAAAATCCACGCAAAAGTAACGGTTTTTTGGCAAATGTGCTTGGAGTGGGTGCTTCGCATGACAGTATAGAGACTGAGAATGTGAAATTCAACAATCAGTTTAAAATAAAGACCTCAGATGACCAATTGGCATTTTATATTTTGACGCCGCAGTTTATGGAAAGCGTTATGCGGCTTGACGAACTGGCAGATGGATATACGAATATAGAATTTCGTGATACATCAGTTGTTGTAACTTTGAATACGGGCAGGGATTCATTTGAAGTTAAAAAAACACTCGGAAGTAAGAGACTGCTTGAAAAGTATCGGCAGAGCTTCAGGGAGGAGCTGGAGGTGCTTCTTGGAGTGTTTGATGAAATACTTACCAAAGATAATTTGTTTTAAGAGAAAGTAACCCTTAAGACAGAAAATGAAGAAGTAACGAATATTCAGGGTATTATTTGGGATAGACGTTAGGGAAAGTGAACTGTTCAGAGCCTTTTGAATGTTTTTGAAAGGCTCTGTTTGCTTTACTTATTTATTGTAAGTAATGGATTTTTTGTATAATTGAAGTGTGGCAGTAACAGAGACAATCCGTAAAAAAATACAAAAATGAAAAAATAGTTGACAATTGAAGTCGCAGGTGATATGATGTGCAACATAAACATATTAAACCCATTATATTAATAGGAATATAGAAAGGAGAAAGCATATGAAAAGAACAAATTTATTCATGACAATGTACATGTGTTGTTGCAGGACTGTAAAAGTAAATACAGTTCCCTTTTCGTATGCACATTGTACGTAACCGATAACGCTGAATATGCGGTTGCCATTTGTGTCATGGCAGCCGCTTTTTTACTTTATAGGAAATTCCTCTGAATTTCCTATAGGCAGGATTAAAAATCCTGCTAAGATACGAACTGCAGTGCCAAAGGCACTTTGTTCTTTTATAGGAAAAGAGGTGAGCAAATGCCGGAGATTGAACTTTTACATATCAGCAAATCCTTTCAGACAAAGGAGGGAAGCGTTCAGGCATTAAAGGATGTGAATTTATCCATAGAGACAGGAGACATATATGGCATTATCGGTATGTCGGGTGCAGGTAAAAGCACATTGGTACGATGTATGAATTATTTGGAAATTCCATCGGAGGGCGTAGTGAAGCTTCAGGGTGAGGAGCTTGCAAAATTATCGGATAGACAGCTTAGAAAGAAAAGGGAAAAGGCAGGAATGATATTTCAGCATTTCAATCTGCTGATGCAAAAGAATGTGCTTAGCAATATTTGCTTTCCACTGTTAATTCAGGGTACATCCAAAGGTGATTCAGAAAAACGGGCAATGGAGCTGTTGGAGATGGTTGGCATGACGGATAAGGCAAAGGCATTCCCATCACAACTGTCAGGCGGGCAAAAGCAGAGAGTTGCAATCGCAAGGGCACTTGCCAGCGAACCAAAGATTTTACTTTGTGATGAGGCAACCAGTGCATTAGACCCACAAACAACATCCGCCATCTTAGAGCTGCTGAAAAAGATAAACCGCGAACTGGGAATTACAATCGTTGTAATTACGCATCAGATGTCAGTTGTGCGGCAGATTTGCAACAAGGTTGCTATTATGAAGGAAGGGCAGATTGTTGAAACGGGCAACACACTTGATATTTTCAGTCATCCGAAGTCTGAGGTTGCAAGGGAGCTGCTTCGGACGGATGTAGATGTTCAGGCAGAGAAAAAAGTGCTTTGGGAAGTAGATAATATCAAAGGCGGAAGCAGACTAAGAATTGTATATTCTGCAAATTCCGCATTTGAGCCTGTAATTGCAAATATGATACTCAAATTTAATGAGCCCGTAAACATACTGAAGGCAGCTACAAGAAATGTAGGTGGTGTGGCAAAGGGTGAAATGATATTGGAGCTTTTAAAAACATCAGAGAAGAAAAATGAAATGATAACTTATCTGAAGGAGCGGAATATAGAAATAGAGGAGCTTGACGGAAGGGAGGAAGTGTAGATGTGGACAGAACAAATCATTTCCATGATAGGAAAGGGAATTTTGGAAACGCTCTATATGACCGTAGTATCGACAGGATTGGGTTATGCTTTTGGACTTCCCATGGGAGTGCTGCTCTGTATAACGGATAAGGATGGTTTGAAACCAAATCAGGTAGTATACAAAATATTGGACGTCATCGCAAATGTGGTGCGAAGCATACCATTTTTGATTTTACTGATTTTGTTAATACCATTTACCAGATTCCTTTTGGGAAAAAGCTATGGGTCTACGGCAACGATTGTGCCGCTGGTGGCTGCAGCTACACCCTTTATCGCCAGAATGGTGGAATCTTCTTTAAAGGAGGTGGACGCAGGCGTTGTGGAGGCTGCCAAATCAATGGGAGCAGGAACCTTTACCATTATTACGAAGGTTTTACTGGTAGAGGGCAGAACCTCACTGATTACGGGAGTGACAATCGCAATTGGAACCATACTTGGCTACTCCGCCATGGCGGGAACAGTCGGAGGCGGCGGGCTTGGCGATATAGCAGTCCGCTATGGATATTATAGATATCAGACAGATATTATGCTTGTTACAGTTATTTTACTGGTCTTATTGGTGCAAATTTTTCAAACGGTTGGCATGTTCATCGCAAATCGTATGGATAAGCGTAGATAGGAACAGAGAATATAAAAAAATAAAAAAAAAGAGGAGAACAGTATGAAAAAAATATGGAAGAAAATTTTAACAGTTTCACTTATTGGTGCACTATTGACGGGTGTGCTGGCAGGATGCGGAAAATCCGAGGATGACAAAAAAATCAAGATTGCAGCTTCCGCAACGCCGCATGCAGAGATTTTGGAGAAGGCAAAGCCGCTGCTAGAGGAGAAAGGGTATACATTGGAGATTACGGTTTTTGATGATTATGTTCAGCCGAACCTTGTTGTGGAAAGTGATGAGTTTGACGCAAATTACTTCCAGCATATTCCTTATTTGGATGATTTCAACAAGGAAAATGAAACCCATCTTGTTAATGCAGGCGGTATTCACTATGAGCCATTCGGTATTTATCCGGGAACAAAGAAAAGCTTAAGTGATATTGCAGACGGCGATACAATAGCCGTTCCAAATGATACGACAAATGAGGCAAGAGCATTATTGCTCCTTCAGGATAATGGCATTATTACCTTGAAGGAGGGCGTGGGACTTGAGGCTACAGTAAATGATATTGTGGAAAATCCTCATAATGTCAAAATTGTGGAGCTTGAGGCGGCACAGGTAGCAAGAGTCGTTGACGAAACGTCTTATGTGGTGTTAAACGGTAACTATGCACTTGAAGCAGGCTTTTCCGTAAAGAAGGATGCTATTGCATATGAGCTGTCAGATTCGGAAGCAGCCCAAACCTATGTTAATGTAATTGCCGTAAAGGAGGGCAACGAGAATGCTAAGAAAATCAAAGCATTAATTGAGGTATTAACATCCGATGACATTATGAATTATATTAATGAAACCTACGATGGGGCTGTTGTGCCATTCAAGTAAACTATTTGTAAAAGGATATAAGAGGGTTATACATAATGCTGCATATTGAATTTGATGCTGTAAAAGAGCGTATTTTGGAAGGATGCTTTGGACTGGAAAAGGAAAGCCTGAGGATAAAAAAAGATGGCACGTTATCCCACTCGCTGCATCCGTTTCCAAACGATACACATATCGTAAAGGATTTTTGTGAAAATCAAACAGAAATTAATACGTCGGTGCATAACAGTGCAAAAGAAGCGATTGAGGAGTTGGAATTTCATAACAGGCGTATTTATGAAAGCTTAAAGGCACTTTCGGAAAGAGAGTACCTATGGCCATTTTCCAATCCGCCGTATATTCAAAATGAAAGTGATATACCTGTTGCAGTTTTTGAAGGCATCGAGGTGTCGAAAACTGCATACAGGGAATACCTGTCCGCCAAATATGGAAAATACAAAATGACCTTTTCAGGTATTCACGTAAATTATTCATTTTCTGAGGAGCTGCTAAAAGCAGATTACGAACACCAGGAGGGGCTTGCTTATCAGGAATTTAAAAACACATTTTATCTGGAGCTTGCACAGAAACTGGCAATGTATGGATGGCTGCTTGTGGCAGTGACTGCGGCAAGTCCGGTTTTGGACAGCTCATTTGTGGAAAAAGGTATTTACGGTCAGGACGTATTTACAGGGATGGCGTCGGTCAGATGTGGAGAGATGGGATATTGGAATGAGTTTGCACCCATTTTCGATTACCGGGATATTTCCGCATATGCAGGCAGCATACAAAAATACGTGGATATGGGACTCTTGAAAGCCGCTTCGGAATTGTATTATCCGATACGGTTAAAGCCGAAGGGAGAAAATAATTTAGAGTCGCTATGTAAAAACGGTGTCAATCATATCGAGCTTAGAATGTTTGATTTAAATCCGCTTGTAAGTACAGGCGTAGATGAAAGGGATATTATCTTTGCACAGCTTTTAATGGTTTGGCTTGCATCGACGCCCAATCAGCCGCTCAGTGAAAAAGACCAGATTCAGGCAGTGCAGAATTTCAAAAATGCAGCACGTTATGATTTAAAGACAGTCAATATATTGACGCCGAAGGGAGAAACATATTCGGTCGCCGACGCAGCGTTAAAGGTAATCGGCATAATGAGAGAATTCTTTAATAGACTTTCATTAGATGTTGATGAAATCCTGCAGTTTGAGTATGAGAAATTCACGGATGCAGAAAACAGATATGCGTGGAAAATAAGAAAACAATTCGGAGGCGGATATGTGAAAAAGGGACTGGAGCTTGTAATGGAAAGGCAGGGAAAATAAATGTGTGAATTGTTTGGCGTAAGCTCCTGCAATAAGCTTGAATTAAATGATTTACTTCGGGAATTTTTTTCCCACAGCGTAAATCACCCGAATGGATGGGGAATGGCTTTCTTTTACGGAAATGCAGTGTCCTTGGAAAAACAGCCTGAAGCGGCTTACAAAAGCTCCTATCTGAAACAAAGGCTGCAATTTAAGATAGAAGCGGATAACATGATAGCACATATAAGGCTTGCAACACGTGGAAATCTCAATTATGAAAACACGCATCCATTTGTAATGAGAGACAGCAGTAACAGGACATGGACATTGGCACATAATGGGACAATTTTTGATTGTGACCGATTGAACCCGTTTGTACACAGCCAGCAGGGGCAGACTGACAGCGAGAGAATTTTGGCATATATGATAAGCCGGATGAATTTGGAGTATGAGAAGAAAAAAGAGCTGTCAGGAAAGGAACGGTTTGCCCTGATTGATGAAATCCTGGGCGAAATAGCTGCGGAAAACAAGGTAAATCTTTTGCTGTTTGATGGAGAATTTATGTATGCACATACAAATTATCAAAATAGCTTATACAGATGCCAAAGAAATGATGCAGTTGTAATATCAACGGTTCCCCTTGATTACCATGAATGGGAGCCTATGCCGATGAATACGTTGGTTGCTTATCAGGATGGAAGACAGGTATACGTGGGAACAAACCATAAAAATGAGTTTTTCGAAACGGAAGAAAAAATGCGGTTATTGTTTTTGGATTTTGCAAATTTATAACGAAAATCTGCAAAACGGTTGACAAGAGGAACGTGTATCATTATAATGTAACAGAATAACCTATAAATCCTATTTATAAAGTAGGTAAATAATGACGTGGATATGACAAAAGTGTACCTTGCATGATTAGTCGTTATTGTACAATGGATGTCTAAGGAAGCAGAGCTTTGTTTATGGAAAAAAATTAAATTTAGGAGGTAAGTATTATGAGTCAGATTAAAGAAAGCACATTGGAGTTAATTGGAGGAACTCCGATACTGAAATTAAACAGATATGCAAAGAAGGCGGGGGTTGTGGATGCTTCCATTCTTGCAAAATTGGAATATCTGAATCCTGCGGGCTCCGTAAAGGACCGTATTGCATTAGCAATGATTGAGGATGCGGAAAAGAAAGGCTTGTTAAAGGAAGGTGCTACGATTATTGAGCCGACAAGCGGAAATACGGGAATTGGGCTTGCAGCGGTTGCGGCAGCAAAGGGATATCAGGCAATCCTGACATTACCTGATACCATGAGCGTGGAAAGAAGAAATCTTTTAAAGGCGTATGGTGCGAAACTTGTACTTACGGAGGGTGCTAAGGGAATGAAGGGAGCCATTGCCAAGGCTGAGGAGCTTTCTAAGGAAATTGATGGAGCAATAATCTTAGGTCAGTTTGTGAATCCTGCAAACCCTGCAATTCATAAGGAAACAACAGGACCGGAAATTTGGGAGCAGACAGATGGAAAGGTTGATATTTTCGTTGCAGGTGTAGGAACAGGCGGAACTATCACAGGTGTAGGCGAATATTTAAAAGAAAAGAATCCGAATGTAAAAATTGTGGCAGTTGAGCCTGCAGGAAGCCCTGTTTTGTCAAAGGGTACGCCAGGTGCACATAAAATTCAGGGAATCGGTGCAGGCTTTGTGCCTGATGTACTGAATACAAAGGTGTATGATGAAATTATCACAATCGAAAATGAGGATGCATTTGCAGAGGGCAGAGCGTTTGCCGTAAGCGAAGGAATTTTGGTCGGCATATCCTCCGGAGCGGCACTGAAAGCGGCAACGATTCTTGCGGGCAGACCTGAAAATAAGGGAAAGACAATTGTTGCATTGCTTCCTGACTCAGGAGACAGATATTTATCTACACCATTGTTCAACAATAATTAATCAAATCAAATGACTGCGTGAAAAACCATAGGCTTTGTTAAATGATTAACAAGCCTTTGGTTTTTTATTGGAGCCTGTGGCAATTGACGGTATTGTCCGAATTTATATAGGCACATAGCTTATGGAAAAGGAGATTTTATGAGGATATCGACAAGAGGAAAAAATGCAATAAAACTGATGCTTGATTTGGCAATATACAACAATGGTGAACCTGTAAGATTGAAGGATATTGCCAAAAGACAACATATATCTGAAAAGTACCTGGAGCAAATTGTTGCAGTACTGCATAAGGCAGCACTGGTAAAAAGCATCAGGGGAGCACATGGAGGGTATGTCCTAAAATATAAGCCTGAAGAATACACGGTCGGACAAATTTTAAAGACTGTGGAAGGGGATATGTCACCGACAGATTGTGTGGGAGAAAATGGAATTGCCTGTGAAAACAAGGGTACATGTGTCAGCTTTCGGTTGTGGGAAAAACTGGATATGGCTATCAATGAAGTATTGGAAGGAATTACATTGGGGGATATGCTGGAATGGCAAAATGAACTTTTAACTGACCAATATGTAATTTGATATGCAGTATGTCTGGTGGAAAAGCTGCCGAGACAGAAGTCAGCCCATGAGTTTTCGATTTACAAAAGTAAATCGGAGCATATGCTGAAAGCAAATTTGGAATGGGCTGACGTTCAATACTTGTGAGGTAAAGGAATGAAGAATCAGAAAACAGTGGTTGTGGGTATGTCCGGTGGCGTGGATTCGTCCGTGGCTGCTTATTTATTAAAGGAGCAGGGCTATCATGTAATCGGCGTGACAATGCAGATTTGGCAGGATGAGGAGCAGCAAAGGCTGGAGCTGGAAGGTGGCTGTTGCGGGCTTAGTGCCGTTTGGGATGCAAGGAGAGTGGCAGATGTATTAAACATTCCACATTATGTGATGAATTTTAAGCATGAGTTTAAAACAAATGTCATTGATTATTTTATACGGGAATATCAGGCTGGACGTACGCCAAATCCATGTATCGCCTGTAACAGATATGTAAAATGGGAATCGCTGCTGCAGCGAAGCATGGAAATTGGGGCAGATTATATTGCAACAGGACATTATGCAAAAATACGTCAGCTGGAAAATGGACGCTATACAATCGAAAAATCGGTAACTGTCCAAAAGGATCAGAGCTATGCCTTGTATAATCTGACGCAGGAACAGCTTTCGAGGACCTTGATGCCCATAGGCGGGTATACAAAAGAGAAAGTACGGGAAATCGCAAATGAAATAGGGCTTTCCGTAGCACAAAAGCCGGACAGCATGGAGATATGCTTTGTGCCAGATGGCGATTACGCATCCTATATAGAGGAAACCACAGGCGTAAAATCAGAGGCAGGTAATTTTGTAGATACACAGGGACGTGTACTAGGGACCCATCGTGGAATTATCCACTATACAGTCGGGCAGCGGAAAGGGCTCGGTTTGTCCCTCGGTTATCCTGCATTTGTGATTGAAATTAAGCCGCATACGAATGAAGTCGTAATTGGGAAATTAGAGGATAATTTGTCGGAAAAGGTGTATATATCCCAAGTAAATTATATGTCGGAGGCTGATTTATCAGAAAATAAAACCTACCTGGGGAAGATACGCTATAATCACAAGGGTGCAGAATGTACGGTGCGGCAGGTGGGACCTGATAAGTATGAATGTGTTTTTTCTAAGCCGCAGAGGGCAGTGACACCGGGACAGGCATTGGTATTATATGATGGGGACCTTGTAGCAGGCGGAGGGACAATCCTGTAAAATTCGTCTATTGACAGTTGTAATATGTTGGGGGTATAATTACAACAATAAATCATATTAAACCTATATATTAAATAGGAATAATGCACTACAAGTTTAAGTTAAATTTTGTAATAAAATATATGTTAGAAAGAAGGCATAACAGTATGAATAAACTGATTTATCTGGATAATGCGGCAACCACGCAGGTAAGTGAGGAGGTGTTAAATGAAATGCTTCCTTTTTTCAGGGAGATATACTCTAATCCGTCTGCTGTATATAGTTTTGCGGGAGAAGGGAAAAAAGCGGTTGACTATGCGAGAACACAGGCTGCAAAATTAATTGGGGCAAATGTGGAAGAAATTTATTTTACAGGTGGCGGCAGTGAGTCGGATAACTGGGCATTAAAGGCGGCGGCAGAGGCGTATTCTTCAAGGGGAAAGCATATTATAACCAGCAAAATAGAACATCATGCCATTTTGCATACCTGTGAGTATTTAGAGAAGCAGGGATATGAAATTACCTGCCTTGATGTGGACGAAGACGGAAAAATATCGCTTACAGAGCTGGAAGCAGCCATCCGTCCGGATACTATTTTGATATCAATTATGACTGCGAATAATGAAATAGGAACAATAGAGCCAATTGCCGAAATTGGAAAAATTGCACATGAGCATGGTGTGTTGTTCCATACGGATGCGGTACAGGCATATGGGCATATTTCAATCAATGTGAATGATATGAATATAGACATGCTTTCCGCAAGTGGTCATAAATTTAATGGACCAAAAGGCATTGGTATTCTTTATATTCGCAAGGGTGTAAAAATTCGTTCTTTTATTCATGGCGGAGCACAGGAACGAAGCAGGAGAGCAGGGACATTAAATGTTCCCGGCATTGTGGGCTTTGGTAAGGCGGCACAGCTTGCAGGAGAAAGGATGGAAGATAAGACAGAAAAGGAGATAACATTGCGTGATCACCTGATAGAACGGGTTTTATCAGAAATACCATATACAAGATTGAATGGACATAGGACAGACAGGCTTCCCAATAATGCCAGCTTCTGTTTCCGATTCATTGAGGGTGAATCGTTGTTAATTTTATTAGATCAATTGGGAATATGTGCCTCAAGCGGTTCTGCATGTACATCCGGTTCGCTGGATCCTTCCCATGTACTTCTTGCAATTGGACTTCAGCATGAGATTGCACATGGCTCCCTGCGGATTAGCCTGTCAGAGGAAACCACGTTGGAGGAGATTGACTTTGTGGTGGAAGAAACAAAAAAAATCGTGGAAAGACTGCGTGGTATGTCTCCGTTATATGAAGATTTTATAAAGAACCAAGATTAAAAAAGCATTTCAATAGGCAATTATGAAATGGCATATTATCGAAAAGTAGTTGTATAATATAGACAATATCACAAGCAAGAATTTTGCAATTGCCTAAATGCATTTCAATGAAAGAAGGAGAAAGTGTAAAATGTATAGTGAAAAAGTAATGGACCATTTTAATAATCCAAGAAATGTAGGCGAAATAGAAAATCCCAGTGGAGTCGGTACAGTCGGAAATGCAAAATGCGGTGATATTATGCGTATGTATTTTGATATAGACGACGAGGGTATAATTCAGGATGTTAAGTTCAAGACGTTTGGATGCGGTGCAGCAGTGGCAACAAGCAGTATGGCAACAGAGCTGGTAAAAGGAAAAACCATTCAGGAAGCATTGGAGGTTACAAATAAAGCTGTAATGGAAGCGTTGGATGGACTTCCGCCCGTGAAGGTACATTGCTCCTTGCTGGCGGAAGAAGCAATCCATGCGGCATTGTGGGATTATGCACAGAAAAACCATATTGTAATTGAAGGCTTGGAGGAGCCGGTAAATGATATCGCCGAGAAAGTGGAAGAGGAGGAATACTGATATGGGAAATAATAGTAAAGCAAGGGACTTTATCCCTTGACATAAAAAAATGGCTATCTTAAAATATTGATTGAATACAGTGATGAGTAAAATGCACGATTTCCAAAACTTAGTTGTACAACGGAAGTTCACAAAAGTAATGTTTTGCTTATGGCTATTGATTGGAGGATATAAAATGGTAAAGCATGTTATTTTATGGAAGCTTAAGGAGACCCTTAATGGAGATGAAAAGAAAAAGATACTGAATGATATGAAAAAGAATTTGGAAGGACTGAAAGGAAAAATCCAAGGTCTTGAGGATATTAAAATTATAATTAATCCGTTAGGGTCGTCAAATGCAGACGTTATGCTTGACAGCGTTCTTGTGGATGCGGAGGCACTTGCGGGATATCAAAGTCATCCTGAACATGTAAATGTTGCAAATACGTATGTAAGACCGTTTACGGAAATCAGACTGTGTATGGATTACGAGGTATAGCGGCAGGCGGCATACCGGTACTTCAATACGGTACTTTTAAAGCATGAAATTGAAAATATAAAGAGATACAAAGAAGATATTGGCGGTAGAGATATGAATAAGAACGATAAAGAGGCGGCAAGTGCCGCACATTACGATAAGATGGTAAATACCCCTGTGGCAAAGCTTGTTACAAGACTTGCAATACCAACGATTATCAGTATGATGGTCACTACCATCTACAGCATGGCGGATACTTATTTTGTTGGTAAGCTGGGAAATAGTGCAAGCGGTGCCGTAGGTGTGGTTTTTGGGCTTATGGCAATCAATCAGGCACTTGGATTTATGTTTGGTCACGGTGCGGGAAGTATTGTTGCAAGACGGCTTGGGGATAAGGATGCAGACAGTGCAACAAAATATGCATCCGTAAGTTTCTTTGCTGCCATTATCGCAGGTATTGCAGTAACCATTTTGGGACTTTGCTTTATAACGCCGCTTATGAAGGTGCTTGGAAGCACGGACACAATTCTTCCCTATGCAAAGGATTATGGGAAATATATTTTGATGGCGGCACCTGTGTCCATGGGCAGCTTTGTTCTTAATAACATTTTGAGGTATGAAGGGAAAGCCTATCTGTCCATGATAGGGTTGACGCTTGGCGGAATTATCAATATTGCACTTGACCCAATCTGTATATTCATATTTGACCTTGGAATCGCAGGGGCAGGTATATCGACGGCGGTATCCCAATGTGTCAGCTTTCTCATACTTTTAAGTATGTTCTTAAGGGGAAAAACACAGAGCAGGCTTAGCTTAAGCCTTGCATGTGCCAATGTTGGGATGGTTGTTCTTGTTATGAAAACAGGCTTCCCAAGCCTTTTAAGGCAGGGACTTACCAGTATTTCCACAATGGTTTTAAACGGTATGGCAGGAAACTACGGCGATGAGGCAGTGGCAGCCATGTCAATTGTAAACAGAATATGCTTCTTTATATTTGCAGTCGGACTGGGAATCGGACAGGGCTTTCAGCCTGTTGCTGCATTTAACTATGGTGCAGGCAAATATGAAAGGGTAAAAAAGGCATTTTATTTTACATGGGTATCATCGGAGGTAATACTTGGCATCCTTGCAATAATAGGAATTATTTTGTCGGGAAATCTTGTCGGTATTTTCAGGGATGACCAGACAGTAATCGAAATCGGCACGGTGGCACTCCGGTATCAGATGCTGGCATTGTTTATACAACCTGTATCTATATGTACATCCATGCTGTTTCAGAGCATTGGTGAAAATAAAAAGGCGTCCTATGTATCGATGCTGAGGAGTGGTGTGTGCTTTATACCGATTTTGATTTTATTCAGCTACTGGTTTCAATTGTTTGGAATACAGATTGCACAGCCTGTTGCGGACGTGTTTACATTTGTGCTGACTATGCCGCTGGGGCTTTCTTATATTCATAAGCTGGGGAAAGTGGAAGATAAAAATAACTCCTAAGCTGCTGAGTATCTGGTATTTTTTGCTTAGGAGTTATCATAGTATTATGCATGTTCTTTCAATATTTCATTTATCAGTTCAGGATTAAATACACCTGTTCGAATCATTTCTATCTCCTGCTTATATGGCGGATATGATTTTTTTGCATCCATCGGGTCTTTTACATATGGGGTTTCAAGGATTTTTGGAACATCCTCAAAATCTTTACATGTAATAACCTTCATAAGTGCATCAAAGCCTATTGTTCCAAAGCCAATATTTTCGTGCCTGTCCTTTGCCGCACCGGGAGCATTTTTGCTGTCGTTTATGTGGAACACGGCAATCTGGTCTTTTCCGATTACCTTGTCGAACTGCTCCATTACACCGTCAAAATCATGTATGATGTCATATCCGGCATCACTGGTGTGGCATGTGTCAAAGCAAACACGGAGTTTGTCGTTGTGTACCACACCGTCATAAATCATGGCAAGCTCATCAAAGCTTCTTCCAAGCTCGCTTCCTTTGCCTGCCATTGTTTCAAGGGCAACATACACGTCCGTATCGTTACTTAACACCGCATTTAACCCCTTTACTACCTGGGCAATTCCTGCAGGAACACCTGCAGAAACATGGGAGCCTGGATGTAAAACCAATACCTTTGAGCCCATTGCCCTTGTCCGCTTAAGCTCTACCGCAAGAAATTCCATGGCAATCCTGTAAGTCTCATCCTTAACCGTGTTGGCAAGATTTATGATATAAGGGGCATGTACAATGAATTCCTCAAGCCCGTTTTCCTTCATCAGTGCCCACGCTTCATTCACCTTAAGCTCTGACACATCCTTCCGCCTCGTGTTTTGCGGTGCACCCGTATAAAGCATAAATGTGTTTGCACCATAGCTAAGTGCCTCCCTGACCGAGCCAAGCATCATATCCTTCCCACCCATACTAACATGACTTCCGATTTTAAGCATATCGTAATCTCCTTTTTCCATTCGCTGAATTTTTTATATATTCTCCAAATAAAGCTGATAAAATTTTCTATAAATGATTTGAATATTATATCATTAACTGAAGTTCTTTTTCAATAAAATTCCCCATTTGCCAAATCATGGAATACCGGTTTTCTTCTTAAAGAGAGAATTGTAGTGTCAAAAGTAAATGTTCTTAATTTGGCAGTGACATTGTATAATTTTATGGTTTATGTTATACTTTGCAGATAGAAAGTTGACTGAAAAAAACATGATAATACATATATAAAATCCGGTTAATTTTTGATTTCATCTTAAATATAACAAAAGAACTGTGTCAAGTTTTCTATGAAAACTTGACATGTAGCGTCAGCCCATTTGCTGAAAGCAAATTTGGAATGGGCTGATGTTTAAAGAAAAGGGGTATGATATGGCAAGAGCACTTGTACCGGTTATTGTACTGATTTTTGTTGGTGTTTTTCTGAATAAAATACAGTTTGTATCGAAGGATACCATAGCAGGAATGAAAAGCATTGCTTCCAATGTATTTTTACCTGTGGTTATTTTTAATGCACTCGCAACGGCAAGCTTCAGCAGGGATGCAATTTTTATTTTCTGCCTTACCATGTTTGTACTTGTAGCAGGCTTTGGCATCGGCTTTGGAACAAAAAAACTTTACAAAAAGGAATACTCGGATTATATACCATATGTCACGACAACCTTTGAGGGCGGAATGTTCGGATATGCACTTGCGGAGGTGCTCGTGGGAACAGAAAACCTGTATCACATTGCGACAATTGATTTGGCAGGTGCAATATTTGGATTTACCATTTGGATTACCATGATTGAAAGGTATGCAGGCAGGTCAGAGAGTAGTGGGGAAAAGAAAAGCCTCATAAAAAGTATGCTTACCACCCCAACACTGATAGCGGCGGTTACGGGGCTGATATGCGGGGTGTCAGGGCTTGGCACCATGCTGGTAAATTCAAAGGCAGGGGATGCTTATGGTGGGTTAGTTGATATGCTTTCCGCACCGCTTACGCCCGTAATCCTCATAAGCTTAGGATATGGCATGAATATATCAAAGGAAACAATCAAGGATGCGTTGCTGATTATTATACAAAGAGTGCTGGTAATCGGAGTAACCTTTTTGCTGGCGTTCCTCATTTTTGGCAGTTTCATTACATTTACAAGAGCACTTACCTTGTCCATGATTTTATATTTCATGCTGCCACCAAGCTTTCTTCTTTCCGTTTACGTCAAAGGAGAAAAAAGTCAGGATGTCATATCCTGCGTTTTGTCGCTTTACATCATTATTACACTTGCGGTTTTTTGTGTTCTTTTGGCAATAAACTAATGTAATGGTTGACAAGGTGTAGTATAATGCTTTTGGAAAGAAAAAAAGGGTTAAAATAGAATTGACAGATTATGAATTTCAACAGGAAAGGAAAGATTTTAAAATGGACATGCTTAGTCTTCAAAAAACTGCAAACGAAATCCGCAAGGGAATCGTTACTTCCGTTCACAGTGCAAAATCCGGACATCCGGGCGGTTCACTGTCAGCGGCAGATATTTTTGCTTATTTATATTTTGAGGAAATGAATGTGGACCCTGCAAATCCAAAGGATGAAAACAGAGACCGCTTTGTGCTCTCAAAGGGACATACGGCTCCTGGTTATTATTCGGCACTTGCCCTCAAGGGCTTTTTCCCTAAGGAGGAGCTTAAGAATTTAAGACATGTGGGAGCCATACTTCAGGGGCACCCTGACATGAAGCATATTCCGGGTGTGGATATGTCATCAGGCTCATTGGGACAGGGACTTTCCACGGCAGTTGGCATGGCACTTGCCGCCAAAATGGGAGGTAAGTCTTACAGAACGTATTGTCTTTGCGGTGACGGTGAGATACAGGAAGGACAGATATGGGAAGCAGCCATGTTTGCAGGACACAGAAAATTGGATAATCTTCTTGTGATAGTGGATAATAATAATCTTCAGATAGATGGAACCGTTGAGGATGTATGTTCTCCATATCCGCTTGACGAAAAATTTAAGGCGTTCAATTTCCATGTGATAACCATAAATGGAAATGATTTTAATGAGATTGACAAGGCATTTAAGGAAGCAAAAAAAACAAAGGGTATGCCTACGGCAATTATCGCAAACACGGTAAAAGGAAAAGGTGTATCATTTATGGAAAATCAGGCTGGCTGGCATGGAAAGGCAACAAATGAGGAGGAGTACACACAGGCGATGGAAGAGCTTGGAAAGGCAGGTGACGCATTATGTTAGGAGATAAGATAGCAACCAGGGACAGCTATGGAAATGCGTTAGTCGAGCTTGGAAAAGAACATGACAATCTTGTCGTTTTGGATGCTGACCTTGCGGCGGCAACAAAGACGGGAATTTTTAAAAAGGCATTTCCGGACAGACATATTGACTGCGGCATTGCCGAGGCAAATATGGCAGGCATCGCAGCAGGAATGTCAACCTGCGGATATGTACCATTTATGAGTTCATTTGCAATGTTTGCGGCAGGCAGGGCATTTGAGCAGGTGAGAAACTCCATCTGCTATCCGCATCTGAACGTAAAAATAGGAGCAACCCATGCAGGTATTTCTGTAGGTGAGGATGGAGCAACCCATCAATGTAACGAGGATATCTCACTTATGAGAACGATTCCGGGTATGGTTGTCATAAACCCATGTGATGATGTTGAGGCACGTGCGGCTGTAAAGGCGGTATATGAGTATGAGGGACCATGCTATTTAAGATTTGGCAGGCTTGCGGTTCCTGTTATCAACGATGAGGCTTCATACAAGTTTGAAATCGGAAAAGGAGTAGAGCTTAGAAAAGGTAAGGATATAACAATTATTGCAACGGGACTTTGTGTGTCTGAGTCACTTGCGGCGGCAGAACAGCTTGCTGCTGATGGAATTGACGCTCAGGTTATCAATATTCATACAATAAAGCCGATAGATGAAAAGCTGGTTGTCGAGGCTGCAAAAGCTACAGGGCGGGTATTTACCGTAGAGGAGCACTCCATAATCGGAGGGCTTGGAAGTGCGGTGGCTGAGGTACTTTCCGGACAGTGCCCGACAAGGCTTACAAGGATTGGTGTAAAGGATACGTTTGGTGAGTCAGGACCTGCACTTGAATTACTTCAGAAGTACGGGCTTGACGCTGAGGGAATTTACAGGCAGATAAAAGAAAACCTGTAACTCTTAACCATATGAATATAAAAAGGAGACTCGTTGGAAAACTGTATTTTGAGGGTCTCCTTTTTAAATTTATAATAATAAGCAATTGTGAAATTCTGTCTTTTGAAAACGTCCGTTGTACAATATAGACAAATCACCACAAGGCACACTTTCGTTATGTGTCGCACGTAACGGTACATAAAATGCCATTGTCCTCAGGACTCCGTCTGCTCCGCAGCCACCTCAGGACATACCTCGCTAAGTACCGACGGCTCCACAATGCCTTGTTTGTGATATTGTCTATATTATACAACTACTTTTCGATAATATTACATTTCGCAATTACCTATTTGTAATAATGCAAATTAAATTACTGATGCTCAGTTGTACAATACAGAGGATATCATAAGCAGGTACTTTGGAGCCGTCGGTACTTAGGTGACGTATTTTGTCACCTTATGTACCGCTACGTGCGACAAGTAGCGAAAGCGTGCCTTGCGTTGATATCGTCTGTATTGTACAACGTTCGTTGCGATTACATATGAAAGGAAAAATAATATGCTTTACGATAAGGATATCCGTGAACCTCTGTTTGAGTATTTGGAGGAACACTTTGGCAGAGTTCGTATACTGGAAGAAAAGAATATGGGAAAATCAAGGGCAGATGTGGTTATGATAACCGAGAATGCATTTGTGGGAATTGAGATAAAAAGTGATGCGGATACATATGCAAGGCTTGACCGGCAGGTGAAGGACTACGATACATTTTTTGATTATAACATCGTGGCGGTAGGCTCAAAGCATGCCCATCATATTGTGGAGCATGTTCCGGAGTGGTGGGGAATCATTACAATAGATGAGATGGAGGACGGAGCCGATTTTTACATGCTGCGGCAGATGCAGCAGGCACCGAAGGCGGATTTAAAAAGGCAGCTTACTTTTATGTGGAGACCTGAGCTGGCACATATTCAGGAACTGAATGCCATGCCCAAGTATAAGGACAAAAGCAAGCAATTTGTGATAGATAAAATATATGAAAGAATTGAGCCTGATATCCTTAAGGTTCAAATGTGCAATGAGCTGTTTGAACGTGACTATAATTCCATTGCGGAACGTATCAACCAGTACCGCATTGAAAACGGACAAAAGGCAAGACGAAAACGGAAGAAGTGGAAAAAAAGATAGGTGCTAATATATGAATACACTGAAAAAATAGTTTGGAGATAAAGCTTGTGAAAACGGCATAAAATAAGGAATTCCATGATTCGTGGAGCAGATTCTACGAAGCATGAATTGTGTTTTTCCCATACATATTGTATTCTGCAGTCTGAAAGGAGGATTTTGTGATGGATCAGGTTAAAATTGGTAAATTTATAGCCGAGATGCGGAAGGAACAAAAACTTACCCAGAAGCAGCTTGCCGATAAGCTGGATATCAGCGACAGAACCATATCGAAGTGGGAATGTGGCAAGGGTATGCCTGATGTTGGACTGATGATACCTCTTTGTGAGGAAATCAAAATAAATGTCAATGAGCTTTTATCAGGCGAGCGGCTTCCTGAGGATCATTATTCAAGGAGGGCAGAAGAAAATATGATACGTCTAATTGAGGAAAACGAAAACAAGAAAAAGAAAGAAAGCGTGTATGCCATTACATATGGCTTTGCCATATTTATGGTGATTGCCATGCTGGCAGTCTCGCTGGTGACGCATGGACTTTCCATCGTTTATTACCTTGATTTTCCTACTCTGATTTTTATCACGGTAATACTGGTTATGTTTTTACTTGCAGCAGGGTTATTTAAGGATTTTTTTCATGCATTTGTACTGGCATTCAAAAAGGAACAGCACGGACAGGTTGATGTATACGAACGGGCGGAGAATGCTGTCTGGCTTGCTATTAAATCACTCGTATTTGGCGGTTTGGTAACATTTTTGTTTTATTTTGTTTTTGTGCTTCATGATTTGGGCAATACCATTTCCATAGGCTCTGACGTTGCTGTTGCTGCATTAAGTCTGCTTTACGGTATTTTCCTTGCAACGCTGCTTTTGCCGGTTAGAGTCAGGCTTCGGGTGAAAATAAGTGAGCTAAATGCCCGTAAAAGATATTGTACTGATCAGGACATGGAGGCAAAATGTGAAGAAGAACATGAAGAAAGCTGAATTAAAATTTTTTAAAAAAAGGGATTGACAACCGAAAATTTAGGTGTATAATTCCTTGTATAAAAGCAAAGGCGCTTTAGAGGGTATCACTCTAAGGCGCTATTTTTTTGTTAAGGAATTAGGAAGGAGAATTGATATGACAAATGAAATACCTGAATTATATGGAAGTTTAGTTTTTAACGATAAGGTAATGAGAACGAAGCTGCCGAAGGATATGTATAAGGCTCTTAAAAAGACAATTGAAAACGGAACGCATTTGGAGCTCGATGTTGCAAACTCTGTTGCAGTTGCAATGAAGGAGTGGGCAGTTGAAAACGGAGCAACGCATTATACACACTGGTTCCAGCCGATGACGGGCTTTACGGCAGAAAAGCATGACAGCTTTATCCAGCCGTCAGGTGATGGAGAGGTGATTATGGAATTTTCAGGTAAGGAGCTTGTAAAGGGTGAGCCTGATGCATCAAGCTTTCCGTCAGGCGGACTTCGTGCAACCTTTGAGGCAAGAGGTTACACGGCATGGGATCCTACCTCACCTGCATTTATCAAGGACGGTACACTTTACATTCCGACAGCCTTCTGTGCATACGGAGGTCAGGCACTTGACAAAAAGACACCGCTCCTTCGTTCCATGGAGGTGTTAAGTGAGAAGGCAGTCAAGATACTTCGTCTTCTCGGAAATGATACGGTAACAGGCGTATCAACAACAATAGGACCTGAGCAGGAGTATTTTCTTGTAGATAAGGAGCTTTATAATAAGAGAAAGGATCTTGTGTTCTGTGGCAGAACCTTGTTTGGTGCACCTGCTCCAAAAGGACAGGAGATGGAGGATCATTACTTTGGTTCCATAAAGCCTAGAATTGCAGCATTCATGCATGACCTTGACAGGGAGCTTTGGAAGTATGGTATTCCTGCAAAGACAAAGCACAATGAGGTAGCACCTGCACAGCATGAGATGGCACCAGTATTTGAAACGGCAAATGTTGCCGTAGACCATAACCAGCTTACGATGGATACCATGAAGAAAGTAGCGGAAAAACATGGACTGAAATGTCTTTTACATGAGAAGCCGTTTGAGGGAATTAACGGAAGCGGCAAGCATAATAACTGGTCTGTATCGACAAATGATGGTGTGAATCTTCTGAATCCGGGAAGAACACCTGCACAAAATATACAATTTTTAGTATTTCTTATGGCAGTTATAAAGGCGGTTGACGATTATTCTGATTTGATGAGAATTGCGGCATCCTCAGCAGGTAATGATCACAGACTTGGTGGAAATGAGGCACCTCCTGCAATCATTTCAATTTTCCTTGGAGATGAGCTTACGGCAGTCCTTCAGTCAATTGAAAGTGATACATATTTTGGAAAGCAGGAAAAGGTTCAGCTTGAGACGGGGGCACATGTACTTCCTCATTTCTTTAAGGATAATACAGATAGAAACCGTACATCACCGTTTGCATTTACGGGAAATAAATTTGAGTTCCGTATGCTTGGCTCATCGGCATCGGTTTCAAATCCGAATGTAATCCTGAATACTGCTGTTGCCGAAGCATTAGAGCAGTTCTACCATGAGCTTGAGGGAACGAAGCCTGAGGATATGGAGCATGCAGTGCATGAGCTTATCAAGCGTGCTATTAAAAAGCACAAGAAGGTTATATTTAACGGTAACGGATATACGGATGAGTGGATTAAGGAAGCAGAGGCAAGAGGCTTATATAATCTTCCGACAACACCTGACTGCCTTCCTAAGTTTATTGAAGATAAAAATGTTGAGCTTTTCACAAAGCATGGCATCTTTACAAAGGAAGAAATCTTTGCAAGATATGAAATTCTTCTTGAGAACTATGTTAAGACCATAGGAATAGAGGCACGTACAATGGCTGACATGCTTACAAAGGACTTTTTACCATCTGTCTCAATCTATGCCGGAACAATAGCCGCAAATGCAGCAGGTAAAAAGGCATTTATGCCGACACTTTCCATGTCTGCCGAGGAGGCACTTGTAAGCAAGCTTACGGATGCATACGAGTTTATTACCGAAAATGTTGCCCAGCTTAAGAAAGTAACGGAGGCAACACTTGCAATCGGGGATATGCAGGAGGCAGCAGATGCATGCAGAGACAAGGTTCTTCCTAAAATGGATGAGCTTGCAACACGTGCAAACGAAATTGAGGCACTGATTCCTGATGAGGTATTACCATATCCAACTTACGAAAAGCTTCTTTTCGATATATAGTGAAAGAACCTTTTAGTTCTTTGGAGGACATTATGGAACAGGATGAAAGGATAAAAGAGGCATGTGGCGTTTTTGGAATATATGATATTTCAGGCGATGATGTTACACAACGTATCTATTACGGATTATCGGCCCTGCAGCACAGGGGGCAGGAGTCCTGCGGTATTGCGGTTTCAGACACCAGCGGACCCAAGGGCAATGTCAATGTGCAAAGAGGCATGGGACTGGTAAGCGAGGTATTCCGGGAAAGCACAATGGCTTCCCTGAAAGGAAATATCGGTGTAGGTCATGTAAGGTACTCGACAACGGGCGAGACCACTTTAAATAACGCCCAACCTCTTGTTCTGAATTATATTAAGGGAACATTGGCACTGGCACACAACGGCAACCTAATCAATACGGAGCAGCTTCGTGAGGAGCTTGCAATGACGGGAGCCATATTTCATACTACAACTGATTCGGAGGTCATTGCCTACCTGATTGCGAGACAGAGAGTTACAACGGATTCCGTGGAGGAGGCAATCGTTAAGACGGCAGAAAAAATCAAGGGAGCATACGGTTTGGTAATTGCAAGTCCGAGAAAGCTGATTGGCGTGAGGGACCCTTTGGGGTTAAAGCCTCTTTGTATCGGTAAAAAGGATGATGCATATATTATAACCTCTGAAAGCTGTGCACTGACTGCCATTGGTGCCTCATTTGTGAGGGACGTTCGTCCGGGAGAACTGGTGACGGTAACGAAAGAAGGAATCGCATCGGATACATCCCTGTGTCAGGAAAAACAGGCACACTGTATTTTTGAATATATCTATTTTGCAAGACCAGACAGCCGGCTTGATGGCATTTCAGTCTATGATGCCAGACTTAAGGCAGGTGAGGCACTTGCAAAAGCATATCCGGTTGATGCAGATGTTGTTGCAGGGGTTCCTGATTCAGGAATAGCAGCAGCACTTGGATATGCAAATGCATCAGGAATTCCTTATTGTCAGGCATTTTACAAAAACAGCTATGTAGGACGGACATTTATAAAACCCACACAAAAGGAGCGGGAAGCAGGCGTGAGAATGAAGCTGAGCGTCCTTGAGTCGGCGGTAAAAAATAAAAGCATTGTGCTTGTAGATGATTCAATTGTAAGGGGAACGACCATTGCCAATTTGATACATATGCTGAAGAAGGCAGGTGCAGATAAGGTACATGTAAGAATATGCTCACCGCCGTTTCTTCACCCGTGTTACTTTGGTACGGATGTTCCGTCAAATAAACAACTGATTGCTTCCTCGCGTTCCGAGGAGGAAATCAGACAGCTCATAGGAGCTGATACACTGGGTTATATGAAGGTTGAGGATTTGCAGACCATGGTGGGAGACCTGCCAATCTGCAGGGCATGCTTTGACAACAATTACCCGATGGAAATAGAATAAAGTTAATAAAGAAAGTGATGCAATGGGGCATATGATAAAGGTTGAAGACCCTGCTTGCATCACTTTTTTATTTTAAAGGAGGAGAAAATTATGACAGAAGAAATTATGCAGTTTGTATCTGACAACATTTTCGGCGTCTGGTTTTTAATAGGTGCCGCATTAGTATTCTGGATGCAGGCAGGCTTTGCAATGGTGGAGACAGGTTTTACGCGGGCGAAAAATGCCGGTAATATTATTATGAAAAACCTGATGGACTTTTGTATTGGTACTGTGATGTTCATCCTGATTGGTTTCAGTCTTTTGCTCGGTGAGGATCTGGCAGGACTGATTGGCAAGCCGGGCTTTGATATCTTTACGGCTTATGAGAGCTTTGACTGGTCAAACTTTGTGTTTAACTTAGTGTTCTGTGCGACTACGGCAACCATTGTATCAGGTGCCATGGCAGAAAGAACCAAGTTTTTATCCTACTGTGTGTATTCAGCAGTGATTTCAGGTCTGATATATCCGATTGAAGCACACTGGGTATGGGGCGGCGGATGGCTTGCAGAAAGAGGCTTCCATGATTTTGCAGGGTCAACCTGTATCCACATGGTTGGTGGTGTCTGTGCATTGATTGGTGCAAAAATTCTTGGACCGCGTATCGGAAAGTTTAAAAAAGATAAGAGTGGCAAGGTAACAAAGGTAAATGCTTTTCCGGGACACAACCTCCCACTTGGAGCACTGGGCGTATTTATACTCTGGTTAGGCTGGTATGGTTTTAACGGAGCGGCAGCAGTATCCGTTGGTGAGCTTGGCTCCATATTTGTAACGACAACAATTGCTCCAGCAATTGCAACAGTAGTGTGTATGGTATTTACATGGGTGAAATATGGTAAGCCTGATGTTTCCATGTGTCTCAATGCATCACTTGCAGGTCTTGTGGCAATCACGGCATCCTGCGATGTGACGGACGCCCTCGGTTCCGTTATTATCGGAGCTGTGGCAGGTGTACTTGTCATATTTGGTGTATGGCTTTTGGACTACAAGCTTCATATCGATGACCCTGTCGGTGCGGTAGCAGTACATATGCTGAACGGTATCTGGGGAACCATTGCAGTCGGTTTGTTTGCAACGGATACGGCACCGGCATTTGCAAGGGGATATGGTGATGGTAAGTTCTTTGGTGCAAACCAGATTGTTGATAAAGGACTTTTTTACGGAGGCGGCTTTAAGCTGCTTGGTACACAGTTGATTGGTATGTTTGCGATTATTGCATTTACGGCTGTTGCAATTACCATTACATTTTATTTAATCAAGCTTATATTTGGACTCCGTGTAAGTGAGGAGGAGGAAATCGTAGGTCTTGACGCTACAGAGCATGGTCTTCCATCTGCTTATGCAGGATTTTCACTCATGGATATTTCAAACATCATGGATGAAAATGAGAATACCGATTTAGGTGTTGAGGAATATGAAAATGCGTCTCCTGCCCAGATTGATGCGGCAGTTAAGGTTGCACAGGCACCTGTGGCATCTGCAACGGGAATTTATAAGATTGTTATTGTTGCTAAGCTTTCAAGATATGAGAAGCTCCGTCGTGCCTTAAATGAGCTTGGTGTAACGGGTATGACCATGACACAGGTAATGGGATGTGGCATTCAGAAGGGTGCAGGAGAAATGTACCGTGGTGTTGAGCTTGATGCAACACTCCTTCCAAAGGTTAAGATTGAGGTTGTCGTAAGCAAAATACCTGTGGAGCAGGTAATTGAAACGGCAAAGAAGACACTCTACACAGGACATATTGGAGATGGAAAGATTTTCGTTTACAATGTGGAGCAGGTTGTCAAGGTCCGTACAGGTGAGACTGGCTTTGCAGCATTGCAGGATGTAGAGTAAGCAAATATGTAAAAAGGAATATTTGAAATAGAGTCCGCCGCACTAAGGAATACCTTGGTGTGGCGGGTTTTGCGTTTTGCGGATTGGTTCTTTTCGGCTTGACATATGACGGCAAAGGATACAAAATGGAATAGATGATGTTTGGGCTGGAGGGCTTGGCAAATGAGTAAGATAATGATTATAGATGATGATGTATATATTGGAGATATGCTGAAAGAAGCATTAAGCAATGAGGGATACGAGACGGTGCAGGCATATTCAGGAACCGAGGCACTGCTTTTGCTGGAACGTCAAACGCCTGATGTTATTTTGCTTGACCTGATGCTGCCGGGCTTGTCAGGGGAGGCACTTTTACCTAAAATCGGAGCAGTGCCTGTTATTGTGGTAAGTGCCAAAATCGGTGTGGATGATAAGGTGGACATGCTTCTTGGCGGAGCGGCAGATTATATTACGAAGCCCTTTGAAATCAGGGAACTGTTGGCAAGGATAAAGGTACAGCTCAGAAAAAGCCGAAACGGTGTTACAGGGGACGTTCTGGCTGCAGGGGACGTTAGGCTGGATATGGGAAACCATGAGGTTAACGTTGCAGGAAACGTTGTCAAGCTAACAAAGACAGAGCATGCCATTTTAAAGCTGCTTATGCAAAATGAGGGAAATGCAATATCCAAGTCCATGATTTTGGATCGTATCAGTGAGGATACGCCTGATTGCACGGATTCCTCCTTAAAGCAGCACATAAGCAATTTGCGGAAAAAGCTTCGGGAGGTAAGTCCTAAGGAATATATAGAGGCTGTATGGGGAATTGGATTTCGTTTTAAGGGGTAAATCTTTACGAAATCTTTACTCTTTTCTTGACCGCTTTCTTTACTGTTTGGATGTAGAATACGGTTATTCCAACGGAAAGGAGTTATTTTTATGGAATATTGTTTAGAGACAGACGGGCTTTGTAAGTATTACAGGGATTTTAAAGCGTTAGACGGGCTTAGCATGCATGTGCCCAAGGGTGCAATCTATGGCTTTGTAGGAAAAAACGGTGCAGGAAAGACGACATTAATCCGTTTGATTTGTGGTTTGCAGGAGCCAACACGGGGAAGTTATACGCTGTACGGAAAAAAGAATACGGACACGGGTATTTTTGCAATGAGACGGAGAATGGGAGGCGTGGTTGAAACACCTTCCATTTACATGAATATGACAGCCAAGGAAAATCTCATGCAGCAGCACCGGATATTAGGGGTGCCATCCATGGAACAGATTGAAGAGCTGCTTACCCTTGTGGGGCTTGCAGACACAGGTGGCAAAAAGGTAAAACACTTTTCACTTGGAATGAAACAACGGCTTGGAATTGCGGTTGCACTTTGCGGCTCTCCCGATTTCCTTGTTTTGGATGAGCCTGTGAACGGATTGGACCCACAGGGAATTGTGGAAATGCGGGAGCTTATCTTAAAGCTGAACCGGGAAAAACAGATAACGGTGTTAATTTCCAGCCATATTTTGGACGAGCTTTCCAAGCTGGCAACCCATTATGGATTTATTGATAAGGGAAGGATTGTCAGGGAGATAAGTGCCTCTGAGCTGGAATCGAAATGCCGCAAGTGTAAGAGAGTTACGGTAACTGATGCGAAGCTGTTATGCAGTGTCATGGATGAAAGAAACATGGAGTATAGTATCATATCGGATACGGAGGCTGACATATATGGTCAAATTAGTGTGACGGAGCTTACAATGGCTCTTGCCAAGAAGAATTGTGATATTTTATCCATCACGGAACGAGGCGACAGTCTGGAAAAATATTATATTAATCTGGTGGGAGGTGGCTACAATGAGTAAATTGCTTTCCGCTGAACTTCACAGGCTGTTTAAAAGCAACTTATATAAAGTATATATGGCTGTTTCTGTGCTCGTTAGTGCCGTGCTTGTCATATCACGCTGGAGGGATGTAAGGCTAAATACATCAATATATGAAAATCTTCCTGTTGAGTACAGAAAAGCGGATGATGTGATTTTTGTGGGTTCCCTGGTTTGTGTGTTCCTGATGGCGATTTTTACAGGCTTGTTTGTGGGGACAGAGTATTCAGACGGAACCATAAGAAATAAGCTGATTGTGGGGCATAAGAGGAGCAACATATATCTTTCTAAACTGGTTGTATGTATTACTGCAAATATTATGGTATATGTCTTAAGTGCAATGGTATCATGGGGGCTCGGAAGTCTTTTGCTTGGTGTGAATATGACGTTTGGGGAGTTTTTTGAAAGAACCGTTAAGCTCTTATTCCTTGTAATTGCCATGACAGCCCTGTTATTGCTTTTTGCCATGCTGATACAAAGTAAGGCTGCCGGAAGTGTAGCTTGTCTTGCCTTAATGATTGTGCTGATTGTTGCTTCCGTGTTTGTGCAGCAGAAATTAGATGCACCGGAATATTTTGACGATCTTGCGTATTATGATATGGACACGGGTGAGTACGTAAGGGAGGATAAACACGAAAAAAATCCTTATTATGTTTCGGGGAAAAAACGTGCAGTATATGAATTTGTGAATGACTTTTTGCCAAGCGGGCAGTTGTTTCAGATTTGTGCCTTTAATCCGAAAAACAGTATAATGCTCTATGATGGTATCATATTAATTGGAACCACCCTGGCAGGGGTAGTGATATTTAAGAAAAAGAATTTAAAGTAGGGATGTTTGAATGAATCAATGGTTGTGGGTACTGGTCGGCATTATGGCATTGACGATAGCTGCTCTTATTGTAAAAATTGAATTAATGCGAAAGTCAGCAAAGGAAATTGAAACTGCTTTTGCCGACAGGCTCATGACGGAAACAAATACGTTGATTGATGTTTCAGGTAACGACAGGTATATAAAAAGTCTGGCGGCATCTATCAATGTAGAGCTTAAAAAGCTGAGGAGCCAAAGACATAAGTTTTGCCAGGGAGATAAGGAGCTGAAAAATGCAGTCACCAATATCTCCCATGATTTAAGGACACCGCTTACCGCAATATGCGGATATCTGGAGCTGCTCCGGCAGGAAGAAAAAAGTGAAAAGGCTGCGGTGTATTTATCCCACATAGAAAACAGGATTGAAAATTTAAAACAGCTTACAGAGGAGCTGTTCCGCTACACGGTTATTCTTGCAACTGAAAATCTTGAAAAGGAAACAGTGGATGTGAAGGGTGTGTTAGAGGAATGTCTGCTTGGATTTTATGGGGCAATGGACGCAAGAGGTCTTACACCTGAAATCACCATTACGGATAAACAGGTGACAGGATGGTTAAACCGCTCTGCACTTGTAAGAATTTTTAACAATATTCTAACGAATGCACTGAAATACAGCGACGGTGACCTTAAGGTTTGTCTGGATGACAATGGAAGAATTTCCTTTTCCAATAAAGCTTTGGGTATGGATGAGATACAGCTAGGAAGATTGTTTGACCGCTTCTTTACGGTTGAAACAACGCGGGAGGGGACAGGGCTTGGGCTTTCCATTGCAAAGACCCTTGTGGAGCAGATGGATGGAACTATAGGAGCAGAGTATAAGGGGCAGACATTATGTATCCATTTGGAGTTTCCGCAGGGGATTGTGGTTCGGGGAAAAAGTTAGTCGGGGCTACTTGACAGGGATAAACAGAAGACATATAATACAGTCAGTTAGTTATAAACAACTAACTTACATTCAAAGAAAATGTGTTGGGTTTTCTTTGGAAACTTAACATGCAGCATCATATGGATGATGTTCAAAGAGGAGGAAGCTGTATCTATGTCAGAGAAAGAAAAAAACTTTTTGGAGATTGTTGATTTAAAGAAGGGCTTTGGAAGTGGAGAGGCACGTCAGGAGGTTCTTCGTGGAATGAATTTTTCAGTTGCAAAGGGAGAATTCTGTGTGCTCCTCGGACCTTCCGGTTCCGGAAAATCTACATTACTTAATATTATCGGCGGGATAGATGGTGCCGATTCGGGATATATTTCCATCAATGGTGATAAGCTTAAGGATATGGACGAAAAAAGGCTTACCCAATATCGGAGAAAGCATTTAGGTTATGTATTTCAAATGTATAATCTCATTGGCAATTTGAATGTAAAAGAAAATATTGAGGTGGGAGCTTATCTGTCGGACGATCCACTGGATATTGATGAGCTGTTAAATACGCTTGGTCTTTATGACCACAGATATAAGCTGCCAAACCAGTTATCAGGAGGACAGCAGCAACGTGTTTCCATCGGGCGTGCAATTGTCAAAAATCCTGATATTTTACTTTGCGATGAGCCTACAGGTGCCCTTGATTATAATACTTCAAAGGAAATATTGAAGCTGATTGAGGATGTCAATGAAAAATACGGAAATACAATCATCATGGTTACACATAACGAGGCAATCAAGCATATGGCAAATCATATAATCAAGCTTCGTGACGGTGTGGTTCGTCATAATAATATTAATGAAAACAAGATATCGGCTGCGGATTTGGAATGGTAAAGGAGTGACGGACATGGGAAGAAAAATAAAAAATCCTTTAGAGAAGCGTGTTCCAAGAGAGCTTATTGGCGATTGGAGTAAATATCTTGTGGTGAGTCTGTTCCTGATTTTGACAATCGGGTTTGTGTCGGGCATGTATGTGGCAAACGGAAGCATGATGAAGGCTGCCGACGATGGAGTAACAGAATATAAAATGGAGGACGGACATTTTGAGCTTGGCAGGGAAGCCGGGGATGATTTGCTTGCTGCCATTGAGGGCGGTGAGGTTCCCGTCAGCCTCTATGAAAATTTTTACAGAAACGAGGAAGAGGACAATAATAACGATGGTACTGTTGACGGAACAGTAAGGGTATTTCCGGAAACGGAGGATATAAACCTTGCATGTCTTATGGAGGGCAGCTTTCCGGAAACTGAAAATGAAATATGCATTGACCGTATGCATGCGGACAATTCGGATATCAGGGTAGGGGATACAATTACCGTAAGCGGTCAGAAGTACGAAATAACAGGTCTGATTGCATATGTAAATTACGCAACCCTGCATGAAAAAAATACGGACATGATGTTTGACGCATTGAAATTTAATGTGGCAATGGTGACGGAGGCGGGCTTCAACCGTTTAAGTAATGCGGTTCATTATTCCTACGCATGGAAGTACGAAAAAACACCTGCGGATGAGACGGAGGAAAAGAAGCGGTCCGATGATTTTTTGGAGCAGCTTGTTACGGAGGCGATGAAGCAGGGCGTAAGTATTGAGGATTATATTCCACGTTATGCAAATGCGGCATTCAATTTTGCAACGGATGATATGGGTTCTGATGAGGCAATGGGAGGTGTGCTTCTTGATATCCTGATTGTTATTATCGCATTTATATTTGCGGTCACAATCAGCAATAAGATTGCACAGGAGTCAACAACTATTGGAACACTGCGTGCGTCGGGCTACAGCAAAGGAGAGTTAATCAGACATTATCTTTCCATGCCTGTAATTGTGACACTGATATCGGCGGTGGTTGGAAACATACTTGGATATACCTTATTTAAAAATGTAGTTGTTTCCATGTATTATAACAGCTATAGTCTGCCTGAATATAAAACGATCTGGAACCCTGAGGCGTTTTTCAAGACAACGTTTATTCCGATTGTGCTGATGATTGTGGTCAATCTAATTGTAATTACAAAAATGCTGCAGCACACACCACTTCAATTCCTGCGTAAAGACCTGAAAAAGAAAAAGCGGAGCAAAGCAATGCGGCTTCCAAGATGGAAGTTCTTTAACCGCTTCCGTCTTAGAATTATGATTCAGAACATACCGAATTATTTCATTCTTTTTGTCGGAATCTTATTTATTATGGTATTGCTTGCAATGGCAGTCGGAATGCCTGCTACCCTCGATTACTATCAGGATAAGGCTGAGGATATGATGTTTGCAAAATACCAGTATGTGCTTAAGAGCTGTAAAACACCTGACGGTAACATTGTCAGTACGGAAAATGATGATGCGGAACAGTTTGCCATGTGTGCCCTGCTGAGAAAGGGAGAGAACATGGACGAGGAAATTTCGGTATATGGAGTTTCTGATGACAGCAAATACATAAGCATTGGCGGACTTGATTCCCTTGACGGCAATAAGGTGTATATTTCAACCTCATACAGTGAAAAATATAACGTTAAGGAAGGAGATACGATTCGTCTTGATGAAAAATACGAGGATAAGCAATATGAATTTTATGTTGAAGGAATTTATGACAAATGCCTAAGCCAGAATCTTGCAGTTTTCATGCCAATCAATACATACCGCCATACGTTTGAAATTGAGGAGGATGAATTTGTGGGCTATATGTCCAATACGGAAATCAGTGATATAGCAGAGGAAAATATAGCAACAGTCATCACGAAACGTGATGTTACAAAAATGTGTGACCAGCTCGACCATTCCATGGGAGCATACATGCAGTACTTTCAGGTTTTATGTACATTGCTGTCTGCAGTGCTGATTTATCTTTTGACGAAGATCATAATTGAGAAAAATGAAAATGCCATATCCATGACAAAAATTCTCGGCTATGAAAATAAAGAAATTGCAGGACTTTACATGTTTTCCACTACCATATGGGTTGTTGTTGCAAGCATTGCCAGTGTCTTTCTGGGAACGGCTATTATGAATCAGGCATGGAAGGTAATGATGGCAGACTTCAGCGGTTGGATTTCTTTCCACTTTGAGGCTGTGGGATATTTGAAAATGTTTACTTTTGTCCTTATCGGTTATCTGATTGTTATGATATTTGACTTTAAGAGAATCAAACGAATTCCGATGGATGAAGCACTGAAAAATGTAGAGTAGCAAAAAGGGGGCTGCCACAGTAAGGATTTAAGGCAGCCCTTGATTGCCTGCCAAATCAGCTAAGGTAATTCCATAGAAGTAATCGTGGGTTATTGCATTATATTTTTCCCACATGGCGATGGTAGGACAGTTATTTTTTCTGCCGCATGGTTCTGCATTTGGAAGCAGACATGCAACAGGGGCAAGCTGTTCACCTGCCGCTTCTAAAATTTCTCCTACCGTATACTCCGAGGGGTTGCGTGTCAGCTTATAGCCGCCGCCTTTGCCGCGGAGTCCTTTAATCAGCCTATTGTTTACCAGTGCCTTTATGATAATTTCCATGTATTTTTCAGAAATTCCCTGCCGCATGGAAATGTCCTTTAAGGGAACGTAGTTTTCCGAGTTATGGACAGATAAATCAATCATTAAGCGGAGTGCATATCTTCCTTTTGTTGAAATCATAGTTTATACATAATCCGTTGTTCCTCGTTAAGAACAAGGGATTTTTCTCCTTTCTCCCAAATCACATGGGGAGTGCCTCATAAATTGGTACAAAATTAAGTATATCAAATAAAATCAAAAAAAACAATACCGATAAACCCTATGGACAATATATGAAAAAACATTTGACAAGCTTCAGGTCAGACCCCCAAAAAAAAATTTATTTTTGTTATTATTTTGCTGAAAAAAGCGTTTGCAGTTTAGCAAGGAATAGCTCGGAAGCCTTGTCTAAAAGCTGATATTTTTTCCATACCACATTCAGCCTGGAGTTAAGCTTTGGTGACAGCGGTTTGAAGCATAAGCTACTGTTGCCTGTAGTATTAATGATACGGTTTAGGCATAAGGCATATCCCATGCCCTCATCTACCATGAGAGAACCGTTGAAAAGAAGACTATAGGTAGCAACAATGTCCAGTTCCTCAGGGTCTTTGTTCAGCCATTCAAATATGCCCTGTCCTTTTTTTACTGCCTGCCGCGAAATAATCAGCGGTTTATCATATAAATCCTTGGGCGTAATCACATCTTTTTCTGATAATGGCATATCCCGCCGCATCAGAACGCCCCATTCATCTGCCGCAGGAATTTGAAGATAATTATATTCGGACAAATCCGTAGGCTCAAATAGGACACCAAAGTCAAGAAGTCCTTTGTTTAGCTGTTCCTGCACATCTGTGGAGTCACCGCTGGAAATGTGCAGACGGATGTTTGGATATTCCTGCTGCAGTTGTTTCGCTGCCCTTGCAAGCATACGTATTGTATCTGTTTCTCCTGCACCGATATATATGTTTCCACTTACGGTGTCGTCTGACAGGGTAATTTCATCTTCAGTTTTTTTGACTAACTGCATAATTTCTTCTGCCCGTTTTCTGAGAGTCATTCCTTCGTTTGTCAGCGTGATTTTACGGTTGCCCCGTATAAAAAGCTGCTTGCCCAGCTCTTCCTCCAAATCCTTAAGCTGGCGGGAAAGGGTAGGCTGTGAAAGATGCAAATATTCGGCTGCACCGGAAACGCTCTGCTCCCTGACCACGGCAAGAAAATATTGTAATACCCGCAATTCCATAAAATAATCCTCCTAAGTTGAACATCAGCCCATTCCCTAGCAGTTTCCTGTAAAACCTAAATTTGCTTTCCGCAAAGGAATAGATGCCGCTTAACCTACACTATATCAAAACAAACTATAACTGTAAAGCATAGAACGGTATTTGATATAAGTATTTGTTATTATTTGATGTGTTTGCTACACTTTATTTACAGGTAAATACCTGTTTGCTTTATGAATGAGAAGAAAACAGAGATTGATATGGGAGTGAAGATTATGGGAAAAAAAGCATTTATTTTAGCCGCTATAATATTCATAATGTCTTTTGGCACATTTGGATGCGGTCGTACAGGTGATTTGGAATCAATTTCAACGGAAAGCAGTGGAGTTAAGGAAGAAAATGATATTGTGAATCAGGAAGAGGATGATACATTGGCGGATGGAGGAATATTACAAATTACGGGTGGAGAGGTTGTACCACTCACAAATGGCTTGTCGGCAGTCGCATATGATGGGGATTATGGATTTGATGAATTTTTGCATGAGGGAGGAGCGTCCACGGATGCGGAGGTAGTTTCCTTTCTATCTGAAAATGTACTTACAGGTGTATATGATATTTCTTTTGGGGAAATGTCATTTGGGTGCAGTACCATTTCCGTGAAGGATGCGGATAACCATTCTTTGTTTGGCAGAAACTTTGACTGGAATACCTGTAATGCAATGATTGTACAAAGTAAACCAGAAAATGGATATGCTTCCATTTCCACTGTCAATACGGATTTTATAAGCATGAATGGAATTGAGTTATCTTCATTACCTGCGTATGTACAGGCAATTGTCTGCCTGTATGCACCGCTTGACGGTATGAATGAAAAGGGGCTTGCAGTTTCCGTTAATATGATTCAGGATGTTTCCGCTATTTTCCAAAGCACAGATAAGCCGGATATTACGACGACAACGGCAATTCGTCTACTGCTGAATCAGGCATCTGATGTGGATGAGGCAGTGGAGCTGCTTGGGCAGTATGACATGCATGCTTCCATGGGATATATGATGCATTTGGCATTGGCAGACACCAGTGGACGAAGTGTTGTTGTGGAATATATCAATAATGAGATGGTTGTAACTGAGACAAAGGTTGTCACAAATTTTTATCTTGCAGCAGGAGAAAAAAATGGTATTGGAACGGCACAGTCCCATGAGCGGTATGATATTTTAATGAAAGCCTTGTCAGAGCATACCACAATGAGTATGGATGAGGTATGTGTGGCTTTGGATAGTGTAAGTAAGGATAACTTCGGAGAATTTGAGTCCACTGAATGGAGTATTGTATTTAACCAAAGCACGGGTGAAGTCCACTATTACCATCGGGAAAATTATAACGATAAATATACATTTAAAATAAAGTAGAGGGCGAAAAAACAATGCGGCATTTGAAATTATTGTGGGTTTTATACACATTAAAAATATACGAACAGAACCCTTGGGCAGATTCAGAAATTACAGGAAGTAAACAGTTGATTATTAAGTGTGAGGAACAAATGGAGGCGGCAGGATGAAAAAAGAAATCCTTTGTGCAAAAAATCTATGCAAGACATTTCCACAGGGAGGACAGGAAACACAAATATTAAAGTCTATCTCTATGGAAATATATGAGAATGATTTCACGGTAATTATGGGTGCGTCAGGTGCGGGAAAGTCCACGCTTTTATATGCTTTAAGCGGTATGGATGACATTACATCAGGAACACTTACATTTCAGGGAAAGCGTATGGATGGGCTTTCTGAAAATAAGATGGCGACGCTGCGGGCGAATGCATTTGGATTTGTATTTCAACAGACGCATTTGGTCAGTAACCTTACGTTATTTGAAAATGTAGCAGTGGCAGGAGCCATGGGAAAGAATAGAAACGAAAGAGCAGTGCGGGAACGGGCACTTAAATTGCTGGCACAAATGCACGTAGATAATGCAAAGGACAGGCTGCCGTCACAGGTATCAGGTGGGGAAGCACAGAGAGCCGCAATTGCCAGGGCAATGATGAATGAGCCACAGCTGATTTTTGCCGATGAGCCGACAGGTGCACTTAATAAGTCAAACAGTGAGGAAGTGCTTAATCTGTTGACAGAGCTTAGCGAAAATGGTCAGAGTATACTGATGGTAACCCATGATATCAAAGCGGCGATTCGGGCAAACCGTATTTTATATTTGGAGGATGGACAACTGCTGGATGAGCTGTCATTGCCCTCCTATTGCCATAAGGATGAAAAGGAAAGGGAAGCCAAGGTAAACAAGTGGCTTGCCTCTTTGCGGTGGTAAGGAGGGAGTTTATGGAAGCAAAAATATTGTTAAAGGCAAATCTGAAAAAGCATAAGAATGGTCTTGTGGGGATTTTTGTTTTAATGCTACTATCTATGGCGGCACTTGGAACGGCATTGACGGTATGGACGAATTCGGACACATATGTCCAGGCAGAAATGGAACGGGCAGGTTTTGGAGCACTTACCATATGGGTTTCAGGGATACCTGGGCATTTAGATTTAGCTGCTGACATTGCGGCTTTACCTGAGATTGAGCAGACAGAGCTGCAGCCTCTGATTTATTCCAATTATACGGCAAATGAACAGGAGTCTGACAGTGAGGGACAGATGATTCTTTATCGCCCTGAGGAAAACCGATACCGTTTTTTTGAGGATGATTTATCCGGCTATGTGGAAAGTCCTGATAAAATTTCGGCAGGTGAAGTATATGTATCGCCGTCAATGGTATCTATGTTTGGCACACAAATCGGGGATGAAATTACATTTCCAATTGCACGTGCAGGCAAAAATCTTACACTTACGGTAAAGGGATTTTACGAGGATCCGTTTATGGGAAGCTCGATGATTGGCATGAAGGGGTTTCTCATAAGTGAAGCTGACAGAAATAAGGCACTATCTATTTTACAAAATGCAGGGATAGACGGATTGGCACGGGATGGTGCCATGCTGCATATTTTCCCGAGGGAACAGACGGAGTGGACCGGATTGGAGCTAAACAGTCTGATTAACGGAAAAACAGCGGTCAATCAATATTCTGAGGATGTTCATGATAAAAATGCCATTGCAGGCTTCATGGTAATTTTGCAGAATGCTTTTTGTGGGATTCTTCTTGCCTTTGCATTGGTTTTGCTGTTTGTCGTTCTGATAGTAATCGGACACAGCATCAGCAACACCGTTGAGGCTGATACAGTGAATATGGGGATTTTGAAAACGATTGGTTTCACATCCTCTAAATTGCGTATGCTTCAGATTGTTCAGTATATGATTCCAATTTTGGCAGGGATGCTGTTGGGTTTGGTTGTTTCCATACCTTTAAGCGGGATTGTAGCGAATATGACGATTACAACAATCGGTATACGAATTCCTATGAATTTACCAATGGTGTGGATTGGACTGTTTTATATCCTGATTTTACTTGTCTTAACGGGCTTTGTTGTTTTAAGGACAGGCAAAATCAGCAGGATTAAACCGATGCAGGCCATTCGCAGGGATGAGGAAAACGTGTATTTTCACCCTGAACGGACAATCTCTGCATTTGGAAAAGGGCTGCATCTCCGGCTTGCATATCGGCAGCTGATTTCAGGAAAAAGATGGTATATCGGTGCACTTATGGTGGCAGCAGTGCTTGTGTTTTTCGCCTCACTCATAGGACGTATGGATGCATGGCTCGGTACTGACGGTAAGGGTATGATGGATGCCTTCAACCCTGCCGACCACGATATAGGAGTCCAGTCTTTCGGAAGTCTGACACATGATGAATTTGAAAATACGATTCGCCGATATTCTGACATTACGGATACATATATGTTGGCAATGCCATCTGTAGCTGTTAACGGAGTGAACTATACAGCAAATGTAATTGACCAGCCTGAACGGTTTCATCTGTTGAGAGGAAAACCGTGTAACGCTGAAAATGAAATTGTACTGACGGAGTTTGTTGCAGAAAGCTTTGGTGTTTCAATCGGTGACACGGTAACGGTCAGAGGTGACAGTGGCAGTGGAGAATTTATTGTATCAGGTATTTATTCCTGTGCAAATGACATGGGTGACAATGTGGGAATGAATCGTGCAGGTTATCTGAATATTGGACAGGATCATCCAAATCTCTGGTGCTGGCATTATTTCTTATCGGATACTTCCCAAAAATCAGCGATTACCAAGGCATTGGAGGATGCCTACGGAGGAGATGTCCATGTACATGAAAATACGTGGCCGGGACTGTTTGGGATTATTTCAGCCATGCATTTGCTGATGATAGTTATGTACGTTATGGTGGCGGTTTTTATACTGATTGTAACCGTGATGACAGGAAGTAAAATTCTTGTCGCAGAACAAAAAAATATGGGTATTTATAAAGTAATCGGCTTTCAGGTAAACCAGCTGCGGCTGACATTTGCACTGAGATTTGGAATGGTTGCCGTTATAGGGGCATTGATAGGAGTTATACTTGCTGCATGGTTGACAGATCCGATTGTATCTGCAGTTATGAAGCTTGCAGGAATCAGCAATTTTGCTTCGACACCCGGATGGGGAACGGTACTTCTTCCGGCAAGTGTTGTGGTAGTACTCTTTATTGTTTTTGCTTACATTGCATCAGGGAAAATAAAGAAAAGCAGATTGGCAATATTAACGGATGAATAAATATATGCCTTTTTGTTATAGTATGGTATTTATTATAGGTATTTGTTATATGGAGGGAAGTATCATATAATGAAAGCAGAGGTTAAACCAAAGTATTTTAAATTCAATATGTGCATCAAAACCTGCACAGGAAAGGAACAGATATGAAAAAAAATTCTATTGTATTTTATTTAATTTTATTGGTGGCACTCACATTAACAGGGTGCGGTAAGTCCGACAGCAGGCAAGGTCAAAGCGGGAGCAACATGCAGGTAACGGAAACTCAGGCTGCACAAAATAAGGATAGTGAGCAGGAAAGTACGGATACCGCAACAGATGAAAATAAAAATTCTGACGCAGGCTCTGAGGAAATGGCTGAAATTGAGGTTTGCTTCGGAGATAACGGTGCACCTTTTATTTTGCATCTTTATAATAATGATACTGCCGCAGCGATTGAGAAGCATGTGGGAACGGCAAGCTGGAGACTTCCGATTTATCACTATGATGATTATGAAAATTGGGAGGTTATGCAGTATTATGATGTTCCGGAAAGATATGAAATTCCGTCTAATCCTGAGACCATAACAAAGGAAAAGGCAGGCGAGGTTTATTACTCAGATCCAAACCGTATCGTCCTTTTCTTCGGAGACGCTGAGGTTACGGGTGAATACACCAAAGTAGGGTACTTTGATTATACGGAGGAGTTTAAGTCCGCTGTGGAAAATAATCCTGTGCTGGAGGGCTGGGGAAATAAAATTGTTTTAATTAAAAGTAAAAATTAAAATATGAAAGCGGAAAGAGATGTGTGATTATGAACAATGAAAATGATATTATCCAAAATTTAAGGGATGCAGGCTGTGACGACGGTACCATTACAGCTTTTATGACTGATTTCAGGGAAGAAAGAATAACCGATGGACTGAAGCTGCTGGCAGTACACAGGCGTGCATTATTGGATGACCTTCATAAAGACCAAAAGCAGATTGACTGCCTCGATTATTTGGTTTATAACATTGAAAAAAATGAAAAGGTGAACGTATAGCGTAATACGGGAGGAGATATTATTACAAAGAATCAATGCTGTTGTGCATAAGGATGGAGGAGGTACCAAAATGAAACGATTTATGTATGGAGTGCTTTTCGCTATGGCGTTACTGCTTGTTACTGCCTGCGGTGGGAAGAAAGAGGGAAATGCAGATGTTAAACTGCAGGCTGACGAGGCAGCATTAGAGCAGCAACTGGCTGACCAAGCTGAGGAAACGATTGTATCAAGTGAGGATTTGCCCATGGATACAGAGACAGAACAAGACGAAAGTACAGAATCCGTGACGGAATTAAAACAGGAAGCCGTGCAAACGAAGCCGCAGGAAAACAAAGAACAGGAGGATGAAGAAATGATGATAAATATTCAGATCGGTGAGCATTTACTAACTGCAACACTAGAAAAAAATTCTTCGGCAGAAGCATTGCAGGAAATGCTTTCGAAAGGGGCTGTTACGATTGAAATGAATGATTATGCAGGCATGGAAAAGGTTGGACAGCTGCCTGAAAGTCTGCCAAAAAATGATAAGCAAATCAATACGGATGCAGGTGATTTAATATTATATCAGGGAAATTCCTTTGTTATTTATTACGATACAAATTCATGGAGTCTGACCAGACTCGGTAAAATCAATGACGTAACCAAGAAAGAATTAAAAGAAATTCTGGGAAGCGGGAGTGTAACCGCCGTGTTGTCCCTTCCCGAATAGTGGGAACGAGATGGAAATTTAACTGGAAAACCAATATAAACAATGATAATATTAAATGAACAAAAGAAAGAGGAGGTAACAGAAATGGCAGTAAAACAGACGGCAGGAAGAAATCAGTTAGGTGAATTTGCACCTAAGTTTGCACAGTTAAACGATGATGTGCTTTTTGGGGAAGTTTGGAGCAGGGAGGATAAACTTTCCTTGCGTGACAGAAGTCTTGTCACAGTAGTAGCCTTAATGTCACAGGGGCTCACGGATGAATCATTTCGGTACCATCTTATGTCGGCAAAGGCAAACGGCATTACAAAGGAGGAAATTGCAGAAATCGTCACACATGCTGCCTTTTATGCAGGCTGGCCGAAGGCATGGGCTGTATTTAGGATGGCGAAAGAGATATGGAATGAGGATGAGACTGCTGAGGACGCAAAAACAGCCCATGAAAATTCAATGCTGTTTCCAATCGGTCAGCCAAATGATGGATTTGCAAAATATTTTATCGGTCAGAGTTATCTGTCGCCTGTATCAACGGAGCAGGTTGGTATATTTAATGTAACCTTCGAACCAAAATGCCGAAATAACTGGCATGTCCACAATGCAAAAAGCGGCGGCGGACAAATATTAGTCTGCATTGCAGGACGCGGCTACTATCAGGAATGGGGCAAGGAGGCACAGGAGCTTCACCCTGGGGATGTTGTAAATATCCCTATAGGTGTAAAGCACTGGCACGGAGCAGCACCTGACAGCTGGTTTTCCCATCTTGCCATTGAGGTTCCTGCCGAGGAAGGATCAAATGAGTGGATGGAGCCTGTGGACGATGAGGCTTACGGTAAGTTGAAATAAAATGTTTTTCCCATAAAATAACAAAGATTCTGTTAATTTAATTACGACTACGGGTATCGGTGATGATTCCAGAAAAGAAATAGTGTTATATGAAGAATAGTAAAAGATAATAAAATAAAAGCAGGGTTATGACGCAAAAGTAATAATTGATTAATTAATCAGGGCTTCTCACGAAGCCCCGATTTTTTCTTTCTTATAAGGCAGGATTAAAAATCCTGCTAGGATTCGCCCAAAGTGCCATTAAAGTTGTGGTAGCATAAAGAGTGCCGAAGGCACTTTGTTCTATGAGGCTGTCGGCGGACGAAGACCAAAAACTTAAAAAAAACAGCAGTGCTTATTGACAAAGTCAATTTAATATGCTATAACGCAGTTAGTGATAGCTAACTATTGATGTACAGTGAACCAGTCATTGATAACGCATAAGGAAAAGGAGAATTTACATGAATATTTTAGAAATCAGCAATTTGAAGAAAAACTATCATGATTTTACCGCAGTCAACGGGATAAGTCTTGCTGTTAAGGCTGGAGAAATTCACGGGATTTTAGGTCCGAATGGTGCAGGAAAATCAACCACGATGAACTGCATACTGGGTCTTCTTCCATATGAGGGGAACATTACCTTTGACGGTGGTAAAAGTATTCGGGAATGGAATAAAAATATAGGCTATGTTCCTCAGGATTTGGCAATTTACCCGGAACTTACGCCTACCGAAAATATCAGGTTTTTTTGTGCCCTTTATGGGTTCAAGGGTGCGGAGTTGAAGGAGAGAGTAGCAAAGGCTTTGGATTTTGTAGGGCTTACCGATGTGAAGGACAAAAAATCAGGTGAGTTTTCAGGTGGTATGAAACGAAGACTTAATATGGCATGTGGAATTGCACATTCGCCAAAGCTAATTATAATGGACGAGCCGACGGTTGGTATCGACCCACAGTCCAGAAACCGCATCATGGAAAATGTTAAGGAGCTGAACCGTCAGGGTGCAGCTATTATTTACACCACCCACTATATGCCTGAGGTTGAGGATATTTGCTCAAAAATTACGGTAATAGACCATGGAAATATTATTGCTGACGGAACAAAGGACGAAATTATGCACAAAGCAGGTATGAATGACGCCTCTATGGAGCAGATATTCTTACAGCTTACAGGCACAGACCTCAGAGATTAAGGAGGATAATATGAGTGTAATTTTAAGGAAAGAGCTGAAAAAGTATTTCAGCAACAGAGTAAATATACTGTTTCTTTTTATGCTGCCGATTATTTTTGTCACATTTTTCTCTTTTGCGTTGGAGAATTACATAAACAGCGATTATGATACCTTTGAAGATGGAAAAATATTTTATTATGCGGAAAATGCCGATGCCGTACATATGGAAAAATTCAAGGATATATCAGGGAAAATAACTGCTTCCACAGGCATTGCCTTCGAGGAAGTAAGTGACCTTGCAGCCGCCAAAACCAGCGTTGAGCAGAGTAAGGCATTTGCCGTAATCAACATAACTGCAGACGGCTTTGATTATTTCCGTTCGGAGTTTAATGAGCCTGTTGGAGGGGAAATTGCCCGCAGCATGTTTTTACAGTTATCTGACAGCTATAAGAACCCGGCAAACGAGGTTATGATAATTGAAAACAATATGAACATTAAAAAAACTACCTCAAAGATTTACTATACCTTTGCAGCGGCAGCATTTCTCATATTGTTTATGACATTTCTCACTGCAATGAGCATCATTGAGGAAAAGGAGCTTGGAACGGATATCCGCATCAAAATTTCAAGTGTGGGCAGGAGCGGTGTCCTGCTTGCAAAGGCACTTACCTCAATCTGTGGAGGAATAGCGGAGATTATAATTATATATCTCTACTCAAGCCTTGTGATTGGCGTTAAGTGGGGTGGAAATCTTCCTCTTATTTTCACGGTGCTGCTGCTTTTGATAGTATTCTCAACATCCTTGGGAATCATGATTGGAACATTTTGCAAAAGCAAGACTGTTGCACAGGAAACCTCGCTGGTGATAGGAATGATATGCGGTTATCTCGGCGGTTCCATTACGCCGGCGTATCTTATGGAAAATATGCCCGTTATGTGCTATATCATAAAGCTGAGTCCCCTTTACTGGACAAATAAAGCACTAATCAGCCTATATAATGACATTGTTGACAAGAATACTGCTTACAGTTTAATTGTTCTTGCAGTGCTGTCATTTATCTGCATTGCAATTACGCTGAAAAAGAACAAGGAGGTGCGTCATGCTTAATATTTTCAGGAATACATCAATCTATCTGCTGCGTGACAAGGAGTTTGTAAAGTTCATCACGATTATGCCGACAATACTGTTTCTTTTAATGACGGTGCTCCTGCCATACTCTGATGAGCACAATATCGGTGTAGTGAATAATCTCGGCAGTGAAGGAGAGAAGTACATTTCCGCTCTTTCTGCGGTGGAGGGCTATCAGATTTTTGAATATGATGAAGATGAAATTCAGACGAAGCTTGTAGGCGGCAATGTTGAAATGGCTGTCGTCCTGGATGAGGCGATTCTGATTACAACGCTTTCTGAAAGTGAAATATATGGCTCGGTTGAGCTGTTGCTGAAAAATGTAAGTGAAGGCAGCCCTGCATCGGAGGTCAGCCTTGCGTCAGAGGATGCATCGGAGGGAAGCTCTGTGTCCGAGGTCAGAATTAACGAAATTCCGAAAAAAACGCTTTCAGTAAAAAATATGCTTCCTTTTATGCTGTTTAAGACGCTGACGGCGTCCTCGCTGGTAGGTGCATTGCTCATTAACGAAAAGAAGAACCGTATCCGTGACAGAATTCTTTTAAGCGGTGTCGGAACAGGAAAATATATCCTTGGTGTTTCAGGTGCGTACCTGTTTTTTTCCTGCCTCGGCTCAACAATATTCTTTTTCATTGCACAAATCGCACGGTTTGATTTTGGCTTGAAAAATGATTTTGGATTTTTGCTTATGCTGTTTTTCACAAATCTGCTCAGTGTCAGCATTATGGTGTTTGCGTCTTCCATGCTGAAAAATGAGGACAGCCTGTGGATTGTAGGAAGTGCCGTTCTTATGCCGATGGGACTTTTGTCAGGCGTTTTGTTCCCTTATGACACAATGCCAAAGGCTATGAAAATAGCAGCCAATTTCTGTCCGCAACGATGGATTGCGGCAGGCATAGAGCGTATGCAGCAGACAGGCAGCATTCTATCTGCTTATCCCCAAATGCTTATGGTAATTGGTCTTACTGCAATCTTTATGGTCGGTGGGATTCTGATTTCGAAGCGGAATTTTGGGAAGGTGTAAGCTGTCGGAACAGTATGGAATCGGGACTTCGTTAGAAGTTCCGATATTTTTTATTCCCTAAAATCAGGCGTTTCATGCCAAATTCCAGAAATACATTTCAATTTTGCCGATATAACAATTGAATACCTTTGCAGGATTTGAGGTGATAGAGTTGAATATCGCAGTTGTGGATGATGAAAAAGTAATCAGGGAGCAGATATGCCGCCTGATAAAAAAGCAGAAGCCTGACTGCCATTTGGAAGCTTATGCCGCAGGGACAGAGCTGCTTGCGTCAGAGAAAAGGTTTGACATTATTTTTCTTGATATACAGATGGATGGTGTGGATGGACTTGAAACAGCAAGGCGTTTGCGTCAGTTGCAGGATGTGTTTGTTTTGATATTTGTTACAGGCAACAGGGAGTATGTGTTTGATGCACTTGATTTATATGCGTTTCATTATCTGTTAAAGCCTGTTGAGGAAGAAAAATTCAAAGAGGTACTGGAACGGGCGGCAGAAGAGGTGCAAAAAAAGCAGGAAAAGCGGATGCTCTTTCTGAAAAAGAAAAACCTTACGCTTGACATGTCTCATATTCTTTATATTGAGAGCAGAGGAAAAAAGGTTGCAATTCATACGGATGGATTGAAAGGTATCATAGAAATTTATCTGACAATGGAGGAACTTGAGGGGCAGCTTGACGGTGACTTTTACCGTTGCCATCGGGGTTACATTGTGAATATGGCTCACATCACAGAATATGATAATGACAGCATAACCGTTACAAACGGCGATCAGATTTATCTGACAAAGAAAAAGTACGGACATTTTGTAAAGACATACATGTGGTACTTACAGAATGGAGGGATATCGGGTGTATAATGCGGTTTGGCTGCTGTATTTGGTATTGGTTGTGTTTCAGGGATATTGTCTGCAATACTTTCTTGGGAGTTTTTTGGAGCGAAGATGGAATGGCAGGTGGAGCAATCCTGCCCTGATTGTGCTTTATACGCTTGGAATTTATGGAATATCAGAGCTTGTATTTAACAATCAGAATGTGCCGGTAGACAGTGATGCAGTAAAGAAGCTGATATTGTCGCTTTGTCTTTTATCTGTGATTGCCGCATGCTTTTATCAGTCAGCCCGACCGATTACTATTTTTCTTGTAACTGCCTTTTTGGCAGTTGTGGAAATAAGCAGGTATTTTGCAGGAATATTGATGGATAAAGCGGCTGACGGAGTGACAAGTGTATGGAACCATTGTATTGATAAAGGGCTGCTCACATCGGACAGAGCCCTTCTGCTGACCATCAGCGGTGGGATGATGACGGTACAGTTTCTTCAATATTTTTTAATTGGGGGACTCCTGTTTGTGTCGCTCCGGAAAATTGTCCGTGATTTCAAGGAAAAGGATTATGCAATCAGCAGAATGGAACTTTTATTTTTGCTTACACCGACAGTGGTGGCACTGCTGACTTGCGTTTTGTTACGGACTATTATAATAACGGTGGAAAATCGTGTTCCGAAAATGCTGTATAATAGCCATCCCATACTGGTTCTTGTTATTCCGTCCATTTTATTTTTGTCGCTGGCATCCATTTTGTGCAGTGTAAAACTGTTTCAAAATATGATTTACACAGGCAGGGCGAAAAGTGAGCGGGTGGTTCTACAAAATCAGGTAAGCAGTATGCAGGAGCATTTGGAAGAAATGGAACGTATCTACTCGGAGATACGTGGAATGAAGCATGACATGAAAAATACGATTGCCATAATTGGACAGCTTTCCACAGAAGAAAACAGGGAGCTTAGGGAATATCTGGCGGATATGAACAACGCCTTTGAGCGTCTTAAGCTACGTTTTAAAACGGGAAATACGGTGGCAGATACATTGCTGAATATGAAATATCACGAGGCACTGCGGGAGCTTCCTGATTTGAAAATGGAGATGGATATGTTGATGTTTCCGCAGGATTTGAAAATTCATGGCTATGACATCGGCATTATACTTGGAAATGCAATTGATAATGCAGTGGAGGCATGCAGGAGACTGAAGGAGACGGACAAGGAAGTAGATACATTTATTCGGCTAATATCCATGCAAAAAGGGAAGTGTTTGGTGGTTAAAATAGAAAACAGCTTTGACGGTAAGCTGTTTAAAAAGAAACAGGCAGAATTTCCAATGACGGTTAAGACTGATAAAGAACATCATGGCATGGGGCTTAGAAACATAAAAAACACAGTTGAAAAATACCATGGAACAATTGATTATAAGGTGGAGAACAGGACATTTATTCTGTCTGTAATGATGAAAAATGAGAGAAACTAAGTATTCACATTAAAATTAAAATATAGTTTGTCAGTTCATTGGATGTAAGCAAATTCCAGTTTTATAGGAAACTGCTAAGTGATGGGCTGATGCTGAAAGGAAAGGAGCTATGAACATGAGTAGTGGAAACAGAATTGAAGCAGGGCAGTATATGGGTGAATCCTATCAGGAGCGTATCGGCAAAATAACGGACAAAACTGCGGCAAATGCGTTTAAAACAGCGTATGAGAACAAAATGGCAGGTAGCATGGATTATATTTCACAAATCAGTAAGCTGTTTAATACGGGAAAGGTGGGAGCCACAAATTTTGTGGATGCATTTCCGCAATATAATGTGACAACCCATGTGGGAAATGCCAATATTTCTTCGTCAAACTGGCAGCGAAACGATTTCCCGTTCTGGGAATATTTCCAGAAAAACACAAGTGCGGATGCCTTAAATGACTGGAAGCCCGCAGGGCAGAATCCGCCTCAGACAAGAAGCGATTTGCAGAGAAATTACAGCAGTGTTGGTTCGGGAAAGATTGCCATTTTGATTCCTGAGAGTCTACAGAAAAAAATGGATGCAGACCCTGCCTATGCCAGACAGATAATGGCAAAGGTCCAGGAGTGGAAGGAAGATTATGACCGCTGGGATAACACGACAGCGGCTGCCCTTGGAATGAATGTGGCGGAGCAGCAGGCGGCAAAAAGCTATGTGTTTGACTTGGATGAAAACGGGGATGTGAGAAATTGTACGGTTACAGCACCGGGAAGAATTACGGGACCTTCGAAGGAGGAAATGGAGCAATTACGGGCAGAGCAGGAAAGAAAAAGAAAACGCCGCGTGAAATACATAGAAATATTACAGGAAAATGCCGACAGAAGAAGAACACAGGAATTAGAGGATTTAAGGTTTTACCAAAGCCAGATGGCGGGAAATTATAGACAAAGGGCTGTCAGTTCATAAATAATAGTAGGCGGTTGCGAAATGTCATATTATCGAAAAGTAGTTGTACAACGAACGTTTTCAAAAGACAGAGTTTCGCAATTGCCTAAATAAATAATAGAAGTGGAAGGAAAAGATTATGTCAATTATAGGAATTGGAAATAACTACAACGATATATATGGAAGCATTTATACATATAAGAAAAATGATGTAGGAACGGAGGCACAAGCAAGGGAAGCTGCGTCTTCGAGGACAAGTGGTGAGAAAAATATGGCAAAAAGTGATGCATCAGATTATTATTCTTATATTGCAAAAAAATATGATTGTGTAAGAAACGGAAATGTTGTAATTTCAAGTGCATATTTAAAGGAATGTGCAAATAACGCCGATAAGGCAAAGGAACTGGGAGAAAGTCTTGCTTTTTACAAGGAAAGTTGTAAAAGTGGGTATGAAAATGCGAAAGCTAATGCAAGAGGAATTGGTGCAAAGCTTACGAATTATTCGGAAAGCTGGAGTATTGACAACAAAGGAAACATAATTATGCAGGCTTCAGCAACAGTTGTGTCTGATACAAAGGGATGGCGGGAACTGAAAGAGGAGCAGGAGGAACGCTTAAAGAAGAAAAAGGAGCAGGAGGAGCAACTGGAAAAATTAAAAGAGAGAAGGGAAGACAAAAAGAGAGAGGACATTTATTATCAGGCGGATTAAAGTGCGTGGTTGTCCGTAGCCCTCTTTTTTGTGGAAACTAATTTTTGCAACAATGAAAATATTCCTCCAGTAACAAAGCAACAGAAAGTAATAAGCAGTATGAGCAGACCGAGCGTGATACAGGCATTTTGTTTTTTATCTGCTGAAAATGTAATGCTGTTCAGTTTCAGATAGTAAAAGCCTACACGCACCACATAAATATGAACGAGATAAATAAGCAGCGTGTGTCTGCCTATATACGAAAAAATACATTTTTTGTGGGTCATTAGGCACATGATGGAAACCATCAGTATCGTTGCCAAAATATAAACGACAATCCGAAACATCAGTCCGAGTAGCTTGGCATTTGGGTATATACTTTCATAAGATGCATTGCCTGCCAATACCTGACGGTTCAAAATGTCTTTTGTGTACAGGTGCCATATGAGCAGAAATATGACTGCTACAAGCATGAGTGCACATGTTTTGTGGGAAAGAGAGGGCTGTTTTTCGTCCATGTTATTCTTCTTTGAAGCCACTAGATAGCCTGCAATGAAATAAGGAAAAAAATATACTGTTCGTCCTACGGCAAAGCTGTGCCCGATAGATTCGTCGAAGCCAATCAGCAGACTGAAGGCTATGGCAACGCAAAAATAGCGGGAGAGCTTTGCGTCCTTTCCCTGAAGAAATTTTGTCAAGATGTATGCGTACACCATAAATAACAAATACCAGCAACAGTATTTTGGAGATGCAAGCAGATTTAAAAGCTTGAAGTCAGGAACCGTACAATATTCAAATATTGTAAACAATACCTGCATCATCAAATAGCAAAAAAACATTTTTATTATTTTTCTCTCAACAGGTGTGGTTGAAATCTGTGCAAAATATCCGTTAATAAAAATAAATAACGGCATGTGAAAGCTATAGATAAGAACCCATAGCTTAGGGAAAAGCTGAAAGTCGTTTATATAACATTCCAGCAGATGTCCCGAAACTACGGCAAGTATTAAAAACCCTTTTAAATTGTCCCAATAATAAACTCTTTGTTTTGGCATAACAGATGTTGTCAATTTAGTCATATCAAATTACCCTTAAATTTTCGTAAAAATCAAAAAAGTTTTTAATATTTTATCACATGTGATTTTGTTTATCCATACAAAAAGGAGATTTGCAATGTTACATATCAGAGTATAAAAGTACTTGTGTGTTGTGGTATAATATATAAATATAAAGAATTAAGTAAAATATAGGGAGGGAAACAAAATGGCTGTCACGGTAAATATTTATTATACAGGAAAAAATGGAAGTGCAAGAAGGTTTGCAGAGGAAATGGTATCGGCAGGAGTAGTCAGTAATATCCGTGCGGAAGCAGGAAATATACGGTATGAGTATTTTTTTCCGATGGAAGATAATGAAACAGTGCTTTTGATTGATAGTTGGGAAGACCAGCATTCTTTAGATGTACATCATGCTTCGCCTATGATGGAGCAAATTACAAGGCTTAGGGAAAAGTATGATTTACATATGAAGGTGGAACGGTATTTGTCTGATGCGGACGGAGCCACGGAGAATGACAAAGCATTTATAAGGGAATAAAAAGATGATATAATATGCTTTACATATGCAGGAATAATAAAAATACGATTTTGGAGGAGCATGTAAATGACAGATGTAAAAGGAAGATGGGCATTGGTCACAGGTGCCAGCAGAGGAATTGGAAGGCTTGCGGCGAAATATTTGGCAAAGCAGGGCTGTAACATTATTGTTCACAGCTCAAGGCTTGAGCATTCAAGGGCAGTCAGTAAGGAGATACAAGCTTTGGGTGTATCTACATTTGAAGTGGCAGCAAATCTGTCGGATATGGGACAGGTAAAAAATATGCTTGAGCAGATTGATGCCATGAAAGCCCGTGTAGATATTGTATTAAACAATGCCGGCGTTCAGGTTGCATATAGGACAAGGTATTTTGAAACACCTGTATCAGATTATGAGGAAAGCTTTCTGATAAATACCATTGCTCCCATGATGATTTGTTATCATTTTCTTCCGAAAATGATTGAAAATGGATTTGGCAGGATTGTAAATACGACAAGCGGAATCAGACTGGAGCCACAACAGGCAGGATATTCAGCCAGCAAGGCGGCACTTGACAAGGTAACTGTAGATTTAGGCTCTACGGTAGATGGAACGGACGTTATGATAAATCTTACAGACCCTGGATGGTGTAGAACAGACCTTGGCGGAAATAATGCCCCAAATAGCCCTGAAAGTGCCCTGCCGGGTGTCGTTCTTGGCGTATTCCTTGATGATAAGAAATCAGGAAGAATTATTTCGGCACAGGAATATGCAGGATTATCTTTAGATGAGGCTGTTGCATTGGCAGGAAAATAGAGAATGATGCGGTATTTGAAATCTAATTAATGCATAAGAAAAATTTATGTTATCTAAGCCAATTCTTTAAGCTGTAAAAATAAAAAGATATAGTCTAGATAATTTAAAATGAAAAGCAAGACCGTCACAGAAGGCTTACCCCGTGACGGTCTTGCTTTATTCCCATCTGCACATCCTAGTATCAGAACTAAAGCACAGAAAACGATTCTTTTTGTGGAAAAGCTGTTCACACATTATCCGTTGTCTGCGTTACATAAAATATCCTTCAGTCTTTTCAAAATCCTTTTGTGTCTGTAATGCAGGGTTGATAAGGGAACATCATCTTCTTTGGATATGGTACGCAGGGATGTTCCATAAAAATACAGGCGGTATATCAGTGCATAGTCGTCTGCTGAAAGCTGCTCTAATGCATGGTGAAGGTTGCTTATTTCCATATTTTTGATGACCTGCTCGTCCACGGGCGGACTTGCCTCGTCTAAAAAAATGTCACTTCCGTTTGTCTCCTCCGTATCAAGTGCATTGTAATAAAAAACTTTATTGTGTATATCACCTTCTGCAAAATATCGTTCCTTCCGTTGTCCCTGCCAGTATGCCTTGTAGACTGTCTCACTGACTGCAATGGGAAGATTGTCAATCCATATAAAAAAATCACTCATCGGTTATAATTCCTCCTATTTCTTGTATGCCGTATCGCATAAGTATTCGGCAGCCGGATATGGGATAGCAGTGTATCTTCGCACATACCCATACTTCAATAGGGAAATCAGGCATGTTTTTCATTACCATAAAATGCGGGTGGTAAATAAAAAACATTTTTTACTTTACAAAAACAAACATATGTTCTATTATGAGTTTATCAGAAACAATAAACACTGTCAATAAAAAATATTGAGAACTGAATCAACCTACAGTATGGCATATCGTCTTTGGAGAGGGACTATAAAAACTACTACTTTATAATATGAGGGAGGAACAGCAATATGAAGGAGCTTAAGATACAGGTGATGGAGGACGATTTAAAAATTTTGAAGGATAATCACTATGCCTTGTGCATTGCAAAGAGCGTGGAGGATTGTGATTTCAATGTGATATGGCAGGCAGAGCAAAATTTTACACAGCAAAATTCAATCACATGGGAAGAAAAATACAGCATATTTGCCAGCAGGCAAATGAAAAAGCAAACTGTAGTGCAGATGAATGTCTCACCAAAGGAAATTGCTACAGGGCAGCAGATTACATTGCTTGCGGAGGGTTGCTTTGGAGATGTGGAGTCGTCTAAGGAACAAGATGAAATTATAATGACAAATCAGTGGACGCCGATTTATCCGGGACTTTGTCAGCAATGTACAGGCTTTGCAGGAGATACCGCATATGCTCCGTTTTATGTAAGTCCCGATATGTGTATACCTGGCACATTTACTACAAAGCCAACAGAACAAATTATGGTATGGTTTGCACAGAATGCACAAAGCGGATTGATAATTTCCGAAAAGAAATATGAAGAAACGGAAAAAGCACTCAGCAACTTTATTACCATAGATATGAGCGGAAAAAATGAAATGTCAATAGCATTTGATAAGTTCTCATGGAAAAAAATATAAAAAATAATGGAACATATGTTCTTTCTGTCGGATGAATAGTGTAGATGATGACGTCGCATCGAAAGACAAGAAGAACAATATATGTAATTTATGAAGGAGGATTTTCACATGAGTAATTTATTAAATGAAAAAAAGGCAACTGCAAGGGAAGAAGAGCTTAAAGCTTATTTTGTAACGGCGGCAGCGTTAAATTTAGCAGTTGGGAATGCAACGAAAGAGGTAAACATACAGATTGCCGTAGACGATATCAGAAAGCTGATGAACAGTAATTACAGAATGTGCTTTGCAAAGAAGGTAGGAAATGATAATTACAATGTTATATGGCAGTCCTATAAGGATTTTTCAGAAAATAACACATTTTCATGGACACCGCAATATCAGGTATTCCGTACAGATACCTTCCAGTCAGGCGTAACGGTTAAGACTGCATCTAACCCAAAGACAATCGGCTTGGGAGAGAAGACGACCATAGATTCTTATGGTATTCTCTCAGACCCTGTAACGGGTGGAGACACCACAGCCATTAATGTCGACAATGAGTATAAGGCAACACATATCGGTGTTTCCCAGCTTTCTACAGGTATTGACGGCAAGGTTGTGTCAACACCGATTTATGTATCTGAAAATGAATGTATGTTGGGTGATGCAGTGCTGAAGCCGGTTGAGAAGGTTATGATTTGGTTTGAGTATAATGCAGAGACCAGCACCATGTTTACTGACATGAAGACACGTGGTGTTGAGGTGGATCTGACACAGAAAAACAGCGTCAACCTGAAATATGAGAACGAAAAATGGTCAACGATTTAAGTGTTTTCGGCTGATGCTGCAATAGGGATTCAGGTAAAGCAATATGGGTAAGCTGCCGGAGTGGGCTGTATGGCGGGTAATGCAGTCCGTTTCCGGCAGTCTTGTTTAAACGATTGACAGGTAATTGCGAAACTATGTGTTTTATATGATACGTTGTAGAAAATATACAAATTCAACTCAGGTCACGCTTACGCTTAACGCCCTGCTTATGAACTTGTATATTTTCTCCAACTTACGTTATTATAAAGCAGAGTTTCGCAATTGCCTATAAATAGGTTATGGGAAAAGAGGAGAGATTTATGAGTAATTTAGTATTTGAAAAGATGGTAAATGGAATAAATAACACAGAGGAAGGAATTATAAACAAGCTACGCTCCGACAGACTTGTGGACAGGCATGGAAATCTGAAGCTTGACGTAATAGAGAGTATAAAGGCAATTGGTGAAATAGACGCCGATGAGCTTCGGACGGTCAGGGCAGATAGCGTGGAACAGGTAATCGGTACAGATACAAGGACGGAGGTTGCCGATAAGAGCGTGGCACCATATAAATCCATTGTGCTTTTAATTATGAAGTATGGGAACGATCTTTATCGAGGTACGGGATTTTTGATTAAAGATAATATGGTACTTACAGCTGCACACAATTTATATAGCTTAGATTTGGAAAAACCGGCAGATGAGGTATATATTATTGGAGCACCAAGAGATACGGCACATATAAAAACCTATACTGGTTTAAAGGTATCGGTTGACTATGTTTCAGGCGGCTCACAGGGTGGACAGCATGATTGGGGACTGATTAAGATGAATGATGCAATGACAGATTTGGGGACTATCAATGTAAGCAGGGCGGCAGATGTTCCGGCTTCTGTTTTAGATGATGTTTTGATAGCGGGATATCCGGGTATGGCACAGGGTAAGTCAACTACAGATATGTGGGAAGCTGACGGCTCTGCACAATATTATCATGCAAGTGAGGTAATGGAATATATCATCAGCACTTCAGGCGGCAACAGCGGTTCTCCTGTTATGGTATATTATGGAGCGTGCAGAGTTGCAATTGGTATTCATGTGTTAGGAAGTGTTAATGCCAATTACGCAAAGGCAATAGACGATGAGGTTATAACGGCGATTAATGAATTTCGTTAATGCAGATGAAATTCCTATGGAAAGATACCTTGGTTGATTTGATTACAAGTTGACATAAGGTATCTTTTTGCAATTGAGTCGATTATAAATTACAAAATTGTAATCGGATAAATTTGATTGGGTCATACAAAATAACAGTAGAAAATAGTAATGCATAGCTGCCAAGTCCGTTTTATAGTACACATTTTTTGCTAGCATGTTATCAGTCACACAGTTATAACATACAAAGAAAGGATGAGTGAAAATGGGTATGAGAATGATGAGCAAACAATCAAATGACATGGTGTATCATCGGGCAGAATGCAGATATGCACGAAAAATTTACAAAAGAAATCGGGTGTATATGAAATGGGAAGATGCGGAATCGAAAGGCTACCGTCCATGTAAATGCTGTGATGGGGCTGAATTTTTATACAATCTGGAATTAAATAATATCAGACGCTTTACAGCACAGCATAACATGGATATAGATTTAAAGGACGGTAAAATTTATGTGAGAACGGACGCAGGCTGCTGGAAGATTATTTATAAAATAAGTATGCAGAAATTCATATTATTACATAGAAATTATGTGAATGGGCGTGTCAGCTTGGAGGAGGCTGACAAAGCACCGTTTCATCGGCAGGGGGATATGCCGGATTCAGGCAGCATTATGAAATATCTGAACTATATCCAAAAGCATGATGAATTTAAGTTAAATATGCCTGCCGACTATAGGCAATTGCCGCAGGATTCCAAGAAGCAAAAAACTTATTATAGGTCGGCAAAGAGAAGGGCACAAAAACAAAGTGCCAGACGCTTAGATGAATTGTTTGATATGATTGAGCGAAAAGAAGGTATCAAGAATTTATCGTTCTGTTAGAAAATGCTGTAATATTAAAAGGGTACGGAAGTGAATAACCACGCTATGGCATATTTGACAGGAAATGGGCGAATGCTCAAAGGGTTGAAGGAATTTAATAGACATGCTGGCTTATTTGGTAATATAAATGGGGAGTCCGTTTGCACAAAAATCAATTGGTGCGGCAGGTCCCGCTTGTTAAAAATAGTACATCATGGTACGATAGTATCCATAAAAATTAGTATATAACGGAGGAATAACTATGAGTGAAGTGTTGGAGAAAATGAAAACCAGAAGAAGTATCCGCAAGTATAAACAGGATATGGTGCCGCAGGAAATATTGGATCAAATTATCGAAGCAGGACTTTATGCAGCAAATGGAATGGGATATCAGAATACGATTGTTATTCAGGTTACAAATAAGGAACTGCGGGATGAAATCTCAAAGCTAAACTGCAAAATTGGCGGATGGGATGAGGGCTTTGATCCTTTTTACGGTGCACCTGCAATGTTAATTGTCCTTGCAAAAAAGGATTGGGCAAACCGTGCTTATGACGGCAGTCTTGTTATGGGAAATCTGATGCTTGCCGCCCACGAACTTGGTATTGGCAGCTGTTGGATTAACAGGGCAAAGGAAGAATTTGAAATGGATTGGGGAAAGGATTTGCTCAAATCCCTTGGAATAGAGGAAGAATATGAGGGAGTCGGTCATTGTGCACTCGGCTATGTAGATGGCGATTATCCGCAGCCTCCTGAAATAAAAGAAAACAGAGTTTTTTATGTTAAGTAGGGATGAAGTTTTTTGGATACATAGACTTGAACATAATAATGGAAACTACATAAATCAATATGGTGGATTGTAAGATATAGCGTGCCATACATGAATTTTTTAAAAATTGCCCAGATAGTATGGAGGTGTTGATATATGGGAAAACCATTGTTAGAAATGACACTGGAAGAGTTGTGGGAGTTATTTCCCATTTTTTTGGTACCGCATAATGAACATTGGGCTGCATATTACAATGAAATGAATAATTTTTTGTGCAGTATTCTTTCGGATTATCAAATTTGGCGTATCAGTCATATTGGAAGCACGGCAATCAAGGGTATATGGGCAAAAAATATAATAGATATTCTCATTGAAACCACTTCTTGCGAAAATATGGAAAACATATCCCAAACATTAGAAGCAAATGGATTTGTTCGTATGTCATCCGATACAAAGAGGGCTTCATTTAATTGGGGATATAATGAAAATGGATTTGAAGAAGAGGTTTATCATTTACATTTGCGACAAGCAGGTGATAACGATGAATTATATTTTAGGGATTATTTGAATGAGCATTCACAGATAGCAAGAGAGTATGAACAGTTAAAACTGGCTTTATGGAAGCAATATGAAAAGAATCGAAATGGCTATACAGATGCAAAATCAGATTTTGTAAACAAATGGACATTAGAAGCAAAAAAGATTTACGGAAATAAATATACTGCATGAGCTATAACCTTTGGGTATAAACTGATGAACGAAACAAGACTTCAAAAGAAGTCTTGTCTTAGTTATATTATAATAAGTAATAGGCTGATATTTAACATGAGGAGGGGAAATTCATGAAAAAGAAATTATCGGTTGTTTTATCTCTCTGTCTGCTGTTTTTTATGACAGCTTGCGGAGTAAAGGATGATGATGCACCTGTTGTCACATCGCCGTCCTATGAGGATGAGAGTTCTACGGATTCTGGTACATCACAAACGTCGGACAATACGGAAAAACCGTCTGAACCCGAAAATGATGATGGGCAATCAGGTTCGATCGTCTATTTTACCTCCGATATTTCCCCGGAAGGGATGATGGCAGTTTATGAGGCTCTGGACTGGACGCCTACGGGAAATGTAGCAGTAAAGCTTTCCACTGGTGAGCCGCCTGCGAGTAATTATCTGCGACCTGAACTGATTAAGAATCTTGTACAGTCCGTAGATGGCACGATTGTTGAGTGCAATACGGCTTATGGAGGCTCCCGTGCTGAGGCTGCCATGCATATGCAGGTGGCAAAGGATCATGGTTTTACGGAGATTGCCGATGTGGATATTCTTGATGCGGATGGTTCTGTGCAGCTTTTGGTAGAAGGTGGAAGTTATCTGGAAACGAACTATGTTGGTTCCCATTTTACTAATTATGATTCCTATATCATACTCTCCCACTTTAAGGGACATGCAATGGCGTGCTTTGGCGGTGCGATTAAAAATGTTTCCATCGGTCTTGGTTCCAAAGAAGGTAAGTGCCTGATTCACACTGGCGGACAAAGTCATACCAATCCTTGGGGCGGAGATCAGACTGCATTCACGGAATCTATGGCGGAGGCTGGAAAGTCGGTATCGGATTATCTTGGAAATGGTGAGCGTATTATTTATATCAGCGTTTTAAATAACATTTCCATTGATTGTGACTGTGATGGAAATCCAACTGAGCCGGATATTCATGACATTGGAATACTTGCTTCAACCGACCCTGTGGCAATAGACCAGGCGGCAATAGACCTTTGCTTTTCTTCTGAAGGCAGTGAGAGCTTACAGCGGCGGGTGGAACTGCAAAATGGACTTCACACATTGGAGCATGCAGAAGAGATAGGTCTCGGCAACCGCATATATGAGTTGGTGAATATTGATGAGTAAGGTATTTGAGGTCGTTCAAAGGGAATTTGTTTATATCAGCTACTACTTCATGTTTCAGCTCCGACAGATTGTCGGATACTGGATTCTCGGCATGGTTATCGGGTCCTTGGTTTCTGTGTTTGCCAAGGATGCGATTCATAATGCGTTTGACCGCATCCGGGATAAGAAGTGGGGAATTTGGGGAATTATACCTGCCAGTCTGCTGGGTGTCGTATCTCCTCTTTGTATGTACGGTACGATTCCCATTGCGGCATCATTTTCCCGGCACGGTATGCGGGATGATTGGCTGGCGGCATTTATGATGTCCAGTGTACTTCTAAATCCACAGCTTATTATGTACTCTACAGTACTTGGAGCCGTAGCACTGACTGTCCGTATCATTTCCTGTACGGTTTGTGGTATTGTGGCAGGGCTTGTAGTGCATATGTTTTATAAAAATAAGTCCTTTTTTAATTTTGACGGCTTTGAACCCCGGGCGAGCCATGACACCCATCCGAATCCTTTTTTGAGGCTTTTGTTCAATCTGGGCAGAAATGTCAGGGCAACGGCACTTTGGTTTCTTGTAGGCGTACTTCTTTCCGCACTCTTTCAGCGGTATGTTCCTGCGGACAGATTTGCGGAGCTGTTTGGAAAATCAAATGAGGGCTTTGGCATCCTAATGGCAGCAACCATCGGTGTACCGATTTACGCCTGTGGAGGCGGTACGATACCTCTAATTCGGGAATGGCTGGCGATGGGTATGAGCATGGGCAGTGCATCAGCTTTTATGATTACCGGACCTGCGACAAAGATTACAAACCTTGGTGCACTGAAGATTGTGCTGGGGATTAAGAGGTTCATCCTCTATATTGCGTTTGTCATGGTGTTTTCACTTGTGACGGGATTGATTGCGAATATGCTACTTGCGTATTAAGCTTATTATAAGCCAAAGGTATATACTGGAATACTTATTGGTATTTCCAACTTTTATCCTGATCATATGGTAGACATTGCTTCCTTTGCTCGCGTCCGTCCGATGGTAAATTAAGTGGAACCCCATGTTTTAAACCAACAGACAGAGGCAAAGAATTGGATGAGCAAAAGTAAACACAAAGGGTATATACTAAGGAGATGCAAAGATTCTTTGCGTCTCTTTTTTTGTATTGTAAAAAAACTTTACTGGCTTTTTCAGGTTGTCTGAACCATAATAATAGTAAGCTTTACAATCGCCTGGCAATAGTATGATACGGGAGGAGAAATTTGTATGAAGATAGGAAATAGCATTGCTGATATACGCAAGGGACAGGGGATGACGCAGGAAGAATTTGCATCCATTTTTTCAGTTACACGGCAGACCATTTCTAATTGGGAGAAGGAGAAAAGCTATCCTGATTTGCAGACGCTGATAGACATGAGTAACCGTTTTGACATTTCCTTGGATTGTATGCTCAAGGAAGACGTGGACATGGTAAAAAAATTTGACAGGGAACGAAAATGGGGAAACTATATGAAACGTATTTTATTGATTTTAGGAATAATAATAGCTGTTTTTTGCATTGCCTGGAGTATTGCATGGTATCATGTAAAAAAGGAAGCGGAAACTAAATTTCAGGATGGGGTGGAGCGGTTTGGCTTTCAGGATAATTTGTCTACAGATGATGAGGAATTTTATCAATACCCGTACAAGCTGGAATATAATGAGGAGACAACATTTTTTCTTGGTGATTTTTTGATGTCAGGCTGGCTTGATTTTCGTTATTTAGGAAGCTATAATCAGATATTAATGTGTCAAATGCAGTGGGAAAATGATTTACTTCAAATAGAATGGTATGGCAAGGATGCAGATATGGTAACGATGTATATGTATGACAGGGAAGGAAAACATCTTCTATCGGATCAGGCGGCAAAAAAGTTGCTGCGGGATGATAAACAGATAAAGGAATTAAATGACAAGGCACAGGAAATGTGCAGGATGTTATATATTGATTATGTGTGGCTGCTAAGGTAATATATGGCAGGGCTTTTAGAGGGAGAAAAAAGGATGAAGAACTGCATAGCTGGTTGTTTGATTGCTTTATTTACGGTGTTTGCATTGACAGGCTGTGGGAATGGGGCAAAAACGGATGGAAATAAAGAGGACTCCATTGATGTTCCACAGGAGGAGCAAAGCACTTATCAGGAGGTATTGGAGGGTGACGCGGCACCTGATTTTACGGCAGAAATGACAAATGGAACTACATTTGTTCTTTCGGAGCAGAAGGGCAAGGTCATATTGTTAAATTTTTGGGCGACATGGTGTGGTCCATGTGTAAAGGAAATGCCTGCATTTGAGAAGCTGAACAGCGAGTATGGGCAGGAGGTTGTGATTTTGGCAATTAACTGCATGGAGGATAAGGACACCGTAAATAAATTTATTTCAGACAATGAATACACCTTTCCGTTTGCTTATGATACGGAGGGGGAAATAGAACGGAAATATCCGTCTGACGGCATCCCCTATACCTTGGTTATCGGCAGGGACGGGTTTGTAAAGAATATTTATCTGGGAGCATTTGACGCAGATAAACAGTATGAGGAGTATAAAGCGGCAATTGAAGCTGCATTAGGTGAGAGTGGGGAATAGCCATATGAAGGTGAAGATTATCAGGAGAGGAATACTCATTACGGCGATTGTACTTATATTAATGGGAATCGGGCAAAATGGATTTAACGATATAAAAAATAAGGCAATACGCATCTGTTATGAGTGTATAGGAATCGGATAATGCGAAGGAGAAAAATAATTCAGGTTATCTGTGCCCTTTTGTATAATTGTAATTTTACGGGCTTTGCAAAGGGAAAAATTTATCAGGGAGATGGAAAAGGGGTTTGTGTTCCGGGACTGAACTGTTATTCCTGCCCGGGAGCAATTTCTTCCTGCCCGCTTGGCAGCTTGCAGACGGCACTGGTTTCGTCTAAATATAAAATTCCGTATTACATATTGGGAATTTTGTTGTTGTTTGGCGTGCTGTTTGGGAGAGTGGTCTGTGGTTTTTTGTGTCCCTTTGGACTTATACAGGAATTGTGTTACATGATACCCACAAAGAAGCTTAAGAAAAATAAGTGGACAAGAAGATTGTCCGTTTTAAAGTATATTGTTTTGCTTATATTTGTAATTATAATTCCACTGGCTTTGGCAGTGCCCGCTTTTTGTAAATATATCTGCCCTGCAGGAACCTTGGAGGGCGGCGTATTTCTTGTGGCAAAAAATGAACGTCTGCAGGCGTTGGCTGGCGGCTTGTTTTCGTGGAAGCTTGCAGTGCTGGCAGTCGTTATCATTTCGGCAGTTTTTATTTTTCGGAGCTTTTGCCGGTTCTTATGCCCGCTGGGTGCATTTTACAGCTTGTTTTACAAAGTATCCGTTGTCGGAATGAAGGTTGACAAGGAAAAATGCAACGGCTGTAACGCCTGCGTGACGAATTGCAAATTAGATGTAAAGCAGATTGGTGACAGAGAGTGTATCCAGTGTGGAGAATGTATCGGGCATTGCAGCAGATGTGCATTAGGTTTTGGAAAACGGGGCGAAAGGTAAGGGCATATAACTTGATAGGCTGAACGATAAAAGCTCCATAAAATTGCAGGCTCAAGGAAGCCGTAGGTTTCTTGACATACTTTGTGCAGTGTGGTAAATCGAAAATAGAAAGCTGCTGAAACCATTAATGGTTGGGCAGCTTTAAAATAAATCATCAGATTAGAGATAACTAACTATATAAAAAATTAGAAAGTAGGCTTTTGTTATCAGGTAATTGATGAAAATGTAATTTATTAAAATGCAAGCTGAGTGTATATAGAAGAAGTTTGTAATAAATAAGGGTATTATAATAGATTTACATAAGTTGCATAACGCAGATATGGACAGATACCATGCCGATATCTGTCCATACGTTAATATTTATACACTTATATTAGTTTTGAATTTATACAAACCCCAAAACAAATTTATTTATTTGTTATTAAGACAGTAATAACAAAATCATTATATTCATTGTCACTTAAATCTTCAATGGCAATGGTATATATGTTACCTATAATTTTACCTGCACTGTTTAGCATGTTTGTATTTGAAACGGTTTGTTTAATGTTAATATCAAAGTTAGAACTCTCCATTTCAATTTCTACTCTTAAATTTTTTCCGCCTTTATATTTTTTGGAGTCAATTCCCAGAAGCTGATGTTTGTTTGTGCTTCATCGTTATCAAGTATTGAATATCTTGTAGTATCATCTTCAAGGTAACACATCCGATGCTCCAACAGCTTGATATAACAGAGATGGTCATTCTTTGTCCACGTTTTACATTTGTTAATGCACATTGTGACGTTGCCGTATGTTTCATATTTTGTCCGCCTTTGAAAATATAATAGATTTTTTGCTACACATTCATTATAAGGTATTGGTAAAAATGTCAATATGTAACCATTTGTTTTAATTGTTACACCAAATGAGATGATAAAATTGCTTGTAGAAAATGGTATGGAGAGAGATAGAATATGGTTAATATACTTTTGCGTGCAATGACAATTTTTTTAGAATTAAAAATAACCTGTAAAATAACTGCTTTTGGTTCAATAAAGTGAATATTGTCATTGGTTCACCACTTTTATATGAATAATAATTTAATAGTGCTAAAACTTATAGATGACTTTTGATAGATATTTCTACGGAGATGTCTTTTTTCTTTGTAGTTTAAAAGATGCAATATTCGTGTGAATTAAATTGTTATATGTGTCAAAAATATTCAATAAACTATTGCTGTTTTATCAATGAATATGTACAATGATTTTGAACAATAATGTCATATATGTCAAAAATATTCAATAAAGGGATTCTGATGAACATTAATAAACTTTTTGAAGAGACATATTTAAAGGATATTATTGAGAGACATCATATAGAAAAGTCGCAGGAACTGGAAGAGTTGGTTAATGTTTTGGCTTCGGCAATTGGCTCCTTTACTAATGTGCCTAAGATTGAGGCAACTTTTAGGAGTGTAATCGGATCTAATATCAGTGCAAATACAATTCGGCAGTATATTGAATATTTGGAGGATGCTTTCGTTAATAAATAAAGCAAATCGCTATAACGTAAAGGGAAGAAAGTACATTGGCACTCCGTTGAAATACTATTTCGAGGATGTTGGTCTTAGAAATGCCAGATTAGATTTCAGGCAGATAGAAGAAACACATATTATGGAGAATATTGTCTATAACGAATTGCGTAGCAGGGGATATTCGGTTGATGTAGGTGTTGTGGAAAAGAGAGGCTTAAATTCAAAAGGTAAAACGGAGAGAATCTATTTGGAAATTGATTTTATTGCTAATTTAGGAAGTAAGAGATATTATATTCAGTCTGCATTTAGTATGCCGACGGAGGAGAAACGTATGCAGGAGAAGGCTTCGCTTGTGACTGTAAATGATTCTTTTAAGAAAATTATTTTGGTTAAAGATGTTATGAATGTGACGAGGGACGAGGACGGAATTACAACAATGAGTATTTATGATTTTTTGTTGAATGAAAATAGTTTGGAGTTGTAATGAGTTTAAAATAATGAAAATGGAAGGCGTGCAAAATGATTCTTTTTGATAATGTAGAGTATGAAAACTTTTTCAATCCATTTTGTTGTAAGAATAAAAAAATATATTATGAGTGTATTGTGCAACTTATTGAAAAGTCAAAGTTTGTGCCTATTCTTTATGAAACTGATGCAAGAGATACTTTGATTTTATTTTTGAAAAATTGTTCATATGCCGTAGAAGATGAAATGGCAACTAGTAATGTAGAAGAAAATATTAGTAGTAAGAAAACGGAAAATGAAAATGCAAGTGCAATCCTTAGATATTTTAGACATTGTGGGTGGATTTCTGAAAAAGAGATAGGAAGAAACGGTGATAATATTGCAACAGTCATGCCGTATTGTCGTAAGATGATTGAATCTATTGAGAGAATATTTAACCGTGATAATAGAGCAGCGTTGACGAACCATATCTTTTCTATTTATGACATCTTGGCTTCTGCATATGTAGCTGATCATGGAAGAACACATAGACCATATTCCAATATTTTGGTTCCAGTAGCAGATAATGTGGCTGATTTAAAAAATGAAATGCTTATTCTGAAAGATAGTATTCGATTTATAATGCGTATGGTTATCAAGATGACGGAAACAAACGAGTTGGGGCAGTTTTTGATTAGAGATGAGATATTGGAAAACTTCTTTAATGATTATTTTTTTATAAAAAAAGATGGATTAATTCCGGGATACATCGAAGAAATTGAGAAGTTGCTTCGCAAAATTGTGAAAACAGATACTTATGAAAATATGATAAAAGAGTATCAGAGTTTTTATAATATAGATGAAATTGCAGCACATGAGGCAGTAGATGCTCAACTGGAAGAAGTTAAGAGCTTTATAAGTTATGACTATGTTAAAGAAATGGATTACATAGACAAGAAAATAAATAATTACTACAGTCTCTATTCCACTAGGATACTCATGGTGTTGAGTAATAATGTTAATATGCAGACATACTTAAATGATTTGCTGATGATAATTAAAGATTTCGAGTCTGATGAAAAAAGAGAAATTATCGAATCAATAGCTAAATGTTTTTTATTACAATCCTATAAGTATGTTGGCAGGAAGTCTATTGAGCGTAGGAAGAAACGTAAACCAAATAATAAGAGTGGTGCAATTATTACTGGTTCATTGACAGATGAGGATAAGGCAAGATTGACAAAGGAACTTTTGTCTGAATATCCAGATCGTTACGGAGTAAAACAGGCTACAAATTACTTTGAGGGGGTATTGGCAGATAAGGAGAGTGTGGTGCCTGATAGAATGCTGATAAAGACTAGAGATGATGCTATGATGATTGCTGCCAGCATAATTTATTCTGGAAGTTTGGAATTTCCATATGAGGTGGAATTCTTGGAAGGTACAATAGAAACGGAAGTTGCAACAATTAGTAATATAAGGATAAAGAGGAAGAAGTAAATGAGTGATATTAAATTAAGTATTTCAATAAAGGAAGAAAACAATATATTATTCAAGCGTTGTGTTCGCAAACTTTTGGATTCAACATTTATTTTGGGTGATAAAGATGAAAAACTCTATTCCTTTATCTCACGGGAGTCTAATAGGCAGGATATATCTGACTATCTTCGTATGATTGGTTTTGATGTACTTGTAGACACCAATGTAAGAATTGCAATGCTTAAGACGCACGAAGCAGATGAAGAAGCGGTAGGGTTAAAGCGGGCAAACGTGATTTCATTTACAAACGAGCAATACCATTTACTTCTTGTATTGTGGGAGGTTTATCTTGAAAATTTAGGATATAGCGATGAAAATGTCGTAATGCGGGGAGATTTGATTGATAAAATCAAGGCTTATGAAGTTGATGTGGATAGGTCCAAATTGTCAGTAGCAATGAAGATATTTAAGAAATATGACTTGATTGATTATGATATAAAAGATGAATCCGAAGACGCTATTATTACATTATATCCTTCATTGCAGTTTGGATGGGATATTGCCCAATTCCAGACTGTAACAGCGGAGTATATGAAGGATAGTGCAGTTACGGAAGATGTGGATGCAATTGATTTAGAGAATATTGGAGAGGAGGACGAAGAATGATTAAACTGAAACAAATTCGATTAGTCAATTGGTATGCTTTTAATCATGAAACTGTTCCTGTCGGTCTTTTTACTTTGATTGCCGGTAAGAATGGAAATGGTAAATCCGTATTACTTGACGCAATCAAATACGCTTTGTATGGAGATACTGTATTTAATAAGTCAACAGAAAATAGTGGGAGCAGAACGGTAGCTTCATATACGAGAGGCTTTCTTGATGCTACTGCGGGAACTTCTATGAGACCAGCAGACAAGAATCCTAATGTATATACTCATATTGCACTTGAAATGGAAGAGATTGGTCTCAATAGAAGATTTATCCTGGGTACAGCTATTGATACAGATTCTGGCAATGGATTTAAAACGCAACGATATGTAATTGAAAATAGAACGCTGAATGATATGAAACATACATATGAGAAAGATGGTCTGACTTTTGCGTATAGTACTTCCGAACTTCAGAAACGCTATGGTTTGAAGATGTTTGATGTAAGAGAAGGTCTTGCTAAATTCATGCAGAGAACCGGATTGCGTCTTAATGAACAACAATTGACGACGTTTAGACACAAGCTTCGCAGTATCATGTCATATGAACCAAGTGCAAAAATTGATCAGTTTATTCGGACCAAAGTGTTGGAAGAAAAGAAGGTAGATTTTTCTAAACTTGTTGAAGCTAAGAATAATATAGATACTTTGAATGCTAATTTTGCAATTATTGATGCTGAGATTAAGGAGTTAGATAGTATCATTGCATTGTTTGATGACCTTAGACGAGCAAAAAATGTAATTTTGGCAGATGATGTTAAAAATGCGTATAAACAATTTCTAAAATGTCAAGAAGAACTAGAAGAAGCTTCACGAAATATGGAAATTGCGAAAAGACAGATTGAGGAAGATGAGAAAAAGCTTCAAGAGGTTGCTCTTTATGAGAAGGAGGTAAGAACAGCTTATAACTCGGCTAAGAATAATCTGGTTTCCTTGGATTGCGCTAAAGCAATTGTAGAAGCAGAGGAATCTTTGAAAAAAGTACAGATAGAGAAAGAACGTTTGAAGAAAGAGAAGGAGGCACTTTGCGATTTTCAAACAAAAGTGAGCGAGCTAATTGCTTGGCTTATTGAAGAACAGTGTAAAGTACCAGAACAAAATGTTTTGTCTTCTTTGACATTAGATAGTGTCGCAAGGGTAGAGAAGGAAAACGCTGTTGCAATTTTCTTGGCAGAAATCAAAAAATATAGAGACGAGATTATTGGAAAAATCGCAAGAAGTAGAGATTCGTTAAGGGATAACAATAACGAACAGGCAAAATATCAACAGATTATAGATGACTGTAATGCTAAGAAAACTACCTTTTCGGAGATTCCGGAGTATGTTGCGTTGAAGAATGAGATTAATAGAGAATTTGAAAAACGAGGCATACAATCGGAGGCAAGGTTTGCTTGTGAATATGTTTTGGGGCTTAAAGACGAAGCTTGGCGTGATGTTATTGAAGGGTATCTTGGTATACGCAGATATACGATTCTTGTTGAGCCGGAATATTATGATATTGCAGATGATGTGTTAAATGCATCTAAGTATAGATATGCACATTTATTCAATACAAAGTTGTTAATGAGGAAAAAAATCGTGCCTAAAGAGGATTCAGTAGTTCAATTTATTGATGTGAAAAATATGGTAGCAAAAAAATATTTTGATTATCAGTTAGGGAGATTTCACGCAATTACGATAGATGAGGTTAGAAATTATGAGAATGCGATGTCTAAAGAAGGCAGAGTGTCTGTGGCGATGGACAGTTATTTTATTCGTTTTGACAGGATTAGATTTTATTGCTTAGGTCAAGAAACAATTGAATTGAATAGAATTAGGGCAGTTAAGAAGTTGGAGGAATTAAAGAAGGCATATATCAAGTTTCAGGAGCAATTCACTATCGAGCAAACTAAGAAGACATATCTTGATATAGAGATGGAGTTTTTTTGTGAATATAATTATGATGCTTGCAAGGAATATGATGAAACGTTATTGGATTGCTCAAAGAAGGAGCAAGAACTTAATGCATTGAGAAAATCGCAAGAGAACAATATGGAGTATATGGAACTTGCCCAAAGAGTTGGAGAATTGGAGCAGAAGCTTGATGCTGTTGAATCAAAAAAAGAAAGCATTCGTGACGATAAGTCTAATATGCAGACAATGTACAATACCAATCAGAATGAGCATGTACGAATAGACGGAGAAATAAAGACTATACAAGAGAATCTTAGAAATTTGAAAATTACTAATAATGTTGTTTACACAAATGCAATAGAGAATTATGATAAGTTTGTTGCTAGTGGCAAAATAGGGCAAGGTGGAATCTTAAAAGACAGAAGGCGGGCAGAAAGTAAATTAAAGGAAGCTGGTGAAAATTTAAGAGGTGGACAGGCTGCATACAATGCAACAAGAACAAGTGACAATCAATTACCGATGACAGAGAATTCCATAGCAGTGTATCAAACAAGAAGAAATCGTATATGGATGGATGATAGCCAAGAGATACAAGCTGAGTTAAAGGAACAAACAAGACGTTATGAACAAATTTTTAAAAATGAATTTGTACTTACGGTTTTAAAATCGTGCGAAGCAGCGAAAGGTGATTTGAAACTAATTAATGCTGAGTTGGCACGTTTAATGTTCAAAGCAAAATATGAATTTGATGTTAAGTATGTGAAAGATGGTTCTGATTATGAGAAAATATTGGAGTATGCGAAGTACTTAAAAGAGCGTGAGGAACTAGGAACAACGTCTGGACAAATGACATTAGACGCTATGACAACGTACTCTAATGAGGAAGGTAAGGAGTTGGAAAAGAACATTGAGAATATTATTAACCGAATTGTGGAGAGTAATGATAAAGACAAAATTGAGCATTATGCCGATTACCGTAATTATATGACATATGAGATTCTTCTGACAAATGATGTTCTAACAAAGGCAAAATTGTCAAAGCAATCTGGTTACAATTCGGGTGCAGAAGTCCAGATTCCATACATGTTGATTTTACTCTCGGCATTACTCATGATTTATAATGATAAAAGCAATTCTACGAGATTGGTATTTATTGATGAACCATTCGCAAAGATGGATCCAACCAATGTAAAAATTATGCTTGGTTTCATGAAGGAGCAGAATTTGCAGATGATTTTCTGTGCACCGGATAAGACAGAGCTTATAGGAAATGAGTGTGAAGTAATACTTCCGGTACTTCGAACACAACCTGACCTTATGGAGATTGGCATTGTAGAAATGCATAAAGGGGGGTATAACTGTTGAATTATGAAGAAAAGATACTGACATATTTAGTAGATAATTACCGAAAAAGTAAAAAAGACGCTGGTAATAATAAATCTAACAGAAGAACTCAAGTAAAACCTGAAAAGTTATATAAGAAATATAATGCAAATGATGGTGATTTTGAAGAAATTTCAAAGTTTAATCAGGCTGTGGAGTGCTTGAGTAAACGAGGGTTTGTTAATAGTATCAAGGAAACCTTTGGAACACAAATTCAATGTATCTATCTGGCAGATGAGCGTATTCAGGATGTTGAACAATATTTAGCAGATAGGTATGATTATGTGTCAAAAGATATGCGAATAGAGGGACTGCAGAATATAGTTAACAAATATATGAGTGCTTCACCTATATGTCAAAAAGAATGTGAAAGATTGCTCGAATATATTTCAAATCGGAAAGTTCCAAAAAATTTCAAAGAGTTGGACGATATATTAAGTGCGGTGGCATTTATTGAAAAGAATCAAGAAAACTTATATATTCGAGAAGTATCAATGAAGGTGTATGGCGACTCAAAATATTTTGAAAATACAACTTTACAACCAGTTTGTAGCATGTTTCGGAAATATTTGAAGCGGGATATTAAAGATAATGAAATGTTTGATGAAATTCTATTAGATTATCATATAGCAAAAGAACCACAGAAGCTTTGTATTAAAGGTAAGGTAATAATTAATATTTCTGGAAAAGAAATAGATATTAGTGAATTTTCGGAGGGCATAGAGTTCTATGCATCTGATTTGCTAAATATTCAATCAATAAGGCTTATGGTGCCTCAGTTTATGACGATAGAAAATCGTGCTTCATATCTCAGATATCATAAGGATGATGTTGTTACATTTTATCTTGGTGGATATGTTAATAGGTATCAGAGGGATTTTATTAAGATGGTATATGCGTCTAATATGGATGCCTGTTATTTGCATTTTGGAGATATTGATGCGGGTGGATTTTGGATTCATCATAATTTATGCGAAGTGACAGGAGTAAATTTTAAACTATTTAGTATGTCAGTTTTTGAATTGAAAAATTGTGATTATGCTTCTTGTTTGCATGAACTCACAGATAATGATAAGATCAGACTTGAAGGATTAAAGTTTTTTGATGCATATGAGGGAGTGGTTCAGTATATGTTGAGTAATAATGTAAAACTTGAGCAGGAGATAATTAGTTTAGCATTAATGAATGTTTTGAAAGAGTTATAAAATGGTAAATATATTATTAAGTTAGGGATAAAAAACTGATCTATATTCATATGAAAATGTTTATAATAAGGAGAAATACAAAAAATGGATGAACGACAAAGATACATTTTGCAAGAGATTATAAATAAAGAAAATACAATTGAAATAGTTGAAATATTAAAAAATAACAAAACTGTATTGAAGGATATTCAAATAGTTTTATTTGAAGAAAAATTTTCAAGGTTTAAGGGATTTGAAGAAAAAAGTTTTGGAAAATACAGTTTATGTAGTTTGGCAGATTATAATAAAACATGGATTGCAGATAATAAAAATGCTGATAGAACAGGATTTTATGTTGGGCAAAGGGCATATTTTGATATAAACATTATAGTGCGGATTGACGATTATTTAAATGGAAAGGTTCTAGAAGATGAATCAGATTTTATTAAGTGTATGAATTACATAAAAGATGAAGGTTTTGAATTTGAACCATTTAATAGCTTGATTGAAAGATTTAGTAAGTTTTATGATGAGAGGTTATTAACGAGATCAATTGAGTCGTTTTATAAATATATGATATGTAAAGAGTTTAGAAGAAATGTAGAAATTATTGCAGATGATAAAAAAGAATTTGAGCAGTTTTATTGGAAATGTCTCAATGTAAAAAAATTAGAAAAAAATGATATTTTGAATCGGCAATATGATTTTATTTTATGTTTGTTGATGAAAGCGATAATCATAAAAGCGGATAATAGATGCCAAAATAAGGTGGATGCTTTAGTAGAGTTTAGCTTAAATGTACTTAAATGCATTATGATAAATGAATTATATTTATTATGTTTATATTTGAAAAATAAGCAAGAGGTGGTGAAAAAAACATTTGCAAAATTTCATTCTAGCATAAAGGGAGGATTAGAAAATGCTGTTAAGAATACTGCATGGGATATTTATCATGCTAGAATTATAGAACAAAATATGTCATTATATGATAGTAATTCGCAAAAAATAATATTTCCATATTTTGTAACTAATGATAATGGCATAAAAGATTATTGGAAAATTAATCCAAGAAAGATGGTTATTATCAAGGAGAGGCATCCTATCAATATATATAAGCATAATGTGGGAGACATAGCGTTGATGCTTGCCGATAACAATTTGTATACTCAAATGATAGATTTGAAACAACAGGAAAAAAGGAAAAATGAAATTAGAGAAGTAAATATTGAAGTGATTAAACAATGCTTAATTTCAGAATTAAATAATGTGAATATATAGATTTATATATTGAACGCAAGAAAGTAAGAACGGTAAAAAGATATATGCATCTTGAAAAGGTGAGAAACCAAAAAGGTAACGGAGATAATGGCGGTATCGCAGAATATGTTCCGTGCAGTTTAATATGGAAAAGTAAGGCACTCTGTTTTGGCAGGGTGCTTTTTCATTTTGGGAAACAGGCTACAGCATTGAAAATATGGTGGAACAGGGAGGGCATTTTGAGAAAGGGAAATTTTATGATTAAAATACTTTTTGCGTGCCACGGCAGGACGAAGGACTACTGTTCTGTGTTTGAACTATTGGGGCAGAATGGGGCAAGTGAGGGCTTTTGCTGTGCCTCGGCACTACGGTTAGACTACGACTGACAAAAGGAAAAATGATAAGTGTGGGTGTGCATAGATAGGATTTGCACACCTTTTAACGATTATAAAGAGGCATCGTTATATTAATAGAGATACTTTTGGGATGTGTTAAAACTGCAAAAATTGTCAAAAAGCAGAAAGTTTTTGCACTTAAATGCATGAACTTGATTTTTTGAGAGATTTGTGCTATCATCATGTTGCAAGGAGGTGCCTTGATGATTGATACACATATACTTAAAAAGAGAGATTTGTATTTAAAAAAGATGATTGCCTTTCAAGATACAGAGCCTGTAAAGGTTGTTACTGGAATACGCAGATGCGGCAAATCCAGCCTGCTTAAATTAATGATTGCATATTTGAGAGAAAGTGGAATTGAAGATGAACAGATTATTGAGATGAATTTTGAATCTCATGCGTATAAAAAAATGAACAGTGATGAATTTTATGGGTATGTAAAACAGCATGTGTTGCCAAACAAAAGAATGTATTTATTCTTTGATGAAGTGCAACGAGTACAGAATTGGGAGGATGCAGTTAATTCCTTTCGGGTAGATTTTAACTGTGATATTTATATTACTGGCTCCAATGCATATCTGCTTTCCTCTGAATATTCCACCTATTTATCAGGAAGATGTGTGGAAATCAAAATGCTGCCTCTTTCTTTCAATGAGTTTTTATATTTCCATGATTTTGAAGTCCAGGAGACGAAAAGTGCTTTGGGAGGTATAAGAAAGCAGGTATGTCATAAAAATGGCGAGCATTATGAACTGCGGGAAGTTTTTGATGCGTATATGCGGTTTGGCGGGATGCCGGGCATTGCTGATATTGGTCTCGATCAGGAGAAGGCTCTGTTATTATTGGAAGGAATTTATTCCACGGTAATTGTCCGGGATATTTTGGAACGGGAAAATGTAAGAGGGCAGAAACGAATTACCGACCCTGTTCTTTTGAAAAAGATTGTTACATTTCTCGCTGATAATATCGGCAGCAGTATTTCAGTTTCATCCATTGGAAATACTCTTGTAAATGAGGGCTTGTTAGAAGGCGGAAAACGAAAAGGAACTCCCAGTGCCCATACTGTGCAGGCATATGTAAATGCATTGCTGGAGTCATATTTTTATTATGATATCAAACGCTTTGATATTAAAGGAAAAGAATTTTTGAGGACCCTCGGCAAGTATTATATTGTTGATATAGGACTAAGAAATTATCTTCTTGGATTTAGAAACCGAGACAGCGGACATGCATTAGAAAATGTGGTATATTTTGAATTGCTTAGAAGAGGATATGATGTTTCTATAGGAAAAGTAGATAATGCAGAAGTTGATTTTATCGCTGTCAAGGCAGATGACAAAATGTATATCCAAGCTACGGAATCGATGACAAATGAAATTGTCCGTGAAAGAGAACTGACTCCATTGCAGAAAATTAATGACAATTATGAAAAAATAATCCTATCGCTAGACCAAGGATTGGATTCTTCTTATGAAGGAATAAAATCAATTAATGTTATGGATTGGCTGATTGACCTGTGATTTTTTTTGGAAAATAATATGAGCAAAGGCAGATAAAACTTGATATTTCGGTACTTTTGAGTGATATATGTCATGAACCTCTGTGGTTAAATAATCAAAAAGGAGCGTGTGCATATGAATGAGCAGCAAACAGGGACGATTGGAATACCGATTCAAGAAAGGTACATGATATCACTGAAAGAGGCGAGTGCTTATTTTCACATAGGCATTAAGAAGATGAGAAGAATGGCAGAGGATAATGAAGGTGGATTTGCACTATTTCTGGGAAATCGGTACATTATCTGCCGACCAAAGTTTGAGGAGTATCTGTTGAGGATGATGGCGAATTCAAGAACAGAACAAGAGGTATGTGATGATGAAATTAGCCCTTAAATTTTTCCGCTGTGAAAAATTTGTATATTCAACTGTGTGGAAAGCGTTGAAGGTGTTGTCAAATAAATGGGCATACAGAGATATTATTTATACCGCTTGCACCTTTTGAAACCCCTGATGCACTTGACAGGATATGTGAGGAATACAACCTTGTTATAGGAAATTTTGAAGTAGAGCCGCTGATAGCCATACCGATTTTTATCCATGATTTTTTGTGTATACATCCATTTAATGACGGCAACGGCAGAATGAGCAGACTGCTTACTACACTGCTTTTATACCGCAGTGGCTTTTATGTAGGCAAATATATCTCCTTAGAGGCAAAGATAGCAGGCAATAAGGACTTGTATTATGATGTCCTCGGCAGGTCACAGGATGGATGGCATGAAGGAACAGAGGATGCGATTCCCTTCATAAAATATCTTCTAGGTACGATTCTCGCTGCATACAAAGATTTTGAAGACAGGTTTTCAATTGTAAAAGAAAAGATGCCTGCCATCGATATGGTAAGAAAGGCAACGCTAACTAAGATTGGGAAGTTTGCGAAGCAGGATATCAGAGAACTATGTCCGTTACTCAGTGTAAGTTCTATCGAAGGGGCACTGAGAAAGCTGGTAAAGTTAGGAGAATTAAAAAGAGAGGGTTTGGGAAAGGGGACATATTATGTTCGTTTGAAGTGATGTTTTAATATGTCAAAATTGGGAATGAATTATGGATTCAATGGGCAGGGAAATCCTATCGTTAAATGATGTCCCCCAAAATGCACCCGTCAGCTAGAAAATGTACCCGTTCCCGCAAAAAGGGGGAGTAGTTTTGCCCCATTTTACAAAAAGTGTGGTAGAGCAGGGTGAGATATCTGAAAAATACAAGCCAGCAAAGCGTGCCAAAACACGGCATTTGAGGGCATTTTGAGAAAGGAAAAATTTATGACTAAAATACTCTTCGTGTGCTATGGGAACATTTGTCGTTCCCCAATGGCTGAGATTATATTTAAAAACATGATACAAAAACAAAACCTTGCCGACCAATTTTTTGTTTCTTCTGCGGCAACCAGTTCAGAGGAGATTTGGAACGGAGTTGGGAATCCCGTTTATCCGCCTGCCAAGGCGGAACTTGCAAAGCATGGGCTTTCCTGCGGGGATAAGCATGCGGTTTTGCTAAAACGTGAAGATTATGAAAAATACGACTATCTAATTGGGATGGATAGTGCTAATATAAGAAATATGAAACGGATTTTGGGAGGGGACCCAAAGGGAAAGATTTATAAGCTGCTTTCCTTTGCAGGAAGCGACAGGGATGTGGCAGACCCATGGTATACGGGAAAGTTTGATGTTACATATCGGGATATAGAGATTGGTTGTAAGGAACTGCTTGCATTTCTTTTAGCATAGCTACATGGTAAAAACGGAGGAAACAAGGTGTCTGGAATTGAAAAAATTAAAAGAAGAACCTTTGATATCATTCAAATTGGAAACAAGACTGATTTTTTCAGTACATTATTTGATTATGTCATTTCGGTGTTGATTGTGGTAAGCATAGCAGTAACATTTTTGCAGACGTTTGAGGAACTTGAATTTCTGCATCCTGTTTTATTTGGAATTGAGCTTGTCACAATCATTATTTTTCTGATTGAATACTGTTTAAGATTGTGGACTGCCTGCTATTTATATGAGGACGTAAAGCCTGTAAAGGCTATGCTGAAATACATGGTATCGTTTTATGGAATTGTTGATTTGCTTACGATAATATCATTTTTTATCCCTGCTATTTTCACAAACGGATTTGTGGCACTGCGAATGCTCCGTGTCGTAAGAATTATGAGATTGTTTAAATTAAATGCCAAATATGATGCATTTAATGTTATTACAGATGTACTGAAGGATAAAAAGGATCAGATTATTTCTTCTATATTTATCATTACAATATTGCTGCTCGCATCCTCCATGTGTATGTACAGCCTTGAGCATGAAGCACAGCCTGAAAATTTCCAAAATGGATTTTCGGGGATTTGGTGGTCGGTTTCCACAATGCTTACGGTAGGCTATGGAGATATATATCCCATAACGATTGGCGGGCGGTTCATGGCAATCATAATATCATTTTTAGGAGTAGGTATCGTTGCCATACCGACAGGTATTATAAGTGCCGGTTTCGTGGAGCATTACACAAAGGTGAAAACGGGAAGCTACTCCCACAAAAATTCTGAATTTGTTGTTTTGGATGTGCCGGGTGGACACAGCTATGTTGATAAAAAAATAAATGAGATAAGGCTGCCTGAGGGCTTATATCTGGCGGTTGTTTTGAGAGGAGAGGATACGCTCACGCCATACCCTGAGCTTGTAATCAGGCAATACGATAATTTGCTGCTGGCAAGCACAAGCAACCGAAAGGTGCACTCTGACATTGAGGAGGTTAAGCTGAATGTCAATCATCCGTGGATAGGAAAGAAAATCAAAGAGCTGGATATATCCAGACAGATATTTATTATTATGATTAGAAGGAAGGAACGGGTGATTAAGCCGGAGGGAAACACAGGGCTATTGGAGGACGACATCATTGTGCTGCTCGACAAGAGATAGAGCGATACTAAAAGTTGTCTGTGGGGAAGGGATATGTAGGAATAAAAACCGTTATGATAGCGTGTTTTGGTTCCTGCATATCCCCTCCCTGCACACAACTTAAGCATCGACATTTTAAATTTACTGCTGCGTCAATTCAAATTGTCCGATAAGCTGGTCTAACATTGTTGCCTGTGCGGATAATTCTTCACTTGTAGCTGATGCCTCCTCGGCAGTCGCTGCATTACTTTCTATGACACCTGAAATTTGGTTGACCTCCATTTCAGCGTGCTTCATTGCCTCAGCCTGTTCTTCCATGATAACCTTCAGGTTTTTGGAGAAGGAAGCAATCTGCTTGATGCCGTCTACTACAGTCTTGATTGCTGTTGATGCATGCTCTGCAACACTGTTTCCTCTGTCAACCTCACGGATGGAGGCTTCAATTAATTCTCTTGTATCTACGGCAGCCTTTGCACTCTGGTCTGCCAAATCCCTAATCTGGTCGGCAACAACTGCAAAGCCCCGTCCTGACTCGCCTGCACGTGCTGCCTCTATGGATGCATTTAAGGACAGGAGATTGGTTTGTGCTGCAATTGATTCAATTTCAGTAATAATATCTCCGATTTTGGTGGAGGCATCGCTGATACGCTCCATGGCTTCCATCATTGTATCCATTTCCTGACGGCTTTCATCTGCCTTATCTGCGTATTCCCGAGACTTCGTGTAGGACTCGTCTGCACTCCGTGCACTTTTTTCCATTGCGTCTGTGATGTCAGAAATCGTTTCGTGTAATTCGGATACAGCATGTGCCTGATCGGTAGCACCTTCTGCAAGACACTGTGCTGCATTTGCCAATTCATCAGAGCCGGCAGATACCTGATTGGATGCATTTCCGATTGATAACAGGGTTTCTGTCATTTGATCCCGTAAGCCACGCATTGACTCGTATAACTTTTGGAAATCTCCCGTATAGCGGTCGGCAACCTTTGATCTTACAGTATAATTACCTCTAGCCATCTCACCGAGTACCTCGTCAATATCGTATATAATTGTATCAAGATTATCTGCCATTTCACGTGCATCATTTTCCATATGCTCTACTTCATCACCTGTCTCAACCATAGGGAATGGGGAGGCAAGGTCACCTGCGGCAAATGTCTTAAGACGCTCACCCAGCTTTTCCAGAGGGACGGAAATGCTTCTTGCAATTTTTCTTCCGATTTTGGTGGATGCCACCATTGCACAAGCAATTAAAGCAAGGATGGCAATTGCAAGTATCCATTCGACAATGGTAAGTGTTTTTGCAAGACGGTTTCCTTCTGTTACCTTTACATTTAACAGCGTTTCCAGCTTATTATAAATACTGTCATAGGCAGTAGTCAGTTCCGTGAGTGCAAGCTCCTGTGCCTGAACGCAAAGGGCACGGTCTGTGGTGGCACCAAGCTCCATTATTTTTGCATCCAGCTCCCAATAGGCATCCAGCTCTGCCTTGATAGCATCATAGGTTACCCGTCCGTCAGAGGATACAATTGTATTTTCTACTTCTGCAAAATACTCATCAAACAAAAGCTTTTTTTCGTCATGCTGTTTTACAACGGTATCAATAGCATCCTGATTGTCATAGCCGATTGCTGCACGAAGAGAGGAACGGATATCCGCAAATTCAAACATTGCCTTTCCGATATCCCCCTGTGCAAAACCAAAATTGTGCAAGGCATTTGAATACCGGCTGGATATTACAATAAGGGCAACTACTCCCAAAAGAGCTGCTGCAGCTGCAATTGTTGATATTTTGAAGATAGAGACAGTCAGCTTTTTTTCAATGTTTTCGTGGTTGTTCATTAATAAAATTTCTCCTTTCGTTTTCTAACGGTTTACTCCATGCGGAGTCAAATAAGATTAGAACGGCAACAAAAAATGCCTTGTTCCAAGTAAATGAAATCGATGTTTCTGTTATTGTATTTTCTGGTCGTGCACTGGAAAATTTTGTTTCAAAGACTAAACTACATTTCGGTCAAAAGACTTGGAAGAAATTAACATAAAGTGTTTGTGGATTGGAACATAAATTTCTTTAAATATGGCATTACTTTAAGGACAGTATTACATAATAGCAGGTAGCATCTATTTTATTTTATACAAGGGATTATACTATTTTTAGTAAAAATGTCAATCATTTTCCAAATTAATATTACAATTAAAGTGTCATATAATAAAGTTCCCATATTAGATTTACATCATATTATGTAATAAATGAAATATCAGGAAATTAATAACGATGTATAAGCAAAATTGTAATACGCAAGAAGTCTGTAGTAAGGAGGCTTTGACATTTCCGCCGCAGCATCAGGACCGACAACCTGGCTTTGAATATATTATGAAACCAAGACCTGTCTCAGAGTGCGGAAAAACATGTTGTAAGCTGAAAGGAAAGGTTGCCCTGATTACAGGTGGTGACAGTGGAATTGGGCGGGCAATTGCATATGATTTTGTAAAAGAAGGTGCATTGGTTGTCATTGTTTATTATGACGAGGAGATAGATGCAAAGGAAACGGCGGAACGGATAGAAGAGTTGGGTGGTAACTGCCTGCTTTTGTGCGGAGATTTAAAGGACCCCTGCTTCGCCAGACGTTGCGTGGAGCAAACAGTTCAGTGCTTTGGCAGGCTGGACATTTTGGTAAACAATCATGCAGTTCAGTTTATTCAGCGGAGTATCTTGGATATCTCCCATGAACAGTTGGAATTTACATTCCGCAACAATGTATTTTCCTTTTTTTATCTGATTCAATATGCCCTGCCTTATATGAAAAAGGGTGGGAGCATCATCAATACAACCTCGGTTACTGCATATGAGGGAAATAAGGATTTGATTGATTATAGTGCAACAAAGGGTGCTATTGTTGCACTGACAAGATCCCTTTCTTTGTCGCTGGCAGAAAAAGGAATCAGGGTAAATGGAGTTGCTCCAGGACCTATATGGACGCCGCTGATACCTGCCTCGTATTCGGCAAAGGAGGTTGCAGGATTTGGAAAAACAACGTCCCATGTACCTATGAACAGGGCAGGGCAGCCGTGTGAGGTTTCTCCATGTTATGTATTTCTTGCGTCAGATGATTCCAGCTATATGACGGGGCAGGTGCTTCATCCAAATGGCGGAACGATAGTGGGATGAAAACGTGCACAAGTAAAAATTGTATCACAATTATATTAGTGATATAATTAAGGACAAAATGGGCAGAAGTTGTAAAACGGCAGGTACATCCTAAAATATGGAAATGCAATGGAGGAAATGGTCATGGAAAAAAGATTGATAAAAGCAAGAGATGGTTATGAATTGGAGCTGCACATATTTGAGGTGGAGCATGCAAAAGCGGTTGTGCAGATTGTTCATGGTATGGAGGAGCATCAGGAACGGTATGAGCCTTTTGTAAAATTTCTCAACGAGAATCATTTTTCTGTTGTCAGCTCCGATATGCGTGGGCATGGCAAAAATGCAAAGGACTTGGGCTTTTTTAAAGATGAAAAGGGATATGTGGAGCTTGTCAAGGACCAAAAGCTGATAACGGCATTTATCAAAAAACGGTTTCCGAAGTGCCCTGTTTATATATTTGCCCACTCCATGGGAACCATAACGACCCGTGTTCTTCTGCAGAGGGAGTCAGGGAGTTATGAAAAGGTGATATTATCAGGATATCCAAATTATCATAAAGGTACTTATTTTGGGATAATTTTAGCGGATGGAATAAAGAGACTCCGTGGGGCAAAGTATAAATCCAAGCTGGTTAATTCGTTAAGTATCGGTGCATTTAACAAAAATATTAAAAATCCCAAAACAGATACGGACTGGATTTGTTACAATGAGGATACGGTCAGGGACTTCATAGACGACCCTTATTGTGGGTTTGGGTTTACCTGTTCCGGCTTCAGCGATTTATTTAATCTTGTAATTATGATGCATAAGAAGGAACTGTATCAAAATGTAAATGGTGACCTGCCGCTGTTACTGCTGCGGGGACTGGACGACCCATGTGTTGGTGGAGAAAAGGGTGCAGAGGATTCCCGCAGGGTGTTATCTGAAGCCGGCTTTCATAATATGCAGTACATTGATTATCCGGATATGCGGCATGAAATATTGAATGAAGTAGGTAACCGAAAGGTTTATGATGATATCCTGAAATTTTATGAGGCAACATAGAAAAATAAACCGCTTATGGTTATATTTCAAATAACAGTTGATTTTATGGAAAAATGAGCTATAATATACCTTTGTAAATGCAATTTATAAAGGAGAATAGAGATGATTAAGAAAAATTTATTTCAGAAATTAGCAGTAGTTGCCATGGTTGGCGTAATGTCACTTTCACTTGTTGCATGTACGGACGATAAGGGAACAAAGGATGGCGACACTACCGCGTCCGCTGTTGCAAGCGAAAATGATACAGAAGATATACAGGCACCGGATGACAATGATGCAGAGGGTGATACAGAAGAGGCTGTTGCTACGGAGGCATATACTGAGGAGGACGGTGTTCTCACGATTAAGCATGTAAAGCTTGACATTCCGGAAGGATATGCATATTTTCAGGATATGAGCGGAACCGTAACATATAAGACGGATGCATCGGACAAGAGCTTTGCAGTTTATGCACAGGACGATAATACATATGGTGAGCAGGATATCGTTGACGCATATGTTCAGCAGGTAAAGAATGTTTATGGTGATCAGGTTACAACAGAGACAAAGAGCTACAACGGGCATGAGTACACGGTTATGGATATTGACAGTGCTGACGGAAGCTATATAGGAAATGCAGCCGTTTTATGCGAGGGCTCCACTGTAGTATATTTGGAGTTTGTGACGACAACGGATGATGAGTCTGATTTTGATACTATTATGAATAGTGTCAGCTTCTAATAATGTTAAGTGAAGCAAAACAGAACACTTGAAATGATTTCAAAAAGGAGCTGTTGCATTAAGGAATTTTCCTGGCGCGACAGCCCCTTTCATATTTTTATTTGGAGGACAAATGACAAAAAAGCAGAGAACCTTAGAGATTATCGACAGACTGAAAAAAGAATATCCGACTGCTGACTGTACATTAGAATATGATGAAGCATGGAAGCTGTTGGTTGAGGTAAGGCTTGCAGCACAATGTACGGACGCAAGGGTAAATGTTGTTGTTAAGGAATTGTATACAAAATATCCTACGGTTGAGGCTCTTGCAGCGGCAGAGGTTGATGACATAGAGGCTGTTGTGAGACCGTGCGGGCTTGGAAAAAGCAAGGCAAGGGATATCAGTGCCTGCATGAAGCTGTTGCATGACAAGTATCATGACCGTGTGCCTGATGATTTTGACGAGCTGTTAAAGCTGCCGGGAGTAGGCAGAAAAAGTGCAAATCTCATTATGGGGGATGTATTTGGCAAGCCTGCCATCGTAACGGACACCCATTGTATCAGAATTTGCAACAGGCTCGGACTTGTAAATAACATAAAGGAACCCAAAAAGGTCGAGATGGAGCTTTGGAAGCTTGTGCCTCCCGATGAGGGCAGTGATTTCTGCCACAGACTGGTATATCACGGAAGGGCAGTCTGTACTGCAAGAACAAAGCCCTATTGTGACAAATGCTGTCTGTATGATATCTGTAAGAGAAATGGCGTATCGTGTATGAAATATAACCGAACAGGGAATAGTTAATTATATTTATATTCCGGGGAGAGGTACGCTGATGAAAATCAGAATGTCGATAGATCATGCAGAGGATGAAAAAATAATTAAGCGGGTAATGGAACAGTACCATTTTGATAAAGAGTCAGAAAAGGTTATCCGTAAAGTATATGAAAAAATGCTGCGTTTAATCAGTCCGTATGCCGTATATAGAATGAATCAGAGGGATACGGGATTAAAAATCGTTGACGACAGACAGTCAGCAATTGTTGCGATGACCTTGGGCTGTGGAATAGACAGCATGGAGGAGCAGCTTACACGCGAGGGAAAGCATGAGGAGACATACATTTTACAGTGTCTTGCAGGGGAACTGCTTCTTAATATGTACAGGGATTTTAATAAGTCCTATGCCAGATTTCACCGCAGATATGTGGAACGGTATGTTTTTATTGGTGATGAAATTCCAGTGACGGTAATTCCCACACTGCTTGAGGAACTGAAAAAAACAAAGCCCATGACGGCTGTGGCGGCAGACACGGAGGCATCTGAGGAGTTATCCGCTTTTGATGATGAGGCACTTGTGTCGGCTGCTCCAAAGGAGGAAATAATGGCTGACGGACACGGAGGGCTTTTCCCATCAAAGAGCGTAATTTTTTATGCCATTCTTACGGAAAATCCAAATCAGGTGTGCGGGGGAATATGTAATCTGTGTCAAAATACCATATGTGAGAACAGAATAAAGGACAAACATTTACAATTAGAGCATTGCATGTTATATTGTCGTAAAAAGGATAAAATATGAAAATACTACATTCAACCCCAACAAAAGACGGTTTTTTTATGCCTGCGGAGTATGAACCTCACACAGGCTGTTTTATGATATGGCCTGAACGGGCGGATTCATGGCAGTACGGTGCGGTTTATGCAAGAAATGCATTTGCCGATGTGGCACATGCCATAGCAGCTTCGGAGCAGGTTACGGTGTTCACCAGCTTTGAGGGTTACGATACGGCAAGAAAAATGCTTGCGGACCATATACGTGTCGTGGAAATGTCCTCAGACGATTCATGGGCACGGGATGTGATGCCCACTTTTGTGAAAAACAGCAACGGAGAAATCCGTGGGATTGACTGGGGCTTTAACGCATGGGGCGGTCTTTATGACGGACTGTATTTTCCGTGGGATAAGGATAACCGTATGGCAAGAAAGGTCTGTGATTTGATTGATGTGGATGTGTATGACAAGCGGAACTTTATCATGGAGGGTGGTGCATTTCATGTTGACGGAAGGGGTACGGCAATCGTGACGGAAGCCTGTCTGTTAAGCAGGGGACGCAACCCTGATATGACAAAGCAGGATATAGAGTGTGAACTAAAAGAAATGCTGGGAGTAACCCATGTGATATGGCTGCCCTGTGGCATATATCAGGATGAAACAAATGAGCATGTGGACAATATTTGTGCATTTGCCGCACCGGGGCATGTCATTCTCGCATGGACGGATGATACAAATGACCCACAGCATGAGATGTCAAAACGGTGCCTTGAGGTACTTCAGCAGGAGACCGATGCTGCTGGAAACAAAATTAAGGTGACAAAGCTTCCGATGCCAAAGCCAATCTATGTGACGGACGAGGAGGCGGAAGGTCTTATTGATTTTGACGGGGAGCCTACAAGGCGGGCAGGAGACAGATTGGCGGCATCTTATGTAAACTTCTACATAGCAAACAAAGCGGTAATTATGCCCCGCTTTAACGATGAAAACGACGATAAGGCAGCAGACATTTTAAGAGATATATTTAAGGACAGGAAGATTATTCAGATTGATGCGGGAAATATCCTGATAGGGGGAGGCAATATTCACTGCATTACCCAACAGATACCGGGAGGAAGATAATATGAGGAAGGTTACTGTGGCAGCAGTACAAATGCGGATGGAGCGTGATGCATCGCAAAATCTTTGTAAGGCGGAGCAGATGGTCAGGGATGCGGCGGCAGGAGGTGCAAATATTGTCCTGTTGCCTGAGCTGTTTGAGCATTTATATTTTTGTCAGGAGAGAAAATATGAAAGCTATGCACTGGCATGTACAGTATCTGAAAGTAAGGCGGTCCGGGTTATGTCAGGGCTTGCAAGGGAGCTTCAGGTTGTTATTCCCGTAAGCTTTTATGAAAAGGACAAAAATTGTTTATATAATTCCGTGGCAATGATAGATGCTGACGGAAGTATACTTGGTGTATACCGGAAAACCCATATACCGGATGACCATTTTTATCAGGAAAAATTTTATTTTTCGCCGGGAAACACGGGCTTTCAGGTCTGGGATACCGTATATGGAAAAATTGGAGTAGGAATTTGCTGGGATCAATGGTTTCCTGAGGCTGCCAGATGCATGGCATTAGATGGGGCGGAGCTTATTCTTTATCCGACAGCCATCGGCGAGGAACCGATACTTGGCTGTGACAGTATGCCCCATTGGAGAAGATGTATGCAGGGACACAGTGCTGCCAATATTATACCTGTCGTTGCCGCAAACAGGGTAGGAACCGAGGAGGTTATTCCGTGTGCAGAAAATGCAAACCAGAAATCCTCCCTTAACTTTTATGGTTCCTCCTTTATCACGGATGATACGGGTGAGGTGCAAAAAAGTGCATCGGGACAAGCGGAGGAAATTATTCTTCAGGAGCTTGACCTTGATAAAGCGGCGGAAAACAGGCTGGGCTGGGGTTTGTTCCGGGACAGAAGACCGGAATGTTATGGGTCAATTGTAAAATGAAATATAAAATATTAATACATAAACAGGAGAAAAGCATTGGATAATTGTTCACTTAGTCAGGAGTCACTGCCAATTTTTGAGGCACTGGAAAAGCAAGCCTTAGACAGGCTTGTTCATTTTGATGTGCCTGGTCACAAGGGCGGACGCGGAAATAAGGATTTAAAAAAATATCTGGGAGAGACATGCGTAAAGCTTGATGTAAATTCCATGAAGCCCCTTGACAATTTATGTCATCCGTCATCCGTCATCAGGGACGCACAGATTTTGACCGCACAGCTTTTTGGGGCGGATGAGGCATTTTTTATTGCCAATGGTACTACGGCAGCTGTTCAGGCGATGATTATGTCAACCTGTAAGGCGGGAGACAAGATTATTATGCCAAGAAATGTCCATAGGTCGGCAATCAATGCACTTGTCATTAATGGGGCGGTTCCCGTCTATGTAAATCCGGGAATAGACAAGCGGCTCGGTATACCGCTTGGAATGTCCTTTCAGGATATAAAAAGGGCGATAGAGGAAAATCCTGATGCGAAGGCAGTTATGGTAAACAATCCTACCTATTATGGTATATGCTCTGATTTAAAACGAATTGTGGAGCTTGCACACGAGTATGGCATGCTCGTGCTTGCGGACGAGGCACATGGAACACATTTTTATTTTGGAGAGGATTTGCCTGTGTCCGCCATGGAGGCAGGTGCGGATATGTCATCTGTCAGTATGCACAAGACAGGCGGTTCCCTTACCCAAAGCTCCGTGCTGCTTACAAAAAATACGGTAAACCCTGATTATGTAAGACAGGTTATCAATCTGACACAGACAACAAGTGCCTCCTATCTGCTTTTGTCATCCCTTGACATTGCAAGGAGAAACCTTTATAGAAACGGCAAGGATATCTATGCAAAGGCAAAGGAGCTTGCCACCTATGCCAGAGGTGAGATAAACCAGATAGGCGGTTATTATGCGTTTGGCAGGGAGCTTGTGAATAATGACGATATATTTGACTTTGATCCGATTAAGCTTTCCATACATACGAAGGACATCGGACTTGCAGGCATAGAGGTTTACGACCTGCTCCGGGACGAGTATGGAATACAGATTGAGTTTGGTGATATAGGAAATATACTTGCCATTGTGTCAGGTGGGGAAAGACGTATCGAGATAGAGCGGCTCATAGCGGCACTTTCGGAAATAAAACGTAATTTCAGACAAAGCACAAAGGGAATGTTTGACCACGAGTACATTAATCCACAGGTTATCATGCCGCCGCAAAAGGCATTTTACGCCAACACGGAAGCGGTAAGGCTGGAGGAAAGCGAGAATAGAATTTGTAGTGAGTTCGTAATGTGCTACCCACCGGGGATTCCGATTCTTGCACCGGGTGAGCGGGTGACGAAGGACATATTAAGCTATACCTTTTACGCAAAGGAAAAGGGATGTATGATGCTTGGAACAGAGGATATGAGCATGGAGTACCTGAATGTGGTTGTGGAAGACTAGAAGGTTGAAAAATGGGCTGGTGTTCATTAGAAGGGCAGGGTGAAATTATGGATTTATGGTATACGGATAACCATACAGACAACGTAAGGTTTTCCATGAAGGTTGAAAAACAGCTTTATTCAGAGGAAAGCTATTATCAGAAAATAGAGATTTTAAAGACAAAGGATTACGGAAAGGTGCTTGTCCTTGACGGGGAATTATTTACGACTGAGCGGGATGAGTTTGTTTATCACGAGATGGTTGTACATGTTCCGATGGCTGTGCACCCTGACATCAAAACCGTGCTTGTAATCGGAGGCGGAGACGGGGGAACCGTGCGGGAGCTAACAAAGTATGACGGCATAGAGACGATAGATTTGGTGGAGCTGGATGAAAAGCTTGTGGAGGCAAGCAGGAAATACCTTCCTGAGCTTTCTGCCAAGCTGGATGACCCAAGAGTATCCATATATTTTGAGGAGGGGATACGGTTTGCCAGAATGGTTCGGGATAAATATGACCTTATCATTGTGGATTGTGCTGACCCATATGGACCTGCGGAGGGACTTTTTACCAAGGAATTTTATGGTGTATGCTGGAACTCCCTCAAGGAGGATGGAATCCTGATTAATCAGCATGAAAGTCCGTTTTACCGCCAGCATGCAAAAAGTGTACAGCTTGCCCACCGAAACATACAGTCAGCCTTTGAGTGCAGTATGATTTACCAGTGCCATATACCGTCTTATCCGTCGGGACACTGGCTGTTCGGATTTGCCTCAAAAAAATATCATCCCATTGATGATATGGATAAAGATGAATGGGAAAAGCAGAACATCAAGACAAAATATTACAATACCGACTTACATAAAGGAGCATTTTACCTGCCTACCTATGTAAAGGATTTGCTTGGACTGAAGTAGGAATTGTGGTGTGAAGGATAAAATGGAAAGGATAGGGAAAATATGGGTAGAGCATTAATAATCGGTGCAGGCGGAGTTGCAGGTGTGGTAGTCCACAAGTGCTGTCAAAATAGCAGTGTGTTTGAGGAAATCTGTATCGCAAGCAGAACCAAGTCAAAGTGTGATGCATTGAAGGAAAAGCTTCAGGCGGGCACTTCGACAAAAATAACGACGGCGGAGGTTGACGCAAATGATGTAGGGCAGCTGATTAGTCTCATTGGCTCGTATCAGCCTGATATCGTAATGAACATTGCACTTCCGTATCAGGATTTGACCATTATGGATGCATGTCTTGCCACGAAAACACATTATCTGGATACTGCAAACTATGAGCCTGAGGACACGGCAAAGTTTGAGTACAGCTGGCAGTGGGCATATAAAGAGCGGTTTGAGGAAGCAGGCATCATGGCACTTTTGGGATGCGGCTTTGACCCTGGTGTGACAGGGGTTTTTTCAGCATATGCGGCAAAGCATTATTTTGATGAGATAAGCGAGATAGACATATTGGACTGTAATGGTGGGGACCACGGATATCCGTTTGCAACAAACTTTAATCCTGAAATCAATATCCGGGAGGTAAGTGCAAAGGGAAGCTATTGGGAAAACGGTAAATGGGTGGAAACCGAGCCGATGGAGATAAAGAGAGAGTATGTGTTTGATGAAGTAGGCAAGAAGGATATGTACCTGCTTCACCACGAGGAGCTTGAGTCGCTTGGGATTCACATAAAGGGAATTCAGAGAATCCGCTTTTTTATGACCTTTGGGCAAAGCTACCTGACCCATCTTAAGTGCCTTGAAAATGTGGGAATGACCTCAATTGAGCCAATCATGTATGAGGGAAAGGAAATTGTTCCATTGCAGTTTCTTAAGGCTGTGCTCCCTGACCCTGCTTCATTGGGACCAAGAACAGTAGGCAAGACAAATATAGGCTGTATCTTTAAGGGAACCAAGGATGGTGAGGAAAAGCACTATTATGTTTATAATGTATGTGACCATCAGGCATGTTACAAGGAGGTAGGCTCACAGGCAATCTCTTATACAACAGGAGTTCCTTCGATGATAGGAGCCATGCTTGTGATGAATAAAACATGGTTTAAGCCGGGGGTATACAATGTTGAGGAATTTGACCCTGACCCATTTATGGATGCGTTAAATAAGTGGGGGTTGCCATGGAAAGAAAACTTTGACCCTGTAATGGTTGAATAGGAAGGACTTGATAAAATGAACGATAGAAAAGAATTATTTGAAAATGCTCCGGTAAGAAAAGCCGTGCTGACAATGGCAATTCCTACCATAATCTCAATGCTGGTTGTAGTTGTTTACAACATGGCAGACACGTATTTTATAGGAAAAACAAACGATGAAATGCAGGTGGCGGCAGTATCTCTTGCCACACCTGTATTTATGCTTTTTATGGCACTTGGCAATTTGTTTGGAATTGGCGGTTGCTCCGCCATATCGAGAGCCTTGGGAGAAAAAAATGTAAAAAGGGCAGCAAAAATATCTTCCTTTTGCTGTTATGCTTCCGTAGGCGTGGGGCTGATTATGATACTCATATTTATGACCTGCATGGACGGTATCCTGAAAATCATACAGGCAAGTCCGAACACGATTGATTATGCAAGGGAGTATCTGACGTATGTTGCCATAGGAGCACCATTTATCATGTTTGCCACTGCATTTGGTAACATTGTGCGGGGTGAGGGTGCCACAAAAATATCCATGGCGGGAAATTTAATCGGAACAGTGGTTAACATAATACTTGACCCGATTATGATTTTAGCCCTTGACATGGGAGTAAAGGGTGCTGCAATCGCAACCGTGATTGGAAATATTTTTGCTACGCTGTTTTATATCGGATATTTTATTTTTAAGAAGGACACTGCACTTTCCATTAAGATTCGGGATTTTTCCGCAGGAGAAAATATTGCAAGGGTCGTTTTGGCAATCGGTATTCCTGCATCCTTAAATAACGTGTTGATGAGTGTGGCAAACATATTACTGAACAATGTGCTTGGTAAATATGGTGATATCCCTGTTGCGGGAATGGGAGTTGCGATGAAGGCAAACATGCTTGCCATCCTGCTTCAAATCGGACTGTGTACGGGAATACAGCCGCTGATTGGATACAGCTATGGTGCAGGAAACAGCAAAAGGCTGAAGTCCGTATTTAAGTTTACGGCACTTTGTGCCATCATTATGGGAACAACGCTTACGGTTTTGCTTGCGATTGCGAGAACCAGCATTATTGGTAGCTTTATCGATAAGCCTGATGTTGTGGAAATCGGTGTAAAAATGATGATGGCACTTCAGATATCCTGTCCGGTTGTAGGTATTTTGTTCCTGTGTGTCAATACCTTACAGGGAATGGGCAAGGCACTGCCGTCCCTGATTCTTACGCTCTCCAGACAGGGCGTTGCATTTATACCGATGCTCTACATTATGGATTATTTGTTCGGCTTGGATGGCGTCATCTATGCACAGGGAACGGCTGACTTTATTTCAATTGTGATTGCATTATGTATTACATATACCGTTATCAGAAAAATGGATAAGGGCAGAGAGGAAGCGGAAGTAAATGACTGATAAAAAGGATTTGCTCATAAAGCTTGTGAGTGATAAAAAATTAGACGGCATGCTGCTCACGGATGGGTACAACATCCATTACCTTTCCGGTTATTCGGGACATGAGGGTTGCATGCTGGTGACCGATGAGGATGCATATATCTTCACTGATTCCAGATACACGGAGCAGCTGAAAAAGCAGGCACCAAATTTTAAATGCATTGACATAAAGGGGAAAAGTTATTCCTACAGGGTAAATGAGGTGCTGGAAAAAAGGGCAAAGGATTTGGGAAGACCATGCAATATCGGATTTGAAAATATGCACATATCATATGACTGGTATGATAAATTCTCCCAGACCTTAAACAATACGGTGAATTTTGTCAGGCTTGACAATGAGATAAATGCACTAAGAGCCGTAAAAGCCCCTTGGGAAATTGAACGGCTGGCTAAGGCGGAGACTGTCGGTGACGAAGCATTTCGGCATATCCTTTCTTTTATACGGGTTGGAATGACGGAAAAGGAGATTGCGGCAGAGCTTGAGTATACGATGAAAAGGCTTTCGGCTGACGGTACAAGCTTCGACACGATTGTAGCTTCAGGAGAAAATTCCTCCATGCCGCATGCGGCAGTGTCAGACAGGAAAATTGGCAGGGGCGATTTTATTACCATGGATTTTGGCTGCATATATGAGGGCTATTGCTCTGATATGACGCGGACGGTTATCGTGGGGGATGAGGTAAGTGATAAGCAGCTTGCGGTGTACAATACTGTTTTAAAAGCACAGACAGAAGCGTTAAAGCTGGTAAAGCCGGGGGTGAAATGCTCGGATGTGGACGCATGTGCAAGGCAAATCATAGCGGATGCAGGTTATGGCGATTACTTCGGACATGGTCTCGGACACGGAGTGGGGCTGTTTATCCATGAGGAACCGAGATTTTCACCGAAATGTGACGAGCTTTTACGGCCGGGTGTGTGTATCACTGTGGAGCCGGGAATTTATCTGCCGGGATTGTTTGGCGTGAGAATAGAGGATATGATAGTTGTAACGGAGGACGGATACCGAAATCTGGCATCGTCGCCGAAGGAGCTGATAAAACTTAAGGTGTAAAATGCTACCTGATTTAAGTTGAAAGAGTGATGATGCATTGAAAGGACAAAGTAAATGGAATTCAATCATGTTAAGACCCCTGCATATGTGATCGATAAGGACAAGCTTAAGGAAAACCTTGCCCTTTTGACCCATGTCCAACAAAATTCAGGGGCAAAAATCCTGCTTGCCCAAAAGGCGTTTTCAACGTATTCCCTTTATGGGCTTATCGGAGAATATCTTGCAGGGACGACGGCAAGCGGGCTTTATGAGGCGAGGCTTGGGCATGAGGAAATGAAGGGTGGCGAGGTGCACGTCTATTCTCCTGCATACAGTGATGATGAAATAGAGCAGCTTGCAGGCTTTGCTGACCATATCGTGTTTAACACCCCAAATCAATGGGAGCGTTTCAAGGATAAAATTCTTGCTTCCGGAAGAAAAATCAAATGTGGAATCCGGATTAATCCTGAGTATTCGGAAATTGAGACAGACATTTATAATCCCTGCATATCAGGCTCAAGGCTTGGAACAAAGCGGGAACAGCTTGCCAAAATGGATTTGGCTGGTATAACGGGAATTCATTTTCATACCATGTGTGAGCAGGGGGCAGAGGTGCTTGCCAGAACATTAGACGTTGTGGAGGAAAAATTCGGTGCCTATCTTCACAAAATGGAATGGATAAACATAGGTGGCGGTCATCACATCACGAAGGATGGATATAATGTAACGCTCCTTACGGAACGGGTAAAGGGACTCCGGGAAAAATATAATCTGGATGTATATATTGAGCCGGGGGAGGCGGTTGCCTTAAATGCGGGGTATCTTGTAACCACAGTCAGGGATATTATGAACAATGATATTGACATAGCAATCTTGGACACCTCAGCCGCATGCCATATGCCTGATGTGCTTGAAATGCCATACAGACCATTTATGATAGGGTCAGGTCCTGCAGGAGAAAAGAAATATACCTATCGCCTGGGGGGACCTACATGTCTTGCAGGGGATATTATCGGGGATTATTCCTTTGACGAGCCTCTTGAAATTGGGAAAAAACTTGTGTTTACGGATATGGCAATCTACACCATGGTTAAAAATAATACTTTTAATGGGATGCCGCTTCCGTCGATTTACATAAAGGATGGCGACAAGACAGAGCTTGTTAAAGAATTTTCATATGAAGATTTCAAAAACAGACTATAATTCTTTGCAATCAATGTCGATTTGTGGTAAAATAAATTCATGTGTGATGATTCATTTAATTTAAGGACAAAGCGTCTTTATTGCTGTTATTCAAACAAAAAACAAAGGGTATAGGGGGTTCAACAATGAATGAAAATGTGTCTTCCAATCAAAGAGAGATGGAAAGAAACAACAGATTTGTAATCATTGGTTATACAATATACAATATAGTATTGTTAGCCTGTTATGTGATTGAGGTAGTGAAGAAAAGCAGAACGATAGGATATTTTCTGATTTTTGCGGCACTTTCGCTGATTCCACTTGTTTGTATGCATGTTATATACCGCAAGGATCCAAGCAGCAGATATGTAAGACTGGTTCTTGGTATCGGATATGCAATCTTTTATTCGTTTACCGTTTTTACAACCTATTCACCGGTAGCATTCGTATATGGAATCCTGATATCATTGTTTGTACTTGTGTACGGTGATGTGACATACACAAAAAGAATGGGCTGGGGGCTCTTTATTATCAACGCTGCAAATGTTGCATATATGCAGATACAGGGAAAAATATCCTCTGAGGACATGCCAAATGTGGAAATCCGAATCGGCTTTGTTGCTTTATATCTCATATTTATGGTGTTTATGTCAAATACAATGCTGAAAAATAACAATGATAAGCTTGCCAAGATTGAGGAGGACAGGCAGAGGGTTTCTGACATGTTGAACCAGATTATGGAAATATCTGCACGTATGACAGGAAATATCAATGTGGTATCAGAGAAAATGGATGACCTCGAAAACTCGTTTGTAAAGACGAAGGATTCCATGGTGGAGGTTTCTAACGGAACAAATGATACTGCAGACTCGATTCAGTCGCAGCTTATGAAGACGGAAGAAATTCAGGATTTTGTGCGTAAGGTTGAGGTAGTGACAAGCCAGATAGAGCAAGGTATGGAGGATGCAAATACGGAGGTCGCCTCAGGTCGTGACAAGATAGACGAGCTGATTAATCAGGTTCAGGTTTCGGATGATGCAAGCAAGCAGGTTTCCGCTGAGTTAGATAAGCTGTCAGAGTACACGGGACAGATGCAGTCCATCATTGAGCTGATAGACGGAATCACATCACAGACAAGCTTGCTTTCCCTGAATGCATCCATAGAGGCGGCAAGAGTAGGTGAAGCAGGAAAGGGATTTGCAGTTGTTGCATCTGAAATATCAAACCTTGCAGACCAGACGCAAAATGCTACGGTCGATATAACGGATTTGATTGATAACATTTCCCATGAGCTGGAATCTGTTGTAAAGGTAATCAATTACCTGATGGATAACAGCAAGCTTCAGGGTATTGCTGCAACGGAAACGGCATCCAGCTTTGAGACAATAGCAAGCCGTACAGGCGATATACAGCAGCAGATAGAGGATCTTTCAGGACTTGTTTCTGAGCTGGCAAGCTCAAACGAGGCAATTGTTGAGAGTATACAGACCATATCGGCGGCAACGGAGGAGGTTACAGCACATTCAACAGTTACCCTTGAATGTAGCGAGGAAAATACAACAATTGTGGGCGATGTGGGAACGGTAGTTGAGGAGCTTCAGTCACTTGCAGAAAGATTGAATGCCCTAAACAATGCGTAAGTACATAAAATGAACGAAAAATCACAACCCTTTTTTCAAAAATACAAGTCGGACTTTATACTGATTGCCATAGTCCTTGTCATTGGGTTCACTGCGTTACTCATACAAAGGGTGATGCAAAAAACAGGAAGAACCGTGGCAGTTATCCTATCGGGAAATGAGATAGAACGCTTTTCTTTAGATGCCGACATGGAGTATAAAATAGAGCTTAAGGATGGGGGCGGATACAACATTCTTGTCATAAAGGATGGAGAGGCGTATGTGTCAGAGGCAACCTGCAGTGAGCAGATATGCGTAAAGCATAATGCAATCAGCAGCACAGGGGAAACCATCGTGTGCCTGCCCCATAAGCTGACAATCGAAATAAAATAAAATTGGGACAACATAAATACGGAGGAGGTTACAGAACGCTGTAGTCCCCTCTGTATTTGTATTTAAAACATAATCCATGTAGTAAAAATTTCCTAAATAGGTTATAATATGTCCGAAGGAGGGACCCAACGAAGTTGGGAGGATACCTTCGGACAGAGGTGTGAAGCAAGGAGGAAAATTATGGATAAGAAAGTTTTTAGAAATATGTCGTATGGTGTTTATATTGTGACAACAATGGATGGTATGCGTCCGACAGGCTGTGTTGCAAACAGTTGTATGCAAATCACGTCCGAGCCGTCAGTTGTTGCAGTCAGTATCAACCATGACAATTACACGAATAAATGTATCAAGGAGTCAAAAAGTCTTGCAGTTAATATTCTGGCAGAGGAGACGGACATGACACTGATTGGCAGATTTGGATTTCAATCGGCAAAGGATATCGATAAATTTGAGGGCGTGCCTTTTGAGTGGGCATACGGTAACCCTGTTTTTGCAACAAGTTGTGGCTGGTTTGCAGGTGATGTTGTGGGGAGCTATGAGACAAGCACCCATACCGTGTTTTTTGTCGAGGTCAAGGATGCAAAGGCATTGTCAGGAAACCCGATGACCTATGCATACTATCATAAAGTAAAAAATGGCGTCAGCCCCAAAAATGCACCGACTTATCAGGCGGAGGAACAGGAAAAGCCAGAGACTCAAAGTACATCATCCCAAAGATGGGTTTGTTCTATTTGCGGGTATATATATGAGGGAGACATACCGTTTGAGGAGCTGCCTGAGGATTGGGTGTGCCCGGTTTGTAAGCAGCCAAAATCCAAGTTTAAAAAGGGTTGATAAGATTTACGGAGTTAAGGAGAAATGATATGTATTATGTACCGGATGACACGGAGAAATGCGGGTATTACGAGTGTACCCACTGTGGCACGAGATTTTTATCCCTGCAAATGACGGATGAAATACCATGTCCATACTGTGAAGCGGAGGCCGATCTGGAAATTGGACCGGATGAAAAAATGGCAGATGTGGCGTTTTCTGCCAAGCTTATAGAGGTAGTGTGCGGCGAGGATGTTGAAAAAATGGACACACTGCTAAGTCTTGCCATTACAGGGGGAAATTTCGAATGGATATAATAAAAGTAGCAGTGTTAGGACCCAAGGGAACCTTTAGCGATATGGCATATGAGGAATACAGGCAGTTATTTTTGGAGCGTTCTAAGGCAAAAGGGGAGGAGCTTTTTGTTGAGGCGGAGTATTATCCCACCATTGACGATGTTTTTCATGCAGTGTGTGATGATGCTGGAAACGGAGTATGTGATATCGGAATCGTTCCTATCGAAAATACGTTGGATGGTTATGTTCAAAGAACGCTTGATTTGCTGCTGGAGAAGCAGGTAGGGATATCAGATGAGCATATGGTGCCTGTACAGTTTGCACTTGTGGCAAATGGGCAGTCCGTGGAGGATATATCCACCCTTTACGTTCAGTTTAAGGCGAACGGACAGTGTAGAAAATTTATCAATTCCTTAAATCATGTGACGATTGTATCGACGGAAAGTAATATGGAGTCCTACTATAAGCTTGAGGATAGAAAGGGAAATGCCGCCATTGTTCCAAGCCATGTGGCAGCGTGGGAAAAAAACAGTGACAGCAAAAGGTTTGTACTGGATAATATAACCGATGCCGAAAACAATCATACAAGATTTGTGGTGTTCAAAAAGGAGGACACTATTACACCGAGTGGATATTCGGGAAAAAATAAAGTGAGAATACCGGTTTACATAATGCCAAAACAAGACAGACCCGGACTGTTGTTTGAGATATTGAAGGAATTTTATGACAAGGAAATAAATCTGATATCGATTATGTCAAGACCGACCAAGCAGGAGCTTGGAACATACAATTTTTATATCGAGATAGATGGCTATGCAAGTACAATCAGTACCATTAAGGAGGCACTTGCCAACATAAAGGTCTACAATGATATAAAGGTTTTGGGCATATATGAGGAGGACGATATTTAAAATTTCAGGAGTAATTTAACGTATAACGGCAACGTATACTTTGAATACTTATAAGAACGGAGGAACTATAATGAATGGATTAAAAAGCTACATACATGATTTGAGAAAGGGACACGGAGTAAGGTTGCTTATGCTTATCTTGGGCGGTTTGTTTATCGTGTATCCTGGAACGGCACAAAAGACGCTGGGAACTGTCATAGCCATAGCATTTGTGCTGATGGGGGTATTTAAAATACTCAGTTACTTTAAGAAGCCTCAGGAGGATGCTTTTGGCTACATGGAATATAAGTCAAAATCGGTTATTATTATCGGTATTTTGTATATTGTGCTTGCCGCATTAATCAGTAAAGTGCTTTTGGCGGTAATTCCTGTATTATTGGGAATTATCATCGTTGTAAACGGCTTAGTAAAGCTCCAGTTTGGTCTTGAAATCAAAAAGAATTATGACGATAGAAGCTGGCTGTTTATGGTAATCAGTGCTTGTATTATGCTGATTCTGGGTGCAACGTTACTGTTTAATCCATTTCGGGCAAATAATTTTTTTATAAGGCTCATTGGTATCGGACTTGTATTTGACAGCTTGTTTGATCTGATTGCGAATTTTAAATATTCAAGATAAATTTATTTTGTTGCAGAGGTTATAGTGATTGACACGAACAGGAGGCTTTCAATGTCAAGGGAGGAAAACAGGGAAATTAGTCAAAGTGTGCTTTCCGAGGAAGATATCATTTTGAAGCTCAAGGAAAAGGGGCTTAGAATGACGGAGCCGAGGAGGCTTATTGTAAGTATCGTGGTAAATGAAGAATTTTCGTGCTGTAAGGAAGTATATTTTCTCGCACATAAAAAAAATCCCAATATAGGAGTGGCAACCGTATACAGAATGTTAAACATCTTAGAGGAGATTGGTGCGGTAAAAAAGAAAAATATACAAAAGGCGACCTGTACGGGAAGGTGCTGTGACATGAAAGGCGGCTGCACCGTCGTGACGGAAAAGAGCAGGGAGATTATTTTATCTGAAACGGATGTGGAGGAAGTATTGAAGTACATTATGGAGAAAAACGGATATGCAGGTGTTGAGGAGATAAAGGCAATTCTGATTAATCATGGCACTTGTAAATGTTGAGAAGGGAAACAGATTCACGAATACGTAACTATAATAATTTTAGAAATGAGCGAAATGCATTACTTCAAAAATTAATTGTACAATGGACTTTTACGAAAACAGCGGGTTACGCATGGTTAAATAATTTTATTTTGGAGGTACATACAAAATGGGTTTTGCTGAATTAATGATACTTGCCATAGGTCTTTCTATGGATGCATTTGCCGTGTCAGTCTGTAAAGGACTTGCAACGAAGCATGTAAGTGTGAAGCAAATGGCATTGGCAGGTTTGTGGTTTGGTGGTTTTCAGGCATTGATGCCCATGCTCGGTTATTTGCTGGGACAGGCCTTTGCAGGTGCCATCAAAAAGTATGATCATTGGGTGGCAGCCGTTCTTCTTGCGGTTATAGGCGGAAATATGATAAGGGAGGCACTTTCGGGAGAGAGTGACAGTGAAGAGACCAATGACTCCTTTGGCGTAAAAACCATGCTTGTAATGGCGGTGGCAACAAGTATCGATGCCCTTGCGATAGGTGTAACCTTTGCATTTTTGAGCGTGAATATAGTAATGGCGGCATCCGTTATAGGAATATTTACATTTGCATTATCATTTGCAGGTGTAAAAATAGGAAATGTGTTTGGGGCGAAATACGAGAAAAAGGCAGAGCTGGCAGGCGGAATCATTCTGATTTTAATAGGGCTGAAAATATTACTGGAGCACCTTGGAATTATAAATTTCTAAGGTCAGCTTCCACATATGACGCCCCCACCTACAACAGTGTCATTGTCATAGAGGACAACAGACTGCCCCTTTGTTATGGCACGCTGTGGTTCGTCAAATTCAACCAATAATGTATCCTTGTCAGGCTGTGTCACCGTAGCCCACTGTTCTTTGTGGCGGTATCTTGCCTTTGCCTTGACCCGCATGGGACCTTCTATTTCAGAAACGGAAATCAGGTTAATGTTATGTGCAGTCAGTGTACTTGAAAAAAGCTCCTCATTTTTGGAGAGGGTAACTGTATTTGTGGCAGGGTTAATGTCAGACACATACATAGGCTGTGGAAAGGAAAGCCCCAGTCCCTTACGCTGACCTATGGTGTAGCGGATAATTCCCTTGTGTGTGCCAAGTATCGTTCCGTCCGTATCAATAAAGTTTCCCTCAGGGTATGTTTTCCCTGTATATTGTTCGATGAAATCAGCGTAGCGTCCGTCAGGAATAAAACAGATGTCCTGGCTGTCGCTTTTTTTTGCGTTTGAAAATCCGTTTTCTTCTGCAAGTGTACGAACCTCTGACTTGGTCATGGAACCGAGGGGAAAGAGGGTATGGGAAAGCTGCTCCTGGGTAAGGGAATAAAGCACATAGCTTTGGTCCTTGCTTACATCAGCCGCTTTTTTTAGTTCGTATCTTCCTGTAATTTCGTTCCTGCTTATTTGTGCATAATGACCAGTTGCGATATAGTCATAGCCAAGCTCCCTGCAGGCACGGAACAGCTCATCAAACTTTAAATGCCGGTTGCAGTTGATACATGGATTTGGGGTCATGCCATTTTCGTATGAGGAAACAAACCGGTCTATGACACATTCCTTAAATTTTCCGGAAAAATTAAAAACGGAAAAGGGTATGCCAAGCTTAGCTGCAATGGCTTTTGCATCCGCAATATCCTGCGGTGTATTGCAGAAATTATTTTCGGCTATTGTGGTATCACTGCCATTATAAAGGCTCATGGTAGCTCCCATACATTCATAGCCTGCCTGTTTTACGAGATATGCAGTTACACTGGAATCCACGCCGCCACTCATGGCGATAAGAGCCTTTTTATTCATGGTATGTCTCCGTTTCATGTGATATAATTTATTCTATGATATTTTGAAGGGGATTGCAAGCTATGCTGTTGGATGTTTCAAAGAAAAGGAGATAAGTGTATGGCTGAAAAAGGGAAAGCGGAAAAAGAAAAAACAAATGTAATGCGGATATTGGACAGCAGGAAAATAAAGTATGAAAGCTTTTGCTATGTGGAAACAGGAGAGACAAACGGTGAAAGGGTGGCAGCCATACTTGGCGAAAATCCGGACTGTGTATTTAAAACCTTGGTTACCGTGGGAAAAACAGGCACAAATTATGTGTTTGTCATTCCAGTAAATAAGGAGCTGGATTTGAAGAAGGCAGCAAAGGCAGTTGGGGAAAAGTCCATTGAGCTTATAAAGGCAAAGGAGCTTCTGCCGCTGACAGGTTATATCCATGGAGGCTGTTCCCCAATCGGAATGAAGAAGTTTTTTAAAACCACGGTGCACATTACGGCAAGGGAATATGAGAGCATTTTCTTTAGTGCAGGCAAGGTTGGGTATCAGATAAGCATGACCTGTAACGACCTTGAAAAGGTGATACGGCTTCAATATGCCGATGTTACAGTTGACGCAGTGGTAAACGGCATGGTATATTTGGAAAAATGAATTGAGCGGGGCAATTATACTTATGGATGAAATGAAATTATTGACAGTGTCTGATATTTACAAAAGCTACAAGGAAAAAGAAGTGCTTAAGGGTATCAGCTTTGACCTTAATACCGGTGATATTTATGGGCTGATTGGACCAAATGGAATCGGAAAAACGACAATCATAAAGTCTGTAACGGGTCTTGTAAAATTTGATTCGGGAACAATTACATTTAAGGAAAATCATGATAAGGTGGGGCTGGTGCTCGACCAGAATTGTTTATATTCACAATTAACAGGCAGTGACAATATAGAATTTTATGTGAGAATGTTCGGGCAGGCGGGAAGCGGCACCACTGAACGTGTGCTAAGGCTTGTTGATTTATATGACGTAAAGGATAAGAAGGTTCTGACATATTCCAAGGGAATGAAAAGACGACTGGTTTTAGCCAGAACACTGGCATTTGACCCCAATTTACTCATATTGGATGAGCCCTTTGACGGTCTTGATTTAAGCAGCCAGATGACAATGATAAAGTGCCTGAAACAATGGGTTGGTCAGGGGAACAGGGGGATATTATACACATCCCACAATATGAGTGAGGTAAAAATGTTCTGCAACAGGCTGGGCTTTATAAAGGACGGAAAAATTGCAAAGCAGGGTAATATAACAGATTTGCTGCGAGACAGCTTTAAATGCTTAAGAATTGTGCCGCAAAGTAAGGACGTGCAGCAGATTATAAATTGTATCGGGGATTTCATCCATACCTATAAGCTGGAGGCGGACGAGCTTAAGCTGTTTATGGATGAGGAAAATATAAATGCAGTTTATGAAAGACTGAAGGCTGCTGACATTGCACTTGCCGAGTTTAACAAGGAGTACAAGGATTTGATAGATATTTATGTAGGGGTGAATGGGATTGAAACGGACAATGATTAAGGGAATGATGTGGAAGGAATGGAAGCAGTTTATCGGTTCCTCCGCAGTGCTGATTGCATTTTATATGCTTGTATTTGTATCAACCTTTTATTTTAATATAGAGACTCTGTTAGAGGAAGGTGCACTGGATTATTATGCACGCTTTGGCATCTGTTCCTCTCTCGTTATATTTATTATGTGCATTTCAGGCTGTATCGTAATTTCTCAAAGCATATCCACTGACAAAAGAGAGGGGATATTAAATTCCCTGCTTGGCACTGCAAAGTCGGCAATGAGCATTTGGATGGGACAGCTTCTGTTTGGGGTTGCTGTCGGCTATCTTTTTTCCATGCTGGGACTTGGGCTTATGCTTGTTACCATCTACCTGAAATTTCAACTGGTAATAAAGCTTTCATTTCTTTTATGGGTGGAGCTGATTGTGGTGATGCCTGTTTTTTGTGCCTTTATATTATCCATTTACAGCTTTTTGTTATGGATAACAAAGAATAATTTTTTGCAGATGATTATTACAATTTTGCCTACCCTTGCATATATACCTGCCATTATGCTGTCCAATTACATCAATCAGATAACGGATGCTTTGCAGGTTCCGTTTGTCATGGCAGCAGGTCTGATTGGCGTGCTGGGTATACTAGCAGTGGGCTTTATTGTAAACAAAATTCCAAGCTCGGTTTTTGTATCTAAGATATAGCTTACAGCGTTTTGATATGCTCCAGTAATCTGTAAGGAATCCGCATATTACCACGTCCTACGCCAAGCTGAATATTTGGCTTTATGATGCCGTGAAAATCAGAGCCGCCTGAAATGCAAAGGTCAAGCGTTTGGGCAATCTGACGCAGCTTGTCGCTTTCATATGCATTGTTTGAGGAGTGGTAAGCCTCCAAGCCCTTTAAGCCCAGGCCTTTCAGATAAACAAGCAGTTCCTCGATTTGCCTGTAACCCAGATGGTAGAGAAGGGGATGGGCAAGAAAGGCAGCTTTGCTGTATGTTGTAAGGATATGCATAGCTGTTTCGCACGTTACCTGTGGCTTTGGCAGATAATATTTACAGCCGATACCGATATATTTCCGGAAAGCAACTTCTTTGTCCTTACAGATTCCTTCTTCCACAAGAACACGTGCAAAATGTGCCCTTGTAATGACACTGTCAGGGTTGCCATGTAACAGCTTTTCCATCGTTATGGGAAGACCGTCCTTTTGCATCAGCTCAATCATTTTAATATTTCTGCCTTCCCTTGCTTCCTTCAAAAACGAAAGCTCACGATTCAGGTCAGGGTTTTCGTAATCCACATAAAAGCCCAATATATGAACCTCGCGGTTTTGGTAGTAGCAGGAAAGCTCGATGCCGGGTACAACCTCTAAGGGCTTGTCCTTTGTGTAATTCATAATCTCGGATATACCGTCGATGGTATCGTGGTCGGTAAGTGCAATTGCCCGAAGCCCTGCATCTAATGCAAGGTCGGCAACCTGTGACGGTGTAAAGGAACCGTCCGAGGCATTGGAATGTACGTGTAAATCTATGAACTCCATAAAAAAACTCCTATTAAAACCTAATTTTTTATTATATAATACAACAAGCAATGTTATTTATGAAATAGAAAACTTTATTTCCTATGGTACAATCCGCATAAAGGGATAAAATGATTTTGTCTGTCAGACGCTGATATTATATACAAATAGTGGGAAATAATCAACCGAAAAAATCAGGGCTGATAGATGTACGAAAAGCAGCGTTTTACATGACACAATTAAACTGAGGGAGGTGAGCCACATGATACAGCAGCTTGTGGAATTGGACGGCAATATACTTTTGTGGATTCAGGAGCATTTAAGAACGGATATCATGACCGTAATCATGAAGGCAATCACAAAGCTTGGAGACAAAGGAATTTTTTTTATAGCCGTAGCTGTTTTACTTATGGTATATAAGCCTACAAGAAAAGCGGGACTGGCTGCCCTGCTGGGGCTGCTCATTAATTTACTGATTGTAAATGTATGGCTGAAAAATGTAGTTGACCGGACAAGACCATATTATGTGGTTCAGGGACTGCAAAGCCTGTTGCCGCCCCAGACGGATTCCTCTTTTCCGTCAGGGCATACCAGCCACGCATTTGTGATGGTGGCGGTAATGTGGTCAACCATGAAAAGAAAATACGGTGTTATTGCACTTGTGCTGGCAATACTGATTGCCTTTAGCAGGCTATATCTCGGCGTGCATTACCCTTCGGATGTGCTTGCAGGTGCTGTTATAGGACTTATTGCAGGGCTGGTCAGTGTTGCAATCGTAAAACGGTGGAAACAGTCTGATAGCATCGAAGAAAATTGACTTAAGCATAGTAAAAATACACAAAAAATGAATTGACTGAATGGGCAAATTTATATATAATTATTATGAAGTAAGTAGTTGAGAGTACATCACGTATTGGCTACATGAAAGGTGGAATAATTATGACATACGAAGAAATCGTGGAATCAGTAAGAGAGAGACTGAAGGATGTTGACACAAGCTCCGTAAAAGATTTACTTGCCATTCAGGTAAATATTACAGGAGAAGGAGAAGGGGCATTTTATGTAGAGGTAAAGGATGGAGTGCTCTCAGTGGAACCTTATGAGTATTTTGACAGACAGGCAAAGATTACGATGAAATCAAAGAATTTCCTTGCCCTTATGGACGGAAAGCTTGACCCGGTTGCAGCATTTACCCTTGGCAAGCTTAAAATAGACGGAAGTATCGAGAAGGTGCTTGAATTCAGCAAGCTTCTGTAGTTTTTCATCAATAGAAAACACATCGGAGGACTGTATGGCAAAAAATGAAAACCAAAAGCTTAAGCTAATCTATATCTTGAAAATGCTTTATCAGGAAACAGACGAGGAACACGGTGTTACCATAAAGGATATACAGGAAATGCTGGAACGGCATAATATAAAAGCAGAGAGAAAAAGCCTGTATAACGATATCGCAACCCTTGAGGAATTCGGACTGGATATTATCAGGGACAAGCATGACCGGACGATGTATTACAAGCTGGTTTCAAGGGAATTTGAGCTGGCGGAGCTTAAGCTTTTGGTGGATGCCGTGCAGTCCTCCAAATTTATTACCGTAAACAAAACCGATGCACTAATAAAAAAGCTGGAAGGTCTGACAAGTAAATATGAGGCAGGTGAGCTTCAGCGTCAGGTGCACGTGGCGAACAGGGTAAAAAATTCCAATGAAAAAATATATCTGTCGGTGGATGCACTGCACAGTGCAATACATAAAGGTGTTCAGGTCGAATTTTTGTATACCGCATGGAACATGAAAAAGGAGCTTGAGCCAAAGCATGGCGGAAAAATATACAGAATAAGTCCGTGGGGACTGGTGTGGGACGATGAAAATTATTATCTGGTCGGTTATGACGAGGCAGCCTGTAAGATAAAACATTATCGGGTTGACAAAATAGATAAGCTGAATGAAACCAGTATCCCAAGGCAAGGTGAGGAATATTTCCGTAATTATGACATGGCGGCATATTCAAAGAAAACTTTTGGTATGTATGGAGGAGAGGAGCATCGGGTAAAGCTTAAGGTGGATAATAAACTTGTAGGAGTGATATTGGACCGGTTTGGAACGGATGTTGCACTTATTCCTGTCAAGGGTGAAAACTACTTCACCGTAAATGTGGATGTATCCGTTAGCGGACCGTTCCTGGGCTGGATAGCAGGTCTTGGAAGCGGTGTCGAGATTGTTGCACCTAAGGATGTCAGATTAAAAATGGCAGATATGGTAAAAGGGCTGAATGAAAAATATAGGATAAAGTAAAAGTGGTGTGATATGCAGGAAGCAGATAAGCTTATTTCAGGGGAAAAACTTACACATGGTGAATATGTACGGCTGGTGGAAGGCTTCAGGGATGAGAACGTCAGGGAGACCTTACAGAAAGAAGCAGTACATATCAGAAGTATGCATTATGGCAGACGTGTATTTATTAGGGGACTGATAGAATTCACAAATTACTGTCGTAATGGATGCTTTTATTGTGGAATCAATTCTTCCTGTACAGATACAAATAGATATAGACTGACTAAGGAGGAAATCTTAACCTGCTGTTTGAATGGTTATCAATTGGGATTTCGGACGTTTGTGCTTCAGGGTGGCGAGGATATGTATTTCACAGATGATATTTTGGTTGACATAATATCAACAATCAAAAACAGGTTCCCTGATTGTGCAATCACACTTTCCATTGGTGAGCGGGAATATGCAAGCTATGAAAGGTTGAAGAAAGCAGGGGCAGACAGATATTTGCTGCGTCATGAAACTGCCGATGAAATGCATTACAGGCAGCTCCACCCAAGCAGTATGAGCCTTTCAAACCGAAAAAAATGCCTATATGACTTAAAGGCACTTGGATATCAGGTTGGGGCAGGCTTTATGGTGGGGTCGCCAAAACAGACAAGCGAAAATATTGCTTCCGATTTAGAGTTTTTAAATGAGCTTAAGCCACATATGATAGGAATTGGTCCGTTTATCCCACATCATGCTACAAGATTTGCAAATGAGGAGCAGGGAAGCGTGGAACTTACCCTCCATCTGCTTACCATACTGCGGATTATGTTTCCTAAAGTGCTTCTTCCTGCCACTACGGCACTTGGCACGGCAAAAGAGGATGGACGGGAAAGAGGAATTCTTGCAGGTGCCAATGTTGTAATGCCAAACTTATCGCCAAAGCAGCACAGGCAGGATTATGCACTTTACAACAATAAAATATGCACTGGCGATGAGGCAGCCGAGTGCATAGAAAAGCTCCGCCAGAAATTTCTTGATATCGGATATGAAATCGTCTGCGATAGAGGAGATTATCCGGCAAGCTGATATGGTAGCCGCAAAAGAAACTGATAGCATGATGAAATTGCCTTAGCACCTTTTATCGGTTTTGTTGCGTTGTTAAAAGCTTTAACAGCTCATCTGGGGAAAATGTGTATTTTGTCCGACAGAAATCACAGACTACCTCAATTGGTTTTCCCTCGTCAATCATGTCAGCAATTTCCTTGCGTCCCAGGCTTATCACTGCTTTTTCTACCCGTTCCTTGCTACAGTCGCACATATAGGAGCAGGGCAGTGTGTCAGTAATGGCAACATCATGTCCTTCAAATATAGCTGCTATTATTTTTTCTACAGACATTCCGTTTTCTAACATGGCGGTAAAGGAAAAATCCTTTAGCCGTTCCTCGAGAAATGTGATAATTTCATCTTTTGCAAACGGCATCAGCTGTATGATAAAACCGCCTGCAACACGAACCGCTGCAGTATCGTCAAGAAGAACGCCAAGGGCTACGGAGGATGGTATCTGTTCGCTGGTAACAAAGTAATAGGTTAAATCCTCGGCAATTTCACTGCTTACAAGGTGGGTTTGTCCCACATAGGGTTCTTTCATTCCAATATCCTTAATTACGCTCATTACTCCTAAGTCAATTGCCTTTGCAACATCCTTTGCAGGGAGCATAACGTCAGCTTCGCTGACATATCCTTTGACATTTCCTTTTGAGTCGGCGGTTACAAGCATGCCATGCAAGGGACCCTGACATTCCACCCGGATTGTAAGTGTATCCGTGTCATTTTTGCACATGGCACCCATGAGTACGCCGCCTGTCAACAGTCTGCCCAGTGCATTTGTTACCACAGGACTTGTGTTGTGTGTGATTCTGGCTTTTTCAACTGTTTCCGTGGAGCAGCATGCGAAAAACCGGACCTGATTACCGGCAGCCATTCCTCTTACTATATAATCTGACATTTTAGTAGACCTCCTAATATCTGGCTGTTATATCTTTTACTGCAAACCATTATTTACCGTGTTCACGTGCAATCACGTAAATGCGTTCACTATCATTTGTGGCGGGATTATGGGTAAAGGCATCATAGGAGCATATAAGCTCAAGTCCCGATTTTTGGACGAGTTTTGTTATTTCATCCAGGGTATAGCCTCTTTGCAGATGCAGCTCCTCGTATTTGCGGAACAGGGTGTCATCGTCTGTTTCCCTGATAAACAGGCTGAGTGCAAGCTCATTGATATCGGCGTCTGTATCGTAGTAATTGTCCCAGATGAAACTTATGTCCTCCCTGTCCTCGGCAATGGTAGCATCAGCAACCACATCAAGGTAATAGTGACGTGTGTTAAAATCAAAAATAAAAATTCCCTTTGGGTCAAGATAATTATTCACGAGGGAAAATACGTCGAGCAGATCATCGGGTTCCAAAATGTAATTGATGCTGTCACAGACACTTATGATTGCAGAAACTGTACCGTATAGCTCAAATTCCCGCATATCCTGACAGAGATAGAGCGACGATGAGGCATCCGTTTTTTTGGAGCGTGCAACATCTAACATGGAAAGGGAATTGTCGATGCCAATCATGTCATAGCCTGCTTTTGCAAGCCGTTCCGTTATATTGCCTGTTCCACAGCCAAGCTCGGCGGCGATACCGTCTGTTATGCCATATTCCGTTAATAAACCGTGTATGTAATGAAACCAGTCATCATAGGGAATATTATCCATTAACCGGTCATAAACCAACGCAAAATCTGAATATGCCTCTGACATGGAACCACCTGCCTTTTTACCTGTCTGCTATCTTGAAACCACTACTTTGATTACCGCTAAATTATAAGATAAAAAAAAGACAAATACAAGCCTGTTTACTTCACAATTTACTTATGCTAAACTAAACATGTTTGTGGAAAATGAAATTGCGGCAGGCTTCTTACAAGTCTGCATGTAGTATCAGTGTGTTGGCTGATGCTCAAGGGAAGGGTTAAAATAAAATGGCTGGATTTATTACATATCCCCTTAGTATTATATATTTGGAAGTCTTGTTTCATGTGGCAGTCTACGGTTCAGTAAACGGATTTATGATTTACCCGGTTTTGTTTGGAATGGCAGTCGGAATATCAGTGTCCGCCATCTTAAATTTGCTGCCTGTCCTTGCAGGAAAAATAACAGGCAGTATTATTGTGGCACTTTTTTCTGTGTACTATGTGGTACAGCTTATATATTTTAAAATATTCGGCACATTTTTAAGTCTTGTTTCCCTTGGCGGAGCAGAAAATGCAATGAATTTTAAAAGTGTTTTATTTGAAACACTTGGAAAAAATGTGGGGTGGCTTGTAGCACTTTTCGTGCCGTTTATGGTCGTTATGCTTCTTAACATTAAGGGAACTATTAGAAAAATGGCTTTAAAGGGAAAGCTGATTGGACTTGGTGCTTCGGCTGTAAGCTTTTTGCTTGCGGTTTTATCCTTAAATATACATGGAAGGACTGCCTATTCACCCTACAGTCTGTTCCATGATAAATATGTGCTTGAGCTGTCCATGAATAAGCTTGGAGTTGCAGTTACCACAGCAAGGGACGGCATGAGCTTACTGGGCAGGACGGATAATAAGCAAAGCTTTGTGATGCAGGAGGAGACAGAGCAGGAGAAGGAGATTGCTGTGTATGCAGGAGCTGCAATTTTAAATGCAGATGACAACGGACAGGCTGTAATATATGAACCGTGGATTGATGCAACAATTGATTTTAATGGACTTTATAATAAGACGGAGGATGGTGACCTGAAAAACATAACGGCATATATGACAAGCTGTGAGCCGTCATACAAAAATGAGTATACGGGGATGTTTCAGGATTACAATTTAGTATTTGTTACGGCGGAAAGCTTAAGCAGATATGGTATATCGGATACATGCACGCCTACTCTTTATAAGCTGATGAATGAGGGATTTGTGTTTGAGAATTTTTATAATCCCATATGGTATCACAGCACAATAGATGGCGAGTATGTAAATTGTCTTAGCCAGTATCCATGTTCATCACAGTGGAGCTTTTACAAGTCAGGGGAGACATACCAGCCGTATGCACTTGGAAATGCACTGAACAAGGAAGGCTATGACAGCTATGCCTATCACGATTTTGTCTTTTACTATTATGACAGGAGCAAGACGCATCCTAACATGGGTTATGATTTTAAGGCGGTAGATTATGGACTTGATATACCGTGCTATGTTATGTATTCGGATATCGATATGGTTGAGGCATCCTATGAAGAGTTTATCCATAAAGATAAATTTCATGTATACTATATGACTTTTAGCGGACATCTTCCTTACAATTACAATGATAACTCCATGTGTTTAAGAAATAGGGAGGAAGCGGAAAAGCTTACGGAAAATATGGGACTTTCGGAGGAGGCAGTAGCTTACATTGCGGCTCAGATGGAGCTTGACAAAGCACTTGGACTTTTGATGGAAAAGCTTGAGGAGGAGGGTAAGCTGGAACAGACCTTATTTGTTGTCACGCCTGACCATTATCCGTACGGTCTCTCACGGGATACCTATAATGAGCTTGCAGGAAAGGAAATTCACAATGATATATTTGAGCTTAACAGGTCCTGCCTCGGAATATGGAGTGCGTCCATGAAGGAACCTGTAAGGGTGGATAAGGCATGTGCCAGTGTGGATATCCTTCCGACGGTTCTCAATCTGATGAATGTATCCTTTGACTCAAGGCTTTTGGCAGGGCGGGATATATTATCGGATGCTGAGCCGCTTGTAGTATTTGCAGACCACAGCTTTATAAATGATAAGATAAAATATAACACGGGCACGGGTGCTCTTACTTATTTAATGGACGAAAAATATTTGAACGAATCTTATTTGGAGGATATAATAGAACAGGTGGAAAACCGGCTTTATATTTCGGATTTAATGATAGATAAGGATTATTTCTCTTTTGTATATGAAATCGGGAGCCAATAAGTATTCAGATAAAAAGTAACAAAGGTGCAGGAATCAGGGAGACATAAGAAATGCTTAAGATAGGTATATGTGACGATGACAGGGAATTTATTGTTCAGTTAGAGGAATTACTTCAAAAATATATTGAAAAGAACAGGCTGAAAGCAGAGATACAGGGCTTTACACAATCCCGTGAGTTATTTCAATTCATTGAAAACGGGGAAATGTTTGATATTTTGTTTTTGGACATTGAGATTGATGCTGTTTCGGGTATCGACATCGGCAGGGCACTGCGTCTGGAATACCATAATGATTACACACAGATTGTTTTTATATCGCTGAGAGAAAATTATGCATTGCAGCTTTTTGACATGCGGCCTTTAAATTTTCTTGTAAAACCTGTTGAGTATAAAAAGATTGAATATATAATGGACGAGTATAGCCGTCTGTTCAATATTCAAAACAATTATTTTGAGTATCAGGTAGGAAAGCAAAAATATAGGATTGATGAGCGTTCCATTTTATATTTTCAAAGCTTTGGAAAAAAGACATTTATGGTCACAAGCACGGGACAGAAGGAGTTTTACGGAAAGCTGTCCGATGCCTATACAAGGCTGAATGGTAATATTTTTTGTGCTGTACATAAATCGTATATTATAAATCTGCGGTATGTATCAGAATACGGTAATGATAAAATAGAAATGACAAATGGGGATGTTATTCCCGTGAGCCGTTCCATGCGTGATAAGCTGAACGAAAAAATAATAGAAAACGAATGGGGAACAAAATGAGTATAGTAGAGATAATTTTCAGTGCCGTATTAAATATTTTCAGTGTGTACATTGATTTTAGGATTATTAATTTCTTTCTTGAAAAAAAGGAGATAAAAAAGTATTACCGGTTTTACATATATACACTCACATGGATGATAAATTGGGGTATCAGCAACGTATTTCATAATGTTTACTTAACATCTGTTTCATTATTTGTTATTTTATTAATCGCTGCCATGATATTATATGAGGGAAGCATGTTCCGAAAGCTTGTTGCAGTGTTCTCAGGCATGGCACTTGGAATTGTGGTTGATGATATTATATGGCGTATGTTTTCCTATTTTGGACTGATAGAGGAGGTAGAGCTATTTGCAAATCTGATTACCTCATTAATTCTGATGGTGTTAATTTTGCTGCTGGAGCATTTTTTCTGTGTCGATAAGACAAAGTACATCACAAAGGAAAGCTACATCAATATTATAATCGTTCTTTTGGGAAATGTGCTGCTGATATATATTTTATGGGGAATTGCATCTGAGGTGCGGTTGGAGACAATGCTTGCATTAATTATAATCTGTATCATAGATATCAGTACATTTTCCCTGCAAAACAAGGTAAATGAGGTGTATCGGGAAAAGCTGGAGCATCAGATGATGGAGGAGCAGATTCTGATGTACAAAAAACAGTTTGGGGTTATACGCCAATCCCAGAAAAAAATAGAGTCCCTGCAGCATGACACAAGGAAGCATTTATATCTGCTGGACTCCTATTTGAAAAAGGGAAACGTTAAGGCAGCGGAAACCTATATACAGGAAATTGAAAAATATATCAGTGTGTCGGGGCAATATGTCAATACAGGAAATCAAGAAATAGATGCCATATTAAATTATTCGTTGGAAAAAGCAGATAAAATGGATTGTAAAATTGAGACAAAAATAACGGTTCCTGACAGCTCGTTCATCAATGAATTCGACCTTAACATGCTGCTTGGAAATCTCCTTGACAATGCACTTGACGCACTTGAAAAGGTGGAGGAACGTTATTTATATGTTGGTATCAGCTTTCATAACGGGTTAATGCTAATCCGTATGTGGAATTCCTTTGACGGGGTGGTAGACAAGGACGGTGCCGTGTACAAAAGCCGGAAAGAGGAGAGAAGCATGCACGGGATTGGGCTGCAGAACATCAGGGATATCATTAATAAATATGATGGAGCAATAAAAATTGATACCACAAAGAATTTGTTTAAGATTGATATTATTTTGTACCTGCAATAAAAAATGATAGGAAAGGGTGTTGCAATTTGGACCGATACGGGTTCTGCAACATCTTTTTTTATGCTAATTTTGGCAAAAATCGAGTTAATTTTACCAAGATGGAAAAAACGGACCATAAATATGATACACTAAAAACGGAGGCAGCGGGCTTTCAAATAAGCTTAGCGGATTGATTATGAAAAACAAGATAATGAAAATGTTTGGCAACGCAGGATTGGTTGACGAGGAAAACAGGGAAATAATTGAATACGGATTGACAAGATTTTTTGCTATATCTGCAAGCTGGTTTTTTGCAATTTTGTGTGCAGCAATTATGGGAAACGTGCTGGTCGGGTTTTTATTTGAAGCATGTTATATGCTCTTAAGGAGTTATGTGGGCGGTTATCATGCGGGAAGCAAAAAAAGCTGTTTTTACCTTACTTATATCAGTACCCTTATTTTTATCGCACTCATTTTTTTGGTGCATGTAAGCAAAATTGTCATGTGCGGCGGTATACTGCTGTTTGATTTGGCAATCGTTATATGTGCACCGGTGCAAAGCAGGAACAAGCCGCTTAATTCTGTTGAGAAAAAGGTATACCAAAAAAAATCCATTCTGATTGCAGCGGTAGAGACAGGCATATTTTTTGTATGTGCAGCATTGGACTTCCGCATATATGCAGGGACGCTTTTTTTTGGAATGTTGCTTGTCGTGACCGGAATGTTTGCAGGGCTTGTAAGCGAATCAGGAGCAGATAAAAAAGGGGGAACGGAATGTTAGCAGCAATTATAGGGATAGATGGTTCGGGAAAAACCACACAAATTGAGATGTTAAAAAAATCCGTGTCACGCACAGTTCATGTGTGCAAGGCAATCCCGGCCAACAGAAGCATAGTTGAGGGACTTTGCTTTGATGATTTTGTAACCTATAAGGAGGCATTATCATTTGCCATGGCACTGGATTTAACCAGTGCATATCACAAGCAGATGATTATGGATGATGCAGCCATAAATATATGGGACCGTTATAAATATTGCAATCAGGCGTATTTTCTGGCGGATGGAATTTCCTACGAAAAAACAAATATTATTCTGAATCAATTGAAAACACCTGAGTTGACCATATGGCTTAAGCTTGACCCCGCCATTGCAGCAAAAAGGGTACAGGACAGGGGAGATGCCAAGCCGGGTGAAAATGAACCGTTTTTATCGTTGGCACACAAGTGCTATGAGAATGTTTTGCAGGATGTTGATAACGTGTTTCCATTGGAGTGTACAGGGCGTTTGGCTGGAGAAATTCATGAGGAAATCGTGTCAATCATGAACAGATATTTATGATAAACGAAGGATAAGAAGGAGTAAGGTATGATTGTTCTTGGAATTAGCGGCGGAATCGGACATGACTGCTCCGCCTGTATTGTGAAAGACGGACAGGTGCTTTGTGCCGCCGAAGAAGAAAGATTTTCACGGATAAAACGGTCGTCCCGCAAGCCGCCTGTTTATGCAACACTGTTTTGTCTGAAGGAGGCAGGGATTGATATAAATGATGTAGACTGCCTTGCAATCGGCTGGAATCCGGACAAATTCAAAATTCGCTGGCCGATGGATTATTTGGAGGAATACCTGTCCAGTCCCCTGTTAAAACGGAAAAAACCATTTGAAATTGTCACGGTTGACCATCACATTGCACATCTGATTGCAGCATATGCAAATTCAGGCTTTGAGAAGGCAACGGGTATCGTGATTGACGGACAGGGAGAGGACTGCTCCACAACGATTGCTTACATTGACAATAAAAATGTTAAAATCATAGAACAAAATCCAATATCCCAGTCGTTAGGATATTTTTATCAGGGTGTTCTCAGATATCTGAATTTGGGACGGTCAGAATCGGGTAAATTGATGGGGCTTGCCGCATATGGACAGCCGCAATACGAGTTACCGGTTTCTTTTGATGAATATGGCTATCACGTACCTATCAAGGATCATAAGTATAATTTTGTGGAAGAAAGTAACGAGTACGTTATTTCATGGTGGATAAAGTGGCTGAATCAAACTCTTGGAACGGCGGCGGAGGGTGAGCTTAAAACCGACAGATTAAGGAACCGTGCTTTGTCGCGTGTACCCTTTGAACGGCTCAATTGTAATCTTGCAGCATCGGCACAGCATTATTTGGAAGAGGCAATCCTCGCAACCATAAAACGTGGTGTGCAGCTCACAAACTGCAGGAATGTAGTTTATGGGGGAGGCGTGGCACTTAATTGTGCAGCCAATGGAAAAATCATGGAAAGCGGCATATGTGATAAGCTGTCCTTATTTTCCGCAGGCGGGGACAGTGGAACCAGTGTGGGAGCTGCGTTGTTTGTAGATGGAACGTACGAAATAAAGGCAGGTCAATATAATGCGTACCTTGGACCTGCATATTCAGACGATGAAATTTTGTCTGCCGTCAGGGAATTGAATCTTAATTATCATGTGGAGGAGTATGTGGAGGAGGTTGTCAGTGACCTTTTAGCGAATGGAAAGATTGTAGGATGGTTTCAGGGGAAGATGGAGCTGGGACCGAGGGCTTTGGGTGCACGCAGCATTCTTGCAAACCCATCCGATAAAAATACGCTTGATTATATTAATAACGAAATTAAGTACCGGGAGGCATGGAGACCCCTATCTCCGTCCGTGTTGTCTGAATTTGCTTCGGAGTATGTTTACAATGTGCAGGAAAGTCCTAATATGTTAGTTGCCTTTCACGCAAAGGATATTATGCAGGCACATATGGGTGCGGCGGTTCATGTTGACGGTACGACAAGAATACAGACGGTGTCAGAGGATAACGGCAGATACAGGATGTTAATTGAAAAATTTTATGAAAAAACAGGAATTCCGGGAGTGTTAAATACATCATTTAACTTAGATGGAGAACCTATTGTATGTTCTCCATTTGATGCAATACGAACGTTTTATTCTTCCAATCTGGACAATCTGGTTTTGGGAAATGTAGTAATAGATAAAAGTATTTGAAGCTATGGGTTTAAATAAAAGAGTGGAAGGTATAAGGGGTTATGGAAAAAAGGTTAGTTTTAAAGGGAATTCCCGTATCACCGGGAACGGCGGATGGAAAGGTGTGCATTGTTAAAAGTGTTGATGAGTTGGGGAAGATTGAGGACGACGATATTGTTTTTCTTCCCATGAGTCATCCCATGTATGCCATGGCTGTGCTTAAGGCTGCCGCAGTGATTTGTGAATATGGAGGAAAATTGTCCCATATCTGTATTGTTTCGCTCGAAATGGGACTGCCCTGCATTACGCAGGTCAAAGGGGTAAATGATGTATTAAAAGATGGGCAGCATGTGTATGTGGATGCAGGCAAGGGAGAGGTGTATTTGTGTGAAACCATATGATGAGAGGCTAAAACAATATAAGAATTCTTTAAGGTCTGCATGGGGATATAATGATTACAATGACTGGCCGATTAAAATTAATTCGGTTATGCATTTGTTTTTGAAAGAATTCGCCACGGAGTGTCTGGAGGATATCAGGGAAATAAAGGGCAACCGTATATTAGAAAATAAACTGATTGAGGAATTTGGCAATCCTGCAAGAATATACAGGATGATTGACCCTGTTATTTTTGGAATGAAGCGGCTTAATATTCCCTTGGAAAGACAGCGTAAGATAGTAATTTATATGTTGGATCTGGTAAAGAGGATGAAATATGGCTCGGAATTCAACGAGGACGGAAGGAATATTATATTGTCGCCGAATCAGCTTACAAGGCTTGTAAATGATTTTACCTTCGAACAGGTATCAGGAAAAGATGCGGCAAAGATACAACGGTTTTGCGGTGCCATGTGGGCATATACCGAGGCATTATTTTTCAGGGCACATGAGGTTACAAAGGAAATCCATGGACCGTACCGCTTACAGGGAGACTCCAAATTGGTAATACGGGAATATTTAAATTTGGCACCAAGGCAGATCTGGGGTGATAAGCTGCCGTTCCTGAATGCACATATGATACAGATATTTACAATTTACGATAAAAATTTAGATATAAAAATAGACTCCTACAATCATCTGTTTTTGAATCAAGGGGATTATGTATCCAATATGCTCATGTATATGATTTTGGTTGATGGCAGGCAGATGGATATTAACACTCTGATGGAATTCATGCCTGTGATACCGAAAACCATAGCAGCCTCACATCAATGGGTGGAGGAAACGACATGGCGTGACCATACAAACAAATATATGGATATTTACTGGTTTAGAAAGAAGCCGTTTAGGACTGTTTTGGGAAAAACAGATACGGTGGATGAGGCTGTTAGGGCGAATGTGATGCATGGGGATGTTGACAAAAGAAGAATTCATAATCTTTCAGAAAAACAAATAGATAGGATGATACAGATTGTCATATAAGAAAAATAATACAAAGGAAAAGGTCGCCTGCGTGACATGCGGCGGTTATGGCTCCGGGGAGGTGGCGGAGGCTGTTTTCCGGGCACTGGAATTAATCGGGGCAGCTTCTGCTTTGGATAGAAGCGGCTCCTTGTTAATCAAACCGAATTTGTGTCTGCCTGAGCCGCCTGATAAGGCAATTACCACACATCCTGAGGTGGTAAGGCAGGTTGTATTATGGTGCAGGCAGTATAATCAAACTATTATAGTGGGAGATTGTCCTGTAGGGGATGGCGACAGAACCAGAATAGATAAAATATGGAAAGTTTCAGGTCTGGAAACGGCACTGGAGGATGTACCATATACAAAATCTTTTCTTGAAAATAATCTGGTGGAATTTCGGTGTAATGTGAATGGTCAGCCGTGCAACTATTTTATGTCAAGGGAATTATCAGATATAAAAACAATAATCAATGTGCCCAAATTTAAAACCCACAGTCTGATGACATATACAGGGGCGGTTAAGAATTTATATGGGCTTCTGCCCGGAAACACAAAAAAGAAATTGCACAGTCAGTTTCCTGGGAAAAGAGATTTTGCCACTCTGTTGGTCCATATTTGCAGGCATGTGAAGCCTGCCGTTAATATCATGGATGCTGTTGTCGGGCTTGAGGGTGACGGTCCCGGGTCAGCAGGACATCCAAAATGCTTAAAGCTGATTATGGCAGGTACAAATGCACTGGCAGTGGATATGGTGGCTGCCATGATTATGAATATTGCACCTGAAGAAATTCCTACAAATGCGGTGGCAATGGAGCAGGGGATTTTAGCCAAGGAAGATATCGAAATTGTCGGGGATGATATTAACCGCTTTGTCAGGAAAGATTATAAGGTTCCCTGCACAATGAAGTATCATCCTTCACTGACAAAAAAGCTGTTTGAGATATCCCAGCCGGTGATTAAGGTGAATCCGGACAAATGTATATGCTGCGGATTGTGTGGAAAAAATTGTCCGACGGGCTGCATAGATACTACGGGAACCGTGGCAAGGCTGAACAGGAAGGCGTGTATATACTGTATGACGTGCCATGAAATTTGTCCTGAGGCAGCAATCGAAATTGAGGAACCTGTTTTTTACAGACAGCTTAAGGAGAAGAGGAGTAACGATGATTGCAAAAAAGATACTGAATGATTGTCTTGTTTATCAGGAAAAAACTGCCATCATAGCGGGCGGGCGAAGCTATACATATGGGGATTTAAAAGCGGAGACTGAAAAGCTTATCCAAATGGTGAAAAAGTTAAAGCTTGAGGAGCGGGAGCCGGTTGCCATAATTATGCCAAACTGCTTTGAATTTCCTGCCATGCTGTTTGCTGCAGAATTGACGGGACATTGTGCGGTTCTGTTAAACGATAAGCTCCGGCAGGAGGAAATACGGTATCATGCAGACCATGCAAAGGTCAGGTATTTCGTTACTTTAAAAAAGGATTACGGGTTATATAAGGCTTGCGGCTTTTGCATAAAGCAGGAATTGGAGAATGTGGTTATATGGGAACGTATATCTGAAGCTGCATGGCAGAATGAGGTGCATTATCAGGCAGACGATTATATTTGTCAGGTGACCAGTGGAACCAATGGGATGGCAAAAGGGGTGGTCAGGACAGTATCGGCTGTTACTCTTGAAATTGAAGAAACGGTACAATGTACTAATATGCAGGGTTATGATGTTTTTTTGACAATTCCGCCGTTATGTCATTCCTTCGGTTTGGTTGCAGGCGCATTAACTCCGTTATGTATGGGAGCTACGCTAATTCTTCCTGAAACCTTTATGGCTGCGGATATTGTAAACAGCATTTTCACTTATCATGTTACTATTTTGTTTGCGGTTCCGTTTATGTACCAAATGCTTTGTGAAGTAAAAGAAGCAAAAAATAAACTGTCGTCACTAAAGCTGTGTTTTTCGGCAGGAGCACCTATGCAGCAGGATGTGTCTGAAAAATTTTATGAAATAAGCAGGGTTCCAATTATCCAGGATTACGGTTCGACGGAAACAGGGGTTATGTGCATGAACATGAATGCCGGGTCTGGTAACGGTTCAGTCGGGATACCTGTTGGCAGCAGACACTTTAAAGTTATTGATGAAAACGGAAATGAATGTAAAGCCTGTGAGGAGGGCTACTTCATAACAAAAAGTGCATGTGATGCAAGAGCATACCTGTATCCTGCCAAATTAAATGCAAATTATTTAAACGGCTGGCTAAGACTGGGGGACTATGGGCATATCGACCATGCCGGAGCTGTTTATGTTAAGGGTCGAATGTCGGATTTTATTAATGTGGCAGGCATGAAGGTGGATCCTGCAGAAGTGGAAAATATAATTATGCGGCTGCAGGGAGTAGAGGAGGTTGCGGTTATCGGTATCAACTCAAAGCAATACGGAGAGGTTGTCAAGGCATGTGTTGTGGCGGCAGAGCACGTCGGAAAGCGTGATATCATAGAGTGCTGCCGAAGCAAAATTGCCCACTATAAGGTGCCAAAAATAATTGAATTTCGTGAGAGCCTGCCCAAAAGCGGAAAGGGAACAATTATAAAAAAATATTTACGGTAAAACAAAGAAAGGAATTTTTAAATGGAGCTTAAATTAACGAGGGAAGATTTTATCAATCAGTATCCGCCTTCCAATTCGCTGAATAAAAAGGATTTACAGACATTATGGAACAAGAAAGGTTTTAATTTATATGTACATATACCGTATTGCTATAAAAAATGCGAGTTTTGTTATTATAAGTCACTGGAGCTTGGGGATGCGTCCGTACCGGATGAATACATTCAGGCTCTTTTGAGGGAGATTGAAATGGTAAGCAGCATACCGCAAATACAATCCAAAACCGTGAGCTCCGTGTATTTTGGCGGCGGAACACCCACAAAAATGACGTGCAAGCAGATGGAAATGGTGTTGGATAAAATACAAGCTTCGTTTGATATGGCGGATAACTTCGAGCTGTGTTTTGAATCCCGCCCGGGACCTGAAACCAGTGAGGATAAATTGAGGCTTTTGCGGGAGTACGGTATAAAGAGGCTGAGCTTAGGCGTACAAAGCTTAGACGATCAGGTTCTTAGTGATAACGGACGAAGCCACGACACGAAAGCATTTTATGAAAAATTTGAGATGGCAAAAAGGGCAGGGATTCCGGTTATCAACGTCGATATCATGTCGGGTATGGTAAACCAGTCCATGGAAAGCTGGATGGATACCATTGAAAAGCTGATTGCACTGAAGCCGGAAGGAATTGCAGTTTACAAGCTTGAGCTGTATTTAAATAATGCCTTGTATAAGAAGCTCAGGGAACGCAGGCTTACACTGATTTCGGATGACGAGGAGGCATTGTATGCGGAATGGGGCTATGAACGGTTAATGTCTGCCGGGTATCTGCCTGAGACAAATTTTACCTTTGTCGCCAATGAGGAATGTCGCCATGTCCACCGCAAAAAGCTGTGGGAGGGTGAGGATATGCTTGGAATCGGTGCATCCGCCCATTCATGCTATAACCAATATCTGTTTCAAAATGAAATAAGCGTGGAAAAATATATGGAGCGTGTGAAGCAGGGGGAGCTTCCTACCATGCGTGCATATTATGTCAGCAAAAGGGAGGAAATGATACGGAGACTTATTTTCGGAATAAAATCAACCAGGTTTGAAATGCAGCGTTTTTACAATGAGTTTGGGGTTGATGTAATACAGCTCTTTGGGAAAGAACTGGCATATCTGAGTGAGGAACGATTTATCATTATTACGGATACGCACATTAAGCTGACATTAAAGGGACTGGTATATGCGGATGATATTGTCCGTTTATTTTACCTGCCACACCAAAAGGAAGTATATCTTTCACATGCATCACGTGGGAAGCAGGGAGAACATTCATGAGGGACGGATATTATTTATCGGTATATCTACATATTGATGAAATTGCACATTTGTATCGGTTTCATATCAGGCATGACCAAAATGTATCATTGTGGAAAAAGGAAGGCAGCAATATAAAGCTAATCCATTATTGGGAATTGGAGCGGATGACAGGTTTAAAACGCCATTGCTTCTCGTTTTTTAACCGTGAACAGGCAGAGGGCTTTTTAAACGGGCTTTTGTCCCGTTATCATCTGAAGCTGGAGGATATGGAAGCTGTATTTGGTACGCCGCAGCTTGACACAATCCATGATTATCATTCCATAGTGGAAAATCCTACGCAGTCATATCACAGCATTGCACACCTATTTTCCGCCCTGCTGTCGGATACCGAAAAATTTTATACGGAATCCATACTTGCATTTGCAGTTGACGGCGGACCTGATACGGTTACGGATATGAGGGTAAATAAAAAGAACTATTATACGGGATGTTTTTCGGACAAGGGGAACATTACCACCTTTGAGGCAATTTCACCAGGCTTTATTTGGACATATGCAAGAAAAAAGTTAAATATGAGAGAGGGCACTTTGATGGCACTTGCAACAGCAAGTGCAAGCGAGCTTTTAGATGAGGAACCGGCTCCGATTGTCAGGATTAGGCGAATCAGCGATTTGGAAGCCTCGAACCGGTATGTATCTGATTTGTGGGATAAGATTAACAGGCTTACAGACAAAGACAAGGGACTTTTGTTTAATGGGTTTGATGAGCATTTTTCCGAAAAGGAAAATAAAATAAGTATGCTTGTAAAGGAAATCCAGAAAATGTCTTTACGGATTATGGACGATAATATTCAAAATGCAATCCGGTTATATGATATTCATACAGAGGACTGTTATATTGCGTTGGCGGGTGGCTATATATTAAATTGCCCTACAAATAGTTACATCATGAATCAATATCAGTTCAAGGGCTTTCTGGCACCTCCCTGCGTAAATGATGCAGGGCTTTCAATGGGAATGGCATTATATTTTTTCTATAAAAACATGGAGAAAGTGTGCTTTAAGCTGGAGGATGCATTTTATGGTGATGATTGTTCAGATATGGAGGCAGTGACTGAAAAATATGGACATTACATACAGTCCTGCAGTGACATGAATATAAATCAGTTTACGGAGGATTTGGAAGCTGCTCCCCTTGTCTGGTTTCATGGCAGGGCGGAAATCGGACCACGTGCACTGGGGCACAGAAGTATTCTTGCAGATTGCCGTAACAGTGCCTTCAAGGATGCATTAAATGATGTAAAAAAACGCCAGTGGTGGAGACCTGTGGCTCCCATTGTGCTTGATGACAGGAAAGAGGAATGGTTTGAGGATGCATATAGCTCGCCCTACATGCTACATACCATGCATGTAAAACACGATAAGGTAAAACAGGTTCCGGCAATCTGCCACATAGATAAAACCGCACGTGTGCAGACGGTTAAGCAGGGTGAGATGCCGGAGCTTTACGGACTGATAAATGCCTTTTATGAAAAAACGGGGGTTCCGATGATATGCAATACATCGTTAAACGATGCGGGAGAACCTATTATAAATACAATGGAGGAATGCATGAATTTTGCCCTGCGAAAAAGGTTTCAGGTTGTTTACATGAATGGCAAAAGAATACAGCTCAAAAACCATGGGGATTATCAGGTAAACACCCCATTGCCCCGTGGTACGGGAAAGTTCTTTTTCGGGGAAACGGAAATTGACAGGTTAAAGAAAAAATATAATCCATTTGAGTTACCGATGGAGGTTCTGATATTTAAATACCTTAACCCCGAAATAGCAAAGGGTCTGGATATTACAAATTCTGAAATGGCGGATAAATTAAAAAAATATGCACATATAAGCAGACAACTGTTAGGGAAAATTCCCATACCGGGAATTGAAAAAAGACAGCTGTAATAATATGAATAGCCTTACATCAAAAAGGCGGAATGGAGATTACAATGACAAGAGAAAAAATTATGGATGAAATTAAAGTTTTGCTGGAGGAGGATGAATATGTCGCATTGAAGGATCAGATTGATGAATTGTCAGAAAGTACGTCGCTCATTGACGATTTTGCATTTGATTCTTTACAAATTCTTGATTTCGTTGTGAAGCTGGAGGCAAAATTTGGTTTTGAGTGTGAGTCGGAAGAACTGGATTTGGATATGTTTGACGATTTAAATAAGCTGATTGCCTTAATACAAAAAAAACTGGCGGAAAAGAATAATCAGGGAAAGGATAATTGCTGATTTGTCAGCTGGGGCAAGGATGGATTTTGTAACAATAAAAGGCTCTGATGACGGTATATGGACGAGGGATATGCTGGGGAACAAGGGATACAATCTGCTTCAGTTGTGTAAAACGGATGTAAAAATACCGCAAGGTATCATATTTCCAACAGAGCTTTGCAGGGAGTATTATGCAGATGGAAAAAAGATTAGCAGCAAGCTGAGGGAAAAGATTATTTCAGGGATACGTGCCTTGGAGGCGGATACGCAGAAGCATTTTGGAGATGCCAAGGCACCGTTAATCATATCGGTCCGTTCCGGTGCACCTGTATCGATGCCGGGAATGATGGAGACAATTTTAAATGCCGGAATCAATGAACAGGTACTATCTCATTGTAATCAGCTGCATTTGTATTATGCCTATCTACGTTTTATAAAGTCGTATGCAAGGGCTGTGAAGCATGTAGAATTGGAAGAGTTTGATGATATAGGGATACCTAATAAGGAAGAACTGGGAAACAGGATAAGACAATGGAAGCAACAGTATAAAATGAAAACAGGAGAGGACTTTTGTGGGGATGTGGTTGAATATATTGTCAATTGTGTGGCAGCAGTCTTTGATTCATGGAATAATGACAATGCGGTCAGGTATAGGGAGTATAAGCAAATACCGCATGATTTGTATACTGCTGTTATTTTACAGGAAATGGTATTTGGAAATTATAATGCTGCTTCGGGAACAGGTGTTATTTTCACGCAAAATCCCCTGACGGGTAAAAAGGAATTATATGGGGAATATTTGCCATGTGCACAGGGAGAAGATATCGTATCGGGTATGTCTAACCCTATTTCCATTGAAAATCTGAAAGAGACACAGCCGGTAATCTATCACGGGCTTCAGACGGCAGCCGATAAGATAGAAAAACAGTTCCGGCATCCGCAGGATATTGAATTCACATATGAAAATGAAACATTGTATATATTGCAGACAAGAAATATGCAGATAAAAAATAAGCAGACAAAGATGTGATGTCTATAGCTGTGATGCGTTTATGGCATTGAAAAAGCAGAAAAGCCATACGGCTAATCTGCAAATTCAACGTCATATTTTATTATTTTGCCTGTTTCTGCATTTATTTCATATTCATATTCCGTGAAGCCGTTGCGGAAGTCTATATCGTAGGTGACACGGAAATCGTCGTTATCAAGCTCAGTCTTAATGAAGGTAACCTCTGAAGCCGAAAAACCTGCATGGTTTAGGGCGATTGTTTTTGCCTCATCCACATCAATGACATTGGTTGAACCGGCATTTGGATTTACAGCTCCCATGTCGGATGAAGCGGTTTCCATAGGTGCCGTGGTATCCGTCGGTGCGGCAGCCTCTGAGGTCTGTGCTGTCTCAGATGTCGGAGTAATTTCGGTATTTGTGGCTGCAGTTGTATTTTGAGGTGTCGTGAAGTATGGCTCTTTTTCTAATATGGTGCCATCAGAGGCTTTGATTAAATACTCATATTCAACGTTGTTTGCATAAAAGGAAATCTCGTATACAAAATGTCCATCGTCAAATTCAAATTCCGTATTAATGTAATTTGCCTGCGAAGCGGAAATACCTGCATCGTCAAATGCTACATTTCGTGCACCTTCTGCTCCGATAGAATTGTTTTTGATAATCAGACTTACAATAAATACAACACCTGCTATAAATATTGCCAGCAATGGGATAAAACAGATAATGGAAACAATTGCTTTTCCGGGTGTTTCAAAAAAACGTTTCGCATTTTTCATCATTCAACGTCCTTTCTGGTTAGTAAACCCTTTCATTTATTTTAGTATGTTAAATAATCGTATCATTATACGCTGGTATTCATCCGAATGAAAACCTTAGCTTGTTCAATGCATATAGATTGTTGTTCCTCCGTAAGAGAGTGGAAGATACGCAGCATCTCAACTTCTTTATCGGTATTTTGTTTATCCAAAGTATAGTCCAAAAGGTAATCAATTGATACATCAAAATATTTTGCAAGTAATTTTAAAGTGGAAAAATCAGGCTCGCGTGTATTTTGAACGTAGCTTCCAAGTGTGGACGGAGCGATATTTAATTGTGAAGCCAATTCCTTTTGTGTCAAGTTCCGTTCTTCGATTAAAATACGCAATTTATCACCCAAACTCATGCCATATACCTCCTATATTCCTATACTAAATGAAAAAAAACAGCTTTTCTCTATAAACTACAATAAGAGTTGACGAAACACTATATGAGTTGTAGAATAAAATTATTGGTGAGTTTTGAAAAAATATGCAGAAGATAAGATACAGGAGAAAAAATATGAGTTCAGTGATAGGAAGAGTCAATGAAGTAAAACAACCAAGTGGCGGATATGTGAATCCTTCATGGTTTAAAACATATAACATTAATGATGGTTTGCGATTAAACGAGAGTGAAAATGTGAATCCTATGATTATTGGAAAGACAGTGGATGCTTTGACAAGATTCGTAAAGGGAGCAAGAGCAGTGGATGCTTTTGCTGTATCATATAAAGGTGCCATTGTTGCAGAAAAAATGTTTCATCAAAGAGGTGCACTAAAACAGGCAAAAGAATTGTTGCTTGGAATAAAAGGACTTGATGATGATTCAATTGTAAATGCCTGTAAGCTGGTTACATATGATGTATGGATTCGGAACTCCAAAGGAGCACTTATGGCAAAGGGAGTGGATGAAACGGAGCCTGACATGGCGACAATTAACAATATTAAAATGATGGTTGCGAGGAGTATTTTATTTTGGAACAGGTATGGTCCGATTGTAAAATACGGGTTTACCTTTGAACCTGACGGATATACGGATACAGTCAGCTCGGGAGACGGAGATTATCTTACCGCGGATACTATTTGGAATTGCAAGGTAACAAAGTCAAAACCCACGGATAAAAATACATTGCAGTTATTAATGTATTGGATTATGGGGCAGCACTCTGGACAGGAACTATATAAAACCGTGCAAAAGCTGGGAATATTTAATCCAAGATTAAATGAAATATATTGTTTGGATATGAAAGCTGTTTCAGAGGAGATAATTGAAGAAGTAGAAAAAGCTGTTATTTGTTATTGAGATTTAATGGTCCAAATGAGGGCGGAGGACGAGGCATTTGAATGTGGCTTGCCCTTTTGGAATTTACAAGAATCAGCCGTTCTGATATAATAAAACCCTAAATTCCATATGAGGAGACAAAGATGGCTAAAAAGTTTTATGCGGTTAAAATAGGAAAAACGCCGGGAGTATATGAGACGTGGGCAGACTGCCAGAACCAGATACATGGGTTTTCAGGTGCGGTATATAGAGGGTTTACAACGAGGGAAGAAGCGATGGCTTTTGTCGGCGAAGGGGAGCGTGAACCGAAAAAAAGTGTGGAAACACAAGCGGTTGCATATGTTGATGGGAGTTATGATTCGGCAAAAAATGCATTTTCATATGGTATGGTTTTCTTCTATCATGGACAGGAACTGCATTTCTCACAAAAATTTGATGACACTGAACTGGCGAAAATGCATAATGTAGCAGGAGAGATAAAAGGAGCGGAAGCTGCGATACAATATTGTTTAGATAATCACATAGCAAGTGTTACAATATACCATGATTATGAAGGGATTGCAAAGTGGTGTAATGGCGATTGGAAGGCAAATAAAGCAGGAACCATTGCATATGCAAATTTTTACAGGGAAGCAGCTTCTAAGGTATCCATTCAATTCGTGAAGGTAAAAGGACATTCGGGAGACCGGTATAATGACCTTGCAGACAGGCTGGCAAAAGAAGCACTTGGGATAGGGAATTAAGATATATGAAACAGGAATATTAATATTACAGGCACGTTCCTAAAGGAATCTGATAAGGGATGGGCTGATGTTTAACTGAGAAGGGTGGGTTTATGTTAGCAGGATTTAGTAATATATTGGAAGTAATAACAATTGTGATAGGCATTTTTCTGATAGAACGATATGTATTTTTGGAGCCGGAAATGGAGGCCAAAAAACAAAAGCTGTTTTATCTGGTCAGCATTATCAGTGTTTTGGCAGTGTTTTTCTTCATGGGAAAGGATGCTGCTACGGTTGCGGCACTGATAGCAGGCGGATTGAATATTATTTTGGGAAGAAATGTGCATCGCTTGAGTGGTTTTTTGCTGATTCTTCCGATTCCGGGTATTTTAAATGGACTTGTCGTTCCTGTTTTTGTAATGGCACCGAATTTGCTTGGATTTTCTGAACGGACAACGCTTTATTATGGCTTTTTGATGTATGGCGTGCTGGCATTTGTTCTGCTGCTCTTTTTCGTGAAAGGGAAGGAGTGGCGGAATTGGTTCCGGGAAAATATGAACAAACGCCATTTGCAGAAATGGGAGAGCATTTTACTGTATGTGTCAGGTATTTTGCTTTTATCCTTTTCAAATATTATTGCGAGGCAGATTATATTGAACAGGCAATTGCAGGAAGCAGGGGATGACTATGCGGTAAGTGGTCAGTTTGCGTGGGATGTCTGCATATACGGAGTGACTGCATTTGTACTGACTGTTGCGTTGATTGTCCTTGTCATGCAGGGAAACAAGCGTTCCTACTACCATGAGCAACTTTCTTCCATGCAGTTTAATATGATTGCGTTGATGGCTGACCTTGTGGAGAACAGGGACGAGAATACGGGCGGTCATATTAAGCGTACCGCAAGGTTTGTTGAAATTATTGCAAATGCCCTGAAAAGACAAAATCTGTTTTTGGATACGCTGACGCCGCAGTATATATCAGATATGGTTGTTGCCGCACCATTACACGACATTGGGAAAATACATATTCCGGATGCCATTTTGAATAAACCGGGAAAATTGACGGAAGAAGAATTTGAAATTATGAAAAGCCATGCTGCAGCAGGGCGTGATTTGCTGAAACGGGCGGAAGGTCAATTGGGACAATCTGCATATTTGGATATTGCTGTGGAAATGGCGGCATATCATCATGAATGGTGGAATGGAACGGGCTATCCGGATGGAGTAAAAGGAGAGGAAATACCTTTATGTGCAAGAATTATGGCAGTGGCGGATGTGTTTGATGCACTTACCTCAAAACGCTGCTATAAGGAGGCAATGCCGCTTCAAAAGGCATATGAGATTATACGCAGCGAATCGGATACACACTTTGACCCGATCGTGGCAGAGATTTTTTTGGCTTCCTCTGACGAAATTGAAGCAGCATTAAAAGAATTTTAGGAAGCTGTAAAAGCAGAGTTAATATCATAAAGGAACTGGATAAAAGCATTGCAATAGTCTTCCATATATGTTATATTAAATGCAAAGGAACAACCGCCCACAAAGTGGTTGACCAATTAGTTTGGATAGAAAAGCCACCCGTCGCTCGGTCAAAGTTTAGGGTGGTTTTTCTATGTATGGCTACTTACAAAACGTAAAAACGAATGTAAGCAATGCCAAAAGGAAAAGACCAAAGGTCATTAAAT
>JAMPBO010000004.1:0-51794 GCA_023666705.1 Bacteroides sp.
TGATTAACGGGTCGATTGGCGGGTTGACGGTGGCAGCCTGGTTGTAGAGTGGGAAATATAACTGAATCAATTTTATAAGGGGATTTATTTTTTCATAATCTTCCATATGTATGGTTTCTATTATCTGGTCTAAAAATTCCTGTTCGCAACATACACTTAACACCGTTATATAATCATCAAGGGCAACTTTAATCTCATCAAAATCTACATTTAATGGCATTCTTTTTATGATATCATTTACTTTCGATAAAAATATATTACTTGCAGTTACAATTTCCTGGTCAACCGTATCAAAATGCCATGATTCATATCCATTTTTGTACAATGCTTCAATCTGCCCTGCTATATAATACACTTTTATCAACTCAATCCAGTCAATTTCATAGTCATAAATATCATTTCCATAAACATATGCCATATTAACGGAATCCTCAATGGCTTCTTCCCTGGCTTCACTTAGTATTTTATCTCCACTTTTTTTTGCACGCTCCCTGATTTCTTCTTCTGTAAGCTTCCTCTTATCAGAAAGCTCAAAGCAGTAAAAGATAAGTCCGTCTCCTCCATACCAGTAATAAATCGTGTATTCTATGTCATAAACACCAGTTTCATCCGTATACTGTTTTACAGCCTTTGTTTTTCCGTCACCAAAATCGAGCCTGTCATCCCCATGTTGATATTTTTTATTTGAATCAACATAATTTTTCAACTGTTCCTTTGCCTTCTTCTTTTTATCTTCATATTGCTCATATGACCGTGGTTTTACTTCCCACAGGTATGTTACATCTTCGTCTGAATCCTTCACCCATAAATCTGCCCTGCCGGTCTTCCCCTGAAGGCTCTCCTTGTTATTGGTGCCATATTCTATTTTTAATTCTTTACCCACATTATTCTTATATTTTTCTTTATTCTTATTCAATATGTCACTTTGAACCTGATTATGAAATTTATTCCATGCAAATTTGTACACGAAAATAGCAGGTCCCCATTTTCCTGCACCATTGCCTTCCGGTACACGGCTGTCCTCAATTGCCTCTTCTGTTTCTTCGCCATTGTCATTAACAGCATTATTTATTGTATCTGGTATATTATTGGTATCTCCGGCGGCATGGACCGGGACTGCCCCAATGGAAGATATTGTCAAATAAAAAATCAATAAAAAAGTTATTATTTTTCTAAATATTTTTTTCTTCATAGTACACCCCACAAATAGTTTTATATGTCAAAGCCATAGCCCCTAAGTAATTCCTTGTTTTTCTCTTTTCTGCGTTCCATTTCTTTCATAAGCTTTATGTGTTCTTCCTTTTCTTCCATGTATTTTGTAAAAGTTGCTATCTGTTCATTCATAAGTTCCTCCCTGAATTTCCTATCTTTTTCAAAGCTCTCCATTGTCATTTTTGTTTTGCCCGCAGCCATTTCCTCTAAACGCCTACGGTTTCCATTTTCGTGACCCCTTATTTTCATATTTTTATATTCTTCTGTTGTATAAAAAATATAATTAAGGAAGCCTTCATTATACTCGTATCCCTTATGGTTATTTCCAAAATCATATTCGTCAATTACAAACAAATCTCCTCTAAAATACAGAAAATAATCCAAACACGTCCTTAAATCCTTTATGGTTTCAAACAGAGGCAGCATGTATTGTTTTGTTTCTTTCAGTGCATTTTTAAGTGACACAAGCAGTGATGCTTCATCATTTTTCGTATATGAAAATACAAAAAGCTCCTGAAACCTGTCCCTTGGGCATTTATTTTCCCTTAGCTTCAGGTATGCCTCAAAAATAGGACTATTGCGGATATACTCAGGCAAATCATCTGCGATTTCTAAATTTATATTTACAGATAAATCCTGAATATACCAATTGGAATTATCCCATGGTTTATCGTCAAAATTAATTCTTGGTCTGTATACTGTTGCAATTCCCCCAAAAACCATATATCCCTTTTCTATGTCTTCCCTTCCGAAATTTGCAGGTTGTGGGGCACATGTAATCACATGTACAATCTCCTCCCCTATCACCCTTGCATAGTACGGATGCTTCCCCTTTACCTTCTTGAACCCATATGGCTCAAGTGCCTCTCCGTATACCTTTTGAAACGCTGTGTTTAATGACATCATATGCCCTATCCTGTAACTTTTTTGTTACTTTTCCTTCCCCTGCACGTGCAGAAATTATTTATATAATTTTACCTTCTCTTGAACACCAGCCTATTACTTAGCAACTTCCTTTAGGAATGTGCATATAGGAAACACAGTTTCCTATAAAATCCAGATTTGTTTTCAGCAAATGGACTGACACCCCACAAATATTCCACTTCCAAATGTTATCATATAGAAATATATCTAATTTAGTGATATACTGTCAATATCTTATACATATTGGAGGATAAACATGTCTGATCATAACAATAATAATGACGACTACGAATGTTACTGTTACCTTTGCAGACGTCCCGAATCATCAGTCGGCACTATGATAAAGCTACCAAACAATATTAATATATGTAATGATTGTATGCAGAAAAGCTTTGATGCACTTGGTGGAAATAATTTACAATTTATGGATTTTTCCAAAATGCCAAATATAAATATGTCTGAGTTCATGCCATTTGATGATATTCCAAAATCTCAAAAGGTAAAAAAGAAGAAAAAGAAAGAGGAACCCAAGGAAGAGCCTGAGCTTTCCCTTGCCACAATTCCTGCACCACACAAAATCAAAGCAATGCTTGACGAATATGTGGTCGGTCAGGAATACGCAAAGAAAGCCATTTCAGTTGCCGTATACAACCATTATAAGCGTGTTATCACCAATACAATGGATGACATTGAAATCGAAAAATCAAACATGCTTATGCTTGGACCTACTGGCTGCGGAAAAACTTATCTTGTCAAAACAATAGCACGGCTTTTAAATGTTCCCCTTGCCATTACGGATGCCACCACCTTGACGGAGGCAGGATACATAGGCGATGACGTTGAGAGCGTTCTCTCAAAGCTCCTTGCCACAGCTGACAATGACGTTGAAAAAGCAGAACGTGGAATTGTATTTATCGATGAAATTGATAAGATAGCCAAGAAAAAGGAAACCCACAGCCGTGATGTCAGCGGCGAGGCTGTACAGCAGGGACTTTTAAAAATACTTGAGGGGGCAGAGGTTGAGGTGCCTGTCGGTGCAGGCAGCAAAAATGCCATGACACCGACCACAACCATGAATACAAAAAATATCCTTTTTATCTGTGGCGGTGCATTTCCTGAAATTGAGGATATCATAAAACAGCGTCTTTCCAAAAAGTCCTCCATGGGCTTTAATGCCGAGCTTAAGGACCGGTTTGACAATGAACTAAACATTATCAAGGAGGTTACGGTCGAGGATCTCCGTGATTTTGGTATGATACCTGAGTTTTTGGGAAGACTTCCTGTGCTGTTCACCCTCGATGCATTGGACAAGGATATGTATATCCGCATTTTAAAGGAACCAAAAAATGCAATTTTAAAGCAATACACAAAGCTTTTGGCACTGGATGAGGTTGCCCTATGCTTTGACGAATCTGCTTATGATGAGATTGCAGAGCTTGCAATGCAGAAAAAAACAGGTGCAAGGGCACTCCGTGCCATCATCGAGAAATTTATGCTTGACATCATGTACGAAATACCGCGGGACGACAGCATAGGCAAGGTAACAATCACAGGCAACTACATTAAAGGAACAGGTGCTCCTGTCATAGAACTTCGTGGAACAAACATATAATAATGTAGGAGGGGAAGATATGAAACCTGCTATTATTGCACACAGGGGAGCGTCCGCACTTGCAAAATATGAAAATACCATTGAGGCATTTCAGCTTGCCATCGACTTAAATGTTGATTATGTGGAGTTTGATATACGGAAAACTTACGATGACAAGCTGATTGTTTTTCACAACGCCGACATAAACGGCAAACCCATAAGCTCCCTGACCTATCGGGAGCTTTGTGAAATCACGGCAGCAGACGGTTATGTACCGCCGCTCCTTTCCCAGGTCGTTGATTTATGCAAGGGTAACATTAAACTTGATATTGAGTTAAAGGAGACAGGCTACGAAAAACGGGTCATTGACATTGTGTTAAAAAGCTACGCTTACAGGGACTTTTTTATAAAATCCTTCCATGACACCGCCATTTTTCGTGTAAAGCAGTATGACCACAATATCATAACCGGACTCTTGGTAGGAAAAAAACATGCTTCACCCAAAAGACGCCTGCATGAGCTTTTTCCAAAAAAACGGCTTTCCATGTGTAAGGCAGATTTTATTTCCCCAAACTATTTTTTCTGCTTTATCGGCTACATAAAGCGGATGCACCGCATGGGCATTCAAACACTTGTGTGGACGGTCAACAATGAAAAGCAAATGAAACGATGCATCCGTCTTGGTGCAGATGGAATCATAACCGACCGTCCTGATTTAGCATTAAAGCTTTTACGTGATACTTAATGCAAAACTAGTTTTTTTAAAACGTCCGTTGTATAATATAGACAAATCAACGCAAGGCACGCTTCCGCTATATGTCGCACGTAACGGTACTAAGCTCGAAAAAACCTCGCTAAGTACCGACGGCTTCATAATGCCTTACTTATGATATTGTATATATTATACAACTAAGTTTTTGGAAATAAAAAGTTTTGCAATCGGCTATTTAAAAAGAGATAAGAAAGGAATGATTAAAATGAAATACAAGGTTGGATTTATTGGATGCGGAAATATGGCATCCGCAATTATTGGTGGTCTGAAAAGCAAGGCAAATATTTCTGCTGATGCAATTATCGTGGCTGACGCATCGGAAGCTGCCCTGAAAAAAGCAACAGAAGCCCTCGGTGTCCATACCAGTGACAATTGCACGGTTGCAGCATCCTGTGATGTTCTGTTTTTGTCGGTCAAGCCACAATTTTATGAGACTGTCATACATGAAATCAAGGACAGTCTTCCAAATGAGCAGCTGATTGTGACAATTGCACCGGGAAAAACTCTGGCATGGCTCGGTGAGCGTCTCGGCACGGATAAAAAAATCATTCGGACGATGCCAAATACACCTGCCCTCGTAGGCGAGGGAATTACAGGCGTATGCAAAAATGAAACTGTAACACAGGAAGAATTTGAGCACGTTCTGTCACTGCTTCAAAGCTTCGGGCTGGCGGAAGAAATCCCTGAAAGCCTTATGGACGTATGTGTATCTGTAAGTGGAAGCTCACCTGCATATGTATTTATGTTCATCGAAGCCATGGCTGACGCCGCAGTTGCAGACGGTATGCCAAGGGACAAGGCATACAAATTTGCCGCCCAATCCGTGCTTGGAAGTGCCAAAATGGTATTGGAAACAGGAAAGCATCCTGCCGAGCTTAAGGATATGGTCTGTTCCCCTGGCGGTACTACCATCGAGGCAGTCCGTGTACTTGAGGAAAAAGGCATGCGGAGTGCTGTCATAGAAGCCATGAAGGCATGTACGAAAAAAGCGAAGGGCTTATAACTTAGCATGCTCCACAAGAAGTGTGCCTATATAAACCACAGTTTGTATCCTGACAGAATTTTTAATCCTGCCTTATAAGGAGGTTCGTAGAACTTTCTTATAAAGTAAAAAAATAGCCACTGCATACACAGATATGAAATCTATGCTACAGTGGCTTTTTTGTATCCAAACTCCATCGCAAAAAACGATTTGTCCGGCATATATGTTCTATATTACATTATAATGAGAAGGAACCTTCCTCGCCATCAGCAGTGAAGTAAACCATTCCATTTTCAGGCTGGTAGTAAACATTTAAGCTCTTGATTGACTTCTTTCCACTTACCTCGATTGCCTTTGCAGTAATCTCATCTGTGAAAATCTGTCCACCATTGAACTCAACACATACCTTTGTGGTTGCTGCCTTAGCAGGAGCTGCCTTCTTTGCAGGTGCTGCCTTTTTAGCAGGTGCTGCTTTCTTTGCAGGTGCTTTTGCTGCGGTTTCCTTCTTAGCAGGTGTTGCCTTTGTTGCTGTCTCTTTCTTTGCAGGTGCTTTTGCTGCTGCCTTTGTCTCTGTCTTAACCTCAGTCGCTGCTGTTTCTTTCTTTGCAGGTGCTGCCTTCTTTGCTGTTGTCTTAGCTGCCGGCTTTGCCTCTGTCTTAGTTGCTGCCTTTGCTGCTTCCACCTTAGCCATCGTTGAATCAACTGTCGCTTTCTTAACTGCCATCTTAATTTCCTCCGTAAATAAAATAAATATACGTTCTACAATGATGTCATTTTTTGTTTGCAAGGATGATATTACGCTTTTTTGCACGTTTTTGCAAGGTTTTTAATTTTTTTCTTAAGTATTTACCAATTGACAACCGCATTATACCCAAAAAAGCGACACTTTGCACAATATATATTTATGCATTGTTTGCCCTTACAAACTCAACAAACTCATTCCTTGGTATCGGCTTTGAGTAGTAATACCCCTGTATATACTCGCACTTCAAATCCGAGAAAAATCTTACAAGCTTCTCGTTTTCCACGCCTTCCACCACGATTTTCATATCCATATCCTTGACCATCTTCACCATATTTTCCAGTATAATCTTAAGCTTGGTGCTGTCGCCCACATCGGCAAAGGTCTTGTCAAATTTTACAATGGACAAAGGAAGGGATGCAATTCTCTTCATGTTTGAGTATCCTGTTCCAAAGTCATCCAATGAAAACTCAATACCTGCATCCGTAAGCTGATTGATATTTGCATACATCACACGCTGGGAATATGACGTTGCAGTCTCCGTTATCTCAAGATTAATCTGTCTTGGCTTAACATGATACTTTTTCATTGTGTCAAGTATGTCATTTGCAAGCCCCTCCTGCATACACTGTATGGTGGACAAATTCACTTCGATATACTTAATTTTCAGGGAAGCAAATTCTTCGCTTGCAATAAACTTGCACACCTCTTCAAAGACAAATGCCCCGATTCTGTGTATGGAGCCATTTTTTTCAGCAACAGGAATAAATACCTCCGGCGAAATAAAGCCATATTTTTCATCCTTCAACCTTAAAAGTGCCTCTGCAGAATTGAACTGCTGATTACTTACCGAGTAAATCGGCTGATAGTAAACCTCAAATTTGTTCTTAATCAGTGCATCCTCAAGAATTGCATCCATTTCCTTTATGAGATTGTATTGTTTATTTTTAATGATGTCCTCCGCATGTACTACACTTGCGGTAAATTCCTGCTTTTCCAGCTGGCTTCCAAAAGCAATCAGTGTATCAAAATCATTTAAATCATCCGGGCATTTTACGATACAGACATAAGTCTGCATGCTGATTCCTACATTTTGCATACTTACGTTACTGTTCATAACCCAATTGATTTTTTCTGCCGCTTCCTCTGTCTTTCCAAAGCTGTTTTCGTCTATGACTACCCGAAAGCGTCCATTTCCCATGTAGTAAAATTCGGCACTAAGCTTAATCTGCCGCTTCAGCCTCATAAAGCCATCACTTATCCTCTTGATAATCTGTCTTGTGCTTTCGTAACCTACCACATCCTGCAGTGCCCTATAATTTGCAACGCTTACCATGATAATCTGAACCTTTTTGTTATTTCTGAAAGTCCGTTTCATGTCAGATTCATATGCAACCAGCTTGTAAATTCCCGTGGAGGCGTCTATCCGTTCCTCCGGTCTTTGAATCATCAGCATAATCAGAAGCAACGCAAGGGATATTGCGAACAGCTCTATCAGTACATTTGGCATCAGAATTTGTATAATTGTGGAAGAAAGCATAAACGGATATATTACCAACAGAGAAATCCTCTTCTCCCTCTCAAGATATGCCGTATATTTGATTGTGTGATAAAAAGCATAAGCAATATACACCAAAACAGCTCCATACAAAACAAAGAAATACTTTCCCCTTGTGTAAGTATCCGTTTCATCCAGATAATAAATCCATCCTGTCCAATTGCTTATAATAGTAGAGAAAAATACGACGAAAAACGGAATCGGCATCAAAAGCTTTAAGCTCCTGTTATTGCTGAGCTTATGCCATGTATCCGTGATTGCAACCAAATAAAAATCAAAAATGGCTATTGTAAGATTGTGAAGAATCAGATAGCTGTCATGGGCTATGTATTTTGCAATTCTGTTTCCTGTCCCCATATTGTCAAGAGAAACTGCCCATATGTCAGATATAACGGAAAAAAGGGTAACCAGAAGCAGAAATAAAAAACCCATATTTGCCTTGCCGCGAAACAACCTTCTGAATAAAATAGCAGCAAGCATAATAAGCATGATAGCCGACGCACAATAATCAAAGTATAATAATTTTTCCATAATACTTACCCCACCTCTACAATTTCAAAACGAAGAGCTGAAAAACGAGCTGTCACTGATGCTGCAATTTTAATCAAATAAAACCAATCGGCGTGACAGGATTTGAACCTGCGACTTCGTAGTCCCGAACCACGCGCTCTACCAAACTGAGCCACACGCCGAAAAGCCTATTTCACATTATATCAAAAAAACTCTGATTCGACAATCCTTTTTTTGCCATGTCCATGCTATGTCCGTGCTATGTCCGCACTGCTTTTAAAATATACTTTTTATGTCCATTTGAAGCAATTCGTCCGTCGTATAAATTGGAAGCTGATATACGGCATCCGACGTACCCACGATAAGTCTGTTATTTTCCTTGTCAACCGCAATCAAATTTTCTATTTTTGCAGTCGCCCTATAGCTTCCATCCAGACAATAGCCTGCCGTTTCACCTGCAACGTAAATACTTCCCTCCTGATCTGTTCCAAGATATTTTGTCATTTCACACCCAATGTCACTGATGCTTGACAAAAGACTCATATCAGATACGTTGTATACCTCCATCGTCATATCGGAATAGGATACAAATGCCACAGACTTATCATCAGAATACAAAATATGTGTTACGAGGACCGCACGCTCAAGTCCCAGCTTACCCGCCTCCGCTATATAATAGTCCTGACTTTCCTTCTCCGCAGACTCCGCTGGAAAATCATCCTCACACGGCTGCAAATCCAGTCCCTTGCTTGCATTGTAAACCGTAACCCTGCTGTCGCCATACGGAAGCACCAACGCACCGCTTGCATATGACTCATACACAGCCACATGCTGTGCCTTACATTCAAATATGTAATCCCGCCAGATATAATTCTTTTGTTCAGGCATCAGAACGCCCTGCCTTCCACTGCTTATAAAGAACATAAACAAAGGCGTATTGTCATAGCTCTGAACCTTAACAATGTCTGCATTGAGCGGAAAGTTTCCTGTCCTTGCACCTGTTTTCTCATTTATCAACAAAATTTCTGTTGCAGAGTAAAGCACAAATTCCTTTGCGTCCTCTGCATAAGATATACATAAGGAGTCGGCAAAGCTTCCGTCAAGGTCTGACTCCCACAAAACCTCTCCCTTTGATACGTTATATGCCGTCAGGTGAACCGCCCGCTCCAACGCCTGTACGGAACGCTTTCCCGTGAGAATATATGCAATTTTCCCCTTGAAGCCCACATCCAATATGTCCTCATAAGGAACGGGCAGGGATGCATATTCCTTTCCATTTTTCATATTCACAAAATGAAGCACTGCAGAACCTGACACAGCAGGGAGTTCCTCTGCGTCTCCAGCCGTTGCAGATATATCCGGTTCGCCCGCTGTTTCCCCGTACATCATAATGTTTTTATCAGAAAAATAGCATTTCTCGCTTATGGCGTGTCCGTTTGCTACGGAGCATTTATACATCTGCTTTAATGTATTTGCATCATAAATTGTGTAATCATACCAGTTTTTTACAACCAGATACTCTCCCTTTTCATTGGAAAAAATTGCAAGTGCAGAGCCTTCCTCTATGGTTCCCACAGCCTTTTTTTCTGATATGCTATACACCTTTATTGTATTTTCGGTTGTCCGGTAAGCAAACCGGTCCGTATCAAGAAATGCCATATGCCGTTCCGTAAAATATGTATCTGTATCAGTCAATGTGTCAAGCAGTGTCTGCGTTTCAATATCCCAAACCATCAAAGCTCCCATATTGTCATGCGTGACAGCGGTTTTTCCATCAGGCGACACTAAAAGGCAATCAATGGTTCCCGACGCCGTAAGCTGATACCTTGCCTTCATCACATTGCCTGAATCATATACATGCATACTTTCCGTAAGTGCATATTTTGCCTCGGCAGTGTAAGGCATTTTAATTCCATCGTACTCCGACAATGCCTGTCTCGCCGTAATAATCGCACTTTCCCTGTCTCCCGCTTCCAAAAAGGTAAGGGATTTTTCTGCTAAATTTTTCGCCTGCTGCTCCAGCAGCTTTTGGTTTTGTGCCTGGATTTCATCCGCCTGTGCCTCAATCTCGTCTGCCTGTGTCTCAATCTGTTCCTTTTGTTTTTTTATGTGAAGTGCGGCAGCCGTACTAAAGGCTCCGATAGCCAGACAAAGTATCGCCGCAATAAATGAAACCGTTGCAATCTTTTTTAGCTTCCGCTCCCTGTGTCTTTGCCTTAAGTCATCATAAGAAACCCCGAACATAGGGGCAAGAAGGCGTAGTATCTCAGACCTTAACGCCTTTAACATTCCTTTTTTGCCATCCTGCGAACGCACATCCGCCGCAAGAGGCTCCAAGGCTTTTCTGTTTACTCCCTGCGTACCGTCAGGGTAATAAAAATATTCATCCTCATAAAGAAGTGCCTCGGGAAATGACTCCTCAGGCTCTCCCTCTACCAAAACGGCAAAGATGTTTTCCCTGCCATGGTAAGAAATAAAGGTTTCTATCTCTTTTTGGCACCATACGGACTCCTTCAGTCTCGGAGAGCATATTACAATCAGGTACTCTGACTGTATCAGTGCCTTCACAAGCGGGTCCTCCAGATTGCTTGTGAGCGGAAGCTCATCCTTGTCACGAAATACCCGTTCAATTTTTGTTCTGGATGCCTTGCCTGCTTTTATAATGCTTTTGGGTGGCTTAAATGCCTCAAGCTGCTTGTGGAGATTTTCCGCAATAAATTTGTCAGGCTCCGAATGCCGGTAGCTTATAAATGCATCATAGGTATATTGTCTGTTTTCATTCTCCTTCACTCAGATACCTCCTTATAGGTTCTGCCAAATATCTTTTGCTCCACAACATACACATCATGTAAGTCATCGCTTCTGACCGCCAGATAATCTCCCGGTCTGCCCAGCATATACTTTTCCTTATCCCATGCGGTAAACACCTTTACCCCCCGTAAAAGCGGCTTTGCGTAAATGTACACCGTTCCGCTTGGGGTACATGTCCTTGCATAGTCTGTCAGAGTAAGCGTTTCTCCCGTGCTCTTAACCTTGACCGTCGGAACATATTTCATATCCGTGTCACTCTCATATACATATGCCCTGTCCTCCATCTTATAGGAGCGGTTAAACTTCTCCATACGCATCGGATAAACCTCTCCCCGTATGCCAATCATAACAAGCAGATCCTGCTCCACCACCATATCAACATCCCCCTCAAGGGTTCTTACGATAATTGGTGTTCCAACCGGAAGCACCTCCCATATATTAACGTAACCGATTGGGAGCTTTTTCTTTTCATACTGCTTCATATCCTTTAGATCTGCAGTATAATTTTTTGCATAAATCAGGTCAAAGGAATCAAAATATTCCGTCATACGGCTGTTAAAATATGCTTCCGCATGGAGTGTTTTGTGCTGTTGCACATACAGCTTTTTACTGATAAAGCCGCCTGCCTTTTCATAATGCCCGCCGCCTGAACCAATTTGCTCCGTCAAAAAGGCAGCAAGCTCACTTGCGTTTACCTCCCTGACGCAGGACCTGACCGAAAGCTTGTAGCCGTCTCCAATCTCATTGTATACCACGCAGACATTGATGCAGTCTACCTGAAGCAGAAAGTCACTGATTAAGCCTAAAATATTGGGATCACACGGCTGTGATTTGATAACGGCAAAACCGTATTCATCATTGAAGCTGTACCTTAGCATGGCAACACCTGCAACTTCAAGCTCCTTCAACGTCAGATTTGAATTCCGCAGTCTGTTAATCAGGGCTCCGTCAAACTTCACGCTCTCACGTAAATCCTTATCTAACGGATTGTTCAGCTCGGCAAACTGGTTTGTATCGGTATAAAGCCCATAATATAATGCCGTTCCAAGTCCATCCTCCTCGTTGCTGTCTACGTCATAGCCCTCCTCCAAAAGCAGGTTCCACACAAGGGTTGCACAGCTTCCCACCCCCGGAATAATATGGCTTTGCTTAATATTGTCAATTTCAATCTGGTGGTGGTCTATCACCGCCACATTGTCTGCTGCTATGCGGCTTACATTTCCTGCACCATACTGACAGTCAACGGTAATCAAAAGACCGTCCACGTGTAATTCCTGACCCTCACCTGCTCTCAGATACTTTACAGGTATATTCAGTTCCTCCACCATCAGCTTCAAATTCGATTTGCTGATTTCATTTCTGCCGCTGTAAACTAAACTGACCTGCTTGCCCTTGTCCCTAAAATAGCAGTAAAGACCATAGCCTGACGCAAGTGCATCTGCATCAGGATTATCGTGACATTGTATCGTAATCGGATTGTATTGCTCAAGTTCTCTAAGCTTCACCCAAAAATCCTCCCAAAATCATAAATAGTAAGATATACCGAAATACCTGTCTTTATAATATCATAAATACGCTTTGGGCACAAGCCACATTCTTCTGCATACCGGCAAAGAAACGAATGACATAAAAGTCCTCAATCATTCAAATCCGTTTTTCAGCAAATACACTGTTACAGCTTCGACACTATGATATCGCCTCCTTCATGCTGCGTACATACTCACTGACATGCGGCACCGCATCCTCACCGTATCTGGCAATTATTTTTACAATTGCACTTCCGACGATAACACCGTCTGCATGCTGTGCCATCTTTTTTGCCTGCTCCGGATTTGATATGCCAAAGCCGACAGCACACGGAATATCCTTCACCGCCTTTACATGGGATATCATTTCTCCTATATCCGTGGTAATTTCCGTTCTCGTTCCCGTAACCCCAAGGGAGGAAACACAATATACAAATCCACTTGCATCATTGGCAATCGTTCTGATTCTGTCGTGTGAGGTCGGTGCAATCAGCGATATGAGGTCTATCCCATATTTCTTACAAATTGGCTCAAACTCATCCTTTTCCTCATATGGAATGTCAGGCAAAATCAACCCATCCATGCCAATTTCCTTACATGTAGAAATGAACTTTTCGGAGCCGTACGAAAAAACAACATTTGCATAGGTCATAAATGCCATTGGAATTTTAACCTTATGCCTGATTTTTCTTACCATGTCAAAAATTTTGTCTGTTGTTACAGTTTCTGCTCCGCCAAGTGCCCTTATGTTTGCCTCCTGTATCACGGGTCCCTCCGCCGTCGGGTCAGAAAATGGAATTCCAAGCTCTATTAAGTCTGCTCCTGCTTCCACCATTGCATATACGATTTGCTCCGTAACCGCAAGGCTTGGGTCCCCACATGTAATAAATGGAATAAATGCCTTTCCCTTTTCAAATGCTTTTCCTATGTTACTCATTGATATCCTCCCCTCTGTAGCGTGCGATTGCCGCACAATCCTTGTCACCGCGTCCTGATATATTGATAACCATAATTTGGTTGTTATCCATTGTTTTCGCAAGCTTCATTGCATGGGCAACTGCGTGGGCACTCTCAATTGCAGGAATGATGCCTTCTATCCTTGACAGATACTCAAACGCCTCCACTGCCTCATCGTCCGTGACAGCCACATACTCGGCACGTCCGATGTCATGTAAATATGCATGCTCCGGTCCGATTCCCGGATAATCAAGCCCTGCTGAAATTGAGTATACAGGTGCTATCTGTCCGTATTCATCCTGACAGAAATAAGATTTCATTCCGTGGAATATTCCAAGCTTTCCCGTGTTGATGGTAGCCGCTGTCTCAAATGTATCAATACCTCTTCCTGCCGCCTCACATCCAATCAGCCTGACATCCTTTTCCTCTATGAAATGGTAAAATGCCCCCATTGCATTGGAACCGCCGCCCACACATGCAAGCACCACATCAGGAAGCCTTCCCTCCTTTTCCATCATCTGTGCTTTGATTTCCCTGCTGATAACCGACTGAAAATCCCTTACCATCTGCGGAAACGGATATGGTCCCATAACGGAGCCCAGTACATAATGGGTATCCTCTATTCTTGAGGTCCACTCCCGAAATGTTTCTGACACTGCATCCTTAAGCGTTGCCGTTCCCAAATCCACAGGATGAACCTTAGCACCCAAAAGCTTCATCCGGTACACATTTAATGCCTGACGAACCGTGTCTTCCCTTCCCATATAAATTTCACATTCCATCCCCATCATGGCGGCAACCGTAGCCGTGGCAACACCATGCTGTCCTGCACCCGTTTCTGCTATGACCCTTGTTTTTCCCATTCTCTTTGCCAAGAGCATCTGACCGATTACGTTGTTAATTTTATGGGACCCTGTATGGTTTAAATCCTCCCGCTTTAAATAGATTTTGGCACCGCCCAGATCCTCTGTCATTCTCTTTGCATAATAAAGCCTGCTGGGACGTCCTGCATACTCGTTCAACATTTCCGTAAGTTCACGGTTAAACTCCCCATCATCCTTATATTTCAAGTATGCCTCCTCAAGCTCGTTCATGGCATTCATCAGGGTTTCCGGTATATACTGCCCTCCATGTACACCAAATCTTCCTTTCGACATGTTTGTTCCTCCCTTTTCTTAAAATGTACTGTCATTCATTGTTTTTATTTAAATTTTTCAGGCAATTGCAAAGCTCTGTCTTTTATACAATCCATTTTTGAACAAATGGAGTTTCGCGGTTACCTACAGAAAATCATCTCATGCTTTATGTCAATTTCCAGTTATAACTATGCCTTACCATTTAAGCTGTCCAACATTGCCTTTTTATCTGCACTTCTCATAAGCGTTTCCCCTATCAGCACCGCATCCGTTTTGTTTTCTACCAGACGTCTCACATCCTCCGCTGTTTTGATTCCACTTTCGGATACAAATGCAATTTCCTCTGGTACAAGCCGTCTCAGCCTTACCGAATTATCAAGGTCAACCGTAAAGGTTTTTAAATCCCTGTTGTTGACTCCTATTATTTTTGCATTTGCCTTGAGGGCACGTTCTATCTCGTGCTCATCATGTGCTTCCACCAATGCTGACATTCCAAGCTCCTCTGCAATGCTTTGATATTCTGCAAGGGTGCCCTCATCAAGCAGGGAGCATATGAGAAGTACCGCCGAAGCTCCCATCTGCTTTGCCTGATATATCATGTAGCTGTCAACGGTAAAATCCTTTCTGAGCACAGGCAGGCTGACTGCTTTCGTTATTTCCTGCAGGAAGCTGTCACTCCCCTTGAAATAAAAGGGCTCCGTAAGGCAGGAGATGGCTGCTGCTCCTGCTGCCTCATAGGATTTTGCTATATCCACATAAGGAAATTCCTCCGCAATAACTCCCTTTGACGGGGATGCCTTTTTTACCTCACATATAAACGACATGCCCTGCTTCTTTAACGCCTTATAAAACGGAAACGTATCATTTACAGGCAGTTCCTCCGCCATGTGCCGCATCTCATGTAAGGAAATTTTCTTTTTTTCAAGTGCAATACGCTCTCTTGTTTTTGCTGCTATCTCGTCTAATATCATATCAATCTCCTATTAACTGTTCGTTGCACGGATAAACGCCTCAAGCTGTCTTGATGCCGCCCCCGAATCGATTACCGAATTTGCAAGTTCAATGCCCTCATGAATCGATATTCCCTTTGTTACATGAAAAGCGGCGGCGGCATTTAACACAACGATATCTCTTTTGGCTCCCTTTTCTTTTCCCTCAAATATATCCTTAATGGTCTGTGCATTTTCCTCTGGATTTCCGCCCATAAGAGCCGTCTTTTCGCACCGCTTCATCCCAAACTGCTCCGGTGTTATTTCATAGCGTGTGATTTCTCCATCCTTCAGCTCACATACAAGTGTCGGTGCACTTAAGGATATTTCATCCATGCAGTCCTCTCCATACACAACCATGGCACCTTTTAATCCAAGGTTTTTCAGTGCCTCCGCTATCGGCTGTACAAGCTCCTCACTATATACACCAAGTAACTGATGGGTGTTGGCAGCAGGGTTGGTCAGTGGTCCAAGTATATTAAATACAGTAGGAATTCCGATGTCTTTTCTGACAGGTCCCACATACTTCATTGCCGCATGATATTTTTGTGCAAACATAAAGCAAAGGTTTAAATTTTTTAAAATCTCCTTGTTCTTTTCAGGCTCTACCATTAAATTTACTCCCAAGGCATCCAGACAGTCCGCGGTTCCGCATTTGCTGGATGCCGCCCTGTTTCCGTGCTTTGCGACTGCGACACCTGCTGCACTGACCACAAATGCGGCAGCCGTTGATATATTAAATGTGTTGGAGCAGTCACCGCCTGTTCCAACGATATCAATCACATCACGTCCCTCTCTGTCCACCTTTAATGCAAATTTTCTCATGCCCTCCGCACAGGCAGCGATTTCCTCTACCGTCTCTCCCTTTATGTGAAGTGCACTTAAAAATGCTCCGACTTGGGCAGGTGTTGCCTCACCGCCCATGATTTCATCCATAACCGCAAGTGCTTCATCCCTCGAAATATCTGTTCCGTTTACTACCTTTGTAATTGCTTCTTTAATCATTTTTTTATCCTCCTTTTTTACATCCATTCATTTAAATTTTCTTTTATGTTATTTTGTAGCTTCAATTTTTAAGAACCGTTCCAATATCTGCCGTCCCTGCGGTGTAAGTATGGATTCCGGGTGGAACTGCACGCCGTATACCGGATATTTGATATGCTCCACTGCCATAATCTCGCCGTCCTTTGTGGTTCCGATAACCTTTAACTCCTTGGGCAGGCTTTCCCGTTTCGCCGCCAGTGAATGATACCTTGCCGCCTGAATACACGGCTCCATCCCTGCAAAGATTTTGCTGTCCGTATCCAAATCCACCATGGACATTTTTCCGTGCATCAGCCGCTTAGCATATCCTATCTCGCCGCCAAATGTCTCACATATCGCCTGATGTCCAAGGCACACCCCAAAGATTGGAATTTTACCTTTAAAATAATCAATTACCTCCTCACATATTCCTGCATCCCTTGGTCTTCCCGGTCCCGGTGAAACTATGATATGTGACGGTGCAAGGGCCTCTATTTCCGAAACATCCATCTCATCATTTCTTATCACCTTTATGTCAGCGTTGATATCCCCTACCATTTGAAACAGGTTGTAGGAGAAGCTATCGTAGTTATCTATCAGCAGTATCATGTTTATCCCTCCTTTTACATATCATTCAACTCACTCTGCGAGGTTTCAATTGCGGTCACAACTGCCTGTGCCTTATTGATACATTCCTGAAATTCATTTTCAGGAACACTGTCTGCAACAATTCCCGCTCCTGACCGTACGAAAACCTTTCCGTTTTTCTTATATGCAATCCGAATGGCAATGCAGGTGTCCAAATTTCCCGTAAAATCGATGTAGCCTATGGCACCGCCATAAATTCCACGCTTGTTGTTTTCAAGCTCCCTGATTATCTCACAGGCTCTTATCTTTGGTGCCCCTGAAAGGGTTCCTGCAGGAAGCACGGAACAGACCGCATCCAATGCACATTTATCTTCTCTAATCTCGCCTCTCACCGTTGACCCGATATGCATTACATGGGAATACCGTTCAATGGACATATACTTTTCCACATTTACGCTTCCAAATTTGCTGATTCTTCCCAAATCATTCCTGCCTAAGTCAACCAGCATATTGTGTTCGGCACATTCCTTTTCGTCTGCCAAAAGCTCAGCTTCAAGTGCTTTATCCTCCTCCACTGTCTTTCCCCTCGGTCTTGTACCTGCAAGTGGAAATGTGTGGAGCACACCATTCTCCAGCTTTACAAGAGTTTCAGGGGATGCCCCTGCCACCTCGATGTCATCACCACTAAAGTAAAACATATACGGTGACGGATTAATCGTCCGAAGCACCCTGTATGTATCAAGCAGGCTTCCCTCAAAGTCCGCCTCCAGCCTGTTTGATAACACAACCTGAAAGATATCGCCCTCGTAAATATAATGCTTCGCCTTGTTCACCATACTGCAAAATTCTTCTTTATCAAACAGTCTCCTGAACCTTGATTTTAAGCTTGCCGTTTCCGTCTTTTCTTCCTCTCCAAACCGAATCAGCCTGATTATTTCGTCTATGGCGTCCAGTGCATCCTGATAACCGTTTTCAATATCCACTGCTTGGGCATTTGCGATAACGATTAGCTTCTGCTTTACATTATCAAATGCAATCACCTTATCAAACAGCATAAGGTCAACGTCGTTAAAGCCCTCCGTATCCGTAACCTCCTGATTGAGCCTTGGCTCGCCGTACTTTATATAATCATAGGCAAAATATCCGACCAGCCCGCCCGTAAAGGATGGCATCCCATCTATCCTTGGGCTTTTATACTCTGCAAGAAGCTGATTGATACGGTCCTGCGGATGCATGGTTTTTTCCTCTGAAACGATGTTTCCTTCTATATCTGTTATTTTCAGCAGCCCATTTATACATGTGATACATAACTTGGGCTGATATCCAAGAAATGTATATCTTCCCCACCGTTCCTGATTTTCCACGCTCTCAAGCATGTAGCAGTGCCCGCTTACCTTTTTCAGCTTGCGTAGCACCTGTATCGGTGTTATAAAATCGGAATATATTTCCTTACAAACCGGAATCACCCTGTAATCTCCTGCCAGCTCTTTGGCTGTCTCCAATGTTGGTCTTATCATACTATTACCTCCTAATAAAACAAAAAAGTCCTTGACAAATATATAATTTGTCAAGGACGGATAATCATTCCGCGGTGCCACCTTGCTTCACAGATAAACTGTGCCCTTATGAAGTACCATCATACTTCCTGCAACTAACGTATGCGAACGTCATGGAATACTCAGATAAAATCCTTTGACCATGCCCTCAGTGGTCCATTTGCTATACTGCGTTCTGCCAGGCTCTCAGCCACCCCAGCTCTCTGTAAGTGCACATATAACGTTATCTCCACGTCATAGGTTTTGTGTACCTTATTTAATTAAATCAGGAAACCATCGCTCCCTATACAAAAGTGCCAAAACACTTTTCTTTAACATTATTTATTATAAACCGTTTTTTTTCTGTGTCAAGAAAAAATTTTTACTTTCCAACGAACAGGGTGCCAACCTCTTTCCCCTTGATAATCTCATATAAAGCGGCCGGCTCTTTTCCATTTGTAACAATCGTATCAATCCCCTGCATTGTCGCAAGCTTCGCTGCCTGCAGCTTCGTTTTCATACCACCTGTACCACGTCTTGAGCCTGCTCCACCTGCAAGTGCATACACACTCTCATCAATACATTCAATGCGGTTTATCAGCTTTGCATCCGGATATAAACGTGGATCATTATCATAAAACCCATTAATGTCTGATAAGATAACCAATCGTTTCGCCCTACATAAAATAGCAACCACTGCAGACAGCATATCATTGTCTCCAAACAGCCGCTCCTTGGATTCAATTTCCGTATAACTGACCGAATCATTTTCATTGACTATCGGAATAATCCCCATTTCCAGAAGTGCATTAAATGTATTGGTCAGATTTTCTTTCTTTTCCTCCTGCTCTATATCATCTGCATTCAGTAAAATTTGGGCAATTGTTTTGTCATAATCCTCAAAAAATTTATCATACAGGTGCATAATACTGCATTGTCCTACTGCGGCGGCAGCCTGCTTCATACGCATACTGGTTGGTCTCTCTTTCATATGCAGCTTGTTTATGCCTACCGCAATTGCACCTGAGGACACTAAAATCACCTCATATCCCATATTTTGAATATCTGATAAAACGCATGCCAGACGGTCAAATGTCCTCAAGTCATTTTGCCCAATTTCATTTGTCAGGGTGGATGTACCAACCTTTACAACAATTCTATTTTGATAAAGTCCCATATTACACCTCGATTACAATTGGTGTATGCTTTGTATACGCTAAAAAATCATGGTAGATATTTTCCATACGCACTTTCATATAGCCTGTCGTAGTACTATCGCTACACCCGTACCATTCTTCTGCCAATACCTCCTTATCAAAGACAAGCTTTACTTTTCCCTCTTTGTCCAACAGGCAGCTAAAAATTGTAGCTGCTCCAATCTTTGTTCCAAGCATTGTCTCCATCAGCTCTGCTGGTGCAAAGGAAACACGTGCAATATTTAATGCCGCACTAAAATCCTTCGAACGAAAGGGCTTGTCGCCCACTGTTATGAACAGATAAAAATCTGTCTTCTGGCGGTTGCATAGAAACAATGTTTTTACCATTTTCATATTTAACTTTTTATTTATGTCAATGCAATCCTCCATTGTAATTGCTTCATCTGTATCCACCCGCTCAAATGGAATTTGTAAATCACTTAATGTCTGATACACCCTCTCCTGAAGTGGTGTATGAAATTTGTCAGGTGCTTTCTTTTGAATTTCACTTACGTAAATCATAATATCTTCTTCCTTCTTACTTGTAATTATTGCATGCATATTGTATCATAAGAATATCAATTACAAAAGTGAATGTTTGTCATATTATATATGACAAAATCAGATAGAAAGAAAGGATATATGATGAATACGAACATTCAAAAATATATGGCTTTTGTTAAGACAGTCGAGTACGGAAGCCTTACAAAAGCAGCAGAAATTCTACATTATTCCCAATCAGGCATCAGCCGTATGATAAATGATTTGGAAAAAGAATGGAAAGTCATACTCTTAGAGCGGGGAAAAACAGGCGTAAAGCTTACCAGTGACGGTCTCCGGTTATTGCCGTATGCCAAAAACGTATGCGTCGAGTACGAAAAACTGCAAATACAGGTAGACGAACTAAATGGCTTACAGTCAGGTCTTATCCGCATTGGCACATTTTCCAGCGTGGCAACACACTGGCTTCCCAATATGATTAAAGCATTTCAAAAGGATTACCCGAATATTGACTATGAATTATTGCTTGGAGATTATACGGAAATAGAGGAATGGATATCAAATGGCAGGGTTGACTGTGGCTTTCTGCGTTTACCTTCCCACAATGATTTTGAAACAATATTTTTGGAACAGGATAAGCTGCTGGCTATCCTCCCTGAAAACCACCCAATGGCAAATTATGAAAAAATCCCTGTTGCTTCACTTTGCGACGAGCCTTTTATATTGCTGGAAAAAGGAGCACGGGCGGAAATTTCAGAAATTTTCGAACGCTGCAATTTGGTACCGGACATACATTTCACAACCTGGGATGACTATGCCATTATGTCCATGGTAGAAAGCGGTCTTGGCATCAGCATCCTGCCACAACTTATATTAAAACGCGTTCCCTACCATATCATTTCAAAAGAACTGGATATACCTGCGTACCGCAATATCGGTCTTGCACTGCGTAGTAAAAAAACTGCCTCCTTAGCCATGAAACGATTTTTAGATTATTTGAAATACCGCTAAATTTCATCCCACACCTCAGAAAACTCTTCCCACACGGCATCTCTGTTATATTGTAAATCCGCAGACCAAGCATAATTTTTCAAATAATACTCTAAGCCTTCTTGCACATTTCCACGAAAATTCTCCATGTGATAAGCTACTTAGCTTCCATGAAGATACTTCACTGTACCTATCTAATACCTGTTTACCAGTTGCTTTGTTTCTTCGCATACAGTACCGCCACTGATGCAAACAAACTTCCTTTCATATTCGCCTCTCACAGAAGGCAAAACAGGACCATACTTCCATCCCAAAAAAGCCTCATCAAACAACACATCTTTACGGAACATCAAGGACTCTCTCTGAACAAAATACATTAATTTATGCATTTTCATTTCATCCATTGGACACTTGAAACGTTCCAAATACGTATCATACAAATATTTTGCAACATTTAATGCATTTTCCATAAGAACTCCTCCTTTTTAATCATACTTTTATAAATGTAGTCTACTATAATTATAGCTTCCGTTTGGTATTTGAAATTATACATGAAAGAAAAATATTTGTTAACTATATTATGAACATTCGTTCGATTCTTGCAATTAAATTGTACCATACTCTGTCAATAAGGGTTACAAAGTATTTATTGATGCTCTTATTTTATTAGTTTTTAGCATTATGTAAACTACTTTATGCAGCATCCCGAATCAAATCTATCATTTCAATAATGTCCGTAATGGTCTGCACGTCACTTTTGATTTTTTCACGTTCCTTCGGATAGGACAGTTTTTTTCCTACCTTTGCATCAAAGGAATCCCCCGTAACAATTCCCACATACAGCTTTCCGGGTGCAAACCGAAATGCCATCATCGGATATCGTTTGTTAATTGTCACAATTTTCTCCATCATTTGCGGTGTAAGGATGTAGAATGCCTCATGTGCATCCATCGAAAAGACATTAAAAGCGTTGTTAAATTGAACATCCTCCATCTCAAGCTTATCCTCCTCAAGATTGAGGTGGCTGATATAACCTTTTGAGAATATCTTAACATTGGCAACTACTTTCTGCGAAAAGTCAAATGCAAACATCCTGCCCGTAAAATATGTTTTCGTACTTCGGTTTTGCCCGCTTCCCGTCACATTTTTAATAATGACATCTGCCTGCCTGAAATTCACACCCTTGTATGAAGCACTGATATAATCCTCAGAGTAAAAGTAATTCCCCATTTTTACAATTCCAAACTTCATAACATCAAGCTCTTCAAACCCCAAATTCCAATCATAATCTACATCCTCCAGCATAGTGGCAAGTATTGATTTGACAAAGGTATTTTTGTAGATGGTACGGTGTTCTTTCCTCAAAAAAGGTGCTTGACTTCCGAGAACAAGCCCTAATAGCAGTCCTCCACCTATTCCTATCGCACCATAGCTATACTTCTCCGTTACCACAGGTAACAAAAAACCTGACACAACAAGTACCAACGGCAGATATTCAAACACCAGTATTTTTTTCCGCAGGCGTTCCAGTTTCCGCATCGCCTCATATGCTCCCATAGCTCGCAATTCCTCTCTCTTCTTGTATCTGTCGTCTTTCTTTCAGTATTTTTCAACACTAAGCATCATGTCTTCAACGTCGGAGAATTTCCTATATCAACTCTGTATTTTCATTTTCTTTGTGACACCCTTTTTCAACAAAATCTTCTTATAAGCAGACTTCATCCCCTTTGGAACCTTGATGGTTGCCTTTGCATATATTCCTTTGAATGCACGTGAACCTACGGCTGACGCCTTTAATTTTGTTGTTTTTATCACAACTGATTTCAGTTTTTTGCAATTGGAAAATGCATATGCCCCAATTTTTTTGACATTTGCCCCAATGACAACCTTTTTCAAATTAGTATATTTATAACATGCTTTATTTCCAATAGCAGTTACCTTATATGTCTTTTTACCCAGCTTAATAGTATTCGGTACCGTAAGACTGGTTACGGAACTGCTTGTAAGCCCACAAAATGTTACCGTTGATGAAGCGGTTACTTTGTAAATGCCTTTGTTCTTTATTACAATATCACCTATACGATATCCGGATTTGCTGCTATTATCAAACAAACTGGTTTTGTCTTTTTTAAAGGTTGTCAGTTTTTTTGTATTTGACTGCACCTTTGACAATTTATATGGATTAATCTCCACAAATACCGGTGAACCGTTGTTCGTCACATACCACACCACTCTTCCACTTTTCGTTACAACAGGGTCACACATGGAAAGGGCAAGCTTTGAGGAATATATGGACGAAACCTTATTTCCACTCTCATCAAGCAACACCATCTTTGTCTTGTATGCTTGTGTTTTTGTGTTTATCTCCTCCCACATCAGCAAGAACTGTGTGCCATTTAATTTGACCAGCTTCGGTGATTTCACATTTACGTTATCCGATGTCTTATAGTTTGTTATCCACGTTATTCCTTGATTTATCTTTGCTTTTGAGCCTGCATTGACATATACATTTGCCGTACTGTCCGTCTCCTTTATTCCTGTTCCTGCCACAATATAGGAATTATCCCCAAGCTTTATATCGCTTAATGTGTATCCCGTATAATTACTTCCTATATTTCCCGGAATCGAAATAGCCGTGGCATACATAGTTGGCTTATTAATCTTGTCTCCAACCTTTGTAGCTGTTATGGCAATTCCTCTTGGATAAGCATCACCCAAATCCGCCCTGTAAATATATGTTCCATCCGTCTCAATCTGCTGTGCAAAAGAATGACTTACATATCCATATGACAAATTCATCACATCCGAATAAGAATCAACCAGCTTCATATTTGATTCATTTACCACAAAGGTACAATTCGCCTGATGATTGTATCCATCGCTGCCTGCATACATGGTATGACAGGTATGGATATACAAGCGTCCGCCTGTTTCAGCCATATCAAGACCACCCGCATCAAACGGTGTGTATGTGTTAGCACCTTTTATGGAGCAGACGCCACACCGTTTCCATTTCTTATCATATTTTACAACACGAATGACTTCTTTTTTGTCGCTCTCTTTCGGATTTGACTGACCAAACACAAGATAATTATACTTCTTGCCACTATAAAAACCACCAAAGAGTTCAAGCTCCCGCTTCACTGTCTTCTTGCTTATCAGCTTGTATTTGGAGTCATATTTTTCAACAAGCACTTTTCCCCGGACATATTCCACACGCTCAAAGCCGCCATTTGACAATGCGGTAAGATATGCCGTTTTGGTTGTACCATAATTATAATTATTCGCATTCTTGTGCATGATTGCCGAATAACTTCCCACGGTTCCATTTACAGCATAAATTTTGTTACTTTTGGATAGTGCGGAATCTTTTACCTTAATTGTAATTGTTTGTTTTTTGGATATTTGTCCTGCCGTTATTGTTATTTTTGCGGTTCCCGCTTTCCATGCATTTATTCTTCCCTCTGCGTCTACGCTCACAACAGCAGGATTTGAGCTCTTGTATGTGTAGTCTAAGAGAATTCCCTTGCCTGCAGAGCACTGTATCGTCCCAGAGCCACCCACCTTCAGGGAAGATGGTGCTGTCGCACTAAATGTTGAGGGATACGTCAAGTCAAAAGTTTCAATATAAAATTTATTTCCCTCTCTCTCAAGTACCCGACATAAATTCTGATCGATATCCAGCTTATATATTGGATGACTGGTTTGAATCTTTATTTTCTCCTTCTTGGTTTTTATGTCATATTCCGTCAAAATATTGGAATCTGTTTTTACAATAAGGGAGGTTCCTGCACTGTTTAATGCACAGCGTGGTCCGACACTGGAGACATCCACATCATCCACATACTCAGAATCTGCCGTATAACACGCTAACTTAATTGCTTTTGAATTGGCAATGTTAATCATTGAAACTGAAACTCCACTTGTCAGAATGCTAATTGTAGTCGTCTCCTCTGTGACATCCTTATAATCATAAGCATTGGAATCAAGTAAAACTAATGCATTGGCGTTAAATGTAGAAAGAGCCGCAAGATATTTTCCGTTTAGCATTGTGACCGGACTTTTATGATAAAACCATCCATTTTGATATAAGGTCATCATATTACCTTCCGTGATAGAAATTTTGTTTGCTGAATTTACATTTCCTGCCATCAGACTTGCCATACTATGGTCATAGCCCCAGTAACGCCAATTATGCTCTCCCTTATAATAGAAATTGCCACTCAAAGTATCAAACCCAAAGAAATCATAAATGTTTCCTTCATATGTAGTCTTTGACAATAATTTTCCATTTTTGTCGTACAGATAAAGCAAATCATCATGCGTTGCAAGATAGATTCTGCCCTTTCCGTCAACACCCAAAGCAGACATGAGATTTGCCCAATTTGATTGTGATATTATAGGCTCCATATTTATTTGTGATGACGTACCTAAGTCAAAATCGAATGCATAAAGCATCAGGTTAAATGTATAGACATAATTTCCGGAGGCATCCTTACTACTCACTTTATCCGACTTGACAAAATATGCTTTTGCGTCATTAATATATGCTTCCTCTATCCCTTTTTCGCTCGTGTATACCGTTGTATAGGTGTCCTTATTAATATCATAAAATACAATCTCATATTGTGCACTGTTGGCATAAACCGTACCAACCGTATATATAAAATAATACCCTTGCTTTTTTGCATTATAAACCGCTTCGCTATGTGTATTCTGTGACAGCTTTGCATATTTCTCTTTAATCTCTATAGCAGAATCTTCCGTTTGATTCCTTGTCTGTTTCGTACTGCTTTCCTCCGTACTCTGTGCCTGAACCGGAAATACAATCAACCCGATACATAACACAATCGACATAACCACTCCAATAAACCGATTCTTCTTCATCATGTGCCACGCTCCTTTTTACAAAATCTCAAGGGAATTGAATCATTCTGCTTTTCATTATAGTAAATTATATGGATATTTTCAATTCAATTATTTAATAGTTGCACCAAGCTCATATGCTTGTTGGAGCTCGTTCTTTCCTTCAATATCCCCTACATCCCCATTTCCTCCAGCGAGAACATGACCGAGATTTTTCCATCTCAAATGCTCCATAAGATGTTCGTAATAAAGCAGTACATCTTCAAAACCATTTCCTTCCGCTGCCATTAGCAACGCTGAAGCTCTGCCATTTCCCCTGAGAAGATTACCATCACCTTCCTCAAGTGCAAACAAACGGTCAATGGCAGTCCTAATCTGACCGCTCATATTCCAATAATAGAGCGGCGTTGCAAGTACAATCACATCGCACTCTTTAACTGCAGGATAAATCTGTGCCATGTCATCCTTTTGCACACAGGGACATTCCCTGCTACTGTGACCGCCAAAGCACCCCTTACAGCCATGAATATCCATGCTGTCAAGAAAGAACTCCTTAACCATATTTCCCACGCTTTCAGCACCTTCAGTAAATTTTTTAACCAATGCTGAAGTATTACCGTTTCTTCGTGGACTTCCATTCAAAATTACAATCTTCTTTCCCATCAATATACCTCCATTCGTATCTGCAACATTATTTATTCATTAACTCTACTCCACTGTGTCCTGCCTGCCCGACCTTTTCCCCAACTGCATAATATCCCTTCTGCATTTGAGCAAAGGAAAAAGCATTTAATTTTGCAGCATCAATCTTTCTTCATGGCAATCTCTCCTTTTCAAAATCGCAAAATTGACTTTCTTAAACTGTGATATTATAATCATAACAAGAATTATCCTAAAAACAAGTACGCACCTTCAAGTGTGATACTTACCTAGAGTTTATATACTTACTCAAAGGAGAGTGTACCGTGAATATAACGTGTATTAAAGATGCCAATTTGGAGGAAACAGGATTTAACTACACCATGTCCCTGATTCAAGGAAAATATAAAATGTTTATCCTGTATGCACTAATGGGATTTGAAGTTGTACGTTTCAATGAACTAAAAAAATATATCAAGACTATTTCATATAAAACACTGAGTGCTACCCTCAAGGAATTAGAAGCAGATAATTTGGTACATCGTGAGGAATATCCCCAAATTCCTCCAAAGGTTGAATACAGCTTGACAGAGCGTGGCAAATCGCTAATCCCTATTTTGGATCAAATGTGCGATTGGGGAGAAAAAAACCGCCTTTAAAACTAGAGTCTTTAAAGGCGATTGAATTTCAATCATATTTATCCGTCTTTATTTTTCAGGTCTCAACGCACCGTAAAAATAACTTGCTGTTGCACCGCCGTCAATCAGGAAATCTGCTCCTGTAATAAATGCCCCTGCCGGGCTCATCAAAAGCTCTGCCACGTTTGCCACCTCATCTGCTGTACCAGGTCTGCCTGCCGGACATTTTGCAAACATATTTTTATAAAAATCTCCACGAGGTCCATTAAACTCGTCGATGGCAAGAGGTGTCACAATAATTCCCGGAGAAATGGAATTGAGCCTTGCACCTCTTTCTCCCCATTTTACAGATTCTGCCATGACACGTTTTTCATTACAGCGTTTCGCCATCTGATAGGCATGAAGTGTATCATTGATGTTTTTCGGCTGTAAAATTTCCAGCTTCAGCAGTTCTTCCGTCGGCGTTATGGCAAGCTGCTCATCTTCCTCCTGTGTAAGCTGTTTCATCCGATGCCCTGATTGGCTTGAAATCGTTACGCCAACGCCGCCTTCTGCAATCACTTTCCCGACTTCTTCCAATAATACTGCCGTTCCATATAAATCCACCTTCAATATAGCTTCTACGGGTGCCTGACTTGGGGACACGCCCGCCGCATTGACAAGCATTTTAATTTCTCCATAACCCAAAGCCTTATCAATCAGCTTCAAAATAGATTCCCGTGATGACAAATCCATTTCCACAGGTTCCACATCAAACCCTGCCTGATTCATAATTTCTGCAATGGTTTTTGCATTTTCGATATTTTTGTCACCCACGACAATCTTTTTTCCGTACCCCATACGTCTTGCAATTGCCATGCCAATCTGTCCTGCCCCTGTTAAAATCATAACTTCTTTTTTCATGCTGCCACGTCCTTTCTTTTATCAATACGATAAGCTACCTAACCATTTCTTTACTGTTTCTTTTACTTTATCCTGCTCGTTTTGGGCATCTTCCCCTTTTATGGAAAGACCTTCTAATATCTCAGAATCAGCACAAACACGTTCTATGCTCTTTTTTGTTCCTGACAAGCCACTGCCTGCGTGGGTGCAAAAAGAAATGACATACAGAAACGCAAGAGAAACAATGGCAGTCGCTTTATTCTCTTATTCATTTCGCACCTGCCTTTCAATATACAGAGGCAACGGATTTTTCTATTACCCATGTACCATGTTCCTTTTTACAGGAAATTGTCTGCCTTAACCGCCATGTATGTCTGCCTCCGCCGAATACTGCTGCCAAAACCTGACTGTCACCGATTAACTGCGCACAATTCCCTGTAATCTGAACATTGATTTTTTCATGGACAGCAGAAAAATAATTCAATGTTCCCTGCCTGACTGCCTTTAAAAAATCCTGTTTTCCCTGTACCATTCCTGTCATATGATGCAGGGAAAATTCATCACTAAGTATTCCTGCAAGTTTATCTATGTCCTTTTTTATCATAAACTGATACATATTTTCATACAGCATAATCAGCTGTGTTTTATCATCCATTTCCATATTCTGCTACGCTTCCAGCCATTTTTTCAAGGCATCATCACATCTGCCTACGCTGCTCCCCTGAATTGCCAAGCCTTGCTTAATAATTGCACCCTGACAGCATTTCGCAAGGTCTGCTTCACTCCTGCCCATACCACTGCCCTCATGGGTGCATACAGGACGGACTGTTTTTCCCTCAAAGTTAATCTGTTCAAGGACTGTAAACATATGCATCGGCATTGTTCCCCAATAGTTCGGGTACATGACTGTCACCAAATCATACTGTGACATATTTTCCGGCATTGCCACAACTGCAGGACGCACACCACCTTGCATATCCTGTTTTGCCTGTTCAATACAGGTATTGTAATCTGCAGAATATGGCTTTACAGGCTCAACCTTGAATACATCTGCACCTGTCATGGCGGCTGCCTTTTCTGCCACAACCTCTGTGTTGCCTTTATCAATGTATTTCAGACTTCCGCCAAAATAATTTTCATCTGCCCTTGAATAATATAAAATAATTTCTTTCATTGTGTTCCTCCTTCAAATATGGTTTTTATTTTTGCCACATCTATATTTTAATCTAGCAATCCTTATCAATCAATTTCATTTTCAGGGATATGTTATAAGTTTTTCTTATAAAAGAACGAAGTATCTTTAGAAGCTCCACGGGAGCATATCTATATAAAATTCTGAGAAATTTCCTATAAAACCAAAATGGGGCTGCCGCAGTAAGGATTTAAGGCACAGCTTTAACAAGCTTCTTTCTTACTGCGACAGCCTCATGGATATTTTTTCTTTAAATCTACAGTTAGAACTTGCACTGTAAAATCTCTGCAAATTCTTCAGACATTCCTGTTTCCCGCCTGCAAGCCTGCCTCTCTGACAATCTGCTCATAATCGGCAATCAGTACAAGACTTTTCTTATAGAAAAATTCCCCCGCAGGCGTCAGCTTGAATTTACGCTTTTGGCGTTCAAGCAGCAAAAACCCCAGCTCCTTTTCCAATGCTTGTATCTGCTGCGATATGGCAGATTGCGATATATTACACTCATAAGCCGCCTCGGAAAAGCTATTGTTCCTCACAACAGCCTGAAAATATTTTATTTGTCTTAGCAAAACATTCACCTCTGTTCAATATCTAAACCAATTACTTTTTTGCAACAATCAGATACCGATGAATGGTTCCCTGCACAAATCCGTCTTTCTCTATGATTTGCTGCATTTTCAGCAGCTTGCCAAAGCATCTGTCCACGGAAAAGTCTGGAAATTCCCATTCAATGACGTGTGCAAACCAGACAAATGCTCCAACATCATAAAATTTTATTGGACGGTATGCTTCCTCTGCCTGAACAATTTGAAGCCCTGCATCCTCAAATTCCTTACGCTGATTTGCAAGATTTAATTTCGGAAATGGCTTCTTTGCTCTCGGCAACACCAGTTTCACCAAATCCTGCTCATTATCTCCACCCACCTGTTCTGTCACAATTAAGCCATTTGGACGCAGCAGCCTATGTATTTCTTTTGCACAAAAGCCGCCATGTCTGTTGATGATTAAGTCAAAGGCTTCATCCTCAAACGGAATTTGTGACGGGTCGGCACATTCTTTAAAGCGTATCCCAAGTGGTAACAGCCTTTCCTGACACAGCCTGACATTTGGCGGATATCCTTCCGTTGCCGCAGTTTTGTCATACGGATGATTTAACGACAGCAAAAATTCACCACCGCCTGTATCATAATCCAAAATACGCAAGCTGCTTTTTAAGTATTTTCTGACTAATCTTTCATAATTCCATGGCAGGTCCTGCTCCGCTTCGTATCTTCCCTCAATATGTGAAAAATCCCATCCATGAATATGGGCTGTTTCTTCTTCCTGCTTCCAAATTGTTTTTAAATAATCTCTGTTCATAAAACTGCTCCTTTTCTTTGTACAACGTCCATTCCGAATTTGCTTTCAGAAAACGGACCGATACTGCATGTCAAGTTTTCACGGAAAACCTGGCAAGGCACTTTTGACATATCATATAATAGGTGCAGCTCCTGACAACATAAAAATTTTAAAATTTAACCTCGATACAATCTGTTGCCAGCCTCTAAAACTGCACCGAGTTGTTAATTCGTTTTCCCACAATAACCCTCCAAAAAATGAATTTCATATCCCATTTATGAGAATACATGAATTATTATAAACTACCATAAATTTTCCTGTCAATATCGTGACGGCTTTCCTCCATGAAGCTAAGCATGAAACACAGGATAGAATTTTTCACATCACACATCTGCATTTTATTTTCTCTACAGCATATACTACTTAGCAATTACAACAACAAAAGAACTGGTTAAATAGGCTTATCAAGCACACCCATACACAAATATAATTTGCATATGGGTGTAGTCTTTTTGTCAAATGATTCTACCAAGGATTCATCAGCCAGCCGTTTCGAACTGTGCATTATAAAGTCCAGCGTAGAACCCATTTTTCTTCAACAGCTCCTGATGTGTACCCTGTTCCACAATGTCTCCTTCTTTCATTACCAAAATCAGGTCGGCATTCCGAATGGTAGAAAGGCGGTGTGCAATCACGAATGAGGTACGTCCTTTCAGCAAAGTATCCATAGCTGCCTGAATCAAATGCTCTGTTCTGGTGTCCACGGAAGATGTGGCTTCATCCAAAATCATAATTGGATTGTCAGCAAGAATTGCACGGGCAATGGTCAAAAGCTGCTTTTGCCCCTGGGAAATATTGGAAGCTTCCTCGTTAATCTCCATCTGATAACCGCCTGGCAGGGAACGGATGAATTTGTCCGCCCTTGCAAGCTTTGCTGCATGCATCACCTCTTCATCCGTCGCATCCAATCTGCCATAACGGATGTTCTCCATGATGGTTCCCTTGAAAAGCCATGTATCCTGCAAAACCATACCAAATCCCTTCCGCAGTTCATTCCGGTCAAAGTCTTTGACCGAATGACCATTCAATCGGATACAGCCACCATTCACGTCATAAAACCGCATCAGCAGCTTTACCATTGTTGTCTTGCCGGCACCTGTAGGTCCCACAATCGCCACCATCTGCCCCGACTTAATCTCCCCACTGAAATCATGGATAATCATCTTATCCGGAGTATAGCCAAAACGGACATGGTCAAAGGAAACGGCACCACGGATCACGGACGGACTGACAGGATCTTCAACGGCTTGGACTTCTTCCTCCTCACCTAAAAATTCAAAAATACGTTCCGCTGCAGCTGCCATTGACTGAAGGAGATTGGAAACCTGGGCAATCTGTGTGATTGGCTGTGTAAACCGTTTGACGTATTGTACAAATGCCACAATATCACCAATTGCAATCGTTCCTGCTGCCGCTAACATTGCACCGGAAACTGCAACTGCAACATATCCAAGGTTACTGACAAAGTTCATAATCGGCTGCATCAAGCCAGACAGGAACTGGCTCTTCCATGCAGATTCAAAAAGAATACCGTTTGTTTTCCTAAATTCTTCCAATTCCGCACTTTCCCGGTTAAAAGCTTTTACTATATTGTGACCGGCGAAGGTTTCTTCAATCTGTCCGTTAATCTGTCCCAAATAATTCTGCTGTGCCATAAAATATTTTTGGGATTTTTTCACAATTCCCACTACCAGTGCCATCGACAATGGAAGAATCAGCACGGTAATCAATGTCATAAGCGGGGAAATCGTAAGCATCATAACAATAACCCCCACCAGGGTACATACGGAAGTAATTAACTGCGTAATAGACTGGTTAAATGCCTGCCCCAGTGTATCCACATCATTTGTAATGCGTGAGAGAACATCCCCCACGGAATTCCGTTCAAAATAGGAAAGCGGCATCCGATTGATTTTCTCACTGATATCCCCTCTCATCCGAAAACACATTTTCTGGGACATCTCCGTCATCAAAAGTCCTTGTACAAAAGAAAAAATTGTACTCAGCACATAAATCCCCATAAGCCCTAACAGAATTGAGCCAATCTTTCCAAAATCAATGCTTCCGGTACCCGACAGCTTAGCAATCAGTCCGTTAAACAGTTCCGTTGTCGCATTTCCCAATATCTTCGGTCCAATTACATTGAAAATCGTGGAAGCAACTGCAAAAACGGCAACCACAGCTAGTGCAATTTTATATGCCCCCATATAACGCAATAGGTTTTTGACCGTTCCTTTGAAATCTTTTGCCTTTTCACCAGTCATACGCCCGTGCCCTCTCATCGGTCTTCTATTCTCAGCCATATCATTCTCCTCCTTTCAGCACACTCTGGATTTCTTCCTCTGAAAGCTGCCCTCTGGCAATTTCCATGTAGGTTTCACAATTCTCCAACAGTTCCTTGTGCGTTCCCATTCCTACGATACAGCCTTCCTCCATAACAAGAATCTGATCGGCGTGCATGATGGTGGATATTCTTTGTGCAACGATAATAACTGTTGCACTCCCCGTCTGTTTTGCAAGTGCACTGCGGAGTGCCGCATCTGTCTTATAGTCCAACGCAGAAAAAGAATCATCAAAGAGGTAGACTTGCGGATGTTTCGCAATTGCTCTGGCAATAGAAAGCCTCTGCCTCTGACCTCCTGATACATTGGAACCATTTTGGGCAATCGGTGCCTGATATCCCGCTTCTTTCGCTTCAATAAATTCCACTGCCTGCGAAATTGCTGCGGCAGACTCCATATCTTCATCTGTTATCTTCTCTCCGCCATATTTTAAATTACTCTCTATCGTTCCTGAAAACAAAACACCTTTCTGTGGCACATATCCAATGCTGTCCCTGAGTTTCTTTTGGCTAATCTCACGGATATCCACTCCATCAAGAGTAATACTTCCCTCGGAAACATCGTAAAACCTTGGGATAAGATGCATTAGTGTAGACTTGCCGCATCCGGTGGAACCTATGATTGCTGTTGTTTTTCCCGGCTCTGCCGTAAAAGAAATATGCTCCAGTACAGGTGTTTCGGCTCCAGGATAAGCAAAGGAAACATCCGAAAAAACAAGAACCCCTTTCATATGCTCCAATTCCTTATCCTTTGTATCAGGGACATCAACCAAAGAAACCTCCGTTTCCAAAACTTCCTCAATACGGTCAGCAGCAACCCCGGCACGAGGCAGCATAATAGAAATCATGGAAAGCATTAAAAATGACATAATAATGACCATCGAATAGGTAATAAATGCTGTAAGGTTACCAACCTGCACGGTACCTGCATCCACACCCTGTGCTCCGACCCAGACAATCAGGACCGAAACACCATTCATAATGAGCATCATAACCGGCATCATAAAAGTCATGGTGCGGTTGGTAAAGAGCTGTGTTTTAAAAAGATCCGTATTTACTTTCGCAAATCGTTCCTCCTCATATCCCTGCCGCCCAAATGCACGAATCGGCATCACACCAGTTAGAAGCTCTCTGGATACAAGGTTCAGCCTGTCAACCAATTTCTGCATCACCTTGAATTTTGGATACGCTATGACAAACAAAACAGCAATACATACAGCCAGTGCAATGACTGCAACCACAATAATCCAGCTCATCTGTGAACCCGTCTGAATCACCTTGATAACACCTGCGACTGCAAGGATTGGTGCATATGTTACCATCCGCAGGAGCATGACAACCAGCATCTGCACCTGCTGGATATCATTGGTACACCGTGTAATAAGGGATGCAGTGGAAAACTTCTCAATCTCTGCACTGGTAAAACCCATAACTTTGGTATAAAGCTGCTCCCGAAGGTCACGTCCAATGCCCGCCGATATGACAGATGCGATATAACCGGTCAGGACGGCAACCACCGCCATCACCAGTGCCATCGCTAACATCTTCATTCCAACTTTCCAAAGATACGTATTCCTGATTTTATTTAAATCAACACCTTGAGCCTCATATTCTGCCGAAACATAACTGACAGCAATCTGGTCAAGAAATGTGTCCGTCATCCCCTCCATCTGCGTAAGCGTATTTTGCATTTGCTGCCTAAAATCTTCTTTTGTCATTGCACCGGAAGCGATTGCAGCCTTTATCTGCTGAAGCCCTGCTGCCCCCTCTTCACTGCCTGCCATCTGGAAGACCACGCTCTCAGGAAGCAAAAGAATACTATGGATTTTTTCCCTGTCAGCATCTTCGATGTCTTTAAGGCTTCTCACCCCGTCACTGTCAGCAGCCAAATAGGATGCTTCAAGAGCTTCCGTTTCAGCATCTGTGAGAAAAAGCTCCAGTGTATCCAGACTTTCCCTGCGTATCGTTTCAGGCACGGCATCCTCAATACCATTTTGCTGAAGACCTACGTTGAGCAAATCACTGGTGTATGTCGGCAGGGCAAGGTCACAATATGCCTGCACAATCAACAATATAATAATAACCGCAACTGCAGACTTAGCTTTCGATAAAAAGTGAAAAATATTCTTCATGATGCCCCTCCCTGCTCTTTAGCCATTGTATTCCAAAGGATATCTGCACAACTTTCAATTCCAAGTTTACCGCTATCCAGAACAAGATGATAATTCGACAGGTCACGCCAATCCTTTCCCGTATTTGCCGTAAAGTAACTGCTGCGCTTACGGTCAAACTTATGTATGACAGCATCTGCCCTGTTTTTACTGATTTTATAATCCTCCACTGCCCTCTTTTTTCGCAGGCTTTTATCCGCATGGATGAATACCCACAGCACATCGTTTCTGCCTTCTAAAGCATTTGCAGCACATCTTCCCACAAAAATACCCGGGCCCTCCTCTGCCAAGCCTTTGATGATATTCTGCTCTTCCAGATAAATCATTCCTTCCTTAGAAAGATTTTCATCCAGCCCCTCATTCACTTTACCCATAAGATAAATGGAATACAGAAAACTGTTTGTTGTCTTTTCTTCATACCTCTCTATCTGGTCTATTCCAATATTCAGCTTTGCAGACACCCGTTCCAGAATTTCGGTCCCATAACAGGGAATCCCACTGATTTCTGACAATTTTTTTCCAATCTTAGTTCCTGCACTCCCATATTCGCGCTCAATCACAACATAATGGTATTTCATAAACGCCGATTACTCCTTTCATACTTCCATTGCATTCATCTTCTTAATTCTTTCTGCATTTTTATCCACAACCGCGAGACAACGCTGGTATGTTTCAATATCCGTTTTTGTAAGGTTTTCACTGATAAGCATATGAAATGACTCATGTGCTTTCTGGGCACGTTCAATAATGGGCTGTGCCTTCTGTGTACAAACAAGGCGCACCTTTCGCCGGTCGCCTGCCACAGATAACCGTTCCAAAAATCCTTCGTTTACCAGCTTATTGATGTTTACCGACAGGATATTCTCTTTGAATCCCCGACATCTGCTGATATCCTTTGCAGTACAAAGCTCAGGATTATTTGCTAAAAACAACAGAACATCTATCGCCATCTGCGGCATTCCCAATTCGCTGCAGAGAGGCTTACAATAATGCTCATATGCTTCAAGACAGCTACGAAACACTGCTATACTGTTCTTTGGTTCCATCTCACACCTCCAATTAATCCAAATTTATAAGCTTCAAATTTGAACAATTCATTATTATACTATTTTAGATTTCTTTGTCAATAGAAAACATTTTATATACATTATATATTTTTTTTGGGGGTATTAAGTCATTCCCAAACAGAATAAAAAAAGAAAGGGGCTTGGCAGTGTAATTTTATGTGTGCCTTAAAATCCTTACTGCGACAGCCCCTTAATATCAATATAATTCATTCCAATAAGTAACCAAATTCACAATTTGGCAAATACAAAGTAACCAAAGCGGTATTGTATTAAATAATACGAGAATAATATACTTTTTACTAATGATTTCTTTTTTTCTCAATTCAGAATATAAAAAAATTGAAATGACTGTAAAAAGAATTGGTATGCCAATGCTTTGGGCAGGTACAAGGTACTTTCTTTCAAATATTGCATAGGGATGTGTAATAACGATTGAACCGTCAAATGTTGCAGAAAAATAAAAGACTAACCACAAGCACCAATAACACGCAAGCAACACAATCACTACATCAAGAACGGTAAACAAAAATTTTTTTATTTTCATTTTAAATCACCTGCCATCCCTAACCTTAATGTGAGTGCAAAAAACTTACCCTCTACCACTTTTATACATTATTTCATACCCAAAGTCAATGACACCGTAAGCGGCTTTACTCTGTTGCTTCACGCCGTCCGCCAAGCTCCCGATATGTACGCACAATTATAACCAGTGCTATTACAAAGGTCAGAATATCCGAGACAGGCATGGAATAAAGTACGCCGTCCAAACCAAAAAACACAGGTAAAAGCAAGGCAAAGCCAACACCAAATACTACCTCACGTACCAGTGAAATTGCAATTGAGGCTGCCGCCTTTCCCAAGGATTGCAGGAAAATAAAGGTTCCCTTGTTTACAGTGGCAAAAATCATCATGCACAGATAAATCCGAAAGCTCTTGACTGCGAATTGTGTATAATAGGTACTTTCATTTGCTGCACCAAACAAATTGATAAGCTGCCGTGGGAATAATTCCACAATAAGCAGTGCAATTGCACCTACAATGGCTTCCACGGCAAGTAACCTTGTAAACAGGCTTTTCACCCTGTCCTTCCTGCCTGCACCGATATTGTAGCCTACAATCGGAATACAGCCTGCCGCCGTTCCCACTGCGATAGAAATAACAATTTGAAAGAATTTCATTACGATACCGACTACCGCCATCGGGATTTGTGCATACTGCACCTGTCCAAATACATCATCTACTGCACCATACTTTTGAATCATATTATTGACTGCCGCCATCGCCGCTACCAATGAAATTTGTGACAAAAAGCTTGTAACACCAAGTGCAAGATATTTTCCTGCCAGTTGGTGATGCACACGGAAGCTGGCTGCCTCAAGACTGACCGCCTTCATATGGCACAAATACCACACAGCCATTCCCGCCGTTAAAATTTGCCCCATAACGGTAGCCACTGCCGCACCCATCATGCCCCATTTACAGACAAAAATGAAAATAGGGTCAAGAATAATATTTACAACTGCCCCCGCCAAGGTAGACAGCATGGCAAACCTTGGGCTTCCGTCAGAACGGATAACAGGATTCATTGCCTGACCGAACATATAAAATAGAATACCTATGCTTATCCAGAAAAAATATTCCTTGGCATGTGCAAATGTTTCCTCATTGACCCGTCCTCCAAACAACGTCAAAATTGGCTCCTGAAAAATGAGATAAGCAGCAGTAAGTACAATACTGCTTATTACACATAGCAATACTGCACTTCCAATGCTTTTTCCTGCATCGTCTCTCCTGCCTCCTCCAAGACAAATGCTGACAAAGGCACAGCAGCCGTCACCAATCATCACGGCTACTGCCAATGCTATTACTGTCAGTGGAAATACTACCGTATTAGCCGCATTCCCGTAAGAACCAAGGTAATCGGCATTGGCAATAAAAAGCTGGTCTACAATGTTATAGAGTGCTGCCACCAGCAGGGAAATCACACAGGGCACTGCATACTTTTTCATCAATGCTCCGACAGGCTGTTTTTCCAAAAAATCATTTACTTTTTCTTCCATCATCATTCTCCTTATCTGTTTTTTGTAAAAAAATAATGCGTAATCAAAGAAGCTGGACTTATGCCTCTTTGGCTACGCACTTTTCATATCATTATTTTATTAGACAGCATTTTTGATGCAAACAGTCATACCTGAAAACAGCATCCAAAACACCTTTTTCGCATTGTATTATAAACCTTCGGCTATTTTTTTTCAATATAAATTTTACCATGAATTTACATTTTTTATGCAAATGTCAAAATTTACTATTGACATCTACTGTAATTCATTTTATTTCAGTAATTCATCACTGATTCTGATTATCTCAGGTGCGATTCTTTCTTTTTCCTTTTTTGTAATATGGCTGTACAGGGGATAGGCTGCCGCCACCCCTGCAATGCCCACGATACCGACAATAATGCCAAGTACAAACAGCTTTTCTCCCCACACCATGATACAGGACATGCCTGTTCCCAAAATCAGGCACCCGATAATGCCTGTCGTTAATGCCGCAATCATGCCCTTCCTCGTAACACCTGCGTCCAAACGGCGAAGCTGCTCCAATTTATCATCCTGCTTTGGACAGTATTTATCCCTGATTTGCTTTACCTCAGCCTGCTCCTTTGGCGAATAAGTGTAATTATATTTATTATCATCCTCCATTTTAACGTCCTCCTTTTACTTTTCAACTTAAATCCTATAATTTACGCAATTGCTTTGTAGCGTAAACTATCATGTAAACAGCCATATAAAGTATCACTGCACACACAACAAAGCCCGTGCAGGAGGTCATAGTTCTGCGGAAGCTGCCACCGTCTCCGTCCCCAAACGCCGTAATCATTGCAGTCTCAAGGGACAGCATGGATACAACTGCTGCCACAAGGTTGATTGCCTTTGCAGCAGACATGACTGGACTGTTATATTTTTTGTAGCGGACGACATTTACAATTGCAGACGCAAGGGTTGAAAACGTATATGCTGCCATGGCAATTGTCATAATATAGTGGTAAGAAAATCCCCTGTTTTGCCGTACAATGTAAAACACGATAACCGACAGGGCAATATTCATTACAAGCAGCATGATGCCGCAGAAGCGGTAATGCTGAAGCTCAAGCTGATGGTTTTCTCCAAGCTTATCCTGCTTCGTTCCCCTAAGCAGAAAAAAACGCATACAGCCCAGCAGGAAATAATATCCCGACAATGCGTAAAACCATACGGAATGGTTGTAAATCCCAAGTCCAAGCTGCATAATGGCATAAACTGCATTTATGGCAAGGGAGCCATACAAAGAAATTTTTACACGAAGCGACGCATCACCCAGGTACCTGCTTATATATTGATTGCCCTGCTTGATTTTACTTACTTTATGCTTAGCCGCAGGTATGACTGCACAGCATGCAATTATCAGTGCATAGGCTGATAAGAAATAGGACAGATACGCTATTGCAGGCAGTACATTTTTACCGGCAAATGCATAAACCAAAAGTGCTGTCGCAAACGGCACAAACAGAATCGTGACTATTTTGTGTGGGAACAACAGCTTATGCAGAATTTTCTTCAGTTTTTCCATTTGTAATCCTCCGCATTTTCACCGTAAAGGTGCTTCCCTTTCCCACCTCGCTTGAAACGGAAATTTCGCACCCCATAATATCAATAATCCGCTTCACGAGAGCAAGCCCCAAGCCGTTTCCCTGCGAGGCATGTGAGGTATCTCCCTGATAAAATTTATCAAATATATGGGTGCCTGTTTCCTTGGAAATACCACACCCTGTATCTCTTACCGTCACAACAGCCGTCTCATTTTCAGCATGCAGGGAAAGAGCCAGCAAGCCTCCCTGTTCGGTAAATTTAATGGCATTGGAAAATAGATTGTTCCATACGAGCTTCACCATTTCCTTGTCCGCCCTTACCTGAATGTTATCCGAAATATCCGTCTTAAGCTCAAGCTCCTTTTCCTCCCACAAATTTTCAAAATCCAAAAGGCACTCACAAAGCTGCTCCCCCAAATCATACACCTCAAGCTGCGGAAATATCTGTTGGTTTTCCAGCTTATTTAATTTTAAGATATTTGAAATCAAATCAGAAAGACGGTGTGTTGCATCCATGATTGCCTTTGTGTATTCATGTTTCTTTTCCTCCTGCAACTCTCTTTGGGAAAGCAGCATGGCATAATTTTGAATGACTGCAAGGGGCGTCTTTATCTCGTGGGATACATTTGCCACAAAATCCGCACGCAGCGTCTCAATGCCCGAAAGCTCCTCTGCCATTTTATTAAAGCAGGCAATAATTCGGTTAAATGCATCATCCCTTCGCAGCCCGCCATTTGCCTCAATCCGAACAGTAAAATCGCCCTGCATGATTTGTTCTGCTGCCTGCACAATTTTTTTGACGGGTCTTTCCACGGTAAGCCTTCTTCTTATTCCGTCTATCAATACAAATACTACGGTCAGCAATAATACATTTCCAAATGTAAGCTTAGCTGCAACATTAATATTTTCTCTCGTCAGCTGCAAGCCCATCTTTGATGACAATACACTCAAAAAAAGCAGCATACAGCAGGTAACGCTAAATGCCGTCAACAGAAAAAATACGAGAAAGCTCCATATGGAATGTAACAGTATTTTATGATTTTTCTTTTTCATTTGATTACCGCCTTATAACCAAGCCCATGGACCGTTACAATTTCAAAATCAGGGCAGCCTGAAAATTTGTCCCGAAGCTTTGTAATATACACATCTACTGTTCTCGGACCCGAAGCCGTATCACTGTCCCAAAACTCATCCATAAGCTGCGAGCGGGTAAATGTTTTTTTCGGATAGGAAAGCAGCTTATACAAAAGATTAAATTCACGCACGGTAAGCGAAATTTCCTCCGTATCCAAATAAGCTGAATGTTCCTCCAAATCAAGTACAAGCTTGCCGATTTTAATTTCCTTGCTTGCCGCAATTTTTGCCCGACGCAAAAGTGCCCCTATCCGTAGCAGCAGCTCATCCAAATCAATGGGCTTAACCAGATAATCATCAATCCCTGCCCGAAAGCCTCTTTGCTTTGCCGCAAAATCATCACGTGCCGTCATAAACAAAATGGGAATTTCATCATCAAGCTCCCGAACCGATTTTGCAAATTCAAAGCCATCCACATCAGGCATCATAATATCCGAAATAATCATATCAAAAACCGTGCCGCCGTACATTTCATCAAATGCCTCATTTGCAGAAAGACAGCCGACCGTCTCGTATCCGTTTTGTCCCAAATATGTACAAACCGTCCGGTTCAGCTCCCTGTCATCCTCGACAACTAAAATTTTGAACATCATTTCGCCTCCCATCTGAGTTTATTATGCCATATCGCCAATCGAAGATTGGCGATGCACTATTTGCGACGTTCTTTCGCAAAGTATAATGTTCGTTTACGTACATTGTACCATAATTTCACAGTGCAGCTCAATTTCGCTTCACTATCGTGTATATTCTACCATACAATTGTTAAAGTTTTGTTAGCGTTTCCGTATACTACATCATACCTATAAGAAGATTTGGTCAGTGTATTACTATATTAAAAATAAAACTCTGCATCTTTCCTAATTCAAAAAACGGGATTTTACGTCCCGCTTTTTCTTTTGCAGCATATTATCGGTTTTGGGCGGCAGTAATTCGTTCCTTGGCAGCAGCAATTCGGGTATTTGCTTCCTCAATCTGTTTTTCCCGTTTTTCCTGCTCCTTCGCCTTATGTACCTTAGGGCTTCCCATTGCCTTCGCTTCTTCCCACTGTGCCTTAGACTCAGCCTTGACCGCAGCAAAATTTGCCTTATCTACCTCATGCTGTGCCTTTGCACTTTCCTTCATATCAGCAAAAGCATTCTTAAAAAATTCACCTGTCTTACTCATTTTATTATGTCCTCCTTTTGAACTTCACCCATCACTTAGCAGCTTCCTATAAATTTCAAATTTGTTTTCAGTAAATAGTCTGTCACATCACGAATATTTATATCATAATAACAAAATACTCTTAGTACAGCAGCAATTTACTTCATAATTTTATCGCTGAGTGCAATAATTTCGTCTGCATATTTCCTGCGGCGGGAAGCAAGCATATTCTTATAAATCGGATAGTTGACAATTGCCATCAACATACCAACAACACCGATAACAATACCTGGTGCCATTGGGCTGTCAATTCCAATAGTCGCTCCAATATCTGTCATCACCAGGCTCATTCCGCTGCCCATAATAATGGCAGCAAAGATGCCGAATATATAGGCAAATACATTGGCAGGCTTTTTCACCTTGCCGTCCAGCTTTTTCAGTTCGTCAAGCTGTGAGTTTTCCTTTTCCATATACTGTGTGCGGATTTTTTGTACAATAAATTCCTGATCCTTGTTATCCATTTTCATTACCCCTTTCTGTCGGAACGCAAGTCCATTCTTTCGCATTTTTAACACGCTGCCAGAACATCACTTCCGAAATGCTTTTTTATTATGGTTGCATTTTATCCCTCTAATATTTTTAAATGTTTCAGGTTTTGTTAAAGAAATGTTAAACTATGGAGATTTGCAAAAGGGCGGGAATCCATCGCAGACTAATAAGAAAAAACTTACTATGCGTGTTTAATGATTACCACGCAGATTAAATTTAATATGATTCCTGTAATTACATAAGGGGTTGTCACACCGGATTTTTGTATTCATCCCAAAAATCCGACATGGCAACCCCCTTTTAAATGGAAAACCACCTTATAAGCCATCTATGTATTTCATGCTAACATGGTACATCGCATCAGCTTCCCTTACTTATTAAAGATTAAATATCTCCATACTCTCATCAATCTCACTTGCTATCTGCTTTAATTCATTCGCTTTCTCTGAAATACTGGTAATGATATTGTTAATTTCTATCATGGATGCAAAGGTTTCTTCCGTGCTGGCTGTATTTTCCTCTGCAATCGCCGTCAGGCTTTGGACTGTATCAACTACAGTTACCCTTGCGTCATCCAAATTTTTTTCTGAAATACGGTTCATGGATTTTAGGGATTCCTCAATTCCAGTAATTACTTTTTGGAATCGTACCATTTAGGTTGATACTAATTTACAAGTTATATAAGCTGTATTTAAAACAGAAAAGCCCACTGCAACAATTCGTTGCGGTACTTCCAGCTTAAGTTGGTAGAAACAAAATCTCTTGTCTGCTATACTGTTTTCAAAATAAATAAAATCAGGAGGAGCCAATATGACACTTGGAGCAAAAATACAAAATTTAAGAAAACAAAAAGGTCTTTCACAGGAAGCACTCGCCGAACTGGTAAATGTAACAAGACAGACCATTTCAAAATGGGAGCTCGGACAATCGAATCCTGATTTGGATTTTATTGTTGCTCTCAGTAACATTTTCAATGTTTCCACTGATTATCTTATCAAAAATGAAATCATGGAAAACCGTGAACCACAATCGAAAAAACGAACCTATCCGATATCTGAAAAAGCAAGACGCATTATTTTGACAATTCTGTCCGTGTCAATGCTGATTGCCATTTGTGTATGCCTGATTTGCGATTATTTTACAGGCAGTGGATTATCATGGTCAATCATTGTCACTTTGTCAATTACCGCAGCATGGTTTATGATGCTTCCTGCTTTCATTGCAAAAACAAGGCTCGTTCAGAAAACCTTACTTGTAGTCAGCATTGTTCCAATTCCTCTATTGGCAGGTCTTGCACTTCATTTACACAAATCAATTATTTTTACCTTAGGTGCCTGCATTTCGCTTGTTGCAATTGCTGCAATTTGGATAATATATGGCATTTTCTGCAAATGCAGCACACATTTGTGGAGAGCACTCGGCTTTGCCTTACTGGTTATCATCCCTGTTGCAATTACCATCACCCATATCTCAGTTACATTTATACCAAAAAATCAGACAGACTTTACTTCGGACATATTCAACAGCGTGATTACACTTGCGTTATCTCTCGGTTGCTTTGGTCTTGACTGGCTTTCCTGCCACAAAAAGGAGGAAGCATAAAAATGAAAACGATTCTTTTACACGGTTTAGGACAGACCCCACAGGACTGGCAGGCTGTAACCTGCCAAGCTTCATTTTCAGATATTGACTGCCCTTGGCTTTTTTCTCCTGCAAAAGAACACATTACTTATCCTCACATACTGGCAACGCTTGAGAAACGGTATACATCCACAACACAGCCGCTTTGCCTTTGCGGGCTTTCCCTCGGTGCACTGCTTGCACTGGATTATACCATCCGACATGGGGACAACGTAGCATCACTCATATTAATCGGGGTACAATACAAGGTTCCAAGCCGGCTGATAGATTTCCAAAATGTTTTATTCCGCTGTATGCCAAAGAAAATGTTTGAACACATGGGAATGACAAAAAACAATATCATCCAATTATCACATTCCATGAGGCAACTGGATTTTTCCAAAAACCTGAATAACATTACATGTCCCACAACAATTATATGCGGCGATAGGGATAAAGCAAACCGAAAGGCATCAAAGCAATTAAGCAGGCTTCTGCCACAAGCCGAATTACATATTATCCCTAACGCAGGACACGAAATAAATAAATGTGCTCCGCAAGCGATTGTCACTGTACTAAATAAACAGCATGAAATCATATAATGACGAATATACAGCAATTCAAACTTACACGTGCTTCCCTTACATCAGGCGTAGAAAATCATATAATGACAAATATGCAGCAATCCGAATATAACCGTACTAAGACTTGCAAATTTAAAGTGTCCATAGATTGTCTTAAAGCAACCATTTATGTGCTGCCAGTTTCATATGCCCGGTTCACAATAAAATTGTAAACATCGGTCAGCCGCTCCCCTATGAAAACATTTCTGTACCTTTTAAATTCATCCGCTGTAGTTGTTCCCGTCAGGACACCCGCAAAAACTGCCTGTGCATTTTCGGCAGTTTTTGCGTCAACAATGCTGTCCCCAACATAAAGAATTTCGTCCTTTTCCAGCTTAAAGCTGTCTATTGCAAAAAGCAATCCCTCAGGATTCGGCTTTTCAATTTTGACGTCCTCGGCACCGACAATCAAATCAACCAAATAGGAAGCATCAAATTTGTCTAATATATGCTCAATCCTGTAACGAAACTTCGTCGTCACGATACTGATTTTATACCCAGCTTTCTTTAACTGCTGAAGAACCTCCTTGGTATCGGCGTACAGCCTTGCACTTTCCACCATAACAAGGTCCGCCTGCTCCCTGAAATATTTGGCAAACGCCTCTGCCTGTTCCTCATTTTCCACCCCTGTCAAAGCTATAAATGTATCCTTTAAGGACAATCCAACCGTCTTTCTTATGTCAGCCTCGGCTCTCATGCCCAAACCCAGCTTTTCCAAGGCATAATTTACACTTAAAACAATACCGTCTGTGGTATCTCCCAACGTATAATCAAAATCAAAAATGACAGCCTTTAGCATTTTTTATCTCCTAATTTTGAACATCAGCCAATTGACTTCCTGCACAGATACCAGCCTCGTGCCCTGGCAACTTTGCAACCGTACATAAACACATCAAGTTTTATTATAAAGCTTAATATAATCCTTACAGATATTTCCCTAATATGCTCAGGAACAAGTCCATATTAAGCGGCTTTGCTATATGGTCGTTCATTCCACTCTTTAATGCAGTTTCCTTATCTTCCTCCATGGCATTTGCCGTCATGGCAATAATCGGCAGAGTTTCAACATCCTTCCTTTGCATGGCACGTATGGTCCGCGTAGCCTCATAGCCGTCCATAATCGGCATCTGAACATCCATAAGCACTGCATCGTAGTAGCCCTCCTCGGATCTGCCCACCATATCCACCGCATCGGTGCCGTCAGGTGCAGTCTCCACAACAAAACCGCTCTCTTCAAGAATAAACTCAGCAATCTCACGATTGAGTTCAATATCCTCAACCAGCAAAATACGCTTGCCCCCAAAATCAACTTTCGTCCATGGAGCACGTTCTTCCTTCTCAGCCAAATTGTTGGCTGACAACAAAACTGTCTTCAAGTCTGACATAAACAACGGCTTCGCACAAAAAGCGGTAACACCTGCCCGCATTGCTTCTTCCTCAATATCAGTCCAATCGTACGCCGTCAGGATAATAATCGGTATATCAGAACCGACAGCCGCACGAATACGTCTGGTAGTCTCAATACCGCTCATTTCAGGCATCTGCCAGTCTATAATATATGTGTGGTAGGAATCGCCCTCATTGTGGGCACTTTTTGCCCTGTGAACTGCTTCCCTGCCTGAGACAGTCCACTCCGAACGCATTCCAATCTGCTTGAGCATCTTTGTAATACTCTCACAGCTGTCACAGTCGTCGTCCACCACAAGAGCACGCAATCCCTCAAGCTCTTTGATTTCGGATGCATTCTTCTCCATATCCTGAAGCTTTAAGCTAAGCTCTACCCTAAATTCACTTCCCTTACCCTTATCACTCTGGACAGTAATGGTACCGCCCATCATTTCTACGATATTTTTCGTGATAGCCATGCCAAGACCTGTTCCCTCAATGCCTGACTTGGTCGTGCTGTCTTCCCTCTCGAACGGCTCAAATATATGCTCTACAAAATTCTGTGTCATGCCAATACCGTTATCCTTGACTGTAAATACAAAATCTCCATAGCCACGATGGAAGGTAGTCTGCTGCTGAATACGGAAATGTATCGTTCCACCTGCAGGTGTATATTTTACGGCATTGCTAAGTAAATTTACAAAAATCTGACTCAGTTTAAGCGAATCCGCAATGATATCTTCATTTGCAACATCAAAGGTATCAATAAACAACTCCAACTGCTTTGCCTTCACCTGTGGTTGGATGATATTAACCAAATTGTGCGTCAACTCGGAAATGTTACATTCCTGCTCCTTAATCTGAAGCTTTCCGCTCTCAATACGGCTCATATCAAGAATATCATTGATCAGGCTGAGCAGGTGGTTGCTGGACGAAAGTACTTTTTGCAGGCAATCCTGTACCTGTGACTTGTTATCTATATGGCTGACTGCAATGGTTGTAAAGCCAATAATAGCATTCATCGGAGTACGGATATCGTGGGACATATTGGACAAGAACGTCGTCTTTGCACTGTTTGCATGCTGTGCCTGCATCAGGGCATCCTGAAGTGCCTGTGTCTGCTCCCTCTGCTTTTTCACCTGTGCTGTAATATCCCTCGACACTACCATTACCATAATGTCCTCTGTCTGTTCATCCCTTGTCATAATAAATGACTGGCGAACGCACATTGACACTCCATCAGGTATTCCGCCCCAGTAATCCACTGTTACCTCAGCCTCTCCCTTTTCAAAGCGTTGCTTAAGATTTTCAATATTTACAACCTCTTCGTATTCCTCTATGGATTCCTGCAAAACATATTCCTTCCACTTTTCAAAACACTCCGATGCAGAACATGGTGCAGACAAACCTGTTTTTTCCAGCAAAGAAACCTGTACTCCGTCAACTGTGCGGACAATATCCTGTTCAATCAAATTCCGTGTAAGGTTAAACTCAAAAGTATTGAAAGCGGCGGAGGTAATAGCAATACGATACTGACGTTCCTTGCGGTTTGCCTTATTTATAACCTCCTGTACCTTAAGCTCTTTCTCCTTTAATGCGGTAACATCCTGCCTCATGAAGAGAAGCTTACCTGCCCTGCCTTCCTTATGTTCCAGACAAACGATGTTGATATGCTCCCATGCTCTCTTACCATTTTTCCGGGACTTTATTTCATATTGAAGCGTGCCACCGTTACCCATCTCCTCAGCGATTATATCCTGCTCAAGCTGCTCCTTAAACCTTTGCTGTTCTTCTTCATCCTCAAACAATGCACACAGATAATGGACAAAATCCTCATAAGAACCACTTACTGCCAGATTATCCTGCTCTGGTGCCGTTCCTGCCAGATACTGGTATGTATTTTCCTCTAAATCCACCATAGTAAAACGGGCAAACAACGTGCTTACACCATCGATAATGTATCCCATCTCCCGGTTTTTCTTCTCCAACTGCTTGTGTGTTTTTCGGTTGTGGAAAATCAAAATAACAATATAAATAACAAACAGTGCAATCAAAATAACCTGCAAAACCATTCCGATATGATTGGCTTCCTTCACCATCCTCTGCGTTACACTCTTTGGAAATGCCTGGACCAGAATATAATCTGTATTTGGAACATGCAGGGCACACAAATTGTCCGTCAGACTCCCTGTACTGCAAATGAAGCCTTTCTCATCAATCTCACCCCGAAACACTTTCCAAACTTTTTCAGCTGTCTCGGCATCAATCACGCCTGTATCACGCAAAACATCAGGTAGTAATTTGTCCTGTTTCCTGCCATCGGACGTGGCAATCACATCTCCCTCACGGGTACACAAATAAACGTCCGCTGCCTCTCCAAAATAATTGGTTTTCAATATTTCCTGAAGATAATCTTCCGCAAGGTAAAGTCCGAGCAGCACTCCAATCACCTCATTCTCTTCCCATACCGGTGCGTAAAAAACCATGGTTGTCCTTCCCGTAATTCTCGAGTTCAATACCATGGAACAGCCACTCTCTCCCTGCATTCCAGCCTCAAAATAATCCCTGTCCGCACTATCAGACTTTGTTCCGTCCGAAGTCAAATTGACTCCCTCCGTATTAACATATCGTATGGAGTCAAAATCCACATTACCTTCCAGTTCTTTCAGCATACCTGCATCAATATCAGGTGTATCCGTTCCCACACTCAGAAAATACGCATAATTCCGCACACGCCTTTGGGCATTGGCGAACTCATTGCTAATACCCATTGTTGTCTGGCGGGCAGAATCCATTGCATAATTTAAATTCCGTTCTTCTATCTGTTTCCTGTTTGAAACGGTATACCATCTGAATAACAGAATAACTGCTATCAATAAAATAAATATGTATAATACATTTTTTCCTGTTTTCCTTGTCGTACTCATAAAATAATATCTCCTTTGTTACAAAACACTGACGAATCTTGTCCAAACAATCAATGAACAAAGCGTCTCCGACGCTGCAGTTTAAATCCTGACTTATAAGAAAGTTCGAAGAATTTTCTTATAAATCACCGCAATTTAAAAAAGCATTTATCCATTGGACATTTACTAATATCATATAAATTAAGGGTATTATATCACTGCATTTTAATTATGACAATTTTTTTTAGGGTATTAAATAAAAAACAAAGCTGGCGGACTGCCGCACCGCAAAATTTATACCGAAACATAAATTTTTTGGTGAGACAGTATCATCAGCCTTGTCCATAATTGTTACAACTATACTTAGTCCTGTTTTTAATTTGCCGCCGACATCATTCTTGCCAAATCTTCCCGCAGGTCACTCCTGCCACCCGAAATAATCACGGCGTTTTTCATTTTATCAATTCCGTTCTTTATATCTCCCAGCCTGTAAAGTGCAATGGCATATCCGCTTAATGCATCTGCATTTTCTTTATCAATTTCCAACGCTTTTGCATTATCCTCCTTGCAGATTTCATAGTTGCCACACATATATTCCGCATACGCTTTGACAACCAGTGCCTTTTCATTTTTAGGGTCAAGCTCCAGCAAACGCTCTAAAATGATTGCTGCTTCCTGATAAATACCCAGCTTGATTAATCCTTCAGCTTTTTCATACAACCCCTTTTTGTCCTTGATACACTGCTGTTTTTCCTTCATTTCCTTAAGCTTCAGGTTATATGCACAGTACTGGTTTTCAGAATGGATGCTTCCATTCATGGTAAGCCTTGTATTTGGGCATCCACCCAGACATTTGCTGCCATAGACACAGGTTTTACAGTCACCATCCAAATCCGCTTTTTTGAATTTTCTTCGCCATGCAAAAGCATCTTCATTTTCCCAGATTTCCTTAAGTGAGCTTTCCCTTATTGACTTCTTTTCGATAAATTCATCCTCGCGGATGGATGTACAGCCAAGAATTTTTCCATCATGCAAAATTCCAAAGCCCCTGATTCCCGCATTACATCCGTCCCATAATGATATCCTGTCAGTTTCATAGGATATCATTTTAATTTCCAATTCTTTTTGGGTGTAATAACCAATACAATCCGCAGGATAGATTTTGATTCTGCCTTCCTTTGCCGTTTCGTAGCAGAAATTTATAATATCTACAACCTTCTCAGGTGCAAGAAGCCAGTCAGGCTTTTCCTTCATATTCCCCATCGGAAGCCCCAACTGTACCTGCCATGTCTGCACTCCCATACGAATCAGCTCTTCCTTTAATTCACCAAGAATACCCATATTCTTGTTTGTAATGGTAGTAACCACGCCGCTTTTGATTCCAAGCTCTTTCATATATTGAAAGCCTCTTCTGGCGTTGTCAAAAGCACCTGCCTTACGGATTTCATCATGTATTTCTTTTGTTCCGTCAATGCTGATTGCAAGCGTAGCAATTCCATTTTCCTTTAATTGCTCTGCCATGGTCCTATCAAGCAGTAATCCATTGGTAATCATGTTGACAGCAACTCCCCTGTCAGACAGTCTTTTTACAATTTGGGTAATATCCTTTCTTGTCAAAGGCTCGCCGCCTGACAATGTAACCCATCTGAGACCTAAGTCTGCAATCTGGTCACATAAATCCAAAGCTTCTGCCGTGGTTAATTCACCCTCCAAAGGCTCTGCACAGGATGAACCACAGTGTCCGCACCGCATATTACAACCCATGGTTACTTCCCATACACAGGTAATTGGCTGATATTTCATAAGTTTCCTCCTTTTGAACATCATCCCATTCCTCATCAAGCTTCCTTCAGCACATGTTTATCCGATAAACACTACCTTTGCTTTCCACAAATGGGTTGACTTTGTGTTCCGGTTGCCTTGCCAGTTGGCACAACCTCATTAAAGCGGAACACCATACATACGTGTTTCAATTGGACTTCCCGTACATGGGTCACCATACTTACAGATTGCGTCCTGTACCCCACACGGATAACCATATTTAAGGTTTGCATCCTGTACCCCACAC
>JAMPBO010000004.1:51894-190309 GCA_023666705.1 Bacteroides sp.
GGATAACCATATTTAAGGTTTGCATCCTGCACCCCACACGGATAACCATATTTAAGGTTTGCATCCTGCACCCCACACGGATAACCATATTTAAAGTTTGCATTCTGCACTCCACACGGATAACCATATTTAAGGTTTGCATCCTGCGTCTTACATGTTGTATCCAAATTCAGCAAATCAATTGGTTTCGGCACTCCATACGCTTCATGTGTTACATGTATACGTGACGATTTCAATTTTTTGCCATGGAATGGCACACCATATTCTGTAATTACCGGTTCTTCATCCTGATTATCGTCATCCTGATTATCATATGGCAAACCGTAATCCTGACGGGAATTTGGCGTATCATCCGTGCATATAAGCCCATACGGCATCGCAACTTTCGCCATATTTTCACTGTGAATAGAAAATTCCTCTGAATCACTTTCGTAAATCTTCACATTAGCCGTAAATTCTTCTTTCACATCCTGCAGATCTGACCAGCAGGTCAGCTTAAAGGAAATATCAACTGAATTTTCCCCGGAAGATAATGCACCGAAATAAAATCTTTGCATTAATGTTGAATTATAGTTGCCACCCACATTGACATTTTCCGTTCCCATAACAAGAACCTGCTCCGGCAACTTTGAAATACACCATCCATAGTTTGCAGAACCCATGTATGACAAAAGCTCTACAACAAAAACCTTCCCTTCTAATGCTACATACTCTTTTTGCATACTTACCTTCTCCTTTCAACTTCTTTTTATTGAGTGTTAACATTTGCATTGATTACCGCATACCAAATCGGAAGGCTGTCCACAATCAAGACCATCGTTCTTCCAAAAAGCATTGCATCATTTATTCTTCGAATGCAATACTTTTTAATGCTGTAATCTTGAAAATTATACCAAATTTCGACACAATAATCAGAATCTCGTAATTATTACCGACTATCTCGTAACTTTTAGAAGAAAATGGAATTAAAAAGGGCTTCCCTATTCCTAAGGAAGCCCTGAAAACTAACTTTTATAATCTTTTAAAATTCTATCACGAATTACTCAATGATAGAAGCAACTCTACCAGAACCAACTGTTCTACCACCCTCACGGTTTTCTGCTATGGGAATTATTGTGTTTTCCGGTGATTTTTAGGGCATTTTCGATAGTTTTTTGCTTGATAATATGTCTCGTATCTGATGTTTTGGAAATTTTTGTTATCATGGTGTTATCACGAATGTATTTCCTGCATCTTTCATATTAACTTAATCTTCCTTGTTCTAGTCCAACTTAGTTCAATTTTAGTCAAAGATTTAGTTCAACTTAGTCTAAAACGACCAAATTTCACATATTTTTAGTTCAACTTAGTCCAAAATCAATTCAAGTCTTTTGTCCATTAGTCAGCATCCACCTTGCCTTATGCCGTTTCCTTCATGCACACCATGATTTCCGCATTTTCAACAGATAATCAAAAGAAAAAAACCTATTCCTTAACTTAACCATATCCTAACAAAAATAGTCAGGGATGGTTAAGTTAATTTCTACGAATAAGTTTTTCCCACCTTACATCATTCAACCCTTACATATCTTCTATTCTTCGTAACTGCCGTACAAGTCAATCTTCCCATCGCTACCAATTCATTCAACAGTTCTCTTGTTCTTGGTCCCTTTAATCCTATTTTTTCAGCAATTTCTTCTGTCTTATACAATACTTCTAATTCCATACACTCAAGTATCTGACGCTGTCTTTCAGATAACACTACCTCTTGCTTTTCTGCTGATTCTGCTGATTCTGCTGATTTTTCTGCTGATTCTGCTGATTTTTCCGATGATTGTTCACCTAATTCCGGGAGCATCCTAAGATAAAGTGTTACCTGATTAAGGTTGGGATCCTCCAGTAGCTCCGGTTTTATCCACCCTTCTTCTTTCCATGCTGCCAATATAGAAGGGAATCCTGATCCTGCATTATCCCCGAACCCAACCATTCTAAGCATAGTCTGCATATGCGGGTTCCTCGATTTTGAATTACCGCCCCGGTAAATGTCCTCCAACGGAAGCTTCAAAATGCCCGGATTGGTAAACTCAAAGCCATCTGACCTTTTTATTACTTTCAGGACACCTGCGTCCATCAAATAATCAGCATGTATAATAAGATTCACGAATGCTTCCCTCACTGCCTTGTGCACCGGTGTTTCATCAATCCGTTGTATTCCTTCAAGCTTAAACGGTTTCTTCAAATCCTCGGTTAATTTCGGAGTAACTTTCGTAAAAAAATTGAAGAGATTATTCTCCCATGTGCCATCATAAGTAATCCTATCATTCCATCGGATATCTGCTGTAATTTCACTTTCGTTACGATAATCCATAAAAATATTGGCAAACTCATTCCGTATGGCAAGTCCGTCACCAAACATCAGTAGACCTGCAAGTGTTAATCCCTCTTTACCCTCTCTTCTGTCTTTTCGATATCCTCCAAGTTTTTCAAGAAATGATTTATCATCAAGGGAATTCCAGACATGCCCATCATTTCTGACTTCAAAAATCTGTCGATATTTCCTCAATGTTTCCTTGTCAATATCATCGATTGTATAATATTCTAAAATCATTCCATCACTGCCATCCGGATTCTGGTCACGAATCATTCCTCTAATCTCATGTTCCGTGGCATGGTAGTCACCTTCGTTGTTTCTCTTAAATGTCCCTTTATAAGGGTTTTCGCCAACATAAACCGGACGCATTTTATAATCCGCTCTCGGAACTTTAATCACAATCAAACTAACGCCTGACTCTTCCACAATAAATACATCTTCATCTTTCAGTATATTGAGATTCACTTTACTGCTATTAATGGTGTTCCAAAAATCCTCTACCTGTTTGTCTGCATTTTTGATTCCCTGTACCATAAACCTTTCTTCCAAACAGATTTTCTTTTTGTCTTCTTTCACTCCCAAAATAATATAGCCACCTTTGGTATTGGCAAAAGCCGAATAAGTTTCATAAGCAGTGCGTGGCACATTATTTCCTGCTTCCTTGCACTCTATGTCTATCTTCTCACCTTTATAAATTAACTGTTTTAATTCCTGCATATTCATTCGGATTGTTACCAACCTTTCCAATAATATCAGTATACCCGAAAGGGCTTTTATTAATAAGATTCTTCACAATTTGCTTCATCACTCTCTTACAGCCCGACATACATATATGTCATATTTCCCAATCTTCTATACCATATTTTTCCATAAGTTCCTTCGCCTTTGCTTCGCCATCTTCTGTAATATACATGGATTTTGAACGATGTGAGCCCTGTCTTATGTAATCTTTCTCATCAAGTTGGTTCAGAATATCAAAATCATAGCCTTTCCATGCATATTTACTATTTGAATCAGCTAATCTGTCTCTTTCTGTAAAATGAGATAAGTAAATCAATATCATTGATAATTCTTCTATCGCTGTTTTTGCATCTGTTTTATTCATGTTAATCTCCTTCTGCATTATACTAGAATGCCTTTGTCTCTTTTTAGTTTTGCAATCAAGTCAATTGGATTTGCTAAATATCTTCTCATATTGTTATAATCATGGAAAAGTTCTTCCTCTATATTATCTTTCTGAATTATTTCTTGTAGTGTAAATAATAATGTAAATAATGGTAACAATTAAGCCTATTTAAAACTATTTTTTACATATACAATAATACCATAAAAAGGCTTTCGGAGAAAACCCCGAAAGCCTTAATTTTACTAAATAAATTACAATTACTCAATAATACTAGCCACTCTACCAGAACCAACTGTTCTACCACCCTCACGGATAGCGAATGTAAGACCCTGAGCCATTGCGATTGGATGAATGAGCTCGATCGTCATTTCTACGTTATCACCAGGCATACACATCTCAGTACCTGCTGGAAGGTTACAAACACCAGTTACATCTGTAGTTCTGAAGTAGAACTGTGGACGGTAATTGTTGAAGAATGGAGTATGACGTCCGCCCTCGTCCTTAGTAAGAACGTATACCTGAGCAGTGAACTTAGTATGGCAAGTTACTGTTCCTGGCTTACAAAGAACCTGTCCTCTTTCAATTTCTTCTCTCTTAATACCACGGAGAAGTGCACCGATGTTATCACCAGCCTGTCCTTCATCAAGAAGCTTTCTGAACATCTCTATACCAGTTACAGTAGTCTTCTGTACCTCTGGCTTGATACCAACGATTTCAACTTCCTCATTGATGTGGATTACACCTGACTCAACTCTACCAGTTGCAACAGTACCACGACCTGTAATTGTAAATACATCCTCAACAGGCATAAGGAAATCCTTATCTGTATCTCTCTGTGGATCTGGAACATACTCATCAACTGTCTTCATAAGCTCAAGAATCTTATCGCCCCACTCGCCTGAAGGATCCTCAAGAGCCTTAAGAGCAGAACCCTTAATGATTGGGCATCCTGTAAACTCATACTCCTCAAGAACCTCAGTAATCTCCATCTCTACAAGCTCAAGAAGCTCCTCATCATCAACCATATCACACTTGTTCATAAATACAACGATGTATGGAACACCAACCTGACGGGAAAGAAGGATATGCTCTTTCGTCTGAGCCATAACACCATCAGTAGCAGCAACAACAAGGATAGCACCATCCATCTGTGCAGCACCTGTAATCATGTTCTTTACATAGTCAGCATGTCCCGGACAGTCAACGTGTGCATAATGTCTCTTCTCAGTCTCATACTCAACGTGAGCAGTTGAAATTGTGATTCCTCTTTCTCTCTCCTCTGGAGCCTTATCAATATTCTCGAATGCAACTGCCTCACCAGTACCAAGTCTTGCGTTAAGAGTCTTAGTGATAGCTGCTGTTAAAGTAGTCTTACCATGATCAACGTGTCCGATTGTACCAATGTTACAATGTGGTTTAGTTCTTTCAAACTTAGCTTTTGCCATTATTTAATTCCTCCTTAATATATGCCCCTTTTGGGCGAAATTTTCGGCTATCCAATATTATATTAGAATACTTTCATATTTTCAAGCACTTTTGATATTTTATATAGTCATATAGTTACTTAACCTTTTGTTGCAGCAAGAACCTTATCCTGTATGTTCTTTGGACACTGTTCGTACTTCTCAAAGAACATGGAATAATTACCACGTCCCTGCGTTGATGAACGAAGCTCTGTTGAGTATCCGAACATTTCGGCAAGTGGCACTAATGCACGTACAATCTTACCACCGCCAAGGTCATCCATACTCTGAATTTGTCCACGCTTTGCATTTAAGCTTCCGATTACATCACCCATGTATTCCTCAGGCATTGTAACCTCAACTCTCATAATAGGCTCAAGCAATACTGCTCCACCTTTGTTCATGGCATCCTTAAATGCCATGGAACCGGCAATATGGAATGCCATTTCACTTGAGTCTACTTCATGGTAAGAACCATCAAATACGTTGGCCTTAACACCAAGTACAGGGAATCCTCCGAGTATACCTGCTCCTGCAGCCTCCTCGATACCTTCACCTACTGCAGGAATGTATTCCTTCGGAATAGCACCACCTACAACGGATGACTCAAACAGGAATGTCTGCTCTCCATTTGGATCCATTGGTTCAAAGTGAACCTTACAGTGACCGTACTGTCCACGACCACCTGACTGCTTCGCATACTTACTGTCTACATCAACAGCCTTTGTAAATGTCTCCTTATAAGCAACCTGTGGAGCACCTACGTTTGCCTCTACCTTAAACTCACGGAGAAGTCTGTCAACAATAATCTCAAGATGAAGCTCACCCATACCTGCAATAATTGTCTGTCCAGTCTCCTGATTTGTATGAGCCCTGAATGTCGGGTCCTCCTCTGCAAGCTTTGCAAGTGCTTCACCCATCTTACCCTGATCATTTTTAGTCTTCGGCTCGATTGCAAGCTCGATAACCGGCTCAGGGAACTCCATCGACTCCAAGATAACCGGATGCTGCTCGTCACAGATTGTATCACCTGTAGTTGTAAACTTAAATCCAACTGCTGCTGCAATGTCTCCTGCGTAAACCTTATCAAGCTCCTGTCTCTTGTTGGCATGCATCTGAAGAATACGTCCAACTCTTTCCTTCTTGTCCTTCGTTGCATTTAAAACGTAAGAGCCTGAGTTAATCGTACCTGAGTAAACTCTGAAGAATGCAAGCTTACCAACAAATGGGTCCGCCATAATCTTGAATGCAAGTGCTGAGAAAGGCTCCTCGTCTGAAGAATGTCTCTCAACCTCATTTCCATCCATGTCAACACCCTTAATAGCAGGTATATCAGTCGGTGCAGGCATAAATGCAAGAATGGAATCAAGCAGCTTCTGCACACCCTTATTTCTGTATGCAGAACCGCAACAAACAGGAACTGCAGTACACTCACATGTACCCTTTCTGAGTGCCTTCTTAAGCTCATCAATAGATGGCTCCTCACCCTCAAGATACATCATCATTAAATCGTCGTCTAATTCACATATTTTTTCAACAAGCTCTGTATGATAAAGCTCTGCATCATCCTTCATATCATCAGGAATGTCAGTAATTGAAATATCATCACCCTTATCATCATTGTAGATGTAAGCCTTCATTTCAAACAAATCCACGATTCCCTTGAACCAGTCCTCCTTACCGATAGGAAGCTGGGTAACGATTGCATTCTTACCAAGTCTTGTCTTAATCTGGTCAACAGCATTGAAGAAGTCAGCACCTAAAATGTCCATCTTGTTAATGAATGCCATTCTAGGAACATTATATGTGTCAGCCTGACGCCATACGTTCTCTGACTGTGGCTCAACACCACCCTTTGCACAGAACACACCTACAGCACCGTCAAGTACACGCAGTGAACGCTCAACCTCAACAGTGAAGTCAACGTGACCGGGAGTATCGATAATATTGATACGATGCTCAAGTGCACCTTCCTTTGGCTTACAGTTTTCCTGCTCTGTCCAGTGACAGGTAGTTGCTGCTGAAGTAATTGTGATACCTCTTTCCTGCTCCTGGGCCATCCAGTCCATGGTAGCAGTACCTTCGTGAGTATCACCTATTTTATAGTTAACACCGGTATAGTAAAGAATTCTCTCTGTAAGAGTAGTCTTACCTGCATCAATGTGCGCCATAATACCAATGTTTCTAGTTCTATCCAGCGGATATTCTCTTCCAGCCAAGGTATTTTCCTCCTTATATTAATATAACAAATACACACTACTAAAATCTGTAGTGGGCAAAGGCCTTGTTTGCCTCTGCCATTTTGTGCATATCTTCTTTTCTCTTAACAGATGCACCCGTATTATTTGATGCATCGATAAGCTCTTTTGCGAGTCTTTCTTCCATGGTCTTCTCACTTCTCGCACGTGAAAATGTAGTAAGCCAACGAAGTGCAAGTGCCTGTCTCCTATCAGGTCTTACATCAATTGGTACCTGATAAGTAGCACCACCGATACGTCTTGCCTTAACCTCAAGGGATGGCATGATATTGTTCATTGCCGCCTCAAATATCTCTAAAGCATCCTTACCGGTCTCCTCTGCAATACGGTCAAATGCACCGTAAACTATCTTCTGGGCTACACCCTTCTTACCATCTAACATAATATTGTTGATAAGCTTAGTAACCACCTTATTATTGTAAATTGGATCCGCTAATACGTCTCTCTTTGCGATATGTCCTTTACGTGGCACGGTTCTTCCCTCCTTAATTATTTTTAGGACAAATGTCCTGAATTAATTCAACGGTACTCACATTCCCAAAAATGGAAACCGAATGTGTTCGTGCAAAAATTGCTTACATTTTATCTATTAAACTAGAAAACATAACCTACTTTCGCACTATTTAGTTTTTGACAAACAATTCATACAATGCTAAAACCTTATTTTGAATCCTTTGGTCTCTTAGCACCATACTTAGAACGTGCCTGTCTTCTCTTAGCAACACCTGCAGTATCAAGCGTACCTCTGATAATATGGTATCTTGTACCAGGTAAGTCTTTTACTCTACCACCACGAATCAGAACAACGCTGTGCTCCTGAAGGTTGTGACCTTCACCCGGGATGTAGCTTGTCACCTCGATTCCGTTTGACAAACGAACTCTGGCAATCTTTCTAAGAGCTGAGTTAGGCTTCTTAGGAGTAGCTGTCTTAACTGCTGTACAAACACCTCTCTTCTGCGGTGAAGCAGTATCTGTTGGCTTTTTCTTAAGAGAGTTGTAGCTTCTTAAAAGAGCCGGTGCAGTTGACTTCTTCTCTATAGTCTGTCTTCCCTTTCTAACTAACTGGTTAAAAGTTGGCATGTTTTCACCTCCAATTCCTAAAAATTTAATGTGTGTACATCACTTCAACGCACACTGTTGTATTATATTATTATGTTTTTCGTATGTCAACCGATTTTTCCTTTTTTAGCCAACATTTTTATTTTTCCCTTACTCGTTTCGTCCTATACATGTTCATCCCACACATGCCTGGCACCGCAAAGCATGTCCTGCCAATTGCCGCCTGAATTACAACCAGCTGCAATCCATCTGGTAACACAAAAACCACCTTCAACCGATGAATGATAATCATAGAACAAAGCGTCTTTGACGCTGTAGTTCGAATCTTAGCAGGCTCCGTAAGGAGCGTGCCTATAGGAAATTCAGAGGAATTTCCTATAAAAAAATTGCCGGTTTAAGACAATCCCAAATAAGGATGTCTTATCCCGGCAAATTATGCACCTACATCTTCAAATAGCTGTTGTCGTCACAATATGAACTACACTCATTTCAGACGAATGCTTTATTCTTCTATCAATGTCTCAACAACCTCTACTGCACCTGCGGTTTCGTCAACCTCAACATCAACAATCTCATCATCCGCCGCTGTGTCAAGTGCGTTTTCAGGTATCTCTATATCATTTGTGCCTGAATCAAGCTTAACGGAACGATACCGTTTCATACCTGTACCTGCAGGTATCAGCTTTCCAATCAGAACATTTTCCTTCAGACCAATCAGCGGGTCAACCTTACCCTTAATTGCAGCCTCCGTCAGAACCTTCGTTGTCTCCTGGAAGGATGCTGCAGAAAGGAATGAGCTTGTGGCAAGCGATGCCTTGGTGATACCAAGCATAACCTGTGTGCCCTCTGCTGGAGCCTTGCCCTCCTCTGTGAGCATATCATTAATCTCATCAAAATCAAGGGCATCCACCAACGTTCCCGGAAGATAATCCGTATCTCCGCTGTTCTCTATCCGAATCTTCTTAAGCATCTGGCGGACAATCACCTCTACGTGCTTATCATTTATCTCAACACCCTGAAGACGGTAAACTCTCTGAACCTCTCTTATCATGTAATCCTGTACCGCACGCACACCCTTTATCTTAAGGATATCATGCGGATTTACAGAACCCTCCGTAAGCTCGTCACCTGCGTCAAGGATTTGTCCATCCTGAACCTTTATCCTGGAACCGTACGGAATAAGATAAGCCTTTGAATCGCCTGTCTCGCTGTTTGTTATAACAACCTCACGCTTCTTCTTTGTCTCCCTGATTTGGACCTCTCCGCCAAACTCTGCGATAATTGCAAGTCCCTTTGGCTTTCTCGCCTCAAAAAGCTCCTCAACTCTAGGAAGACCCTGTGTAATATCATCACCTGCAACACCGCCTGTATGGAAGGTACGCATTGTAAGCTGTGTACCAGGCTCACCGATGGACTGTGCAGCTATAATACCGACTGCCTCGCCTACCTGAACCGACTGTCCTGTTGCCATGTTGGCACCATAGCACTTGGAGCACACGCCAAGATGTGACTTACATGTCAGAATGGTCCGAATCTTAATCTTTGCATCACTTCTTGTCTTACCTGTTGCTTCATCAAGGAATGGAACACCGTCATTGTCTACACCGTAACGCATGATGTTCTCTGCTCTCTTCGGCGTTATCATATGGTTCTTCTTGACTATCATATTGCCCTTGGCATCAAATATGCTTTCGGCAGCGTAACGTCCCGTAATTCTCTCCTGAAGACTTTCGATAACCTCCTTGCCTTCCATGAATGCTTCTGCATACATGCCCGGCTTTTCATCCATATCCTCACAGCAGTCAACCTCACGAATAATGAGATCCTGTGATACGTCAACAAGACGACGTGTAAGGTAACCTGAGTCAGCTGTACGAAGTGCAGTATCGGAAAGTCCCTTACGTGCACCATGTGCAGAAATGAAATACTCAAGTACGTCCAAGCCCTCACGGAAATTAGACTTGATTGGAAGCTCGATGGTACGTCCTGTTGTATCTGCCATAAGACCACGCATACCTGCAAGCTGTTTAATCTGCTGGTCAGAACCACGGGCACCTGAGTCAGCCATCATATAAATGTTATTGTATTTGTCCAGTCCGTCAAGAAGTGCTTTTGTAAGCTTCTTATCTGCTTCCTCCCACACTCTTACAACTGCCTGATACCGCTCCTCATCCGTAAGGCTACCACGTCTGAAATGCTTATTAATCTGGTCAACGACCTTCTGTGCATCCTCAAGAATTTCCTTCTTTGCAGCAGGCACTGTCATATCTGAAATGGAAACGGTTATTGCACCCCTTGTGGAATACTTATATCCCATTGCCTTGATATCATCAAGCACCTCAGCAGTCTTTGTAGCTCCGTGCGTATTAATACATTTATCAAGAATTTGCTTAAGACCCTTCTTTCCAACATGGAAATTAATTTCCGGCTCAAGCATATTTTCATCAATTGTACGGTCAACAAATCCTAAGTCCTGTGGAATAATCTCATTAAATATCAGCCTTCCAAGGGTGGAATCTATCATTTTACTACGTTTTTTGCCATCAGCTGTAACCATGGTCTTCTTAACCAAAATTCTCTGATGAAGTGTTATCTCACCATTTTCATAAGCAAGCATTGCAAGATTTGTGCTGCCAAACTTCGGCTTCATAAAGTCTCTTACAGCACTGACTATCTCTTTATAGAAGACTTCCTTCTTATCCTTTGACATTTTGGCAATTACTTTTACCTTGACTACATCTGAAAGCTCAACCGTTCCGTTTTTGCAGTCCTCAGAAATATCTGCAAGGTTTGCCGCCTCATCGTCCTTACCATATTCCTTTACAATTTTGGCTTTGGCTGCTTCCTCAGGAGAAAGCTCAGCGTACTTCTCCATCGTAAGATAGTAAATGCCAAGTACCATATCCTGTGAAGGAACTGCAACCGGTCCGCCATCTGACGGCTTCAACAGGTTGTTCGGTGACAGCAAAAGGAATCTGCACTCTGCCTGTGCCTCAACGGAAAGTGGAAGATGCACTGCCATCTGGTCTCCGTCAAAGTCAGCATTGAATGCTGTACATACAAGCGGATGAAGCTTGATTGCCTTACCCTCTACAAGTATCGGCTCAAATGCCTGAATTCCAAGTCTGTGCAGAGTAGGGGCACGGTTCAGCATAACAGGGTGCTCCTTGATTACCTGCTCAAGCACATCCCAAACCTGTGGCTCCAGCTTTTCAACCATCTTCTTTGCTGCTTTTATATTATTTGCCTTGCCCTGTGCAGTAAGCTCCTTCATAACAAATGGCTTGAACAGCTCAATTGCCATTTCCTTCGGAAGACCACACTGGTAAATCTTTAATTCCGGTCCTACAACGATAACGGAACGTCCCGAATAGTCAACACGCTTACCAAGCAGGTTCTGACGGAACCGTCCCTGCTTACCCTTAAGCATATCGGAAAGTGACTTCAGTGCACGGTTACCAGGTCCCGTTACAGCACGTCCTCTTCTTCCGTTATCAATCAATGCATCAACCGCTTCCTGAAGCATTCTCTTTTCATTTCTGACAATAATGTCAGGTGCACCAAGCTCAAGCAGTCTCTTGAGACGGTTGTTACGGTTGATAATTCTTCTATACAAATCATTTAAGTCAGAGGTTGCAAATCTTCCACCATCCAACTGTACCATAGGTCTGATATCAGGCGGTATAACAGGTATCACGTCCATTATCATCCACTCAGGCTTGTTGTTTGAATTTCTGAATGCCTCAACAACCTCAAGCCTCTTGATAATTCTTGCACGTTTCTGTCCTGACGCATCTGCAAGCTCTGCCCGAAGCTCTGCTGCCTCCTTATCCAAATCGATAGCCTGTAGAAGCTCCTTTACAGCCTCTGCTCCCATACCGACACGGAATCTGTTGGAACCAAAATCTTCCTCTGCCTTGCGGTACTCCTGCTCATTTAATATCGCCTTGTACTCCAAAGGCGTATCTCCTGCGTCAAGCACAATATAGGATGCAAAATAAAGCACCTTTTCCAAAAGTCTTGGTGATATGTCAAGGATAAGTCCCATACGGCTTGGAATACCCTTGAAATACCATATATGTGATACAGGTGCAGCAAGCTCAATATGTCCCATACGCTCACGTCTTACGCTTGCCTTTGTTACCTCAACACCACATCTGTCACAAATAACGCCCTTAAAGCGGATTTTTTTGTATTTTCCACAGTGACACTCCCAGTCCTTGCTTGGTCCGAATATTCTCTCGCAGAATAATCCCTCCTTCTCAGGCTTCAGTGTCCTATAATTAATGGTCTCAGGCTTTTTTACCTCACCTCTTGACCACTCTCTTATCTTTTCAGGAGATGCAAGTCCAATTTTGATTGCATCAAAATTCATAGGCTGCTCTTGAACTGTTGTTTCATTGTTTATAGCTGACATCTTACAATTCTCCTTTCATTAAAACTCGTCTTCTTCATATGCATCATCCTCTTCATCGTCCAATGCATAATCATCATCCGACAGAGAAGTAAGTTCATCATTTTCATCAACACCGCTGTAACCCTGAGCCTCAAAATCCTCATTAAACGCTGCATTGTCGCCCTCAATTACTGCCTTTACGCTCTCATCACCATAATCAAGCGTTTCCGTAAGCTCAACCTCAGTCTGGTCATCCTTAAGAACCCTTACATCAAGACCAAGTGACTGGAATTCCTTGAGAAGTACCTTAAAGGACTCCGGTATACCTGCCTCCGGTATATTGTCACCCTTGATAATTGCTTCGTAAGTCTTAACACGTCCCACTACATCATCCGACTTAACGGTAAGAATTTCCTGCAGGGTGTAGGATGCACCATATGCCTCCAGTGCCCAAACCTCCATCTCACCAAATCTCTGTCCACCAAACTGTGCCTTACCGCCGAGTGGCTGCTGTGTTACAAGTGAATACGGACCTGTTGAACGTGCGTGTATCTTATCATCAACAAGGTGGTGCAGCTTCAGGTAATGCATAAATCCAATTGTAACAGGTGAGTCAAATTCCTCTCCCGTTCTACCGTCACGAAGCCTTACCTTACCTGTTCTGTTGATAGGAACGCCCTTCCACTCTTCTCTGTGGTCCCTGTTCTCATACAGATAATTCATAAGCTCCTTGTCAGTGCTGTCCTTGTATTTTGCCTCGAATGTCTCCCAATCCTCATTTACATAATCGTTCGCCATTTCAAGGGTATCCATAATATCATACTCATCCGCCCCATCAAATACAGGCGTGGAAATGTTAAAGCCAAGTGCCTTTGCAGCAAGTCCCAAATGAACCTCCAAAACCTGTCCGATATTCATACGTGATGGAACACCCAATGGGTTCAGCACAATATCAAGCGGTCTTCCATTTGGAAGGAACGGCATATCCTCAACAGGAAGAATACGTGAAATAACACCCTTGTTACCATGACGTCCTGCCATCTTGTCACCAACTGAGATTTTTCTCTTTTGGGCAATGTAAACTCTTACGGTTTTGTTTACTCCCGGCGGAAGCTCATCCCCGTTTTCCCTTGTAAATACCTTTGTATCCATAATAACGCCAAATGCACCGTGCGGCACACGAAGCGATGTATCTCTTACCTCTCTTGCCTTTTCACCGAAAATAGCCCGGAGAAGTCTCTCCTCAGCGGTAAGCTCTGTCTCACCCTTTGGTGTAACCTTACCGACAAGAATATCTCCTGCACGGACCTCAGCACCAATTCTTATGATACCGTTTTCATCCAAATCCTTAAGTGCCTCCGGTGCAAGACCTGCAAGGTCCCTTGTTATTTCTTCCTGTCCAAGCTTTGTATCTCTTGCCTCGACCTCATATTCCTCAATATGAACGGATGTATAAACATCCTCCTGTACAAGTCTCTCTGAAAGAAGAACTGCATCCTCGTAGTTGTAGCCTTCCCATGTCATAAATCCGATAAGCGGATTCTTACCTAAGGCAATTTCACCGCCTGCCGTGGAAGCACCGTCCGCTATAACCATACCCGCCTTAACCTTATCGCCTCTTTTTACGATTGGTCTCTGGTTCATACAGTTACCCTGGTTACTTCTGTCAAACTTGATTACATGGTACTCGTCCCTCGTACCATCCTCACATTTCACTACAATCTTTTCACTTGACGAAATCTCAACCACGCCGTCATGCTTTGCTACGATACACACGCCTGAGTCTACAGCCGCCTTTGCCTCCATACCGGTTCCGACAACAGGTGCCTCCGTCCTCAAAAGAGGGACTGCCTGACGCTGCATGTTAGAGCCCATAAGTGCACGGTTTGCATCATCATTCTCAAGGAACGGAATCATGGATGTAGCAACCGAAAATACCATCTTAGGAGATACGTCCATCAAATCAACCGTTGATTTTGCAAACTCCGATGTCTCCTCCTTGAAACGTCCTGAAACATTGTTTTTTACAAAATGACCTTCCTCATCCAAAGGCTCATTTGCCTGTGCTACGACATAATTATCCTCCTCGTCAGCGGTAAGGTACACAACCTCATCCGTTACGATAGGATTGGACGGGTCTGACTTGTCCAGTTTTCTGTAAGGTGCCTCTACAAAGCCATATTCATTAATTCTTGCATAGGTTGCAAGTGAGTTAATCAGTCCGATGTTAGGACCCTCCGGTGTCTCTATCGGACACATTCTGCCGTAATGTGTATAGTGAACGTCTCTTACCTCAAATCCTGCACGGTCTCTGGAAAGACCACCCGGACCAAGTGCGGAAAGACGTCTCTTATGCGTAAGCTCTGAAAGTGGGTTGTTCTGGTCCATAAACTGTGACAGCTGCGAGCTTCCAAAGAACTCCTTCACTGCCGCCGTTACAGGCTTAATATTAATCAGTGACTGTGGTGTGATGCTGTCAATATCCTGTGTTGTCATTCTCTCCCTTACCACTCTCTCAAGTCGTGATAATCCGATTCTGTACTGGTTTTGGAGAAGCTCTCCAACCGCCCTGATACGTCTGTTGCCCAAATGGTCGATATCGTCGAAGTTACCGATTCCATACTCAAGGTGCATATTATAGTTAATGGACGCAAGTATATCTTCCTTCGTTATGTGCTTTGGAATCAGTTCGCTTACAGAAGCCTGAATTGCTTTTTTGAGTTCGTCCTCGTCATCATACTCCTCAAGAAGCTTCTCAAGTACAGGATAATAAACATCCTCCGTGATACCTGCTTCCCTTGGTACAAAGCCCACATACTCTGACAAATCAACTACCATATTAGAGAGAACCTTTACATTTTTCTCCTCTGTCTGAATCCATACAAACGGAACCGCTGCATCCTGAATTGCCTTTGCATCTTCCCTGCTAAGGGTGGCACCCGCCTGAAATAATATCTCACCTGTACTTGGATCAGTTACATCCTCCGAAAGAACGCAATTTGCAATTCTGTTCTTAAGTGCAAGCTTTTTATTAAATTTATATCTTCCTACCTTTGCAAGGTCATATCTTCTTGCATCAAAAAACATGCTGTTGATAAGGCTCTCTGCATTTTCAACAACCTCTGGCTCGCCCGGTCTTATTTTCTTGTAAAGCTCCAAGACACCGCTCTCATAATTTGTGGACGGATCCTTTTCTAAGCTCGCCATAATCTTTGGCTCATCACCAAATAAATCAAGAATTTCCTGATTTGTGCCAATACCCAAAGCTCTAATCAGAACCGTAATCGGCACCTTTCTTGTCCTGTCTACACGAACATAAAATACGTCGTTGGAGTCTGTCTCGTACTCAAGCCAAGCTCCACGGTTCGGTATAACCGTTGATGAATATAAAGTTTTACCAATTTTATCGTGACCCAATGCATAATAGATACCCGGTGAACGTACAAGCTGACTGACTATGACTCTCTCAGCACCATTTATTACAAATGTACCTGTGGCAGTCATAAGCGGCAAATCGCCCATAAATATATCGTGCTGTGCAATTTCGCCTGTTTCATTATTACGAAGATGGACATTTACCTTGAGTGGAGCTGCATATGTAGCATCCCTTTCCTTACATTCTTCAATCGAATACTTAATGTCGTCTTCACAAAGCTGGAAATCTACAAATTCCAAGCTTAATTGTCCGGTGTAATCAGTCACAGGAGAAATATCCCTGAAAACCTCCTTCAAGCCCTCGTCCAGAAACCATTTATATGAGTCCTTCTGTACTTCAATCAGGTTTGGCATATCCAAAACTTCTTTTTCAGTGGAAAAACTCATCCGCATTCCTCTTCCCGATTTCACAGGACGCATTCTGTACTTTTTCATCAACCCATTCACCTCTTGAACTTAATATTTAGAAAACTTCGTTTTCACAATCTATACTAAAATTATGGCATACCTAGCCACAATAATGACATTTTAGTATCTTATCATAATAGGAAAATTGTGTCAATACGAAATTTAAGATTGTTTCCCGATTGTTAAACAAGAAAAACAGAGACTGCAAACCCGCAGTCCCTGCCATAAATCATTCTGTAATAATTACTTAAGTGTAACCTTTGCACCCTCAGCCTCAAGCTTCGTCTTGATGTCCTCAGCCTCTTCCTTGGAAGCACCTTCCTTAAGTACCTTAGGAGCTCCGTCAACAACGTCCTTTGCTTCCTTAAGTCCAAGACCTGTACAGTCACGTACAACCTTGATAACCTTAACCTTGTTTGGACCAACCTCAGTAAGCTCAACATCAAACGAATCCTTCTCGTCTGCTCCGCCTGCTGCCTCTCCGCCTGCTGCGGCTGCAACTACAACACCGGCTGCTGCTGATACACCAAACTCCTCCTCACAAGCCTTTACTAAATCGTTTAACTCTAATACTGATAATCCCTTGATAACATCGATAATTTCCTGAGTTGTCATTTCTAAATTCCTCCATTTTTCAATATTTTCATTCTCACTAAGAATGGGTTTCTTTTTTACTTTTTAATCATCCTTCTGCCGAACAGCTGATGTCATTATGCTTCCTTTGCATCTGCAATCTGCTTAATAACACGGGCAAAGTTTGCAATTGGTGACTGGATACTTCCAAGAAGCTTTGATATAAGCTCTTCCCTGGAAGGGATTGTTGCGATTGTCTTAATACCTGCCACGTCGTAGTGAACGCCCTCTACCACGCCTGCCTTAAGCTCTAATTCAGGATTTTCCTTTGCGAAATTAGAAACAAGTCTTGCAGGTGCAGTTGCATCTGTCTTTGAAATAACAACTGCCGTAGGTCCCTCAAGGTCATCCTTAAGAGAATCAAACTCTGTACCATCGATAGCAAGCTTAACCATGGTATTCTTATATACCTTGTAGATAACACCTGCTTCTCTGAGTGACTTACGGAGCTTTGTATCCTGCTCAACCGTAAGACCACGGTAATCTACTAATACGACTGACTTAGCTTCATTGATATTTTCTTTGATTTCATCAACGATTGGCTGCTTCATTTCTATCTTTGCCAAAATCACGCACCTCCTTTCAAATAATAACAGGATTCTTGCGAAGCCTGCCGATGAAAACTGCGTTTCCTATAAAGAAGAAAAACTCCCATGCGTAGCACAGGAGTCATAATTCATAAAATCCATGATTTACGATTCTTCCTCGGTAGGCGTTTTTTGCTTATGCCCTTCGGCACCTACTGTCTACGGCAATTCATCGAAAATGAGGATACCATATCAAATTCATATTGTCAATTACTTTTTTATGTCCTTGATGGTCTTGTTGCCGTCATGGGAACTTCCCTTCTTACAATCAGGGTTTCATAGCCTTTGTCCCGAAGCTCTCTTTGGGCAATCAACGCATCGTCAACATCATTATATTCCCCAACCCTGACCTGAAACAGCCCGTCATCCTCGTATATTTCCGCCATATATCCCTCATTGATGAACTTATTCATCTGATAGGATGCGGATGCAAAGCTTCTGTAGATACCCACAAGAATCTGGTAAACCTCATCCCCATTTTCGTTTCTTCCATTTTGGTTTCCATGAAATGTATCAGGCACATCCCCGCCATCTGCACTATAGCTCATCGCCTGTGCCGTTCCTGCTGCCCTTATCGTTTCATTGATTCCATCAGCGATTGCCTGTGCCGTTTCCTCAAATTTCGAATCAAACAATGCGTTATCCGTATCACTGTTTATAAAGCCTGCCTCCACCAGTATCGCTGGCATGCTTGTTCTTCTTAATACCGCAAGATTTGGTCTGATATCTACATTTATATTTCTGTAGCCAACCTCCTCCAACCTTTTATTTACATTCTCCGCCATCGTCTTTTTGATGCCCGAATCGTCATATATGAGCGTCTGCACACCGTTGTACTGATTCGGAGTAGGTGACGAATTTCTGTGAATGGAAACAAAATAGTCCGCTCCACTTTCATTTCCTATGCGTGCCTTCTGCACGGGAGAATCATATACATCCGTCGTTCTCGTATATACAACATCATATCCCTGGGATTTGAGTATATCTCCCACAGCAAGTGCGAGATTTAAAACGTCATCCTTTTCTTTTCTTCCATTATAAGATGCCCCTCCGTCAAACCCTCCATGTCCGGCATCTATCATTATTTTAACCGCCATATCAAACCTCATGCTAATTCATTCTATAATATGATATGACCAATTGACAAATCGGTTCCTGCCTGCACTTTTTTTATTAAAAAAGTCCGTTCAGCCTGAAAATGACCAGTTTACCGACTATAACCAGCACCACAAAAAACAGGATAACGGAAACCAAAAGTATAATGGCATAATATTTTTGATAAAAATTGTTTATCTCCGCGGATGCATACTTTTGTATGTATTCGCAATCCCAATATTTTCTATCCACCCATTTTTTGTCACTTTCTCTTAACTCCTCCAGCATATGGTTCACATTAGACAGTTCCTTTTCACAGTGCTTTCTTTCATCCACAAGCGTAAATACGTCAAATTCTATTTTCATTTTGAGAAAGCCCTTTTTTTCATAATGAATACCACATGAAACAATTGCATTTATCAAATGCTCGTTATTCTTGTATATAAGAACCATTGTCAGGGCGACCGCCACGTATGCAAACATGGAAAGCCCCTGCGGAAATCTGGTGCCTACCGATATCAGAAAGAACATCCACACAAGCAACACAGCTTCAATTAAAGAGCAGGACAGCACTCTGGTCTTGACGCCATAAAATCTTTTATCGATACCTGCAAGCTGGGACTGGTACTGTTCCTTTATAAGTGCAAGCTTACTGATACACTGCTCCCTATTTGTATCTATGCTGATAAATTTTCCTGCCGTTTCCTCTTCCTCTGGCTGTCCGTCAAACTCATTTTCATTTGCCGCAGTCTCTTCCGTTTTCAGCTTCATTTTTTCTCACCCCCATATCCCTTCAAAATACACTCCTTGCTTTCATATTTTAACACTCGACTGTATCCAAAGTGTATCCTATGGTATTGCCACATGTACTTTAGCACACAGGCTGCTAAAATTCAATAGACTGCACAATATCTTTATGTGCAAATTATTATGGTTTCCTGCTGATTGTTTTATTGCCACACAAATTCATTTGTGGTATACTACATCGGTATTTTGAAAATGTTTGTATTAATGAAAGGAGGCAATCCAATGTGGGCTTACGAAAGTGTATTTTATCAAATTTATCCACTTGGTTTTTGCGGTGCTCCATTTGAAAATGATGGTGCTCAAACATCAAGAATAACAAAGGTGGTTGACTGGATTCCACATATCAGGAAATTAGGTGCAAATGCTATTTATTTTTCACCTGTTTTTGAATCAGATACTCATGGTTACAATACAAGGGACTATTCAAAAATCGACTGTCGTCTCGGAACAAATGAGGATTTTAAAAAGGTTTGCGACGAGCTTCACAAGAACGATATCAAGGTGGTGCTTGACGGCGTTTTCAATCATGTCGGCAGAGGCTTTTGGGCATTTCAGGACGTGCTTGAAAAGAAATGGGACTCTCCATACAAGGACTGGTTCCACTTAAGCTTTGACGGCAATTCCAATTACAACGACGGCTTGTGGTACGAGGGCTGGGAGGGCAACTATGACCTGGTCAAGTTAAACCTGAAAAACGAAGCTGTGATACAGCACATTCTTGAAAATGTGAAGGGCTGGATTGAGGAATTTGACATTGACGGTTTGCGGCTGGATGTTGCTTACTGCCTTGACCATGATTTTATCAGACGGCTCCGTGCACACTGCGACGGTCTCAAGGAGGACTTTTTACTCCTTGGCGAGCTTCTTCACGGCGACTATAACGTATTTGTAAATGACAGCATGCTCCATAGTGCAACTAACTACATGTGCTATAAAGGACTTTATTCCAGCTTTAACAGCATGAATATGTTCGAAATTATCCATAGTCTGCTCCAGCAGTTTGGACCTGAGGAATGGACACGCTACAAGGGAAAGCATTTACTTTCTTTTGTTGACAACCACGACGTTACCCGTGTTGCAAGTATTCTCACAAACAAAAATCACCTTCCGCTTATTTATGCACTTGCATTTGGTATGCCCGGCATGCCTTGTGTCTACTATGGCAGTGAGTGGGGAGCAACAGGAAAAAAAGAGGAAGGCGACCCGTCACTTCGGCTTAGCTATGATACACCTGAATGGAACGAGCTTACCGACTGGATTTCCAGGCTTGCTGAGGCAAAGAAAAACAGTGAGGCATTAAATTACGGCGGCTTCCGCTCTGTTGTTCTCACAAACCATCAGTGCATATTTGAGAGAAAGACAGATAATGAGCGGGTTCTTGTGGCAATCAACGCAAGCGACCAGCCATACACGGCACATTTTGATGCAGGCTGCGGAATGGCAGTTGACCTTATCACAGGCGAAAACCACGACTTCGGCGGTGGTTCCGAGCTTCCACCTTACAGTGCTGCATTTTGGAAAATGGAACGGTAAAAGTATAGAAATTCCCATTTTGCAGATACTCTGTTTTAGTAACCTATAAAAATTATATGGAGGCTTTAACATGATTATCTGCAATGGGAAAATAATGACAATGAACGGTCCTATAATCGAAAAGGGCTATATCAAAACAGCGGGAAAAACAATCACGGAGATTGGTCCCATGGAAAGCTTAACCGACAGTGGCGACACAAGACTGGATGTATCTGGGATGTTTGTTATGCCGGGAATCATTGATGCTCATTCACACATCGGAATCACGGAAGAAAAAAAAGGTGTCATAGGGGACGACTGCAATGAGTGTACAAATCCTGTCACGCCCTCACTCCGTGCAATTGATGCCATCAATCCGATGGATGCCGCATTCCATGAGGCAATTGCCGCAGGTATTACGGGTGTCCTTGTGGGACCCGGTAGTGCAAATGTTATCGGCGGTCAGTTCGCATTTATTAAGACCCATGGCAGATGCATCGATGACATGATTGTAAAGGCTCCTGCCGCAATGAAAGCAGCCCTCGGCGAAAACCCGAAGGTTTGCTATGGCGACCAGAATAAATATCCCTCCACACGTATGGCAAATGCCGCTATTTTACGCAACACTTTAAGAAAAGCACAGCTCTACAATCCCGATGATGGCTTTGATGCCGACATGGAGGCCATGCTTCCTGTCATCCGAAGGGAAATTCCATTAAAGGTTCACGCACACCGTGCAGACGACATCTTAACAGCAATCCGTATAGCAAAAGAATTTCATATCAACATCACCCTTGACCACTGTACAGAGGGTCACCTTATCGTGGAGCACATAAAAAAATCAGGATTCCCTGCCATTGTAGGAACCGATTTAACGTCCAAAAATAAAATTGAAGTTGCAAACATGAGCTTTAAGACCTGCGGTGTCCTGAATTCGGCAGGCATCCTTACCGCCATAACAACCGACCATCCTGTGGCACTGATTCAATATCTTTCGCTCTGTGCAGGTCTTTCCGTCCGTGCCGGTCTTCCCATGGAGGATGCATTTAAGGCAATCACAATTAATCCTGCCAAAATATGCGGGGTTGACATGCGGGTTGGCTCCCTCGAGGTGGGAAAGGACGCAGATATCGCCGTATTTGACGGAAATCCCATGAATACGTTTACCAATACAATTTATACGGTAATTGATGGTAACCTTGTGTATTCACGGGAGGAACATGCATTTTATTAAAAGGACACGCTTTTTTGTTTTCATATTTATACAGTATGGCTTTCCATCCTGCATATTATACTACAACCAGTTTTCCGTCGCTGACATCAACCGTAAGCGTTGCACCCTTTCCGATATTGCCTGCAAGAATACATTTTGCCACTAGGGTTTCTATGTTTTTCTGCATATACCGCTTGAGTGGTCTTGCACCGTATATCGGGTCATAGCCTGCTGTAATAATATGCTCTTTTGCCTTGTCAGAAATTGCAATGCCAATTTCCTTGTCGGCTACACGCTTATTTAAATCGGTAAGCAGCAGGCTTACAATATTGCCAATTGCCGTCTTGTCCAAAGGCTTAAACATAATAATCTCATCCAGTCTGTTTATAAACTCCGGTCTGAAATGTGCCCTAAGACTTCCCATAACACTTTTTTCTGCCTCAGGGCTTATGTTACCATTTCCATCAATGCCATCCAGCAGGCTGTCCGAACCGATATTTGACGTCATAATTAAAATCGTATTTTTAAAATCAACGGTCTTTCCCTTGGAGTCCGTGATACGTCCGTCATCCAAAACCTGAAGCAGCACATTGAACACGTCAGGGTGTGCCTTCTCAATCTCATCGAACAGCACAACCGAATACGGTTTTCTTCTGACTGCCTTCGTAAGCTGTCCGCCCTCGTCGTAGCCCACATATCCCGGAGGTGCTCCAATCAACCTTGCAACACTGTGCTTTTCCATGTACTCACTCATATCAATCCTGACCATGCTTGCCTCATTATCAAACAATGCCGCTGCAAGAGTCTTTGCAAGCTCTGTTTTTCCCACGCCCGTAGGTCCGAGGAACAGAAAAGAACCAATCGGCTTTGTCGGGTCCTTGATACCTGCCTTCGATCTTATGATAGCCTCTGACACAAGTGTAACCGCATTATCCTGACCGATTACCCGCTTGTGAAGCTCATCGGCAAGATGCAGTGTCTTGTTCCGCTCCGTCTCCGTCAGCTTTGATATCGGAATTCCCGTCCATTTTGAGACTATCTTTGCAATTTCCTCATCGGTGACAGCCTCATGTACTAAGCTTCTGTCTTTTTCCAAAAGCTCCGCCTCCAGCTTTTCCAGCTCCGATACAAGCTGTGGCAGCTTTCCATATTGAAGTTCCGCCGCCTTCTCCAAGTCATAATTTCTCTGGGCAATCTGTATCTGGTCATTTAACTGTTCAATTTCCTCCCTGAGCTTTCTGACAGTTTCCACGCCGCTCTTTTCATTTTCCCAGATTGCTTTCATACTGTTTGCCTTATCGCGAAGCTCTGAAAGCTCCTTCCTTAACGCTACCAGCCTGTCCCTGCTCAGGTTGTCCTCCTCATTTTTCAGTGCGGCTTCCTCTATTTCAAGCTGCATGACCTTTCTTGATATCTCATCTATCTCTGCAGGCATGGACTCAAGCTCGGTTTTAATCATGGCACATGCCTCATCCACAAGGTCAATTGCCTTGTCAGGCAAAAACCGGTCCGTAATATACCGGTCAGACAGGGTCGCTGCACTGACCAGTGCACCGTCATTTATTTTAACGCCATGAAACACCTCAAAACGATTTTTAATGCCACGCAAAATCGAAATGGTATCAATCACCGACGGTTCATTTACCATAACAGGCTGAAACCGCCGCTCCAGTGCCGCATCCTTCTCGATATATTTTCTGTATTCATCAAGGGTTGTTGCACCGATACAATGAAGTTCACCTCTTGCAAGCATCGGCTTTAGCATATTTCCCGCATCCATGGAGCCTTCTGTTTTACCTGCCCCCACGATGGTGTGAAGCTCGTCAATAAACAAAATAATTTCTCCGTCGGATGCCTTTACCTCGTCGAGAACCGCTTTCAGCCTTTCCTCAAACTCACCTCTGTATTTTGCTCCTGCCAGCATGGCTCCCATATCCAGTGCAAATATTTCCTTTTGCTTTAAGGAGTCAGGCACATCGCCCCTGACAATTCTTTGGGCAAGTCCCTCAATTGCCGCCGTTTTACCAACACCCGGTTCACCAATCAGAACAGGATTGTTTTTTGTTTTCCTTGATAAAATTCTTATGATATTCCGAATCTCATTGTCACGTCCTATGACAGGGTCAAGCTTCTGCTGTCTTGCACGCTCCACAAGGTTATATCCATATTTGTTTAACGTATCATAGGTTGCCTCAGGATTATCGGACTCAACACGTTTATTTCCCCTTACCGCAGCAAGTGCCTCAAGAAATTTATTTCTTGTTATGCCGTATCCCATAATCAGACCCTTTACCGCCTTATTCATTTTCTCCAGAATGGCAAGGAAAATATGTTCAACGGAAATGTATCCGTCTCCCATCTGCTTTGCCTCCTGCTCCGCCTGAATCAGCACCTTTGAAAAATCAGGACTTGTAAAAAGCTTTCCACCCGACACCTTTGGTCTGTATGCCACAAGCTTTTCACATTCCTTTGAAAAGCTTTCCATATTTACCTGCATATTTTCAAGCAGCTTTGCTATCAGACTGTCTTCAACCGATATCAGGCTGTATAGTATATGCTCCTGATCTATTTCCTGATTGTTATATTCATACGCCAGCTTCTCGCAATTTTCAATTACTTCCAGAGATTTTCTTGTAAATTTTTCTGCATCCATAAAAATACCTCCTGACTAATATATTATATACTCATTCCGTCAAAAATAACAGTTCAGCATTAGGTGTTATATTTGTTATACTTGTACTATAACACCATTTATATGAAAGTCAAGAGGTTTTTTATTTTATTTTTTGATACTGTTTCTTATATTTTACTCCAAATTAAGTCTCTTTTTACATATCCAGCTTGTTATCACGGCACAAACCCCAACTCCGACAACAGCAAATGCACATACAAATATCAGCATAACAAGCAGGGCAACTTCAGGATGAAGTGAGCTATTTAAGCCCTTAATAATAACATTATCCAAGCCCGTTTCCGTCATTACCCAGCCGATAAAATATACTATGTTGCTGTATATAATGGACATTACGATATACGCTAATATGGACATGCTTCTTTTTGCTGTATTAAAGGAATGACCAATTGCATAGGACGCATTAAACATCCAAAGTGACAACAGGGATGCCAAAAGCATCGCCACTAAGATCAGTATAATATCCACAATTACAATTGATGTCTCAAGTGCTCCGCCTGACAATGTGCTGGCCAGCTCACCAATTCCCTCAAAAAACTCGCCTATCACCGAAAAATCACGGGCAGCAATACTAATTGCGATTGGATAAATCACCGCTATGGCTATAATAAGTACCAGATCAAAAACCATACGTGCAAAAATAATCTGGGATGTCTTGACAGGCAGTGTATGGGTCAGATACCCCTGGTCCTTGAACAGCCGTTTTCCAAAATCACCAATTGCAAGCATCACCAGTCCTACTGCCGCCACCATTGCTCCCACACCATAGATTGATGTAAATAATGCCAGGAAAAAACCAAAGAAATTGGATTTCACATATGGATTAATCATCCAGAGAAATGCCGTTATCAGGCTCATACCCAGCAGGGCGGAAAAAATAAGCACCACCTGTTTTCCTCTTTGAATAAATTCATTTTTTATCAGCTTTCCTAACATCTGAACACCTCCCTAAAGATTTCGTCAATGGACATTCCTCTTTCTTCCCTCAGTTCATCTGCCGCCTTATGGCACACGATTTCCCCGTTTTTGATGAATATAATTTCATCCAGTATTTTTTCTATATCGTATATCAGGTGCGTTGACAAAAGTATAGTCGCACTTGGGTCATAGTTGGTCAGTATTGTCTGGAGAATGTAATCTCTTGCGGCAGGGTCAACACCTGCAATCGGCTCATCCAAAAGATAAAGCTTTGCCCGCCTGCTCATTACCATAATCAGCTGAACCTTTTCTTTATTTCCCTTTGAAAGCTTTTTTAATGTCATGTCAGAGTCTATATTTAAAAGACCCATCATTTCATAAGCCCTTGCATCGTCAAAATCTGCATAAAAATCCTTGAACATATTCACAAGATTTTTCACCTTAAGACTTTCATTAAAATAAGTTCTTTCAGGCAAATAGGAAACGATTGCCTTCGACTCGGGACCAACAGGCTTTCCGTCAATCAGAATACTTCCTGCTGCAGGACTTAACAGCCCTGACAAAAGCTTTATCAATGTGGTTTTACCACTTCCGTTCGGTCCGAGCAGCCCTATAATCTTTCCGCTTTCAAGGCTTAAATTCAAATTGTCGAATATAACCTTTTTCGTTCCGTAATGCTTTGACACTCCGGATATTTGAACTAAATCACTCATCTCTTCTCTCCTCCTCAATGTGCTGATTTAAAAGTTCTACAATCATTTCGTCGCTGTATCCAAGCAGCCGCATATCATCAACATAGGATTTCGTGTATTTTTTCCCCACATCATTTTTCACATCCACCCCATTTGGCATTTGGTCTGAAACAAACCTGCCCGATGTCCGCTGACTGTAAAGGACACCTTCCCGTTCCAGCTCCGACAAAGCCTTTTGCATGGTGTTCGGATTTACTCCCGCCATAACTGCAAGCTCCCTCACAGACGGAACCTTGTCGCCTGCCTTCAGTCTCCCTCTGGCAATCCTGAGCTTGATTTCATCCATGATTTGTATATATATGGGGGCATCACCTGTAAATTTCCATGACATGTACTCACCTCCTGCTTTACGCTGTTTCATCATGAATACAACATATTTTTACATTTGTTGTATCATTGTACTATTTACTTAATACAGTAGTATAATAATACAAAGGGACCGCATTGTCAATAGGGAAATGAATTTTTTTCCTGAGAGACATAATAAAAGCAGATTGAACATTTCAGCCCATTTGGGCAATTATGTTCAATCTGCTTTTTCAAGAGCAATCCAAAACAGCTACAGCTGTGAAAAAACCTCACCTATTTTATCTTTAATGAGGATATCCGCATTTACATCTCTCGCCGTAGGTGCCATGTTTATCACGACAAGATATTTGCCCTTAAAATAGTCAATCAATCCTGCCGCAGGATATACTGCAAGAGAGGTTCCTCCTATAATAAGCATGTCTGCATGCGAAATATGGTCGACAGTTCTTGCAATGGTCGCCTGGTCAAGCCCTTCCTCATAAAGCACCACATCAGGCTTGATAACACCCCCGCAGGCATCACACTTTGGAACGCCTTCCGATTTTACAATGTATTCCAGATTGAAAAACTTACCACATTTCCGGCAGTAGTTTCTGTGGACTGAGCCGTGAAGCTCAAGCACTTCCTTGCTGCCTGCCGCCTGATGAAGTCCATCTATATTTTGGGTTACAACCGCTTTAAGCTTTCCCTTTTGCTCAAGCTCAGCAAGCTTCATATGTGCCGCATTAGGCTTTGCATCCAAAAACAGCATCTTATCCTTGTAAAACTCATAAAATTCCTCCGGGTTTTTCATGTAAAAGGAGTGACTGATAATCGTTTCAGGCGGATATTTATACTTCTGGTTATACAATCCATCAACGCTGCGGAAATCAGGTATTCCGCTTTCCGTAGACACACCTGCCCCTCCAAAAAAAACTATGTAATTACATTCATTTACTGCATTTTTAAGTTTTTCTATCATATTATCGCTACCTTTCTTCCACAACTACGGTTACACTTCCTGAGATACTGTAAGAAATGCCCTCTATACTGTTTAAATCAAGCGTTACATTATTATTGATTCCCACAGACAGCTTAGAGCAGTCTATACTTGGGCTTAACGTTGATATGTCAATGTCCCGAATGGAATCACCCAGTCCTGATACAAGCACATTATATCGGTCGTCTGAAAGAGCAACCTTGTACGTATATCTGTTGTTCTTTCCTAACAGGGTTATATCATTCGGATTTAAGGTTAATACAACCTTCTCCAGCTTTTCTATGGCAATGCTTATGGCAACCTCCTGATTATCCTGTGCTATAAATACACCACTTGGCAAATACTCGCTTAGGTTAATCATTGTCTCCACATTTTCGGTAAGTCCACTGACTGATATATCATCAATTTCAATTGAAGATATCCTGTCTAATTTATCTTTGGTTCCTGCAATACGCACCGACTTAGGCTGATAAGCAATTTCACCCACATCGTAGCCGTCTCCCGGAGTACCCCTTACGGACACATTTACCGGTACGGCAATCACAGGATACACATTTACGGTTACCGTCACCTTTTCCAGGCTTACGGCAAGCTTATCGTTGATAATTTCCTCTCCATATGCATCAAATAAATGTATGGCACTTTCAAGCTCATATGCAGATTTTATGCCATCCGTATTTACCACTGCCCTCACTTCCGTAATCTTGTCGATTGCACTTTTCGGTCCTTCTATGGTAACAATGTTTGGTTTCACTTCAATATCACCTATGGCATAACCCTCGATTGGATTTCCCTTTGTCACTGCCTTAATCGGGAACTGGGCAGTCACCTTTTCCTCCAAATTGAGCTTCATTGTATTATCCAGATACGTTATGGAAATGTCGTCACTGATGGAAGCAAGCTTAGGGTTTACGAATATCTGAACAGTATTTGTTATGGACATTTTTGATAAATCAGCAACCGCCACAAAATCGTCCTTGGTAAGCTTACTTACAACTGACCTTCTGCCTCTCACAACGATATCAACCGTATCACCACTTGCAATATCATACACCTGATCCAAATCCGCCAGCACCTCACCGTTTACCTGCTGTACCGGTATATCGTCTATTCTGACGGTCATCGTGTAATCAGAAATGTTCATAACAACAAGCCAAAATATAATTGCCATCACAAGGGAGATAATTTTTAAACCGATGTTATCCAACAGTTTTTTCTTCACGCTTCTTACCCCCTTTTCTTTTTTTGCGTCTCTTTGTCTCTGACACCTTATTCCGAAGGGAGTTCAGTTGTTTCCTAAGCATTTCAGGGTCAAGGTTGCTTGAAAGCGTTCCGCCCTGTGCAACCGATATGGCACCTGTCTCCTCGGACACAATGATTGTCATGCTGTCGGAAACCTCACTTATGCCCACTGCTGCCCTATGCCTTGTTCCCAAATCCTTATTCAAATCGGACCTGCCCGTAAGCGGCAAATAGCATGTTGCAGCCACAACACGATTATTTCTTATAATAACTGCTCCGTCATGGAGCGGTGTATTGTGCTCAAATATATTTACAATCAACTGTTTTGAGATAGCAGCATCAATATTAATACCCGTGCTCTCATACTCACCAAGTGCGACATCCTGCTCCACGACAATAAGAGCACCTGTTTTATTCTTACTCATTTCTATGGAGGCTGCAACCAGCTCCTGAATGGTATCAGAATTCACGCGCTCACTTTTTACGTTTTTGTCATCACGGATTATAACGTCAGATATTATACTTTTTCTTCCCAGTTCTTCAAGTGCACGCCGAAGTTCAGGCTGAAATAATATAATGACTGCCAATATGCCTACATTAATTGTATTTTTAAATATCCACACAAGAGTGTTTAATCTAAACACATACGCAACACTCATAAGAATTAAAAGCACAGCAATACCCTTAAGCAATGTCCACGCTCTTGTATTTTTAAACCAAAGTATAATATGATACAGCAGGTACGCAAGTATAATAATTTCAAGCACATCAGCAAATGTTATCTTCGGTAAATACAACCAGTCAAATTGTGCAATTATTTCCGCCCATAATTCCTTCAAAAAAACACCCCATGTATAACCTATTTTCTATTTGGATTTGGTCTTGACGAGCTTTGCTGGGTCGGTCTTTGTCTGCTTTGACTCTGACCTGACGGCTGCTGCCTCCTCTGACTCTGCAATGCCTGTCTATGTATGCTTTCCTCCATACTGCGTCTCTCGGCATTTGCTCTCGATACTGTCGCAGCATGCTCAGCCAGTCTTCTCTTAGCCTCTGCATCGTCGCGGTCCCGTTCCCTGTTATTGTTTTCCGTCATTGTTTTGACGTTTTTTTCCTTCGTTGGTTCTCCAAGCTTAGGAATGGCTTTTACATAATAATAGTATTCGTCATCCTCAAATTGGACGCTTTCCTTTCTTGAATAATCGACAACACTCTTGCACATCTGTATGATAACTGCAAGCAAAACACCAATAATCGTTCCAAGAACAACTTCTCCGCCGCCTACACCTGCATCTAAAACTGTTCCGCATACGATAAAGCATATAATATTACATAATGCCCCAACTCCGATTGCAACATACCATGAATAATCAAATGACAGCCTATGTATTGTATTTGTGATAACAATAACAATTGCAAATACAATTGCTGCAACCATCATTTCCTTATCCTTTGACAATGCCTTGACAATAAAAGTAAGCGGCTGGAAATTTTCATCCACAGTGGCTGCATTGAGCGTATTGTATACCTCTCTTGCATACTGTGAAAAATAATAAATCACGCTTCCGAATGCTGCGGGAACCGCACCTGGCAAGCCGACAAAAATGGCAACAATAATTGGTACGGAATACTGTATTTTTAACGTGTAAAAAACAGGCACCAAAATCAGTATCCAGCTGCAATCAGGAAACATCCTCATATACAGACCGTACATTAAAATAAACATAAGCAGGAACAATACCCCTACCTCAATCGATATGGCAAATGCATTTACGCACATTACCGCACCTACAAGTAACACGACCACGATATCCGAAACTAATGCGGATATAACGGAAAGTAGAAATATCACTACTCCCTTATCAAATAAATCTGAATATCCATACATGGAATTTACTGATTTGAATACTATAAATGCTATAATAAATCTGATTATCGGTGTTGTAATCTCGTCATATTTCCTCAAAAAATCCCTAATAGCATCCTTGATGCTCAATAAGCCTGTCATTTATCTGTCTCCCCCTTCATCACTCTGTGATTTCTGACCGTAACTGTAATTTTGTCTTTGCTGCATCTTCTGCATTTGCTGAATTCTAAGCCGCTCCATCTGTTCTCTTTCCAACTGCTGCCTGCGTTCCCTGATACGCCGCTTGTCCTCCTCTACCTGTCTTTGCTGCCGAAGCAATGTTTCGTTCTGCATGGCAATACGGTCATTTCTCTTTCTTACATTTTCAATAATCTGCTGTTCTTTTTTCTTTTCCTCAAGCTCCTGCTGGTTACGCACAAGCTCCGTCCTGTTTACGCGAACCCTTGGATTTGCCACCTTTGCTTCAGATTCAACTACATCCTCTAAATCACTGTCCTCAGCGACTACTACCTTGCTGGAAGGATCCTCTCCTGACTCAATTGCAATCAGCTTCTTTAAGTTTCCGTTGTATTTGGTCAAGCCTTTTCTCGCCTTTTCATACCGATACCCATAAACCATGCTGGAAAACAGATAATACAATACGCAAAATGCTGCATATCCAAGCAACAGCTTATACATAATGTCAAAATAATCCAACTCATTTATTTTTGTGAGCACATCCTCAAAGCTCATGTATATGTACGCTGCAAATACCGACCAGTAAACCACGGTTGCCGCCACCCATGTTTTCAGCACATTGTATCTTACGTAATCTTTTTTGTAATATTTACTCATCGGGACAGCCCTGTGTCCCTCATGTTTCTCATATATAGCAAGCTTGGTCATAAGCTTTACTCTACTTTCGTCTATCACGGTTTCACCTCTTACACAAGCATAATATATTATTGAACAAAGCCATTTATTCACACAACAAAGGCATTGTATATTAACATTAATATATCATACCATCATCAATTATAAAACACAAGTTTTTTTATCCCATTAAAGGTTCTCTTAAAAGTAATTGTTTTACTGTCCTTACATAATTTTCTGCAACCTGCTCATCAAATGAAATCACTCTCGACCACATTCTCAGACCTTGATAATAATATAATATTAAATCTGAAACCTGATCTACATCAACTAACTGAAACTCTTTTGTTTCCATACCATATTCCAGTAAACTTATCCAACGCTTTTTTGCTTTATCATTGATAGTTGTAAAAAAATCCCCGTTTCCAAGATTGGCATATTCGTAGATTGCAAGGCTTAAAGATAATTCTTTATCCATAATTTCACACCGTATTGCGTGAAGCATATCCTCTAAAATGCTTATAGCACTTTCCTGTCTTTCAATACGGTCGGATATAACATATTCTTTTGATATAATTTCAGAAAAAATCTGTTCTGTTCCAGAATAATAACGGTATAAACCGCCCCGGCTCAATCCTGTTTTTTCGCAAATATCAGTCATTGTCACTGCTTTGAAGCCTTTTTCGGCAAATAAAAGATACGCTTCCTGAAGAATTTTTTCTTTTGTTTTCACTCCTTTACTACCCATATCAAATATTTATTTCCTCCCGCAAAATAGAATACATACAATACGATATAATTTTACCATTTTTATATACACCGTTCCGCATAGTCCCCTCATATGTAAATCCTGCTTTTTCCAAAACACCTTTGGAACCTATATTACTATCAAAAGGCTCTGCAAATATACGGACAATATCAAAAAAAGAAAAGGCTTCTTTACATATTTGCTGTACGGCAGCAGATGTAATCCCCTGCCGCCAATAATCTTCTGAAAGCCAATATCCAAGCTCCCCTGATTTTTCGTACACATCATCTTTAATAAATATTCCAATACTTCCAACAGCTTTTCCGTCAACAACAATAGCTCTGGTAATCTGATTTTTTCCCTCTTTGGAAATACAATCATTTACAAACCACTTCGCATCATCGATTGAATATGGACTAGGAAATGTGTTTCTTAAATTGTGTGCAATATTGGGATTGTTAGCAGCTATTGCAATCTCCGCTGCGTCATCATACCGCCATTCTCTTAAAACAAAATTCATAATATGCTCCTCCTAAAAACGACACAGTTGTCTTTTTTATTATACGACATCATTGTCGCTTTTGTCAATTGCTTCATTTAACATCGAAATATCGCCAAAAAAAGGGGCTGTCACAGTCAGAAGCAAATGTTTATCGTTGCCTGTCTGCGACAGCCTTTCTTTTATTTTGTATTTTTATCAGCCTTCGTTATTTATGCATATCAGGATATTCTCCTTATATTTCAAAGGACTGCCTTACGTTCTCAACATCCTCAACCTTACAATTACAGATTTCCGCAATTTCATTGTTATCATTTATGCCACTGCGTACTACCTTAAATATATCAGCTCCCAGCTTTAATCCTTTTTTTATTCCATCTTCTTCAACCATATCAAACAACTCACACATATTTACACCCTCCTCTTTTTTTGTTTCGTCACAACAATTATAACATTGTTTCATTCCCTCAAATCTGTTATCTCCACTCAGTGCATCCAGCATATCAAGCACCTGTGGAACATGCACAAGCTTTTGCTCATTATCCCGTAGCACCGTTTTCAACGCATCCTTGTCCTTTTTACATGCAAGAAAGTCAGCTATAACCCTGTAATCAGATTTATATTTTTTCCTCACGCTTTCAGGCTGGTTTGCCATATGTATAACCTTAATCTTGTAATCATCTATCAAAGTTCCCCAAAAGCCCTTATCCTGCTCTGATACATCGAGCATATCCATAAGCGATAATGGTTTTTCCCATTTTTCGGTTCCATAATAAAGTATATATGTAGCCACGGGCTTAAGCCTCTGCCAGTCGTGAATTTCCTTTGAAAATGCAGGATTTTTGTTTTTACGGTTTTCTGCAATCAAGTCGTCTACCTGCTTCATATATGACGTATAATTATATCCCATGGCTCTTACAGGCATTATGTTGCTTATGGCACTTTGGTTTTCAAACCCAATAAATGCTATGGTTCCATGAAGCCCGTTAATCTGCTTTGCAACGTCACGAAACAGCATCCGCTGCTTTCCATCCTGAGACCTGTAATATCCCGTTGTCGGTGCACATTGCAAATTCTCAGGCAGTATTGTCTGTGCTCCGTTAAATAAATTTACATTTGCAATATCTGCAAACACGTCATCTTCCTCCAGCAGACTTTTTTCTGCAATGTCTTTCTTCAAATGCATTCCTCCTTTATGCACAGGAACACATTATTTCTTAAGTTCCTGCTTATTGTGTAATATGATGATTTTAAGCAAGAACTTTATCAGAATTTTTAGATTTAAAAAAATGCCGAACTATTTGATTGCTTGCTTATACGCATAATACCATATGTAGCGGTAAAAAGCAAGGAAGTACTATAGCAATTTTTTACAATTCATTTTTTCTGCTGATTGATAGAATGGAAGCAGGCAGGGGCATTGCCAATAAAATTCGACTATCTACTGCCGATTATAAAACATAGCTCTAAGGGTACAAATATCCCTTGGCACGCTCTCAACATCCTCTACATCATGCAGCGTTCTCACCCATGCATAATATTCATTTGCAAGTGGCGTTATCAGTGCCGAGGTTTTCATAATATATCCCTTTCTGATTGCCTCGTGGGACACGTTTCTCATAAACTTCCAAAAATTATAATAGGTTAGCTTAAGCTTTGTCATAAAGCCTGTAACATCCTCTATTACAAAGCCCTCTATTTTCCTGCCCTTATACTCGTAGTCCTCCTCCAAAATCTCATAGTACCAATCATAAAATTCCTGCCAGTTTTCAATGCAGACTGCCCGTTCCTTGTGTTCAAGTCCAAACTGCCCTGCGATATGGCACATGTCCTCGTACTCGTACTTTGCAAAGCTCATTTGATTATATATAATATCAAGCAGGAACAAATGATTTTCAGGGTACTCGATAATATGCGGGTCATGCTCCATATCCACGCACTCGAATACAAAGGACACATCATGCTCCTTAATATACTGCTTCATTTTATCAAGATTTTCCTCAGACACCTTTTCATAGAGCATTTCCTTCAGCCATTTTGCATAGTCGCCTCCGATGGTGGACTTTGTGGCAATAAAAAGGTCGTCCTCATACTCATTATAGCTCACAATTCCCAAAAATCCGTTTTCCTTTACGTATGCAGTAACAGGGAACTGTAATTTGTGCTGCAGCAGTTCAAATCTTGTTTCCTCACGCTCATTTACATTGAAAAATTTGTCGTATGCCCTTGCAGCAACCTTTTCCTTCGCAGTATCAAGATATAAACCACGTGCCTTTGTCGTCTGCTCATTCCAAACCTTTTCATAAAATGCCTTGCTTGTAAAATTAAAGGAGGATATATTGCCAAATTTCTTTTCCTGAATGTACTCGTTGCTTCTCATTGCCGCAATAATATCAGCTATGGTTCCTGCATACTGCACCTCATTTATTTCAGGTCTTTTATATACATCATTTTTAATTTCAAATGTATGGGCTCCCTCCTTGTCAATCTGCACGCATCTTAAATGTCCGCCAAATTCAACCTGTCCCTCCAGATTAAATACCCTGTCATTCACCAAAACAGGAATCGACTTCGTATTTCTATGTCCATGTATCTGATAATAATTTTTCGGGGTTGTATCGTAAAAGGTTTCAGCAATCCGCTCAAAATCGTTATAGCTGCCGACACCCTTTATCATCTGCTCCGTAGCTACAAGTGACAAATTTTCAGGTATCGTACTAAGTCCCGCATGCGTTACCAAATATACATTTTCTCCATATTTGTAATATGCACACTGTCCAAATTTTCTGTAAAGCTGCCTGATATCCTTTTTGTTAATATTTGACGCATCAAGAACGGGACGTGTAACCATTTCAAATTCCCTTGACCTGCCTGTGCTTTCGTTCGCCCAATACCACAGCCATCTTTCATGGTTTCCCTCAAGCATCAGCACATTTTTTCTGTCCTTAATGGAAAGCAGAAATTCCAGCACTTCAACATTTTCTACGCCTCTGTCAATGTAGTCTCCCACAAATATGTAAAACTCGTCCTCCTTGATACCGCCATTGTCGGAAATATATTTTTGCAGTGCAGTATTGCAGCCGTGAATGTCTCCAATATGGTGTATTTTTTTAAATTCCGACAAATCAATCATTTTCAGCCATATTTTATCCAATTCATCGGGTCTGATAACGGTAATGCCTGACGGAATTTTCTGCGTTGCAAATCTTGCGTACATTCTGTCAATAACAGCATCGGAAACCCGCTTGTACACATCTCGTTCTGCATTTCTTCTCTTTACCTCATCAATGGGAATGTCCGTAAAGTCAACACAAAAAATTCTATACCTGTATGCGGCACACATCTCCTTATACTTGTTCATTTCCGTTCTTTTTGAGTTTGTCGCATCAATTACAGTAAATTCCCCACGCTGCATCCTTGTCTCAAGCAGGCTGTAAAGCGTTTTCCACACAACGCTTTCATTATCCTGACTGATACCTCTGCTTCCGTCCACCTGCAAAATAGGACTTTGACATAAAAGCCTTATATCGTCAGCCGAAAGTGCATAGGGCTTTAGTCCATTTTCTTCAATCCACGTAGACTTACCACAGCCGGCAGAGCCACGCAGCAATAATAAAATTCTCATAACATCCTCCTCTAGCAATTTCCTACAAAAACATTTTTCAAATATCTTTCTGCAACAGCCTTAAGCTCATACACCCTTTTCACATCTGTAGCACCCCTGTCCTGCATATGATAGCTTGGAAAGAAGCGTGTAACATGAAGCGGTATGCTGTCATCCACCGATGCAATCCACTTTGCTTCCTCCTCCATTTCCCTTAACGCATCATTTTCATTTGGCACAATAAGCGTTGTAAGCTCCACATGACATGCCGCTGCCGCACATTGAATAACCGCCTTAACCACATCTAAGCTCCCGCCAAGCTTCCCATAATATTCATCCCGAAAGCCCTTTAAATCTATATTCATGGCATCAATGTACGGCAAAAGCGTTTCCATGACAGGAAGCGACACAGTACCATTTGTTACAAGCACAGATTTCATATTTTGCTCATGTAAAAGCCTTGATGTGTCAAGGACATACTCCCAGCTTATCAGAGGCTCATTGTAGGTAAATGCAATTCCGATATTCCCTATTTTTTCATAATAAAGTGCCTCATTCACAAGCTCCTTGGGTGAAATATATCTCGTTCCTATATCCTCCTGCCCTGCCATTGAGATTTCGTGGTTTTGACAGAAGGGACACCGCAGGTTGCAGCCGTAGCTTCCCACAGACAAAATTTTACTGCCCCTGCAAAACATTTTAAGGGGCTTTTTTTCAATTGGGTCAAGTGCCATAGAGGTTATGCGTCCATAATTTTCACAGACAATTTTTCCATTCTCATTTTTCCTTGCCCTGCAAAGTCCCCACGCTCCATTTTTCAGCTTGCAATGATGAAAACATACATCACAGGTTGCTTCCATATATTCCTCCTCTAAGGAACATCAACCCATTCCAAATTTGCTTTCAGCATATGTTCCGATTTACTTTGTAAATCGAGAACTCATGGGCTGACATATAGTCTCGGCGACTTTGTCACCGGACATACTACATATCAAGTTTTCTATGAAAACTTGACACAATTATCAATAATGTCTCACTACCTCAAACCGTTCCAGCTCCACCGGCTCCTCCTCATCAATGCCTGCCTTCTGCCTTGCAATGGCAAGCTGTTCCTCCACAGTATCTACGCCTTCCAGATTAGGAAGCAGCAGCCCTCTCCTTCTTCCTCTTGTAACGATAACACCGTAGCGTTTTACATCAAGTTCCTTCGTGGAGGCTATTTTTTCCGTATCTCCCAAAACATCCACGCTTATCGTAAGCCACGGCAGCTCAGCCTGTTTAATAGGCGAAAATCTCGGGTCACGTGTAGCTGCACTTATAGCATTTGCAACAATTTCCTTCGCTATGGAGCTTTGTGTTGCTTCTATGGTTCCGATACAGCCTCTAAGCCTTCCATCCTTTTTTATGGAAACAAAAACGCCTGCCTGTTTCTCCCGCATTTCTTCCGGAAGCTCATTTGGCACATCGGGCATTTTTCCAGTAGTTACATATTCCTCTATCGTCCTTCTTGCAAGACTTACATAGGCATCTTCATTTTTTCTCTGTTTGGCAAGCCTTGCCTGCAGCCTACTTTCAAATTGCTGCTTAAAGCTTCGTCCACTGTCCTGCCCCTTAGGCTCGTATGTGCAGATACCATAACCGACGCCAAACGGTCCCTCATACGAAAGCCGCTTGACCTCCACAGCCCTTTCATCAAGTGTACCTGCCATTATGACAAAGGAACGGTGTCCACACTCTGCCGCACGCTCCATAAAATTTTCCGAGAACTCAAGCAATTCATGAAACGCAGCCCGTTCCATTACATCCATTACCCTGTTGTCGTATTCAGGTCCTTCCTTACTGTAGCCGTAAGGTCCATCCTCCATAAGCTTATGTGACAAATCACCACTTGCAATAATTGCAGTATTTCTTCCAAGCTTATCTGCAGCCATCTTGATACACTGTCCAAGCTCATAGTGCATGACAAGGGGCATCCCCGAAAGACCAATCCTCACAAGCTTGTAATCTTTCCAATACTGATTTACAAAATATAGGGGCACCATCGTACCGTGGTCTAAGCTCTTGTCACGCTCGCCCAAGGTTCCCGCCGGAATGTCCCTGTCATCTGCAAGTGTGCAAAGCTCCTTTACAAACTCCGTGTCGTAGGATACCTCCATCTTCACCTGCCCTGCCATAAAACTGCCAAAATCCCCTTTTGCACCATTTCCCGGCGAAATATGAAAATAATCCGAATACAAAATCTGGTGCGGCGAAATAAGCACGATTGTTTCGGGCTTGTGCTCTGCAAGCTGTCTTGCCGCCTCGTGATATGCATGAATTGTTTTTTCTATTCCATTTTCCTTTCCCCTGCCAATCTCCGGTATAATAAGCGGCGGGTGAGGCACCATAATTGCCGATGTGATTCCCATAAAACATCTCCTTCGCAGCTATTTTGATATTATTCGTTTACGCATATTCTACCATAAACTGAGTTTTTTGTAATTATCTTTTCCCTTCTTATTCTATTAATGTTTTCTCCTGTTTCAACAAAGTTTACTACAGGATAACCCATATGTTTTTCTCCTCTATGAAAAACAAAAAATACCACCTGTCGATTATCTGACAAGTGGTATTTGAAAAGCAGTCCCTGCCATCTGCTAACTCGCTCACTTAAGGGCTGTGCATTACCCACTATATTTAGTATACACTATTTTTCTAATTACAACTTAATTTTTCCGATATTTTTTGTCGATAACCAGCGTATAAATAACAGCCGTGACAATCACCTCTGCCAACACACTAATAACGGATAAAATTATCATAGGCGAATTTTGTCCTGCAAGCATAGGGATTCCAAGTGCTATGAAAACAAGTCCAAAAATACACCACATAATACCACATGCTTTGTTGTATTTTTTTACATCTGTTACCTCAAACATTTTTGCGTTTGCCCAAAAGCCAACCGGTCTTTGGGCAACAAATGCAAAAATGCCAATACCGGTAAACAGCATGCCTACAGCACACCATATGATAAATGCAATTAACATTTCAGACATGTAGCTTTCCCCCTCTACATATTGCCCCATTCGGAGCATTGCCATATGCATGATTCATGTATGCAGGTCTAGTGTGGCAGCCTCTCGCTTTTTCTTAACTGAAAGAGATATTAAAATTCTGCCTCTCAATATTGTTTTTCTCTTTTGAATAGTTCGTATTGCTCACTTTAATGTCGTTGCTATCCTTTTGGGCTTTGCCGGTAAGCTCTCCTGAGGATGCACGATGTAATCTGTTTCGGTTCTTTTCAAGCTGCTTTTTCTTGTCGTCTACATTTTCCCCTCTCGCCTTATCCTGCTTGATTTCACCCTTCAGTATTCTTATGTCGTTTCGTATGCCTGACACAACCACCTTCTGCAATCTGCTTTGGGAAACAACAGTCTCTGCCGAAACAACCTTTTGTTCCGTACCCTGCTCTTTTTTTGCATCCTGCATTTCAACGGTTTTGCTTTCCGTTTCCTTTTCCTTTGTTTCATCCTTTTTTGAGGTTGAAAGCTGTACCTTTTTCTCATCGTCAGCCTTTACGTTTTCTGTATCACGCTCTTTTGCCGCTTCCTCTTGGTTCTGCTTTCTCCGTGTCTCTGCCTGACGCTGTCTTAACTGATTATTCAGCCTGCTAATCTCCTGCTGAAGCTCCCGACGCTTTTTCATCTTCTCATCGGCAGACAAATCCTGCTTAGATACCTGCTGCCTCTGTCTTTGGACATCTGAAATTTCATTCTCAATGCTTTTGCTTATGGCATCCACCGGTTCCTGCTTTACCATCTGCACTGCCGATACATTTTTCGATGCATTTATACCGCTAATGCTCATACGCTCATCCTCCTTCCTGACGTTGTAAAATCCGCTCAATATACTACAATATATTATATACAAAATGCTAAAAAAAGGCAATAACATTATCAATTATAAACACAAGGTTTTTATCCCATTAAAGGTTATCAGATGGGTGAAAATCAACTGATTTTATTTGGTATCAATGCAATATCATATTCCTGTATCCCGTGCCCCAGCAGCTGCATAATTTGCAGTTCATCCTCCGCATCCATGACTGCATTATGTACTTCCCTATATTCATGGTTTTCCCTGAACATGTTTAGTATGCTTTCCACGCCGTATCCACGTTTCAGTTTTCCCGTCTTGTAACAATCCGCAAAGTCAGGTATCGCCTTGTTATATTGACGATATGCCGCCAAACGCATAATATCGTACCATTGATACATGGAATATTCGGGCAAATGTCCCTTGTCAAATCTGGCATTGTACGCAAACAGCTTTTGCACATGATAGGCATCCAACCATTTCCTTAACTCCTGTAGTGCCTGATTTCTGCTCACAATGCAGGCTTCATCATCGTGATAAAACAGTTCATCCGAAAACATTCCGCCCACTTTGTATTCAGGGTCAATCACATAATACACGGTGTCAATCTTTTTCATGGTTTCCGTTTCTGCAACCACCACGCCAATGGACATGACCTCATCATACCAATTTGTCTCTGTGTCAATTACTGCAAACTTCTCCGTAATGTCTCTTTCTTCATTATCCACAAGCATTTATTGCTCCTTTGTTAAATTTAACCTTATCGCTGCAGGCATCCCTTATCCCCTAAAACGGTTCAGACATGCATAAATTTCCTGTATTCTTGGTCTCGCAAGACCGCATGGTATATAAGAACCACAGAAAGCTGCAAATCCCTTACTCTCAATCTCATTCTCGACGGAATTAACAATATCCCTGACCGTATTCTTTCCATTCAGCTTATTTTCCAATATATACCGCATCATATAGGCAAGTGCCATTGTCTGCTCCGCATCCGTAAGCTGTTCAACATAACGTACATCTATGCTTGATTTATCCAGTGATAATGACTCCCTGCCAAACGTTTTTATTTTCATAGGGCGGTTACGGTTTTTATCACCGCCATACTTTGGCAAAACACGTTCAAACCTTGGAATACTGTAATTGAATGCCTGTATCCTTGGTGCCGCATGACTGTCACAAAGCTCTTTCACTTTTAATGTTATGTCAACCGTTTTATAGCAATCCATCTGCAAAATGTAATCTGCAATATAGAAAAAAGCACCTGAGCTGCCTGCCACAAGAATTGTTGACACGCCTGTTTTCTCATACAAGTCACGTGCACGCTCCAAAAATGGTGTAATTGGTTCTTTTTCACGGCTGATTACCTGCTGCATAAATTCATCCCGAACCATAAAATTCGTTGCGGATGTGTCCTCATCAATCAGCAACAGTCTTGTACCTGCCTCAATTCCCTCAATGACTCCTGCCGCCTGGGAGGTACTTCCACTTGCATCCTCCGTATCAAAAGACGTTGTATCCTTATTGTTTGGCAGGTCATTGATAAATAATGAAATATCTACATTTCTGATGGAACGTCCATCCTCCGCACGAAGCTTAACAGCAGACTGCTCCGTAATGACAAACTCCCTGCCATCCCCTGCAATATGATTGTAGACACCTTGCTGAATGGCTGCAAGCAGCGTTGACTTTCCGTGATAGCCGCCTCCGACAATCAGGGTTATTCCCTCTGGAACCGCCATACCACTTATTTCTCCCCTATGTGGCAGCGAAAAGCTTTGCTCCATTGATGATGGGGACACAAACGGAACCGCTCCCTTTAACGGCTGTTCTGACACGCCACTCTTTCTTGGAAGCACAGAACCATTTGCAACAAATGCCACCAGCTTTTCCTGCTTTAGTATTTGACGCAGTGCAGCCTGATCCTCTGCAAGAAATACAGCAGCCTCCACCTTTTTTTTATCCAGATTTACATAATACATACTATTCTCCACACACTTTGGGAGAAATTCAAATAAAATCTTTTCCAGCTCTCCTGAATGAATGGTTCTTCCAAATGCAGGAAAGCCTACATGAAACCGCAGGATTATTTTTTCATCCGTAATTTGGCAGGCCGTACGTTCCAGTACCGCCTGCCCACATCGGCTAATGGAAATCAAGCCGCTCTTACCTGACCCCTTAGCCTTAAAATTATACTGTTCAAATTGTGCACATAACAATCTCGTGAGATAATCCTGCAGTGCAATCCGTGCCGTTTTCGCACTGCTTCCTTTATAATATTCCACTGGGAAGCCTGCCTGCCCATGCAATATTTCAATGTGCAGACTTGACGGCGACGCAAATGGGTCTCCCTGCACATGGTCGATATAAAGGTCATACTGTTTAAAATGATATCCGCCTGCCGTCTGCTTGTAATTTGGATATCCCTTGTGGTCTATGCTGTGGAGCAGCGTTTTTAGCTCATTTCCTGTCTTCATGATAAAACTGTCTCATCCTTTCCCGTATCTTCCATTCATTTCCTAAGAGGCTGATTTTTTATTCAGCATATATCCCGTTCCTGCTCCGACAAATCCGCCTGCAATGTGTGCCATATGGGAAATATTATCCTGCACTGCAATTCCCTCATAAACCTGTTGCCCAATATAAATCACCGCAACCAAAATAAATGACAATGGCACTTCTCCCTCGGTGAAGCTGGTAAAGGATGCCAGCAAAATAAATGCGAACACCACGCCGCTTGCCCCACACAGGGCATATCAGCTAAAGAAAATATAGTTGCCAATTCCGACTACCAGTGCTGTGGCTCCGATTACCTCCAGCAGCTCCTTCGAGCCGTACTTTTCTTCCAGCAAAGGTCCAAGCAGCAGCAAATAAGATGCATTTCCAATAAAATGACTCCAGCCGCTGTGACCGAAAATGTGTGTGATAAATCTTATATACGTCATTGGATTTAACAATGACGTATGATATGTCATAAACAAAAGCTTTGTACTCGCTCCGCCTGTAATCACACCGAGCAGTGTAGCAATAAAACAAATGAATACAAGGCTTAACGTAATTGGGGCGTTGAAACTGATTTTGATTTTTTTCTTCATAAGCTCTCCCTCGTAATGTGTAAATTACCAATCATACGCAAATAGCCGCCTCGGATATTCCCTTTACGATCAGGTTTTGGAAGTAGTATGTTTTGGTCATTTCCATGTAATGCATTACAAATAAAGTTTTTCCAATTATATCATTATCATGTATCATTTGCCAGTATAAAATATGCACTTTAGCCACATGAAGCGGTGCTATTTTCTCCATTTTCTTTATGTCAATGTTACGGATTACATCTTTTGCAGGGCACATATCCCTCGCCCATGATTTCTTCCCTGCTGCCCACTACCTCTTTTTTGTTTTTTTCTTTTATATCGTTGACACTTTCACATGAAGGACGGTGAAATTTTTTCGTGTTCCTGTTTAAAACATATGCCTGACTATCTGCCTCACTTTTTCCAGTATCGGCTGAAGTGTCATCAACCGTATGTACTTCCTCTGATATATTTTCTGTCTTCTCATCCGTTGCATTTTTATTCAATGCAATTTCTGCTTCTGTCTCCACCGCATTCCCGTCTATTGCAAGACTACTTTCGCCCGTTGCATAATCGATGCTGATACCTGGCTGGACATTATATACAAACACGTGAAAGCATACACCGTCTCCGTTATCCTCAACAGAGTATGCCTCCATTCGAACCCCTGCCGCCACCAAATCATTTCCACGATAGATTGGCGTTACACGGTACAGCACGTGGTTTCCCGTTGCTTTCACATACTCCGCCACCTGATTTTCAAAAAACAGCATACCTGTTGCATTAAAATATCTTGTTCCCGTAATCAGATTTTTCTCATTTGCATTTTCACCTGCAAGCTGATATGCAATCAAATGGCACCGGTTGTAAAGATAGTTTCCCTCAACAATATCATATTTTACCAGCTTCCAGCCTGACGGTCTGATTTGTCCTATCTCACCCCGTTCCTCCGTCGGCATGAGCTCCTGACATACATTTGCATATGCTGTGCCACATCGTCCCAGCCCGTCTAACTCACTATAAAACTCAAATGCCGTCCTGCATTGTTTTTCCTCAGACGTAAAATTTGGAACATCATTGTTGAGTTCTATATATGGTTCTCCTGAAAACGGAGGGACATCATCGGTGGTATCCCTGTTTTGATTACCTATAACGCTGCACCCACTACAGAGCAGGGCAATGCAAAAAAGAATTGTCAGTACCCTCTTACATCTCATTTTTCTTTTCCATATATCCCTTCACCAGTTCTTGGTATCGTTCGTCTTCTTTCAAAAAACCGTAGCTTTCCTCATCACAAAAGCATGCCAGCAGATTATTTTTAAGCTCCTGCAAAAATTCCTCTCTTACCTCCTGAAATGTCATATGCCCGTACAGCTTCGCCGTCGTAAACTGCCTGATGTCTGAAATGGAATTTAGCATTTGCCCCATAATATCAATCACAGCGTCTGCGTCCTGCTCCATCGTTGCAAGCTCCAGCCTGCATGACACTTCATAATATTTTCCCATCTCAAACAGCCTTGCCAATTCCTCCTGCTTCTGGACATATATGTGTGCCTTTTCCATATCCTTATCCTTTAGTGCCAGCATATACATACCATGAAAGACTGCACTTGTCATTTGATATTCTGCAAACAGCAGCTCCTCATATGTCTTATACGCTTCCTGTATGTTCCCTTTTCTTTCATAAAGCTGTGCCAGCTTTCTCTTTCGTTCAGGATTTTGTTCAGGAATGTAAGCAAGCATGTCCTCCGCCTTATCATACTGCTCTTTCCTTAAATATAATCCATACAGGGCGTCCGCAGCCCGCTGTCTTGTCCTCTCATTTCCACTTTTCAGACAACGGTTATAACAGTCATAAATGTAACCGTCATAGGCATCCTCATTGGGAATTTCCTTGATGATACGTTGTGCATCAAGCACGGCAGCCATTTGTAAAATCAATTCCTCACAGTTCGGGTACTGTTCCAAGGTTTCCTTTACCCATGCAAAAACCGTATCATACTCCTCATATCCAAACCGTTCATCTTCCTCTACAATGAATGCCTTAATTTCCTCATCTGTCAGAGCTTCCCTGTAGGAAAGCAGGGTATCAAGCGTAATTCCCAAAAGTCTGGCTATCGGTGCCAGCAGCATAATATCAGGCATGGAATTTCCGTTCTCCCACTTATTCACTGCGGGTGCCGTCACGCCCAATCGGTTCGCCATCTCCTCCTGCGTCATATTTATTTTCTTGCGGTTTTCCCTGATAACTTCTCCTATATTCATAAACAACATCTCCTTATCATAGTCTCGATGCATCTGATAAAAGCATAACAGATAATATGATGCCGTACAACTGAATATAAGTTAAATAATACTCAAAAAAATTAACCGCCTGAAAAACAAAGCACTGTCGTAGTAAAGATTTAAGGCACATATAAAAATACAAAACAAAAGAGGCTTCTCAGTGTAATTTTATGTGTACCTTAAATCCTTACTGTGACAGCCTCAATGTTTTTAATTGTTTTTATTTTGCAGCACTTACCTGTTTCACCTGCTCAAAATATTTATCTATATTTTGCTTAATTTCCTCAGGCTTTAAGTTCTTGGAAAGGTAACCCGCCGGCTTTAAGGACAGCACCTGCTTTACGCTCTCCTTGTCTACCCTGCCTGTGAGAAAGATAACTGCAATTTCTGCAAAATCCTTCTCGGAGCGAATCATCTCCAACACCTGCCTGCCGTTGCATACAGGCATTTCATAATCAAGCAATATCAAATCAGGACGTTCAAGCGTAAGACTGCTGATTGCCGATAAGCCCGAGGTTGCAAAGGTCATTTCATATTCCTTCCCCAGCAGCTCCTCCATCGCCTTTAACATCACATTAGAATCATCTACTACAAGAATTTTCTTTTTCCTGCTCATTTCTTTTTGTTTTGCTTCATTTTTCTTTAAATATTTGCCAATTTCCGACATGGCATTTCCCGCCTTGATGGACGATGTGGCAACTCCGCTTTCTTTCAAATGAGGTGCAATGGCACAATAGGCAAAATATCCTGCCCCCGTGTCAAACAGCATACTAAACTGTGGCTTTTCCCGCTCAAATACCTTTTTGAACTGCTCATAGGTAAGTAGATTTTCTGATTTAATTTTGTATGCGGCTGAGCTTGGGAAGTGCTCCATAATACGTTCCACACATTGTCTGGCAGTATACCGCACCGCATTGACCAGCATAACCGTTACCTTATCGGTCTTGATTCCTATCAGCTTTCCTACCGTATTAATCAGCATCTTTTCTTCCATGACCAAAATGCTTTCCCATTTTTCACCCTTATCATTGCTGTAAATGATACGGTAATAAACGCCCTTTCCAAACTTCTCGCCGCTGTAGGTCTCACTGAGTACCTTGGAATCCAACTGAAACATGTCATAAAGCTGTTGTAAAATAGCCTGACGCATGGCATCATGTGCTTCCACAGGCAAAAGCCCCTCCCACTGGCTGATTGCTTTTCCTGTAATGGCACGATCCTCAATCAATGTATGTCCCAGCAGCCATCCTGTACATACTCCCAAAAAGTGGCTGACTGCGTCCTCCGAATAATTGCTATCCTCTAATTCATCCTCAAGTGCGGGAAGGGTCTTCTCACGGAAATCATCATGAATACGCTTATGTATCTGCAACCCACTGTAATTTATGGACTCCATATAAGCTTCCTCATCCGCAAAGTGCTTTACCGCATGATCCTTAAAATATTTAATGCCCTCCTGGCACACCCATTGGCTTTTCTCTTCGTCCTCTCCAAAGGCAAACAGCTTATTAATAATTTTAAACAGCTTTCTGTGTTCTTTATCGATGACGTCAACTCCAATATTAAATCGGTCTTCCCATACCAAACGATTTTCCATAGTCCTCCTCCTTTGAACATCAGCCTGTTAATTATTTCTATTATAACACATAATTTACGTAACTGTTATTTTATTTTTAAACTCTAGTCAATAAATTTCCGGAGCACGGAAATAAAAACATTCATATCAAGCGGCTTTGCAATATGTGCGTTCATGCCGTTCATCAATGCCGCTTCCTTGTCCTCCTCCAACGCATTTGCCGTCATGGCAATGATAGGCAGGTCCTTTACATCATTCCTTGGAAGTCTGCGGATGGTTCTGGTAGCTTCGTAACCGTTCATAATCGGCATCTGTACATCCATTAAAATTGCATCATAATAATTTTCTTCCACCTTTTCCATAATTGCCACCGCATCCGTTCCGTCCGGTGCACTGTCCACAACAAAGCCCGTCTCCTCCAAAATCATTTGTGCTATCTCTCTGTTCAGCTCAATATCCTCAACCAGAAGAATACGTTTACCGCTAAAATCAGCCAAGGTCCATTCAGGTGCCTCTGCCTTCTTTTCCAAAAGATTGTTAGCGGCAAGCAGTACCGTCCTCAAATCGGACATAAACATCGGCTTTGCACAAAAAGCAGTAACACCCGCTGCCCTTGCCTCGTCCTCAATATCTGACCAGTCATAAGCAGTCAAAATTATAATAGGCACTTCATCGCCAACCGCTTCCCGAATCTGCCTTGCAGTTTCCACTCCACTCAGCCCCGGCATCTGCCAGTCAACAATAAAGGTATGATAGGAATCTCCTTCATCGTGGGCAACCTTGGCACGGTAAACGGCTTCTTTCCCTGAGGTCGTCCACTCGGAACGAAGTCCAATCTGCTTTAACATTTTGTCAACGCTGTTACATGTATTGAAATCATCGTCCACAACCAATGCCCTTAATCCCTCAAGCTCCTTAAGCTGTTCACTATTTTTTTCCGTATCCTGAAGCTTTAATCCAAGCTCTACAGTAAATGTACTTCCCTTACCTGCTTCACTCTCAACACTGATGGTACCATTCATCATTTCAACGATATTTTTCGTGATTGCCATTCCAAGCCCTGTGCCCTGAATACCGCTTCGTGTCACGGTATTCTCACGTTCAAACGGTTCAAATATATGCTCCACAAACTCCTTGGACATTCCAATACCGTTATCCTTAATAATAAACGTATAATCGCCGTATCCATGCCGATACGTGGTCTTTTGCATAATACGGAAAGAAACCGTTCCACCTGCAGGCGTATATTTCACTGCATTGCTTAACAGGTTAATAAATACCTGATTTAACTTCAATGGGTCAGCAATTACATCTTCATTTGCAACCTCAAAGGTATCAATAAACAGCTCAAGCTGCTTTGCCTTAATCTGCGGCTGGATAATATTTACCAAATTGTGCATCAGCTCTGAAATATTACAATCCTGTTCCTTAATCTGCACCTTTCCGCTCTCTATCCTGCTCATATCAAGGACATCGTTAATCAGGCTGAGCAAATGATTACTGGAGGAAAGAACCTTTTGCAGGCTGTCCAAAACCTGTTCCTTATTGTCAATGTGGCTGATGGCAATCGTTGAAAATCCAATAATTGCATTCATAGGGGTACGAATGTCATGGGACATATTGGACAGGAATGTGCTCTTTGCCTTGTTGGCATGCTGTGCCTGCATCAACGCATCCTGAAGTGCCTGTGTCTGCTCCCTCTGCTTTTTCACCTGCTCTGTAATATCCTTTGACACTACCATAGCCATAATGTCATCCGTCGTCTCATCCATCGTCATTACAAAGGACTGGCGAATACACATCTGCCCCTCTCCCGGAATTTCCTGCCAATACTCAGTGATTACCTCTCTTTCGCCCTTCTCATAGCATGCAAGCAAATGCTTCAGGTTGACCGTATCGGAATAGCTTTCCACGGAGTCCTCCAAGACAAGCATCTTGCATTTTTCAAAATATTCCGATGCCTTGCACGGAACGGTAAATCCTGCCATCTTAAGCAAAGATACGCTCTTGCCATCCACTGTCATTACAATATCCTGTTCAATCAAATCCTTTGTAACATTAAACTCAAACCTGCAGAAGGCATTGGACATAATTGCAATCTGATATTGCCTCTCCTTACGGTTTGCAAGTGCCCGTTCACGCTGGACACGCAGCTCTTTTTCCTTAATATCCGTTATATTTTGACGGATAAACAATGCCTTAACTGCTTTGCCATCCTTTCGTTCCAGACAGACTACATTCATGTGCTCCCACTCTGAGCGTCCGTTTTTTATGACAGGACATTCGTACCGCAAATCATTATGCTCATCCATAGCCGTAATAATGGCATCCTTATCCATAAAATCAAGAAATTCCTGTCGATGGCTTTCCTCTACCGATGCTGTCAGCCAGTCTACAATATCCTGATAGCTTCCACGTTCTTCAATCATCATTCCCTCAGGCTTTGTTCCTACAAGATACTGATAAGTATCCTCCTCAAAATCAAACATGGCATATCTGGAAAACAGCGTATTGACACCACTTATAATGTAGCCCTGCTCCCGGTTTTCCTGCTCTAACAGCTTCCTCCTTGTGGTGGCACGAATTAAAATAAAGACAATGTAAATCACAAAAAGGACAATGAGCATAATCTCCAATCGGATTCCCACAAGATTTGCCGCATTCGTCATGCGTTGTGTTATATTTTTAGGAAATGTCTGTACAAGAACATAGTTATTGTGAGGCAGATATGTGACGCAAAGATTGTCCGTTTCATCGGAGTCGGTACACGCAAAAGCACCCGTTCCGCCATTATCAAAAATTTCACGTGCCTGTTTGGCTATGTCTTTGTCAATCATTCCCTCCGCCAGCAAAATATCAAGAATGTGCCCTTCATGTTCTGTATCATTCGTGCTTGTAATCACCCTGCCCTCATTGGTACATAAAAACACCTGTGCCTCCTCTCCAAAATATTTGGTGGCAAGTATATTTTTCAGGTATTCATCCGCAAGGAGTGCACCTCTTAATACACCTATAATTTCTCCATCATAATATATAGGTGCATAAAAGCACCATGCCACTGTATTTTCAAAAAAATGCGGGTCAAATATAATATCCATGTTGCTATTACCCTTGATGCCATCTATATAAAAATTTCGTTTTGTAACATCATGCGTCCGTCCGTCAGACGCATAATCCACACCATCTAAATCTGTAAACATAATTGCGTCAAACTGAGAATTTTCTTCCATCCTTTTCAGCATCTGTACCGTGATAACAGGCTCGTCCAGACCCTCTCCCACATAATATGCATATGTATTGATGCGGCTTAGGGCATTGTTTAACTCATTGTCAATCTGCTCCGCCCTCATTTGGGCAGAATCCGCCGCATAATCCCTGTTCTGCCCCTCTGTACGTTTGCTGTTTTGTGACGTAAACCAAAAAAATAAAACGATAATAGCCACCAAAAGAAAAACAGCATAAATAATCTCTTGTAACGACTTTTTCTTTCTCATGTTTATTCCTCCGCATACCTTTTTCAGGGCTCCTCCCAATTTCGCCCTCCTCTATCAGTGTAGCTCAATTCTGCTACGCTTCATCCTACTTATCAACTCCATGCACTTTTCGCATTATAATTTTTTGTGCAGGCACAAAACTCTGTAATGCTCATTATATCACATAAATTACAGTTCGGATGTTTTATTTTTAAATTTTAACGTTGTTCGCCACAATTCTATATTTTATGCCATTTCTATCCAAATACACAGAAAGTTCACATAAATTATTAGCACTCACTCTTGACGAGTGCTAATATATATGTTATAACACATATAGAACAACAAATTACTTTTTAATCAAAAAAGGAGAGATGACCTATGATGACACCTAGTATTTTTAGAGAGAGCTTATTTGACGATTTCTTTGACGGCTTTTTCGATTTCCCTGTATGGGACGACAGAGCCATGCAAAAGGTCCAAAAAAAGCTATACGGACACAATGCGGCTAACATGATGAAGACGGATGTACAGGAGCATGATGACAGCTACGAAGTAGACATTGACCTGCCTGGCTTTAAAAAGGAGGAACTTTCTCTTGCACTTACCGACGGCTATTTGGTAATTAAGGCGGCAAAGGGACTTGACAAAGATGAAAAAGAAACCAAATCTGGCAAATATGTCCGCCATGAGCGTTACGCAGGCAGTATGAGCCGTTCCTTCTATGTAGGTGAAGATATGAAACAGGAGGACATTCACGCAAAGTATGAAAACGGCGTATTGAAGCTGTCTATCCCGAAGCCGGAACAAAAATACCCTCAGGTTGAGGAGCAAAAATATATCACAATCGAGGGATAACGTAAAAGCCCGCTCCCGCCCGGTTACAAATGCAGTAGTACAAAAGAAGTGCCCGACACCGTCCAAGGTTGAGGGCACTTCTTTCTTTATATCGTTCATAGAAAATAATATACTGTCCAGGCAGACTGGCTTTCAACCAAAATAACAAGCCTGTTGCCAACTGAAAATCCAAGGTCAGTCCAATCCTCCTTCTTAGTATCAGTTCCCATGTTTGAAACTATTTACTGTACCATAGGTTACAATGACTTTATAATAATTGCATACAGTCCCTTATTGTGATAAAATTATTCCAAAACAACAAGACACATCTTTATGTATATGCAATCGTAACTTTACACACTGTGCTGTATTTTCAGTTATTTACATGGTTTTGCCATGTAAATGCAAGTGCGGACATTCTGCGACGCAGATTTTAAAATACGGCGATGGTTCAGGAAGGGGGTCTCCTATGAATATTTACACCACGGACAAAATTAGAAATGTTGTATTGCTCGGTCATAGCGGCTGCGGGAAAACAAGCCTTGTGGAAGCCATGGCATACCTTGCTAAAATGACAACACGAATGGGGAAGGTCACGGACGGCAATACGATAAGCGACTATGACAAGGTGGAAATAAAGCGTCATATTTCCATCAACACCTCAGTTATTCCCATCATATGGGAGGATACAAAGGTTAATGTTTTAGACACGCCCGGTGCATTTGATTTTGTCGGGGAGGTTGAGGAAGCGGTATCAGCCTCTGATGCTGCCATCATCGTAGTATCAGGCAAAAACGGCATTGAGGTCGGAACAAAAAAAGCATGGGAGCTATGCGAAAAATATAAGCTGCCACGGATGATATTCGTTACCAATATGGATAACGATAACGCAAGCTACAGACAGGTAGTGCAGGATTTACAGGATATGTACGGCAAGCACATTGCACCGTTCCATCTTCCTGTACGTGAAAACAAGGAATTTGTCGGATATGTAAATGTGTTACAGCAGCGTGCAAAACGCTGGACCTCACATGGCGACGTGGAAAAAATGGACGTTCCTGAATATTCCGAGGAAAACTTAACAATATGCCGGACGGCACTTATGGAGGCTGTGGCTGAGACAAATGATGATTTTCTTGAGCGTTATTTTAACGGCGATGAATTTTCAGAAAACGAAATCCGGCAGGCACTCAGGGTAAATGTGGCTGAGGGCGGCATTGTGCCTGTGCTTATGGGCTCTAATACATTGGCACGGGGCATCTACACGCTGATGGTTGACATCGTAAAATATCTTCCAAGTCCTGAAAAGCGTAGCTGCTCAGGCATCAACACAACAACAAACGAGATATTTCATGCTGACTATGATTTCTCAAAACCAAAATCTGCTTATGTATGGAAAACCATTGCGGATCCATTTATTGGTAAATATTCCCTCATCAAGGTTAATTCAGGTGTATTAAAAACAGACGACATCATGTACAACCACCATAAGGGTGTCGAGGAAAAAATCGGAAAGCTCTATGTGATGCGTGGCAATAAGCCAGAGGAAACAAAGGAGCTGCATGCAGGCGATATCGGTGCTTTGGCAAAGCTTACCTCCGTTACAACAACCGATTCACTTTCCACGCAAAAAAATCCTGTTGCCTACCTGCGTACTAACATTTCCACCCCTTATACATATAAGAGATATACCGTAAAAAAGAAGGGCGACGATGATAAGGTTTCCCAGGCACTGCAAAAGCTCATGTCCGAGGATTTAACCCTCAAGGTTGAAAATGATGCCGCAAACGGGCAAACCCTGATATACGGAATAGGCGACCAGCATCTTGAAGTCGTGGTCTCAAAGCTCCTAGACAGATATAAGGTTGAAATTGAGCTTGAAAAACCAAGGATAGCGTTCCACGAAACCATACTGAAAAAATCTGATGTTGAATATAAGTATAAGAAGCAATCCGGCGGACACGGACAGTACGGTCATGTAAAAATGACCTTTGAGCCATCGGGAGATTTGGAAACACCATATGTATTTGACCAATGTGTTGTCGGCGGTGCTGTCCCTAAAAATTATTTCCCTGCCGTTGAAAAGGGAATACAAGAGGCTGTGGCAAACGGACCACTGGCATCATACCCTGCTGTCGGCGTGAAGGCAGTATTATATGACGGCTCATACCACACGGTTGACTCCTCAGAAATGGCATTTAAGGTTGCCGCCATACAAGCCTTCAAGAAAGGTTTTATGGAAGCGAAGCCTATTTTATTAGAGCCGATTGCCTCCTTAAAGGTGCTTGTCCCTGACAAATATACCGGTGATATCATGGGCGATTTAAACAAACGCCGTGCCCGTATTCTTTCCATGAACCCTGGGGAAAATGGCTACCAGGAAATTGTTGCCGATATTCCATACATGGAGCTTTACGGCTACAATACCGATTTACGCTCCATAACCGGTGGAAGCGGCACATACTCCTACTCCTTTGCACGATACGAACAGACCCCGCCTGAGATACAGGAACGGGAGGTTGCCCTGCGGGGTGATAAAGGGTAATGTAAGTTTTGGAGTTGAACACCACGCAGTTATAAGAACACCGTATGATGACAGATAATGGATAACGCACATTTTTGAAATAACTCAGTAACTGGTTGTGGAAGAATTTAAGTTTATAAGAAACAAACGACCTCGGAACTGTCGCTTCCATTGACGTTTCCGGGGTCGCTTTTACTAAGTGAAACCATGGCATCATTAACTACCATTTACAGCTTCTTTATTCTGTCTTAATTAACGTGTCTATTTCCTTATTCATTAATTTTTTCCATCAATTGTTCGTACAATTGCTCACTAATATGTCTTCCATTATTTTTCATAACATTAATACACTGCTTTATTTCATCAGCAGACAATAACTTTTCTTCAAATGCGGTCATTAGTATGCCAACCGTACCCATAATCCTTAGCCCCATTTGTTTTGCCACTTGTCTACCCTTCAGTTCATCCATCAATAGAATATCCGCTTTCATTTCATCAGATAAAATAATTGCTTCACTTTCTCCTTCATCCAATCCAGTAGCCCGCCTTAATAAAGCAACCGATTTTTATCTTCTACATCAACCTTTTGAATATACTCTGATTGAAGAATCTCGATTGCTTCCCGTTTAAAGTTATCGTTTGAAGTTAATTCCCTATATACCGCATATGGTATCTGTATTTCACCAAAGAGGTGATGCAAAAGCTCCAAGCGTCCGATTTTAAGCAATGATATCAATGGTGTTGTGTCCGATATAATAATCATACTATCTCCTCTTTCATCTTGCGATAACACTGAATTTCCTCTTCAACCTCGCTAATATCCATATTTAAGTATGCCAATCCCAAATTATTATATAGTTCAATCAGTTCCCATTTCGATATTCCAAGCATTTCCGCTGCTTTTCCATGTGAAATTGTCAGATTTTTTATATATGGATATAACAAAAGGGCATTTCTCTGTAACACCATATCTTTGTCTTCCATCGCAACATAAGATACCATTTCTGTGGGTACAGTAATATTTACCGAAGTAATTTCTACATTTGTCCTTGCCATAATACGCAACCTCCTTGCATAAGCTTCCAAATTGATTGTACTACAAAAAATCCAAATCGTCATTTTGTATTTTTTAATTTGGCAAATTAGATAATTCCTTCTGTAAGTCTGAAATATACTGCTTCTGTTGTTTCTTCAAATACAGTTTTACAAAAGGCTTCATAAAAAATTTTTTTGCCTCTGCTGTTTCCGTAAAATCCAACTTTGTTTCATCGCCCTTTTTCGTAAATATGCCAGTCCAATGTCCTTTCATATTGTCATTTTCCATGTCAAATTCCCATCGCTCACACGGCTTGGTTACGGTAATAGTAAAGGTAGTCGCATAGCCTTCCTTTGTGTATTCAACAAATGTTTTTTCGTCTTTTATCTCTATCCTATCCAGGTCACTCCGCCACGCATAGTTATGAAGTGACGTAACTGTATCCCACACCTTTTTAATATCACTATGAAAAACTACTTTTATATTTGATACTGCCATTTTAAATCCTCCTATAATCTATATTCAACAATCTCATCAAATGGCTTTCGCGGTCTTTTATCGGGCTGTTCATTCGCATACCCTATTGCGATTGCACAGGCAAGCTGCTTGTCCGTATTCAAATAGGAAATAAGCTCCCTGTAAGCAAAGCAGGTGTTGGCAATCCACAGGGCACCCAGACCAAGCTCCTCTGCTGCAAGCAGCATATTTTCAACTGCGGCACCGATAGCAAGGCTGTCACAAATCTCTGCTATCCTTTCATCATTACCAAGGGAAAGGAACGGCGATTTTCCATTTGTATTCATAACAAGAATGATAACAGGTGCCTCCTGCATAATCCGAAGCGTGTTTCGGGCATCTGCAAGACCATAGCGTGATTTGGGCAAATCCGTTATGCCCTGTTCTTCTCTCTTCAGTCCATCTTCCATGGCATCAAGCAGCTCCTTTTTATGCCCACCTGCAAAAACAATATAGTGCCACGGCTGTCTGTTTTTCGCAGACGGTGCCGCCCTTCCTGCGTCCAAAATTTTGTTTATCAGCTCCATTGGCACAGCTTTTTGCTGAAATTTTCTGATACTTCTTCTTTTCTGTATGGCATCCAACGACATAGCAGTTATCTCCAAAAAATAAACATATACCTTATCGTCAACCAAAGATTGGCGATGTACCATTTGCAATGTTCTTTCGCAAAGTAAAATATACATTTACATATATATACCATGTGTCCACAGTGCAGCTCGATTTCGTTACGATTCATCTCGCTCACGGGCATTCGCCCTATCAAACTGTAATCTGAAAAAAGTTCTGCAAGCAGCCGTTTTTTCAGATTACAATCTGCACTGCTCATTGCTTTCGTGTATATTATATCATAGGTTACAAAAATGTGCGTACTTTTCTCCTTCTGCTTCTCCTGTTACAATATTGTTAAAAAAGGAGGACTTTCCCATGCTGCGTGACAGAAAAAACACAGTTGACGCTGAACATACAAACCAAATTGACAAAATATAGGCATTACGGGAGAAGCTCAGGCAGGCAGAAACGGTTATTGTCGGGGCAGGTGCAGGACTTTCAACTGCAGCGGGCTTTACCTACAGTGGGAAGCGTTTTCAGAACTATTTTGGAGACTTTGCTTCCAAATATCATTTTAGGGATATGTATTCCGGCGGCTTTTACCCATATCAAACCTTAAATGAGCACTGGGCATACTGGAGCAGATACATTTATATTAACCGTTATACAAACCCGCCAAAGCCACTTTACAAAGAGCTTTACGAGCTCGTGAAGGATAAGGATTACTTTGTCATTACGACCAATGTGGACCACTGCTTCCAAAGGGCAGTCTTCGATAAAAAGAGACTGTACTATACACAGGGAGATTACGGCTTATTTCAGTGCAGCGAGCCATGCCACGAGGAAACCTATGACAACTATGATACAATTTTGAAAATGGTACAGGCACAGGGCTGGCGGATAGATACCGACAACAATTTGTATCTGCCTGAAGGAATTTCTGCAAAAATGACTGTCCCTGACGAGCTGATACCCCACTGTCCGAAATGTGGCAAGCCAATGAGCATGAATCTCCGGGCAGATGACACGTTTGTACAGGACGAGGGCTGGCACAAAGCCCTTGAACGATACGAGGTATTTTTAAAACGACACAAGCACACTGCCACATTGTTTTTGGAGCTGGGCGTGGGGTACAACACCCCTGCCATTATCAAGTATCCGTTTTGGAACATGACATACAATTGGAAAAGTGCTGATTATGCATGCTTAAATATGGGCGAGACATTTGCTCCTGCGGAAATTAAATTTAAGTCAATTTGTATGAACGATGACATCAATTTTGTGATACACTCAATGATAGATGCGTAATTTGTTTTTCATAGCCGTGAGCAAAATGTACTATTTCAAAACTTAGTTGTGCAATATAGACACTATCACAAGCACGGCATTGAATGTCCTAAGGTGACTGCGAAGCAGACAGATTCCTTAGGACCATCAAGCCGTCAGTACTTATCGAGGTATGTCCTGAGGACAAAGGCATTTTATGTACCGTTACATGCAACACATAGCGAAAGCGTGCCTTGCGGTGATTTGTCTATGTTGTACAACGAAATTTCATAAAAGTAATGTTTTGCTCATCTCTATGTTTTCCAAAAAGGAGGGATTTTCGTGATACTAAATACAGGCAGCAGGACGGATATACCTGCTTATTACAGCGACTGGTTTTTTAACCGCATAAAAGAGGGCTATGTATATGCACGCAACCCTTACTATCCGACGCAAATAACGAAATATTTGCTGACCCCTGATGTAATTGACGTCATCGTGTTTTGTACCAAAAATCCGTTCCCAATGCTTGACAGGCTTTTTCTCTTGTCATCCTTTGACATGTTTTGGTTTGTAACCATCACGCCATATGAACGGGATATTGAACCGTATGTGCCGCTAAAGGAACAAGTTATAAAACAGTTTCAGCGGCTTTCCCAGCTTGTGGGAAAAGGGAAAATAAGCTGGCGGTACGACCCAATTTTTGTTACGGACAAATATTCGGCAAGCTATCATATTGAGCAATTTCGCCAAATGGCAAGTGCACTTTCAGGATATACAAACCAATGTGTGGTAAGCTTTATTGATTTGTATAAGAAAACGAAACGGAATTTCAAAGGAATCCGCAGCGTCACAAACGATGAGCAGGAAGCCTTAATCGATGCATTTTCCGGAATTGCCAAGGAACATGGGTTACAGATACATTTATGCTGTGAAAATGAAGCACTCACCAGAGAAAATGTAGATGCTGACGGTTGCATGTCAAAAGCAGTATTGGAACAAGCCATCGGATGCAGGCTTGCCGTACCACAAAAGAAAACGGCACGCCAGGAATGTTCCTGCCTGCTCGGTGCAGACATCGGTGCCTACAACACCTGCGGGCATGGCTGTTTATATTGCTATGCCAACTACAACGCTGAAGCAGTTGCAAAAAACAGACGCCTGCATAACGCTTCCTCGCCGCTTCTTGTCGGCGAGGTAACGGAGCAAGATGTGATAACGCAGGCAGACCAAAAATCGTGGAAGGACGGGCAACTGGATTTTTTAAATTTGATATAATAAGTTATATATGAACTATATTATTTTAAAAATAGGTATACGAGGTAGTGACAAAATGGAAAAAACAGATGAATTATTAAAGCTTCTGATAGCAGACTCTGAGCAATACAAAGAGATTGCCATTCCTGCGTCAGAAACGGAACGGAAAAATTTAATCCGGGGCTTAATGAACATACGCATGCCACGGGAGCTTTCTGATGAATTAACGAATTTGCAGGACAGCTACTTACAGGACGAGCTGAATACAAAGGGCGTTGTTTCATTATCGGATATTCCAACCATAAAGGAACAGTCAAAAATTTCCCTTTGGCAGGGCGACATTACACGGCTTAAGGTCGGTGCCATTGTAAATGCTGCCAATTCACAGATGCTTGGCTGTTTTGTGCCATGCCACAGATGCATTGACAACGCTATTCACAGTGCCGCAGGGCTTCAGCTTAGAAACGAATGTAATCACATTATGGGCAAGCGGCGTATCCAGTACGGAAAAAGCTATGAGGAGCCTACAGGCACGGCAACCCTGACCAAAGCCTATAATCTCCCATGTGATTATGTCATTCACACGGTTGGTCCGATTGTATATGGCAGACTAAACGATGCTCTTTGCCATGACTTGCGAAATTGCTATGAAACTGTACTGCAATGCTGCGTGGACAACAATATTAAATCCGTTGCATTTTGCTGTATCTCAACAGGAGAATTTCACTTTCCAAATGACAAGGCTGCCGAAATAGCCTGCGATACAGTAACTTCTTTTTTGAAATCTCAGGGCGATTTTATGGAACGGATTATTTTCAATGTCTTTAAGGATAGTGACAGGAAAATCTATGAGGCTGTATTGGGAACTGCTTAAACTGTACCGTTTTCCCTAAATTCGCTGTTTATGGGAAAGACAAAAAAGCTTAGACATGCTATATTTAACCATGAGCGAAACGTACTATTTCCAAAACTTAGTTGTGCAATATAGATAACTAAATAGGCAATTGCTAAACTATGTTTTTAGATAATACGTTGTGCAAAATGTATGATTCACTTTTTGAAAGGAATGAGTTTTGCTCATCTCTAACTATATTTTTAAGAGGTGGTACAAATGGATTTAGTCAGAATCGGTAAATTTATCGCAACACTCAGAAAAGAGCAGGGGCTTACACAGGAACAGCTCGGAGAAAAGATAGGCGTGACCAACAAAACCGTTTCCCGCTGGGAAACAGGCACATATCTTCCTCCTGCTGACGCTTTACTTGCAATGAGTGAATTGTTTTCCGTAAGCATCAATGAAATTTTAAGCGGCAAACGCTTATCTGAGGAAGCGTACAAGGAGGCTGCCGAGGAAAATCTGGCACAGGCAATCCGTGTCAGCAGCTTTACCCTGCACGACAAAATTGTTTTTTATAAAAAGAAATGGTTAAAAGAGCATATAGCCGTTATGTGTTTTCTTGGCATTTGCATACTTGCCATACTGGTATCAGGCTTTTTCTTTGACAAGCCGCTGCTCGTATATGCTTCTGTCCTGCTGCTGGCATTTGCACACGGCTGGAGAAACAATGCCATGATGACCTATGTGGAACGAACTGCATATGATGGGACAGGGTGTTAGGGAATGTTTTTTGTCTCATAACCACCCATACTCCGACAATCCATAGCTTACTTATTTTTTATTTCATCATACATATTTTTTATTGCAGGTGCATTTTTTGTCAATTTTTTTATGCTTAAATCGTCTGCCTTATCGTTTGCCAGCCGGAGATTATTTTCAGAGGAAAGAAGTGCCTCTTTTGTTTTCTGCAAATGGGTAATTGTCTTATCTATCTCATCAATAGCCGTTTTAAACCTTTCACTTGCAAGACGGTAATTACGTGCAAACCCATTCTTAAAATCGTTCATATTGGCTTCAAATTGCAAAATATCAATCTGCTGGCTATTTGCCACTTCAAATTTTTGCCGGTATTCCAAAGACCTTAATGCCGCATTTCGCAATAACGTAATCATTGGAATAAAAAATTGTGGACGGATTACATACATCTTTTCATATTTGTAAGAAACATCTACAATCCCCTGATTATATAAATCACTGTCAATCTCAAGCAGTGACACCAATACCGCATATTCACAGTTTTTCTCTTTCCTGTCCTTATCAAGCTTTTTAAAAAAATCCTCATTTTTATGCTTGGTTGTCGTCTCATCCATTTCATTTTTCATTTCAAACATAATGGATATAAATTCTGTTCCATCCATTGACTCCTTAAAAATAAAATCTCCCTTACTTCCGGTTCTGGCATCGTTGTCCTTCTCAAAATAAGCATTCGGAAAAGCAGCCATTCTGATTGAATTAAATTGATTGAGGCAATGCTGCTCAAGACTTTCCCCTACAATTTTATTAGATTGGCGGGCTTTAAAATCCTTAAAATACTCAATCTGCTCATCTTTTTGCTTTAAAGCTCCCTCATATTCCTTCCGTAAAGCCTGTTCGTTCAATAACCTTTCCGTTTCTTTCGTTGATAATTGGCTTTTCAGCTCCATAATTTCAGCATTTTTCTTTTCCAGTTCTTTTTCCCGCTCTTTTTCCTTTTCGCTGACAACCTCATTTATTGCAAGTTTTTTCTCTGTTTCGTTGCTACGAATTTGAGAATTTAATTGTTCAATCATTTTTTCTTTTTCATTTATTTCTGCCTCTTTTGACGACAGGATTTTATCAAATTCATCCTTTTGCTCCATCCGTGCAATTTTCAATGCATTTTCTTTTGCTTCTTCAAAATTTTTTTCACGCCTCTTAAGCTCTTTATCAAATTCTTTATCCCTTACCTGTTGGACAATCTGTGCATATCCGGTTTCATCGACTAAAAAAACTTCTCCACAACTAGGACATTTAATCTCTTGCATCGTAATTTATCCTCCCCAAATCAATATAGGTTTCTTTTGAATACGCATTTATTATAACAGAATTTTATCCATTAAACACATAAAAATATTGCATCTTAAATTTTTCCGGACAATTTATTTTTTCTTCTTGCCGATAAAATTTGCCCCCATTAAGGAAGGTAATATATCTGTTTGACGTCCAATGTTGTTTAATTCGTTATGGGTAAGCGTATTTAGGTCCTTTAATTCCGAACTATCACCATATATTCTCTTAGATTTTTTAGGTTTTTTTTCGTCTTCTTCCTCTCCCCAATCAAACTCCAAATAGTAGCCGCCTGTTCCATCTTCATGGATAAACACTCCGTGACTTTTTACCAAGCCGCCAGTCAATTTACCTGACCACGGCATATCTGCGATTGACTGATACACTTTCTGCCGAAAGGCACTATCCTTTTTCATTCTGAATAGGCTTTCCTTTGAAATAATTACAGTTCTACCACCATGCAAATCATATTTTTCTAACATTGCAGTATCATACAATTCTGCTTCTGCATCTGTTTTTGCACAACTGTTATCTACAACAACCGTATTAACATTAAACCTTTCGTCCAGAAATTTCTTCATTTCGGCAATATCTGTATTTTCATTTACCTGCTGTAGAAGCTTCTCAAATCCATCTCCACGCTTTATTGCGTTGCTTGATGAATTTACAATATTACTGCTTTGTGGCAAAATTGCCTGTATATCCATATTGTTGCCCTTCCTATATGTGTTTCTCCATTGTTATCAATATTTATTGACGGTTCTTTAGTCATTCAGAACCACCTATGCCTCTTATGATAAGTCTGGACATATTTTGTCTTATTCCAAAATGCCCGTTGCTTCCATGATGTGATTCTCGTAAGCCTCAATTGCGGAACTCATAACCTCTGATGTAGTTGTATATGTAACCCCGCTTGTGTCTACCATATAGCTTGCAATTACTTCCTCCATAGTTTGTTTCCTGTATGCTCTCTCCATCTCCTGCCTACGTTTTTCCGTTGCTTCTTGACTGCGTTTCAAATTCTCTTGACGTCGTGCCGCTTTCTTTTTCTGTTTTGCCTTTTGTTCAGCTTCTACCTTTGCTTTCTTTTCTGGTGATTCCTCACCGCTAAGATAATAGGTCACAGTTCCGTCCGCATGTATTATTACTCCGCAGGAAGTAATCTTGTGTCCGATTGCTGCCATAAAAGCCTCCGTCTGTGGAAGGGAATCAAAGTGTTCCTGTATTTTTTTCTCATAATAGGCAGCTTTTTCCGGGTCATTTGCCATTTGTTCCAAAATATTTGACGCAATAACAACATTTCCAGTCCCCGCAGTTCCCGCACCAATACGATCTATGCTGCTTTGGTCTTTTCCTACATTCTGGATAGACACCCCTGCCCCATATCTCTGTTTCAAATATTCCGTGTAGGCATCTACCTTTGACGTACCTGCCGCTTCCCCTGTTTTCTGTAACTGCTCCGTAAAACTTGCTCCACTTATGGCTGTTTTTTGTGTCCTGTTTGCATATTGATATGCACCCGCTAAAACGTCATTTACTCCTAAAATACTCATTTTTTCTCCTCCTAACAACACGGTTCACTAAATTCGTTTTTCTTTGCCGTAACGCCCGTATCTCTCATGTATTTATCCACCTCATGCTTTACAAGGCAGATAAAAACATCACATACATATTTTTCATATGTCCTTTTCACCACCGCATATTGCATTTTTATCATATGTTCTCCTTTGGCTCTCCCTTAAACTATCGGAACATATAAATTTCTAACTAATGCCGATGACGTGAAAAGACACTTTGATAACGTAAATGGACAGTGCAAAGCGAGAATTATAACGATACCAGCCATTTGCAACATTTCTGATATGCTTTTCCCTATCGACAAATTTTAGAGGATTTTTGTGTACTTTACTTATGCCCTAATATCAAAGCTTACCCCTGTGGACGCAGATGTATCAATCGATGCCGTGACAACCCTCTGCGTAACCGTTTTTATATCTGTACCTGTTGCACTTACCGTATACGTTCCCAGCTCTGTCCCTGCTTCTTCGGTTGCTTTTTGCTCTGCACGTTTTTTCGCTGTTTTTTCTTCCTCTGCCTTTTTTTCTGCCCGCTTTTTGGATGCCTTTTCCTCTGCCGTTTTCTTTTCCTGTGCTTTTCTTTTTGCATTTTCCCGTGCTATCTTTCCATCAGGATCATTTGTACCCGATGATATTATGGTTATATTTCCGTCGGCATCAAATTTGTAGGTAAGACTTGTCAAGGTTCCCAACGAATGAGATACGGCATATGCGGCACAATCAGGAATAGCCGCCAGATTCTCCTCCAAATATTTAGCCTTTTCAGGGTCATTCATGCATTTTTCTAAAAATGCACCTGAGACTGAAACCGTTGTCGGAACACCCTCCATTGAGGTTGTCCCTATATTCATATAACTGTACTTTCCCTGTAAATATTTGGAATAGTCATTTACATTTTTATAGCCTGTCTTTATCTCCTCTTTTTTGGTTACACCGGGCGTCGAGGTTTTCAGCTCCACAACACTTGTTATTACATTACTTTCCTTTGTGGTACCTACATTTTTTGCTACATTCGTACTGCTTGCTGCATAATGATTATAATTGTTTGTAATCTCCATTGACATATTAGTCACCATTCCTTTCATTTTTAAATAATTCCTATAAATCCAACAGTCCATAAAAGTATATTTTAATCCCTCTTGCAAAATACAAGAATAACAACACCTACGCCTTTATATCAAAGCTTGTTCCTGTCGGGGCATCTGTACTAAGAGACACAGCGATAATTTTCTGCGAAACAGCTTTTATATCCGTTCCTGTTACGGTATATTTACCCATTTCTGTCCCCGCTTCTTCGGCTGCTTTTTTCTCCGCCTGTCTTTCAGCCGCCTTTTCTTCCTCTATCTTTTTCTCTGCCCGCTTCTTATCAATCTTCTCTTTTTCTTCACGTTTCTTTTTTGCCTTTAAATAACGTTCTTCCTCTGCCTTATACTTTTTCTGTAGTTTATTAACATCACTATTTCCATTTCCTGCATTTGCAGTTCTCATGCCGCCACAAGACGACTGCCTGTTTCCATCTGCATCATATGTAACAGTTCTTCCTCCAAGCACGACACCATCTCTTTTCGCCCACCCATAAACCATTGAATTTGCTGCCGCTTCTCCTGACAAATTCCATTCTATTTCCTTTGCAAATTCAGGGTCATTTGCCATTTTCTTCAAGCAGTCATACGAAAGATTTACAGTAACTTTGCCACTATTGCTTGCCAACACACCACCATTTGTATTGAAATTTATCTGTGGAAATTTTTTACATAATTTCTCATAATATTCCTGTACCTTATCCTTGCTGTTTGTTGGTGTATTTGTTTTTACCTCTAAACTTTTTCCTTTCTCATGCTTTTTATCCAATTTTTCTTTTTGTTTCTCATCTGTATTTAATATAGTTGAATTTTGTTTTGCACCGTTGGTTCTTGTCATACCACCACAAGTAACAGAAACATTCCCATCAGCGTCCATTATAACCGTAACACCATGTATCACTACATTGTCTGCCTTAGCTTGTGTAAACATATTTTTCTGTCCCTGAACCATACCATTCAAATTAAACTCTACTTTTTTTGCAAATTCTGAATCGTTTGCCATTTTCTCAAGACATTTACTAGAAAGATTTAAAACAACTCTATTTTCATTTCCACTCACATTTCTGCCACCTGTGTTAAATGTAATATTTCCAAACTTTTTACATAGTTTCTCATAATATTCCTATACCTTATCCTTACTGTTTGTTGATATATTTGTTTTTCTCTTTATCGCCCTATTATCTGAATTTTCCGTGTTATCCGTATAATTTAATGCATAATGATTATAATTGTTTGTAATCTCCATTGACATATCAGTCACCATTCCTCGTATTATAAAGTAGTAGTGTTTATAGTCCCTCTCCAAGGACTGTATGCTATACTGTTGGAGATACTATGGATTGGTTCTTCATTCTTACCACCTTTTGTTTTAAAAGAATTCCTAAAAATCCAACAGTCCATAAAGGTATATTTAAGCCCTCTGCAAAATACAAGAATAACAATACCTACGCCTTTATATCAAAGCTTGCTCCTGCCGAGGCATCTGTGCCAAGAGACACAGCAATAATCTTCTGCGAAACAGCTTTTATATCCGTTCCTGTAACACTTACGGTATATTCGCCCGTTTCTGTCCCTGCTTCTTGGGCTGCTTTTTTCTCTGCCTGTCTTTTTGCTGCTTTTTCTTCCTCTGCTTTCTTTTCTTCTCGTCTCTCCTTAATTTTTTCTTCCAGCTCTTTTCTTGCTTTCTCTGTTCCCGGGTCAGCTTCAACCTGAGTAACAACTTCTGTCGTCATACTGTCATATCCGTTCATAGTGATATTGCAGCTTATCAATTTTGCACCTTGTGCTGCTACCGTTGATTTTATATTATTAACTACTTTTGGTATCAAGGATAAATTGTATTCCAGCCACATAGATGTTTTTTCATCATTTGCGGCTTCTGCTAAAAGAGAACTGTTTATTGCTACAGTATAATCTGAGTTTTTCAGGCAGCCATATTTTTCCGTCAAATACGCTCCATACTCACGAGTATTACTGTATGTTTTCTCTGTTGCCTGATTGCCTGTCGTTTTTCTCGCACTTTCAGGACCGTTCTTTTGTTTCGTGTCAGTACAGTAATTACTGTACCGTGTATAATCATTTACTCCTGTAATTGCCATAATTTTGCCCTCCTCGAATTTTATCAGCCTTGTCTTTCCATTTCAGATAGCTACTACTTTATTTATCGTATTATTTATTTTGACTATTATAAATTTGCCGTGAACCACTCTGTTTTGGGTGTGAAATTATAGTGTTGTATCAATTTGCCACCGCAGGCTTCCCATTCATCATTACAGTAAGGCTAAATTTCTTTCTTTTCTCTGTATTAGTAATTACAATATCAATATCGCCCATATACTTCTTGGCACATCTTTGAATATTTGAAATGCCGATACCATGCAGCTTTTTATTCTTTTTGCTGCTGATTGGCAAGCCGTTTTCTTCCTCAATGATAACTGTATCGCAAAAATCATTTTCAACCTCAATAAAAAACAAGCTCCCCTTCACATAAGATGACAGCCTTATCTGTTTTTGTTCCTCCACCTTACAACACGCTTCTATGGCATTTTCCAGTGCATTATTCAGGATAACGGCAATATCATAAACATCTATTGAAAGCTTTGACGGATAGGTAAAATCCACATCAAACCGTATCTGCTTTTTCTCCATTTCCTGTCCCTTTTGATGAATAATAATATCCGTAATGGGATTTCCTGTCTGATAGGCAAAGTCCAGCTTTTTTACAGTGTCCTCCATCTTGCCAATGTAACGCTCCAATTCTTCATTTGCCGAACCGCCCTCCTGCTTTACAAGCAGGGAAATATTTGCCAAATGGCTTCTCATGTCGTGCCGCAGTCCCCTCATATCCGTATAGACGTCCTGTATTTCCGAGATTTCCCGTTGCATTTGCTGCACTTGATTTTCCAGTATGGCACGCTTCTTTGTCTCCTCGTTGTACTCCACCAATTTCTGAAATAACACAACGCTGGCAATCATTGTCAAAAACAGAAGCACGCAAATAAACGGCACCCAAAACTTCGCAGCGGGAACCGTGTCATAAACCATAATTGTCATTCCATTTTCAACCGATATAATCAACTTTTTTATTGTCACGGAAATGCAGAGTGCCGTAATACATGGCAAAATCAAAAACATATTTTCCTGCAAGTGCAATGGATAATCTTTTTTTATAAATGTTCTGCTCATGAGAAATACATACACAAACAACAGCAGGGCATACACCAGCAAATCAACAAGCATTAAAACGATAACGGAGAGGTTGAGCCATAAATACACCCTGTCCATTGTATTTAGTATATCTTTTTCCAGCAAAATATTTAAAAGTTTATTCTGCAATTCACCAAAGGCAATACTAAGCACACTGACAATATGTTTTACAATTTCTCTCCCCGCAACAAAGCTGAACACAACAAAAAACTGTTTTTGCAAATCCACTTTAAAGAATAGAAGCTGCATGGACAGCAGGATACAAATATTTAAAATGATGCCTGTGACTTCATGGAATGAAAATTTGTTGTCCAATCGTTCAACAACAAAAATCTGAATTAACATATATACAGCAGTCCATAACACCCACACTGACCGTTTCCTAAATTTTTTCTGCAAAAAATTTCGTGTGTAGACACCGCTGAATATACTGTCAATGAAATATATACAGACTAGGAATACCATATCAGACATTGATAAGCCCTCCATTTTTTACATACCGCATATATGCCTTGACAAAATCACTATATTTTCGCTGTGCAAGTATCAGCCTATCCCCATTTGCAACCTCTATGGTGCTTGCATTATAGGAAATAATATTCTCCATATTTACAAGATAACAGCGATGGCAACGGTAAAAGCTGCTGCCTGTTATATGCTCCATCGCCTCCATCTTTCCATAACACTCCAATGTACCCATTTTCGTATGAATAATGACCTTTTTGTTTGCACTCTCAATATAATAAATATCCCTGATATAAACTTTTCTCTGCGTGTCAGTGCTTTTCACCAAAATGTACCGTTTTGTCTGCTCATCTGCCGCCAGCAGCTCCTTTGCTGCCCGTCCGAATACATTGCTGAACTTTTCTTCATCCACAGGCTTTAACAGATAATGAAACGCCGATACATCAAATGCATCGTTCATATATTTTTCATAGCCTGTCACAAAAATGATAATACTCTTTGCCCCTGTTTTTTTCTCCTGCCCACAGCGAATGTGCTTTGCAACGTCCATGCCCGACACTTCCCCCATTTTCACGTCCAAAAAATAAATGTCAAAGTGCTCCTGTCGCTTCAATAGCTCCTCCCCAGTTGCAAATTCCGTAATCTGAGCATAACCTGCCTGCTCTTTTATCAAGGAAATAATTTGCCCCCTCGTTGCTTTATCGTCATCGCAGACTGCTATTTTCATAAACTGTTTCACTTCCTTTGGTTTTTATGAAATAATCCTTATCTGATGTATCGGCTTATTTCATTTTTATATTTTGTCCATTGGTGTGAAATACTAATTTTAAGGTGTGAATTTTTTAACAAGAAATGTATCATGTGATATTGGTAATAATTCGCCGAGATAATGCTTGAAACCCTTTGCTAATTATGATATATTAAATGCAAGTGGAGGCATCTGCTGTTATAGACGCCCCCACAGGAGTTACCGATAGACGGTTAGCCCGATTTCATTAAGTACAAAATAGTCGCTTAACTTGTCAGGTGTGGGCGGCTATTTGTGCGTTTTGTTACTATCCTTACCGATAGAATATCCTATTCCAAAGCAGGTCAAGCCAAAACTCAACACTGCAATCAGTCCTAAAATATCCATTGGCTTAGCCCTCCTTTCCCAGATTCCCTTATGGGTTTCTATGTAAACGGAGGGTCACAGTCCCTCCGAAGAGGGCTAACCGCCTACCATCTTGGTACTCCCAAGAAAATATTAACACATTGCGATATGTTTTTCAATTGAATTTTTAATACTGCCTATAGGAAATTCAGAGAAATTCCCTAAAAAATCCCACCAAAATCGGTGAGATTCATTTATGAACGATGCTGCTTATATCACAGCTATATAGCAAGCGGCATTTAATTTATGCACCGAATCATATATTACTTCGATACATATGGATTATCCTGAATGGAAAATCTCCACAAATAATCCTTTGCCTCCTCTGCATAATCTATATTTATCCGCTTTGTTTTTAAAATACAATCCTTTGGTACAGGTATTTCATCTTCCAGATACAGCACATTTTCACACAAATCATCACCGTAATTTTCCTTGGTTATCCCCATTGCCTGACAAAGCTTGCCCGGACCATTGCATAGGTTTTTTATTTTGTCCGTTTTTCTTCTCTTTTTCATCAGGTCGATACCCTCCAGCGGCTCAAGTGCCCTGATAAGCACAACCTCAGGCATATCCTTTTTGTTCGTAACAATATTCATGCAAATGTACATGCCATATATTAAATACACATATGCATATCCACCCTCGCCATATTGAATTTTTGTCCTTGCGGAATTACGGTTGCCGTAAGAATGTGCTGCTTTATCCATCGGTCCTATATAAGCCTCCACCTCCACGATTTTTCCTTTTGTGATGCCTTCCTCCGTAACATGGACTAATGTTTTCCCTAATAATTCCTCTGACACTACTAATGTATCACGATTATAAAAACTACGTTTTAGTTTCATAAAATATTGTCCTTTCATAGCTATAAGCAAATTTTCCTATAAAGGAACACAGTGCCTTCGGCACTCTTTATGCTACCACAGCCTTAACGGCACTTTGGGCGAATCCTAGCAGGCTTTTTAACCCTGCCTTATACGGAAGTCCAAAGAACCTTCATATAAAGCGAAAAATCCTTCGCCTTATGACGAAGGGCCAATTTCACTTTTGCCAGACAGCTCCAGCTCTACACACTTACAAGCTTCACCTATAATTTCCAAATCCCTGAAGCAATTTCCTGCTTCCAATGAATGATTTGCACCCGCAAAGGTTTTCAGGGAAAGTCCCAGTCTTTGGCAGCCTTCCTCCACCACAGCAGTTTCGCACCACGGATCACTTAATCCATGCAGTACAATACCGCTTTCTTCCCTTGCAACAGAAAAGGTCTGTGGCACAGGAGTAAAATAAATGTGTTTTGCACCCACTGTATAGTCATTATCATAAACTGCCGCCACAACCGTTCCGATGCTCTTTGAGATAAACACAACGCTTTCATACGCTTTAAAATCCACATTGCAAAGCAGCTCCTCTGCCTGCTTTCTGGCAATGTCAAAGGACTGCTTCATTTTCTCCTCATTCCCTTTTACATCCTTGGGAAATCCTGTATAATTCACCTCGATGATATGGTAACCAAGCTCCCTTGCTAATTTCTTCCCATAATACAAAAGCGGTTTATCTGTATGGTATCCAATTCCCGGAAAAAAGACTGCTGCCTTCATGCTAATATCTCCTTACGAAATTTTATTTCTTTAGGCAATTGCGAAACTATGTTTTTAGATAATACGTTGTGCACAACTCACTTTTTGAAACCACTAAGTTTTGAAAATCACTAGCTTCACAATCGCTTCGTTTTATCATATCTCCTTACCAGGCATGTTTTCCCGTAGTAAGCAAACTATCAATATCCATAAAAGCATTTTCTATCCGCTCAGTGTGATATCCCCAGTAATTATCATAAATTTCCTGCGTTATACCACATGCGTCCCATTCCTGCAAAACATCAGCCGTTTTTTTATTTTTATAATCAGCATAGTATTCAAGCAAATACATAAAAAACTGCATTTCAACCGTCATATTACTCACCTCTGATATAAATTGAATTACATGGATTGCCTGTGATTTTTTCGACTTCCCACATATCAAAAATAGCCCCTGCACCATACGAAATTAAACCATGTTCCTCATCTTCTAACATTGCATGCGTTTGTGAACATACAAACTCGTGCAAAGCATCCATAAAATTATAGCCATACTTTTCAATTATCATATTGACCACAGCTTCATTATAATAATCAATAATTTCGGGCTCTAATCGTGTCATACTTCAATTACCTCCGAAAAGTTCAGAATTTTTAATGCTCTTTCCGTCTTAAATGTATACTGGTCTTTTAGTTTTTGCGGAAGCAATAACTGTATCGCAATATCTTCTGAAAAATATCCCTTCAAATAATTATTAACGGTACGGATTGCTTGGTCATTTGCTACTGGTCCAATTATTATATCATACTTATCCTCTTTTATCACACCTGTCCGATTTGCCGAAATATATTGAAGCCAATCTTTATTTGGTTTTTCAAACAATAAAATATTAAAAGAACGCATTTGGCTTTCTTCAACATGAAAAGCAGATACTAAGGGTTCATTTTCTCCACGATTTTTTGTTGTACGGATTGCCCACTTTTTCGCCTGTTCAAAGTCACTGGTAAGATAAAATCCAGCACCAAAATCCAACAATCTTTTTGACAAAATCAACTTTGGCTCTCTTACTTCTACATTACTGCCATGATATAATACCAAAAAATATCCCTTCCTTTTAGGTAAACAAATTCATTTATCCTATCATCAATCAAAGTTTAACGATGTACTATTTACAATATTTTCCGCAAAATATAATGTATATGCATGCATATTATATCATACAAATATTTTTTTCAACATACAATTATTTATATTTTACGAAACTAAAACTCTATGCCAGTATATCAGGATTTTAATTTAGAAAAATGCCCTCAGCTGTGTCCAAAATACACAACCAAGGGCATTCCAACATAAATTTTTACAGCCACATTATCTATACATGTCTACATACATTCCCCTAAAACTCCGTAACATCCGCCTTACTCATCATTCTTCCCTTCGACCAAATTACAGGAGCAAGAACCAGCAGCTCACATATCACAAACCCAATCAGCCCCAGCTTTGAGAAGTACACAAGATGCAGTCCCTTCGGCTGATATACCAGCTCATTCACAAGATATGTAAATGTGAAAATAACCAAAAATCCTATCAGGCAGGCGGCAAAATTCATGGCAAGCACCTCTGCAGCGACCTTCGCCTTCACTTTCTTTTTGCTCCTTCCGAGTGCCTTATAAACGCCAAATTCGTATGTCCTTTTCAGATACTGCCCCGTGACAACCGAATTGACCGTAACTGCAAGAACAACGGCTATAATAACATCAATGACGTAAAAAAGAATGTAAAACACACCTAATTGCTCCTCAACCACAGCTCTCTCAGATTGTGAAATCTGAACCTTTCTGTCTCCTGCCAGCTCTTTCACATAATCGTACAATTCCTGCCCCTCCATGGTATCGCTGAAAACATACATGCGACCTAAGTTGCTGTCATCCTCATAGAGATAAAACGTGCAAAAGCTTCCATCGTCTATCAGTACATCTACCGTATAGGCTGTATCCAATTCTTCAGCAAAGCTTCTATCAACCGTATCTCCCAATTTAATTCCCTTATTCTTTGCAAAATCCTGACTGATAATCATGCTCTTATGCTTACAGCCTGAAAAATCTCCCTCTATTCCCAAATGGTCAAATACCTTCTCCATATCGGAAATAGAATTGAATACATAGCAGTAACCACCCATATCAAGATTTAGAACGGTTCCATGCTGCATGCTCGGAAATCCAAGGGCGGATGACATAACCATATCCAGTTTATCATCCTGCTTCACGACCTCTACAAAATCAAAAAAATCCTTAAATTCCTCATCTGTACTTTGCATACTGATTCTTACCAGTTTATCCGAATATTCAAGTTCCTTTTCAAAGGTATACGGTGCCGAATAAATATAATTCCCTGCAAGGAACATAAGGCTTGCCAAAAACATCATAAACATGCACAGCATCGCCCTCCCCTTATTTTCCTTCATATAATAAAGTGCCGAAAACGGATTTTTATTCTTCATCTTTTTTCCTTTCCTGCTTTGCATTACTAAGCCTTCCATCCCAAATTTCCACAATCATGTCTACATCCGAAAGGATAGATCTGTCATGAGTTACCACAATCACCAGTCTGTCCTCCGAATATTTTTTCAAAATCCGCATGACATTAAATGCATTTTCATGGTCCAGCGACGCTGTCGGCTCATCTGCAAAAATAACCCTCGGATTATTTATGATTGCCCTTGCAATTGCAGTTCTCTGGCATTGTCCTCCCGAAAGCTTGGACGGACGCTTATTAAAATCCCGTTCCTTTAAGCCCAAAGCCGAAAGAATTTCTGCCGCCCTTTCCTTTAATTCCTTGTCATTGCTTATCCCTGCGACAACCACGTTATCCATTGCGGTCATATATGGCACCAAATAATGCTTTTGAAATACAAAGCCAAATTCATTCCTGCGTAAGCTTTCCCTCTGTCTGTCAGAAAATGCCGTAATATCCTGCCCATTATAAAGAATCGTTCCCTCCGTAGGCTTTTTAAGCGTGGACATACAATACATCAACGTGCTCTTTCCACTGCCCGACGGTCCGATAATCCCTACCATTCCTTTATCAGGCAGTACCAAATCAACCCCATTTAAGGCATACATTTTCTCATCCGAATCCATGTCATAGATCATACTTACATTTTTTATTTCAAACATAGTTTCCTCCTCTATTCTTCTATCATGTCTATCGTTTTGATATTACCTACCGTTACTGTTACCGGTATCTGCAAAATTCCTATAATTGCAGCAAGCACTGCCAATATCTGAAGCAGATGTTTCGGATAGAAATATTTATAAATAAGTCCCATCGGCTCCAAAAGAAAGGTTCCAAGGAAAACCATTGCAAAGACAGCCAGTACAGCTCCGATTATTATGCTACTCCCAAAAATAATAAACAGCTCCCGCATTATCATCCCATATACATCTTTTCTGCCAAAACCAATGGATGCGTAAAGACAATATTCATTTACCCTGCTCCGCATAAATGATACATATGCCACAAGGATTGAGATTGCCAAAAAGATACTCACAACAATCAAAATTGCAAGCAGTGCCACATCAATCTCTTTCGTCACCAAGTTTCTATACGAATCAGCCCAATCAGGTACATCAAAAATCGTATCATTTTCTGTAGGCGTAATTCCAATATCAGAAAGCAGCTTTGTCATGTCCGAATTTGCCTCATCACATAAAACTACAATGTACCATCCTGAGTTTGTATAGCCCATAGGCGTTCCGACGCAGACCAAGTGTTCCGATTCCAGCACCCCAACCACCTGAAATGTCCGACCAAAGCTCTGCTCATTGAAATATCCGCCTATTTTCATTTTTTGATTTTTTAAAACGGTTTCATCCACAAGAATTTCTCCGTCTCCCTCAGGCAGCCTTCCTTCTATGAGCCTCGCCTCCATATGATTTAAAAACGTTGGGATTTCTTCTTTTTCGAGCAACGGAAAATCATATCCGACATTCCCGACTATTCCCTGATAAACAGCCGATAAGGTCTGCGTCAGCGTCGCACCCTCAATTCCCTCATGCTTTTTTATATCCTCAATTATTTTGTTTCTTGCAGTATCAATTGCCAGATTGTATTCTTCATCCGAGGCATAATCCTCCTTGTCTACACCCATGGTGTCAGGCGTAAGGGATATGTATGCTACCTTTTTCGGCTGCTCTAAAAAAAGCTCCTTGAAGCTTTCCTGCGTGGTAAGAAGCAGAAAATTAATAACATACATCGTCATAAATGTTAATGCAATTGCCACTATCATAACCCAGACCTGCTTCTTATTATTTCTGACAAATTTCAGTGCCGACAGTTTCGTTTTCATTTTGTCCTCCTTGTTTTGATATTACAATTAGGTAATTGCGAAACTATTTTTTGAAACCGTTGAGTTTCGCAATTGCCTAATATTACAATGTTAGTAGTTTATTACATTTCCCAATAATAAAAAAGTGACCGTGGTAATATTATGCATATAACCACAGTCATAAATGTAATTATTTTTTCAATTCCACAATCAGCTTCACCCTGTCGTGAATTCCCGTTTTATCATATATTGTGGAAATGTAATTTTTTACCGTCCCCTCCGAAATATATAACCGCTCTGCTATTTGTCTGTTCGTCAGTCCCTCAGTCATCAGAAAGCATATTTCCTTTTCCCGTTCTGTCATGCCTGCCGAAAAGTCCCCCTGTATTTTATCAGCGTTTTCCTTTCGCTGACTGTCCATATTATGATTCATCAAAGCCGCAAGCCTCATCATAACCTTTGGGTCTAATACCGTAATTCCACCCATAATCTGATTTACTGCCCCTAAGATAACATCCTTGCCGCTATCCTTTAACAAATATCCGTCTGCACCTCCTGCTATCGCCTCCGTGATATTTTTGTCATCATAAAACGTAGTCAGCACCAAAATCTTAATCTCCGGATATTTTGCTTTCATGATCTGTATAAGCTCTATGCCGCCCATCCCCTTCATATTCAGGTCAACAAGAGCTATGTCACAGCTTTCCTTTATGCCGTCCAAAATGCCTATTGCTGAGTTTCCGTCATTTGCCTTTCCGACTATTTCCATATTATTAAATGACAATATAACCTCCAAGCTGTCAAGCAGAAGCTTCTCATCGTCTACCAGTAATACCTTATACATTTAACTCCACCACACTCTTAAATCCATTCTCATTTACAAATTCCGTTTTCCCGCCACATTTTTCCACATAGGAAATAATCTTCCTGATACCAAATCCATTTTCGATTTTCGCCTTGCTGTTTGATACACAAAAATCACTATGCCCGTTGTCCGAGACATCCAGCCTGATATGGGCAGTATCTCCCAATAGAAATACGACAAATTCATTTGCATTTCCATGCTTCACACCATTTGTCAACAGCTCCTGCAATGCACCCGTAAGAAACACTGCATGGTCATGTGGTATATTGATATCGTCCATAAGCTGCCTGAAATCCCAATCTACGTAAATGTCAGTGTCCATCATAAATTCATTTATAATCATTTCCATCTCACATTTCAAATCCACAGCCGATATTTCTACATTTTCTTCATCCAAAACACGCACCGCCCGCCTGATGGATTCCAAGCTGCCACGAATACGGCTGTTGGCATCATTCATCCGTTTTCTTGCTTCCTCAGGCTTCACATCATAAAGAACATCCGCCGCATCCAATGTCATTATGGCAGCCGTTATGGAATGTCCCACGCTATTATGAATATTCCTGCTGATATTTTCTCTCTCAACCAGCCTTGCATTTTTCTCTGTCAGAAAATTTTGCATGACAAGCTGTTCATTCAACCGTTTTTCGTGCATTTCACTGACGTTGGAAGCCATAAGCTTTTCGCTCTCCCGCAGCTTCCTCTTTTCTATCTGTTCCATCAGGCGATAGATAAGCACAAGCAGCAAAAACCCGACAGCCAAAAGTAGCATACCCACGATAACCATTGCAAATGTCATGTTCCGATATACAAGCAGTGCCGTAGCAAAAAACATACACATGCCCAAAATAATCCGTATATATTCCCTTGCAGCATCAAGAAAAAAGAAAACAACAAAGCCTGCAAAGCTGCCTGACAGCACAGCAAACAATGTCATTAAAATAATTTCCACGACAAGCAATGCCCTGCTTTTTTCTTCGTTAAACGCTTCATAAGTCGTGAATATCATCAGCAAACCCGCAAGGATGATAAGAAGCTCCAGCGATTTGCCAGTTGGCAGACTTATGAGGGTAAGTATTATAATTATAATGTTGTAGAAAATTTGTGGTGTCATGTCAATTTCCTTTTTAAGGTGACTTATTCTATCGCAACTCTTCTGTTTAATACCAACGCCACTAATATTACATCATTAATATCTTACAGGAATATCCGATGGGAAAATTTTCACATGACTATATCCCTGATATGACATCTTTTCTTCAAGAATTATTTTTTTTGCAGTTTTTCTTTTTTCATCTTCCATTGGGTCAAACCCTACGCTATATACGCTTTGTCTATTTCCGAGTGAATGTTCAATATATGGTACAATATATTCTCCTTTATATCTATATTTCACCTCAAATTCCATTTTGTCACCATTTTTTTCTTTAAATGGTACTGTTGGTACAATAATTAATACTCTAACCTCTTTTTCATGTTCAAAGCATTGCTTCTTGAAACAAAAACGCAACTCATTTAAAAATCCCTGTACCTCTTTCTTAATAAGATCATCCTTACCTGAGTCTTCAATAGAACAAAACAATTCAAACATTTTTGCAATCATATCTTTTAATATTTGTTTTTTTATCTTTTCATCATATATAACTTTTAAAGTTTTTATTATGTAGCCTTTTCCATATGTTTCAACAAAATCCAGTTGTTCAAGATGCAATATATCAATTCCCACATTATACCCATGATAAGCCGTTCCCTTTACATAATAATTCCACATTGGCAAACTATCCATTTCTGATGAAAAACAACATAAGTATGGTGTTCCTTGCATAAACTCAATTCTGACACATGAAACTTCTTCTCCATCATATTTACTGCCAATAGACTCAGCATTAAATGAAAATAAATACTTATTTTCTGTTGTAACATCTACTATTAATTTATGAAACTCCTCACTGATATCTTTATTATTATACATGTCCATTTCAACTTTCTGAAAGACATCTGACACATCATTACCTTCACTAATATCATTTAATGCATCATAACGTGAAAAATAAAATGTTGGTTTGTCTCCACGCAATATACCATCCAGACCTTCAGGCGAAGTATAATGATATATAAACAACTTATCATTTCGTATACTTTCAAATACCTCACCTCTTATTTGTCTCAATTTATTTTTTACATATAATATTTTTTGAACATTTGGATTTATCTCACACATTTATTTTCCCTCTTGTAAATTTCAAATTTTTGTATCTCATATTTCACTACCAGAGCATCAGTTTATATTTTTTCAAAACATTATACACATTTATAATAATACCCTATTATCAAATTAATTTCTTCTATATTTTTCTGCCTGTGTAAATCCAATCTTTAAATCCACAATTCTTTGCTGACTGATAAATTGGCTGAATTACCTCTCTTAATGCATTTTCAAAGCAAGTAAAGTCCTGCCCTGCCCGATAAATTCTCTCTCGTATCTCATTGCTATTCAAATGCTCTTTTGCACACTTTTCAAATTCATCATGTACAGCATTATATTTCCACATTATTTCATATGATAGAAACTCCAACCTTACAAACTTCGGAAAATAAATATTCCAATTCGGCAAACTATTATTCTTACTGCTATTAATACTTTGTATTGTTGGATGAAGATTCCAAAATTCATCATGTGCCACATAAGACCAAGGAACAAAATGGTCAATGGAAATATTGTTATCAGTTAATTGTGTATGTCCATATATTTCATACAAAGGTTGAATTGATAATAACACTTTCCAATATTTCTTAACTTTCTCTAATTTTCGTTCTTTTGGTGGATACAATTTATCTGCAATTCCCGGAACATTTGGATTGCGTTTCTGTATATATATTATCATATTATATTGAAGCCATCCTTTTATAATTTCCTGATTTTTATGTATATATGAAGCCCATTCCTCACTAAATCGAATTATTGTCTGCAATCCATTTAGCACTTCAAAATAATACATAAGCCTTTGTTTCTGATTGATTTTAGCAATCAGTTCTCTTTCTGATATGCTCCATTCTTTTCCTTTAATATTATTCATAAACGGAGCTTGCAAACGGTATGGTACATTCCTCGTTAACACCCTTTTCCGTTTTATTACTTCTTTATCAGTGCATGCCTTTAAATAATTGATTATAGTTTCTTTTTTTTCTGAAGATTTCATGTTAGATATTTTCTGTAAATAATATACCAAACTCTCAAGCGTATCTTTGGGACCTAAATTCAAATGATATTCTGTCACCATATACCATGCACTTGCAATCATCTCGTTAATAAGTTCGTCATATGTTATCTGTGTTTTACCTTCCAAAACTTTGGTAACAAGTGCCTGAAACCAAAAAAACTTATAGCATTCGCTTGTATTGTCAAATAATCGACTTAAATATTGAATTTCAAGGTCATCTGAATATGGTAACTGCATAAATCACACCTTCATCTCTTAGAAATTTTTATTACCTATATATATTTTTCACAAAAATGCATATTGTTCTATATCTATTTCTCATTTTTGACATCATGTTGCGTATTTTCTACTAAAATATTTTTCCTGTTTTTTAAATCGGCTAATTGTGTAATAACAAGTGGTATCAGTATTACACTACATAGAAATTCATAACTTTCACTTCCTTGTGCTGAAAAAATACAATTATATTTGTCAATAATGTAAACTACTATACACGAAACAAGCAATGATAATCTAGATAAAAAAATAATTGTTTTCCCTTGGTCTCCACTAAGCCTACTTATAAGTTTTCTAAAAATACCACGTGCAACAATAAAAGGAAATTTTATAATTAAATAAACAAGTATACGCATCCACTGGAACAAACTATCAATAATAAAAAAAACTATTTCCCCCAATATATGTATTATATGACATATATGATAACCAATTTTGGTTTTATTGAATTTTAATATTTTTACTTTTTTTGCCGAAAAATTTTTAATCTTCTTTTTATGTCGTTTTTTTCTGTTCTTTTTTTGTTTCCCACCTTTTTTACCCATTTGGGAATTTATAAAAATAATTATATTATGTAATGACAAAACAAAAAACGATGAAATAAAAAAAATATTTAAATAATACAAAAGAATCAAAACAAGGATTAGAATAAAGTCTTTCAGTGCAAATGGTAACTCCAATAATACAGATTGTACAACTATGCTTTTATCATTTAAATATTTTATAAACCAAAAACCACCCCCAGAAAAACATCCTGCAAAAAATAATGTTCTTTCTTTTTCTTTTGTCAAAATAAAATCATAAGATTTTATAAATACATCTTGAACAAATGACCATATGCTATACAAAATCAAAACCATAGCCAACACTAGAATTACCATTACAAAAATAATCATTATCACTTTAATTTGATTCTTAATAATATAATGCAATACTAAAATATTACAGATAATTATCACCAACGTTTGGCCCATATCTTTTACATTATCTGATTTATAATCAATACCATCCTTTTTGCATCCTACACCAGTACTGTTCTTTAATAATACTGAAATTATAACATTTACAATAACATAAAAAATAAAAGAACAAAAAAATACATATATTAAATTTTTTCCAAAGTGTATACTTTCCAATTAAATTATTAATTCTCCTCTCACTTACATGCGTATGGTTTTTCACTTCTTCCATTTATTTCTCTAAAATAACATTAATAATTTTATAGTTTAAACTCACATCCAATCTTTTGTTTTTTATCAGTTTTGTTATATTCTAGTCATTTCATCCTCTATATTAACTACCTTTTCTTCCATGGCAAATATAGATTTTAAAACAAATAGCACCATGCATTTTACTTCGTTCTTATGCTGAGTCCCCTTTCTTTTCCACATCCGCTACAAAAATCCCGTTCTCTTTATCTGCTATTACCTTTTTGCAATTACAATAGGTTGATAAAATCCTGTTTCATCAGGCATTTTCCATGTCACTTCTCTGCAACCATTGGAAAGCAGTAAATTTGTAAATTCTGATCTTCGAACAGCTCTATATTCACAGTCAAATTTGCTGATTTGCAATTTGTCTTCATCGTCTATGATATACTGCGTAAAATTGTAATTGTCACCATGCCAGTCCCACGTTTGAAATGAAACTCTCTGTCCCTTGTCCGTTTTATGTATATAAGGTGCTGTATATGTTGGTTTTTCTTTCAACAGCATATCATAATCCCTGATACTGGCAATGAACATACCACCATTTCCCATTTGATTTATAATACTTTTAACAGCGTTTTCTAATGCACGGGATGAAAGCATATGCGGCAAAGCATTGTCCATTGCAATGACAATATCAAACTGTTCTGCAAAAGCTTCTGACAAGTTACAAAAATCTGCCTGTTTAAAACTAATTTCGGCTCCATGTTCTGCTGCCAACCGCTTTGCTTCCGTAATTTCTCCATCACTTATATCAGAACCCGTCACATTGTAACCAAGCAAAGCAAGTCCGAGTGCCTGCGTTCCTATTCCACAGGCACAATCAAGAATTCGTGATGTATCACCAAATCCGTTATTTCGGAAGATTCCACTTAAAAAAGCAGCCTGCTCATGCATCGTAGTCTCCCAACCAAGAAAAAGCTTGTCATATTGAGATGCCATATCATTATAAAAAGATTGGGTAATATTCATGTCAGGCATTTTACCTCTCCTTCAGCACCATAAACGGCTTCTAATGGTCTTTTACAACCTTTCAAATTCATCATATATAGCATGATACCTATGCATCGCCTCATATGATAAAAGCCATAACTTTACCAGCCTACAGCTTAAACTTTCCGACCTCAGCATTTAACTTGTCAACAATTCCCAAATTGAAATCTGCCTCTTTTTCGATGTCGCTGACATTTCCTGTTAATTCCACTGCTGTCTCCGTTACGTTCATTACGCCTGCCGCACACTCTGACACAGTTATTTTTACAGCATCCAAAGCATCCTTGATGTCATTCATGCTGCTCTTTAACTGTTCGCTTTCTGCTGCAAATTGCTGCATCATTCCCTGCATATCTCCAACATTATCCTGATAGCTCTCACTTGTCTCCAAAAGCTTTTCATAGCCTTGGATTGCAGTATGGTTCATAAACTGAATCATTTTTTCAGCTTCCTCTGCCAATTCATCTACCGTTTGAATTACCTCGTTTGTCACATTTTCAATTGCCGTTGCAGATTCCGCAGAATTTGCCGCCAATTTACCAATTTCGTCTGCAACTACAACAAAACCCCTGCCTGCTTCTCCTGCTCTGGCTGCTTCTATACTGGCATTTAACGCAAGGAGATTTGTCTCCTCCGTAATGCTGATTATATTTTTTGTCAGCTCCCTGATTTTTTCTACGTCCTTGGACTTTTCAACCTTTTGCTGTACAGTTTCCGCCATATCAGCGACCTGAACGACAGCTTCTTCCTTCGCTTTTACCGCCTTGTTATATACTTCCGAGGCATTATTCATAATTTTGTCTGAGGAAATTCTGCCGTCCTCAGCCTGTTCGTAAATTTCTTCTATTGCAGCAAACACCTGCTTCGTAGCCTCATTTACCTGCTCCAGTGCAGAGCTGGATTGCTCGATTGCCGCACTCATTTCCTCCATCGCTGCCGATACGTCCGTAATTCCTATTTCAGCATGGGACAATTCATTTGATGTTGCACGGGAGGTTTCTCTTAGCTGTTCTGCATTTTCAGCTATATTTAACATAATCGACCGTATATGCTGCAATAAATCATTGACATTTTCCGCAATCATTTCCATCTCGTCCCCTGTATGAACATCCAATGTCTGCGTCAAATCGCCCTCATTATGTACCAGCTCGTAAATTTTGCCATCCACCATATACAATTTTTTTATAACCAGACTGACCATAAGATTCAGCACAGCCAAAGCAAGCAGCAGGCATACAATTGAAATCTGTATAACACGCTGCAAAGCCACATCCAAGCGTTCCACTACTCCTGATGCATCATAATCACAGCCTATAATTCCCACCACATTGCCGTCACTATCGGCAAGCGGCATGTATGCCGAAATCAAATCACCATCATCAGTAGAATCAATATAATCCTGCACATACATTTCCCCATCAAAAACAGATTTTAATTCCTGATAGGTCACTTCAAATGTATCGCCAAACGCATGACGGTTTGCCGTATTGTCTGCATCAACTCCATAAAATACCTTCTTTCCATCCGTATACAGCGTATACAGATACTGAATCCCGCAATCCTTCTTGATGTCGCACATGGCATTGAACAATGCCTGATATTCCCCGCTTTGTCCATCCCCCACAGACAGTTTGCTCAGCCGTTCCACATCAACCGTCTTTGCAGAAATCGTTGCCGCCATCTGTGCTTCCTCCACACCCATGGCAATTAACCCTTCCTTGGTACGCAGATAAGAATTCACTCCCATAACTATACACAGTAAGATAATTACCATGCTTGTAGGAACTAAAATCTTAGTGCGAATACCAAGCCCCCTTGTTTTTCTTTTTTTCATATTAAATTTTTCCTTTCGATTTCAGCGTCTTTTCTCGTATCTTAGGGTGTATTCTTTATCTGACGATGAAAGATTCATTATAGAAACATTTGAAAAAGATTCTGAAAATATAATATATATGACATTCGGTTAAAATCATAAGCCAAACCATATGTGAGCTTTTCAAAGTGCTGTGGCTAAGTTTCTAACCTCGACAATTCATTATAACATGAAATGGTATGTTTGGCTATTTTTATTTGTGTTGGGGTTTGCGAGATTGAATTTTGCGAGACCAAATTTTCCACAAAAATGGAGCAGTTTCCCATTCCAGCATCATCACACATATATATTTCCCTTAAATTCGAAAATGCTATGGACTGTTCTGCCCATAGCATTCGTTTACAATTTCATCATTTTATTTTCTTTCATCCTCGCAAGTAATTCTGCCGCACCCTTTCTTGTATCTTCCACAATTTCAGCAGGTGTCATCTTAATATGCCGAAGTGAATTATATTCTCTTATTTTCCTAATATCCTCCACGTCAAACCTCTCGCTTACCATTGGCTCATTCATAGTTATCATCCCCGCTTTCTATCAGAACAGAGGGCGGATATATCAACAAATCCTTATAGCCCTCTAATGTTGTTATTACTTTAACTCCTCTGACTGTCTTTACATTTACAATATGCTTAAAATTCCATGATGTAATAATATCACATCCCGCAAGTATAGCTGCCGCAATATGCTGGCAGTCATCAAAACTTTTCTGCTTTAAAATGCCAAAATCAATAAACTTCCCAGCTAATTCAACTGTATCTTCGTCTGTTTCAATTATATTATAATCTATCTGACCCAAATAATCCAATAATATATTCAGTTTTTCCTCATTGCAGTCACTAATCTCCCTGATTACAATATCCGAAATATATACCTCATATACCTTATTCTTAAATAATTCCCATAAATCCAGTGTATTCTGCATCTTTTCTGGTGCATCCGGCTGATACAAATAACTGACCACAGAAGTGTCCAAATAAATTTTAAGTTTCCGCATAACCGTCCCTCCCCATTTCAGTATACTATATCACAATCAAGCTTACCATACATAATCGTCTATTCTTAAAATACATCAAATAACAAAATTAACTATCCCATATATCAGATGACATATTGTAAAAATAGAAATCGGAATAACTGCTATTAAATTCTTCCTGTCAATCGCCCAAAACATAAATGCCATGCATGGTGGAATCGTCAGACCTAATATGACAATTGCACTAACTATGCCCGAATAATAAACAATCCAGCTTGCAAAATATAGCAAACAGCAAATTAGCACCATAACAATAAAAGGGGTAATGCTTAGTTTTTTCCGTTCCCGGTTTATTAAAATACAAAGCATGCCAATCATCAAAATCTGACATACCGATGCAATCATATCAGGTATTTTTGTAATGGAGCTTACCCTTAATACGTCATTGGGTGCGGGAATGGCAGACCAAATAAAAGTCGGTATCATAATAATTAAAAATAGCACCAATCCCCAAATATCAAAGCCAAGCTTGTATTTTTTTAACATTGTGATATATCTCCTGTTACTATAAATGTATAACCTTTGCACATTATATATCTAATATACTGAAAACACAACAATCGCTATGTTCCTATACAAGTGTGTAACTTCATGGACTACCCAATAGCATTATAAGCATTATTGTGGTAAAATTGAAACGTAGAAATAAGCAAAAGCAGCGTTTTGCTCATAACCATTAAAATGTGAACTGGAGGAAACGGTAAATGTGGATTGTGCTTGCCTTACTGTCAGCTATTTTTGCAGCACTTACTTCTATACTTGCGAAAATCGGAATAGACGGCGTTAATTCTAATCTCGCAACAGCAATCAGGACTGTTGTTGTCGTTGTTATGGCATGGGGAATGGTATTCCTTACACATACACAAAAAGGTCTTTCAAGCATAAACCGAAAAAGCTGGTTATTTTTAATTCTGTCAGGTCTTGCAACAGGTGCGTCTTGGCTTTGCTATTATAAGGCTTTACAAATGGGTGATGCATCTAAGGTTGTGCCAATAGACAAGCTCAGTGTCGTTATTACATTAATTTTAGCGTTTGTGTTCTTACACGAGGAATTTACGGTCAAATCCTTAATCGGATGCATTTTGATTGGTGTCGGAACATTGGTAATGGTTCTGTAAAATCAACAACATTATATATTCTTCCTCATTTTCATCTATGATTTCAAAGCCAAGCTTTTGATACATTTTCACAGCGTAATTTGCCTTTTGCACTGCCAATGACGTTTTATGATACCCGCTTTCCCTTAACTCCTGCAACATACGTTTCATCATATCGGTTCCTATTCCCAAGCCTCTGTATTCCTGATACAAAGAAATCGCAAAGGATGGTACACCGTCCTCTACATGTCCATAATCTTCCATGTTTCGTACCCATACAGCACCAACAATTTTTTCCTCAACCTCTGCCACAAAGCAAATGTCGCCCTCCCTGCTCCCAAAATTCTTTACATAAACCTGAAGCTCAGGCTGATTTATAATTGACCTCGGTGGAGCCTCAACTCCTTTTGGAATAAAAATTGCCTCATACAAAAAATCCTCTAATACTTTATATTCCGCTTCCCGTATATGCCTAATGTTATAATTCATTTTTCCTCCCTTGACAATCAGAATGTTATCCAATACATGCCTTATTCTATATTCATTTCCCCTCGATTTTTTTATCTTTTAAGCTCCATTTCTACTTCCATTTTCACAAAACCATACATTTCATATAACGGTTTTCCCATATCCGTGGCTTCTAAGGAAATCATGGAAACGCCCTGTTCCTTTGCCTCCTGTACCAGCAAATCCAATGTATGAAATGCAATCCCCTGTCTGCGGTAATCAGGATGCGTATACATATTCATAATATACGCCTTTTGCCCGCTTGGGTTGTGATACGTCGGCATGACCTGATAAAAGCTCACCCCACCTGCTCCGATAAATGTGCCCTTATCATAAACCAAATAAGCAATATGTGTCCCATTTTCCAGTGCTTCTTCATAATATGCACGGGACTCCTGCTCCACGAGGGACATATCACTGTCCGCCGTCAGCCGATTTGCCGCCCGAAGCACCGTAATTCTTGTTTGTACTAATTCGTCAATATCTTTTATGGTTGCCCTTTTATATTCATATGCCTGCATTTTATATACCTCTTTCCCTAAATTCAGACCACAAAACATTTCTAATTGCTGCCCATGGTAATTTTATGCAGTCCTTTTTCCATCACGTCATACACAAGCACCACTCCATTTTCTAATGCATATTCATCATGTTTTAACGTGTGATAACCAAGCTTTTCATATAACATCACCGCTGGCAATGAGGCGTCCAAAATTGCCGTATCATAGTTGCCGCTTATCTGCGTTTCCAGCTTTTTTATGATAAATGTTCCGTACCCCTTATGCTGATACTCAGGCAATACATAAACTCTTGTAATATGGTTTCCCACAAAACAGCCTGTCCCAATCATTTTACCATCTGCCTTGAGGACACTTACATTTCCATTCTCAATATCCTTTAAAATGGCTTCCCTGCCATGAAGCTCACAGAAAAAATCCACCACTTCCTTTGGGTAATACTTCGGATATATCATTGTTATTGTATGCTGCACCACATCGTATACAGCTTCCAAATCCGCTATTGTTGCCATTTCGTATTTCATTCTTTTACTCCGTTCCATTTTATATTAATTAGGTAATTGTGAAACTATGTTTTTTAGATAATACGTTGTACAAAATATATAATTCAATGCATGGTATGTCACACGTAACGGTACTAAGCTCGAAAATACCTCGCTAAGTACCGACGGCATTAGTCCTAAGGAATCTGTCTGCTTCGCATCCACCTTAGGACATACAAAGCACCTTGCGTATGAATTATACATTTTGCACAACTCACTTTTTGAAACCGTTAAGTTTCACAATTGTCTTTACATCTGCTTCACTATATCCAAACACGGGCGAAATGCCGACGGCACAGCCACATCATGCTCCAATTCTTCCAGCGTAACCCAGTGAAGCTGCTCACACATCCTGCTGCACGTCAGATAATATGCTGTCATCCTCCACTCTACATGGGTAAACACATGGGTATAATGAAAACACATTTTCATCTGCTCAGGGACAGTATTCCAACTGCCTGCTGTATCTGCCGCCTGCTGCTCTATGAGAGTCCCCTCCACATTCGGAAATTCCCACATTCCTGACAGCAGCCCCTTACCTGTCCGTTTCCGCACTGCTATCCTGTCCCCGCACTGCAAAACAAACACTGTTTTCTCCTCCTGCCTTCTGTTTTTCTTCTCATCACGCACAGGATAGCTCTGCCATGTATCGTGTTCCCTTGCAGAGCACAGATTTTTCAAGGGACATTCCCCACACCTTGGCGACCCATTGGGCAGACATACGGTTGCACCAAGCTCCATCAGCCCCTGCGTCAATGTGCCACAGTGTCCCTTAGAATATGCCTCTGCCAGCTTCTCCCGGATTTTCTTTTTCGTTGCCTGCTTATCAATGTTGGAGGAATCCTCCATCACTCTGGTATAAACCCGCAGCACATTTCCGTCCACAGCAGGCGTTGGCAGGTCAAAGCAAATGGAGCCTATGGCTCCTGCCGTATATTCCCCGATGCCTACAAGGGACAAAATCCCTTCATATGTGTTTGGGAACCTACCATCCAAATCCTCCACAATGGTAATCGCCGCCTTTTTTAAATTCCGTGCCCGGTTATAATATCCAAGCCCTTCCCACAGCTTTAATAAGTAATCATCCTCCACAGCAGCCAAGTCCTCAATGGATGGAAGTGCCTCCAAAAAACGCTTATAGTATTCCTTTACTGCCTCCACCCGTGTCTGCTGCAGCATAATCTCTGACAGCCAGACATGGTACGGCTCCTTATCCTTCCGCCATGGCAAGTCCCTTGCATGTGTCGGATACCAGTCAATTAAATATTGGGCTAGCTTCTTGCATTTGTTCATTTTATACCTACTTAATATAAATTTCTGTTAATTATTCACACCATGTCACTCATTGGCTCCATGTGAATTATAGCATAAAGAGAAGATATAGTGTAGGAAATCATAATAAGGTTTTATTTGTTAATACATATCTTGTTTGTGTTATATTGTGAACCCTTCGCAACAGGACGACCATTTTTATAAATAAAACAAAATCCTGCTCCGATATATAATTCGATTAACAATATCGATACCGAGCTAAGGATGGCGACATATTTCCACGGACGGATGCTTACGGAAATCAGGAGGTCGAGGAATATGAATATTACAGCAACAACTAGCAGATACGAATACTACACGAACAAGGCAGACAGAATAAAAAATGGTCAGCCTGCAGATAATACCGAAGCACTTTTTGGAAAAAGGGAAAATGACGTTCCCTACGGATATTTAGCAAATAACGGAGTAATTACATATCATGGAGTAACATTTGTATGCGATTCCGAAAACAACCGGCTTTTACTCGGCGACTGTTCCAATCCTAAAAACTGCATAAATGTGCCACTTTCTGGCGGTGGAACTCTTGTTTTTAACAGAAATAATATTAGCTCCATTTCACAGGCGATAGGCATGTTCAGCCCTGAGGACATAAGCAGAATTATGAGAGCAATTGCAGAGGATGCAAAGAGTAAGCAGGTACAAAATGAAATTGATGAAGAGATCGACGAAACCGCAGGCGAACTTGCAGACAGTGCAAATGGCGTATCAGATAATACTTCTTCCGATACAACGGAAACCTCAAACGATGACAGGATAGATGACTACGACACAGATATGTCTGCATCAGATTCCTCTAAAACCGATTATATGAAAAAGGGGCAGGAAAAGATTGAGGACATCAGAGAGCTTGCCGAGAAGGAGCAGGAAAAACGGATAAAGAATGAACAAAAAATCTATGCATTGGACGAAAAGGAAAATGTTTTGTATGATAATGCCACTGCTACCCTCAAATCCCTTATATCTGAAATTTCCATCTGCCACTACGCTGATGATGCAGGCGAACAGACCTTATATATAACCTGCTATACGGAGGAAGGTATTTTTTGCAGACAGCAGGGACAAACCGATGGCTTTCTTTGGAGCATAAAATACTCTGAGGACAGCCAATATGAAAAGGTTACAAATTTTCTGAACAATTTTGACAGCAGCGATAACTTACGATTTGCCTCCCATGAAAATTTTTGGAGAGATTTTTTAAGCGGTGCACTTGATACAGTCGGATTTATGGATTTTTGGAGTACGACAACTAACGGTATCCCTGATTACACAAAAGCAGTTGGTGATTCTACCTTTATTGATAGCAATAAGGTTAAATTTGCAAAGTATATGAACCACTCCGCCTTTGTATTTGTGGAATAGACTAGCTGATTTAAAAATAATAAACCACTCCGTCACCAGTTCAGGAGTGGTTTTTCTATGTCTCCACGCATTGCACAGTTCCCTATTTTACTTTCACCGCAATACACTAGACAATGCGTACATTTTTTGACTTTACAAAATAAAAGCAGTATAATAATGCCGTACAATTATAGGTCTTTAGGGAAATATTATTGGAGGACTTATTATGGAAAAGAAAAAAAGAAGTGAGCTACATAAAAAGTGCATGCTGGTTGTACCTTTTATCATTGTCTTTTGCATATTAGGTGCAGTTGTCTTTAGGGCTTCGAAGCAAATATCCAGCGAGATGTCTCAGGCAGCAATCAGTAATTTAAGCGAAAATTTGGAATTAATCAGCAATACGATAGAAACACTTATGAACCAACAGGCAAGTTTTCAGAAAATGATTGCACAGGAGCTTGCAGATGCCAAGGATTTAGATGACGTGATCCAATCCTACGAGGGAAATGATGCGATGGTAAAGCTTTCCGTGCTTTTATCCGATAAGAAAGAGGGAATTTCCAATACAGGAGAACCATTTACAGCGGATGCACTGAATTTTTCGGCAGGAAAGACAGTGGATGGGCTGCCACTGTCCGAATCTTATGTAAACAGTATGGGAACTTGGGCATATACAATGAAATGCCCGATTATAAAAGATGGAAAAGAGATTGCAACACTTTACGTGGAATACATTTATGATGTCTTTGACAAAACACTTCCAAACAGCTTCTATAATAATGAAGCAAAGCTATACCTGTTTGATACAGCAAGCGAACGGCTTGTATTAAAGCCAAAAGGAATGAGCGAGCTTGAAGCTGGGCATATGACACTGGACGATTTTTACTATGCCAACAAAATCAACGATTCTGCTACCCAGTCCAATGTTGCCACACATATGAAGGATGGAAAAAACGTAATGTTCTACCATGATATTCGGAACGAGGAATCGTTGGTGTATATGTGGTCTGTCAACGACGGTTCGGCATACCTGATTGGTTATGTGCCTATTGTGGCGATACAACGGGAAGGAAATGCAGTAAACCAAAATATACTTACCGTTGTATTTGTTACGCTGGCTGCATTTTTCAGCTGCTGCGTTCTTTATTTCATTTATGAAAGACAGCATAATAAAATCCGAAAAGAGCGGGAGGCAGAACGGGAATTTCATAACAAACAGTTGAAGGAGGCTTTGCAGGCAGCACAAATTGCAAGCAGTTCCAAGACAATGTTCCTTTCCAACATGTCCCATGACATCCGTACACCGATGAATGCCATCCTTGGTTTTGCCACGTTGCTTGAAAAAGATGCAGACAACCCGAAGCGGGTGCGTGATTATACAGGAAAAATCAAATCCTCCGGTCAACATCTGTTAAGCCTGATTAACGATGTTTTGGACATATCCAAAATTGAGAGTGGAAAAGCCGTACTCACAATCGGAGAGTTTACACTGCAGGATATGATTGATGCTGTTGATGCAATTATCCGCCCTGCCGCAAAGGCAAAAAAACAGAATTTTACCATTTCTGTTACGGACGTTAAGCATAAGCGTTTGATAGGTGATGAAACAAGGCTGAACCAGATTTTAATTAATCTTCTTTCCAATGCGGTAAAATATACGCAGGATGAAGGAAATATCTGGTTACGCATCACAGGACTTACACAGCGTTCCAGCCAGTATGAGCATATCCGGATAGAGGTAGAGGATAATGGATATGGAATGACGCCTGAATATCTGAAAACGATTTTTGATGCATTTACAAGAGCGGAAAACAGCACAACAAATAAGGTACAGGGAACCGGTCTTGGCATGGCGATTACGAAAAACCTTGTGGAGCTTATGGGCGGAACAATAGAAGTTACAAGCGAAATGGGTTCGGGAAGCAAATTTGTTGTGGAGCTTGAGCTTCACATTCCTGAAACGGAGCTGTCGGAAAGCCAGGATAATGGCAGCCAGCCAGCAGCCGATGCTGAGGATGACTGTCTGAACGGAAAACATTTCCTTGTGGCAGAGGACAACGAGATTAATTCAGAAATTTTATGTGAGCTTCTGCAGATGGAAGGTGCATCCTGTGAAATTGTGGAAAATGGTCAGTTAGCCGTAGAAACATTCCAGCATGCACCGCCTGAAAAGTATGATGCAATTCTGATGGACGTTCAGATGCCTATAATGAATGGCTACGATGCAACACGGGCAATCCGTTCTTTGGAGCGGGAGGACGCAAAACAGATACCGATTATTGCCATGACAGCGAACGCATTTGCCGAGGACGTGAAAGACGCTCTTGAGGCAGGCATGAATGCACACATTGCAAAACCAATTGATATGACTTTGCTGAAGAAAACAGTCAGTCAGTATTTATAACGGACGACACACCATTGCCCGTCATTATGACAGCTTAAGCAATAAGATGGAGCATTCCTTACCAGATGTAAGGGTGATTAACCACAACGATATTGTACCAGAAAGGAGAAAACAATGAACCGAAGTATAAAAAAATTCACAACAATATTCCTTGCAGTGACAATGATGCTTTTGACTGCATCATGTGAACAAAAAGCACAGACAGGCGATAATCTTGTGAAAGAGGATGAAAACGACAAAAAAACCATTGCAGTATACGTACCAATGGAGCGTTCAAAGCCCGATGCTACAAATGCCGCAAGGACGGCGTTTGACAAAACCGTTATCATGGCTGAAGAACAATTGAATGTAACCATAGAATATACTACCTATACAGCAAATGATTATCAGGAAAAATCTTATGATGACGTAGCATTGGAACGCATCCGAAACCACATGGATGATTTTTATCTGCTGAATCCTGACGTCCTCCAAAAAACGGGTGAAGAAGGCAGATTGGCGGATTTGTCAAACCTATCCTGCGTGAAGAACCTGCGGGAGGTTGTCAAAACGGCAAATACGGTAGATGGAAAGCTGGTTGGAATACCACAGGAGGTTGTTGTTTATGGGCTGTTTGTAAATAAGGACATGTTTGACCAGTATGGACTTGAACTGCCGAATACACCGGATGAATTTTTGGAATGTTGCAGGGTATTTAAAGAAAATGGCATAGAGACACCAATTGGAGCGAACCGCTGGTGGCTGGAGACATTCGTTTTTGCACAGGCATATGCAGAGCTTTACAATGGCGGTAATACTGAGGAACAAATTGCAGCATTAAACAGTGGAGAATGCAAATACAGTGATTATATGCGGGAAGGCTTTACATTTTTAAAGAAGCTGATTGACCTTGGATATATTGATGCTGAAACCGCCTATACGTATGAAGCAATTGAAGGCGAAGGGCCTGATTTCCTTGCACAGAAAACACCAATTGTAATGGCATATTGGGGTGCCGCAAATGCTGAAACAGCTTATGGAAATCCTGATTTTAATATGGTAGTTATCGGTTTTCCGAGCGAATATGGACAGATGCCGGTAATGTCCATGACAGGCTTGTCGGTAGTGGCTGATTCCGAGCACTTAGAAGATACGCTGGCTGTGCTTGAGGTAATGCTTTCCGATGAAGCACTACAGGCTTATGCAGAGACAAATAATGTAATATCACCTTCAAAAAATGTTGAAGTGGATTTCATTCCTGCACTACAACCACTCAATAATTTGGTTAATAGCGGGACCTATGTGTTAGCCAGCAACGCAGGTATGAAAGTGGAACAATGGGGCAATACATGCCAGATTGTCCGCATGTTGCTAAACGGTGCATCCGTAGAGGAATGTATGGAGGAATTTGACAAGCTACAGGAGGAAGTGCTTTCTTCTAGTGGGGAGTAGGGGTTGTTTACAGATTTGGATTGATTGGTTTTGCAAGTTTACTTTCAATAGTGTATTTTGTCCATTTTCTATGTTAACAAATAATGGGGAGTTGGTAATTGAGAAGCCCATGCAAGTGACAAGTTGCATGGGCTTAAATTTTAAGGGGAATTCGTTATCTTTGAAAACCCAAATGATAATCCATCTACTCTTGCAGCTATTTTATCTCTCACTCACAAATCACTTTCTCATATTTATGATACGTAATAGATACTCCTGTCATCTCCTCTAAACTATATGTACCTTTTTTTAAAATAATAATTTCATCTTGTATTTCACAATTCATAACCACAAATTTGCCCTCATAATTCGATACAATAGCTCTATTTTGTTCAATAACTTCGTATGCTACCTTATCATTAATTTCATAGTTCATTTTAATTGTGAGTCCCATTACTGTATTCAAAATATATAGTAACAATGCTATCGCCAATACTAACTTTTCAATTATAAGGAATTTCTTTTTTGAAAAAAAGAAATTCCTTATAATCGCAAAATATGCAATCAATATGTCGGCAACTAGAAATATTACAACCACCACATAATTATCTAGAAATTCCCTTAACCAATCCCAATGAATAAAATCAATAAGATTAATTGTATATAATATATTTTGAGCAAACAAAATCACAACTGTGGAAAGAAAAGTTACTATTACACATACTTTACTGTTTATTTTTTATTCAAGTATGCAAATATTAAAGGATACAAAAGCAGCGTAAATGCTGAAAAAATAAAAATCAATTTATCCTCAAACATTTCTGTTCCACTAAAATATTTTTTATCTATTCCATAAAAACTTGCACACGAAACAGCAAAACTCTTGGAAATTATCCGATACACTATTCCTACCAATATAATACATGTCGGCAATCCTATTCCCAAAATATTCCATATATTAGTTTTAAAAAATTGTTTGATCATATTATTTTTTGTACTTTTAAATACATTTCCTTGACTATCAACTATATTTTTGCCTTGTTCATCCTGCATATCTATTCCTCCTTATTGTTAACTGTTTTATCTCCTATAACCAGTCATTTTCCCCCTATCATCTCACGGACAAATATCTATTTTTAAACCAAGGCATCACTAGCGTAAATCCAACCTGTTTTACTCCACCTTATACCTACTCATATTCATTTGACAGACCTTTGACGGCAAGCAATAGAAAATCCATTATCCACTCCAATAATCTTCAGATTCCTATGTAGTAATTTGAACACTAAATAACTCTCGCATTAAATCCTCCCGCATTAAAACCGTTCATTATTCGTGCTACGTAACTCTCAATCTGATAAAGTACATAGTTATATTGTACATACAGCTTTCTATAATCACTAGATATTCTATAAGATTTTCTACAGACAATCATCCCCTGCTTTCAAATTGCTGTAAATCGAAACGCTGTTTAGTCAATTCAATGCACTCATTCATGTACTACTTTTTATTATTTCTTGCTTTAACATTGATATATCGCAATGATTATTTTTCGGTTCTATTCTATCTAAAACTTTTTTTTCAACAGATTGCGTCCAATATATTTTCAGTTTTTCTCTCGCTCTTGTTATAGCAGTATAAAAAATACTATGCGTTATTAATTCATCAATATCATCTGTTATTATAATCTTAACAGAATCATACTCCAAACCCTGTGCTTTATGAATTGATACCGCATATGCTATTTGAAATGGCACTACATTTTTTGACACATTATCATCATCCTCATCTGTGCTTTTATTTTTATAAACCTCAAATCTGATTATAGAATTTCCTTTCTCTGATACACCTACAACTTGAAAATCCACATTTTCGTTATCTAAGTTCATCAATGGTCTTTCAATTTCTATATCAAATTGAATTCGTTCCGTTACTTTACCAGCTTCCAAAAGTCTAAAATCAACAATCCTCCCTTTCATATTGTTATGAATAATAGGAATTTGATCCTTACTTTTTGTAAAAAATGCATCAGCAGAATCGTTAAATAAAATTGGATCTCCAACTTTATACCTCTGTATTCCTCTCCGTATTTCTTTCCTGTTGTTGTTTTCTTGCATAAAATGATTTATATTGTTTATTCCATATAATCCACCATAATTTAAACACAAAATAATCTCATTTTCTGATGCAGGACTTAAAATTGAAGGATCCAGATTAGCCGAATACCCTCCTGCTTGTAGTCGGTCTAAAATATCATCCTCCATTTTACGCACATTATCCCATAGTGCCTGTAGCTGCTTACTATTACTTCTATAGGGTTTTACTAACTCACATATTGCAGTTGTTGGAAGAAAACCACGTATTGCATCAAACCAATTTCCAAATTCTATTGCCTCTATCTGATAAGTATCCCCAACCAAAACAAGTAATTTAAACTTAGCTAATTCCAAAAATTCTTTCATTTCCTTATTGCTAATCGTACTGCACTCATCCATGAATATAATATCATATTCCCTCTTTATATCGTCATTGTATTTATTATTAAACTTTGAAATAGTCAGAAATTCACAATCCGATGTTACCGCAACCTTTCTCTTCAAATTATTAACAGCCGGATTGGTATATGCCAAATACAATTTCGAATATTCTTTTAAAAAGCTAGAAATATAGTTAATGAATGTAGTTTTTCCCGTTCCTGCTGCTCCATATATCACTGACACGTGAGATTTATCAAACATTGTTACCAGTGCTTTTTTCTTTTCTTCTGATATATTATAATCATTATTTTCAATCCAATGTGTTGCAGTATTTGAATAATTATCCACACCACTTCGAGTCAAACCTTTAATAGTTTTAATTATATATACGGTATCATCTCTATACGCTTCAATAAATATATATCCTCTATCTATAATTAATCTACGGGCTTGCTGTTTCTTCGTATTTGGCAGCTTTTTGTTATATACATTTTTTAATGTCTCTACATCCTCAAAATTACCAAGTCTATACTTTTCTCCCACTTGTTCCAGCTGAGTATACAGCATTCCCTTTTGTTCTGTATTATTCTTTATAATTCTTGCCATAAATTCGTGTTCACGCCCAGTTGCATCCAATGCTATTAATAAATCCGATATACTTGGAACATGTTTCTTCAAACCCGAACAAAATGGCATTGTATCAAACGGAAGGCATTCATTTGCTAAATATAAATTAGAAATCCAATTGTTTCCGCCCAAATATTCCCATCTTCCAGTATAATAATCCTTCTTATAACTCTCATGATATTGCTCTTTAATAACGCGATTATTCAAATGATGAAGCAAATACCTTAAAACATTACAGCCTACTCCTTGCTTCTTAATAAGTTCTCTACAATAATCTAACAAATCAAAAAAATGATATGCTTCTGTATTTGGAACAATCTGATTACGGACATTATTATACATTTCATCAGGATAAACAACTATCTCCGCTAAACTCCTTCCTGTTTCTGTCAAATATTTAGCAAGATTACGTTCCTCCGCTTTTCCAATGGCTTTAGACTGATTATTGATTAACTTGCTGAAATTTTTAAATTCACAGGGGCGAATGCTTACTTCCCAATCTAAAATAATCCTTATAGGCATATACTTATCAAACATTTCTATATAATCATCTTCTATAGCCAATTTCACAGCATAAAAATCTGTTATTTCTAGTCTCGTAAACGCAATTATCCTATCTGTTTTACTTGCTTTATCATTCGCTGAAATAAATGCCACTTCATAATATATTTTATTATTGTAAAAAAACGGTTTTACATTTTGAATGTAAAAGCGATCATATTTAAAAGCTTTCCTTTGTACCATTTCATATCCATCAACCTTTTGAGCTATTTTAAAATAATACTCATTCAAACTCTCATCTGCTTCAATTGGAAATTCTTCCAAATTAACTAAAACATCAAGAGAATATTTATCATGTAGCAATATTTTAAGTCTAAGAAGACATTCGTAATATTTCAGCATTAACCGCTCCGAATTTTCTTCCTCCAAAGTCCGATGTGATACAGATACCTGCAAAAAATGATGAAATCGAGATAAGTATCTCAAAGAATTTTGACTTTTAGCATATTTTACAGCCTGTTTAACATTATCCTGTGTGTCTTCAATATCACTACCATTTGCATATATTTTCAACATAATATGCTCGACAAAATGTCTTAACTGTGACAATATATCTTGTGAAATTTCCCCTCTCGTTGAATTGCTCAAATTACTTATATGTCTACATATAACCTTATCAATATCTAAAATTTGCTTATCAATTTGCAAAATCCTATCCATAAACTCACCTGCCACTTTCATCAAAGCATCTCTCCCAAAATTCCTTTGAAACCAAATTTTCTAGTTAATAACATCCATATCACTATCTCTAGGCACAAAAATATCTACCTTTAATTTAGCTAATCGCTCATCAAGTCCTTTTCGTCTTTGTTCATAATTTGAAATTATAATAACCACCTAAAAAATACGGTCAACAAATTGCTCATTAAACACTCTTATCTTGCGAAAAGACACTATCATTGAAATTTAAGGTTGCGTTATTTCATCACTTCCAAATAATTTCAAAACATTTGATGACATATTTGGCTTGCAAATTCCATCGCAGTCGATATTGTTGTTTTCCCTGTTCCATTCATTTCACATCTAATATTCAACTTTTTATACCTATACCTCCTTTTTGCAATTTTTAATTGTCAAAATCACATTATTTATCAATTTTTTTATTTATTATCCTCCACAATATTCTTCAATTCATCCACTGAAACAATATAACTTCTAAATCTATGCAACATCCTATGGCAATTAGCACAAACACAGATAAGGTCAGTTGCTGGATTAATTACTGTCTCCTCGTCAAGGGACGAAAGCGGTTCTATATGATGTACCTCTATGTATCCTTTCCCCAATTCCCCATAGACTTCTTGAAAATCAAAACCACATATCATGCACCTTGTTCCATGTATTCGTATCGCTTCCTCACGATTGTGCGAATTTCTTTCATACTTTGTAGTATAATATCCAGTCTTCTTTCCCTCTGTTTGACTTTCTGCAACTACATAATGCGTTTCATTGCTTAAATTATTCTCATAAGTCTCACTTGAGCGTATCCTAGCAACAAGATTACAATTCCAATGGTAGCCTCTGTTAAAATCCGATACATACTGCTTGGGAACTGTTGATAGTACATCTTCATAAGATGTCTTGTACCAACGTGTCATATAATCATTTACTCCAGATAACTCTCTTTTATCAAAATGATGGTTTTCCTGTAAATTTCTGATATATGCGGTCTCACTCAACCTCACCTGATCATTCCCGACCAAGTAAGCCTCTTTAAGCGGTCTAGGCAAACTATTTACATCTATTCCTGCTTTTAAATAAAATCTTGTTTGTGCTCCACCTGCCCCTGACTGCTTATTATCCTCTGTAACTAATGTAATCAGAGAATCATCTTTTGTTAAAAATCCCAAAAGTTCATAATACTCATTTTCATTTTGAAATAATAGTTTGTTCCAGCCATCAAGTTGTGCCATAACCAAAGTCCTTTCTTTTATTCATGCTATACATAGTATTTCTCAATTCGATTAAGCAATCCATCAAAATCCATTTCCTGCACATCAAAGAATTCTTCTGTTTCCAACCCCGTATTCAATACTGTTTGATATAAAAAGAAATCATATATAATTGGTTCTGCCTTACCACCCAACAAATTTTCCCTGATTGAACCAGTCTTAGCTATTAAGCACAAATATTGATATACTCTGTCTATATACTGCGTGTTATTATTGGGATGTGCATAGGAAAAATGCTGTGTTGGTGTCAATGCAATTAAATTTTCCACAAGGTCTGCAATCTCTGGATATTCGTTAATTGGAAAGATATGATGCATTTGCGTAGCCTTGTCCCCCAGATGTCTTTCCTCTTTATTTTCCGTCACCCCATCACGATAAAGATCATTGAACCTACGAAGATTTTTCTTAGCTCGCTCAATTCTGTATTTTGTCATATAATCTTCATTTGGCTTTGGAAGTGTTATCGCATAATCAACTCTCGTCATATTCTTTGGTTTTTGTGAAAGTATATCTCTCCAATTCCTCTGATTATACAAGAGCATATCTTGTGTAATGATATCCTTTGAGAGATTTCCCCGCACTGTTCCACACTTCTTATATTTACACGCTAATGGATTTAAAACCTTTGTAAATATTCGTCCACACTCGGTTGATCCATTTATTGGCGTGTTCTTTATTATAAAATCAGTATATCCATCTTTTAATCCATAAAAGCTATTCTTATCCTGCAATCGAAAAAAATATTCAAACAATCTATATATGCCACTATCTTTTAATACTTTCTCAATATATAGGCACAAAAAATTATAGCTGTTTCTTTCTCTAAAACTAATATACTTTAAAATATCTTGTTCAACAACGGAATAAGTATATGCATGACCATCTTTCTCACCATGAATTACACCCGCTGCATCAAGTAACTTTATTGGTTGTCCAAAATACTTATCATACTCATTGAACGCTTTTTCCGTCGGATTAGGCTTACTGAAAATCTGCTGTACATTTTCTACTGTATAATCATTATACCAAATATCATTAACTGTAAAAGTTTTATGACTCCGATTACTTACATACTCAACAATACAATCTGATACTAAACATATAACATCCATTGTACACTTTTGGTCAATCCATCTTCCATTATGCGTTTTTCTCACATCATAATCGTGAGAATTCAGAAATTCCTGTATTGTTATATTATCCATTACAACATCTCTCCTTTAACACGCCATAGAAAAACACACTTGTAGCATCAACATTAAGCGAGCGGGTCTGATAATTTCTCGCAATCTGATAAAAGTGTCGATATTCTTCCGACGCAAAATATTCCATTTGTGCCTCTGTAAGTTCTAAGCCTTCCTTCGGTATAAGCACCGCCACAGAACCATTAACAAGCATATTTCCTTTATTTCTCATCACTCTAGGCTTATAAGTCATATTCGGTGTTAAATATACATTCTGATTTCCTATAAATCTGTATGCACTAAGATTTTGTGCAATTTTCTCTTCAATATAGGAATCATATCCTGGAATATCTATAATTTTCTTCCCATCATCACTTATATTACGAGATTTAAGTACTCTTAAACAATGATTATTTTTATCTGACGTAGTATTGGAATTAGTAATTTGTCTATCTCTAAAAACAGTAAACATATCAAAATCCAACTGCTCTGACACACGATCAAAAAATTCATCCCTATATATAATCCAATAAGGATAATCTTCATCTGTAATATATCCCTGTTTCTTTATCTCACTTCTTCTAAGTGAAAGAGATTCTACAATAGTTTTATCTGGTCTCTCATTACAACTGATAAAAAGACAAATTGTCTCTACTAAAACACCTTTAAATCCATTTTCTCCAAAGTCCTGAATACAGGTTATCTTTTTACCCGCCAGCAAATCACGAGTAATTGCAAATTCTGGTGTATTCAAAACAGCTTTGGGCATTATCATTGTCACATAATCAGAAATATTCATCGCTTTTTCTAAGAAAAATTCAAAAGTATTGGTAGTATTCTTGTTAATGTTATTTTCTAAATACTTTGCAGCCTCCTTTGCTTTTAATTTATAAAAAGGAGGATTACCTATTACCAAATCATAATGCTTATCAAACTTATATAACAAAGCATCCGCATTTATAAACTCTATTTTAATATTTGCAGGAATTTGTTGCCTTTCCAATAACATCTGCAAAATTTCCAAATTATTATTATCTATATCTATTACGTCCACATAGACTTTCTTTATTTCCTCATATTTTTTCCATATAAATGGCAAAAAGTTCCCCACTCCAACCGATGGTTCAAGTATATAAATCTCATCCTTATCAAAATCTGGCATCTGCTTATAAATTTCATTTATAATGTACTTATTAGTATAATAAGCTGCATTATTTTCCCTTTTTGAATTTGCAAGTTCCGCAATTCTAGCAAGTGATGCATTTCCCAAATTTAAGGAATTCTCCCTAATAAAAGTAATGAGCTTTTCCCCACTCTCTAAACCATATCTATCGATAGTTTGATTGATACTGGCGTTAGTAAAATGTTCTTGTTCCATAAAATTTTTGATATTACAGGCAATCCGATAAAAAATTTCAGTTGGTACTGCCTCGCCAATACTTTGACGAATTTTTATTTCTTCTTTCTTCAACAATGCTTGCTTTGCTTTTAATGTCATAACATTCAATTCATCAATGGACTTATCTACCCATCTAAAATCTTCAGGTATTGTCATCATTCTCATAAGTTCGCGAATTGAAAATACTCTATCTTCTTTCGGATGAACTGTATTCTGGCTTGCAAGCTGATCATTTCTCGTATGAATACAAGGAGCAACTTTATTCCAAAATTGTCTTGTATACTTGTCACCATTTTTTCGTATATTAGGAACTATTTTTCCATCAACAACTTTGTGCGGACGCTTTAACACATCTTCATTATCAAATGCCGACTCGCCCTCTTTTAAGTCGTGTATCCAACATCTCATTTCTTCTGGATAAGTTCTGAAAGCATGATAAAAATCATGTTCACATATTTCTCCCCATTCAAGTGATGGCATACCTCCAATAACATCTTTCAATGTTTTTTCTTTCACATATGTAGGATAAAGTTCTATTGGTGCCACATACTCTGACATTGCCTTATTTACCCCGATTACAACTGTTCTAGTTCTTGATGAATTAGAACCATAATTTTTAAAGTTAAGCATCCTACTTGTAATTATATAGTCTGAACTTAATTCATCCATAATTACATCACCAATAGCCTTAACCTCTCCGTCAGGAGATGTGCATCCTGTTTTCATAAATGCAGCAACATTCTCAAATATAAAGAATCTTGGACTAATCTTTTGTATCAAACGAATAGATTCCACCACCAAACTGTTACGCACAATCTCATTTTCAGCTTTCTTATGGTTCGCCACAGACATTCCTTGACAAGGTGGTGTTGCAATGAATACATCCACCTTATCATTCCCCAATTTCTCCCATCTCTTTATTTCTTTAAAAATTTTACTCTTAGTTTCATCCGTTGTAATATCATCACAAATATATCCCGACTCAAATTTACACTTATGATTAAACTTCTGCACATTTAATCGCCTTTCTATTAACTCATTTGTTGCAATACACTCAAAGCCAGCTTTTTTAAATCCGTAGCAGCCCACCCCCGCACAACTGAATAAACTTATATAGGTTAATGTTTTATCCTTTAACATAACAATACACCTCTTTGTTTTCTTATCATTTCACAATCAAGTCTTACTAGTTTTATTATTTTGCATTCTATCACAAAAGGAGTCCGATAAAACTCCCTCGGATATTTTTCTTTTTTTGCATAGAACTTTAAAACACATTTTAGCATACTTTTAACATTTTCTCCACTACCGTTTTGTTACTATTAAACAGCATAAACATTTTTTAGATTACTTTTCACAAAGGCAGGAATACACACGTAATACATATTTCCACAAAAATATCATTCACAAGTGAAGACCACTGCACCATCAATGTCATTACACCACGGCAATTCTGCAATAGAGCATATCTATTTGAATCAATAGCCACACTTACAAACGCTATTTGCAACATTCATTTGAATTATCTAATCAATTTGTTATTTTCATCCTTCTCTACTATCTCATACCCCATACTCCGATATCCTTTCCTTCGTTTTTCGTACATTTTCATCGCCTGACTAATTTTTGAATCGAGATAATCATATACACGAACCTCTTTTTTCTCGTGATACTCCCTATGTAAACGTCCCGCATACTACTTTACCCACCCACTCCATGAAATTGGCAACGTCAAAAACAATGTATCTAAAACGGGATAGTCAAATCCTTCATCGATATATTTACTTGTTGCAATAATTACCCTTCGTGTATTTTCAGGAAGCCCCAGCAATTCATCCATGGTTGCCTCACGTTCCTTCTTTTTAATCCACCATACAACTTAAAAACCTTAACATGCGGGGAAAGCAGTCGTTCCAGCAGCTCAATATGCTCTTTTCTCTCTGTCAGTATAATCGGATACCTGTTCTCATCCAGACAGCTTCTCACATCCATCACGATTTGCATATTTCTGATTGGATTTGCATACAAATAATCATACAATTCATTGATTGTATATTCATCCTGCAAATCATTTGCAGTTATTCCAGTTTCCAAAACATATACCTTAAATAAACCCTTACCATTCACATGATGCAAACCGTTAAAACAAGTTTTTCTACGCCATCTTTTGCTGTAATAAATTGTTTGTTCGTCATAAACTGCTATCCCCTTTCCTTGCATTTTATTATTCAGTTCATTTCCGAACAGTTATATTGTTTTATATATTAGTAGTTTATTTTGTACTATCAATACTTTAATGCAAAGACATTTCATTTTTGTACTGTTGGTGTTATACTGTATATAGGTTTAAAAAATGGATTAAATGAATCCACCATAAAAAATTATGAATTAGGAAACCATTATCCCAACGAATCAACCTTGTTGAATATTGCAAATATATTCAGTATCTCTCGATTTTGATGACGATGAACAATTGATGTTTCAGGAGATGATTGAAAATGTAGAAATTACAGAAGCATTAAAGGATTTGTTTTCAGATTTCTCCTATGTGAAGATAACGATGAAACCAGAGAAGGAATTGGATACTTAGAGAGGCAAAATATTATGGCTAAAAACAAAATACAAATATCTCATTTAAATTACGGCGAACTTCATATATATTATCCCGTTAAATTTGATACCAAATTATCTTTTTCGATTTTATGCAATACACTTTATAAAAGCAGCATAAGTTTCAATGAAGAATACCAAGAAAAGATAATGAATTCATTAGGAACTTCTTTATCTAATGCAACCAACGATTTCCAACAGCAGATATCAGAATCCGATATAGATGATACTCACATAACACTTAAAGTACGTGATACCAAAACCAACAAAGTGTATCAACCCCTTGCAGATTATGAATCTGACTATGAAATAGATTCAGACAATATCCGCTTTGAGTTTCTCCCTTCTGATTCATCAGTATCTCTAAATATTGTCAGTACTGAATTAGAAGCACTTCAACAGCGTCTTGCAAGAATGGAAAAAGAATTTGATCTATCTTCTAAAATTTATGGTGACTCTTTCACCTTGAACCAAAAAAGAATTCTCATGCTTCCTTTCAAAGCCAAATTAACCAATGGCAAATTTGTTTGGCTACATGCTATACTAATTGTTTTTTCTAACAAAATGGGAGTTTTAAAGTTAGAACTTCCTCTCATAGATGCCGATGTCTCTCCATTAAAAGAATATAATATAGACTCCTTGGTAAATTCTATTGATAACTGTTGGAAAATAAATAATGTTGATTCTGATATAAAATTATCAGATTTACCTAACCACTATTTGAAGTCCATCGTAGACAACAATAAAGTGAACATTATCAAATATAATGGTGAAATAAGAAATATCCTCTTTATTGATTTCGATGAAATGCCTAATCAAATAAATAGTATGTCGACAGAACTTCAAGAAGAACTTTTTAGAATTATTTCTGCACCTGTCCCAGATTATTCATATACTTCCTATTCTAAAGATGCCCGAGAACATATGATTAAATATAGCTGGGGAAATCACGGAATGAAATACATCATTAAAACCAACGGAGGAGTACTTTCCTTAATCGATAAGAATTTGCTTAACTATTATATCAGTGAATTCAAAGCCGAAACAAACACTTCTGTCCTAGATAATGACGATTACACATATATGTGCAATCTATTGGCTAATGATATAAATACCAACATTGAGTTTGCTATATTAATTATAATGTTAAAAAAGACAAATGTGTGTAATAATATTTATAACAAGACACAAAAAAGACGTGATTTATTTAAAATCCGAAAAGAATATTATCAAAACATTTTATTTATTAACGAATTACAAAACACATGTTACGGAACAGTGATAGAGCAAACTTCTCAAATCGAAAAGATGATGCCTCTTTATCTCAAGACAGAAATAAATAATTCTAATCAAACTGCATTAGATAATATTTTAAAAGATGAAGACCAAAAGAAGAATGAACATTTTTTGAATTTCATATCAATAGGTAGTCTAATGCTCTCACTAATATTCGGACTACCTTCCATCTATGAAGCACTGATTATTTTACATAAAGTCTTTTATATTACAAATAACATTCCATACATCACATTAGAAAACTTCAGCGTAGTATTGTGGCTATTGTTAAATATTTTTATAATAATAAAACTATTGCTCAAAAGATAATTTCCAAAGTTATTGTCATTCTATTATCACCAGACGTAACAGAGCCAAGAAACGCCGTGAATTTGGCATTTTTTGGCTCATTTGTACTATTCGAACTCGGCAAGTTTACTCTGTATCTTAAACTATTTTGTTTAATGTTCGCTGTAAAAATGCCGTTATTTTACTTCAATTATACAATTTATTTTGGCTTACTGATTTTCTGTTGCCAAAACGTTGCCATGTATTTATTATATCAAAACCGGTAAATAAAGCAATCCTTTTAAAACTAAAATACAAAATTATTTATATATGTGCAATCACTCTCACTCCAACTCTATCGTTCCCGGCGGCTTCCCCGTACAATCATACAGTACCCTATTTACCCCCTTAACCTCATTGACAATTCTATTCGTTACCTTGGCGAGTACCTCCCATGGAAGTCCGGCTGCCTCGGCTGTCATAAAGTCGCTTGTGCACACGGCACGAAGTGCCACGGCGTAGTCGTAGGTACGCTCGTCGCCCATTACGCCGACGCTTCTCATGTTGGTGAGTGCTGCAAAATATTGTCCGAGGGTTTGGTCTATGCCAGCATTTGCGATTTCCTCACGGTAAATGGCATCTGCCTCCTGCACGATGCGGACCTTCTCAGCAGTAACCTCGCCGATAATACGAATTCCCAAGCCTGGTCCAGGGAATGGCTGACGGAATACAAGATACTTCGGTATGCCAAGCTCAAGACCTGCCTTACGCACCTCATCCTTAAACAAAAGACGGAGCGGCTCTATAATTTCCTTAAAATCAACATAATCAGGAAGTCCGCCTACATTATGGTGGCTCTTGATGACTGCCGAGTCTCCAAGTCCCGACTCAATTACATCAGGATAAATCGTTCCTTGAACAAGGAAATCAACTGCTCCGATTTTCTTCGCTTCCTCCTCAAAGACACGTATAAATTCTTCACCGATTATTTTTCTTTTATTTTCAGGCTCCGTTACGCCTGCAAGCTTAGAGTAAAAGCGTTCTTGGGCATTGACACGTATAAAATTCAAATCATACGGTCCGTCAGAACCGAATACGGCTTCAACCTCGTCGCCCTCATTCTTGCGGAGCAAGCCATGGTCAACAAATACACAGGTAAGCTGCTTTCCTACCGCCTTCGCCAAAAGGACAGCCGCAACGGAGGAATCCACGCCCCCTGAAAGAGCACATAATACTTTGCCGTTTCCTACCTTTTTGCGGATTTCCTTTATTGTCGTTTCCACAAATGAGTCCATACGCCAATCACAGGAACAGCCACAAACCTTTGTCACAAAATTGGAAATCATTTTCATACCCTCTTTGGTATGCATAACCTCAGGATGGAATTGCGTTGCATATAATTTTTTTTCAGCACATTCCATGGCAGCCACAGGACATACAGGCGTGCTTGCCGTAACAACAAAGCCCTCAGGTGCCTTTGCAATATAGTCTGTATGGCTCATCCAGCATACAGTCTGCTTTGAAACGCCCTCAAACAATACGCTGTCTCCCATAATGGAAATCTCTGCATGACCGTACTCACTGACAGGTGCTGTTTCAACCCTGCCTCCAAGTGTGTATGCCATAAGCTGTGAACCATAGCATATTCCAAGTATAGGTATGCCCATCTCATATATTTCCTTATCATATCTTAGGGAATCCTCAACATAAACGCTGTTTGGCCCACCTGTAAATATAATCCCCTTCGGATTCATTTCCTTAATCTGTTCAATGGAAATCGTATATGGGTGTACCTCCGCATACACATTACATTCCCTTACCCGGCGGGCAATCAACTGATTGTACTGTCCTCCAAAATCAAGTACAATAATAAGCTCCTTTTTCATATGTTTCTCCTCTCACAATTAACGGTCATGCTTTCAATAGAAACTGACACACCCTATAAAATCATCTGTAAAAGCAACAAATATAAACTACACGAGGCGAGCCAAAAAAGCCCGCCTGCATGTATGTTACATCATACCTTTTATAACCTCCTCAGCCTTTTGAAGCTGAAGATCGTCCTCATAATCTATATTTACTGCATTCGTTCTGTCCGTAAGCTCAACCTCGTAATCAGGCTCAATACCAACCTCGTGAATGTCATTTCCACCCGGGGTAAAGTATTTTGCCACCGTTATCTTGATGGCGGTTCCATCTGACAAAGGAAGCACTGACTGTACAATTCCCTTTCCGAAGGTTGTCGTTCCAACCAGCTTTGCAGTATTGGTATCCTTCATGGCACCAGCAAATATTTCAGATGCACTTGCACTGTTTCCATTTGTCAAAACTACCATAGGAAGCGATACGTTATGGTCATCCTTATCATCATAGGAAGCGATAACCTTACCATCCCGGTCCTTCGTTGTAACAATGTTACCGCCGTCAAGTGTATATTCACACATATTTACCACACTGTCAAGAAGTCCTCCCGGATTGTCGCGGACATCCACTATAATTCCGTCCACGCCTGCGTTCTCTAAGTCGTCGATTGCCTCCTTGTACTCCTCGTCCGTATTGCCATAAAACTGTGTAATTGAAATGTATCCAATGTTATCATCCAAAATCTTATAATCCACAGATACATTTTCCACATCCGCCCTCTTAATGTCAAACTCCATGTAGTCATCCTCGGACGGCCTGTATATCTTGATATGTGCGGTCGTTCCCTTTTCTCCTCTTATCATTTCCACAACAAGGGTAAGCTCCTGGTCTATAATTTCCGTTCCGTCAACCTCGACAATCACATCATCCGCCATAAGCCCCGCCGCCTCAGCAGGACTTCCCTTTATCGGACGTACAACCGATACCTTCATAGATGCATCCTGTGTTACCACGGCACCGATTCCGAAATATTCACCCGAGTTATCCTCCTGCAAATCGGCATATTCCTCTGCGGTATAATACACGGAATAAGGGTCATCCAAGCCGTTCATAATTCCGTCATACAAGGATTCCTCCTGCTTATCCGAGTCACGGTCAAAGTAAAAATACGCATCTATGTATCTGTTAATCTCGTTTATTTTCCTCTGTACATCCTTGTCATCCAGCATGTCAGATACATCTTTGTACTCTTTTTTATTTTCGCCCGCTTTTTCCGAATCCGTTTCTATCGTTATGCTGCTTCCACCACCGTTGTCACCTGAAAATGAACATCCAACTGCTGAAAGTGCAAGTGCCAAAGCCAAGCCACCCGCTAATAATTTTTTCTTAAACAATATTATCGCTCCTCTGATTATTGTAAGTACGGTAATGGATCAACATAATTACCGTTTATTCTGACAGCTATATGACAGTGAGGACCCGTAGACTGTCCCGTGCTTCCTGCATATGCTATCACCTGACCCTTGGAAACTACCATCCCTGTTGACACTGCAAAGGAACTATTATGTCCATACACCGTAGTCATTCCACCGCCGTGGTCAATAACAACATAATTTCCGAGGGAATAACTCCATCCCGCCGTAATTACCGTTCCTGCCTCACTTGCAACAATAGGTGTTCCTGTCGGGCAAGGAATATCTACTCCATGATGGAATGACATTCCAAGAAGGTCTCTCGGACCAAAGTATGAGGAAATGTAATAATAACCATTGACAGGCCATCCGAGTGCGCCACCCGTATAATAAACCGTTCCGCCATTTCCTGCAGCAGCAGCGGCTGCGGCTGCCTCTGCCGCTTTTCTTTCTGCCTCAGCAATGGCAGCATCGGTTTCCTCAATGGCTTTCTGGTATTCCGCTACCATAGCCTCATATTGGTCAATGGATTCACCATAATTGGCAACCTGCTTTTCCTTGCCATTTATAACAATCTCAAGTGCTTCCTTGCTCTCACTTACCTCTGCCTCAATTTCCTTAACTGCACTAAGGTCACTCTCAAGCTTGACCTGTGTATCAGCAATCAGCTTCCTGATGGAAATAAGGTCAGCAAGCATTTTTGCATCATATTTATAAATCTGGTCAACATACTCCGATTTGTTTACCATATCGGCAACATCGGATGAGGAAAACAAGGTATCCATATAGTCAACATTTCCATTTTCATATGCATACTGTATCCGGAGCTTCATTGCCTCATACTGCTTCTTTTCATCTGCCTGTGCATCCTCAAGTTCCTTTTTTGTCGTCTCAATCTCACCCTCAAGCTCTGTTCTTTGAGCTTCCAGCTCCACAATCTGTGTATTATATTCCGAAACCTTGGCATCCAACTCCTTAATAGCTTCCTTGATACCGAGCTGTTCCTGCTCAAGCTGGCTTAAAATCCCCTCAGCCTCCTCTTTTTTGCTCTCGTTTTCTTTCTTTTCTTCCTGCAAATCAGATATGCTGGTTGCCTTAACATATGTAACATTCGACAGCCCGATTGCTGCAATCAGTGCAAATGTAACAACTGTCTTTATACTTCTACGCATAATCATACCTCCTTAAACCTTAAGATGCTTCCTTGTTGTAAGCACGCTGGCAACAAGACCAAGTCCGATACCTATAATAATCGATACAGGGATAAGCACTGCAAATAGTTCACTGATAGGCACGAATGCAAATAAATTCTTGACGACTGCAAACCTGCCTATTACATATGCAACCACATTGTCATACATAAAGTATACTAATATTATAGGCAAAAGAGACCCAACAAGTCCAATGGTAATTCCTTCCACGATAAACGGTGCCCTTACAAAAAAGTTCGTTGCACCAATCAGCTTCATTATGGCAATTTCTTCCTTTCTGACCGTGATACCGATTGTGATTGTATTGCTGATAAGGAACACGGAAACAAGCAACAGTATTAAAATAATACCAATTGAAGCATATGTTACCACACTGTTCAGTGCTGCAATACCATCTGCCGTAACCTCAGAGCTTAACACATTTCTGACACCATTCAATTCCTTTAGGTAATTGACAAACTCCGCCTGTTTATCCAGATTTTTCAGCGTTATCTTGTAAGATGCACTGTTCTTAAGTGGATTGTCGCCTGCAAATGCCTCAAGTGCCGCCTCATAGTCCTCGTAATTTTCCTTTGCAAACTTCTCCCAAGCCTCGTCAGCTGATACAAAATCCATTGTATTTATTTCATCCCGAAGCCTGATCTGTTGTCCAATCAAAGTGATATTTTCATCCGAAATACCCTCGTCAAAAAATACTGATATGGTAACCGTATTTTGCAGGTCCGTCATTGCAGACCTGAAATTGACAATTACGCAATAAAAAATTCCAAACAGAAACAGACATGACACAATTGTTCCTACTGATGCCAGTGAAAACAAAAGATTTCTTCTTATATTTTTAAAGCCCTGCCTGATGCTGTATAATACTGAACTAATCCTCATCTATATATCCACCCTTTTGTTCATCACTTATGATTTCACCCTTTTTGAGAGTAATAACACGTTTCTTCATCATGTTGACAATTTCCTTGTTATGGGTTACCACAACAACCGTAGTCCCCTTTTTATTGACATCCTCCAAAAGCTTCATAATTTCCCATGAATTCTTTGGGTCAAGGTTACCTGTCGGCTCATCGGCAAGCAAAATCTCAGGCTTATTCACAAGGGCTCTTGCAAGTGCCACCCTCTGCTGCTCACCACCAGAAAGCTGTTTCGGATATGATTTGTACTTATCTGCCAATCCTACCAGGGTAAGCATTGCCGGGACCTGCCTTCGGATGTACCTTGTAGGAACCTCGATTACCCTTTGTGCAAATGCCACATTTTCATAGACGGTTCTGTCCTTAAGCAGACGGAAATTCTGGAAAACCACTCCGATTCTTCTCCTGAATTTCGGAATGTTTCGTCTCTTAAGTCTGTTAAAGTTAATATCCGCCACAGTTATATTTCCTGATGTAGGTTCCAGCTCCTTCAACAAAAGTCTCATAAGGGTTGTTTTTCCCGAACCACTGGAGCCAACAATAAACACAAACTCTCCATCCTCTATTTTAAAATTGATGTCATTGAGTGCGTATGTTTTACCTCCCGGATATCTCATCTTAACATTTTCTAATGATATCATAATATTCTCCTACCTGTATGTCCTTGGTGCAAGCAACAGCTTAATAATCCAACGACTCCATATATTTCATGTACTTTACTACCATAAGTGCTATCTTAAATGTAATGGCGTCCTCAAACACCCGCAAATCAAGACCGGTACTTTTCTCCAGCTTATCAAGTCTGTAAACAAGCGTGTTTCTGTGGATGTAAAGCTGTCTTGACGTCTCTGATACATTCAGACTGTTCTCAAAGAATTTATTGATGGTTGTAATTGTCTCCTCGTCAAATTCGTCTGGTGATTTACCATCAAAAATCTCCTTGATAAACATTTTACAAAGTGGTATCGGAAGCTGGTAAATCAATCTGCCTATGCCAAGATTGCTGTATGCAATAATCCTTCTGCCATTGTAGAATATCTTTCCTACATCAAGGGCAAGCTTTGCTTCCTTATAGGAACGTGAAACCTCCTTAATCTCGTTCACGATAGTTCCATATGCAACATTTACGGAAGACATCGCCTCCGTGTTAAGCATATCAACAATAACCTTTGCAGTCTTCTGCATGTCATCATAATTTTCGCTCTGCTTAACCTCCTTGACAAGAATAATATTTTTCTCATCAACAGCAGTGATAAAGTCCTTTGTCTTACTTGAAAATAATGTCCTGACTGTCTCAAGGGCATTGGTATCCTTTTCATTTTTCGTTTCAATTATAAATACGATTCTTCTTGCGTCCGTCTCAACATGCAGCTTTTTTGCCCTGTTGTATATATCAACCAGCAAAAGATTATCCAAAAGAAGATTTTTAATAAAATTGTCTTTGTCAAACCTCTCTTTGTATGCAACAAGAAGATTTTGAATTTGGAAAGCAGCAACTTTACCAATCATGTACACATCCTCTGCTTCACCTTTGGCAAGAATCACATACTCCAACTCATTCTCATCGTATACCTTAAAAAATTGAAAGCCCATCATAACCTGACTTTCTGCCGGGGAGTCTGCAAATGCAACAACGGCATCCTCATATGCATCCGTATCCCTGATTGTAGATGCAAGGCTCTTTCCTTCCGTATCCATAACACACAAATCAGTACGTGTAATCGATTTAATGCCGTCAATAGTATCCTGTAGTATCTGATTTGAAATCATCGTATCACTCCTTTTGAATTTTGTTACAAAAGTGTTACAATTTGTTACAAACTTATTGTAACAAACGTGTCAACTATTGTCAACTTATTTATGTAAATAACTTATTGTAAACCAACCACATAGAGTATATTTTACATTATAATTCAAAAAAAAAAAAGAGGAAATGCACAAAAATATGCATTTCCTCAAATAATTCACATTTTAAACAAATTTTGTTATTAGTTCGCTACAACTTCTCCTGTATCCTTGTCGAAGATATGTACCTTGCTAAGATCAAATGCAAACTGTACAGTATCTCCAGGTCTTGCTGTAGTACGGGCGTTAACTCTTGCAGTAATATCAAACTGGTCAATTGTGAAGTACAGGTAAACTTCTGCACCTAACATTTCGTAGATATTAATTCTTGCATCAATTACGCTCTCTGGTGATGACTCAATGAAGAGCTGCTCATCATGTATATCCTCAGGACGAATTCCGAGAACAACTTCCTTATCAATAAAGTCACCTGCAATAAGCTTGGAAGCCTTAGCATCTGGTACCTTAATTGAATGGGAACCAAACATAAGAAGCACATCGGAACCTGACTTCACAACCTTACAATCAATGAAGTTCATAGGTGGCATACCCATGAATCCTGCAACGAATAAGTTACATGGATTGTCGTAAAGGTTCTGTGGAGTATCTACCTGCTGTACAATACCATCCTTCATAACTACGATTCTTGTACCAAGCGTCATAGCCTCTGTCTGGTCATGTGTAACGTAGATAATTGTTGTCTGAAGTCTCTGATGAAGCTTTGAAATCTCAACACGCATCTGAACTCTAAGCTTTGCATCAAGGTTTGAAAGTGGCTCGTCCATAAGGAATACCTTTGGCTCACGGACAATTGCACGTCCCATAGCAACACGCTGTCTCTGTCCACCTGATAAAGCCTTTGGCTTTCTGTCAAGAAGATGTTCGATATCAAGTATCTTTGCAGCCTCATGTACTGCCTTGTCAATCTTCTCACTCGGAACTTTTCTGAGCTTAAGACCAAATGCCATGTTATCATAAACTGACATATGTGGGTACAGAGCGTAGTTCTGGAATACCATCGCAATATCTCTGTCCTTAGGCTCTACATCGTTGACCATCTTGTCTCCAATCCAAAGCTCACCTGAACTGATGTCTTCGAGACCTGCGATCATACGAAGTGTTGTTGATTTACCACATCCTGAAGGACCAACGAAGATAATGAATTCCTTATCGTCAATTTCAAGATTGAAATCCTTAACAGCGTTGAAACCATTTGGGTAAATCTTGTAAATATTCTTAAGTGATAAACTAGCCATTATAATTTTCCTCCTTAGATTAGCTAAAGTTTTTCTGACTTATGATGTGATAATTTTACAACAATCCAATTTCAAAAGCCATATTACTATTCCACAAAGAATACGCAAAAATATTGTCTAATTTGTATATGAATTATTTTTCGACATATTTTTTATCCATTTTAACCAAAAATAAGCAGGGGACTACCCCCTAAACTTTGTGAAACCTTCACCAAATGCTTCCCTGATATCACCCACAAAGCAAATTGCTTTTTCATCCATTTTGTAAATAATTTGCTTGACTTTTACAATTTCCTTGCCTGACAGGACACACATTATCATTTGTTTTTGATCGTTCGTAAAGGCTCCTTTTACATCAATAAAGGTTGCACCTCTTTTCAGCGTATTTACAATATAATCAACAATTTCTGTCTCTGCATCGGATATTACATAAAGAAGCTTTGCCCTGTTTGGTCCCTCTACCATATAATCGGACATCCTCGTCACCACAACAATCCCGATAAGCGAGTATATTCCTTTTTTCACGCCAAATGTCCCTGCTCCCGCAACCACAATCACAGCATCCACAATTGCAAGCACCTTCGGTATGGATATATGGCGTACCCTTTGGTTTATCAGGGTTGCCAGCAAATCAGTACCACCGGAGGATGCGTAGCTGCAAAAAACAAGCCCCAGTCCTATTCCCATACAGGTTCCTCCCGCTATAATATCCGCCAGCATATCACCCGTCAGAATATCAAATTGAGGCAATATACCAAGAAACAGAATAAGCGTAAATGTGGCAAATAATGTCCTGTAAAACATTTCCCGTTCCAGCCGCTTAAAACCTGCAATAAACAGCGGAATATTAAGCAGTGCACTTATCACCCACATGGGAACATCCAAAACAGCCTTTACGATAATGGAAATACCGGATGCCCCTCCAACAACAACACCCATAACGTCAAAAAAGCTCACTACCGCCGTTGCCATCAAAAATGTTCCTACAACAATCATAACCGTATCATAATATTTACCTAATTTTCCCATAAAAAAATTCTTCATAAATTTAATTATGAAGAATTTTTTGGATATTTATACAGAATAGACCAATTTTACTTCTACTGTCCGTCGTCATCTGCGGTTCCGATAATAATGACAATATCCTTGCCATCAACTGACGCCGCAGTTCCCTCTGTCACCACGCCCACCTCATAGGTTGCGTTGTCAAAATACTGGAGCAAATCCTTGCCGACGCCTTCCTCTCTCGCCACGATTCTCGTGTGCTCCTGTGTATCGGAATAATCTGCCGCCTCCGTATTTGCATATCCGTATTCATTCAGTCTTCCACACCATCTTCCCGCAAGACCTGTAGTGTTCGTACTATTCAAAACGAGTATACTCTTGTCAAAGGACTCTGATACCGCCTCAGGCTCCTCCGTATCCTCCGAGGTATCCTCCTCAGGATTGATAATCAGGTCATCATGCCCCTCTGCCTCTGTAATCACGTGGTTATCCACCGTCGTAACCGGTTCATCCTTCTTCTTTTTTCCATCCTTTGCAACCTTTGAAAGAAAAAATATACCAAATGCAATGATTGCAACTCCCAATATAATAACGACTGCCCTCAATAAAATTGAGAAAAACAGACCTACCGGACTTTGTTTCTTCATATAAACCTCCAAACTGTCTTCATGTCACTTTTGACAGTATAACAAATACTGATAATATTTTCAACCTTTTTCCGAATTGCATCATACCCTTGACACTACTTTGAACTATATACTATGATAATTAGGAATATACAAAAATATCATAAAGAGCTTCGCAATCACCTAACAAATATTATGTTTGTGTTCCTCAGAAAGGATATAAATATGAAATCAATTATTATAACGGGAGCCTCAGGCGAAATCGGAAGTGCCCTTGCAAAATGTGTCGCCGCAGACTATGACTACATTGCAATCTGCGGCTGCAAAAATACAGATGCCCTAAATACCCTCGCAGCATCCATAAACCAAACGGGGCACTGTGCCTGCAAAAGCTTTGCAGGTGATATGGGAAATTTTGATTTTGCTGCCTCAGTCATTCATACTGTTGCCGCAGATGCGGGCAGGATTGACGCACTTATAAACAATGCTGCCATTTCGGAAACCGGACTTCTCACGGATATGTCTCCCGCAGCATGGCACAACATTATGTCAACCAATGTGGATTCCGTATACAACACCTGCCATGAAGCTGTCCCATACATGGTACGGCAAAAAAGCGGAACAATTATAAACATTTCCTCCGTATGGGGACTTGTGGGTGCCTCCTGTGAGGTGGCATACTCTGCGACAAAGGGTGCGGTCAACAGCTTTTCCAAGGCACTTGCCAAAGAGCTTGCACCAAGCGGCATTTCCGTAAATGCTATCGCCCTTGGCGTGGTTGACACAAAAATGAACAGTCATTTGACCACGGAGGAAAAAGCACAGCTTGCTGAGGAAATTCCATACGGAAAAATGGCAGCTCCCGAAGAAGCCGCCATCTTTATAAAAAATATTTTGTCCATGCCATCCTACTTCACAGGTGAAGTCGTAAAATTTGACGGCGGTTGGATATAAGAAAAAGGGGGCTGCCCAAGGATTTACAGCACACAGTTGTTTACCCGTGACAAGCCCCTCTTTATTTTTACTCGCCCTTTTTCAGCCCTTTCAAAGCCGTTGTAAGCTTAATCGGATTCCCATACCGAAGGGTGGACGCCCGGAATATCTTTCCTCCAATGATACCCATAACAACTACTGATGCATACAGTATGACTGCAGATACGACAATCTCCCATGTTACTACATCGCCCATGGCAACCCTTGCAAACATTGCACTGTATGAAGAGAACGGAAGGAAGGAACATACCTTCATTGCCACGCCATCTATATTGGAAAGCTGTATCAGCGTTATAAAGTATACAATCATAACGAGCATCTGTGCAGTTCCTGCGGACTTATTCAAATCCTCAATCTTGGAAACAAGTGCTCCAAGTGCCCCATACATAAAGGCATAGAACAGGAAGCCACCAATTCCGAATACGGCAAATGCACCAACTACATTGGCAGGTATATTTAGGAATTGTCCGATATCAAATGACCAGTATGACTTGTTTATCTGATAGGAGCCAAGCAGGCTTCCTCCCACAAGTCCCACCTGAAATACAGTTGCAATTGCTCCTGCAAACACCTTTCCAAACAAAAGTGCCGTTGATGATGTACTCGTCACAAGTATTTCTATGGAGCGGTTGCTTTTTTCGTTTGTTACACCCGTTGCAATTGTCGTTCCATACATTACGATAATCATAAATACCAAAATAATAAGAATGTAGCAGTAGAAATAATTCGTAACACTGTCCTTTCCAAGTACAGTTTCATTTACATTTATTTCAAGATACTCCAGTGCGAGAAATTCATTCTCGTCAAGATTATTGACCTCGCAATACTTCTTTTTTGCAGACATTTCCATGACTTCCGCAAATATTTGCGTATTTTCGTCAAACATGCCACGGTTAAATACATAATAGTCATAAGCGTCATATGCCCTGACAACGTAGCCTGCCTCTGCCTCCTCATTTTCAACCAGCGATTTCACAGCATCCGCACTGTCGCAGATTTTAAACTCTGTCTCACCGAAATATCCATTGAGAAGCTCCATATCAACAAGCCCCTCAGCATCGTAGAGTGCCATATATGTCACTTCGCTGTCTTCACCATCCTCATTTTCTGCACCGCCTGACGATTCTGACAGCTCCGTGTCATCCTTGGAGGACTTATCCGTGTTGATGAATCTTGGCACAAACATAATGACTGCACATACAAGACAGATTAGCAGCGTTGATATCACATAAGATTTACTTTTAAAATAATTTGCCAGCTCAAACTTTAATATCGTTCCAAAACTTTTCATTTCCGTGTACCTCCTCTCCTACCTTTTTCGCCCGAACAGTCCTTTTTTCTTCGGCTGTTCCTCGTCTTTATTCTCATTTTCTTCCTCAGCTTCCTCCTCGCCTACCCTTGATACAAATATATCATTTAATGCAGGCTCATAAGCACCAAAGGTCTTAATATCCACGTTCTGCTCCCGAAAGGCATCCAAAAGCTGCCACTGGTCAATGCCATCTTTAATATTTAATATGACATAGTGCTTGTTTACATCATGCACTGTTACCTGTTCCGACAGCTTACTCTCGCAGACGCCTTTAAGCTCCTCCAACGTAAGATTGTTTGCACATACAATTCTTCTTCCCTTGCCATACTCTGTTTTTATCTCATCCAAATTTCCTGCAAGGGCAATATCACCATGATTAATAATTACAATATCCTCGCAAAACTCCTCTACATAGCTCATTTGATGGCTTGAGAAAATCACAATTCTGCCCTCTGCAATAAGCTCACGGATTACATCCTTCAGTATTTGGGCATTAACCGGGTCAAGACCACTGAACGGCTCGTCAAGAATCACAATATCCGGCTCTCCCACAAGTGTCGCCGCAAGCTGAACCTTCTGCTGGTTTCCCTTTGAGAGCGTATCTAATTTTCTTGTTTCATATTCGATAACATCAAGCTTGGTAAGCCATTTCTTCGTGCTCTCCAACGCTTCTTTTTTGTTTTTTCCTCTCAGCATGGCAAGGTATACCATCTGCTCCGTGACCGTCTTTTTCGGATAAAGTCCTCTCTCTTCAGGAAGATACCCAATCTGACTGCTCTTTGGCACAAATTTTTCCCCATCCAGCGTTATCTCTCCCTCATTTGCCCTGAAAACGTCCATAATAATTCTTATGGTTGTTGTCTTTCCTGCACCGTTTCTTCCAAGAAGACCAAGTGCCCTTCCACTTTTTACGGAAAAACTTATGCCATGCAAAATTTCCTTGTCCTCAAAGCTTTTCTTAATGTTTGTAAGCTTAAGTTCCATCGTTTTCTCCTTTCAGTTACATATATTTCACATTACTCCCAAAACAACTCATCCAATGTTTTACCCAGTTCCCTGCAAATGGCAATACAAAGCTTAATCGTGGGATTGTAATCTCCCTTTTCTATGGCATTTATCGTCTGCCTCGAAACATTGACCCTGTTTGCCAAATCCTGCTGTGACAGATCAAGAGCAGCCCTTGCAGATTTTAATCTTAAATTCTTCATTGCTGCTCATCCTCTTTCTTATCCATGGCACTTTTTAGCAAAAGTACGATGCATGTTATAGTAAACACAGCCGCACATGCAAGACTGGTACAGCCGCCCGTAAGCACTCCGTCTACAATCACCTCGCCCCGCTTAATGGCTTCTATGGAAAACGAAATATACAATATGCTGAGTGCTACCGCCATAACAATATATGACTTACGGCTATGGTTTACAGGAAAATATCCCTCATTCCATATACAATAACTTACATGGACTCCCACACTTAAACAAATACCGATTATGGCCACTGCATCCGTATCTATCACATGCTTATCCATAACGCTTTCCACCAGACAGGTACATGCAAGAAATGCTACCATTATAAAAAAGCAATACTGATACCCCTTGTATCTGACAAGCTGCTGTCTTTCGTCGTAATCATCCGTTCCATTACTCTTTTTCCTGCGTCTGTAAACTGCCAGTACAACTGTGGCAATCCAAGCAACAAGAAATCCGATAAAGAAGCCTGATGAAATGTCACCCATATGTCCTACACCTCTCTCAAAAAACTTTACATTGTCTCATTGTGAGAACATAATACTCCCATATCCGTCATGTGTCAATAGTGAATGTAAAATATTTTTTACATAATGGTTTTTTTTTTTTACTTTTTGTAGTCAAGGGATTACATTCAAAATATTTTGGCACAAATATCCATTCCACCTGTTTTTATTTTCCGCCCCGCTCAAGCCTTGTTGTCTCTCTGGAATACACGAGTACCTGAACCAGCCAAATTAGCAGCACAACGACAATCGGGAATAATCCTGTATGAAACGCAAAGTCAGCCACAATTCCCAGCACCCAAAAATAGCAGCACATCATGTTCGATACACGAAACGCCTTGTAGGATGACCTGTATATGACCATTTTTTGTGCTTCGTCACAGCTTTCTTCCCACTTTTTATTAAAATCCATATCATATATGCTTCCGTTCTTTTCCGGATTCATAACCTTGACAAGATTCACCATCCGTTTTTGCAGCATGATACATATAATCAGGCTTGCCATAAAATCGATTATGACAATCCAAAAAATAATCATTTCGTGGTTCTTTGGAAGCTCCACGGATAAATCAATATGGATACATGCCGCAAAAAGAAACATGCCCAAAATTTGCATCACATTTGTACAGTTAGCAGGAAAATCCAGCTTCCTCTCAATATCATCCAAAACTTCTTCCTCCACACCATCCCATTCATCCAACCGCTTTTCCTGTCTGTGTACCATGCCGAAAACAACAATTAATTCCACAATATTAATAAATAAAAAAACGGATGGCAGGACATACGCCAGCACAACCTCTATCTGCTCCATTGCCGCCCTGATTGCTTCCAGATTATCTTCAATGACATGTGCCGCCTTACCCACACCAATTCCTACGATAAAGCAGATTACCATAATAATGATAAAAGGCTTGAAGGATTTCTTATCCTCCTTTTTGTTTCTTTCTTCATATTCGATTAAGGTCTTTTGTGTTTCTGACGGTTCTTCTCTCATTTCTCATCCTCCTCATATTGAAATATATCCTCAACAGACGCATTACATACTCCCGCTATTTTTAAGGCGAGTGTAACGGATGGAGAATAATCCCCACGCTCTATCTGACTGATTGTCTGTCTCGACGTGCCTACCAGTGCACCCATCTGCTGCTGGTTTACGCCGAGCTTCGCACGATATTCCTTTAACTTATTATTTAACGGCATATGCACCTCCGCTTTTGACATACGAACAAAGTGCCTTCGGCACTCTTTATACTACCACAATTTTAATGGCACTTTGGGCAAATCCTAGCAGGATTTTTAATCCTGCCTTATAAGGAAGTTCGAAGAACTTTCTTATAAAAGAAAAAATGACAACTTTCCTTGTCATCGTCATTATACAAATGACAAGGAAAGTTGTCAAGATAATTATATTCTTGAAATAAGAAACGTATTTATTTACTGCTTGGCAGCATGTATTTCTGCTCAAATGCAATGTACTGATTTTCGAACCACAGGGCGTCCGTCTTAACCTCCTTGCGGTATCCGTGAGCGTCCATCTCATCCTCCTCAACCTGGATGATGCATACTGCTATATTCGAGCAATGGTCCGAAATACGCTCATAGGTATCCGTAATATCAGAAAGACTAAGTCCAAGCTCAATGGTACATTTTCCTTTTCTAAGCCTCTTAACATGTCTCCTCTTAAGCTCTTTATTCAGGTCATCAATAAGGTCTTCCAACGGCTGAACCATGGCAGCCATTTCTCTGTCATTATTTTCCAGTGCCAGAACCGTCATATCAAGAATGTCACTCAAAGCTCGTCCATACACGGAAAGCTCCTCCATTGCTTTCTTAGAAAAGCTTTGCTCCTTTTCATGCATCTGCTCCACACCCAGAAGAATGTTTACGGCAAGGTCAGAGATACGTTCAATATCTCCAATGGAATGAAGAAGCACCGACAGGATATGACTGTCCTCCTTGGATAAATCCTTGCTGCTGAGTCTTAAAAGATACGTGCCAAGCTCGTCCTCATACCGGTCCACAAGATCCTCGGTATCCCGTACATCCTGTGCCTTTTCCTCATCAAAATTTCCAATTAAGGAAATTGCCTGAAGCACACTCTCTCTTGAAATATGAGCCATCTTTATGGCAACCTTTCTTGACTGCATAATTGCAAATCCTGGTCTGTCAAGAAATACAGGATCCAAAAGCTGGAGTACATTGTCCCTTACCTCAACCTCATCGTCCTTATCCTTAATAGTCTTAACTGCAAGGAACTCAAGGAAGCCCGCCAGCGGCAGAAGCACAAGGGTTGCCGCAACATTAAAGAATGAATGGACAACTGCGATGCCTGCAGGATTGGCAGCCATATTCAAAAAGTCATACTGCAAAAATATATTTGAAACATAAAAGCCTATCATAAACAAGGCAGTTCCGATTACATTAAAGTAAAAGTGCACTGCTGCCGCCCTTTTCGCATCCTTGCTGGAACCCATGCTTGAAAGGATTGCTGTCGTACAGCTTCCGATATTTTGTCCCATGATAATCGGTATGGCAAGTGCATAGGATACTGCTCCCGTGGAGCATAGTGCCTGTAATATACCAACGGAAACCGATGAGGACTGCATAATTGTCGTAAGTAAAAGTCCCACCAAAAGTCCCAGTACCGGATTGGTAAACTTGGTCAATATACTTGTGAATGCAGGGACATCTTTAAGCGGCTCCACAGCTGTGCTCATGGCATTCATTCCATACATCAGGATGGCAAAGCCAAGGAATATGGTTCCCAAATTGTGTTTTTTCTCACTCTTACAAAATACTACAAATATAGCACCGATTACCGCAAGTATCGGAGTGAAGGAGGTGGGCTTCAACATCTGAACAAAGAAGTTTCCGCCCTCAATTCCCGTGAGTGAAAGCAACCACGACGTCACAGTCGTACCAATATTGGCACCCATAATAATTCCTACTGCCTGATTCAGCTTCATAATACCTGAGTTTACGAAGCCGACAACCATAACGGTGGTTGCTCCTGATGACTGTATCACAGCCGTAACCCCCGCACCCAGCAGTACGGCAGACAATCGGTTGGACGTAAGCTTTTCCAGTATTTTCTCAAGCTTTCCTCCAGACATCTTTGCAAGTGCATCTCCCATGACATGCATACCATAAAGGAACAATGCAAGTCCGCCTACCATGGATAAAATATTAAAGATATCCATAAAGTTCTCCTTATTGTTAAAGTTATGTAGTAAATGGCATATTAGCCAACTATTAACAATAATACAACCTTAAACAAGTCTCCGTCAACAATTATTTCAATTTGTCCCTTTTGCAGCTCCATCAGGCTTCTCGCTATGGATAATCCAAGACCGCTTCCCTCCGTATTTCTGGAACGGTCACCGCGGACAAACCGCTCCATAAGCTCGTCACCCGTAATGTTAAGCTCGTTTTGTGAAATGTTTTTAAAGGTCACGCTGATATAGCCGTTTTTGCAGTTTTCAACGTCCACATAAACCCTGGAATTATCCTGTGCATACTTCTCTATGTTATTTACAAGATTCTCCATCACTCTCCACAGCAGCCTGCCGTCTGCCATAACGTAATATTCTTCCTCACATTTTACAATTGTCTTTATTCCTTTCTTTGTCAGCTTATCTTCAAATTCCGCAAATACCTGATTAATAATTACCTGTATTCCCATTTTTTCAAGGGTGACATCCACATTACCCGTAGATGCCTTGGAGGCGTCTATCAAATCCTGTATCAGCTTCTTCAGCCGTGCCGACTGCCGGTCAAGAACCTCAATGTATTCCACTGCTGTCCCGTTCTTAAGCTCCTCTTTCTTTAGCAAATCCACATAATTAATAATTGACGTAAGCGGTGTTTTCAAATCATGGGAAACGTTTGTGATAAGCTCCGTTTTCATGTGCTCACTCTTCAACGACTCCGCAACCGCATTGGAAATTCCGTTTTGGATGCTGTTTAAGCTTTCCGCATGCTGCTCAAATTCGCCAAGCATGTTTTCGGTGTTAATCCCATAATCCAGTTCTCCGCCTGCAATCCGTTTTCCTGCTTCCTTCAGCTTACTCCAATTGATGCACACAACAATCAATATGGCACCAAATACAAGCTTTTCCAGTATCCAGATGATAGCAAACGGTACAAATGCCTCGCATAAAACCGTAAAGGCTTCCAGTGCTGCTACCAATATAAATACCCCAAAATATTTTCCGTATACATTTAAGTTGTTCCAAAGTGCCTTAGAATAACGTCTGATTGCTTTTCCAAGCTTTTTTGTACCCTTGGATAAAAGCTTCAGCAGCCTATAGCATATGGTATTTTTGAAAATGCCGCCCACCTTAATTCTCGCTGCTGTGGTATAAAGCAATATTGGGGCAATAAATGCCAGTACCCCACAACCAAGAGCCACATAAAAATCCTGACCTGCCCATACAACACCAGCCGGTATAAACGCACATGGTATTAATACAAGGAATATATCATAAGGTATTTTATCAACAAAGGATAAATAAAGCTCCTCAGAGGCTTTACCGTGACCTGCCGCAGCCACAAGGTATGCACCAAGCAAAAGGGTAAGCAAAAGGGAAATCACCAGTATTTTGACCCCATTATCCACTAAAATATCAATATATCTTATAATTGGGGAGTAATAAAAATTATCCTTAGCGGTAATATCGGACTTCACATAGTAATTATACGCAATATCCTCATAATTTGTACATACCACATCCACATGATATGCCATGGCGTCACTGTCAAAATACTCCGAATAATTCCACGTATCATATTTAGCAGCAATATCTAAGAAAAAGTAATTGTATTCCAGGCAAAAATCGGGGTCCATGTCCAGATAACACCATTTCCCGTCATCTCTTTGGAATGCATGAATCCCATTATTTGCAACATAATTTCTGTCCTCGACGTAAATATTCGAGCCGTATAATGTACCGTCCCCGTTTAAATCATACAGATTATTTATAACGTCATAATCATAAAAATACTTGTAGTAGGAAGGGACATCCAGACATATATTTTCGTCTAAATTTCTGTATGAATTATATTCATCATCATATTCTTCCCCTGGTTCTTCTGTTGTAATACCTGCCTCAGTTACATATTCATTTGCTTCCGTAACAGCAACTTCCGTAGTCGCTGCAGCAGTAGTCGCAATCCCTGTATCATATACATTTACCTTGTAAGTTTCTTCTCCTCCCATATTGTTCACGATAAGGGAAAAGGACGCATCATCTATCCTGCCCCGCAAAAGGTCATCCGTTTTATCTTGTGCCACATAATATACTAAGCTCTTTGTAACATCTGCCGTAGGAACAGACACAATATCATAACCCGTATACTGATAATCACTGCAGGTAAAGTTTGACAATGACGGTAAATGTGCTTTATTTGGTATCATTGGCTCCAATGAAAAAGCTAGGTTTGAATTTTCCTCACTGAACTTGTTTTCGTAATAGGCAATTACAGACTCATTATCGTTAATCACCGCATCATAATAGCCCCAAATAACTTCCGACATGTAAGTATGGGCAATCTCCTCTATTGCATTTTCCTTGATGTTTTTTGAGGCACCATCTGTCTGAAGATGATAGTCATACATATAAATCTCCAGAAGTGCCGAAGCCACCGCACAAATAATGGAAACTGCCATAAGCAGACATGCCATAAACTTTGCCAAACCGCTTTTCTTTAATCTTTTCATCCAAATCACTCCTCTAACTTATAGCCCTGACCCCAGACTACCTTCAAATACCTTGGTTCCGATGGATTAATTTCAATTTTCTCCCGCAGGTGTCTGATATGTACGGCAACCGTATTTTCATTTCCAATCGGTGCATCCTCCCACACAAGCTTATAAATATCCCTCGGTGAAAAAACCTTTCCCGGATTGTTCATCAACAGTTTCAAAATCTGAAACTCCGTAGGCGTAAGCGAAACCGCCTCGCCGTCAACCGTGACAATCTTTTTTCTGTCATCTAACTCAATGGTTCCAATTACGAGCCTGTCACTGTCAGCCTGCTTTCCGCCGCCGCCAAGCTGCATATACCTTCTAAGCTGTGCCCGCACTCTTGCAATCAGCTCAACCGGATTAAACGGCTTCGTAACATAATCGTCCGCACCGATATTAAGCCCTAATACCTTGTCAGTATCCTCACTCTTTGCAGTAAGAAGGATAACGGGAATATTGGAAACCGTCCTGATTTTTGCCATTGCTGCTATACCGTCCATAACCGGCATCATAATGTCCATCAACACAAGATGGATATCCTCCCGTCTCGTTTCATCCGACATGATGTCAACTGCTTCAACTCCACTATATGCCTTGACAATTCCATACCCTTCACCGGACAAGTAAATCGTAAGAGCCTCTACGATGTCCTTTTCATCATCACAAACAAGTATATTATACATGCTTCTTTTACCTCCCATGGGACTTATTATGGCAGAAATAGTTTTAAGATAAAATAACTTGAATATTTAAGATTTCATTAAGACAGGCTTTTGTACAGCTCAGGTTTCCTGTCCTTTTTGGTAGGGAATGCCTCCCTGATATGTTTCACATCATTGTTTATATCATAAATATAAACCGTATCATCTTCGGAGCATGACAGCTCAAGCACAGGCAAAAGCGTCTTGCCCTCTGGTGATATCATGGCAGAATTACCACTGTATACCGTTCCATTTATGATACCTTTGCAGTTTATGCCTGCAATATAGCACTGGTTTTCGATGGCTCTTGCCTGAAGTAACACGGACCATGCATCACTCCGCTTTGCAGGCCAGTTTGCAGGCACGACTATAAAATCAGCCTCCCCCGACATTAACTGGTAGATTTCAGGAAACCTTAAGTCATAGCAGACAGACGCCCCTATACAAAGCTCTCCGAGGGAACACACACAAAGCTTGTCCCCGCCTTTAAAATATTTATCCTCACCACTGTAGCTGAACGGGTGCAGCTTTGCATAATCAAGCAGAATCTCTCCCTTGTCAGACACTATCGTATAATGGTTTTCACAAAGCTCATCCGCATCTGCTCCCTTTTTTACCCATCCAAACCCAATTGCAATCCCGCATCTTTTAGAAAGCTCCTTCATTTTATTGACAGTTTCAAACTCAGACTCCGCCGTCTGATCTGTATTCATGGAAAAGCCTGTAAATGTCATTTCAGGGCACAACAAAAGCTGCACATTTTTGTCCTTGATTTCATCTAAAATATACAACAGCTTGTCTGTATTTTTTTCCTTATCCTCCCACACTGTATGCATTTGTGCAAGTGCTATCCTCATATGACATACTCCCTTTCCACGAAAGAAATTGCTTTTTTAGGCATCCTCCTGATTTTGCATAATGGCTTTTATAAAACCATGTACCTCAGTCCATGCCTGCTTTGCCTCAGGCATGAGCTTTGCTGCCATCTGAAATACATGGAACATTCCTTCATACACCGAAAGTCTTACCTTTACCCCTGCCTGCTTTGCCTTTTGGGCAACTGCCTCTGAATCACTTAACAGCATTTCATAGGTACCCACCTGGATCAGCATAGGCGGAAAATCCGTAAACTCCCCATATAGCGGTGAAATGTATGGAGTTTTCGGGTCATGCTCCCCCACATACGGATTATTATAAATCAGACTGTTTTCATTTTGCCCAAATACAGGGTCAATATCATAGTTTTCCTTATAGGATGCCCCCGTCGCCATAAGGTCTGTCCAAGGCGACATGGCAACAATACCTGCTGGAAGCGTTCGTCCCTCATCCCGCAGGAAATGGCAGAGTGCCATGGCAAGCCCACCGCCTGCTGAATCACCTGCAAGAATAATTTCATTTTCATGATACCCGTTTTCAAGCAGCCATTCGTACGCTGCAATGGAATCCTCAAATGCAGCAGGATATGGATGGTCAGGAGCAACCCTGTAATCAATGGTAAGGACATCTGCACCGTCGCCTGCTTCACTGTAAAGCCCCGCCATCGTCCGATAGTTATTTTTAAAAGCATTTACATAACCGCCGCCATGAAGCTGCAAAATAACCGTTCCTGCAGATTGTTCTCCACTTTCCTCACCCGTCTCCGACGCATCCCTTGATATAAGCTCCATCTCAAAATTGTCAAGGGTTATCCGCCTTGCCTTTATATAGGCAGGATAGTTAAATGCCTTATCCATTTCGCTGACCCCTCTTGTTTCCTCAACAAAATGGTCTACCAGCTTACGGTTATGGTTAAACTCGTAAACTACCTCCCTGATTATTTTTCCACGTTTACTAATTTCATTTTCCATCTTTTACATCCTAAACCTTCTGGTCAGCTCACCAACCGCTTTTTTATCACCAAATACAATACTTCCAAGCAGACAAAGTCCGCTTACAGCGGCTGCTATAATGGTCAGTGCAGGGTGTTTCACTAAATCACAGGCAGCAAGCACAACGAAAATGATACTGACAAGCAGCATCATAATCTGCAAAAGCAGATAATTCTGCCAATATCTTATGTTTGTGAACATAAGAATAATGATAACTCCGTCCACGGACATAATGATACATGGTATGGCATAATCCAAGGACCATCCATTATAGCCTATCACAATATCTATCAGATACACAAGCAGCATTGCCACAACCGCCTGCATGAAAAGCTTTATTCTATGCCCCCTGTCACGCCGGGACGAAAAAATAACCGTAAAGCATGCATACGCAAGCACAACACCGCATATAAGCGACCATTTGAAATGACTATCCGTTAAACAGTTTATTAAAATAAGTATGCCCTCCACGACAATGGACGCAAACACAAATATCTTAATAAACAGCTTTAGCTTTTTCAGCTTCGGCATAACATTTGGATACATATTTGATTTTGACTGATAATCTGTAGTCGTTGCCTGATCCAAAACACCATTACACAACGGGCATACATAGGAATTATCCAGGACATCGATATTACATCTGTTACACCTACTCATAATACACCCCATTTGTCTCTACGGAAACCTCAATGCCCTCCTCAACCATATGCCGGAAAAAGCATTTTTGAATATATGTCTCTCTCACTGCGGAGCTAAAGGTAAATACAAGTGTATCCCCATACGTACACACGCCACCCTTTATGTTCTGACCCTTGGACATGGAAAGCACCACATGAAATTTATCGATATATTCCCTGTATGCCCCACTTACATCTATTTTTCCAAGGTTTGTTATTGTTGCCGTGTTTGCCCTCGCAGAGGTTTTGTAAATTATTTTCATCACAATACTTTTTATAAACAGCGGAACCGCCCGTATCATTGTACTTTTTTCATTTGATACGTTGTACGAAAAAAGCTTTTCTAAGCTTTCTTTATTTATCTGCTCCTTCAGTCCCTCTGAAACCTCCCTTAAAACGTCCGGAAAGGTGTAGCTTTCCTTTGTTGCCTTAAACACCGCGGAAACCACGGCAAAGAAATTTTTTGTTGTGTTGGAATCAAAATAAGGTCTTAAATTTACGGGTACACATACGCTGATTGGATTTTCGCATGGCTGTGACTTTAAATATTCCTTATACACCGAATATATAAACAGGGAAATCAGATATTGATTTATCGTAACACCATAGGATTTGCACACCGATTTGAGCTGCGGAAGGTTTACATACCCATGCGTAATACCAAAACATCCCGAATCAAAATATTCTCCATTTACAATATACGCCTTTTCTGTTTTGTATCCCTTCTTTGCACTGCGGGTATAGTTTTTCAGATAACTATCCTCCCTGTCCAATGATGTCTCAGGCTTAAGGTTATCCCCCTCCGCCTCCTCTAGGACCGGATATTTATATCTTAAATACTGGTACGTAAGCTCCTTTAAAAACATGAGGGCACCATTGCCGTCTGTGACAACATGGAATACCTCAAGATTAATTCTCTTTTTGTAATGTGTCACACGAAACTGGTATTCATTATTGATATAGGGATTGATATAGGCACAAGGATACCGGTCCTCCTGATGAACTCTCGGTGCCTCCTTACTGTTTGTCTCGAAATAATACCAGAACACACCTTTTTTCAGCTTGGTCTGGAATACATCAAAATAAGGCAGCACCTTATCCAATGCCTGCTGAAGAATGTCACCGTCTATTTCTTCCTTCAGTGTCACCGAAACCCTGTAAACATTGCTTACATCCTCACTGACAATGACCGGAAATAAATTTGCCGTATTATCAAGCTTGTCCCATCTTGAATTCTTATAAGGGTTCTTCTTTTCCGCCATACAAACTCCCATAAAAGTAAATATTGTAATCCAAAACAAAAAATAAAGCTACTGATCGGACTCGAACCGACGACCTGCTGATTACGAATCAGCTGCTCTACCAACTGAGCCACAGTAGCTTAATACCTAGACTATTATATATTGTTTTTTTAATATTGTAAAGAAGCTTTCAAATAAGAATTTATTATCTTGCCAGTGCAGCATCAATAATGTTACAGGTTCCTATATTTTCCTTCGGGATTTGATACAAATCATTTCCCGGATATTCGTTTGCCTCGACTACGGCAAGCCCTGTTTTTGTTATGCAGATATCCCAGCCCACATACCTGACATTATCCACTTCCTTTGCCATTTTTTTTGCAAAGGCAATGACCTCCTGCCAGTGAGGCACCTGAAAACCAACAATCGGAGCACCCGTATCAGGGTGCTTTTCAAAATATTTTGTCTCCTTATTTCTTGCCTTGTGCTCTATCACACCTGTCTTTCGGTTGACAGGTGCCGTAACTCCGCCATGATTAAAATTATCCACATCATTTCCGCCCGCACCGATACGGATATAGGTTCCCACAACAGACACCGTTCCCTTATCACTTACAACAGTGACGATTCTAAGTGTATTGACTGCATTCGGATAAAGTTTTGACATTTCCTCATTTTGTTCCAATACTTGTTCTACAAGCGGTCTGTCCGTTTTTATAAGATACTCATAAAATTCCTTAGTTTTTTTGTCTGCCAAAGATACAATTTCAATGCCCTGCCCACAGCACAACCCCACAGGCTTGATAATCACCTTATCCCTGCCCTTTAAAAATTCCTCGAACTCCTTTTCATTTTTACCATCAATTAAAAACCAGTCACGTCCAATGTACTCTTTAAACCTTTGATTGAAGCTTGGCTTGTCCTTAAACATCTGACGTGCTTCCCTGTCGTTCAGTCTTGCAACATAAGCATCGTTTTTTCCTCTTGTAAGGATTTTTTTTCGCTCTGACTGATTCAATGCATACATGTCAAACATTTCATAATCCATATACCCTGCCTGATATTTAAAGCCTGAATATATCATATCCAAAAAAAGATATAGACTGTTTTTTCCACTCGCCTTATGCACTCTCTTGACAGTGGCAAACATACCCTTATAATCCATTTTTACTATGCGGTTGACTAAATATTTAAGCTTTCCCATATTACTCTGCTCCCATTAAAAACTCTGTTCCTGGTTGCTCTAATCTTTCCAGTCTGTCATTATATGCATCTATAATATCCTGTTCAAATTTGAGTGTCTCCTCCACGCCCAGCTTATTTAATATCAGCTTGACAAAGTATGGATTTAACAAAAGAAACGGTCCTAAAATGTAGGTCCCATAAAAATTTTTATAAAAAATCCCCTCGGATTTTGAGTTTAAATTAATTCCAAATCCGCCGATAACCTTAATGTTTTTCTTCTCAGCAAGCGTTCCATGACAAAATGAAAATTGTCCCTTATGACCCACAATTTTAATGTCTTTGTACTTACCAAGAAAAAAACAATTTCTTCTGTCGTTCATGTGTCTGACTGCGTGAAAATCCAATGCCCCAAGACACGGAATTTTTTTATCCTCATCCTGGATATAATTTCCAAAAAGCTCAAGTGCATTTCCCGTGGCGATAAAAACAACATCCTGTTCAATAAGCTCCTTCAGCTTATCCTTGTATTTCATCAAATGTCCTAGTGCAAACTCCTGATTTCTCTCTGACATGGAACCCATGTAAATCACGTCAACCTTCTGTGACACAAATGCAGGCTCATCATCATTTGACGTATAAATAAGCTCCGCTTTATCAATGCATGCTGCAAGATACTTTGCATTATAGTAATCGCCATACAAATTATTAAGCTCCGGATAAAGCACTTCTATTTTTATTTTCTTAGCACCCATGATATCTCCAATCCAAATACGAAGCATTTACTGCTTTTGCATTTTTTCCTTTATTTTTTCTTTTATATTTTTTGCCTTTGAAACCGTATACACGTCATGCAAAACATAAATTGACTCAATACCGTCAAACACAACATAATCAGGTATGGTATTTTCATCCCTGACACAGACAACCTTTCCCTCCGGAATACCTGCAAGCTTAAGTCTCAGTCTGTAATCCAGATAACGGTGCCCCGCAACGATTATTTTCTTTATGTTGTCCTTATTCAGATTTTCAAAATCACTCTCATACAGCCATGTTATGGTTTCGATTGCTTTATCATCACCATAATGCTCATCCAACAGCAAAATCAATTCCTTATTTGATGGCTCCTTTGCAAGATATTCAAATACGGTAGATGCAGCAGATACATTTTGCCCTTTTGCGGTAAATGTGGATATTTTAATTCCTCCGCACTCCTCAACCGTCATTCTGGATTCAGGAATTTTCACCTTGCCCAAATCAGCGGCAATCTTCTTTTGGCTTAAACCCAATTCGCGGAACAGCGTTATAATTGCCATAACGTTAAATGCATTAAAAATCGTATCCGACACAAGAGGATAAGAAGCCCCGTTTCCGCCGTCCTCAGTAACATATATTGTCTGCTTATCATAATCAATTGTCGTTCCCATATACTTTGCCTGCTTTGACGCAAGACCACAGTTCGGGCACCGAAACTTACCGATATCCCTATAATGTTTATAAATAAACTCCGGCTTTGTTCCACATTTCGGGCATACTGGGAAATCGGAAACATTTATCGGCAAAACCTCCTGTTTCTGGTCAGCTATGGAAAAATAAATACGTTTGTTTGGAAGCTTACTGCTTTCCTCTCCCGTACCGCCGTACTGTTCGCCCAAAAAACTGCTCACAGGGTCGTCCGCATTTAGTATAAGTCTTGCCTTAGGCACCTTTGACAATCCTCTGTTTATGCTATTAAAAATATATTCCTGATGTGCATTTCTTCTTATGGAATCACGGCATATATTTGTAACTATAATGTAGTTTGGCTGAATCCATGGCAGGGTTTTGTACGATAAAAGCTCATCCACCTCCACAATTGCAGCATCCTTTGTCGGTCTGTTAAATATATTGACTGCATCCAAAAGACATCTTGCCTGCCCCGCCTTGTAATTGGCTCCCCATGTATTATAGGCAACCTTTTTGCCTTCCAGCTTTAAAATATCACTTACAAGATTCGATATTGTGGTTTTTCCATTTGTTCCCGTGACCGCCACGACAAGCCGCGGTTTTTTTACCCTGTCTATAAAATCATCACAAAGACGCAGAGCCAGTATACCCGGTCTGTCATCCTTTTCCCTTCCCGTAAGCTTAAAAAAGAACAAACATAATTTTGACGCCCATAGGCTTATCATAAAACGCAGCATAATTTTCCCTATCCTATCTGATTATTTTTTCATCTAATGCCGATACATTATTAAATGTACCGGACGTCCAGCACTAATTCTACAATACACTACCAAAAATTACAAGTTTGATATCGAAACATTTAAATATTTTACGTTAGAACGAAAATTAGTTTAATAATTAAATTGAATTTATTATAGAAATAGTTTATTATGGTCTATAAGCAGTGTATTAACTATATAATATTCTTATTGGGAATATTTATGCAATTTGGATTTAAAGAGGATTTTATTATGGAAAAAAAACAAAAAAACAAAGGCTTCACACTTGTGGAGCTTATTATTGTAATTGCAATCATTGCGATTTTGGCTTCATCTGTTACGCTCGCTGTCATACATTACATACGAAAGGCGAGAATATCCAATGTACTTGAGGAAGCCCGTGCCATCGTAAATGCAACACAAAATGCTACAGTGTCGCTTGCAACAGAAGATTTTGCACTGAATTTGGATAAAACCTTCACAAAATCTGATGGCACAACCATAAGCTGTGGTGCCATGACAAACTACTGGCTTGCTTCTGCCCAAAGCGGAACAGTTGCAAATGAAGCCGCCGTTGATTACTGTGACTACAGAATTGCAAAAGAGGTTTTAACCGAACTTAACAGCGACAGCACAACCGGCTATAAATTTTTAAATTTTAATGGTGCTGCGAACAATCCAATCGGACAAAACTGTGCAAACTTTTCGGCAACCTATGGATGTCCGGGCGTTATCGTCGTATACGATTATGAGGGCAGCGTAGTTATGCTTGAATACTATAGCGATGGTGTACTGATACACTATGAAAATGGAGATTTCACCGTAAGTGACAACGAGACATTTATAGACTCCGCCAAATTACGTTTTTAGGCAAATAAACGGGAGGCAGCAATGCTTACATATTCCTTTGAAAATATTGGTTCAGACACATTATATGAGCATCTTTACAAATCACTGAAGCAGGATATCAATACTGGTGTTTTGTCTCCCGACCAAAAGCTTCCGTCTAAGAGAAGCTTCGCAAAAAATCTCAGTATAAGCACAATTACAGTTGAAAATGCCTACGCCCAGCTTATCGCTGAGGGATATATTTATTCCATACCCAAAAAAGGGTATTATGTTTCAAAGATTACCAATATTGAAAATGTTCCACCACGTAAATTTCATTTTGATAACACCGAAAAGCATATCCATGTGGATAACAATCACGATTCCTCCGATGTTATTAATCTTACCAGTAACCATATCAGTGCAGACAACTTTCCTTTTTCCATATGGTCGAAGCTGATTCGTGATGTAATATCCAGTGAAAAAGAAGCTTTGATGAAACCTCTGCCAAGTGCGGGATCATATGCACTTAGAAATGCAATTGCAAAGCACTTGTGGGATTACAGAGGACTTGATGTCAATCCTGAACAAATTATAATTGGTGCAGGTACAGAATATTTGTATAGTATTATTATACAGCTCATTGGCAGAGATTTCATTTATGGAGTGGAAGATCCAGGCTACCAAAAAATTTCTAAAATATATAACAGCAACAGCATATCGTGTGAATATATCCCGCTTACCTCCTGCGGAGTTGATACAGATATTCTAAATAAAAGCAACGCTAATGTGATTCATATATCACCGTCGCACCATTTTCCTACGGGCATTGTCACCTCTGCCGGAACACGCTATAAGCTTCTTGCATGGGCAAATAATGCAGATTGCCGCTACATTATCGAGGACGACTATGATAGTGAGTTTCGCCTTGTAGGAAAACCGATACCTGCACTTCTTAGTATTGATAACAACGAAAAGGTAATCTACATGAACAGCTTCAGCAAAAGTCTTTCCTCAACAATCCGAATCAGCTACATGATTTTACCAAAGCACCTTATGGACAAATATAATGAAATGTTGTCCTTTTACGCATGTACCGTGTCCTCATTTGAGCAGTCAACCCTTGCAAAATTCATCAGCCAGGGATATTTTGAAAAGCACATTAACAGAATGAGAAACTATTACAGAAAGCTTCGCGACATGCTGCTTGATGCAATAAAGAAAAGTGATTTAGGCTCACGCTGTTCAATTCTGGAAGAAAATTCAGGCTTGCACTTTCTGCTTCGCATTTCAACAAATAAAACAGATACGCAATTAAAGGAAGACGCTTTGAAAAAAGGGGTGCACATTTCCTTCCTGTCAGACTACTATATGAATCCAAAAAACAGCGAAGCACATACCATTATCGTCAATTATTCCAGTATACGTGCGGAAAATATCGATTTAATAATTTCCAAGCTGTGTGAGGTGGTAGATTAGGATATACACGATAATGCTTGTGGTTACTTATTTTATTCAATAAACTCCTGCGTTATTTTGCTTAATTTTATATTGATAGCAATACTATTTTTCTTTACGGTACTTAAAAAAAATCAATGTATGTATACGTTGCATGTTTTTAAGTATCACAAGTAAATTTCATAAATTACGTGATAACCGATATATTTTATAACGTAAGAAAATTCCGCTTTTTATTATTTTTAATATGTGCTACGATACCTTTGTTTTACAATTGCATCGCCGCTATATAGTTTGCTTTATACGGCGAAATTTAAAAAGGGGTATGGTCAGTTCATTTTCTGAAAACAATTTTTAGATTATGGAAAATTTTGTTTTCCATAATCATATTTCTAATGGAATCTGCTAAGGAATGGGCTGATGTTCAAAGGAAAGGAGACCTATTATGAAAAAATTTTTAGTCGGCTTATTGCTTGGAACATTACTTACAGTAAGCCTTGTAGGATGCGGAAAGGATGAAAAGAAAAATACTACAGAGCAGCCTTCCACGGAAGCAGTATCAGAAAGTCCTACAGAGGAGGAAAACGCAGGAGGAGGCAACACAAGCAGTGATTCTGACTATATAGGCATGACCTATAAGGAGTTTGTGGAAACAGGAGCCAGCATAACCGGATATACGGGCTTTAACGATAATTATGAATTTACGGCGACAAACACAGATAAGATGGAAAAGTACACATTTACATTATCCGGAGATGTCGGTGCGAAGCTTGATGCAATGGAATTTGGCGAGGATTACGCTGACTATATAGGTGATTTAACCATTGAGACAATAGATGTTATTTCCATGGATGATAGTAAAGCGAAGGAATACATAGGTAAAACCATAGGAGATATGAAAGCAGACGGATATGATTTTAACGGTCATGCCATTTCAGGTGACAACGTAATGCTGTATGCCTCCCTCGATGGTGCAACAGTTACTGTATCTTTAGGAGAGGATGCATCAACAGCATACAATAATAACGCAGAAACTTATAAAGAAAATGATTACGAGGTTTTTGATAATTGTGTCGTGACGGATGTATCGGTAATGATGTACTAATTGTTTTCATTCATGCTTAAAGCTGGATATCATCATTCATATGTACGTTATAAGGTTTGCTACCTTTTTAACATTAAACCACAATCAAAAATCCTCGGAAAGCTAGGTTTCAAGCCACTTTCCGAGGATTTTTCCATGCATTAAAAAATGCCCAGAACCGGAATCGAACCAGTGACACGAGGATTTTCAGTCCTCTGCTCTACCAACTGAGCTATCTGGGCATGTCTTTATATAAGCCACCTCATAGATGGCATATTATCAATTTAAAATAGTAGCGGGGACAGGATTTGAACCTGTGACCTTCGGGTTATGAGCCCGGCGAGCTTCCAGACTGCTCCACCCCGCGATATAATACTATATATAAGAAACTTTTTTCCTATATAAAATGGGCGGAGGTGGATTCGAACCACCGAAGCATTACGCAGCAGATTTACAGTCTGTCCCCTTTGGCCACTCGGGAATCCACCCATTTAACAGATACCTTATGTATCTGCAAGAGCCGACGATCAGAATCGAACTGATAACCTGCTGATTACAAGTCAGCTGCTCTGCCAATTGAGCCACGTCGGCATATTGTCAACAAAGTTTTGCTTTGATGACGGATATAAAATGTATATCTTTTTGAATGGGACCTACAGGGCTCGAACCTGTGACCCTCTGCTTGTAAGGCAGATGCTCTCCCAGCTGAGCTAAGATCCCAGAAAATATAATATTTAAACGACCCGAAAGGGGTTCGAACCCTCGACCTCCGCCGTGACAGGGCGGCGCTCTAACCAGCTGAGCCATCGGGCCTTATACACCTTCAGAACTTCACACAAAGAGGTATCCCCGCCATCTTTTCTTCCCGT
>JAMPBO010000005.1 GCA_023666705.1 Bacteroides sp.
CGGCCAAAGCGGCAAACTGCGATGAGTTTGTCCGCAGACTTCCCCAGGGCTACAACACCCCAATCGGAGAGAATGGTGCGAAGCTTTCCGGTGGTGAACGGCAGCGAATCTCTATTGCCAGAGCCTTGTTGAAAGATGCACCTATCGTCCTCCTCGACGAGGCAACTGCCAGTCTGGATGTAGAAAATGAGACAAAGATTCAGGGGGCACTTTCCCGCCTGCTGGCTGGAAAAACCGTATTGGTAATTGCCCATCGGATGCGTACTGTGGAGGCAGCCGATAAAATCATCGTTCTGGCAGATGGCAGGGTGGCGGAAGAAGGGGCACCAACAGAACTGATGGAAAAAAATGGTCTTTACCGCCGTATGGTGGAGCTGCAACGGCAAAGTGCCGAGTGGCGGTTAAAATGTTAAAAGACAAACAGGAAACAGTAGACATTATTAATAAGGCATTGTAGCACTGTCTACAACTGTCTACAATTTTTTGTAGGACAAAGAAAAAAGAAAGCCAGTAAAATCAAGGCTTTCCATTAAATAAAAAAGAGCGCGAGACGGGGATCGAACCCGCGACCCCCTCCTTGGCAAGGAGGTGCTCCACCGCTGAGCCACTCGCGCACATACAATATCATTATTTTACTCATCATTATCTTGACGACAAGTGATATATTAACATAAGAAAAAATGTATGTCAATAAAAAATTAATAAAATATATCGTAAAAAATAATAAAAATTCCATGAAAAAACAATTGTAAAAAAAAAACGCTTTGGTATAATGAACAATGTAGTTATTGGTGAATAAAACAAATACATGTAATAATATTAATTTCTTCAAACGAGGGAGAATTTGTATGAGCAAAAAGAGGAAGTCTGTGAAAGAACAAAAGAATGAAGCTGAAATTGCGGCAGCAGTTGACGCCGCCGTAGTTGATTCCGATGCAGCAAATAAGCTGACGGCAAGTGAAGATGATATTCAGACAGATGCAGCAAATTATGATGAGGCGGAAAAGAAAAGTATAGGAGCCCGTTTTAAGAAATTATTGGGAGCATCCATACATACATGGATATTTAAGTGTCTGATTGTTTCCCTTATATTGGAGCTTGTGCTTGAGATGCTTGGAAGACGTTCCATATTTGGCGGCTTTTCGTTTTTGATTGGTTCACCAGTTGTATACATTTATAATGTATCAATTATATTTTTTACATTATTGTTTGCACTATTCTTAAGAAAAAGAGTTTTCGGGATGATTCTTATTAGTACAGTGTGGATGATATGTGGAATTGTTAATTTTATTGTGCTTGGTTTCCGGGTGACGCCTTTTGCAGCAATCGATTTCCTTATGCTGAAGGATACCTTTAGTATGATAAATGTATATTACAGCAAGGGGCAGCAGGTTATTATTGTAATAGCAATTATAGCGGTTATTACCCTTATGGTTATCCTGTTTAAGAAAACGCCGAAGTTTGAGGGAGAACGGAGAGTGAAAGGAACCATGCTGGCATGTATCATTGCGTGGTGCATCGTTCTTTGGTTTACAAACTTTGGTGTAAAGCATAATTTTATCTCTGATGATTTTGCAAACCTTGGCACGGCATACAAGGATTATGGATTTGCCTACTGCTTTACAAACAGTATTATTGATAACGGAATCAGTAAGCCGGATACGTATACGGAGGAGCATATTAAGGAAATAAAATCAGAGTTAGATAAGGATAAGACGACGGGACATCAGAAAAAGCCGAATATCATTGTGATTCAGCTGGAGTCTTTTTTTGACCCAAATGATGTTGCAGGTCTTACCATGAGCGAAAATCCACTTCCGACTTTTACCAAATTAAAGGAGAAGTATCCGTCAGGATATTTTACGGTTCCTGCACTTGGTGCCGGTACGGCAAATACGGAGTTTGAAGTGCTGACAGGAATTAAGTCAAGTTATTTTGGGGCGGGGGAGTATCCGTATAAGACGACCGTAAATGAGGTTCCTGTTGAGGGACTTTGCTCGCTTTTGAAGAAACAGGGATATGGCACATACGCTATTCACAACAACAAATCTTCTTTTTATGACAGAAGAAACGTATATAATATGATGGGCTTTGATGCATTTATATCCTTGGAATATATGTATGATGTGGATTATACTTCAACGGGCTGGGCAAAGGATGCCACGTTGGTTGATGATATTATGAAGTGCCTGAAAGACACGGATGGTCAGGATTTTGTTTACACAATCAGTGTTCAGGGACATGGACGGTATCCGAGCGAGGAGAATACCTGCACAGACCATATACAGGTGCAATATGATAATGTAGAAATGGAACAACCAATTCATTATTATGTAAACCAAATTTATGAAATGGATTTAATGATTGAAAACCTGATTCAGGAGCTTGATGCGTACGGCGAGGAATATGTGCTTGTTCTTTATGGTGACCATCTTCCGTCATTGGAGCTTACGGAGGAACAGCTGCCTGACAGTACGCTGTTCCAGACCGAGTATGTTATGGTAAATAACATTAATCTCAAGCTTGAGGATGAGGATATCAGTGCAAGTGACATTTCACTTAAGCTTCTTGATGCATTAAATATACCGCTCGGATATGCACAGAAAGCACATAAGCTTTACACGGGTGCTACGCTTGATGATGCACTGGTAAATATTGCTTATGATATGCTTTATGGTGAAAATTATTTGTTTCAAGATCAGGTTATGGTTCCTGAGGGGGATATGAAAATGGGTGTTGATAAAATTGTTATGTCCGATGTAAAAAATGAGGATGACCATATTGTCGTTTCGGGAGACAATTTTAACCAGTATTCTATTGTCTATGTAAATGGAGACAGACAGGATACCATTTACGTCAACCGAAAAACACTTATGGTTGACGGATTGATACTGAATGCGGGCGATGAAATAAATGTCAGACAAGTTGATAAATCACACCACGAATTAAGTGAAACAAATTCCATTACTTTTTGAAAAATTTTTTCAAAAATACTGTAATAACTGTTTGAATAGTGCCGAAAAATGTTGTATAATATTTCCGAACCTTTTTAGGTGGAGGAATTAATTTCTATTTATTTTATATGTAAGGAGACGGAAATACCATGATGCCATCAATTGATGTAAAACTTATTAACCCATTTCTTCAGTCAAGTATTTCCATCATGGAAAGTGTTACAAGTGTTAAATTGGCTGTAGGAAAACCGGAAAAAACAGATTTTGTGTTTAACGAGCCTACATATGCAATACAAGTTGGTATAGTTGGTGAGATGAAGGGACAGGCAATTTTGGCAATGAAGGATGAAAATGCCAAAGATATAGCATCGAAAATGATGTATGGTATGCCTGTTGCGGAGCTTGATGAAATGTCATCCTCAGCCTTGAATGAGCTGAGTAATATGATTTTGGGAAATACTGCCACAATATTCTCAACGCTTGGAGTTTTAATTGATATTACACCCCCTCTTGCAGTGCATGGCTCAAACTTGAAGCTTAAGTCAGATATAGACGGGATAAAGGTGCCTCTTGTATATGAGGGCAAGGAGTATATTGGTCTTTATATTTGTTTGCATCAAGGGAAATAACTGATTGACATAAGCTTGTATGAGTGTTAGTATATCATCAACCTTTAAAAGTACATAGATAATTTAATATGAGCAAGTAAAAAATGTTGTATTTGTTATCTAAATCATTTACAACATTTTTTAGTATAATAAGGAAAGGAAAAGATAAAATGGGTAAGATTATTGGAGAAGGCATTACATTTGATGATGTTCTTTTAGTTCCACAGTTTTCAAGTGTAATACCAAATGACGTTGACTTAAGTACAAATTTAACCAAGAAGATAAGGTTAAATATTCCTCTTATGAGTGCCGGCATGGATACTGTTACCGAACACAGGATGGCAATCGCCATGGCAAGGCAGGGCGGTATCGGAGTTATACATAAAAATATGTCGATACAGATGCAGGCGGAAGAGGTTGATATGGTTAAGCGTTCAGAAAACGGAGTAATTTCTGACCCATTTTATTTGTCACCTGAGCATACACTTGATGATGCGGACAAGCTTATGGCAAAGTTCCGGATTTCGGGCGTTCCGATTACTGAGAATGGAAAGCTTGTCGGTATTATCACAAACCGTGATTTGAAGTTTGAAACGGATTATACAAAGAAGATTAAGGAGTCAATGACAACTGAAAATCTTATTCTTGCCAAGGAGGGAATTACGCTTGATGAGGCGAAAGCTATTCTTGCTAAGGCACGGAAGGAGAAGCTTCCGATTGTTGATGACAACATGATGCTGAAAGGGCTTATTACCATCAAGGATATTGAAAAGCAGATTAAATATCCGTTTGCTGCAAAGGATTCTCAGGGAAGACTTCTTTGTGCTGCAGCGGTTGGCGTTACCCCTGATATATGCGACAGGGTGGATGAGCTTGTGGCTTCTAAGGTTGATGCAATTGTGATTGATACAGCACATGGACATTCGGAAAATGTTTTAAAGACGTTTAAGATGATTAAGGAGAAATATCCGGACCTTGATGTCATTGCAGGTAATGTTGCCACAAGGAAGGGCACGCAGGCAATGATTGACATGGGCGTGGATGCAGTTAAAATCGGAATCGGTCCCGGCTCCATCTGTACAACGAGAGTGGTTGCAGGTATCGGTGTTCCACAGATAACTGCAATTATGGAAGCGTATGAGGCAGCAAGTACGGCAGGTATTCCTGTGATTGCCGACGGCGGTATTAAATATTCGGGCGATATTACGAAAGCACTTGCGGCAGGTGCAAATGTCTGCATGATGGGAAGTCTGTTTGCAGGAACCGATGAAAGCCCGGGAGAGTTTGAACTTTATCAGGGTAGAAAATATAAGGTATACAGAGGTATGGGTTCCATCGCTGCCATGGAATGTGGAAGCAAGGACAGATATTTCCAGTTAAATGCCAAGAAGCTTGTGCCTGAGGGCGTCGAGGGACGTGTTGCCTATAAGGGTACCGTGGAGGACACCGTATTCCAGCTTATTGGAGGTCTTCGTTCCGGTATGGGTTATTGTGGGGCACATAACATTGAGGAGCTTCATGCCAACGCTGAGTTTGTAAAGATTTCAGCAGCATCTCTCAAGGAAAGTCATCCACATGATATACAGATTACAAAGGAAGCACCAAACTACAGTGTGGAGTAGTGAATCCTGCGTAAAATTATAATAGCCGTGAGCAAAACTTTATTTTAGAAGTAATGCGTTTTGCTCATCTCTATCGTTATAAAATAAGGACGTGCTGCATGTTTTGTGTGGCATGTTCTTTTCTATTTTATAGGAAATTACTCCGAATTTCCTATAGGCAGGATTCGTCCCAAGTGCCATTAAAGTTGTGTCAGCATAAAGAGTGCCGAAGACGCTTTGTTCTATTGTATGAAATAAAATACACTTTTTTGTTATAAAAACATTTACAAAAAAACAGATGAATGATATATTTTTCCATGGATGGTATTCGAAAGAAACTATACCGGAAAATGAAAAGTGTCAGATTATGCTTTATGTTCCGTCTTTGTAGTATGAGCAAAGGTGATGCAAGTATATGTATTGCAGCATGTAGTTTGCCTATAAAACAAGAAGGAAGGTGATAGTATGAGGATTGGATTTATTGGTGCTGGAAAAATGGGCTTTACTTTGGGGAAACACCTGAAAGAAAGCACCGACACCGTGCTTGTGGGATATTTTAGCCAAAATCCTGAAAGTGCAAGGGAAGCCGCAGAATTTACTGATACCAAATACTATGAGGATTTGAATGAACTTGCAGATTTATGTGACGCTTTGTTTATTACAGTACCTGACGGGCAGATAGCTGTTATTGCCAAAATGCTTGACAGACTAGGGATTGCCATGGAGGGGAAGATTTTATGTCATACGAGTGGGGCACTTTCCTCACAAATTTTTTCTGGTATGCACAGCCGAATTTACGGTTATTCGATACATCCTATGTGTGCGGTCAGCTCAAAGACCAAGTCGCACGTAAATTTCAGCAAATGTTTTATTACAATTGAAGGGCACGAAAAATATTTGGATTTTTTTGTACAGTTGTTTGGCTCATTGGGACATGAGCTTAAAATAATTGGACAGGAGGATAAAATAAGGTATCACGGTGCCGCAGTTATGGCGAGTAATTTGGTTATCGGCCTGTATCACATGGCACAGGAGGAGCTTTCTAAATGTGGTTTTACATCTGAGGAAGCAGACCATGCACTTAAATTTTTGTTTCAGGAGAATGCCAAAAAGCTTGCGGAATTTGGCTGCGGGGAAGCACTTACGGGTCCCGTTGAACGGTGCGATACAAACACAGTTGCGAAGCATTTGTCGGTGCTTGAGGGCGACGTGCTTGAAATTTATAAATTGTTGTCAAGGCAGCTTATAGATGTGGCAAGGGGAAAGCATGGCGAGGCAATGGAGGCTCGGTATGATGCACTTGATGAAATGCTGAAACCGTAACAATATCAATAAAATAGCTGTTGTGGGGAATGTTTATGAAGAATAAGGCTGTTGAAATTAATATCGTTGATTTTATAAAAGAAAATACAAAATATGACTGCTTGTATTGGTATCCGCTGAACGTACCTGTAACTGACATGCCTGTGATTGCTTACGATATAGATAAAATTTATGATAAGCAGGATATTGATTATTTAAGACAGGTAATGGATAAATGCAGCATTATACACGCAGAGAGATTTCAAATGGGCAGTTCTGAGTATACTGAAAAGGTTAATTTGCCCAAGCTGTTATATGAAAAAGATGAGGATGGCTATAATTTTCCGTGGTGCGTAGAAGCATTTTATTTTAATCAAACACGAACATGGATGATTTATGTATCTCATGAGGGAACAATCACATTTACGGGATGTGATATTGTTGATGCTGCAGGAACTATTATTCCTGATGAGTATTTATATGGATAGGAGGACAAAAACATGAAAAAAACAGTTTTAACATTTGCGGAGGCGAAGGAACAGGGAGAGAAGCTTACCATGCTTACAGCCTATGACTATTCAACTGCGAAGCTGATAGATGGAGCCGGGATTGATGCGATACTTGTGGGCGACTCACTTGGAAATGTAATACTTGGCTATGAGGATACCCTTTCCGTTACGGTTGACGATATGATACATCACGGGGCGGCAGTTTCCAGAGGAACGAGCGAAGCCCTTGTTATTATAGATATGCCATTTATGTCATATCAGACATCGGTTTATGACGCTGTTGTAAATGCAGGACGTCTGATGAAGGAGGGACGTGCAGGTGCAGTTAAGCTTGAGGGAGGACAGGAGGTCTGTCCGCAGATAAAGGCAATCACTGGTGCAGGCATACCGGTTATGGCACATCTTGGACTGACGCCGCAGTCAATCAATGCCTTTGGCGGATTTAAGGTACAGGGAAAAACGGAGGCTGCTGCAAAGAAGCTTATTGAAAATGCTTTGGCAGTTCAGGAGGCTGGTGCATTTGCAGTGACACTTGAATGTGTCCCTGATAAGCTTGCACGGCTTGTCACCAAAAAGCTTGCCATACCTACGATAGGAATAGGTGCAGGAAACGGATGTGACGGACAGGTGCTTGTATATGCTGATATGTTAGGGATGTTTTCTGATTTCACACCGAAGTTTGTAAGGCGTTTTGCCGAGACGGGACAGGTTATGACAGATGCATTTAAGGCGTATATAGCTGCTGTCAAGGACGGTTCTTATCCTGAGGAGAAGCACACTTATAAGATAGACGATGATGTGATTGAAAAGCTTTATTAGAGCATGATTATAAATAGCATGTGCTTTTGTAGGTACGGTAACTCCTAGTTATTTGCTATAGGCAGAATTTAAAATCCTGCTGGGATTCGTCCAAAGTGCCATAAAAGCTGTGGCTGTATAAAGAGTGTCGAAGGCACTTTGTTCTGACAAGGGTAAGAATTTTGCATGGATTTGAGGATAACAGGAGGATTTAGAGGCAGAGATTTTAAGGAGAACGGAGGATATAAAATATGAACATGGTAAAAACAATTGATAATGTAAAAGAAAATATAAGTCAGCAGAGAGGCAAATTCAAAATTCCTATTGCAGTAACGATTAAAGAGGTAAGGGAAACTGTCAGGCAGTGGAGAAAGGAAGGTCTTTCTGTAGGACTTGTTCCGACAATGGGGTATCTCCACGAGGGACATGAGAGTCTTATCAAGAGGGCTGTTGCAGAAAATGACATGGTTGTTGTAAGCGTTTTTGTAAATCCGATGCAGTTTGGTCCGAAGGAGGATTTGGCAAGCTATCCAAGGGATATTGAAGCAGACAGCAGACTTTGTGAGGCAGCGGGTGCAAGCCTTATCTTTCATCCTGAGCCTGAGGAAATGTATGAGGAAGGCTTTTGCTCATTTGTGGATATGACAGGTCTTACAAATGCTCTTTGCGGACTTTCCAGACCAGTACATTTCAGGGGCGTGTGTACGGTAGTAAACAAGCTGTTTAACATTGTAATGCCTGATAGGGCGTACTTTGGAGAGAAGGATGCACAACAGCTTGCCGTGGTAAAGAGAATGGTGAAGGACCTTAACATGGATATCGAGATTGTGGGCTGTCCGATTATCAGGGAGGCGGATGGGCTTGCCAAAAGCTCACGAAACACATACCTTTCCCCTGAGTCGAGAAAGCAGGCAGTTATTTTAAGCAAGTCAATCTTTATGGCTAAGAAAATGATAGAGGATGGGGAAAGAGACGCCGCAAAGGTAAAACAGGCAATGGTGGATATGATAAACACGATGCCACTGGCTGACATAGATTATGTGGAAATCGTTGATGTAAATACAATGCAGAGCATAGACAAAATAGAGGGCGACATACTATGTGCCATAGCCGTAAATATCGGTGGAGAAGCAAGACTAATTGATAATTTTATGCTATCACTGAGCAATGCATAATCAAGTGCAATATGCACGAGCAAGCTTGCTTGCAGAGGGCATAATGCACTTGATTATATAGTGCGAAGCACGAAACCGACTTGGAGCGAAGCGGAGAGGAGGCTGCATTTGCGAAGTGAGGAAAGAAACTTGGAGGTAATATTGCGAGCAAGCTTGCTTGCAGAGGGCATAATGCACTTGATTATATAGTGCGAAGCACGAAACCGACTTGGAGCGAAGCGGAGAGGAGGTTGCATTGCGAAGTGAGGAAAGGAGAAGCACATGTTTTTAAATATGCTGAAAGGGAAAATTCATAGGGCAACGGTCGTGCAGGCTGAAATAGATTATGTAGGAAGCATAACCATAGACGAGGCACTTATGGAGGCTGCCCAAATACTTGAATATGAGCGTGTTCAGGTTGTGGACGTAAATAACGGAAACAGGCTTGAGACATATGTTATTGCAGGAGAAAGGGATAGTGGCATGATTTGCTTAAACGGTGCTGCCGCCAAGCTTGTTGATGTGGGCGACAAGGTAATTATTATGTGTTATGCACAGATGACTGCCGAGGAATTTAAGGAAAATCCTCCAAGGGTGGTATTTGTAGATGATAATAATAAGATAAACAGAGTCACAAGATATGAAAAACATGGATTATTGGAGGACATGGAATAAATCAGGAGGTTTTATATGCTTACGGGAAAAAGGATTGTACTTGGAATTAGTGGAGGAATAGCAGCGTATAAGATGGCAAATACTGCCAGCATGCTTGTTAAGCTTGGTGCAGATGTCCATGTGATTATGACGGAGGCTGCCACACATTTTATAACGCCTGAAACCTTTGAGGTGCTTACAAATAACAGGTGCTACACGGATACATTTGACAGGGGAATGGAGATGCATGTGCCTCATGTTACTCTTGGAACGACGGCGGACTGCTTTCTGATTGCCCCTGCAAGTGCAGATGTGCTTGGAAAGATAGCAAATGGAATTGCAGACGATATGCTTACAACAACGGTTCTTCCTGCAAAATGCCCTGTATTAATCGCACCTTCCATGAATGTACATATGTACGAAAATCCTATCGTTCAGGATAATATGAAAAAGCTTGCCTCATACGGATATGGGATAATTGAGGCTGACTGTGGATTTCTCGCATGCCGTGATACAGGAAAGGGAAAGCTTCCTGCCGAAGCTGTACTCGTTGAACATATTTTACGGGCATGTGCAAAGAAGAAAGACCTTGCAGGGAAAAAAGTGCTTGTTACGGCAGGGGCGACAAAGGAGGCTATCGACCCTGTCAGATATATCACCAACCACTCCACTGGAAAAATGGGCTATGCCGTTGCAAGAATGGCAATGCTCCGCGGGGCAGACGTGACACTGATATCAGGGGAAACTGCCATCGATGCACCAATGTTTGTCAATACCATCACAGTAAAATCGGCAAAGGATATGTTTGATGCCGTAATGTCATATAGTGAAAATCAGGATATTATTATCAAGGCGGCAGCGGTTGCGGATTACAGACCATCTATGGTGGCAGATGAAAAGATAAAGAAAAATGAAAGCACAATGAGCATAGCACTTGAAAAGACGGATGACATATTAAAGGAGCTTGGTGCACGTAAAAGGACAGGGCAGTTCTTGTGTGGATTTTCCATGGAAACAGAGCATATGCTTGAAAACTCAAGGGCAAAGCTGGAAAAGAAAAATCTTGATATGATAGCGGCAAACAACCTTAAGGTTGCAGGTGCAGGCTTTGCGGGAGATACGAATGTGCTTACGCTTATCACGAAGGAAGGCGAGTTTGCACTTCCGATGATGAGCAAGGAGGAGGCTGCCGACAGACTGTTGGATGAGATTTATGTCCAGATAGTGGGATTGGAATAAATTGTCAGTGTAGAAACAAGGAGAGTGGAATGTCAGTATATATGATTAGAAGTAAATCAAGGAGACAAAGAAGAAAATTTAAAACATTGTCAGGCTGGATTGATAAAATGGAACCTTTCAAAGATACTACAAAAGAATTTGGGGTATAAGCATGAATGAGTTTTTGAAAATTATTTCTGTTATAATTAGGAAAAGCCAATTGCAATATGATATTTTTTTCTTAGCGGATTTGATTACAGGGTTTTGCATGAATTGAGTTTTGCGGAGAAAGGGTAAAAAAGGTAAATGCAGATGAAAAATGTACTTGTTACAGGCGGAACAGTTTTTGTAAGTCGTTATGTGGCTGAATATTACGTTAAAAAGTGTTTTCATGTATTTGTTCTTAACCGTGGTACAAAGAAGCAGCCTGAGGGCGTGACATGGATTGAGGCTGACAGGGGAAGTTTAGGAGATAAGCTGCGTGGGTATCATTTTGACGTCATTTTCGATATAACTGCCTATACGGCAGATGATGTGAACCATCTACTTGATGCAGTAGAAAGTTATGATGACTATATATTCATAAGCTCCTCGGCAGTATATCCTGAACATGAAAAACAGCCGTTTTGCGAGGAAACTCCTTTAGGTGAAAACAAATTTTGGGGAAAGTACGGAACGGATAAAATTTGTGCTGAAAATGCATTACTTCAAAGAAATTCCGGGGCATATATTTTAAGACCGCCGTATCTGTATGGTACATACAACAATGTGTACAGGGAGGCTTTTGTCTTTGACTGCGGGCTACAGGACAGAAAATTTTATCTGCCACAGGACGGCAGCATGAAATTGCAATTTTTTCATGTGGATGACCTTTGTAAATTCATGGATATCATTTTGGAAGAAAGACCAAACAGACATATTTTTAATGTGGGAAATGAAGATACTATTTCCGTTAGGGATTGGGTAAAAATCTGCTATGGTGCTTTGGGTAAGGAAGCGGATTTTATAAATGTGGATAGCAGCGTGGAACAGCGGAATTATTTCAGCTTTTATAACTACGAATATTGCCTTGACGTGAGTGAGCAGGCAAAGCTTATGCCAAAAACCAAAAATTTTGATGCGGGTGTCAAAGAGGCTTTGGAATGGTATTTGTCAAATGAAAATGAGGTTAGGAAAAAGCCGTTTATGGAGTATATTGAAAAGTTTTTGTAGAAGACTGAAAGTAGTTGGTATTGCAGCAATATTTTAAGGGATTTTGAATTGAAAGTGATAATGTAAGCGTGAGTTTGAAATTTAGGATTATTTCGTTTGAATAAATGACTGGTTCGTGGTAGAATATGGAAAAATGCGAAAATATCGGGTGGCTGTAAAGGAGAAATAAGAATGGAGCAGTACAAAAAGGACTTTATCGAATTTATGATTGATTGTAAGGTACTCAAGTTTGGGGATTTTGTTACAAAAAGCGGAAGAAAAACCCCGTTCTTTGTCAATACAGGCTTTTACAGGACAGGAAAACAGCTTAAACGGCTTGGCGAATATTATGCAGAGGCAATCAAAAATAAGTTTGGCTTTGACTTTGATGTTCTCTTTGGACCTGCATATAAGGGTATTCCGTTATCGGTAGCTGCAACAATGGCAATTGCAGATAAATACGATGCCGATATTAAGTATTGCTCAAACCGCAAGGAGATAAAGGATCACGGAGACAAGGGAATTCTTCTTGGAAGCCCTATCGCTGACGGAGATAAGGTAGTCATTATAGAGGACGTGACAACAGCAGGTACATCTATTCAGGAAACACTGCCAATTGTAAAGGCACAGGGAGCTGTAGATGTGCTGGGCCTTGTGGTTTCTGTTGACCGTATGGAGCGGGGACAGGGTGAAAAGAGTGCTCTTATGGAGATAGAGGAAAATTATGGACTGAAGACAACTGCCATTGTAACCATGGCTGAGGTTGTGGAGCATCTTTACAATAAGCCATACAAGGGTGAGGTAATCATTGACGACACATTAAAGGCAGCTATAGATGCATATTATGAACAGTATGGCGTGAAGAAAAATGGTCAATAATGAAAGAAAAGCTTAAAACACATGATAGAAAGCGTCAGGTGGTTTACATGAAGAAGTATTGAAAAGGGCTGGCGTTAAAAAAAAGAAAAGGAGATGCAGATTATGGAAAAATTGTACAATAAAATGAATTCGATTGGAATCAGCAGTATTGTTATGGGTGTGGTTGCCATAGCAGCAGGTGTCGGTGCAGGTGTTGTTATGATTGTAAATGGCTCCAGACTTCTTGCAAGCAAAAAGGACATAACGTTCTAACGTAAAACCTAAGATAACATTAAAGAGAGAGATACCTATGACGGATTATATAACAACCTACAGCAAGATAAATTTCAGACCGCTTGAACCGGTTGCTGATGATATTAAGATAGAGGATATTGCACATTCCCTGTCCATGCTCTGCAGGGCAAACGGGCATTATGCATCCTTTTATTCGGTTGGGGCACACTGTTTAAACTGTTATGAGGAGGCATGTGCAAGACGTGAGTCACCATATGTTAAGCTTGCATGTCTGTTACATGACGCAGTGGAAAGCTACATATCGGATGTTACACGACCGGTAAAAAAATATCTTGCAGAATATCAAAAGATAGAGGAACGGCTTTCTAATCTGATATATGAAAAGTTTCTCGGAAGACCGCTTACGGAATATGAGGAAAAGATGGTTCACATCATTGATGATGCCATGCTTTATTACGAGTTTTTGGAATTCGGTGCGGTAAAGCTTATGGATGAGCCTCCTTATGTGGCGGCAACCCCTGACTTTTTCAGAGGCACAATGAAGCAGGTGGAGCAGGAATATCTGGATGTGTTTCACTCGATTGATTTAAATGACGTTACAGAGGTGAAGGAAACCATAAAATGGGTTCCAAAGAGCCTGAAGCAGGAGAATGATTAAATAAGCAGTTGGGAGATTTTATATGAATAAAAAAAATGTAGCAGTCGGAATTTTAGTAATTGCCCTTGTGGGTTTGTCCTATTTGAATATCCTGCCGAATGTAACAGCAGTTCAGGTGATTTTTAATTGTGCACTTATTGTTGCAGGCTTTGTAATGCTGATTAAGGGTGCTGACATTTTTGTTGACGGGGCTTCTAAGATTGCCACAAAATTCAATATACCCCAAATGGTAATCGGTCTTACCATTGTTGCGTTTGGAACATCACTTCCGGAGGCGGCAATCAGCATAAAGGCAGCTGTAAATAAAAGTGCAGGTATCACAGTCGGAAATGTTGTGGGCAGTAACATCATGAATATTTTGCTTATTCTCGGTATTGCATCCTGCATTGCCGCACTTCCAATCAAAAAAAATACATTAAAAATTGAAATCCCATTTGTAATTTTCATAACAATTGTTCTTCTCGTACTCGGTGTAATTGGAGGAGAGCTTTCCCTGTTGGACGGTATTATCCTGATTGTACTTATGGCACTGTTTATGGTATATCTCGTAAATTCCGCAAAGAACGGAGAGAAGGACGACGAGGAGACAACCCTGTCGGAAAAGGATACGATGCTTAAGTTGATTGCTCTTGTAGTTCTGGGCGGTGTTTGTATCGTTATCGGAAGTAATGTAACAGTGGATGCTGCTTCCTATGTTGCAGGTGTATGTGGTATGGATGACAGACTGATTGGTCTTACCGTAGTTGCATTTGGAACATCACTTCCGGAGCTTGTTACATCTGCCACTGCAGCTAAGCATGGCAAGGTCGATATTGCAATAGGAAATATAGTCGGAAGTAACATATTTAACATACTGTTTGTTGTAGGTCTTTCCAGTATCGTCTCAAATTTGGCAGCAGGACTTCCTGTGGCATTTGCAACGGAATTTATAAAAGATGCAATCGTGGCAATTTTTGCAGCCGTTTTACTGTTTTTATGCGTATTAAAAAACAAGAAGCTCGACAAAAAGGATGGTATTGTGATGCTTGCGGTATATGCCGTGTATTTTGCATATATCCTTTACATGAACTACCACTAAATGAACATATAACACACGGCTAAGAAATAAAAGGGGCTTGTCATATATGTGCATTAAATTCTTACTGTGGCAGCCTCTTATAAATTTTTATTTAAAATCTTATTGACATATGGATAGCTTTGATGCTAGTATGTATACACTCTAAAACAAAAATCTTTTTATTATATTCGTTTTTCGGATTTTCCCATTAATCATAAGCTTTTGCAGAATTTATTTACGGAGGAATGTTATGGTAAGAAATAAATTATGCAATAAATTGCTTACACTATGCGGAATTTTAATTTGCGTTGTTGCTTTATTTCAAAGCAAGGTTCATTTAAATGCATCGGAAAGCAATATTATTTTTTCAGAGGAAGGAGATTTTCGGAATTATATCTCAGGAACAGGAACTTATTTTGACTGGATTCGGGCATTTTACAAGGATGGAAATGATAGGGTTGCGTATTGTACCCAGTCGGACCAGCCGCCTGCTGTGGAGGATGAAACGGCATACACGATAAATGGTGCCGTTATTGAAGGCTCCGAAGACATCCACAAAAGCATTACGGCAATTGCCTGTAACGGCTATCCTTTAAAGTATGGAACCTATGCAGTCAGCGGTTCGGGAAAAAACATAAAATATAAGTCGGGACTTATCATAGGCAGCAAGCTTTACGAGTGTACCGACGATGAAGCAAGAGCGGCAACGGCATTTGCGATTCACAGAAAAATGATAGATTATGCAAATGAGGAAAATGAACATGCGGGAGGAAACGACGTAACGATTACCACAATTAAAAATGGTAAGGATGCAGTAAATGATGTGAAGAAAATACAGGAGGTATTGTATAAAAGTACTGCGGCAAATTACAGCATCAATCTGGCATGGGTTGAAAAGGATGAGGATGGTAAATATACGAAGGTGAAAAATCCGAAAGCGGTTTCAACAGACGGAAAAAAGCTTGACTATTACATAAAGGTGACAACCTCAGACTGCTATGTGGATAAAGTGGAGGTACTTTCCGGTGACGAATATTTAGATGATGTGGTTGTATATGACACGGAATATAAGAGTGCATTTGAAAAATATGTGCATATCAAGGTGCCGAAAACAAATGGAAGCGGTAAAAAAATAGGCTTGAAGTGTTATTCTTTTGTCTCGGCAGAGGAAAAGGCGACAACACTTGGAAGTGAGAGCTATCAGGACTTTATTATTATTCCTGAAGGGGAAACTGTATCAGAAAGCATTACCACGGATTACCCCGGAGGAGATTTAACAGTATCAAAAACAGATGCAACAACAGGCTTTCCGCTTGCAGGTGCAGTATATGGTATCTATGAGGACCGTAAATGTAGTAAGCTTATAACAACGGTGGAGACAGGAACAGATGGTCAGGGAACCGTACAAAACATAGATGCGGGGAAATATTATGTCAGGGAAACAACCCCGCCGCACGGATATTCCATCAATACGGAAGTGATTCCCATTACTGTCAGGGCAGGTGAGGAAAGCAAGGCAGATACAGTCAATACACCCATTGAAATATGCATCGAGGTAGAAAAAAGGGACAGGGAAACAAATACCATAAGTCCACAGGGTGATGGAACGCTGATAGGGGCTGAGTATGGGCTGTATGCAAAGTCGGATATCAGCCATCCTGACGGAACAACAGGCATTTTATACAAGGCAGACGAATTAATTGATACACTGAAAATCGGTAGTGACTGTAAGGCAAAAAAGACCAACCTTGTTGCGGGGCAGTATTACGTGAAAGAGCTTTTGGCACCTGAGGGATATGTCCTTGACACTACCGTGTATGACGTTGACTGCAGTTGTACAGCGTACATAAAAAATACTTACACGGCTAAATGTACGGTGCTTGAAACTCCCGTAAAGCAGGCATTTCAGCTTATAAAATATTACGGTGAAACAGGTGCAGAGCAAAGACCCTTAAAGCAGGCAGGTTTTTCGGCATGGCTTTTGTCGGAGCTTTCGGTTGACGACGGGGGACAATATGATTTTACATCGGCAAAGCCGTATCCCATAGCGGCTGACGGTTCAACGGAGCTGTTTACGGACGAGCAGGGATATGCATGCAGCACGGAGCTTCCATACGGAACGTATATTGTAAAGGAGACAACGGTCCCACCAGGATACAAGCCCATAAAGGATTTTACCGTGGTGATAGACAAGGACAGCAGGGAACCGCAGGAGTGGAGGCTGTTTCATGATGACAGCTTTCAGGCAAGACTGAAAATTATAAAGAAAGATGCAGCTACAAAAAGAACCATTTTGAAGTCAGGCTTTGAATTTAAAATATATGACATGGAAAATGAATGCTATGTGGAGCAGGAGACAAGCTATCCTGAGTATAAGCTGCACACATCATATAAGACAGGTGAAGCGGGATATTTAATTCTTCCAAAGGAGCTTGCACCGGGAAGCTACAGGATTGAGGAGGTTGCCTGCCCTGCTGACAGCAAGTACCTGTTAAATCATGAACCGGTGGAAATTACGATATCTGCGGATGAGCCTTATAAGCTTGAGGACGGAATACCTGTAGTTGAGGTGGAATTTGACAATCAGCCGCTTTATGGAAGCATCAAGGTAAAAAAGCTGTTGGAGCTTCAAGGTGTTTTGCCAAGCGGTCTTGCAAGAACGAAAAAGGAAGGACCTAAAGTATCCTTTGCACTTTATGCGGCGGAGGACATATATTCCTATGATGGTTATGTTGATGTACTTGGAAACAGGGAGCGGATTTTTGCTGCAAATGAGCTTGTAAAAGCCTTTGATATTGATATGGGAAACGGGGGTGAGGCAGTAATCGAAGGGCTGCCCCTTGGAACGTATTATCTGAAAGAGACAAAAACAATTCCGGGATACGTGCTTACGGATAAACCAATCTATGTGGAATTAAAATACAAGGAGAATACGACAGAGTCCGTAACAGAGGAGGTAACTGTAATAAATGAGCCTACGGAGGTTTTGCTATACAAGAAGGATAAGGCGGACAAGAAGATTCTTTCAGGTGCAAAGCTCAGCATTATTGATGCCAAGGGAACTGTGGTTGCAAGCTGGACATCCGATGGCGGTGCCCATAAGGTGTACGGACTGGTTATGGGAGAGCAATACAAGGTACATGAGGAGTGTGCACCAAAGGGGTATGAGATTGGTGAGGATGTTGTGTTTACACTGGAAAATAACAGACAGGAGATAACCATATACAACGAAAAAAGCAAGGTTGTGCTCGGTGAAAGCGGCAAATTGGATAATACGCCAGGTACGGGTGACAGTCCGAAGACGGTGGTATTTATATTGCTTGCGGTAAGTTTGCTTGGCATATCAGTTATTCTTTTCCGTTTTTCTCCAAAAGGGAAATAAATTCCGGACCACTGACAGGCTTTGAAAAAAGATAACCCTGAAGTGTGTCGCAGAATTGGTCGCGGAGAATGTTAAGCTGCTCGGAGTCCTCAACGCCCTCGGCAACAACCGTTATATTCATTTTGTGGGCAAGCGAAATAATTGTGTCAGCAATACAGCGGTCCTTTTCATTTGTGCATATGCCCTGTATAAATGACTTGTCAATTTTGAGGGTATCAATCGGAATACGCGTCAAATAATTGAAGGAGGAATATCCTGTGCCAAAGTCGTCTAATGCGATTGTGGCACCAAGTGCCTTCATTTGGTTAATCAGGTCAAGATTGTGTTCAAAGGAATCCATAAGGACACTCTCGGTAATTTCTATTTCAAGGTATTTTAAATCCATGCCGGTTTTTTCCGGTATGGATTTAATTGTATCAATTAAATGCGTGTCCTTAAGCTGTGCCGTGGAAATGTTGACGGACACCCGAAGAGGAGGAAAGCCGCTGTCAATCAGTGACTGGTTAAAGCCGCATGCCTCATATAGTGCCCATTCGCCAAGCTCATTAATCAGTCCGTTTTCCTCGGCAACAGGTATAAATTCCGTAGGAGGAATAAAACCAACCTCCCTGGAGTTGATACGCATAAGAGCCTCGTAGCCTGTAATTTTATTTGTGATTACGTTTACCTGAGGCTGATAATTTAAGTAAACCTCGTTGTTTTCAATTACGGTTTCCAGTATATCTGCCAGATTATTCCTCCGGTTTACGTCGTCCTCCATATAGCTGTTGAAGAAGCGGAAGCTGTTTTTACCTGAGTTTTTCGCACAGTACATTGCGATGTCCGCATTTTTAATCAGCTCGCTTATGGTGAGACCGTCCTTAGGGAAGCATGCAATACCAACACTCATGGAAACATGGGCAAGCTCGTCATCAAGCTCAATCGGCTGCTGCACGATTGTCATAAAATCATTTGCATAGTGCTCTAAGTCCTCCAAGGTATTGTAAGTATTTTTGAGAATCAGGAATTCATCACCACCTGTTCTTGCAAGGATGTCTTCCTTGGCGATGCATGCTGCAAGCTGGTCTGCAACCTGCTTTAGGAGCATATCGCCGTAATCATGCCCCAAGGTATCATTTACATTTTTGAAGTTATCAAGGTCGATAAAAAATATAGCCTTTCGTGAAAGCCCCTTACTTGAATTCATAAATGCTTCATGTGCATATTTCATGAATGCAACCCTGTTGTATAGTCCTGTCAGTCCGTCATGGTATGCAAGATGCTCAATGTGGGCGTAATTCTTTTTTAGCAGAGCTTCGTTCGCCTCAAGCATTTTATGGGACTCCGTTAGCTGGTTGTAATTGTTTGAGATTATGTTCATCATGGAATTAAAGCTTGTGGAAAGCTCGCCAAACTCATCGTCTGTGTTTATGCTGCACACGATATCAAGATGTCCTGCCGCTGCCTCCGTCATATTATCCTTAAGTGTCAGGATTGGAGTCGTGTATTTTTGCACAAGAACGCGGCTAATCCGGAGCGTTATGATAAACAGTAAAATAAGCATGAAAATTAAAATGAGTGGAACCGTGGAAATAATCTCATGGTATGCACGGTCATCCAGTCTGATAATATAAATCCAGTCAAAGTCAGGCAAAACGCAGTAACCATAAATATTACTCAAGGTTGCCTCGTTGTCGGTAAAGTAGCCGTTTTCCGCCTCTGCATAAAAAAGTCCGTTGGCAAGCGTGCTTAATTTATCACCGTCCTGAAACATTTTGTGGGAAAAAAGGAAGTCGTCTTTGTCTGTGAGAACGGATGCATTTCCGTCCGCAGATACAAAAGCGGAGAAATAATCGGATGTTATGTTTGCCCGTATCAGACCAACATTTGTTTTTTTGGCAACAACAGGTGTGATAATATCAATGCTGTCTGTATTTTTGTTTATGTTTGCAGAACGCATGACAGTGGTAGTCATAATGTCGGCAACGGGAATATCCATGTATTCTTCCCAGTCACCGGTCTGCCTGCTGTCAGTACCGCTAATATAATATCCGTTTATGTCATAGAGATAAATGTTAATATATCCTTCCGAGTAGTCTGCATTTGATTCGATTTCATCCATGGCTGCGGTATAGTAAGAGGAGTCAGTGCCAAGAGAAAGTCCATTGTAACTCTCCAAGGTCAGATATTGGATGTTGACGGAATTGGAAAGCCCCTCAAGCATTGCAATCTGAATGTTGAGCTGGGCGTCAAGTCCCTCTGCATTGTTCTTTGCAAATTCCGTTGCGGAAACCTTAGCCATGTCAAGGTATTTATTGTATGAAATAATATAGGTAATAGCTGTAACAACGATAAGCGGCAGTGTCGCAAAAAGTAAAAGCGACAGATTCAGTGATTTTTTAATGGACATATTCATTTCTCTCCCGGTAATTATGGTATAATTATCTTAAATTGTACCAAAAAACGATGGTTTTTTCAACTTTAAAATCGTTTGAAGCACTGGTAGAAAAGCGTCAAAATAAATTGTATTTTTATTCACAATTAATATGTAGAATAAAGTTGATTTTGCAACTCTTTTTGTGTATAATTCAAGATATGGCATTTTTGTAAGGAGGAGAAATATGTTTGGTGTTTATTTTGGTAAGTATCTGCAGGATATTGGTGTATTGACAGGGGAGCAGTATAACAACATAGTAGAAGAAAGCCGTCATTCAAGAGTTAAGATGGGACTTTTGGCTGTAAATGAAGGACTGATGACGGAGGCTCAGGCGAACGAGGTCAATCAGATTCAGGCAATGAAGGATGCACGTTTTGGAGATATTGCCGTGGAAAAAGGGTATCTTACGGATAGTCAGGTGGGAGAGCTGTTAAAGAAGCAGGGAGATTCCTATTTGCTTTTTGTTCAGGCTCTTATTGAAAAGGATATTTTGTCACTTGAGGAAATCCAAAAGCACCTTAACAAATATAAAAAGGTTGAGCGTTTTACGGCTCTTGATTTAGATGCACTAAAAAGCTCTGATATCGACAAGATTATTCCGATATTTACCAGAGATTCAACGGTACCCGCCGTTGTAAAGGATTATATTGCCATCATGGCAAGGACAATTATACGGTTTGTAGATAACAAGGTGAGATTTGAGAGAATTGAACGCCTGAATACATATACATCCAAATATATTGCAAGCCAGTGCTTTTCCGGCGACTATGAGCTGTTCATAGGAATTTGCGGAGATGGCGATAAGCCAATCGGAGAGGCATATGCAAAAGAAGAGTTTCCGGCAATTGATGAGGACTGTCTGGACTCGGTCTGTGAGTTTATCAATATATGTAACGGCTTGTTTGCTTCCAAAATGAGTCAGGAGGATGCAACGATTGATATGCTCCCTCCAAATATGTATACAGAGGTTACAACAATCAGCTCAGAGGGGCATATGTTTATGATTCCTTGTTTTATAAGAGGACAGCGTGCTGACATAATCATATGTATGGAATCCCACTGGAGTATCGCATAAAATTATCATGAAAGGGTGAACAGACACATGGCAAATATACTTATTGTTGACGACTCGAGAACATCCAGAAAAATATTAAGAGGCGTTTTGGAGGATGCAGGTCATACTGTAATTGATGAAGCAAAGAATGGTCAGGAAGGATATGATTTATATGTACAGCATAAGCCTGATCTTGTGACGATGGACATCACAATGCCTGTTATGGATGGCGTTGAGTCACTTAAGAAAATCAAGGGTGAGTTTCCTGATGCAAAGATTATAATGGTTACTGCTGCAGGACAAAAGCACAACATGCTTGAGGCAATCAAGAGTGGTGCGTCCGAATTTATTACAAAGCCGTTTGATGCCGAACAGATAACATCCATGATTAACAGCATATTATAATATGCCGTTATAATTGACGCATACGTGATGCGGGAATAATAATTCAGGGGACTGTCGCAGAGATTCCTCAGTGCGGGAGTCCCCTTTCGTGTTTTAGGAGAAGAAAACTATGATTGAAACGGTTGTTTCCGTTGATTTGATGGTGGAGGAAGAGCTTAAGGTTAAGAAGAACAGACTTGCACCTGACTTTTTGACGGGTTACGAAAAGAGAATATGCCTTGTTTCAGGCTTGTATGGTGATGAGCTTCAGGGACAGTATATATGCTATGAGGTTATCAAGCGGATTAAAAATTCCTTTGATAAGCTGAAGGGAATCGTAGATGTATATCCAAGCTTAAATCCCATGGGACTGGATTCCAGAATACGGGAAATTCCAGGCTCTGACATGGATATGAACGTGATATTTCCAGGCTCAAAATCAGGTGCCTTGGGAGAATATACCGCATCCTGTATTTTCGATGACATATCAGGTGCGGATGTATGTGTTGACCTTCATGCAAGCAACCTTTACATTCAGGAAATGCCGCAGGTAAGGATAAACAATGACAGGGTGAATGAACTGTTGCCGCAGGCAAAAAAGCTTGGACTTGATATGGTGTGGATTCATCCGAGTACGTCCGTTTTAAACGGAAGTCTTGCGTACTCCTTAAATGGGGTAGGCGTCAATACAATGGTGATTGAGTCGGGTGCCGCTTATAGGATTAATCAGGATTACTGTAACAGGATTGTGGATGGCTTGTTTGTTCTTATGAAAAGCATCGGCGTGTGGGCAGGAAGCACGGCGGACATAAAAGATTCAAGAATTGTCTATGACAAGGATATCAAATATATAAATGCAGAGAGCAGCGGTATCTTTATTCCAAATGTAACGATATATGACCGCGTAAAAACAGGGGATAAAATAGGAACTATAGTAAATGTCATTACCGGCTCGGAGGAGGAGATTGTCTCGGCTGCGGAAAACGGAATGATTTGCTCAATACGTGATTATCCCGTTATTGAGGAAGGCTCGCTGATTGCACGTATATTAGGTGGTGATGCAAATGAATAAAGAGGTTATTTTTTCCATGAATACTGCGTTCCGGGGTGAGTATGTCATACATGGATATTCATATGGACGTGGGGAACAATCGGCATGTATTGTCGGAGCGATGAGGGGAAATGAATATCAGCAGCTTTATATCTGTTCCCTGCTTGCAAAAAAGCTAGCGGAGCTTGAGGCACAGGGAAGTATTGCATCAGGCAAGGAGATATTGCTGATTCCTACCTTGAATTACAGCTCCATGAATGCTAAGAAAAAGAGGTGGATATCGGATGACTCGGATATTAACAGGTCGTTTCCCGGAAATCCAAAGGGACCTGCAACAAGCAGAATAGCGGCAACGCTTCTTGAAAGAATAAAGAATTACTCATATGGTATTCAGTTCAGCAGTTTTTATCTGCAGGGAAGATCCATCCCCCACGTCAGGATGATGGCGACGGGCAAGGAAAGTGCAAGTCTTGCAAATTTGTTTGGTATGCCTTATGTTGTTACAGGAGAAAACAGGGCATTTGACAAGGTTACACTTAATTATAATCTGCAGCTTCAGGGAACACAGGCTTTTTCTGTCTATTCGTCTACGACGGAAACGATAGACGATGCCAGTGCAAATATGGCAGTATCCTCAGTTTTAAGATTTTTGACGCGGATGGGTATTATAAAATATGACTGCCACGGCGGATATATTTCCACAATCATAAATGAGAGTGCACTTGTGTCAATCAAGGCAGACGAGGCAGGTTTTTTCCGTAAGCTTGTGGAGGTGGACAGTGAGGTCAAAAGAGGACAGGTGCTTGCGGAGATTGTAAATCCAATGGATGGAAGCGTAAAGGCGGAGATTGTGGCGTCAACAGACGGAATCGTATTTTTTGTTCAGGATGCCCCTATGGTATTCCAGAACGTAGTTGTATATAAGATAATCAGAAGAATACACCGGTAGGTGTTTGCAAGGAGGAAAGACATGAGTAAGGTTAGGAGAGTTTATGTTGGCAAGAAGGAGGCATATAGCGTTAAGGCTGGTGAGCTTAAGAAGCAGATAAAGAATTATCTGGGAATTAAGACAGAGGCGTTACGTGTTCTTGTAAGGTATGACGTTGAGGGAATATCAGACGAAACATATGAAAAAGCAAAGCAGACTGTTTTTTCAGAGCCGCCGACTGACATTGTATATGAGGAGTCTTTCCCGATAGAAGAAGGACAGATTGTATTCTCACAGGAATATCTGCCGGGGCAGTTTGACCAGAGAGCAGATTCTGCGGAGCAGTGTGTAAAGCTTTTGGACGAGGAAGCAGAACCGGTTATCAAATCAGCCACAACTTATGTAATAACCGGCGACATCACGGACGAGCAGGTGGAGGCAATCAAGGAATATGTGGTGAACCCTGTTGATTCCCGTATTGCAGACGAGGCAAAGCCGGAAACGATTGTTACTGAATTTGAGGAGCCAAAGGATGTTATTATATTTGATGGCTTTAAGGATATGGATCAGGACAGCCTAAAAAAGCTGTATGATTCCCTTGGGCTTGCCATGACTTTTCAGGATTTCCTCCATATCCAAAATTATTTTGCATCTGATGAAAAAAGAGATCCGTCAATGACGGAAATTCGTGTGCTTGACACATACTGGTCAGACCATTGCCGTCATACAACATTTTCAACAGAGCTAAAAGATGTCAGCTTTGATGACGGATATTATCATGACATTTTAAGCAGTACCTACGACAGGTATGTGGATGCAGCAAAGGTTATGTACAAGGACAGAAACGATAAATTTATTTGTCTGATGGATATTGCCTTAATGGCAATGAAGGAGCTTCGTGCCGCAGGAAAGCTTGAGGACATGGAGGTATCGGATGAGATTAATGCATGTTCCATTGTAGTTCCTGTTGAAATAGATGGAAAAACGGAGGAATGGCTGGTAAGCTTTAAAAATGAAACCCACAATCATCCGACGGAGATTGAGCCTTTCGGTGGTGCGGCAACCTGTCTCGGAGGTGCAATCAGAGATCCGCTTTCTGGACGTGCCTATGTTTATCAGGCAATGAGAGTGACAGGCGCGGCAGACCCGACAGTGTCATTAAAGGATACAATAAAGGGAAAGCTTCCGCAGCGGAAGATTGTTACCGTTGCAGCCGAGGGCTACTCATCATACGGAAACCAGATTGGACTTGCCACAGGTCATGTAAATGAGGTATACCATCCGAATTATGTGGCAAAAAGAATGGAAATCGGTGCGGTTATGGGAGCTGCCCCAAGACGGTGTGTGAAAAGACTGACCTCTGACCCGGGAGACATTATTATTCTTCTTGGCGGACGTACAGGCAGGGATGGCTGCGGCGGAGCCACAGGCTCGTCCAAGGCACACACGGAAAGCTCCATTGAGACCTGTGGTGCAGAGGTTCAAAAGGGAAATGCACCGACAGAGCGTAAAATTCAGAGATTGTTCCGGCGTGAGGAGGTTGCTTCCCTGATAAAGAAATGTAATGATTTTGGTGCGGGTGGTGTTTCCGTTGCCATTGGTGAGCTTGCGGACGGACTTCGTGTTGATTTGGACAAGGTGCCAAAGAAATATGCAGGACTGGATGGAACGGAGCTTGCAATATCAGAGTCCCAGGAGCGTATGGCTATCGTCATTGACCCAAAGGATGTGGATACAATGATGAAATATGCCAATGAGGAAAACCTTGAGGCAGTCTGTGTTGCAGTTGTAACCGAGGAGCCACGACTTGTTCTTTGCTGGAGGGGCAAGGAAATCGTCAACCTAAAGAGAGCATTTCTTGACACAAACGGAGCACATCAGGAGACAAATGTAAGTGTTGCACTCCCTGATGAAAAGGCAAACTATTTTGGGGAAAAGACGGATACGTCAGATATCAGAAGGCTTTGGCTTGATACACTTGGAGACTTAAATGTCTGCTCACAAAAGGGACTTGTTGAAATGTTTGATTCTTCCATCGGTGCAGGAACCGTTACGATGCCTTATGGTGGAAAATATCAGCTTTCACCGACACAGACAATGATAGCCAAGCTGCCTGTGGTTGCGGGAAAGACGGATACCGTCACGATGATGAGCTATGGTTTTGACCCGTATTTGTCAACATGGAGCCCTTATCATGGAGCAATTTATGCGGTACTTACCTCTGTTGCAAAGATTGCGGCAGCGGGCGGAGATGTGAGCAAAATAAGACTGACATTCCAGGAATATTTTGAGCGGTTGGGTGAGGATCCATACAGATGGGGAAAGCCGTTGGCAGCACTTTTGGGAGCCTATGATGTACAGATGGGCTTGAAGCTTCCGTCCATTGGAGGCAAGGATTCCATGTCAGGTTCCTTCAATGACATTGACGTGCCGCCTACACTTGTTTCCTTTGCCGTGGATGTGGCAAGCTATCAGCATGTTGTCACCACGGAGCTCAAGAGTGCAGGAAATGTATTGCTTAAGCTTGACGTTGCAAGAAATGAATATGATATTCCAAATTATGAGGATGCACTTAGCAAATATGCCAAGCTGCATCAGGCAGTCAACGAGGGTTTTGTGGAGTCGGCATATGCCGTAGGCTTTGGCGGAATCATCGAGGCTGTGAGCAAGATGGCATTTGGAAATAAGCTGGGTGTAAGCATGGATGCAGGGGTTACGGCAGAAGCACTTACCAAAAAGGATTACGGCTCCATTATTATTGAGGTGAAAAAGGAGCATGCAGCAGCACTTGATTTTGCATATGTAATCGGTACGGTGGAAGAAACGGCAGAATTTGTTTTCGGCAGCACAAGGATACCGGTGGAGGATGCACTTACTGCATGGACAAATACTTTAGAAAAGGTATTCCCAACCCGGTCAGATGTCAGCCAAAATGACAAGATAGATGATACATTAAAGATAGAAAATGGAATTGTAAAATCAGATATATTTGATGCAGGCAGTATTCTTGTGGCAAAAAATAAAGTTGCAAGACCAAAGGTATTTATCCCTGTGTTCCCAGGTACAAACTGTGAGTACGATTCCATGAAGGCATTTACTGATGCAGGTGCCGACGTAAATGCAATTGTGTTTAAAAATCAGAATCCACAGGATATCAGAGATTCGGTAGATGCATTTGCAAAGGCAATCGGTGAGAGCCAGATTATCATGTTCCCAGGTGGATTTTCCGCAGGTGATGAGCCTGACGGTTCCGGAAAGTTCATTGCCACGGCATTCCGGAATGCCAAAATTTCCGATGCGGTGATGAAGCTTTTGCATGAGAGGGACGGACTTGCACTTGGAATTTGTAACGGTTTTCAGGCATTGATTAAGCTGGGACTTGCACTTTACGGCGAAATCAGGCCGCAGGGGGAGGACGCACCGACACTTACCATGAACAGCATCGGACGCCACCAGTCAAAGATGGTTTATACCAAGGTTGTGTCAAATAAGAGCCCATGGCTTTCTAAGGCAGAGCTTGGCGGGGTATATGCCATACCTGCATCACATGGCGAGGGACGTTTTGTTGCAAATAATGAGTGGATTAAAAAGTTGTTTGCGAACGGACAGGTTGCTACCCAGTATGTGGATGCAGACGGAAATCCGACCATGGATGAATATTATAATGTGAATGGTTCATACTACGCCATAGAGGGTATTACAAGCCCGGACGGAAGAATATTAGGAAAGATGGCACACTCGGAAAGAAAGGGCGAAGCCGTTTCGGTTAATATATATGGTGAGAAGGACCAGAAGATATTTGAATCAGGAGTGGCATACTTCTCTTAAAATCATACAAGGAGGTCTGCTATGGACAGAAACAGAAAGCTTTTTATTTGTTTTGTAATGTTTATTGTTGCAATCATAGCAGGCTTTTTTGAAACAACAATCATGCTTGACAGGGAGAAGGTTCCCGCCCCGTCAGGTACATCGGATGATGAATATGGCTTTAACAGCCAGATTAGTATTCAGGCATCCATAATCGGCACAACGGCAATTATAACGGATGAGTGCGACAGGGGAATAGAAAAAATTTTAAAGGGCATGACCATCGAGGAAAAGGTGGGTCAGCTTTTCTTCATAAAAAATGATAACCGGTTTGACGAATCTGTTTTAAAGGATTATCCTGTTGGCGGTATTATTTTGTTTGCCAGTGATTTTGAGCACAAAAATAAAGAACAGCTGACGGCGTCTCTTGCCGCCTTTCAGTCGGCAAGCAAATATCCGCTGCTGATTGGAGTGGATGAGGAGGGTGGAACCGTTATCAGGTTAAGTAAGTACAGGGCACTTGCTGACCATGAATTTGAATCACCCCAGGACATTTTTAATGCAGGCGGATATGAGGCTGTCCAAAATGACACAAGGGAAAAGGCAAAGCTTCTTCTTTCTTACGGTATCAATGTAAACTTTGCACCGGTGTGTGACATATCAGTGAACAGGCGGGACTTCATATATAAAAGGAGCTTTGGCAAGGATGCGGACGAAACTGCAGAGTATGTGAAGCAAGTGGTGCATGTTATGAACGAGGAAAAAATCGGCTGCGTGCTGAAGCATTTTCCAGGGTATGGAAACAACGGTGACACACATAGTGACATTATCCATGACAAGCGTGATTACCAGACGATTGAGACACAGGATTTCAAGCCGTTTATTGCAGGCATTGATGCAGGTGCAGGATGCGTGCTTGTGAGTCATAACATTATTGACTGTATGGATTCAAAGTGGCCGGCGTCACTTTCAGCTTATGTGCACAGCCTGCTTCGGACAGAGCTTGCATTTGACGGGGTTATTATCACGGATGACCTTATGATGGGAGGCGTGTCAAAGTTTGTAAGTGACAGTGAAGCACCGGTTCTTGCAATCAAGGCAGGAAATGACATGCTGCTTTCCACAAACTACGCATTACATTACAATGCGGTTCTTGCGGCTGTCAAAAAGGGAGACATTACGGAAAAGAGAATAGACGAGTCCGTGAGGCGGATACTGAAATGGAAGTATTCCCTTGGACTGATACAGATAAGTGATTAGATAAATTACAGTGAAAAAGCAAACGGTTTTTACGGTTTGGGAGGTTCATATGCAGGAAATTGAATCGATGATGATGGTTAATCTGAATAAGTTCAGAAAGCTGAATGAACAAAGGCTTGAATCTATTATGGAAAAATATGATTTGAGAAAAATAGATATGGAAATCATTATCTACTTACATAATTTTGAAAATGTGAAGACGGCAAAGGATATTGCAGCTACGGAAATGTTTACCAAGGGGCATATATCCCAGTCCGTAAAAAGACTAAAGGAACGGGAGTACATTACGGTCACGCAGGATATATCGGATTTGAGGGTCCAGAACTTACAGATTACTGATAAAGTGCTGCCTGTACTTGAGGAGATTGACCGTATAAAGGCGGATATGGAGGCATGTGTTTTTTCGGGTGTAACCGGGGAGGAAATTGCGGTCATGAAAACCGTTTTTGACAAAATGTGTGATAATATAAACAAAATGTTGAAGTAGGGGTTTTCTTTTATGCATAGATTTTACGTTGATAATTTTACGGGAAGCGGGAATGAAATCAATATAACAGGCAGTGACGTAAACCACATAAAAAATGTATTACGGCTTAAAATAGGGGATGCGATTACCGTAAGCGACGGCTCAGGAACGGATTACATATGTAAAATCGCTGATATTATGCCTGACAGGGTGGTTACCGCCATAGAGGATGTTATGGGAAATGCGGCGGAGCTTGGGACGAAGATAACCCTGTTTCAGGGAATGCCGAAATCTGATAAGCTTGAGTTTATTATCCAAAAGGCAGTGGAGCTTGGTGTGGCGGAGATTGTTCCCGTGATTACAAAGCGGACAGTTGCAAAGCCTGATAAGAAAAAGCAGGAAAAAAAGCTTGCAAGATACAACGCCATTGCAGAGTCGGCGGCAAAGCAGTCAGGGCGTGGCGTGATTCCTGTTGTAAAGCCGTTTCTTTCGTTTGGGGAAGCACTTTCCCATGCAAAGGACCTGGATATGAACCTGATACCTTATGAGGAAGCACGTGGAATTGCGTATTCCAGAGAGGTGATAGAAAGCATAAGGGGAAAGAAGAGTCTTGGAATATTTATTGGACCGGAAGGGGGATTTGCCAAGGAGGAGATTGCGGCGGCAATGGAAATGGGGGCACACTGTATCACACTTGGCAACAGAATTTTAAGAACAGAGACAGCAGGGCTTGTGGTGCTGTCCCTTATTATGTTTTTCTTAGAGGAGTAAAAATGGAAGTATATTTTGACAATGCGGCTACAACCGCTGTTTATCCTGAGGTAAAGGAGCTTATGGTAAGGCTCATGGAGGAGGATTACGGAAATCCGTCCTCCTTACACATGAAAGGGATAACGGCTGAAAATTATATAAAAGAAGCAAGAAACCAAATAGCACACCATCTAAAATGTCAGGAAAAGGAGCTTGTGTTTACGTCAGGCGGAACCGAGTCCAATAACCTTGCCATCCTTGGCGGGGCACTGGCAAAAAGGAGAGCAGGAAAGCACATTATTACAACAGGAATCGAGCATGCATCTGTGCGGGAAACAGTAGAATTTCTCTCAAAAGAGGGATTTGAGATAAGCGATGTGGACGTTGATGGGGCAGGCAGGGTCGATTTGGAGCATTTGAAGGCTCTGATTCGGGAGGATACGATACTTGTGTCAACCATGTATGTCAATAATGAAATTGGAACTATCGAGCCGATAGCCGATATTGCAAGGCTTGTACATGAGGAAAGCAAATCAGCACTCTATCATGTGGATGGGGTTCAGGCATTTGGAAAGCTTGCGTTTTCACCAAAGAAGCTTGGTGTTGACCTGCTCAGTATCAGCGGCCATAAAATACATGGACCAAAAGGGTCAGGAGCGTTATACATTAAGGATGGCGTCCGTATCAGACCAATCATATACGGTGGCGGTCAGCAAAAGGCAATGCGTTCCGGTACGGAAAATGTACCAGCAATAGCGGGAATGGGGCTTGCTTCTGACATTATTTATACAAATCACGGTGAGCGGATAGAAAAAATAAGGGGCTTGAAGGAGTGCTTTTTAGGCAGGGTTACAAAGCTTGACAACGTGTTTGACAATAGTGGGGATGCCCCGCATATTGCGAGTGTAAGCTTTGTCGGCGTGAGAAGTGAGGTAATGCTCCATGCCCTTGAGGAGAGAGGAATCTATGTGTCCGCAGGATCCGCATGCTCATCAAACAAGCCGCATGCAAGCAATGTTTTAACGGCAATTAAGCTTCCGGAGGAAAGGCTGGAATCCACCTTAAGATTCAGCTTTTCGGAATTTAATACAATGGATGAGCTTGATTATGCGTTGAATGTCATAGAAGAATTACTGCCTACACTCAGGCGGTATGTGAGAAAGTAGAGGATTTGTCATGGATTATAAAATGTTTCTGATAAAATATGCAGAAATCGGAACAAAGGGAAAAAACAGATATGTGTTCGAGGAGGTAATGTGCAAGCGGATGCGTGCAAGGCTGAAAGCCCTTGGAGATTTTGAGGTAAGGCGTGAGTACGGCAGAATATACGTGGAGGCGTTTTCGGATTATGATTATGATGACGTAATCGATGTTCTTGGCACGGTGTTCGGAATCGTGGGTATATGTCCCGTAAAGGTAGTGGAGGATACGGCGTTTGACAATCTGGCAAAGGAAGTAGTGTCCTATGTAAGAGAAGAATACGGAAACAAAAAAATGACCTTTAAGGTTGGGGCAAGACGAAATGATAAAAGCTATCCAAAATCCTCCATGGAAATAAATTGTGACATGGGAGCCGCAATTTTAGATGCCTTTGATAACATGTCCGTGGATGTACATAATCCTGACGTGATGATTAATATAGAAGTAAGAAATGTTGCTTACATATATTCAAGGACGATTCCAGGACCGGGTGGACTTCCTGTTGGAACAAACGGAAAGGGAATGGTACTTTTGTCAGGGGGAATTGACAGCCCTGTTGCCGCTTACATGATAGCAAAGCGGGGGGTTGAAATTGAGGCGGTATATTTTCATGCACCTCCGTATACGAGTGAGCGGGCAAAGCAGAAGGTAATTGACCTTGGAACGATTGTGTCAAGGTATTCGGGACCAATCAAGCTGCATATTATTAATTTTACCGATATCCAGCTTGCCATATATGACAGCTGTCCGCACGATGAGCTTACAATTATTATGAAACGGTTAATGTACAAAATGGCAGAGGAGCTTGCACTTCGCGAGGACTGCCAGTGTATTATAACGGGGGAGAGCATAGGTCAGGTGTCAAGCCAGACATCACAAAGTCTTTATGTAATCAATACAGCGATAAGCGAAATTCCTGTTTTTAGACCATGCATAGGACTTGACAAGCAGGAAATTATTGACATATCGGAAAAGATAGGAACATACGAAACCTCCATCCTTCCATATGAGGACTGCTGTACCACATTTGTTGCGAAGCATCCTGTCACAAAGCCAAAGCAAGAGCAGATACTGAAGTCTGAGGAGGCACTGAAAGGAAAAATAGAGGCACTTTACGAAAAAGCAATGAATGAGATACAAATTGTACACTGCAGGTAAAAAATATAAGAAAAGCAGGAGAAAGAGATGAATATAGTTAAAATAATAGCAGAAGAACTGGCAGTAAAGGAATGGCAGGTGGAAAAAACAATTGCGTTGATTGATGATGGAAATACCATACCGTTTATATCAAGATACCGGAAAGAGGTAACAGGTTCCTTAAATGATGAACAGCTCCGGAGTCTGGATGAACGGCTTACCTACTTAAGAAATCTGGATGAGAAAAAAACGCAGGTGCTTGCAACCATAGAGGAGCAGGGCAAGCTTACGGATGAGTTAAGGAAACAGATTGAGGACGCAATGACCCTTGTTGCTGTTGAGGATTTGTACAGACCGTACAGACCAAAAAGAAGAACAAAGGCTACAATAGCTAAGGAAAAGGGCTTGGAGGGACTTTCGGTTATCATTTCGCTTGCCATGACGCAAAAGACCATAGAGGAGGAAGCAAAGGCATACATTTCCGAAGAAAAGGGCGTCCTTACCGTGGCTGAGGCAATTGAGGGGGCGAAGGATATCCTTGCGGAAGTCTATGCTGATGATGCAGAAATCAGAACAAGAGTCAGGGAACTGACGAGAAATAAGGGAAAGCTCAAATCCCAGGCAAAAGATAAAGAGGCAAAATCAGTCTACGAGATGTACTATGACTTTGAGGAGAATGTAAAACATGCGGTAGGCTACAGAATCCTCGCAATCAACAGAGGTGAGGCAGAAAAAATTTTGACTGTGAAAATTGAGGCTCCCGTTGATGATATCATTGCATACCTGAATAAGAAGATTATAAAAAAGCCAAATCATGACAGTGCAGGCTATATTTCTGAGGCAATCAGTGACAGCTACGAGAGACTGATTGCACCATCCATTGAGCGGGAAATCAGAAATGAGCTTACCGACATGGCTGAGGAAGGGGCAATCTCCGTATTCGGTAAAAACCTGCATCAGCTTCTGATGCAGCCACCTGTGGCAGGTCAGACGGTGCTTGGATGGGACCCTGCGTTCCGTACAGGCTGTAAGCTTGCAGTTGTTGACCCGACAGGAAAGGTGCTTGACACGGTGGTCATTTATCCGACAGCTCCGCAAAATAAGGTGGAGCAGGCAAAGCAGGTGTTGAAAAAGTTGATAGACCAGTACAACATTACGCTGATATCCCTTGGAAACGGAACAGCAAGCCGCGAGTCGGAGATGGTGATTGTTGAGTTGTTAAAGGAAATTAAGGCAGATGTAAAATACGTCATAGTAAATGAGGCAGGTGCGTCCGTGTATTCGGCAAGTAAGCTTGCAACCGAGGAATTTCCAAATTTTGATGTAGGACAAAGAAGTGCCGCATCCATAGCAAGGAGAATACAGGATCCCCTTGCGGAGCTTGTGAAAATTGATCCGAAATCCATAGGGGTTGGACAGTACCAGCATGATATGAACCAGAAAAATTTGGGAAATGCACTTTCCGCAGTGGTGGAGGACTGTGTAAACAGCGTGGGTGTAGATTTAAATACGGCATCGGCGTCATTGTTAGAGTACATTTCGGGAATCAATAAGACTCTCGCAAAAAACATTGTTGCATATAGGGAGGAAAACGGCACATTTAAAAACAGGAAGGAACTGTTGAAGGTTCCGAAGCTTGGACCAAAGGCATATGAGCAATGTGCAGGCTTCCTTAGAATACATGGCGGGGATGAGATATTGGACAATACAAGCGTGCATCCGGAAAGCTACAATGCCGCAAAGGCACTGATGTCAAAAATCGGTCTTAGCGAGGAGGATATCAAGTGTGGCGGTAAGAAAAATATAAGTAAAATGGTAGGTGACAGTGCTGCGGTTGCAAGAGAGCTTGCAATTGGGGAGCCAACCCTTAAGGATATCGTAAAGGAGCTTGAAAAGCCGGGACGGGATCCGAGAGAGGAGCTCGACAAGCCTATCCTTAGAAGTGACGTTCTTGAAATGAAGGACCTTACGGAGGGAATGCAGCTTAAGGGAACCGTGAGAAATGTGATAGACTTTGGAGCGTTTGTTGATATTGGCGTCCATCAGGACGGATTGGTGCACATTTCCAAAATGACAAAGAAGTTTATCAAGCATCCCCTTGAGGTTGTCTCGGTCGGAGATATTGTTGATGTCACGGTGATTGGCATTGATTTGGAGAAAAAGCGGATACAGTTATCGATGATAGAATGAGGTGTAATATGAAAATTTTTAATACATTAACAAGAAAAAAAGACGAATTCAAGCCGATAAATGAGGGCAAGGTGGGAATATATGTATGTGGTCCTACCGTTTACGATTACATTCATATAGGAAACGCAAGACCCATGATTGTTTTTGATACATTGAGAAGATATTTTGAGTATAAGGGATACGAGGTTAACTATGTATCAAACTTTACGGATGTGGACGACAAAATCATTAAAAAGGCAATCGAGGAAGGCATTGATGCAAGGGAAGTATCGGAAAAATTTATTGGGGAATGTAAAAAGGATATGGCAGCCCTTAACGTAAGGGAGGCAAGCGTACATCCAAAGGCAACAGAAGAAATCGACGATATGATAGCCATGGTAGAGACTTTGATAGAAAAGGAGTATGCTTACGAGGTAAACGGCACGGTTTATTTCCGTACGAGAAAATTTTCGGATTACGGAAAGTTGTCCAAGAAAAATCTGGATGATTTAAGAAGCGGAAACAGGGAGCTCCTCGTATCAGGCGAGGATGAGAAGGAGGATCCGCTGGATTTTGTTTTGTGGAAGCCGAAGAAGGAGGGCGAACCATCGTGGAAGTCCCCTTGGGGCGACGGAAGACCGGGCTGGCACCTGGAGTGCTCGGTGATGTCAAAAAAATATATTGGCGATGTGATTGACATACATGCAGGTGGGGAGGATTTAATTTTTCCGCACCATGAAAATGAAATTGCCCAGAGTGAGGCTGCAAATGGAACCGAGTTTGCAAGATATTGGATGCATAATGGTTTTTTAAAGATAAATAATGAGAAAATGTCAAAGTCTTTGGGAAACTTTTTTACAGTCCGGGAAATCGGTGAGAAATATAATCTTCAAGTAATACGGTTTTTTATGTTGTCGGCACATTACAGAAGTCCGCTTAACTTCTCGGCAGAGCTTGTTGAGGCATCCAAGAGCGGACTGGAACGGATAAAGACAGGTGCACGTCACCTTGAGGAGGCAGCCGCCGCAGGAAAGGACGGCACCATGACCGGGGAGGAACAGGAAAACGCTGCCATGATAGACAAGCTGGTCGCAAAATATGAGGAAGCCATGGAGGATGACTTAAATACGGCAGATGCCATATCTGTTATATTTGAGCTGGTGAAGCACACAAATACCACTGTAAAGACTGGTGAGACAACGAGGGCATATGTGGAACAGGCATATAATATATTATGTAAACTTACAGATGTGCTTGGCATAAGTATAAAGGAGGAGGATGTGCTCCTGGATGATGAAATTGAACATCTGATTCAGGAGAGACAGGAGGCAAGAAAGGCAAAGAATTTTGCACGTGCCGATGAGATTAGGGATTTGCTTACGGAAAAAGGCATTATCCTTGAGGATACAAGAGAGGGTGTCAGATGGAAAAGAGCGTAGATTCCATAATTGATATAAAGGGGCTGGCAGGTAATGTAAATCCGTACCAGTATTCGCCGCTTGCACTTGCGTACATCGGTGACAGTGTTCTTGATTTGCTTGTGAAACGGTATTTTGTCCTAACCACAAATAAGCAGACATACAAGTACCACAAGGATGTAACCAATATTGTAAAGGCGGTTAATCAGGCGGATTTTGCCGATAAAATTCTGCCTGAGCTAAAAGAGGATGAGGCGGATATTTATAAGAGGGGCAGAAATACAACGACTCATTCAAAGGCAAAAAATGCTACGGTAGGTCAGTACAGAAAGGCGACGGGGTTAGAGGCATTGATGGGATATCTCTACCTAAAAGGTGATATAGGGCGGCTGGACTATTTTGTAGGCAAGATGATAGACGAATACAAAAAAGGTAAAAGTATTTAGGAAAGGATGCAGGGGTTTGAAATGAGTGATAACAACGACAGTTCCCATATGATTGAGGGAAGAAATGCAGTGCTTGAGGCATTTCGTGCAGGAAAAACAATCGATAAGCTTTATATGCAGGATGGATTGAAGGACAGTACAGTAAACACGATACTCCGGACGGCAAAAAAGCAGGATACCATAGTAAGCTTTGTTGCCAAGGAAAAGCTGGATCAGATGTCTGATACAAAAAAGCATCAGGGCGTAATGGCAATTTGTGCAGCATATGAATATTCGGATATGGAGGATATATTTGCCAAGGCAAAGGCAGCAGGCGAACCGCCGTTTATCTTTATTCTTGATGAAATAGAAGACCCACACAATTTAGGTGCCATCATAAGAACAGCAAATTTGTGCGGTGCCCACGGCGTTATCATCCCCAAAAGACGGGCAGCGGGACTTACCGCAACGGTTGTAAAGGCATCCGCAGGTGCCATCAATTATACACCGGTGGTTAAGGTTACAAACATCGGAAAGACAATCGATGAACTGAAGGAACGGGGCATGTGGTTTGCATGTGCAGATATGGATGGCGAGGTCATGTACAAATGCAATCTTACAGGTTCCATCGGTTTGGTGATAGGGAACGAGGGAAGTGGAGTAAGCAGGCTTGTGAAGGAAAAATGCGACTATGTGGTTTCCATTCCAATGAAAGGCGATATTGATTCCCTGAATGCCTCTGTGGCAGCAGGTGTCCTCGCCTATGAGGTAGTGAGGCAAAACCTGTCCTAAGGTGTTTGCGAAGCAAACGGATTCCTTAGGACCAAGAAGCAAACGGATTCCTTAGGACGAAGGAGCAGACAGATTCCGTAATATGAAAGGGTTTATCAATGGATTACAGCAGGCAGAGTGACAATGAAATAATCAGACGTATTTCTGACGGGGATGACGATGCCATGGAATACATGATGAAAAAGTATGGCAGTCTGGTAAAAAAGGAAATACGAACCGTATATATTATCGGGGCAGAGACGGAGGACTTAGCACAGGAGGGTATGATTGGGCTGTTTAAGGCAATCAAGGATTTTGAGCCTGACAAGGGTGCAAGCTTTCCTACGTTTGCAACCCTTTGCATTAAGCGGCAGATAAAAACTGCAATCACTGCATCCAACAGACAAAAGCATAAGCCGCTAAATACTTACATTTCCATATATGCTGAATCAAATGAAAAGGGGACACTGCTCGGTGAGGATATCGCAGATACCAAGGATGCGGCAAACCCGGAACGGCTGGTTCTTGTACGGGAAAGAAACAATGTATTAAATGAGAGAATTGCATCTGAGCTAAGCAGTCTTGAGCGAAAAGTGTTGAAGCTTTATCTTGACGGGTTATCCTATGCAGACATTGCCGCCGCTCTTTCCAAAACAGAAAAATCCGTTGATAACGCACTTTGGAGAATTCGCAGTAAGCTTTCAAAATAATTACTTGACATGGTATGGCAAATAAAGTATTATCATGTCTGTATTAAAATTTAATAGTTAATAAGCTGATATAGCACAGTCGGTAGTGCGTCGCATTGGTAGTGCGGAGGTCACGGGTTCGATTCCCGTTATCAGCTTTATTTTTATAGAAAAATTATATATTGCTTTCAAAAAGTATAATGGGTAATACAGAGAATAACGGCTTGTAATCCATTTTTAGATGTGTTATACTTAAAAAACAAAAGGAGCAACCGCCCACAAAGTGGTTAACCTCCCGATAATGTTTATATAATAAACCTACCTCGATCGGCTAAGTACAAGGTAGGTTTATTTATTTTCGCTTGTTGTTCCTATCAATGTAGGCAAGCAATGCAACAAGAAACGTCCCGAAAAGAATTAACAGAGTTAAAACTTCGTATGTACTCATATGCATCACCTCCCATCTTTTGTGAAGTTTGGGAGGCTGCCACCTTGTAACACGATTGTTCCTGTTGGATAATATATCATACTTTCCCATTTGATACAATGTAAAACAAGCATACGAAAATGAAATCTTACATTTTTTGTTAGTATTTATTTCGTGTGGCAGATGCTATGATATATGCAGCGTTAGAAATGCTGAATAACCAGACAGGGGGATATTATAATGGTAAAGCATAAAAAAGGTATCGTGGCAGGCATAACAGTAATACTGATTTCCATGTTGATAACAGCAGTTGTTTTTATGGTGGTTGGAAGAAAAAAGACGGATAATGATTTTTCAGTGCCAAATTATTATTCGTTGGAGCAATATCATTATGATGGTGACTTTAATGCGTTTTATGAAGATAGTTATAACTGGTACAGGTCCATAGAAAATGAAGAAGGAGTGTACATAATAAACACATGCTACAACAGTGATGAATTATTACAGATTTGGAGGGAGGAACAGGTATATAAAAATGTGCCGGGTAAAGCTTTTTGGGAGTTTACGGTCTCACCTTCTTATCTTAAGCAGATAAATATTAACATAGAGGAAGAAAATTTAAATGATGCAATTCGTGGTGTGAGGGTATATTTAGTACCAGATTCGATGTCAGATGATGAATATGAAGTTATGTGTGCTTATTTAGAGGAAGCTGCTATATATGCTGCAGAGCAAAGTCTGATTAAAACGGAATTTATAGAAAATAAGGAAGTAAAAATTTTAAGATATACGCCGATGGGTTCTTACTTTACGTGGGCGTCTGAAAAAGGGCTGCCAATTACGGATGATGCTCCCGTTCTATACGTCTGTACATCAGAAAATATGAAATATTTTGAGAGCGAAAGTTTAATTGCGACGGGAATTGACAGCTATATTAAATTTTCAAATGAGGAAATTATGAAAAATTTAACGAAAGATAACCAACTGGAACAATATAAGCTGACGTTTGCACCGTCAAGTGAAATATACAAAAAAGCTGCCAGATATGATTTGGTTGATTCGGGAATTGATAAGGTATTTCAGTAGGAGGTACAAGGGTAAATTAACACGATTTTTGTAATATCCATATATTGCAAAAATCGTGTTTTTTCTGTGTTTTTTTACATTTTGTATAAAAAAGTGATGCAATATACTAAATGTTGTGTTATAATTTATTTCGTATAGTTTTAGTTTGGTTTACATAATTTTTATATGCGCAAATTATGAGGAGAGATAGGATGAAATATAATAAGAAAATTAAAAAGAGTGTACATATTTTTTTCGTTATCATATTATTTTTTGTTTCCGTATGTCCGTGGAATTCGGACATTCATTCCAGTGCTGCTGATACAGGCGTTACAACGGATGCCTTAAATTTCAGGTCAGGAGCAGGTACAAGCTATGCAAATGTTCAGGACGCAAACGGAAATGGTATTGTTCTGCCTGTCGGTCAGGAGGTGGAAATCCTGGATACAAAGAAAGGCTCTGACGGACTTACATGGTATTATGTGTCAACAAAATATGGCAGCAAGACATACAAGGGATATCTTTGGGCACAGTATGTTACGAAAAAGAGTCCGGCGGCAAAGGATGACAAGCTGCAGGATAATGGGGTTTATCCTGTTGCTGATGGATATATGACAGGCATTTCTCCAAATACAAATGCGGATACGTTTATTGCAAACTTAAAGCTTTCCAAGGCAGAAGTAAAGAAATCTAACGGCAAAGCACAGACGGGAGTTGTGACGACAGGAAACGTTGTTTCTTATGAGGGAAGCAGTGCCGAGATTGTAATTTACGGTGATGCAAACGGAGACGGCGATGTCGGAATTGCAGATTTGGTATATCTGAAAAAACATATACTTGACAAGTCAAAATTAAAAGGTGCATATTTTGCGGCGGCTGATATTGATAAAAATGGTCAGATTACAGTTGCAGATTTGGTATATTTGAAGAAGCATGTACTGGGAATTGAGGAGATTAAACAGGATGGGACAAGTGCTGATACAGGTGAAGGCGGCGATGAAAGCGGCGATTTTGAGGAGGCACTTGCTGCTGAGAAGTTCCCTGAAAGCTATAAGGAAATGCTGCGGGTAATTCACAAGGCTCATCCAAGTTGGCAGTTTAAGGCAGTACATACAGGTATTACATGGGATACACTGCTTGCAAATGAAAAGGCACAAAAGGTGAATGGCGTGGCAGTTGTAAAAAATACCGTGTGGACATCTTCTCTTTATCCGCACTATAACTGGCGTTCAACCAGCGTAGGATATAATTGGGCATCGGATAAATGGACTGCCTTTGACGGCAGTATATGGTTTGCTGCATCGGATGACCTTGTGGCATATTATATGGACCCAAGAACATATCTGTCTGAAAGCTATATATTTGCATTTGAGAGCTTATCTTATCACAGTGGAACACAGACAAAGAAAGGTGTGGAGGCAATACTGAAGGGTAGCTTTATGTATAACACCGTACCGCCTGGAGAGACACAAAAGTATTCGGAAATTATTATGGAAGCAGCGAAGAAGGCAAATGTAAGCCCATATCATCTTGCGTCCAGAATAAGACTTGAGATGGGAACAACGGCAGGTGGTGCGGCAACAGGAACAAGCACAACCTATCCGGGAATATATAATTACTATAACATTGGTGCAACGGATGGTGCCAATGCACTGATGAATGGTCTGAAATGGGCAGCTACGTCAGGCTCCTACGGCAGACCTTGGAACACGGTCAAAAAGTCGATTGTGGGCGGAGCACAGTTCCTCGGAACTTCATATATTAATGTGGGACAGGATACCCTGTATACACAAAAGTTTAATGTGACAAATAAGGGAAGCCTTTTCTCACATCAATATATGACAAATGTTCAGGCACCTTCCACGGAATGTGTTACAAACTATAATGCATATAAAAATAATAATATATTGGACACTGCAATGGTATTTAAGATACCTGTTTATTTGGATATGCCTGAAAAGGCGGCGGTAATGCCTGCTGATTCGGGAAATCCAAACAATTGGCTTAAGTCACTTACGGTTGGGGACTATGAGCTTACACCTGAGTTTGCAGTGAACAAAACAACGGAATATTCTCTTACCGTACCAAAGAGTGTCAAGAGTGTTAAGATAGCGGCAAAGTCTGTTAACAGCTATGCAACGATTTCCGGTACAGGAACAAAATCGCTTGCTACGGGCAATAACGTATTTAAGATTACGGTTAAGGCACAAAATGGCAGCAAGAGAACGTATACCTTAAATATTATAAGAAGCACAAAATAATCAGTAAGGGGTTATCTCATGACAAATTTGCGTAAAAGCATGATATTATATATAGTTCTTTTTATGGCAGTCATGCTGCACCCGCTTGGAGCAATGGCGGCGAGTGGAAGTGTGTCTGTGGGCGTTTCCTCGTCAACCGTCTCCGAGGGGGATACGGTTTCCGTAACTGTAAGCATATCGGCTGATGAAGCAATCGGATATGGTGTGGCAATCTCTTATGATTCAGGCGTACTGGAATATACGGGAGGTGCAGACGGTGGCGGAGGAGGTACTGTAACACTGGTTTCCGAGGGCGATGGCTCATCCTCATCGTTTTCAAGGACGATTTCATTTAAGGCAATTTCAAATGGCAGCTCATCAATTGCTGCGTCCTCGTATGCAGGAGGCTTATTTGGCTATTCCTCAGGTGATATCTCAACATCCTACGGCTCGTCCTCAGTGACGGTTGCAGAGCCTGTAACTGAGGCACCTACAACTGCGGCAGTAACGGAGCAGACGACACAGGCAACGGAAGTTTCTACGGAAGGAACAGAAACGGAGCAGACAACGGAAGCTTCCACGGAGGAGACTACAGAGGACGTGGGAAGCCCTGTTGCAGTAATTGACGGCAAGGAATATTTCTTTGTTCCGGATAAAGAGGTTGAGGGTATACCGGAAACTTACAAGGTGGTTGATATTGGCTACAAGGAGTGGACCGTGACAGCATTTGAGTCACCATCCAAGCAGCTTCTCCTTGTGTGTCTTAGTGACAGTGACAATAACAAAGGCATATATATTTATGATAGGGAAAAAGATACATTTACCCCATATAGGGAATATATGGCAAATGAAAATAAATATGTTATTCTTGCATTTCCTGATGACATGGAAGTAGCGGATGGCTTTAAAAAAGCTACATTAAAGCTTGATAACGAGAAACTGGATGCCTATATTCTGGAAGGGACAAAGGTTTTCCTTATATATGCCATGAACATAAACGGAGATGCAGGTCTTTACCTGTATGATGCGTCTGAAAAAACATTTATGGCATATATGGGTGATGTGCTTTTGGCAGCACAAAAGCAGGAGGAAGAAGCAGTTACGGAGGCTACACTTACAGACGCAGTGCCGGATATTACACATACGGATGCGGAACAGTCTGATAAGGATATGCTTCTGTATTGCCTCATTGGTGCAGGCATACTTCTTCTTATTTTCCTTATTATTATCATTGCTTTGGCTGTGAAAAACGGTAAACAAAAAAAAGAAATAAATGAAATTGAAAAAGATTTGGAATTTTTATCTAAGGAAAATTCTGCCAAAAAGAATGATGTGGAAGAAAACAAAAATTCAGGTAGGAAAAATATGGAAGAGGCTGTTGAGACGGAAAAAGAGAAAGAGAATAAAGAAACAGAAATAAATTCCGTGCAAGGCGAAAAAACAGAAACAGATGCAGAGAAGGATAACATTACAGTTCCTGAAATTGCTTTGCCGATAATAAAAAAACCAAAAGAGGTAAAAACAGAGAATAACGAAAACAAGATTGACGGATAAGCTGATTAATGCTAGTATAAGCATTGCAATATGGTTTGACAGCCATAGCTTAGGACAGAAAGGAAACAAATGTAGTATGGATGGCGAAGTGACTTCAAGAAACTTTATACAACAGGAGATAGACCATGACCTGAAGGAGGGAAGATACAAAGAGGTGGTTACAAGATTTCCACCTGAACCAAACGGATATCTTCATATTGGTCATGCAAAGTCAATTCTTTTGAATTACGGACTTGCAAAAGAATACGGAGGAACCTTTAACTTTCGGTTTGACGATACCAATCCGACAAAGGAAAAGACAGAATTTGTGGAGTCTATTATCAGTGATATAAAGTGGCTTGGGGCAGATTTTGGGGACAAGGTATATTTTGCTTCGGATTATTTTGATGATATGTATGAGGCTGCCAAAAAGCTTATCAAAAAGGGAAAGGCATATGTATGTGACCTGACAGCCGATGAAATCAGGCAGTACAGAGGCACGCTTACAGAGCCGGGTAAAAACAGTCCATATAGAGACAGAACGGTTGCCGAAAATCTTCAGCTTTTTGAGGATATGAAGAACGGTAAATTCGAGGACGGAGCAAAGGTTTTACGGGCAAAGATAGACATGGCATCCCCAAACATGAACATGCGGGATCCTGTTATTTACAGGATTGCCAGAATGTCACATCACAGAACAGGAGATAAGTGGTGCATTTACCCGATGTATGATTTTGCACATCCGATTGAGGATGCCATAGAGGGGGTTACACATTCCATATGTACCCTTGAATTTGAGGATCACAGACCGCTTTATGACTGGGTTGTAACAGAGCTTGAGTATGAATGTCCGCCGAGACAGATAGAGTTTGCAAAGCTGTACCTTAAAAATGTAGTGACAGGAAAGCGGTATATCAAGCAGCTTGTCGAGGATGGTGTTGTTGACGGCTGGGATGATCCGAGACTGGTATCTATTGCAGCACTTAGAAGAAGGGGATTTACCCCTGCCTCCATAAAAATGTTTATGGAGCTTTCAGGAGTTGCAAAGTCTCAGGGAGAGTCGGACTATGCGATGCTTGAGTATTGTATCAGGGAAGATTTGAAAATGAAGGCAAACCGTATGATGGCGGTTCTTGACCCTGTTAAGCTTGTGATAGATAACTATCCTGAGGATAAGACAGAATATTTTGATATAGACAATAATCAGGAAATGCCAGAGGCAGGAAGCAGAAAGGTAGAATTTGGCAGGGAGCTTTACATTGAGCGTGAGGACTTTATGGAGGTTCCGCCAAAGAAATATTTCAGGCTTTTTCCGGGAAATGAAGTAAGGCTTAAGGGCGCATATTTTGTAAAGTGTGTTGACTTTGAGAAGGATGTAGATGGAAATGTAACGGTTGTCCACTGTACCTATGATCCTGAGACAAGAAGTGGCTCCGGTTTTGAGGGACGCAAGGTTAAGGGTACGATACACTGGGTAAGTGCAAAGAGTGCAGTTGATGCAGAGGTGAGACTTTACGAGAATATTGTTGATGAAGAAAAAGGAAAGCTTAACAGTGATGGGACTTTAAATTATAATCCTAATTCTCTTACAATTTTAAACAACTGTAAGCTTGAGGCGGCGTTTCAGGATGCCCGCAAGGGAGATTCATTTCAATTTTTAAGACATGGATATTTCTGTGTTGATGCGAAGGATACAACGGACGAAAAGCTTGTATTTAACAGAATTGTTTCGTTGAAAAGTTCATATAAACCAAATGCACAGTAAGTGCTGTAATATAGGAGGATATAAAATGGGATTACTTTCGGGGTTAAAAGGCTTTGGACTTGGCAAATATGAGGATGTCAAGGTTATAAAGGAGGAAGCGCAGCAGGTGGGCGATGGCGGCGATTCAAAAAAAACAAGAGCCCAGCTTACAGAGGAAGATTGTATTTATGACAAGCATTACATATGTCCAATATGTGATTCTTCGTTTACGTCAAAAAGTGTACGTGCCGGAAAGCTTAAGCTAATCGGTAAGGACATGGATTTAAGACCGAGGTATGAGGTGATGGACCCGTTAAAGTATGATATCATTACATGTGACAAATGTGGATATTCATCACTTCCAAAGTACTATGGAAAATTGACAACAAAGCAGATGGTAGATATACGGGATGAAATTGGCAATCATTTTTCAGGATTAGAGAATGACGCTACAATTTTTTCATATGAAGATGCCATATTCCGGTATAAGCTTGCACTTGTATGTGCAATCGTAAAAAATGCAAAGAGCAGTGAGAGAGGTTACTTATTACTTAAAATGTCATGGCTTTACAGAGGGCTGAAGGAGAGTAATACCGTGCAGGACCCTGAGAAATTAAAGGAGTATGACAGTGAGGAGATTGAATGTCTGGAAAATGCATTTGAGGCATTTTCAACAGCACTTTCAAAGGAGCCGCTCCCAATTGCGGGAATGGATGAAAATACAGTGAAATACATATTGGCTGAGCTTGCAAGAAGACTAAAGAAATATGAGGAGGCAGGCAAGCTTGTGTCAAGTGTTATCGTAAGTCGTTCTGTTTCAGACAGACTTAAGGACCAGGCACTTACATTACGTGAGCAGATTAAAAAGGAAATGAAGGAAGAATCTGCAGAATAATAATTGTCAAAATATTTAGGGGTGTTTATGAATGGGACAAATGAATGCTTCAAATAAGAACAAGAAGAATATAAAAAAGACCAACAAAAAAAATAAAACGGAAAAAAACCACAGCATTTATATTGTTATATCCAAAACATCGACGCTTCCGTCCAATGTGATTAAGATGTGGACGAAGGAGCCGTATGCACATACATCGCTTGCAATGGATATAGAATTAAATGAGATGTACAGCTTTGCAAGAAAAAAGCTGAAAAATCCATTTAACTGCGGCTTTATTACAGAGGATATTACGACAGGGGTTTTTGGCAGGGATGTTGATACAAAGTGCAGGATTGCGAGACTGAGAATAACAACAGACCAGTATAGGAGCCTCCGTAAAAATCTTGAGAAATTCAAGAAAAATAAAGGTGCATACAAGTATAATTATATCGGTATATTTGGTGTAATGTTCAATAAGGCGGTAGAAAGAAAGTACAATTATTTCTGCTCGCAGTTTGTATATTACATTCTTGAAAAGTCAGGCGTGAAAATGTTTGACAAAAAGCCGGGGCTTGCAAGACCGGAGGACTTCCGTTTGTGGGAGGAGTTGGAGCTTATATATGAAGGAAAGCTTGTGGATTACAGGGAATTTTTAAAGAGCAGGGAAATCAGCTCAAAAAGTGAAAAGAAGCTCTGTGCAATGTAAGAAAAAGGGGCTGTCGCAGTAAGGATTTAAGGTACACTTAAAATTACACTGACAAGCCCTCTTTTATTTTGTATTTTTATAATTACCGGCTATCTTTAGCATATTGATATTTTGCTTAGATAGCACAGGTTATAAAAATACAAAATAAAAGAGGGCTTGTCACGGGTAAACATCCATGTACCTTAAATCCTTACTGCGACAGCCCCTTTTTTGTTTTATAAGAAAGGCAGGATTTGCCCAAGCATCATTAAAGTTGTGGCAGCATAAAGAGTGCCAAAGGCACTTTGTTCATTCAATGATTGTAGAGTTTGTTTTTATGATGCCGCGTGGAATGGAATCCTTGGCATTTTTCCATGGCTGGTCCTTATAGCGGTAGTCAAATTTATCAATAAACCATCCGATATCACCATTTACCCGTTCCATGTTATCAAAATATACTTTGTTTAGCACATCTAAAAATTCACTGTATGCATCCTTGGAAAGCTTTGTGCTGCCGAAGTCGTACAAAACGCCATAATGCTTTGTGCAAAAGCCCTTGCATGATTTGAACTTTTCTTTGAAGGAAGGCTCTGTTTTCCATAAGTGGAATATCGTATCGATGTAGCGGTTGAAGGTGCCTTTGATTCTGTCGCAAATAAAGCAGCTTTCGTTCAGCTTATTTATGTACTCGCCAACGGTAGAGGCTTGTGCTTTTTTGAAAAGTCCCCCTGAGGAAACCGGTTTGTTTGCACTGAGTGCCTTTAAGTCTCTGATTGTTTTGTCGGTGTGGGTTTTCATCATAAGGGCAAGTCCAAGCTTGTTTTTATCTGCATATAATATCCGCATGTGCTGACTGCAAAAGCCAAGTGTGTCCGTTATGGCACGGTTGTCGTCCTCCATATAGCTTGGACCCATGGTGTATTCAACGGCATTTTGCTCTAAATCGCGGTGCATGGCACATATGGGACATTCACATTCGGATGCAAATGCATCATTAACGGGTATTGTGTACAATTTTTCTGCCATAAAATTCTCCTCTCGTATTCCGAAATACTGATTTCATAAAAACAGTATAGTATATCCTATCGTAAAATGTAAATAGAAGAATTAAGATATGGGTTTTTAACACTGCATTTCATTAAATTATTTGATGTAAATAAAATATTATGGTATTATAGGTAGAAAAAGAACAACAAAATTACAAAAGCCGTTTTCCCAGATAACAGAAAACTTCATTTCAAAAAAATCATAAGTAAAGAGGAGGTATATTATGAACGGCATGAGGAAGACTATCAGAGGAAAAATTACGTTGCAGACAGCCGTATTTTTAATTTTAACGATTGTCATTTGTGAGGTTGTAAGTGTAAATTCATTAAGGACAAACATGACATCCCAGGCGGAGGACTTTGTTCAGGCGGAGGCAGGCAGTAATGCTGATGTGGTTAATGAGTGGCTGACGGAGCAGGGGAATATTGTACATACACTGCGGAATGCTGTTGCATATATGAATAACAAGGATACGGAATTTATTATGGATTATCTTGAGGCAAACTTAAAGGATAATCCGTATGCACTTATGTATTATGTATGCTTTGGATATGATGGAGGCGTATTTCCTGCTGACCATTCAACCCTTGACCTTGATCCAACTACAAGAGGCTGGTGGATACAGGCAATTGAGGAGGATGGACTGATATATACGGCACCATACAAGGACTTTGCAAGCGGACAGATGATTGTAAGTATTGCGGAGCCACTTATGATTGATGGTGAGCAGGCAGTCCTTTTGGCGGATATCACTATAGATACGTTGACGGAGCTTGTAAATAATGTTGGAAATAACGATGAGATACAGGGATTTTTGCTTGATGCAGACGGCAATGTAATTTCCCATAAAAATGAGGCATATCTCCCGAAGGAGGAAGGAAATACAGTTCTTTCGGATGCTTTGGGGGTAGATGTGACGAAGGTATCGGAGCTCACCGATTATGATGGAAACCGTAAGCTGATTAATACTGCGGAGGTTGCTGTAACGGGGTGGATTTTCGGAGTTATGGAGTTTAAGACGGTCATAACGAAGCGTGTGGTAAGAAATATTGTATTTATTACTATTGTAGGAGTTGTTTTGCTTTGTGTTGTGCTTGCACTTCTTTACGGTACGGTAAAGGGCAGCTTTAAGCCGATAGATGAGCTTAAGGCGTTCATCAGGGAAAAGGTTATCGGCGAAGAAAATTGTATGGCACAAAAGAATGAGGTTGAGGAAATACGGTATCTGATTAGTGAGCTTGAAGGTCAGTTTATCGGTATTATCAGACAGACGAAGGGCGAATCCTACACGATTCACGAGAAAATGAAAAGTGCCAGTGAAAAGGTTGGCTCCATCAGCGGCAACATTATGAAAATCAGTGCTGCCATGGAGGAAACGGGTGCAAATGTGGATAACCAGACGGAGAGCATAAAAAATATTGATGAGACCTGCAGCCGTGCAGTTGAGGCAATCGACAGATTTGAGCATGCAGTAAACGATATGACAGTGCGGTCCACGGAAGTGGTTGCAAGAGCAGATAAGCTTGTACCTGAGCTTATTAAGATAAAAGAAAATGCAATCAGGGTAGTAAATGAAAGCAGGAGGAGGCTTCAGTCTGCCATTGAGGGTACACAGGTGATTCAGGAGATTACAGAGGTTTCGGCTGCCATTCAGGGTATAGCAGCACAGACAAATCTTCTTGCACTGAATGCATCCATTGAGGCAGCAAGAGCAGGTGAGGCAGGAAAGGGATTTGCAGTTGTTGCAGAAGAAATTAAGATGCTTAGCGACAATACTGCGGAAGAAATCGGCAAGGTAAATACACTTACGTCCAAAGTTTTGGAAAGTGTAAGCGAGCTTTCCAAGGAAAGTGACAGTATTCTGGTATTTATTGATGGCACGATTCTTAAGGATTATGACAAATTTGAGGCTATGGCACAAAGCTACAGACAGGATGCAGATTATTATGTGGGAATCAGCGGGGAGGTAGGCGGAAGTGCAAAGGATTTAGGAGACTTTACGCAGAATATTAAGTCTACCCTTACAGGTATCCGGGTTGCACAGGATGATTTGTCAAAGGCAATGGAGCATGTAAATGAAAACCTGCAGGATATCACATGCTCAAGTGAAAATATGTCAGAAGAAACTGAGGATGTTTTAAGCAGTATTGGAACCTTACAAAGAACCATGGATAATTTCAGGGTTTAATGGGTTGCTGCTCAAAGGAAAAGGGAGAAGATATGATTGGATTAAAAAGAGGAACCGCCGCTTTATTAACGTTGTTTATTATGATGACTTCCTTTGGCATGGCAGATATGGGTATCTGCCATGCCATATCTATGGGGGAGACTGATGAAATTGCAACGGATGGTGATGCGGCAGTTTATGAGGAAGAAACATCTACTGCGTCTTCTGAAAATGAAGCAGATGTGACAACCGGGACAACGGAGGATAAGGATGTAACTGCTTCTGAAGATACAGGTTCAGATGAAAAACAGCCTGTGACTGTTGCGAAAGAAGACGTTGTAACAAAGGATGTAAATGAGTCTGCTGATAGTATCTATTATGTTTTGTTTGATGGAAACGGTGCAACGGAAGGCTCCATGACGAAACAGGAGATGGCGTATGGAAAAAAAGTCAGGCTTTCAGGAAACGAATTCCATAAAAAAGGATATACATTTATAGGTTGGAACACAAAGGCAGACGGAAGCGGAAAAACTTATAAAGATAAGGGAGCGGTAAAAAACCTTACCGAAAAGAACAAAGGGAAGGTTAAATTATATGCCCAGTGGGAACCCAATCAGTTTTACGTAAAATTTAACGGAAACGGAAGCACGGAAGGCTCCATGAAGAAGATGACTTTTACTTATGGAGCGTACCAAAAGCTTACGGCAAATGCGTTTACGAGGAAAGGCTATCAGTTTGTCGGCTGGAATACAAAGGCAGATGGTTCGGGAAAAGCTTATACGGACGGAAAAAAAGTAAGAAATCTTTCCACGGAAAATGGTGCAACAAAAATATTGTATGCCCAGTGGAAGAAAATAAAATATAAGATAACCTATGAGCTTGACGGAGGAGTAAACAATAGTAAAAATCCATCCTATTACTATGTTACAAGCAAGAAAATCATACTGGCTGAACCGGAAAAGAAGGGCTATACCTTTGAGGGCTGGTATAAGGATAAAAAGCTTACAAAAAAAGTGACGAGGATTTACAGTGGGAGCGAGGGAAAAAGGACATTCTATGCAAAATGGACGCCAAATAAGTATCGTGTGAAGTTTGATGGAAATGGAAGCACCAGTGGTTCCATGAAGAAGCTGTCTTTTACATACGGACAGTACAAAACGCTTACTGCAAATACATTTACGAGAAAGGGTTATACCTTTGCAGGCTGGAATACAAAGGCAGATGGTTCAGGAAAAGCCTTTACAGATGGCAAAAAGGTAAGAAATCTCTCTGCAAAAAATGGGGGAACAATCATTCTTTATGCCCAGTGGAAAAAGATAAAATACAAGATAACCTATCAGCTTGATGGAGGAACGAACAACAGTAAAAATCCATCCTATTATTATGTTACAAGCAAGAAAATAACCCTTGCTGACCCGACCAAAAAGGGCTATACCTTTCAGGGCTGGTACAAGGATAAGAAGCTTACCAAACAGGCAACCAGGATAAATAGTGGAAGTACGGGCACAAAAACCTTTTATGCAAAGTGGACACCAAATAAATACTATGTGAAGTTTGATTTAAACGGCAGTACAGGCACTGCCATGAAAAAGAAAACCTATACATATGACAAATCCTACAGACTTCCTGAATGTTCCTATACAAGAAGAGGCTATACGTTTGCGGGCTGGAATACAAAGGCGGATGGCTCAGGCAAGTCCTATGCGGATGGGGCAAAGGTGAAAAACCTTTACAGCACACACAAGGGAACAAGGGTGCTGTATGCCCAGTGGAAGCCAATAAGATATACGGTTAAGTATGTGCTGAACGGTGGAAAAAATGCGTCAGGTGCGGCTGACCACTATTATACAAACAGGGCGGTTACGCTTAAGACCCCAACAAGAAGCGGTTATACCTTTGCAGGCTGGTATAAAGAGTCTACATGGATAAACAAGGTAACAAAGATAAGCACGGGACAAATAGGAAATAAGACCTTTTATGCAAAATGGACGCCGAAAAAATACACCTATACATTTAACGGAAACGGAAATACAAGCGGTGCCATGAACGATTATACTGCAAGTATTGTGGGAACCACATATGGCATTGCAAATGATAAAAAAAATTTAAAGGTGATAGACGTTTCCTCATGGCAGAAAAACATAAACTGGAATCAGGTTAAAAATCAGGTGGACGCTGTCATTTTACGGTGCGGCTACGGCATGGATTATACATATCAGGATGACTATGAGTTTGAGAGGAATGCCGCTGAATGTGAGAGACTTGGAATACCATATGGTGTATACTTATATTCCTATGCCACGAATGACAGCAAAGCAAAGAGTGAGGCGGCACATATTTTAAGGCTGCTTAAGGGAAAGAAGGTTACACTGCCTGTATACCTTGACTGTGAGGAGGGTAACACGGCAGGTTATGCGGCAAGGGCATGTGAGGTTATCGGAAACATTATACAAAATGCAGGTTACATGTTTGGCGTATATGCAAATACGACATGGTGGAACAACTATCTTCCAACGGTGACAGGATATACAAGATGGGTTGCCCAGTATTTCAGCATTTGCCAGTATGGCGGAACCTATGATGCATGGCAGTATTCATCATCAGGCTCCGTTACGGGTATCAGTGGAAATGTTGATATGAATATCATGTATACAAACTTCCAGCAGGCGGATGTTGCAACCTATACACTTCCAAAAAATGAATACAAGAAAAACGGTTATACCTTTATGGGCTGGAACACAAAGGCGGATGGAAGCGGAACAGCATATGCGGATGAAGCAAGCATCAAGTCTTCTTCAAGGAAAAATGGTGCAGTTACCCTGTATGCCCAGTGGAAGGCTACCGTATATACGATAAGCTACGTTTTGAATGACGGAAAAAACAGCACGGCAAATCCGTCAAAGTATACGATTGAGTCACAAAATATTACACTTGCTGCACCGAAAAAAACGGGCTATACGTTTGAGGGCTGGTATCGGGATGAGGCATTCAAGAAGCCTGTCGCAGGAATAAATACAGGAAGCACGGGCAACCGGACATTTTATGCCAAGTGGTCAGGCAATCCGTATACCGTAAGGTTTGACGGCAACGGAAGTACAAGTGGAAGCATGGCTGACCAGAGCCTTGTTTATGGCAACAGTGCAAAGAAGCTCAGGGCGAACGCTTACAAGCGTACAGGCTATGATTTCGCAGGCTGGAGTACGAAGGCAAATGGAAAAGGAACAGCAATCGCTAATAAGGGGCTTGTCGGAGTGGGAGAGAATGCAACACCGCATCTTTCCAAAAAGTCGGGTGCCGTTGTGATACTGTATGCCCAGTGGACTGCACATGAGTATACAATCACCTATGAGTTAAACGGTGGCACAAACAATAAGAAAAATCCGGAGAGCTACAATGTAGAGAAGAGCTTTAAGATTTATGCTCCGACACGGGATGGCTATGATTTTGCAGGCTGGTACACGGACAAGAAACTTGCAACGGAGTTTAATCCTGAAACCTTGGCAGCTACACCGAAAAATCTTAAGCTTTATGCAAAGTGGAACGTTTCAGCTGCACCTGTGGGCAGTAGGGATGAAGCTGATGTAACCACAGAAAATGGAACAGATGAAACTACAGCTGTGGACAATATAACAAGTGAAACTACAATAACTGAAAAAACAGCGATTGAAAATGAAACAACAAAGAGCGGGACGGAGGCTGACAGGGAAGTGGATGTCCAGACTGAAAAAAATGGGTCTTTTGATGAATAATTGAGGAGACTTGTGAATATGCATATATATTGCAGAGATAATGATTTAATACTTGAGGATGTAACTGATTTTGATATTGAGGATACGTTGGAATGTGGGCAGTGCTTTCATTTTACGAAGCTTGCCCCAAAGGAATATGAGCTTCTTGCATATGGAAGATATTTGCATATCAGACAATGCAATGATGGGGAAATGTCAAAGCCAGCCAGCTTTATTTTGTATGACACGTCAATGGAAGACTATCATCTCGTGTGGAAGCATTATTTTGATATGGAAACAGATTATGGTGCCATTAAGCAAAGCATAATAAATGCAGATGGACGGATGCGGGAAGTAATTGAAAAGCACAGTGGAATCAGAATTTTAAATCAGGATTTTTTTGAAACGCTGATATCCTTTATTATCTCACAAAATAAGCAGATACCCCATATTAAACAGATTGTACATATACTGTCAGAAAAATATGGGGAGGAGCTTGCATTAAAGGATGGGAGAAAGGTACACACATTTCCGGCAGTTGACCGCCTGTATCAGGTAAGTGAGGAGAAGCTTCGGGAATGTAAGGTTGGCTTCCGGGCACCATATATAAGACAAGCTGTGGAACTGGTATACAGTGGTAAAATAAAAGAAGAAACGCTGCAAGCACTAAGTTTTCACGCTGCAAAGCAGATTCTTTTGTCAATCAAAGGGGTTGGTGAGAAGGTTGCGAACTGTGTCCTTTTGTTTGGGCTTCAGTTTACGGCAGCCTTTCCTGTTGATGTGTGGATGAAACGAATTATGGAGGAACTGTATTTCCATCAGGATACAAGGAAGGATGCCATAGAAAAGTTTGCGTGTGAGCTTTACGGAAATTATGCAGGATATGCACAGCAATATTTATTTATATATGGGCGTGACATGGGAGCAGGCAAATAAGAATTTTATTAAATTATATGCATGATATGGGATAAATGATTTTAACTTTGTGTATAATTTGTTAAATTTAAAATTAGGGGTTGATTTTTTCCATAAATTGTTTAAAATAATATTTATGTTAGCACTCAAAAGAAGTGAGTGCTAAAAATAGAATATGATTTTTAGGAGGAACATAAAATGAAGTTATTACCACTTGGAGACAGAGTTGTTTTAAAGCAGTCGGTAGCTGAGGAGACTACAAAGTCAGGAATCGTACTTCCGTCACAGGCTAAGGAGAAACCACAGTATGCAGAGGTTGTTGAAGTAGGTCCTGGAGCGGTAGTCGATGGTGAGAAGGTACCTATGGAGGTTAAGGCAGGCGATAAGGTTATCTATTCAAGATATGCAGGAACAGAGGTTAAGCTTGGCGATGATGAATATATTATCGTTAAACAGTCAGATATTCTTGCAGTTGTTGAATAAAAAACGGCATATACGCTGTTACGAAACATATATACAATATATTTTTATAGGAGGCATAAAATAAAATGGCAAAGGAAATTAAGTTTGGAGCAGAAGCCCGCAAGGCTTTGGAGGAAGGCGTAAATAAGCTTGCAGATACCGTAAGTGTTACTCTTGGACCGAAGGGAAGAAATGTTGTGCTTGCCAAGTCGTTTGGCACACCACTGATTACAAATGATGGTGTTACAATCGCAAAGGAGATTACACTTGAGGATGCATTTGAGGATATGGGTGCACAGATTGTAAAGGAGGTTGCTACAAAGACAAATGATGTGGCAGGTGATGGTACAACCACAGCAACCGTTCTTGCACAGTCCATGATTAACGAGGGTATGAAGAACCTTGCAGCAGGAGCAAATCCTATCGTTTTAAGAAAAGGTATGAAGAAGGCATGTGATGCTGCTGTTGAGGCAATATCAGAAATGAGCCAGAGCATAAACGGCAAGGAGCAGATATCAAGAGTTGCATCTATTTCAGCAGGTGATGACGGCGTTGGAGAGCTTGTTGCAGATGCCATGGAGAAGGTATCAAAGGATGGCGTCATAACCATAGAAGAATCAAAGACAATGAAGACAGAGCTTGACCTTGTTGAAGGTATGCAGTTTGACAGAGGTTATGTATCAGCATACATGGCAACTGATATGGAGAAGATGGTTGCAGAGCTGGATGACCCATATATTCTTATCACAGACAAAAAGATTTCAAATATTCAGGATATCCTTCCGCTGCTTGAGCAGATTGTCCAGGGTGGACAAAAGCTTCTCATTATTGCAGAGGATATCGAGGGCGAGGCTCTTACAACCCTTATCGTAAATAAGCTTCGCGGAACATTCTCCGTAGTAGGTGTTAAGGCACCGGGATATGGTGACAGAAGAAAAGAGATGCTTAAGGATATTGCAATCCTTACAGGTGGTGAGGTTATTTCTGAGGAGCTTGGATATGACCTTAAGGAAACTACAATGGAGATGCTCGGTCGTGCAAAGAGCGTTAAGATTGCAAAGGAGAACACGGTAATCGTTGACGGATACGGTTCTAAGGAGGATATCGAGGCAAGAGTAAATCTAATCAAGAACCAGCTTGCCGAGACGACATCTGATTTTGACAAGGAGAAGCTTCAGGAGAGGCTTGCAAAGCTTGCAGGCGGCGTAGCAGTTATAAGAGTAGGTGCTGCAACGGAGACAGAAATGAAGGAAGCAAAGCTTCGCATGGAGGACGCATTAAATGCGACAAGAGCTGCAGTTGAGGAAGGCATCATCGCAGGCGGCGGTTCTGCATACATTCATGCAATCGGTAAGCTGAAAGCCCTTGCAGATACACTTGAGGGTGATGAGAAGACAGGTGCAATGATTGTTTGCAAAGCAATGGAGTCACCACTTATGCACATTGCTACAAATGCAGGACTTGAGGGTGCGGTCATTGTCAACAAGGTGAAGGAATCTGACGCAGGCGTTGGATTTGATGCATACAAGGAAGAGTATGTTGATATGATTTCAGCAGGCATTATTGACCCTGTTAAGGTTACAAGAACAGCACTCCAGAATGCAACATCAGTTGCATCAACACTTCTTACGACTGAGTCAGTAGTCGCTGATATTAAGGAAGATGTTCCTCCTATGCCGGCTGGCGGCATGGGTGGTATGGGTGGCATGGGATATTAAAATCCGACACAGCCCATATAATATAAGAGGCCTTTACGAATTAAGTGCTCCACGTCAACTTTCGGTTGATGTGGAGTGCTTTTTTGATTATAATAAATACCGTAATAAAAAATATAGTTGGAGTGAAAAAATGTATATTTATGATAAGAAAATTTTATATTCCGATATAGATGAGCATTCGAGAATGTCAATAGAGGGAATTATGAATGCCATGCAGGACTGTATTAACATAAATTCAGAATCCATCGGTAAGGGTGTAGATTATATGCATAAAACAAAACGGGCATGGTTTGCAATCGGCTGGAACATATATATTGACCGTTATCCGGCACTGTTTGAAAATATTGTCGTAAAGACATGGCCATACGGATTCACGCCGTCCATGGGATATCGAAATGTGGTTATAACGGACAGCGAGGGAACGGATATTGTGTATGCCGACTCGGTATGGAGCCTTGTAGATACTGCATCAGGAAGACCGATTCGAATTGAGGAGGCTGATACAGATGGCTATACGCTTGAGGAACGGTATCCAATGGACGAGCTGAGCAGAAAAATTAAGCTGCCTGCTGATTTTAAGGATATGGAAATATGGAAGGTGAGAAGGTCACATATTGATTTTAACGGTCATATGGGCAATGCAAAATATATTCAGCTTGCAAATGAATATGTACCTGAAAATGCGGTTATAAAAGGAATTAGGGTTGAGTATAAACGCCAGTCCAAATATGGGGAAAGCCTTTTGGTATCAACGGCATGTGAGGAATTGGACGAAGGACGGCGTTTTATCGTTAAGATAACAGGACAGGAAAAGCAGGATATAAAATCTGTGGTGGAGTTTAAATTATAAAAATGATTGGAGGAATTTTATTTTGAAACTGGAAGAGCTTGAAGCATACGATTTGGTTGAAAAACAGGAGTTACCTGAGGTGAAGGGAACGGGATATGTGCTTTCCCATAAAAAGACAAAGGCAAGGGTGCTTGTTGTGTGCAATGATGACAACAATAAAGTTTTTACGATAGGCTTTCGCACGCCGCCGGAAAATGATATGGGAATTCCTCATATTATGGAACATTCGGTTTTGTGCGGTTCCAAAAAATTTCCTGCAAAGGACCCGTTCGTGGAGCTTTGCAAGGGGTCGTTAAATACATTTTTAAATGCAATGACTTACTCCGATAAAACAGTTTATCCTGTGGCGAGTTTAAACAAAAAGGATTTTCACAATCTGATGCATGTTTATCTTGATGCCGTCTTTTATCCGAACATATATGGGAGAGAGGAAATCATGCAGCAGGAGGGCTGGCATTATGAGCTTGATGAAGAGACAGGGGAGCTAAAATATAATGGGGTTGTGTTCAACGAAATGAAGGGCGTTTTTTCATCGCCGGAGCAGCAGCTTTACCGTGTCATTGAAAAATCATTGCATGAGCATACGGCGTACAGTTATGAGTCGGGAGGAGACCCTGTGTATATTACGGACCTTGACAGGGAAACCTTTCTCGATTTTCATGGAAGATATTATCATCCGAGCAACAGCTATATTTATTTGTATGGGGATATGGATGCAGCGGCAGAGCTTGCATTTATAGACCGGGAATATCTTTCCGCCTATGAGTATCTGGATATCAATTCTGCACTAACGGACGAGCCGGATTTTGATGCACCAATGCATTTAAAGGAGGAATACTCCCTTGCAGATGCGGAGGAAGAAGTGGATAACACATATCTTACCTATAATGTAAGAGTGGGAAAAAGCACGGAGAAAAAGCTTTGTATGGCATTTTCAATCATAGAACATGCACTTCTTGATGCACCGGGAGCACCTCTGAAAAAGGCATTGATTGATGCGGGTATCGGAATGGATGTTTTTTCCTCCTATGATGACGGAATTAAGCAGCCGACGTTTTCCATTGTTGCAAAAAATGCAAATGAAGCGGACGAAGCACGGTTTATAAAAACAATTGATGATACGCTATGCAAAATCGTAAAGGACGGTATTAACAAACGGTCATTTTTGGCGGCAATTAATTACTATGAATTCAAGCACAAGGAAGGAAATTTTGGAAGATATCCGAAGGGGCTTATGCTGGGCTTAAATGCATTTTCTACATGGCTTTATGATGATAATGAGGCACTGAGTACCTTTTCATTAAATGAGATTTTTGACGAGCTTAAGATTGATGTGGAGCACGGCTATTTTGAGAAGTTGATAACGGAATATATCGTTGAAAATAAAAATAAAACCTACGTAATGCTCGTGCCGAGAAAGGGACTGAACAATGTCATAGAAGAAAATGAAAAAAGTAAGCTTGCAAAATATAAAGAAACACTTACAAAGCAGCAGCTTGATGCCATAGTAAAAAATGCGGAGGCACTTAAGGAATACCAAAGCGAGCCAAGTACGCCGGAGGAACTTCGGACAATTCCGCTTTTGGAGATTTCTGATATTGAGAAAGAGGCAAGAAAATTAAATAATCAGATTTCAGAAATCGAGATGGTTAAGATTGTCAGCCATAACATTTTTACCAATGGAATAAGTTATGTAAACTTAAACTTTGATATATCAGATATTGATTACGGAAAGTATCCGTATATTGCACTGTTATCCGAGATCTTTAAGTATGTTGACACGGAGCATTACAGCTACAACGACCTTGCCAACGAGATTAATCTCCAGACTGGTGGCATCGGCTTTGACACGACGGTTTCAAATACAAATGAGCCTGACAAAATAAATGTGCATTTTATTGTAAATGCAAAAATGCTTGACGATAAGCTGGATGTGGCAATGGATCTTATAAACGAAATATTGTTTTCATCAAAGATTGACGACAAGAAGCGGCTTAGGGAAATTATTTCGGAGACGCGGGTAAATATGAAGAACGACCTTGTTGCATCAGGGCATACGACAGCGGCAGGCAGGGCACTGTCATATATATCACCGATAGGTGTTGTCAAGGAACTTACGGAGGGTGTTGATTACTACAAATTCTTAGAGGGGCTGGACAAGGATTTTGAAACTATATATGAGGAGCTTGCAGCAACATTAAGGTCTGTTTTGGGCGAGGTTTTAAGGCGGGGCGGTCTTACCATTTCCTATACATCGGACAAAAATCCGAAGGAGATGCTTACAGCGTCCGTGACAAAGCTTTCGAAGTTACTCTCAACACGTGCTTCCTTTGACAATTCGGAGGTTGTAAAGCCAATTCCGTTAAATGAGGGCTTTAAGACGGCAAGTCAGGTACAGTATGTTGCCACGGCAGGAAACTATAAGGAAAAGGGACTTTCGTTCAGGGGTGATTTGTGTGTGCTCCAATCTATTTTTTCCTACGATTACCTGTGGCTCAACGTGCGTGTAAAGGGCGGCGCATATGGATGTATGTGTGCCTTTGCAAGAAGCGGTAATGTATACTTTACATCTTACAGGGATCCGAACCTGATGGAAACCTATAATATTTACAAGGGTGCACCTGAATATGTGCGGACTTTTGATGCTGATGACAGGGATATGACGAAATATATTATCGGTGCAGTCAGTAAGCTGGATTCACCGCTTACACCGTCAGCGGAAGGGGCATTTTCCTTTGCTGCATACCTTATGGGAATCACGGATGAAGATTTGCAGAATGAGCGTAATCAGGTACTCTCCTCAACGGTTGAAAGTATCAGGGCACTTGCACCATACGTTGAGGCAGCAGTAGAAAATGACATCATATGTGTGATAGGAAATGAAAATAAGCTGGAGGCAGCCAAGGACAACTTTAAGACTGTGGCGAGTGTGTTTTAGGAACCAAGGAGAATTGAATGACAGATAAATACAAATCAGGCTTTGTTGCCATTATAGGAAGACCAAATGTGGGGAAATCCACACTTATGAATCACCTTATAGGGCAGAAGATTGCGATAACAAGCAGCAAGGCACAGACAACAAGAAACAGAATACAGACCGTTTATACGGACGAGGAGGCACAGCTTGTATTTCTTGATACACCGGGTATCAATAAGGCAAAAAATAAGCTGGGCGAATATATGATGAGTGTTGCCCATGGAACCTTGTCTGAGGTTGATATCATTATGTGGCTTGTAGAGCCTACCACTTTTATCGGGGCGGGCGAACGGCACATAATCGAAACGTTAACAAGGGTTAAAACACCGATTGTCCTCGTGATTAACAAGACCGATACCGTGACGGAAAAGGAAATATTTGAGGCGATTGACGCTTATAAGGATGTGTGCAAATTTGCTGCAATTGTTCCTGTGTCTGCAATGAAAGGAAAAAACACGGACGAGCTTGTCAGGACATTAAAATCACTTTTGCCATACGGACCACAGTTTTATGACGAGGATACGGTGACGGACCAGCCAGAGCGGCAGATTGTTGCGGAGCTTATCAGGGAGCAGGCATTAAGGCAGCTTGACAAGGAAATCCCGCATGGAATAGCAGTTGTTGTTGACAGCATGAAGGAACGGACGGTTAAAAGAAATAACAGGGATAATAATAAAGATAACTACGATAAAAACAATCAAAACAGAGATAACAATAGCGGTAATTCCCAAGTTATTATAGATATAGATGCAACTATTATATGTGAGCGAAATTCCCATAAGGGTATTATCATCGGTAAGCAGGGGACAATGCTAAAAAGCATCGGTACGAAAGCGAGAATCAGCATGGAAAACCTTCTTGACACCAAGGTAAATCTAAAGCTTTGGGTAAAGGTAAAAAAGGATTGGCGTGACAGTGAGCTGTTGCTTAAAAATTACGGATACAGGGAAAAAGAGCGTTAGGAAGTACATGATATGAAAGAGGAACTTGTACTAAATGGAATCGTGTTATATGCAACTCTTGTAGGTGAATATGATAAGCGGCTTGTGGTGCTTACGAAAGAACGGGGGAAAATTACCATATTTGCAAATGGTGCAAGACGTCCGAACAGCCAATTCCGGGCATCCAGTCAGAGCTTTGTGATGGGAAGCTTTACCGTCACATCAGGCAGAGAGGCATACAATCTCCATAAGGTTGAGGTAAGTGAATACTTTGAGGAGCTTCCAAAGGATATGGAAAAGATGTGTTATGCATCCTACTTTTGTGAGCTGATGTCCTACTATACAAGGGAGGGCGACATGTGCGTACAAAACTTAAATTTACTGTATGTGACCTTAAAGGCATTGATTCGGGGACATATGCCAAGCACGCTTATCAAGGCTGTATATGAAAACCGCCTTATGGATATTGAAGGACAGGGCATCCATTGCTATGACTGCGTGAAATGTTCATCAAAGGAGCTTACCCATTTTAACGGCAGGCAGGGCGGGCTTCTTTGTGCCGATTGTGCAAAAAAGCTAAAGATAAATAAAAAGATAAGCAGCACCCTTATATATACATTACAGTTTATACAGTCTGCTCCTATGGGGAAGCTTTATTCATTTTCACTGTCGGCAGATGCACTTGGCGAGCTGATAAGCATTACGGACGGCTTTTTGAATGAATATGTGGATAAAAAATTTAAGTCATTGGAAATTCTTTCTTCTTTGGCTTGAAATATTTATGGAATATATGTAAAATAAGGACTTGATTAAATCAAAAGAGAGGTGTGATTTCGACAATATGGAAAAGACAATGGAAAAAATAGTTTCACTCGCTAAATCAAGAGGCTTCATATACCCGGGGTCAGAGATTTACGGAGGTTTAGCAAATACATGGGACTACGGAAATTTAGGTGTTGAATTTAAAAACAACGTAAAAAAAGCATGGTGGAAGAAATTTATACAGGAAAATCCTTACAACGTAGGCGTTGACTGTGCCATACTGATGAATCCGCAGACATGGGTTGCTTCGGGACATGTTGGGAGCTTTTCTGACCCGCTGATAGACTGTAAGGAATGTCACGAGAGATTTCGGGCTGACAAGATTATAGAGGACTTTATGCAGGAAAACGGCATTGCCTTAGAGGGCAGCGTTGACGCATGGTCCAAGGATGACATGGTAAATTTTATTGAGGAAAAGAATGTGTGCTGTCCAAGCTGCGGCAAGCACAATTTCACGGATATAAGAGAATTTAACCTAATGTTTAAGACATTTCAGGGCGTCACTGAGGATTCCTCAGCTACATTATATTTGAGACCAGAGACGGCACAGGGTATTTTTGTAAATTTCAAGAATGTTCAGAGGACATCAAGAAAGAAAATACCATTTGGTATTGGACAGATTGGTAAATCATTTAGAAATGAAATTACGCCGGGTAACTTTACGTTCCGTACAAGAGAGTTTGAGCAGATGGAGCTTGAATTTTTCTGTGAGCCTGACACTGACCTTGAGTGGTTTCAATATTGGAAGGATTTTTGTATCAACTGGCTCAAGGAGCTTGGCATGAAGGAAGACGAGATGAGATACCGTGACCACGATAAGGAGGAGCTTTCCTTCTACAGTAAGGCGACAACGGATATTGAGTTTTTATTCCCATTTGGCTGGGGTGAGCTTTGGGGAATTGCCGACAGAACCGACTACGACCTTACCCAGCACCAGAACACCTCGAAGGAGCCGATGGATTACTTTGACGATGAGAAGAAGATAAAGTATGTTCCGTATGTAATAGAGCCGTCACTTGGAGCTGACCGTGTGACCCTTGCATTTCTTTGCTCGGCATATGACGAGGAGGAGCTTGAGGGTGGAGATATGAGAACTGTGCTTCATTTCCATCCGGCACTTGCCCCTGTGAAGATTGGTGTGCTTCCGCTTTCAAAGAAGCTGAATGAGGGTGCAGAGAAAATTTATACGGAGCTTTCCAAGTATTACAACTGTGAATTTGATGACAGGGGAAATATCGGAAAGCGATACAGAAGGCAGGACGAGATTGGAACGCCATTCTGCGTAACCTACGATTTTGACTCTGAGACAGACGGAGCAGTTACCGTAAGGGATAGAGATACGATGGAGCAGGAGCGGATAAAGATAGAGGACTTAAAGGCATATTTTGAGAAGAAGCTGTATTATTAATAAATAAAGGGTTTTTGTTGAATAAAAAGGCATCCTAACTTGGTTAGGGTGCTATTTTTGTTCTTCTGAATACGCTCTGCCCCACAGACAACTTTTCGTACCGTTACGTCTTTTAATGCAACAATTGCAGGACATAAAGTTTGCCCCTGCAACTGGGACTATGCACTAAGGACTGGTACAATGAGCTTATTGACAATCGTCCTTAAGCAAATATACAATGAAAGTGTAAAATCATAACAACAATTAAGTGTATTATGATACGGTATTATGAATGAAAGGAAAAGATGGAGTTATATGATAAAAATCAAAAACTTAAAAAAACAATACGGAACAGACAGTGCCGCATGCATTGCACTAAACAAAATAAACATAGAGCTGCCTGAAAAAAAGTTTATTGCGATAACAGGAAAAAGCGGAAGTGGAAAAACAACGCTGTTAAACATGATAGGCTTAATCGACAAACCCGATTCCGGGGCTATCGAGGTAAACGGAACAGACATCTTAAAATATAACAAAAAGGAAATCAGGGAATACAGACGAAAAACCGTAGGCATTGTATTCCAGTTTTTTCAGCTCATCCCGGTGATTAACTGCTACGACAACATCGTAATCGCAAACGAATTTTCCCCCAAATATGAAAAAGAATATTTTGACGAATTAGTTGAACAACTGGATATCGGAGATATATTAAACAAATACCCGGAGCAGCTTTCAGGCGGGCAGCAGCAGAGAATCGCCATTGCAAGGGCACTCATAAACCGTCCCAAAATCATACTTGCCGATGAGCCGACGGGCAACCTGGATTCCGAAAACAGTGAAAACGTGGTCAGCCTGTTAAAAAGTGTGGTTACAAAGTATGACATGAGCCTGATTATGGTAACCCACGACAGTGACATAGCAAAGGAAGCGGACCTCAATGTATGTCTGGTGGATGGAAAAGTACTGGTTTAGGAATGGGATGATGTTCAATAGAGGGAGTGGGAAAATATGACAATAAAATTAATAAAAGGCAACCTGAAGGGAAACATACAAAAGACAATCATCTCCATTATCGGCATCTGTATTTCGGTCATGCTCATATTCGTGGCGGTAAATACCTATGTATCCTTTCAAAAAATGCGTCTGGAAAATGCATACGATGCCTACGGGGAATACAACCTGCTGTTACATGAGGTGGATAGGGGAACCTATGACTGGATCAGAAGCAGGTCTGACAGGTACACCCATGTGGGCGTTGAAAAAATCATCGGCATGACGGATTCACAGATCGGCATAGTGGAAAGCGGAAAAAATGCAACCGAAATGAACGGATACAGGCTGGTGGACGGAACATTTCCGGAGCAGGCAGGGGAGGTGGCAATCTCCGCTACGGCAATAATTGGGGAAGAGTTTATAATCGGGAACTATAACGTGGGCGACAGCATTGAATTAAACGGCAGAAAATACAGCATCACCGGAATTCTGGATGATTACGATTACAGTACGGCAGAAACCTATAAGGTGGCACTGACAAAAAGTGAAACGGAAACGGGCAGATATAACATATACCTGCATTGTGCAGGCAAAAGGGAATACCAGCGTGCCTTAAAGGAAATCAGACAGTATTTGCAGCTGGACGAAAGCAGTATCCTACACGGGGATAAGGAAGAGGGGTTTCTTTCCGGTTACACACTGATTATCAATGAGGAACTTAATATCGTGGAGCTGGAGGGGAAAGGAGGTCTGGATGATATCAATATCGGACGCCTGCTTCTGTTCTTTGCCGTCATCCTGGTACTGACATCCGTGATTTTGTCACTGCACCTGTTTACCTCCTATCTGCATGGCAGGAACAAACAGCAGGGAATCCTGCTCAGTCTCGGATTCTCCAACCAGTATATTTCATGTATTTATTTTATGGAATGTCTGCTGCTGGTTGTGCTTGGCTGTCTGCTGGGAATTTTATTCGGACGGTATCTGACTGTATTTTTGTTTGAGCGTATCCAGAGCATGCGGACCAGCAGGCTGGAACATTTTGAACCGCAGTTTACGCAGCAGTCATATATGCTTGCAACTGCCGTAAGCTTTGCAGGCTTTCTCTGCGGACTTGTGCCTGTGCTGGTCCGGACCATGGATGCACATATCAATGAAATGATAAAGACCAGAAGAAAAAAATACCGTGGTACTGCGGCAGGCACGAAGAACCATGGGCATAAGTTTATTACAATGAAATATTTTCACAGGGACAGTTATCCGTTTGAAAAATTCTGCATTTACATGTCAATGGTCATGATAGGGATTAGCGTGATGCTGCTGGTTTATGTAAATAAGTATGTGAATTACACGGTTTCCCACAGGGAGTATTATGACACGGAATTTGACCTGATATCAGATGACGTAAGTGGAATGGACGGGTTTGAAAAGCTGATACCGGGGGTGACATACTACGATATGGTTTATGATACCATGGGAGTTTTCCATGTGGGAAAAGATAATATAAATGAAAATTGTAAGGAGTGGATTATGTATAAGGAGGATGATTCGGTATACTGTGAAATTGTGGGAGTAAGCGAACAACAGTACAACAATAAGATTGAGTCGGAATCGAGGATGACCTATGAGGAGTTTGTTGATGCGGGCGGTGCTATTGTCATTGACAATTATTTGACGGGGGATGAGCGGATTTTAAAGGAACTGCCGGAAACCTTAAAGTATGACGGAAGACAGGACTATGAATTTGGGATTGTGTATGAACCGGGAGAAGTAAAAATCATAGGGCGTGGAAAGTTTAAAAACTGGAATGACCAAATGGGTATATCCATCATTGTCCCTGATAAAATGTTTCAGGAAAAATTTGATTATACAAATGTACTGATAAAGATAAACGTGGAGGATGGATATGAAATTGAAGCGGCGGAAATGCTGCATCAGTGTTCATTTAAATATAACTATTCCTTTCATGACCATGTGACGGAATATATCAAGGAGCAGGATAACAACATGACAATCCATGCATATACTTATGGAGTCCTGTTGTTTGTAACAGTTATGAATCTGTTTATCATTGTGTATGTAAACGGTCTAGTGTATGTGCGGAGGAGAAGGAACCTGTCGGTACTGAAAATCCTGGGACATTCGGATATGAGTATTATGCTGCCCCTGATATTGGAGGCACTGGCTGAAAGTATCGTTGCCGCCATACTGTCGGTATTTATCAGTAAGGTTGCGTCAAAACGGCTGCTTCCGCCAGTGACGCAAAGTGTAATCCTTACGGGCGGGGCACAAAGCATCCTGTATGTACTGTTGTTTTTGCTTGTGATGCAGGCGATAGCGGTAGTGGTGATATTTATGCGGGTACGGAAGCAACGGATAATATATGATTTAAGAGAATCATGATATATGAAGGGAGAGATAGGAATGAAAGTAAAAACAAAGCTGGTGGCATTGATGCTTATGGCGGCTTATTGTATTGCACCCGGTAATACAGTAACCGCAAATGCGGCATCAACTTCAAAGATAGTTGCCGTTCATGCCAATATTTGGACAGTTCATGGAATATATACGAAATCGTTTTCTTCAAAAACAGCAAAAGTCACAAACTATTCCGGGTATGGGGAATATGGATATTGTTATGGACAGGTTAGGGCTAATATAGGAGGTTGGGGTACATATTCTCAAAATTACAAATTGTATAAAAGCAATTCTGAAATAACCATGTATTTAACAAATACAATTGATGTAGGAAAACAAGTGAGTCTGAGGCTGATTGGTGCAGATTCACAGACAAAGGATGATAATAATTTAATAAAGTTTAATTATTAGTTTTTTCAAATTGTTGTTTTGAATCAGAATTTTATTAAGTGACATGTAGATTAACAAGCATAAATTGGTTTGTATAATTTGCGTGTGGTGCCCAGAATAATAAAAAGTGGTACAAAATATCCAGGTGACTTATGGCGAAAATTGTCATATAATTTTATTATATGTAAGATTGTGAAAATAGAATGCAAAATGTGTTATAAATTATGGCATTATAATCCAGATAGTTATGAGGGGATGATATAAAAATTATACAATGATAATTTGTAGATATATAATTCAAGGAAAATAAGGAAGGGGAAAATAAGCATGAAAATTAGAAAAATTGGAATTTCAATATGTTTATTGGCTATGGTGTTAGTATTTTGTGGAAATACCGTAGGAGCGAGAGCAATTTACAATGGCACCGCAAAGGTTAAGGTTACATCAAGGAATTTTATTCCTTTTGCGACAGATAAAGCAGAAGCATATTGCTATGCATGTGTTGAGGGAAATCGGTTTACAAATAGAAAAACAAATAGCCGCGTATCGGGAGAAGGGTACATATTTTATTATAGTCCGAAAATTAAAGGATATACAACTTATAAATTTAATGGTTCAAAAACGATAACTAAATCAGGAGAAAAATTTGTTGTAATTGAAAGAACGGGAAAAAGTCTTGACCGTAAATATAAAGATGTTTATGCAATGTCTATACACTGTGTATTTAAACTTAAATGTAATAAATGTGGGGCATGTGAAACACGTATAAGAAATGCTATAGAGTAAAGGATATTTAACGATGAATTACATATATTTTTTATTACAAAAAAATAAAGAACGGTTTGGAACATTTGTTATGTATACCATATTGATTGGATTGTTTACGGCATTCTTTGGATTTTCCTTAGGAGAGGTTAGCTATGAGCATCAAGGAGAAATGCTACTTAAGGACATGGAAAGTTGTTGTTACGTTATACCATATATTGATAAAAGTGCATTATATGATGAATATTCCTTTATTTCGGTAGATAAATTTCCAAAAAAGGACGATGTTGTATATGATGCAGGAGTTTTTAGATTTGATGAAATATTTGGTGAAGATTATGGAGAAGTGATATCGTCATCGCAACTTTTTGCAACACATATAAACTGGAATTTATCAGAGGGTAAGGGTTTCACGGATAATCCCAATGAGGTTATTTTATTGGGGAACAAAGGATTTTATCAAATTGGGGATATAATTAGTATTAAAAATATTGATGACGAAATTATTTGTCAATGTACGGTTGTTGGAATTAACAAATATCCAGTTTTTTTACGAAAACAAGGGGGCGGAGGATACGAATATGATAAGTATGATGATTTTAAAGTTTATATACCTTATATGGATATGATAGCCAACTATAGAAATGATATTTATGGAGAAACATTATTTTTAAACCCTAAGAATCCGCTTGCATATAATTATAATCCCCCAAATGTAAGTTATATTTTTGCAGACGAACCGAATAACACAGAAGTATTTAATGAATTTACGGAATATGGACGGTTGGATTTAGTAAGCGATTTGCAAAATGAAAAAATCTCCTTTTGGGACAGGGACGAGTCCATACTTGAAATATGTCTTTTGATAATATTTATATGTGGTGTCATCGTGCATAATTACCTGACTATTGTTAGAAATCAACGGGAATATGGTATTTACTATATGCTTGGAATGAGCTGGTGCAAGCTTGTCGCTTTACTATCACTTCAGAATATTTTTGCTTTTGTATGCGGCTTTTTACTTGGAAGCTCGTTTGTTTACCGTGCATCATTCAAGCAGGATATATTGTTCATATGGAAAAACCAGCTTGGGATTCTTGCAGGAGTTTTAGGGATTTACCTGATATCCATTGTGCCGATTTTACTGAAAATGAGAAAGCTGGACCCTGTCACGTTACTGATAAAAGAGGAGTAGTATGAGAAAAATTTTGATAGAAAGCATAAAGCATTACAGAAAATTGATGATTGCATGTATTATAGTCACCATGCTTGTCTATGGTGCAACACAGGTGATGCTTACATATTATTATCATGATATTATATCGAATCAGGACGAAGCAAGATACAATCAATGCGAAATTTCTATTGCAGAGCCGATAACAGTTGATATGCTGTCATGGGTTGAACCCTTTTGTACAGAAAATATATCGGATTATGAGATGGCAGCATATGTTGTGGATGAGATGGATGGAATGTATGTAATTGCCGTAAAATCGGGAGACGAAGCAAAGATTTGCAAGGATGCGAAGGCACTGGAAGCTGGTGAGGCAATTGTTATGTCCTATTTTTTGCCGATATTTGAAGCAAAATACAGTGGTTATAGGTGTATTGAGACGTCAAGTGTTATGGTATGCGGGTGTACACCATTTTTTGTTGGAGCTGTTGTATCTGCAAAATCAGCAGAAACGATGTCTGTTGGGACTATGATTCTGGCATGCACAAGACCGATGACACATAGTGACAAGAGCAAAATAAAAAAGGCATTTGAAGGAAGGAATATCGATTGTGACATAAGCTACATGACCGAGTTTAAATGGTTGTTGGAAAATGTGGGATTTTATAAGGCAACGGTTATACTTGGGCTGGGAATCGTCATTTTTGCATTGCTGTCAATCGGTATACTGGTAAGTTATATGATTCAGAAGCAGAAAAAAGAAATTATTGTATTTATGCTTTGTGGGGCAAATATAAAGCATCTGCAGCGGTTTTATATTGGCGAGTATATGATTATGCAGGTGATATCCTTGTTTTTAGGATGTGGAGATGCATTTATTCTGGTAAGATTCGTAGGGATATTTGAATTTCATACTGTGTATGTCCTGCCATTTATTTTCTGTATTATGATTTCTGTATTTTGCGGATTGATGGGCGTAATCATGATTAACAGGTTGCTGAAAAAAGATATAAATACGCATTGGAGGAAGCTTGCATGACAATAGTAAAAATGAACAAGGTCAGTAAAATATACAATAAGGGAAAAAAGAACCAGTTTCTGGCATTGAATGAAATTGATTTTAATGTTGAGGAAGGTGATATGATTGCCATAAGGGGAAGTTCCGGGGCGGGAAAATCCACACTCCTTCATATCATGGGCTGTATGGATACGCAAACTTCAGGACATTATTATTTTTGTGGGGAGTATGTAAAGGATATGACCCAGCAGCAAAAGGCGGTAATCCGAAACAAAAAAATCGGATTTGTATTGCAGGATTTTGGGCTTTTGGAGTACCAGAGTGTTTTGGATGCCGTTTCACTGCCGTTGTTGTTTTCCAATGAAATACCTGTCAGCAAAATGAAAAAACACTGTTTGGAGTATTTGGCAGAGGTTGGACTTCAGGGATATGCCACAAAGTTGGTCAATGAGCTTTCAGGAGGAGAAAAACAGCGGGTTGCCATTGCAAGGGCGTTGGTAAATAATCCGTCACTTATTTTGGCAGATGAGCCGACAGGGGCACTGGATGAAGAAAATGCACATAATGTAATGAAGCTTTTGCAAAAGCTGAATGAGGACGGAAAGACTGTGGTAATTGTAACCCATGATTCTGATGTTGCAGGTATGTGTAAAACCCAAATTACAATGAAATATGGAGCGTTAAGAAGCGATGATGTAAAATAAGTTTTGTCTATATTGCATAATGACAAAATAAAAAATACGGTGTATACTTTGTATCGTAATGGAAAGTTAATATATGGTTTGTCGTTAGATTCAACAAAAGAGGGGAGTGTTGTGAGTGTATGACAAGATTGCCATCGGAAAGAGGCTGAAATCGCTACGGTGCATAAATGGAAAATCACAATATGAGGTGTCAGCAGCACTGGGAGTGTCGGTAGAAACAATCCGAAAGCTTGAGCAGGGGAGAAGAGGAATGTCAGTGGAGATATTAGATTTACTCAGGATCTATTATGATACGAAAATAGATTATATTGTGTACGGTGATAAATAAGCCTGCTTTTAATGCTGTCTGTCCCAAAATTGGACGGACAGCTTTTTTATTTTGCACTTAAAAATTGTATTTTTATGCTTGACAACAACTATATGTAGTGATAGATTATCTTATATAGATTAGCACTCAAATTAAATGAGTGCTAATAACATGGCTTAGAAGATTGGGCTGATGTTCAATATAGGAAGGGTGATGATATGGAGCTTGATGAGCGTAAGAAAAAAATCCTGAAAGCCATTATAGCGAATTACCTGGAAACAGGTGAACCAGTTGGTTCACGTACAATTTCAAAATATACGGATTTGAATTTAAGCTCTGCTACAATCAGAAATGAGATGGCGGACTTGGAGGAAATGGGTTACATTATACAGCCTCACACCTCCGCAGGCAGAATTCCCACTGACAGGGGCTACCGGTTTTATGTGGACAGTCTCATGGAGGAAAAGGTGGATGTGGAGGAAGAAAAAAGTTCCCTTCTTGAGCGTGTTGACAGGATGGAGCTTTTGCTGAAGCAGGTTGCCAAGGTGTTGGCATATAATACGAACTACGCAACTGTAGTTACGGCACCAAAATACAAAAAGACAGTTAAGTTTATACAGCTTTGCAAGGTTGATATGGATAACCTGCTGGCGGTTATCGTAGTGGAAGGAAACATTATCAAGAATAAGCTGATTGATGTAAATGTAGAGCTGGATAATGAAGATGTGCTGAAGTTTAATATACTTTTGAATACATTTCTTCAGGGGGCATCGTTAGAGGACATCAATTTAGAAATGATTCAGGCGATGAAAGCACAGTCCGGTGAATATGCACCTATACTCGAGGACATATTTTCAGGGATTGTGGATGCCATACATGATGCAAACGAACTGGAAATATATACCAGCGGTGCCACAAATATCCTAAAGTATCCTGAAATAGGAGATATCAGGAAGACAAGCGAGCTGCTTGAAACATTTGAAGATAAAAATGAGCTGTCACATCTTATAGAAGAAACGGCAGGCAAAGCAGACGGCACGGGAATTCAGGTATATATCGGCGAGGAGGCACCGGGACAAAATATGAAGGATTGTTCCATTGTAACAGCCACATATAAAATGCCTGAGGGAGCCGAGGGTACAATTGGTATATTAGGTCCCAAAAGGATGGATTACAAAAAGGTTGTAAGCACGCTGAAAAATCTTACGATTGAATTGGATGAGATATTTAAAAAAGGTGAAGGGGTGAATGATGATGGCTAAAACAAATAGCGGAAAATCAGGAAAGAAAGTGGTTACTGATAAGGAGCTTAAGGATGTTGCTGCCGAGGAGGTTGCAGCTACGGATGAAGCACCTGCAGTAGAAGGTACGGATGTAAAGGTCGATGAAGTGGAAGAAGTACCTGCAGACGATCCTGAGGCAGCTATGGCGGCTAAGCCGAAGCCGGTTCCAAAGGGAAGCAGAAGGGGAAGTAAGGCTCTGATGCTTGAGCTTGAGAAAGTAAAGGAAATAGCCCAAGGGAATGAAGACAAATATAAAAGGCTTCTCGCAGAGTTTGACAATGCAAGACAAAGAAATGAAAAAGAGTCAAAGAAAATGTACGATATCGGTGCAAAAGAGGTGTTAGAAAAGCTGTTACCTGTTGTTGATAACTTTGAGAGAGCACTTGACAGTATTCCAGAGGAGGATAAGGAGAGAGGCTTTGAACAAGGAATTGACAAAATATACAGACAGCTTATGGTATATCTGGAAAGCATCGAGGTTGTTCCGATGAATGCAGTCGGAACAGTATTTAATCCTGATTTACACAATGCAGTTATCCATGTTGAGGATGAGCAGTATGGTGAGAATGTTGTTGTGGAGGAAATGCAAAAGGGCTACATGTATAAAGATCAGGTATTAAGACATAGTATGGTAAAGGTTGCAAACTAAAATATAATAATTTTTAATTATAAAAATGGAGGAAAATAAAATGGGAAAGATTATAGGAATTGACTTAGGAACAACAAATTCATGTGTAGCAGTTATGGAAGGTGGTAAGCCTGTTGTTATCACAAACGCTGAGGGTTCAAGAACAACGCCTTCCGTAGTTGCATTTTTAAAGAATGGTGAGAGAGTTGTCGGTGATGCTGCAAAGCGTCAGGCTGTTACAAATGCAGATAAGACAATTGCTTCTATTAAGAGACATATGGGTTCTGATTATAAGGTAACGATTGACGATAAAAAGTATTCACCACAGGAAATTTCAGCTATGACCCTGCAGAAGCTTAAAGCTGATGCAGAAAGCTACATTGGCGAGAAGGTTACGGAGGCAGTTATTACGGTTCCTGCATACTTCACAGATTCACAGAGACAGGCGACAAAGGATGCAGGTAAGATTGCAGGCCTTGATGTTAAGCGTATCATAAACGAGCCGACGGCAGCAGCACTTTCCTATGGACTTGACAATGAGGATGAGCAGAAGATAATGGTATACGACCTTGGTGGTGGTACATTTGATGTATCTATCATTGAGATTGGTGACGGTGTTATCGAAGTTCTTGCAACTGCCGGCGATAACATGCTTGGTGGTGATGACTTCGATAATGCAATCACAGAATACATGCTTGCTGAGTTTAAGAAGAACGAGGGCGTTGACCTTTCAGGCGACAAGATGGCTATGCAGAGATTAAAGGAAGCAGCAGAGAAGGCGAAGAAGGAGCTTTCATCATCAACAACGACAAACATCAACCTTCCGTTCATTACTGCAACAAATGAAGGACCAAAGCATTTTGACATGGACCTTACACGTGCTAAGTTTGATGAGCTTACTGCACATCTTGTTGAGAAGACAAGGGAGCCTGTACATTCAGCACTTAAGGATGCAGGACTTACTGCTTCCGAGATAGATAAGGTACTTCTCGTTGGTGGTTCCACACGTATTATAGCTGTACAGGACATGGTTAAAAAGATAACAGGAAAAGAGCCATTTAAGGGTATCAATCCTGATGAGTGTGTTGCAATCGGTGCATCCATTCAGGGTGGTAAGCTTGCAGGTGATGCAGGTGCAGGTGAGATACTTCTCCTTGATGTAACGCCACTTACACTTTCCATTGAGACGATGGGTGGTATTGCAACTCACCTGATTGAGAGAAATACAACGATTCCTACAAATAAGAGCCAGATATTCTCAACAGCACAGGATAATCAGGATGCAGTTGATATCAATATCGTTCAGGGTGAAAGAGAGTTTGCAAGAGATAATAAGAGCCTTGGAAGATTCAGACTTGACGGTATTGCTCCTGCAAGACGTGGTGTTCCTCAGATTGAGGTTACATTTGATATAGATGCAAATGGTATCGTAAATGTTTCAGCTAAGGATCTTGGAACAGGCAGGGAGCAGCACATTACAATCACTTCAGGCACTTCACTTTCTGATGAGGATATCGAAAGAGCAGTGAAGGAAGCTGCTGAGTACGAGGCTCAGGATAAGAAGCGTAAAGAGGCAATTGAGGTTAGAAATGATGCTGATGCAATGGTATTCCAGACAGAGAGGGCACTTACAGATGTAGGCGATAAGCTTTCTGCATCAGATAAGAGCAAGGTTGAGGAAGACCTTAAGGCATTAAAGGAAATTATAGAGGGAACGGACCCTGACGCAATGACTGATTATGATGTTGAGAAGATTAAGGCAGGTAAGGAAACACTTATGAACAGTGCACAGGCATTATTATCAAAGCTTTATGAGCAGAATGGCCCTGGCGCGAATGCAGGAACAGGCACGGGAACACCTGATTTCTCTGATGATGATGTTGTGGATGCAGATTACAAGGAAATTTAATTTGTAGCACGAAAAAATATTTCCAAGAAAGAAATTAAGGGTGAATGAGATGGCTGATAAGAGAGATTATTATGAAGTGCTTGGTGTCACGAAAGGCGTAAATGATGCTGAGTTAAAAAAGGCTTACCGTAAGGTAGCCAAGAAATACCATCCCGACACGAATCCGGGCGATGCGGAGGCTGAGGAAAGGTTTAAGGAAGCTGCCGAGGCGTATGCCGTATTGTCAGACCCGGAAAAACGGTCAAAGTACGACCAGTATGGTCATGCTGCCTTTGACCAAAATGGTGGTCCTGGCGGATTTGGCGGATTTGATTTCGCAGATATGGGAGATATATTCGGAGATATATTCGGAGATATGTTTGGAGGCGGCTCCAGACACCGCCAGTCAAACGGACCGGTTAAAGGAGCAAATATTAAGACTACGGTTCGTGTATCCTTTGAGGAGGCGGTTTTCGGTACGCAGGAGGAGCTTGAGCTGCCACTTAAGGATGAGTGTGATGTTTGTAAGGGCAGTGGTTCACAGCCTGGTCACCAGCCGGAGACCTGTTCAAAATGTGCAGGAAAGGGTCAGGTTGTATTCACACAGCAATCTCTGTTTGGTATGGCAAGAACGGTTCAGACCTGTCCGGATTGCGGTGGTTCCGGTAAGATTGTAAAATATAAGTGCAGCAACTGTGCAGGTACGGGCTTTGTAAAGAGCAAAAAGAAAATTCAGGTTGCCGTGCCTGCTGGTATAGACAATGGACAAAGTATCCGTATCAGGGAAAAGGGAGAGCCGGGAACGAACGGCGGTGGCAGAGGAGACCTTCTTGTTACTGTTTTGGTTGACAGACACCCTGTTTTCCAGAGACAGGAGTACGACCTATATTCCTCAGAGCCGATAAGCTTTACACAGGCAGCACTCGGTGGAAAGGTTACGATAACTACCATAGACGGACCTTATGAGCTTGACATCAAGCCGGGTACACAGACGGATACGAAGGTGAAGCTTAAGGGCAAGGGCGTTCCTACGCTCCGTAATAAGACCGTGCGTGGAGACCATTACGTAACATTGGTGGTACAGGTTCCGGATAAGCTTACGGAGGAGCAAAAGTCCATACTGAACCAGTATGCAAATACTACGACTGTAAATGCAAGGTCATCAACTGATTCGGCAGGAAAATTCAGCTTTGGTGACCATAAGAAGAAAAAGGGATTTAAAAAATTATGATGTGGACAAAAATTTCAATTGACACAAGCTGTGAGGCTGTGGATTTACTCAGTGCCTTTCTCGATGAAAAGGGGGTTGAGGGAATTATGATTGAAGATAATGTTCCACTTACCGATGAAGATAAAGAAGCTATGTTTGTGGATATCCCGCTTATCATAGGTGAGGATGACGGAACGGCAAAGGTGTCATGCTTTGTTCGGACAGAGCAGACAGGTGATATTGCCGATGCAGAGCAGGCAAGCTTCAATGTCGAAGGCTTAAAGGCGGATATAGCAGCAGAGCTTATCCGCCTTAAAGAGTTTATACCGGTAGGTACTATGAACATTGAAACTTCAGTCACGGAAGATACGGATTGGATGAACAGCTGGAAAAGGTTTTTTACGCCATTCCGTCTATACGACAATATTGTGATTAAGCCTACATGGGAGGCATATGATGACAAAAGACAGGATGATATTGTCGTTGAGATTGACCCTGGAATTGCATTTGGTACGGGCTCCCACGAAACGACAAAGCTGTGTATCGGACAGATAAAGAAATATCTGCAAGCAGGCGACACGGTATTTGACGTGGGTTCAGGAAGCGGCATCCTGTCAATTATAAGCTCACTTTTAGGGGCGGGCTTCGTGCATGGAATGGATATTGATGAGGTTGCAGTAAAAGCTGCCAAGGAAAATGCGGTGGTAAACGGCATCGGCGAAGACAAGCTTGTGTTTACCTGTGGAAATCTTTTGGGCGAAAATGTTATAGGCAGGGATGATTCCTACAGCCTGACGGGAGCTTATAATAAAAAAGGAAATGATGCAGGCAGCATAAAAAATAATCCATATCTGATAAAGCCAAACAATATATTGAAGGAAAAAGATACCTATGATTTGCCTGATGAAACGGGAACCAGGCATGAAGAAAATAGTGACTATGCCTTTGAAGCAGCAGGCATTAATCATAAAGAAGATTGCGGCTGTGCTTTTGAAGCAATAGGCAGTAATCATGAAATAGATGCCAGCTGTGCTTTTGAAGAAACAGATATAGAATATGTAAAATATGATATAGTCGTCGCTAATATACTTGCAGACGTCATTATTCCTTTATCAGCGGTCATAAGACCATATATCAAGGATGGTGGATATTTTATTACGTCAGGAATTATAAATGAGAAGGAAGCTGCAGTGAAGGAGGCACTTGCTGCAAACGGCTTTGAGATTATTGATGTTGTTCATATGAACGATTGGGTTTCGGTTGTGGCAAGGGGTTGAAAATACAGAGCTGTTTTTATTGCAGAATTATAAAATAACAGTATAATAAATATATTACAAAGCAAAACAAAAAACATTCAAGTAAGGAGAAAAAATTATGATATGTCCAAATTGTGGGGTTGAGGTACCTGATGGAAGTAACCAATGTACAAGCTGTGGAGCGTTCTTTAATGTGCAGTATCAGGGAACACCGAATTATGACGGTCAGTACCAGGGAATGCAGAACAATATGCAGTACCAGGGAACACCGAATTATGACGGTCAGTATCAGGGAATGCAGAACAATATGCAGTACCAGGGAATGCCGAATTATGATGTGCAGTATCAAGGTGCACCAAATTATGCTGGTCAGTATCAAGGTATGCCAAGCTATGATGCCCAGTATCAGGGAGCACCAAACAATATGCAGTATCAGTCTGCACCAGCCAAGAAAAAAACAGGACTACTGATTGGTATTATATCAGGTGTTGCAGCAGTGGCGTTAATTATCGTGCTTTGTGTTGTTTTCCTTGGAAAAGGAAAGCTTGATGGAAGATATGCGTGCAGTGATATGGCGTGGATCGGAATGGATTTATACATTGAAATTGATGGTGACAAATTTAAACTTATTTCAGAATATGATGCAGATGGAGACGGTGTTATTTCCGGTGATGACGAGAGGGATGTGGACGAAGGCACCGTTAAACTGAATGGTGATATCGTAACCCTTACAATTGAGGATAGCTCAATGGACTGTGCTTACGATGCCAAGGAAGGTACTATCACAATGGATGACGGCATTAAATTAGTGTTTAAGAAAGAGTAAAATCTGCTCCCAATAATTCAGAAGCAGCATGACAGCACCAAGGATTGTTAAAATCACGCCAGTTACGAAACCGACAGTGCGGTTGTTGACCTTGTTGGCAAATTGGGCTGAACCGATAGAAGCAGTGGTTGCCGTTATGATGCAGATGAGCAGCACATCCCAGCGTTCCAAGACAATCGAGGGGTCTATCATAATATGGCTGACCGATGCGATAAGTGCCGTAAAGGTCATAATAAATGTGCTGGTGCCAACAGCAGGCTTCCTGTCCATTCCTAAAAATGCGGTAAATACCACCAGCATCATCATTCCACCGCCTGAACCGACAAAGCCTGTGCCAAAGCCGATGGTCAGTCCAAAGAACAATGAAATGGCAACGCCTTTTCGGTCAAGTCCCGTACCCTTTGCAATCGTTTCTTTTCGCTCCGTATCTGGTTTTATCAAAAAGCGGATACCAATAAAAAATGTCAGAAATAACGAAAAACTGCCAAGCACAACATTTCCAGCCGACCACGCTGCAAAGCTGCCTGCAATGCACATGCCGATAATGCAGGTAAGCATAATCCAGCCTCGCTTTAAGTCAATGTTTTTGTGACGGATATATATGCCAGTCGTAACGGCAGAGCCGAGGATATCTGATGCCAAAGCAATTGCTGTAGCGTGATAGGCTCCTGTTTCTCCAGCAAAGGACGGGCAAAGCACAATCAGAATCGGTACCATAACGGTAGCGGCGGAAAGTCCTGCAAGACCTGTGCCGATGCCTGCACCTAAAGCTGCAACAATATACCAAATATATTCCATGGAAATTCCTCCCTGTATCTTTGACGATAAAAAACCAAAATTACATATACTGCATTATAGCTGGCAAATGTTAGGTTTGCAACCGACAGATAAAGTGAAAAAAACTTGAAATGATGTACATGCATATCTGATTTACTGACGGTTGGAAAAAAGGCAAAATTCAATAAACCAATTAAGGGCGGCAGACCTTTGTTTATTTTCCGAATAAATAAAGCCTACGGCTCTTTTTTTAATTTCATGTTCTAATGGAAGCTCCATAATCACGCCTGAATGTAACTGCTCGGTTGCAAATTCCCGCACAACGCTTGCAACACCCATGCCGATAGATGCAAAATCAATGAGCAAATCCATATTGTTGATTTCAAGCACCTGATTCGGATATATGCCATTCTCAGAAAGGTAAGCGTCAATATAGGTTCTTGTAATGTTGTTTTTTTCAAGGAGCATAAGGTTGGATTTTTCCAAAATTTCCTTAGTTGACATTGGGAACCTATCAGAGGGTGAAGCTTCCCCCAAAGCATTCCTTGTTTGCTTTTTTGGTGGATTGGTTGACATAAGATTTGTGTAATTTCCCATAATAAGCCAAGGATTATTTACTGATGTGTCCTCGTCCTGCTCCCGAAGATTCAGATTGTCCAAATAGGCTCTGCTTGCCACAAAAATATCATGTATTTCTGCAATCGGCTGAAAATGAAATCCATTTGGAATGTTTGTCTCACAGATAAGCCCGATGTCAATTTTATCCTCCTGCAAAAGCTTTATGGTATTCACTGTAGCGTGGCAGTCAATAAACAGTTTCACGTGAGGATTTGCGATTATAAAATCCTGAAGATAATCGAGAAGCACAAACTTACAAAGAGATGTGCTGACACCGATTCTAAGCTCGCCGATCCCAAGCTCGTTAATCCGTTTAATTTCCTCCTCACCCTGTGTGATGCTGTCAAAGGCTCTGGAAATATGATTGTATAAAATTTCACCCTCGGCAGTCAGGGTAACGCCCTTTGAGGTTCTGTCAAACAGCTTCGTGCCAAGACCTGCTTCCAAATTGGAAATTGTTTTGCTGATGGCAGGCTGGCTGATAAAAAGGGCTTCGGCTGCGTGGCTGATAGTTCCCTTTTTTGCAACGGTATAAAAAACCTTGTAATTGTTTAAGTTTTCGTACATGGATACCCTCCGTATGTGAAGCCTTGCATAAGGCAGTTTGTTCTTTGGCTGTCTTGTCTGTGAATTTTATATAAGCTGTTATTGAAGATGATAGCATAACTTCAATATAACTTCAAGTTATAAAAGATATTACTATTATATATTTTTGTTATATAAATTAATATGTTAAAATAAAAAACAGATGTGGAACATATACGGGGAATTGTATGCCATGAGGCACATCATGGTGTATCATGCACAGCTTAATTATATTGTTAAGCGATATGTTATACTGTCTTATAGTGATTGCTCTAAATTCTATAATGGCAGAAATATAATGTTTAAAAATGATTTTAATAAATGGAGGAACAAAGCTATGGGTATGACTATGACACAAAAAATTCTTGCAGCACATGCAGGACTTTCCAGCGTTACGGCAGGACAGCTGATTGAGGCTGATTTGGATTTGGTATTAGGAAATGATGTGACAACTCCTGTTGCCATACATGAGATGGAGAAGTTTGATAAAAAGGAAGTGTTTGACAAGGAAAAGATTGCCCTTGTAATGGACCATTTTACGCCAAACAAGGACATCAAGAGTGCGGAGCACTGTAAATGTGTCAGGGAATTTTCCTGTGCCAATTCCATCAAGAACTTTTTTGATGTGGGAGCCATGGGAATTGAGCATGCACTTCTTCCCGAGCAGGGACTTATCGTTGCAGGGGAAACCTGTATAGGAGCTGACTCGCATACATGTACATACGGTGCACTTGGTGCATTTTCAACAGGCGTGGGAAGCACGGACATGGCTGCGGGCATGGTGACCGGAAAGGCATGGTTTAAGGTACCGTCTGCGATTAAGTTTAATATAGTGGGAGAAAAGGCACCTTGGGTCAGCGGTAAGGATGTCATTCTTCACATTATCGGCATGATAGGAGTTGACGGTGCACTTTACAAGTCCATGGAGTTTGTGGGCGAGGGTATTAAGAACCTTACGATGGATGATCGTTTTACCATAGCAAACATGGCAATTGAAGCAGGTGCCAAAAACGGTATTTTCCCTGTTGACGAGCAGACAGAGGAATACATGAAGGAGCATTCAGCTAAGAGCTACAAAAAATACGAGGCGGATGCCGATGCGGTATATGATGAGGAATATACCATTGACCTTTCAACCTTAAAGCCTACGGTTGCATTTCCACATCTTCCTGAAAATACAAGGACAATCGATGAGGTTGGCGACATTAAAATTGATCAGGTTGTAATCGGCTCTTGTACAAACGGACGAATTTCTGACATGAGAATTGCCGCTGAGATTATGAAAGATAAGCATGCAGCGGACAATGTCAGGGTTATTGTTATCCCTGGAACACAGGATGTATACCTTACCATGATAAAGGAAGGTCTTACCGAGATATTCATAAAGGCAGGAGCAGTTGTATCAACCCCTACCTGCGGACCTTGCTTAGGCGGACATATGGGTGTCATGGCGGCAGGGGAACGAACGGTGTCTACGACAAACCGTAACTTTGTAGGCAGAATGGGACACGTTGAGTCCGAGGTTTATCTTGCAAGCCCTGCGGTTGCCGCAGCGTCTGCAATAACGGGAAAGATAAGCAGCCCATGTGAGATTTAACACTATATTTGATATAAAGGAGTAATGATAACATTGAACATTGGTAAACTATTGGGAACAGTGATTGTGGCACTCTTTATCCTAATAGCGGACATAGGTTCAAAGTAAAAATAGGAGGTATAAAAATGAAAGCATATGGAACAGTTCACAAATATGGCGACAATGTAGATACAGACGTTATCATCCCTGCAAGGTATCTGAATTCATCAGACCCTGCAGAGCTTGCAAAAAACTGTATGGAGGATATTGACAAGGATTTTGTAAAACGGGTAAAGCCAGGCGACATTATGGTTGCCAACAAAAACTTCGGCTGCGGTTCATCAAGGGAGCATGCACCGATAGCAATTAAGGCGTCGGGCATAAGCGTAGTTATTGCAGAAACCTTTGCAAGAATTTTTTACAGAAATGCAATCAATATCGGACTTCCGATTATAGAGTGCCCTGAGGCTGCCAAGGGGATAGAAGCAGGCGACATGGTGGAGGTTGATTTTGATAGCGGAATGATTTATAACAAAACAAAGGGGACGGAGTTTAAAGGTCAGGCATTTCCACCATTTATGCAGGAGATTATCAAAAATGGCGGTCTGATTAATAATATAAACAGTAAAAGTAAGTAACTGGGAAGCTTACGGTTCGCAATTGCCTAAAAATATACAAAGGGAAAAGGAGAGAGAATATGTATTGTACCCAATGTGGAAACAACGTTCCTGATGGAGCAACAAGCTGTAATGTGTGTGGGTCACCAATCGTTTGGGAGGCATATCAGCAAAATCAGTATCAACAGCCACAGCAGCCATACCAGACAAATCAGTATCAACAGCCACAGCAGCCATACCAGCCAAATCAGTATCAACAGCAGCAGCCATACCAGCCAAACCAGTATCAACAGCCACAGCAGACATATCAGTCAAATCAGTATCAGCAGCCACAGCAAAATACTGGCAGCGGGCTTGGAATGAAATGGTTTAAATTTGTCATATATTTTCAGCTTTATGCAAACTGTGTCCTGAATATTTACAATGGATATAGACTCAGTGTGGGTAAACAGTATAATTTATCTGACAGCAATTTAGGAACGCTATACAGTATGTTTGATGGTTTGCAGACGATTGATATAGGTGTGGGAATCAGCATGATGCTTCTTGGCGTATATGCAATTGTTACAAAGTTTTTCATGGCAGGATTTAAGAAACATGCTCCATTTATGTATTACCTTTGTTTATTTTTTAATGCTTTAGTGGCTGCCATTTACTGTATTTTGGTAAAGGCTACAGTACCCGGACTTGAGCTTAATATTACAAGAATGATTTTAAATGCTGTAATGATGGCAGTGCTTTTAATATGTAATATGGTGTATTTTGGAAAAAGAAGACATTTATTTATCAATTAATATACAAAATGGGGCATCAGGTCAGGCATAAGCAGGCTTTTACAGGAAGCTGCAAAGGAATAGCCTGATAATTAAGCAGAAGGTAGTGTCAAGTGACGTATGAAAAATGTAATTAAAGAAAAAAGGCTAAGGAGATGAAAATATGAATTGTAACATAGCAGTTATAAAGGGAGACGGAATTGGTCCTGAGGTTGTCACGCAGGCAATGAAGGTTTTGGATGCCATAGGAGAAAAGTACGGACATACATTTTGTTACGAGCAGCTTTTGATGGGTGGCTGCTCCATAGATGCACACGGAGTACCCCTTACGGATGAGGCTGTGGAACGTGCCAAGGCAAGTGATGCGGTGCTGCTTGGATCCATTGGTGGAAATACATCCACATCACCATGGTATCAGCTTCCACCTGAAAAAAGACCAGAGGCGGGACTTCTGAAAATCAGAAAGGAGCTTGGACTTTTTGCAAATCTTCGCCCTGCATTTTTATATGAGCAGCTTAAAAATGCTTGTCCGCTCAAAAAGGAGATAGCCGATAAGGGCTTTGACATGATGATTATGCGTGAGCTTACGGGCGGTCTTTATTTCGGCGAGAGAAAGACAGAGGAAATAGACGGCGTGATGACGGCAGTGGACACGCTTACCTACAATGAAAATGAGATACGCAGAATTGCAATTAAGGGCTTTGACATAGCCATGAAGCGAAGAAAAAAGGTTACAAGCGTTGACAAGGCAAATGTCCTTGATTCATCAAGGCTGTGGAGAAAAATCGTCGAGGAGGTTGCGAAGGATTATCCTGAGGTAACCTACGAGCATATGCTTGTTGACAACTGTGCCATGCAGCTTGTAAAGGACCCTGCCCAGTTTGACGTCGTATTAACGGAGAATATGTTTGGGGATATTCTTTCTGATGAGGCGTCCATGATTACAGGCTCTATCGGTATGCTTGCCTCTGCGTCCTTAAACGGGACAAAATTTGGTATGTACGAGCCAAGCGGAGGTTCTGCGCCTGACATAGCGGGACAAAATAAGGCGAACCCGATTGCAACAATTCTTTCAGCGGCAATGATGTTACGGTATAGCTTTGACCTTGATAAAGAGGCGGACGCAATCGAAAATGCCGTAAAAAATGTGCTTGCAGACGGTTACCGCACCTGCGACATCATGGCAGGAGAACAGGGAACAACGCTTGTTGCATGCGATGAGATGGGAGATTTGATCAAGGAGAGGATTTAAGCAGGAGAAATTTGAATGGAATGGTAGGAGGTATAAAATGAAAAAAAGATACATACTGACAGCTTGTATATTAATATGTACGCTTGTGCTTACTGCCTGCGGCGGTGATAAGGGTACAAAGTCTTCCGCTGCCCTGTATGAAACAGGCATGGAGCTTGCCATATCCGTCAGTGAGCTTGCCAAAGATGAACAGTATATTGATACGGTTCCTATCTCTCTTAGTTCGGAAGAGCTGCTTGAAAAGGTCGTCAAGGATATGGACTATTCAAAGCCTGAACATGTTTACAGGATTAAAAATCTGGACGAGGTGATACCGGCAGCTATGGTGCTTGTACAGGAAGTCAATGTTGATAAATGCTCCGAAACAGTAAAAAAGCATTTTGAGGCAGGATTTATCAATCAGATTGCAGGTTATATTGTGTCACAAAAAACAGGGGCAAACATGGTTGCCGTCCGGTCTTTCTTCATCGAGCAGACTAGCTTTATAGATACTTCGGTAAAGGATTATGAGGTTTATATTTACACATATAAGGATGCATATCCCATAATGGTGTGCTTTGTTCCGGGAAAGGATGGAACGGTGATTGCATCGGCAGGTTTCCTGTTTGTGGATGATTATATTGGTGCTGATGACAAAAAGTTCTCGGAGGACTACACACTTACAATGTTAAATATTAAGCTTGAGGAAGTTTTTAAGTAAAAAATGAAAAGGAGATAAAACAATGAAAAGTGATAATGTAAAGGTTGGTATGCAGCAGGCACCGCACAGAAGCCTGTTCAATGCACTTGGTATGACAGAGGAGGAGCTTTCAAAGCCGCTTGTCGGTATTGTGTGCTCCTATAATGAGATTGTTCCGGGTCACATGAATTTGGATAAAATAGCACAGGCAGTAAAGCTTGGCGTTGCGGCAGCAGGGGGAACGCCGGTTATGTTTCCTGCAATTGCAGTCTGCGACGGTATCGCAATGGGACATATCGGAATGAAATATTCCCTTGTGACAAGAGATTTGATTGCAGATTCCACGGAATGTATGGCAATCGCCCATCAGTTTGATGCACTTGTAATGATACCAAACTGCGATAAAAATGTTCCGGGGCTTCTTATGGCGGCTGCAAGGGTGAACGTGCCTACCGTATTTGTTTCGGGAGGACCAATGCTTGCAGGACACGTGAAAGGACACAAGACAAGCCTTTCCTCAATGTTTGAGGCTGTAGGCTCCTATGCCGCAGGAACAATGAGCGAGGAGGACGTCAATGAGTTTGAGTGTAAGGCATGTCCTACGTGTGGTTCCTGCTCGGGAATGTACACTGCAAATTCCATGAACTGCCTCACCGAGGCACTTGGTATGGGACTTCCGGGAAATGGAACCATTCCTGCTGTTTATTCAGAGAGACTAAAGCTTGCAAAGCATGCGGGTATGGCAGTTATGGAAATGTACAGGAAGGATATAAGACCGAGGGACATTATCACAAAGGAGGCAATTTTAAATGCCCTTACCGTTGATATGGCACTTGGCTGTTCCACAAATTCCATGCTTCACATTCCTGCAATTGCACATGAAATCGGATTTGACTTTGACATTTCACTTGCCAACGAGATTAGTGCAAAGACGCCGAACCTCTGCCATCTTGCACCAGCAGGTCCTACATACATGGAGGATTTGAATGAGGCAGGCGGCGTATACGCAGTTATGAATCAGCTCAAGGGGGCAGGACTGTTAAATGAGGACTGCATGACCGTTACGGGTAAGACAATAGGCGAGGCTGTCTCAGGTGTTGCAAATAAGAATCCTGAGGTGATACGTCCGCTCGACAACCCATACAGCAAAACAGGAGGACTTGCAGTATTAAAGGGAAATCTCGCACCTGACGGTTCTGTTGTAAAGCGTTCTGCCGTTGTGCCTGAAATGATGAAGCATGAAGGTCCTGCAAGGGTATTTGAATGCGAGGAGGATGCAATCGCTGCAATCAAGGGCGGAAAGATAGTCGAAGGCGATGTCGTTGTTATCAGGTACGAGGGACCAAAGGGTGGTCCGGGCATGAGAGAAATGTTAAACCCTACATCTGCAATTGCAGGCATGGGACTTGGCTCATCTGTTGCACTGATTACGGACGGACGGTTCTCAGGTGCAAGCCGTGGTGCTTCCATTGGGCATGTTTCACCTGAGGCAGCAGTGGGAGGACCAATTGCATTTGTGGAAGAGGGAGACATCATAAGCATTGATATCGACGCATGTTCCATCAACCTCAAAATCAGTGATGAGGAATTTGCAAAGCGTAAGGCAGCATGGACGCCAAAGGAGCCCAAGGTTACCACAGGCTATCTTGCAAGATATGCAAAAATGGTTACATCAGGTAACAGGGGAGCAATACTTGATATATAATTTACAATATGTTATTCTAACATGTAACGAATTTATAAAAGTATGCGATAAGCTTTCTATAGAAAAGGAGAAAATACAATGAAACAATTAACAGGCTCAGAAATCGTGATTGAATGTTTAAAAGAGCAGGGTGTTGATACGGTTTTCGGTTACCCGGGCGGAACAATACTTAACGTATATGATGCTCTTTACAAGCATCAGGATGAAATCAGGCATATTTTGACCTCCCACGAGCAGGGGGCTGCACATGCGGCTGACGGATATGCAAGGGCAACAGGTAAGGTTGGCGTATGTATGGCAACCTCAGGACCGGGTGCAACCAATCTTGTCACAGGTATTGCAACTGCATATATGGATTCCATTCCCCTTGTTGCAATTACGGCAAACGTAGGCGTGTCACTGCTTGGAAAGGACAGCTTTCAGGAGGTAGATATCGCAGGTGTTGTTATGCCAATTACAAAGCACAGCTTTATCGTAAAAAATGTACATGAGCTGGCAGATACAATCAGGAGAGCGTTTAAGATTGCACAGACAGGCAGACCGGGTCCTGTACTCGTGGATATCACAAAGGATGTAACTGCAAATGTTGCAGATTTTGAACCAAAGGCACCGGAACCGATTGAGAAGATAACAAACACAATCAATGCGGATGATTTAGAAAAGGCAATCAAAATGATAGAAAAGGCAGAAAGACCGTTCGTGCTTTGCGGCGGCGGTGTGATTGCGGCAGATGCATCAAAGGAGTTTGCCAAGTTTGTGGATAAGATTGACGCTCCTGTATGTGATACCCTGATGGGTAAGGGCGCATTTTCGGGAACTGATATACGGTATACGGGAATGATTGGTATGCATGGTACAAAGGTTTCAAACTTCGGCATCAACATGGCTGACCTTGTAATCGTAGTCGGTGCAAGATTTTCAGACAGAGTAATCGGAAATGCATCTAAGTTTGCACATAATGCAAAAATCATACATATTGATGTAGATGCAGCCGAAATTGATAAAAATATCGTTGTTGACTGCAGCCTTGTAGGGGATGCGAAGGAAGTATTAAAGATGCTTGCCACAAGAATAAAGGCAATCAAGCATCCTGAGTGGGCGAAGGAGATAAGGGGCTTAAAGGAAAAATTCCCTGACCACAGCGATATGAAGTCCATGACAGGTCCTGCAATCATAAACAAGATTTATGAGCTTACGGAGGGCAAGGCTACCATAACGACAGATGTAGGACAGCATCAGATGTGGGCTGCACAGCATTACTATTACACGGAGCCACGCAAGCTGATTACCTCAGGCGGACTTGGCACCATGGGCTATGGCGTAGGTGCATGTATCGGAGCAAAGATAGGTAAGCCTGAAAATACTACAATCAATATAGCTGGTGACGGATGCTTCCGGATGAACATGAACGAAATTGCAACGGCAACAAGATATAACATACCGATTATTCAGGTTGTAATCAATAATCATGTGCTCGGAATGGTTAGACAGTGGCAGACCCTGTTCTATGAGCAGAGATATTCAAGCACCATATTGGAGGATAAGGTTGATTTTGTCAAGGTTGCAGAGGCACTTGGAGCAACAGGTATTCGGGCAACAACCCTGGAGGAATTTGAGGCTGCATTAAAGAAGGCAATCGAGATGAATGCACCGGTTGTAATTGACTGTGTCATTGACAAGGATGACAAGGTATTTCCAATGGTTGCTGCGGGAGCTGCACTTGAGACATGCTTTGACCAGCAGGACTTAGATAATAAATAGGAAGCCGCTTTCTAAAACGAAGTTTTATGAATTTGAATGCGGCGACCGGCATGTGCAAAAAAGGAGGATTTAAAAAATGGCAAGAGTATTTAATTTTTCAGCAGGACCGTCAGTGTTGCCTGAGGTTGTTTTAAAGCAGGCGGCAGAGGAAATGATGGATTATAAAGGATCAGGAATGAGTGTTATGGAAATGAGCCACCGTTCCAAGGTCTATGACAACATTATAAAAGAGGCAGAGCAGGATTTAAGGGATTTAATGAAAATTCCTGATAACTACAAGGTACTTTTCCTTCAGGGCGGTGCTTCCCAGCAGTTTGCAGCAATCCCGATGAACCTGATGAAGAACGGTGTTGCAGATTACATTATTACGGGTCAGTGGGCAAAGAAGGCATACGAGGAAGCACAAAAGTATGGAAAGGCAAATGCGGTTGCATCTTCTGCCGATAAGACATTTTCCTATATCCCTGACTGCTCCAATCTTCCGATATCAGAGGATGCTGATTATGTGTATATTTGTCACAACAACACAATTTACGGAACGACATACAAGAAGCTTCCTGATACAAAGGGAAAGATACTTGTGGCTGATATGTCCTCCGACATTCTTTCACAGCCTGTAAACGTATCTGACTACGGACTTATTTTCTTCGGTGTACAGAAGAATGTAGGACCTGCAGGCGTTGTTGTCGTTATCATCCGTGAGGATTTAATCAGGGATGACGTAATGAAATTTACGCCAACCATGTTAAAGTACAAGACACAGGCAGATAACGATTCTCTTTACAATACGCCTCCATGCTATGGAATTTACATTTGCGGGCTTGTGTTTAAGTGGGTTAAGGAAATGGGTGGACTTGATGCCATGAAGGTGCATAACGAGAAAAAGGCTGCAATTTTGTACGATTTCCTCGACAGTTCCAAGATGTTTCGGGGCACTGTTGTTAAGGAAGACCGTTCCCTTATGAATGTTCCTTTTGTAACAGGCAATGAGGAGTTAGACGCAAAGTTTGTCAAGGAGGCAACGGCAGCAGGCTTCGTAAACCTGAAGGGTCACAGAACTGTCGGCGGAATGAGGGCAAGCATTTACAATGCCATGCCGATTGAGGGTGTTGAAAAGCTGGTACAGTTTATGAAGGACTTTGAGGCAGCAAATTCATAGTATGAAAAAGCCAATGGGCAATATGATAGAATGTTAGACAGGAGAAAACAAAAATGATAAAGGTGAATTGCTTAAATCCAATTGCAGCATGCGGAATGGATTTATTTACTGACAATTATGAGACTACGGATAATTTTGCAGAGGCGGAGGCGGTGCTTGTCAGAAGTGCGGCAATGCATGATTTGGAGCTTTCAGACAAGCTTGTTGCAGTTGCCCGTGCAGGTGCAGGCGTAAACAACATTCCACTTGACAAATGTGCTGAGAAAGGTGTTGTTGTGTTTAATACGCCGGGTGCAAATGCCAACGGCGTGAAGGAGCTTGTGGTTGCAGGACTGCTTCTTGCATCAAGGGATTTGATGGGCGGTTACAACTGGGTGAAGGAAAATGCTTCTGACGAAAACATTGCAAAGGCAGTGGAAAAGCAGAAAGCAAAGTATGCAGGCTGCGAGGTTATGGGAAAGAAGCTTGGCGTCATCGGGCTTGGAGCAATCGGAGCAAAGGTTGCAAACATCGGTTTCAGGCTTGGCATGGAGGTTTACGGATATGATCCATATGTATCGGTTGATGCGGCTTGGAGACTTTCCAGCCATGTAAAGCACATAACAAATGTTGAGGATATATACAGAGAATGTGACTATATTACCATTCATGTTCCTGCCTTGGACGGCACAAAGGGAATGTTGAATAAGGACGCATTTGCAATGATGAAGGACGGAGTTAAGGTTCTTAATTTTGCACGTGACATTCTTGTCAATGATGATGATATGTTAGATGCACTGAAAAGCGGCAAGGTTGCAAAATATGTGACAGATTTTCCGAATGAAAAAATTGCAGGTGCAGATAATGTTATTACACTTCCTCATCTCGGTGCATCAACTGCTGAATCGGAGGATAACTGTGCCATCATGGCAGTAAAGCAGATTATGGACTTTATGGAAAACGGTAATATCAAAAACTCGGTCAATTACCCTGCGTGTGATGCAGGCATTTGTACGGCAGTGTCAAGAGTAACTGTATGCCATAAGAACATTCCGAACATGATTACACAGTTTACTGGTGCATTTGCATCTAAGGGCATCAATGTATCAGATATGGTAAGCAAGTCAAAGGGCGACTGGGCATATACAATCCTTGATGTAGGTCAAAAGGCAGATGACGATATTGTAAATGCAATAGAGGCTATTGACGGTGTTGTCAAGGTAAGGGTTGTAAAGTAATAGATAAAATCAGCAGTAGTGTAATTAATTATTTATCATGAAATTAATTACGGTTATCGGGAGGACTTATATATGAGTGAGAAATTAAAGGTTGGCATACTTGGTGGAACGGGAATGGTAGGACAGCGTTTTATTGCGTTGCTTGAAAATCATCCGTGGTTTGAGGTTACAACAATTGCAGCAAGTCCGAGAAGTGCAGGAAAAACATATGAGGAGGCAGTGGGTGACAGATGGAAAATGACAACGCCGATGCCGGAGGCAGTGAAAAAGCTTGTTGTATACAATGTAAATGAGGTTGAAAAGGTAGCCTCCACAGTGGATTTTGTTTTTTCTGCCGTTGATATGTCCAAGGATGAGATAAAGGCAATCGAGGAGGAGTATGCTAAAACGGAAACTCCTGTTGTATCAAACAACAGTGCTCACAGATGGACGCCTGACGTACCGATGGTAGTACCTGAAATCAATCCTGGGCATATGAAGGTCATTGAGTTTCAGAAGAAGCGTCTTGGAACGACAAGGGGCTTTGTTGCAGTGAAGCCAAACTGCTCTATTCAGTCATATGCACCTGTGCTTACCGCATGGAAGGAGTTTGAGCCATATGAGGTTGTTGCAACAACCTATCAGGCTATTTCAGGAGCAGGAAAGACCTTTAAGGACTGGCCTGAAATGGAGGGAAATATTATTCCGTTTATCGGCGGCGAGGAGGAAAAATCTGAAAAGGAACCGCTTAGAATTTGGGGCGAGATTAAGGACGGCGTGATTGTTCCTGCCGATGACATAAAGATTACCTGCCAATGTATCAGGGTTCCTGTTTTAAACGGACATACGGCGGCAGTATTTGTTAAGTTTAAGAAAAATCCGACAAAGGAGCAGCTCATTGAAAAGCTTGTAAGCTTTAAAGGTATTCCACAGGAGCTTCATCTTCCAAGTGCACCAAAGCAGTTTATACAGTACATGGAGGAGGACAACAGACCACAGGTAACCCTTGACGTTGATTTTGAAAACGGAATGGGAATCAGTGTAGGACGTATCCGTGAGGACAGTATATATGACTGGAAGTTTGTGGGGCTTTCCCACAATACGGTAAGAGGTGCCGCAGGCGGTGCCGTTCTTTGTGCGGAATTGTTGAAAGCACAGGGATATATTGAAAAAAAATAAAAAATATGGTAAGATACAACTAATTTTCTAGGATTTGACAATGACAAATGTATTGAGGAGGGAATTTTTAACATGAAGAAGTTAGTGCTTGTAACATCCCCACCAGCGTGTGGAAAGACATTTATTTCCAGAAAGCTTGCGAAGGCTCTTACAAACTGTGTGTATTTGGACAAGGATACATTAATTGTGCTTTCCAAGCAGATATTTAAAGTAGCAGGAGAGGAGTACAATCGTTCTTCTGATTTCTTCCAGAGGGAAATTAGAGATTACGAATATTACGCAGTGTTGGATTTCGCATTTGAAGCACTGGAATATAACGATACTGTTTTGATTAATGCTCCTTTTACAGATGAAATCAGGGATAATGAATACCTTGATAAGCTGAGAGGAAAGCTTAAGGAAAAGGATGCTGAGCTGTTTGTGGTATGGGTACACACGGATGTTGAGGTTTGTCATCAGAGAATGATTAAGCGTGCATCCGACCGTGATTCATGGAAGCTCGCACACTGGGATGAGTACATTTCAACCCAGAATTTTAAACAGCCGGACAATATTCCGGAGCTTTTTGTGTTTAACAACTCGTCCGAGGAGGATTACAAGAAGTCTATAGATTCTGCAGTTAAGGCAATCAGAGGTTAATGCTAAATAAAAGACAAGGATTAGGAGAGAAATCGGATGGCAACCATAAAACCATTTTTGGCATTCAGACCGGGAAAAGATATAGTAGATAAGGTGGCAGCACTTCCATATGATGTGTATAACCGTGAGGAAGCAAAGGAAGTGGTAAGGAATAACCCATTATCGTTTTTGCGGATTGACAGGGCAGAGACTGCATTTGATGATTCTGTCGATACGTATGCACCTTGTGTATATGCCAAGGCGAAAGAGCTTTTGGATGACATGATAAGCAAACAGGAATATATACAGGATGAAAAGCCTATGTATTATATTTATGAGCTTATTATGGATGGACGCAGCCAGACCGGTATTGTTGCATGTGCATCCATAGACGATTACATAAACGGGGTTATCAAGAAGCATGAGAATACAAGGGCAGATAAGGAACAGGACAGAATTACCCATGTAGATACATGCAATGCCCAGACTGGTCCGATTTTTCTTGCTTACCGTGCACAGGCATCTATAGACAATATCGTCAACAAAATTAAATCAGAAGAACCGGAATACAGCTTTGTATCCGAGGATAAAATAGTCCACAATGTATGGCTTGTTACAGAGGATGAGGATATTAAGCAGATTGAAACAGCATTTTCGGATATGTCACAAATTTATATTGCAGATGGTCACCACAGGGCGGCATCTGCAATTAAGGTAGGCTTAAAGAGAAGAGGTGAAGCTGTCGTTTGTGATGACCATGCGGAATATAATTTCTTTTTGTCAGTATTGTTTCCTGACAATCAGCTTAAGATATTGCCGTATAACAGAGTTGTAAGTGACCTAAATGGATATAATAGGGATGAGTTTATTGAAAAAATATCTTCAAGTTTTCAGGTTGAGAAGGTAGGTCAGCCTTTTTTGCCGAATGAAAAATGTACCTTTGGTATGTATCTTGAAGGTAGCTGGTATAAGCTTACTGCAAATGACGGAATAAAATCGAAAGACCCCGTTGCAGGCTTGGATGTATCAATATTGCAGGATTACCTGCTTTGTCCTGTTCTTGGCATTGAAGATCCAAGAGTTGACAGGCGTATTGATTTTGTAGGAGGAATCAGAGGTCTTGATGAATTGGAACGACGTGCTGATTCGGACATGAAGGTCGCATTTTCCATGTATCCAACATCAATTAAGGAATTGTTTGATGTGGCGGATGCAGGAATGTTAATGCCTCCTAAATCAACATGGTTTGAACCAAAGCTACGAAGCGGAATATTTATACATAAACTGTAGGGGAGGAGGAGAAAAAATATGTCCAAAAGAAAAGAAGTGTTTGCGATAAACTGGATGGAAGTTGATGCCATCGTTTCAGGCAGACACAATAATCCACATCACATTCTTGGTATGCATGAATGTATCGATGATGTATATATAAACGCGTATCTTCCGGATGCGAAGGTAGTTACTGCCATAGACTCCTCATCGGGGAAAAAATATACCCTTGTATCAGATCGGGTAGAAGGCTTTTTCTCGGTTGTTATAAAAGACAGACGGAGCTTTTCATACAAGCTCAATGTAAAGTTTAATAGCGGCGAGGAAATTACTTATATTGACCCATATATTTTTGAACCAGTAATTGACCCTATCGATGTGAGTCTTTTTAACGAGGGCAAGCATTATAAAATATACGAAAAGATGGGTGCTCATGCAATGACGGTGGATGGCGTTGCAGGTGTTTTGTTTTCTGTTTGGGCACCAAATGCAGAGAGAGTATCGGTAGTAGGAAATTTCAATCATTGGGATGGAAGAAGACATCCGATGAGAAAGCTGGACTATTCAGGTATATTTGAGCTTTTTATACCGGGAAAGTTTGTAGGAGAAATCTATAAGTATGAAATATGTGCCAAGTCCGGCAATGTATTTATGAAAAGTGACCCATATGCATTTTCCAGTGAGGTAAGACCTGCAAATGCGTCTAAGATTGTTGACCTTACCTACAAGTGGAAGGACAGTGCATGGATGACGAACCGTGAAAAGACAAACAAGGTAAGTCAGCCTATATCAATCTATGAAATGCATCTTGGTGCATGGAAGAAGCCGGATGATGGACGTGAGTTTTACGGATACAGGGATATAGCGGTCAGACTTGCCGATTATTTAAATATGATGAATTATAATTATGTGGAGTTGATGCCCGTTATGGAGCATCCGTATGATCCATCATGGGGATATCAGGTTACGGGGTATTATGCACCTACGTCAAGATATGGAGATCCTGCGGATTTCATGTATTTTGTTGATTATCTTCATGGCAAGGGTATTGGCGTCATTATTGACTGGGTGCCTGCACATTTTCCAAAGGATTCCCATGGATTGGGTAATTTTGACGGTACACATTTATATGAACATGATGACCCAAGAAAAGGAGAACATCCACATTGGGGTACTTATATATTTAATTATGGAAGAAATGAGGTTCGGAATTTCCTTGTTGCAAATGCACTTTACTGGGCAGATAAATATCACATAGATGGTATAAGAATGGATGCGGTTGCCTCCATGCTTTACCTTGATTATGGCAGGGAAAACGGTCAGTGGATTCCAAACGAATATGGCGGAAATGAAAATTTTGAGGCAATTGATTTCATAAAAGAAGTAAACAGAAAAATGCACGAAGATTACAAGGGTGTAATGATGATTGCAGAGGAGTCCACAGCGTGGCCGATGATGACCCATCCGGTAGAGGAGGGCGGACTTGGATTTGATTTCAAGTGGAATATGGGCTGGATGAACGATTTCTTAAACTATATTCAGCTTGACCCACTGTACAGAAAATACCACCATAATGAGCTTACCTTCAGTATGGTATATGAATATAGCGAAAACTTTATGCTTGTACTTTCCCATGATGAGGTTGTACATGAAAAGGGTTCCATGATTAGTAAAATGCCTGGCGGATATGAGGATAAATTCTCAAATCTTCGTGTTGCCTATGGATATATGATGACACACCCGGGCAAAAAACTTTTGTTCATGGGACAGGAGATTGCACAATTTGCAGAGTTTAACGAGGCACAGGAGGTTGACTGGTCATTATTTGAGTTTGATGCTCATGTATTTATGCAGGGGTATGTTAAGGAGCTTAACAGACTGTATCAGACGGAGCCTGCACTTTATGAGCTTGACGGTAATCCTGAGGGCTTTTTATGGTTAAACAACAGCAGTGCAAATGCAAGCCTGTTATCTTATATCAGGCGGGGAAAGAAAGAGGAAGACACGCTTGTTGTGATATGTAACTTTACGCCGATTGAACATAAGGCCTATAAGCTGGGGGTTCCGTCAGGTGGAAAATGGCAGGAGATATTTTCCAGCGACAATGCAAAATATGGCGGCGAAGGCAGAAACAACAAGGTGGCAAAGCAGGCAAAGAAGGAAGACTGTGACGGTCAGGAGCATTATGTTTCCGTAAATGTGCCACCACTATCAATCAGTGTATTTAAGAAAAAGATGCTCAAATAAAATTGTGGACGGATAACCGGGAGACTGCCAAGGAGGCGGATTCCCGGTTTTTAATTTCGTCCTATTGACAACAAAATAAATGTTCATTATGATTTAACTATCGTTATTAGGAGGCAGGCATATGAGGATAGAGCATGTTGCCATGTATGTAAATGATTTAGAGGGCACAAGAGAATTTTTTGAAACGTATTTGGGTGCATCGGCAAATACGATGTATCATAACAAAACAACTGATTTTAAATCATATTTCCTTGCCTTTGACAGTGGGGCTAGGCTTGAAATTATGAGTAAGTCGAATATGGATGATCCGGAGAAGTCCATTGCAAGAACAGGGTTGATACATATTGCATTTAGCGTAGGAAGCAAGGAACAGGTTGATTTGCTGACGGCACGGTTAAAGCATGATGGATATGAGGTCGTCAGTGGACCGAGAACCACAGGGGATGGATATTATGAAAGCCTGATTGTAGCGATTGAGGGAAATCAGATAGAGATAACGGTATAGATTTTTTTAATCATTTTGGTTATGGAGGTACATTTATGGCAATTGAATATAAAAGGCTGACAGGGCAGGAATTAGAGGTATTCATTGATATGAGAATTAACCAGCTGCGTGAGGAAGGTGCAAAAGAAGAGATTGATTTAAAGCCTGCTCTAAGAGATTATTATAACCGGCATATGGCAGACGGCACATTTGTTGCGTGGCTGGCAGTTGACGGAGACAAAATTGTGGGGACAAGCGGTATCTCCTTTGTGGAAAAACCACCGTATTTTGGATGTCCAAGCGGAAAAATCGCTTTGCTATCAAGTATGTTTACCGATAAGAATTACCGGAGACAGGGAATAGCAAAAAAACTGCTTGCTAAGGTTTGTAATGAAGCAGGAGAGTACGGATGTGGAACAGTGCAGATTACAGCGTCTGACATGGGCGTACTCCTTTATACGGATTTCGGATTTGAGAAGAACGAAAACTTTATGCAGTATAAATTTAGAGATGAGTAAAACTCATTACTTCTAAAAACTAGTTGTACAATATGGACAATATCATAAGCAAGGTGCTTTGTATGTCCTAAGGTGGATGCGTAGCAGACAGATTCCTTAGGATCACTCCATCGGTGCTTAGTGAGGTATTTTCGAACTTAGCACCGTTATGAGCGACAAGCAGCGAAAGCGTGCCTTGCGATGATTTGTCTATATTGTACAACGGACTTTTATGAAAATAGAGTTTTGCTCATCCCTAGTATAAATTATAAATGGAGGGAATATGTTTATAACAAACTTAAGCGATATTGAGAAAAGTAAGCTTGATGTATATATGGAGAAATTTTTGGATTGGTTAATGGACAAGGCACTTGATGTTTTCATTGCACTGATTTTTATTTTTGTCGGAACAAAGCTTGTAAAGCTTCTGGTTAAGATGCTGAAACGCTCGTTTAGTAAGGCAGGAATGGAAAGCAGTGTGCTTGGTTTTCTGATATCACTGATAAGGGGAGCACTTTATGCGGTGGTATTTATAATGGCGGCTGCCATAATGGGATTTCAGGTTACGTCGCTTGTTACAATTCTTGGAACGGCAAGTCTTGCAGTTGGTCTTGCCCTTCAGGGAAGCCTTGCAAATTTTGCAGGTGGTGTGCTGATTTTGCTTATGAAACCGTTTCGGGTTGGGGATTATATTATTGAGAATGACAAAAAATGTGAGGGAGAGGTTGTGTCAATTGATATTTTTTACACAAAGCTCAAGACCTATGATAACAAAATTGTTGTTATCCCAAACGGAAACATTACAGCAAATTCCCTTATAAATTTAACCGCTGAGAGCGTGAGAAAGCTGGACATAACCGTAGGGGTGGCTTACGACTCTGATATAAAGCTTGTTAAGACAGTGCTTGAAAATATTATGAAAGCAAATGAATATTATGAGGAAGATGAGGAGGCAAATGTATTTGTCAGCTCCTTTGGGGAGAGTGCCATTATCATGGGAGTACGTTTTTATGTAAAAACGGAAAACTATTGGCAGGCAAAATGGGATGTGACGGAACAAATAAAGCTGGAGTTTGACTGCAATAACATTTCAATCCCATATAACCAGTTGGAGGTTAAGGTAACCCAGTCCAATGATGAAACATAGCTTAAGGAATAAAAAAATTAGTACATATTTCCAAAATAGTGTTATAATATCTTAGAAAAAATAAAAAGAGGCAGAATGACAATGTATTACAATAACATATTAGATTTAATCGGAGAGACACCTCTCATGTGTCTCAAGGAAACGACGGGACTTAACATATATGCAAAGGCAGAATTTTTAAATCCCGGCGGAAGCATTAAGGACAGAATTGCGAAAAATATGCTTGAGGTGGCGGAGCGTGAGGGAAAGCTGAAACCGGGCATGACCATCATTGAGCCGACAAGCGGCAATACAGGTATTGGACTTGCACTTTGCGGTGTGAGAAAAGGCTATAAGGTTATTATTGTGATGCCTGAAAATATGAGCGAGGAACGAAAGAAGATTATAAAGGCTTTAGGTGCAGAGCTTATTTTAACAGAGCCGAAGCTTAGCATCGGTGGTTCCGTTGACGAGGCGACAAGACTTTGCAAAAAAGACCCTGAACAATATTTTATGCCGCAGCAGTTTGAAAATCCGGCAAACCCCGATATTCACTATAAAACAACAGCAGTGGAGCTTTCAAATCAGCTTGGGAAAACGGTTGATGTGTATGTGTCAGGTATCGGAAGCGGAGGCACGCTTGCAGGCGTATCTAAGTACCTATTGGAGAAAAATCCTGACACTAAGATTGTGGCAGTGGAGCCAAAGAATGTGTCGGCACTCTTAGGGGATGAGCCGGGACTTCATCAGATACAGGGAATTGGGGACGGCTTTATACCTGCAATTCTTGACACAAGTATTATAACAGATATTGTTGAGGTTACGGATGACGATGCAATCAATACGGCAAGGGAGCTTGCAAGGGTTCAGGGGCTTCTTGTGGGAACATCCTCAGGAGCCAATGTATGGGCTGCCATGGAGATGGCAAAAAAATATGGCTCTGACAAGGTGATAGCGACCATACTCCCTGACAGGGTTGAACGATATTTCAGCACGTCGCTTATATAAAAATAAATTTTTATTACACGATATGACAATAAACAAACGCATTACTTCAAAAACGAGCGTTTGTGAAAACAGAGTTTTGCTTATGGCTAAATATATACAATATGGAGGTTTTATAAAATGACAAAGATAGACATTATATCAGGATTTTTAGGTGCAGGAAAGACAACACTGATTAAGAAGCTTATCAATCAGGTATTTACGGGTGAAAAGCTCGTACTGATTGAAAATGAATTTGGAGAAATCGGAATTGACGGTGGATTTTTAAAGGATGCGGGCATTGAAATTACAGAAATGAATTCAGGCTGTATCTGCTGTTCCCTTGTAGGCGATTTTGGAACTGCACTGAAAAAGGTGATTGACGAATATGCACCTGATAGAATTATCATTGAACCATCAGGCGTTGGTAAGCTTTCTGACGTAATAAAAGCAGTGGAAGACGTGAAAGCTTTTGCGGACATTGCCGTAAACAGTGCAACGACAGTTGTTGATGTTGTTAAATGTAAAATGTACATGAAGAATTTTGGAGAGTTCTTCAATAATCAGGTGGAAAGTGCGGGAACAATTGTGTTAAGCCGTACCCAGAATGTATCCGATGATAAGCTGCATGCCGCTGTTGATATGCTGAGGGAGCACAATAAAGAGGCATCGATTATAACAACACCATGGGATGATATTGAGGCATCTGTAATCTTGGATGCAATGGAACATTCAAATTCGCTTGCCGCAATGATTGAGGAAGCAAAGAAGATGTCTGAGCATGAGCATCACCATCATCACCATGATGATCACGAGCATCACCACCATGACCATGATGACCACGAGCATCACCACCATGACCATGATGACCACGAGCATCACCACCATGACCATGATGACCACGAGCATCACCACCACCATGACCATGATGACCACGAGCATCACCACCACCATGACCATGATGACCACGACCATCATCACCACCACGAGCATGGTGAGGATTGTACATGCGGATGCCATGACCACGACCATCACCATCATCATGCTGACGATGTATTTACTAGCTGGGGAATGGAGACAGCAAATAAATATTCCGATGATGAAATGAAGGCAATATTGGAGAAGCTTGCAGATGACTCCAATGAGTTTGGAATTATCTTGAGAGCGAAGGGGATTGTGGCAGGTACAGGTAATGACTGGATTTATTTTGACCTTACTCCGGGTGAGTATGAGATAAGAAAAGGAAATCCGGATTATACAGGAAAGCTTTGTGTGATTGGAAGTGAGCTTAAGGAAGATGCAATTGCACAGTTATTTAAAGTAGTTTAATCAGGGAGGCTTGATGCTTTTATGAATAAGAATAATACTGTTGAGGAAATCCCCGTATATATGTTTCTTGGCTTTTTGGAGAGTGGAAAAACAACATTTGCCAATGAAACCCTGATTGACAGAGGGTTTACGGAGGGTGAACCGACCCTGCTCCTGGTTTGTGAGGAGGGAATTGAAGAATACGATAATGAATATTTAAAGAGCCGTAACATTTATGCAGAGTATATTGACGAGGGAAATTTAAACACGGAGTATCTTTTGGATTTACAGGAAAAATACAAGCCTACGAGAGTTATGATTGAATATAACGGAACGTGGAAGCTTGATAAGCTGTTTGGAATTCGGGTTCCAAAGGGCTGGACGGTTGTACAGGTTATTACCTTTGTCGACGCTGGCACCTTTGATGTTTACGTCGTCAATATGAAGGCGATGATGATGGAAGCCTTGTCTGCGGCTGATATGATTATATTTAACCGATGTGATGAAAATACAAGGAAGGCAGAGTACAGAAGAAGTATCAAGGCAGTAAACAGACGGGCGCAGGTTATATTTGAAAATAAGGATGGTATTGCGGAGGTGGATGACGCAGAGCTTGAGCTTCCGTTTGATATCAACGGTCCGCTCATCGAGCTTGAGGATGATGACTTTGGCATTTGGTATATTGATGCCTGTGACAATCCTGACAAATATGTGGGCAAAAAGATAAAGTTCAAGGCTATGGTTCACAAGCCAAAGGAATATGCAAAAAATGAATTTGTTCCCGGCAGATTTGCCATGACATGTTGTGCAGACGATATCGCATTTATCGGATTTAAGTGCTATTCTGATTCTGCAAAGGTTCTCCGTGACAGGCAGTGGGTTATGGTTACGGGAATTATCGAAAAAGAATATTACAAGGAATTTGAGGGTGAGGGTCCGGTGATAAAGGCAACGAAGCTTGATGTTGCAAAGCCGGCAGAGGATGAACTGGTATATTTTAATTAACAGGTATAAGTGAGGATATTATGGGAGCTTCAGGCTATTCAACCGTAAAGGGTAATAAAATACTGGAATGTCTAAAATATAATTCGCACAGTGATATGACGGTAAAGGACATAGAGGCTGTGTTAAAGAGTTCAGGATTGGATGTCAATATTTCAACAATTTACAGAAATCTGGATAAGCTGGAGCAGCAGGGATTCATCATTAAGAGAGTGGACGAAAGCGGAAATAAATCAACATACCAGTATGTGGAGCCTGAAAACCAATGCCATGAGCATTTGCACATGAAATGTTCGGGTTGTGGAAAGGTTTACCATCTTGATTGTGAGTTTATGAAGGACTTTAAGAGGCACATGCTGGAGCATCATGGCTTTACATTGGAGTGTAAGTCATCCATGCTTTATGGCAGATGTGAATTATGCAGTTCACAAAATTTTGACAATGACATCAAAATTAGAACATAAAATTTCATTATTATAACAATAGTTTTAAAATTATGCTATTGAAAGGAAGATGTCTTATGGGAAAAAAGGGAAGTTTTATAAAAAAATCAGCTTCGCTTATAGCAGGAGCTGCAGTATTTGGAATGGTAGCAGGAGCAACCTTTAATCTGGTTGCGGATGTAGATGGTTCTGATCGTGGAAATAAAGTAGAAATATCAAAATTGTTTGATGAGTCTGCGTCAGCATTTTCATATAAGGAAAACAAGGAAGAAATAGAAAATGCTGACAAGAAATCAGATGATGATATACCGACAACCTCATTGGTAAGCAGCAAGGTAACATCGGGAATGGATGTTTCAGATATTGCAACATCTGTTATGCCGTCCGTTGTTTCTATCAACGTAACGGTTATGACACAATATGATTCATTTTTCTACGGGGGCTATGAGTACGAAACACCAGGCTCCGGCTCTGGTATCATAATAGGAAAAAATGACAGTGAGCTGTTAATCGTGACAAATAATCACGTTGTTGAGGATGCAAAAACAGTAAGTGTATGTTTTATTGATGAAAATTCCTACGATGCGGTTGTAAAGAGTACGGACAGTGATAATGATTTGGCAATCGTAGTCGTAAAGCTTGGGGATATATCAGAAGAAACAATGTCAAAAATCGAGATTGCCAAGCTTGGTGACTCGGATGCGGTACTGGTAGGAGAGCAGGTTGTTGCAATCGGAAATGCACTTGGATACGGACAGTCCGTTACAACAGGAATTATCAGTGCAAAGGATAGGGTGGTTGACACAAATACAACACCTTTAATTCAGACGGATGCAGCAATTAATCCTGGAAACAGTGGTGGAGCACTCCTCAATATGCAGGGTGAGGTTATCGGAATTAATTCTTCAAAATATATGTCAACTGAAGTAGAGGGAATGGGTTATGCAATTCCGATATCCAAGGTTGACAGCATCATAAGCGACCTTATGAACAGAAGGACAAGGGAGAAGATTGAGGATGAAAGTAAACGCGGATACCTTGGAATAGAGTGTGATACGGTAAGTGAGGAAGCAACCATGCTCTATGAAATTCCTGCGGGTGTACTTGTCACAAATGTAACAGATGGTTCTGCCGCCGACAGAGCAGGAATTAAGGCAAACGACATCATTACGGAGTTTGACGGGCAAGCCGTGACAAGTGCAAATTCACTTGTGGAGTTACTCCAATATTACAAGGCAGGAGAAAAAATAGAGGTGAAGCTTCAAACAAAAAGTGTTGGAGGCTACAAGGAAAAAACAGTCACGGTGAAGCTTGGAAGCCGCTCTGAAATAACACAGCAGTAAACCCTCTGCCGCAAGCAGGAACAGAAAAAGCAACAGCCTTATAGTATGTCATTACCAGCGGGCTGTTGCTTTTTTTGTATCTGATAGGGCAGAGGGTTTACTGCTTTTCCATATTTTTTCTTGCGGTTGCAAGCATCAGCTTAATACGGTTGACCTGATTTACCTCGGATGCTCCAGGGTCATAGTCGATGGCAACAATATTGGCATCAGGGTAAGCCTTTCTGAGCTCCTTGATTACCCCCTTGCCCACGATATGATTCGGAAGGCAGGCAAACGGCTGTGCACATACGATATTGCTTGTACCGCCCTTGATAAGCTCAATCATTTCACCTGTGAGGAACCAGCCTTCACCAGTCTGGTTACCGATTGATACAATTGGTCTTGCATATTCTGCAAGGTGGGCAATATGAACAGGTGGTTCAAAACGTTTGCTTTTTGCAAGTGCCTTTGTCATAGGCTTTCTTAGTACCTCAAGTGCCCAAATTCCAAGGTTTGAGGTGCGTGCCGTCTTTTTGGACTTACCGAGGAATTCATATTTATAATTATTGTTGTAGAAGCAGTACATAAAGAAGTCGAGCAAATCAGGCATGACTGCTTCAGCACCCTCAGCTTCCAGCAAATCAACAAGATGGTTGTTTGCCGAAGGCAGGAACTTAACAAGTATTTCTCCTACGATTCCAACACGTGGCTTTACGACATCCTCCTTGAGTGGGAGACGGTCAAAGTCATTTACAATACCGTTTACAACCTTTGTAAATCCACGTCCGTTATGTTCAATGCATTTAATGCAGACCTTTTCCCATTTTTTGTGAAGCTTATTGGCTGAACCCGGCACCTTCTCATAAGGTCTTGTCTTGTATACAACCCTCATAAACAGGTCACCAAATATGAGAGCCTGCATGGCACTTTTTATCAGCCGTGGCGTAAATTTGAAGCCTGAATTCTTTTCTATTCCCTGAACACTTAGGGCAATGACAGGAATTTGAGGGTGACCTGCTTTTGCAAGTGCACGTCTGATAAATCCTACATAATTGGTTGCACGGCATCCACCGCCTGTCTGTGTCATAATGACGGCAAGCTTATTTAAGTCATATTTTCCTGAATTGATAGCATGCATAAGCTGACCGACAACGATTAAGGACGGATAGCATGCATCGTTGTTTACGTATTTCAGTCCCGTATCAATTACATCCTTTGTGGCATCGGGCAATGTAATAATGTTAAGTCCCATGCTCTTTAAGGCAGGCTGCAATATATTGAAATGAATCGGAGAGAGCTGGGGAACCAAAACCGTGTAGTCCTTCATGTCCTCCGTAAACTCTACCCGTTTAATGGAGCTTGGTGCAGGGCAAGGAGTAAAATGCTGCCTGCGTCGTACATTAACCGCACTAATCAGGGAACGGATTCTAATTCTTGCAGCACCTAAATTGCTTACCTCATCAATTTTAAGCACTGTATATATTTTTCCTGAATTGGTAAGTATGTCATTGACACAGTCTGTAGTGACGGCATCAAGACCACAGCCAAAGGAATTTAACTGAATCAGCTCCAGACAGCGGCTTCGCTTTACGTAGTTTGCTGCCCTGTAAAGACGTGAGTGATACATCCACTGGTCTGACACAATAAGCGGACGCTCCACCTTTGCAAGATGTGCGATGGAATCCTCCGTGAGCACGGCTATGTCATAGGAGTTAATCAGCTCAGGCAGACCGTGGTTAATTTCAGGGTCAAGGTGATAAGGTCTTCCTGCAAGGACGATTCCGAGCTTATCATTTGCCATCAGGTATTGGATTGTCTCCTCACCCTTCTTTTGGATATCCGCTTTGACCTTTTGGTCCTCCTCATAGGCGGCATCCACTGCCATGGATATTTCCTCAGGGGTAACGTCCGTGTATTTCTTAAACTCACGGTGAAGCCGTTCCTTCAAGGCGTCCTTGTTGTCAAGGGCAAGAAACGGTCTGATATATGTTATGTCAGGTGCACAAATTTCCTCCATGTTATTCTTTATGTTTTCCGCATAAGAAGTAACAATCGGGCAGTTGTAGTGGTTATTTGCATCGGGAGCCTCATTTTGCTCATAAGGAATACAAGGATAAAATATGGTTTTTATCCCCTGCTTTAACAGCCACATTACATGTCCGTGTGAAATTTTCGCAGGATAGCATTCGGATTCACTCGGAATGGATTCGATGCCCAGTGTATAAATATCCCTTGAGGATTTTGGCGAAATAAGCACTCTGTACTTAAGCTTGGTCAAAAAAGTAAACCAGAACGGATAGTTTTCATACATATTAAGCACTCTCGGAATACCAATTACACCTCTTGCTGCCTCGCCTTCAGAAAGCGGCTCATAGTCGAACAGCCTGTTAAATTTGTATTCAAACAGGTTTGGTACATTGTGCTGGTTTTTCTTAAGACCAAGTCCGCGTTCACACCGGTTTCCTGATATAAATTGTCTTCCGCCTGAAAATTTATTGATGGTGAGCAGACAGTTGTTGGTACAGCCCTTACATCTTGACATGCGTGTCTCATAGGTGAGAGCCTCAAGCTGCTCACGGTCAAGCATTGTGGTTTTGTTTCCTTCCTCGTAACGGTCCCTTGCAATCAATGCAGCACCAAAGGCACCCATGATACCTGCGATATCGGGGCGGATGGCATCCCTGCCTGAGATAAGCTCAAAGCTTCTTAAAACCGCATCATTGTAGAAGGTTCCTCCCTGCACGACAATATTTTCACCGAGTGATTTCGGGTCGGTCAGCTTGATAACCTTTAAGAGGGCATTTTTGATTACCGAGTAAGCAAGTCCTGCTGATATGTCAGCAACGGAAGCCCCCTCCTTTTGTGCCTGCTTTACCTTGGAATTCATAAATACGGTACATCTGGAGCCAAGGTCAATCGGACTTTCGGCAAACAGAGCAATTTTTGCAAAATCCTTAATCTCGTAGTCAAGTGACTTTGCAAAGGTTTCGATAAAGGAGCCGCAGCCGGATGAACATGCCTCGTTCAGCATGACATTGTCTACGACCTCATTTTTTATTTTGATACATTTCATGTCCTGACCGCCAATATCAAGAATACAGTCAACCTCAGGGTTGAAAAATGCAGCGGCAGTGTAGTGGGCAATCGTCTCAACCTCACCGTGCTCTAACATAAGGGCGGATTTGATCAGTGCCTCGCCATATCCTGTAGAGCATCCTGAAACGATGGTTACATCCTTTGGAAGTATGGAATAGATTTCCTTTAATGCCTTTATGGTTGTCTTAAGAGGGCTTCCGTTATTGCTGCTGTAAAAGTCATACAAAAGAGAGCCGTCCTCAGCGACAAGGGCAACCTTTGTCGTGGTACTACCTGCGTCCACACCGAGGAAGCACTTGCCCTTATAGGATGAAAGCTCACCACGCACAACCTTATATTTGCTCTGCTTTTCAAGAAAACGGTCATACTCCTCCTGAGAGGAAAACAGAGGGTCAAGCCTGTCTACGTCAACGGCTATTTTGATTTCACCTGCAAGCTTGGAATGAATCTGCTCAAGTTCGTATGTCACCTCATCCTTTGCCTGAAGTGCTGCACCTACAGCGGCAAAAAGGTGGGAGTGTGACGGAGCAATAATATGTTCGTCCGTCAGGTTTAGTGTGCGGATAAAAGCCTCACGCAGTTGGTCAAGAAAGTGGAGCGGACCACCTAAAAATGCAACATTTCCCTTGATTGGCTTACCACATGCAAGGCCGCTTATGGTCTGGTTTACAACAGCCTGAAAAATGGATGCAGCAAGGTTTGGCTTGGTTGCACCTTCGTTTATCAGAGGCTGTATGTCGGTTTTTGCAAATACACCGCAGCGTGCGGCTATCGGATATATGGTATCGTAATCCTTTGCGTATGTGTTAAGACCGGATGCGTCCGTCTGTAAAAGCGTTGCCATCTGGTCAATAAATGAGCCTGTGCCGCCTGCACAGACACCGTTCATACGCTGTTCTACACCATTTGTAAAATAAATAATCTTGGCATCCTCACCACCAAGCTCTATGGCAACATCCGTTTGGGGAGCATAGTCGGTCAGTGCCTCTGAAACACATACCACCTCCTGCTCAAATGGGATGCCGATGACCTGTGCAAGTGCAAGTCCGCCCGAACCGGTAATGGTAGGGGCTGCTTCAATATTTCCAAGCTGCTTTGCAGCATGTTCCACAAGCTCAGCAAGTGTTTCCTTTATGTTGGCAAGATGTCTTTTGTATTCGGAAAAAAGCACGTTGTGCTCCTCGTCGATTACAGCTATCTTTACCGTTGTTGAGCCTATGTCAATTCCCAGCTTTTTCATTTTGTATGTAATACCTCCGCTTGAGTATCAAACTCATTTTATTTGTTGTTATAACATTTCATTATCATAATGTATAATTCGACATTTGTTTATTATAATGGAAAGAAAAATAAAATACAACAGTAAAAAGTTGGTGTACACGACTTTTATTTTTTTGAATACAATAATCAAAAAGGGGAAAAATATGGAAGACGAATGTAAGGGGCTGGTTCATAAGGTTGTTGCGGGTGATACCCTCTATAAAATATCAAAGTATTATGGTGTCAGGCTGATTGATATACTGAAGGAAAATCCATATGTAAATGTGTATAATCTGCAGGTGGGGGATGAGATTTGTGTTCCGACGGATGCATCGGAGGAAAACAGACGGTATTATACCGCAAGAGTTGGAGAAACCTTTGGTTCCCTGATTGAACATTTAGATACGGATATAGAAAAGCTTATGGAGTATAACAAGGAGCTTTATGAAACAAGCGTACCGCTTGGAACTATTATCAGGATACCAAATGATTAGTATAGTATAAGGTATGGATTGTTCTTGTTTTTTACAGCCGAATAATATATAATGTGACATAGTGGTGTAGCGTATGCTGCTATGTCACAATTTTGTTTTAGAATGGATGATTGCGTTGAAGTTTTTATATAAATTGGAGAGCAAGTACGGAAAATATGCCATTAAGAACCTGGCACTTTATATTGCGGTTGTATTTGCCTTGTCCTATTTCTTTGAACTTTTGCTGCCAGATGTATATGTAAAGCTGGTATTTTCACCGTACCAGATTTTTGTGGAGCATGAGTGGTGGAGAATCTTTACATGGATATTTACTACACCGGGGGATTTTGATTTCTTTACGCTGATTATGCTGTTTTTCTATTACTCCATTGGTCAGCAGATTGAGGCAGTCATTGGGACATTTATGTTCAACCTGTATATATTTGGCGGAATGTTTTTTACCACTGTGGGCATTACGGTTTCCAGTGCCATTTCTTACTATGCAGTCAGCGATACCAACAGTTTGTACAGCTTCCTGTTTAGCGAAATTGCAGGATATTACCTGACGTATTTTATGACCATCAGCATCTTTCTCGGATTTGCCTTTATTTATGCAGATTCCACACTGATGCTGTGGTTTATTATCCCGTTTAAGGCAAGCTGGCTGGCGATTATCGATTTAATGTTTTTGGCATACTATTTTATAACATTGGACAATCTGGTATGCAGGGTTGCAATTATTGCAAGTGTACTAAACTTTGTCATATTTTATATCATTAACAAAAAATATTCCTTGAAATACCAGCATGTGCGGCATATGCCAAGCAGGAAGCTGAAACGGAAACGGAGTAAGGGAAATGGGGATACGGGAGAAAAGGTAATACCCCTTAACATTACAAAGCATAAGTGTGCAGTCTGTCAGAGGACGGAAAAGGATGATGAAATGCTGGAATTCCGGTTTTGTTCCAAATGCAACGGAAATTATGAGTATTGCAGCGAACACTTATATACACATGAGCATATAAAATAAAAATTCACTTGTGACAGGAGACAGACATGAACAGCGATTTGAGAAAACGGATCAGAGACATAAAAAAAGAAACCAATCAGGCACAAAAATTTGCAAAATATGCAGACTGCGTAAAGGAACACTACAATTATTATGCCGCAGTTAAGCTGTCGATGAACTATTACACAATCAGGGAAATGGTTGAGGAACGAAGCGGCATCAGCCCTGCTGTCAAAAAGCATCTTGAGGCTGTTACGGCTTTGCTGAAACAGTATGTTGTTTCGGATGGGGATGTGGCAGACAGCGATATTGACCGTATTAAAGGAATACGCAGCGATGTGGAAAGACGGATGCAGATTTTGACGTCATATACGGACGGGTATGAGATTTATGAGTATATCCTGAACCGGATTGAGGCGGGCATAAAGGAAAAGCTTGAGGATGTCGATGTGGACGAGCTTTCATCCAAGGTGTTTCAGTACATTTTTGCGGATATGGACAAGGTTGTCATAAACAGCAAGCTCCAGCTTGTGATGTCACAGCTTCCTGTCAGAATGACAAAAGCAAAATTTTATGATGTTGTCACAAATACACTAAACATTTATAAGGGTGGGGACAAAAAAGCGGTGGCGGAGTTTGTGGACATGCTTGAAAAAACGGCATTGATTGCTTTGCCACCTGATTTTGAACAGGAATATCCGGTGCTATATTCTACCTACCATAAGCTTAAGGAGACAGACTATAAAAATGCTGATGCGGCGGCTTATGACAGCTTATGTGAAGGGCTTGCGGACGCTGTTTCTTTCATCGAAAATGAAAGTACCTTTTTGGTTTTGTTTCAGGAAATTGTAAATGACACATTTGCATTGTTGTTGACAAATAACAAAAAGGATGCAAACAAAAATAAAAACGGTTATCAGCCTGCAATTCATATTATGTCAACTTGTGCAGAGGGCAAAACCATAGATATGGAAGACCAGACAATCATGGACGCATTTATTTCCATTGAGGGTGTGCAGGAGGAGCTGTTAGAGAGCGTATATGTTTTAGAGACGATGCAGGAGGAGTTTATGGCTTTCATCCGGGAGGATGAAGACATACGCACAAGCGGGGAGTTTCAGCTTATTTCCACACTGGATAAGCTGCTTTCCACAAGTCTGTTTATATCACTGGAGGAGGAGAATGACCTGTCAGGTGTTGCAGATGGTGCGTATATAACCACTCTACGAAAATCGCTTACAGATAAGCTGTCAGGGCTGTTTGACAGCAATCCAATGATTGTAAACAGGAGTATTATGAGCAAGCTACTTTCTGTCATGCCGATATTCCTGAACAGCAAACAGGAGATAAAGTCGTATCTTGATTATGTCCTGGGAAATTGCAGGGACATGAGTGAGCTTACTGCATGTAACAGATTGTTAAATGAATTGATTGAGGAAGAGTGATTTGAATGAAGCTTGTAGATGCTCTTTATACATATGGATACAATGACAGAAAAATAAAAAAGGTTCTCCAGAAAATAAAAGAGAACCGAAAGCTGTCAAAAAGGGCACAGGTGATTGTATATCCGCTGGTACATGATGGGTTATTTGAAATATACAGCTACCGCCATCTGCTATCCCCGTGTTACAAACCCCTGTTAAAGGATGTGGTCGTTTTGGGTGTTGCGTCGGACCGTGCGGGAGCCGATGAGCTTGTGGTAAATATCGTTCAGGATGTTTATGATTCGGATATAGATTTTGATATCAAGAGGTTTTTTGGATTATAGGGAGATAATATGCTGCATGTCATATTGCTGATATTAAAAATATTACTGTGGATAATTTTTGGGCTTGTTTCCCTTGTACTTCTTTTGGTGCTGCTTGTTCTGTTTGTGCCAATCACATACAGGGCGGATATTAAAATTGATGACAATGCCACTGTGGCAGCAAAGGTCCGTTTTCTGGTGGTGTCAGTCGGACTTTGCTTTGACAAAAATGCCAAGCAATTTGACACTGCCATAAGGGTTTTAGGAATCAGGCTTGGCGGAGGAAAGAAAAGCACCAGGAAGGTGAAAGCGGATGTGGAGGAAGCAGTCTGGCAGACAGATGAGCTTGCGAAGGATGTGCCTGACGAAGACGCAAACGATATGGAAGATACTGTGGGGGATGGAACAGAAGAAGCCAATGCAGACGATATGCAGGATGATGCAGGGGAAACCGATGCAGGCGATACTGCGTTTGATGCAGAAGATAAAGAGATAGAACATGATGCAGGGACTGCCGTATATAATGCAGACAGAAGTGATACCGGTAAACAGGAACAGATACCGGAAACAGATGACACTGTAAAACAGTCAGGACACGAGGAAGAGGCGGAAAATAAAAAAGCCAAAAAGAAGAAAAAGGATAAACAAAAAAAGAAAACAAAAGACAGGGATGCAGAACCAGAAAAGGAAAGTGTGCTTGACAAAGTAAATGGCAAGCTTGCATATATAAAGAAAAAGCTGAACCGGGTTGGTAAATTTTGGGATTTGCCGTGTACGGTTAAGCTTCGGACATACCTAAAAAAATATATACCGGGACTGCTTCGGCATATCGGACCAAGAAAGGTGGAGGGTCATGTCAGATATGGATTTCAGGAACCGTGTAAAACAGGGCAGGTTACAGGATATTTAAGTCTGATGCCATTTGTCTACCAAAAGAATTTTTATCTCCACCCGGACTTTTACAATAAGATTTTGGAGGGTGAGGTAAAGCTGAAGGGCAGACTGATGCTTGGATATATTTTAAGAATTGCATTGAATATGAATGTTTGGAGAACAATAAAGGCAATGAGAAAAATTTAAATTAGGAGGATAATAAAGCATGGCGAATGATTTCAACGAAACAGTAGGTTCTCTGTTTAAGGGGATGGATACATTTTTATCGAGTAAGACTGTGGTAGGGGAACCTACCCATATAGGAGACACAATCATATTGCCGCTTGTTGATGTAAATTTCGGTGTTGCAGCGGGAGCATTTGCAAAGGACGGAAACAAAAACTCAGCAGGTGGAGGTATGGGAGGTAAGATGTCTCCGTCGGCGGTTCTTGTGATTCAGAACGGCAGGGCAAAAATGATTAGTGTAAAGAATGAGGATACGGTATCCAAAATCATGGATATGATTCCTGACATCATTGACAAGATATCCACGCTTGTAAAAAAGGGCGAGGTAAATGATAAGGATGCTGCGATTGAGGAAGCGATAAATGACATTGCAAAGGATGAGTTAATTTAATTCTTACAAAATGGACATAAGCATATACTATAATAACTGATTATGTCGTTGGGTGGTTTTATGAAAGCATTAATCGGATATGGTATGCTTTTTGCGGCACTCGGTATATTGATGTCGTATTTTGTAAGCGGCTTTTGCGAGTTTTTGCTTATTATAATTTTACTGTTAGGAGCTTATCTGCTGCTTTGCAAATGTTAAAATTTTTGAGAGGATACAAAACTATGGCAATGAATAAACCAAATGAATTGGTAGACATGTTAAAAGGACACAGAGTATTTATACAGACGCACAATTATCCTGATCCTGATGCTATCGCCAGTGCCTTTGGCTTACAGGAATTTTTGGAGTTTTACGGCGTGAATTCAACGATTTGTTATGTTGGCATCATTGACCGCTACAACACAAGAAAAATGATGGATGCGTTTGGAATAGACATATATTCTTACGATGATATTCACGATATGTGCGAGGAGGACTACATTATAAATGTAGATTGCCAGAAACCAAATGGAAATACGACGGATTTACCGGGAAATGAGGTGGCATGTGTTGACCATCATCCGATATTTGAGGAGACAGACAGCTATCTGTTTCAGGATATCAGAATCGTAGGAGCCTGTGCAACGATTATTGCGTGGTATTATTATGTTACGGATACGCCGATGTCGTCAGATGTTGCGACTGCACTGGCGTACGGAATCAAGATGGATACGGATGACCTGATTAGGGGGACAACACTTCTTGATATGGATATGATTTCCTTTTTGTTCAAGTTTGCAGATTGGAACAAGTTGAATGTAATGTACAAATCGACAATCGAGTTTCAGGATTTGGCGGCATATGCATCTGCAATTGAAAACATTGAGGTATATGATTTTGTGGGATTTACATATATGCCTTTTGAATGTCCGAATTCTCTTGTGGGAATTATCTCCGATTTTATTTTGTCCTTGGATGTGGTGGATGTTGCCGTAGTTTATTCCGTAAACCAGAACGGAATAAAATTTTCAATCAGAAGTGAGAGGGACGACGTGGACGCAGGAAAGCTTATTTATGATGCTCTTTCAGGCATAGGAAGCGGAGGCGGACATGCTGCAATGGCGGGGGGTTACGTCAGCGCAGAAAATATAAATTATCTTGGAACGGCATACCATGGCAAGATTAAAGAATTGTTTATGCAGAGTATAAGGAGCATGGTAGACTAATATTATGAATTTGAGGTGGTTATTATGACTGCGGAAACAGATATGAGTATGGAGGTGCTTATGAACTCTGAGAATCCGGAAAAGGTTCTCAAGAATATGCAGCCCTTTATCAATTTGATGATGAATTATGAGTGTGCACTCATGGAAATTGAGACAAAGCTTAAAGTATTAAATACGGAATTTGCACTGTTACATAACAGAAATCCGTTTGAATCCATTAAGTGCAGATTAAAAAAGCCAATCAGTATCGTTGAGAAAATGAGAAAAAAGAAGCTTGATATTACCATAGAAAATATTGAGAATAACCTTACGGATGTGGCGGGAATCAGGGTAATCTGTTCGTTCCCTGAGGATATATACAATTTATCGGAGCTTCTGTCAAAGCAGGACGACATTAAGGTTGTATGTATCAAGGATTACATAAGAAATCCGAAGCCAAATGGCTATAGGAGCCTTCACCTGATCGTTGAGGTGCCGATTTTCCTTTCCAACGAGAAAAAAATAATGAAGGTTGAGGTTCAGTTCCGGACGATTGCCATGGATTTCTGGGCAAGTCTTGACCACAAGCTGAAATATAAAAAGGATAATTTAAAGCATCCTGAAATTGTGGCACAGGAGCTTAAAAAATGTGCGGATACCATAACTGCAATGGATTATAAGATGCAGGAAATTCGAAATATGCTGGAGGATTGATTATGGCGAAGGAAGTCTGGAAGCCGGGAAATATGTTGTATCCTCTGCCTGCCGTTATGGTGACAGTGTCGGACGGATGTGGCAATGACAATATTATTACCATAGCATGGACGGGAACGATTAATTCTGACCCTGCAATGGTTTCCATATCCGTGAGAAAGTCGAGGTATTCACATGAGCTTCTCACGAAGAATGGTGAATTTGCAATCAACCTTGTCACAAAGGAGCTTACGTTTGCCATGGACTACTGCGGCGTCAAGTCAGGCAGGGACAGGGATAAATTTAAAGAATGTAAGCTTACAAAGGCAAAGGCAGACACCATAAAGGTACCGCTCATTGCAGAGAGTCCCTTAAGCCTGGAATGTAAGGTGACGCAAGTGATTCCGCTTGGCTCCCATGATATGTTTATGGCGGAGGTCACAGCTGTTGTCATAGATGATAAGTATATGGATGAGAACGGAAAGTTTCATTTAAATGCATCCAATCTTGTTGCCTATTCCCATGGGCAGTATTATACACTTGGCGAGAATATTGGCAAATTTGGATACAGTGTACAAAAGAACAAATCATGAGGGAAAAGCCAAAACAGTGATTGACAACAAAGCTGTTTTGGCTTTATACTTTTGGAAGTATAGTTTGCTCCGTATAAGGTAGATAAGGAGCACAAATGTTTCATAAGGTTTCAAGCAGTGCCGTCATGGGAATTGACGGCGTGGTGATTCACGTGGAGGCAGATGTAAGCGATGGCTTGCCTGTGTTTTCCATGGTTGGCTGCCTTTCGTCGTCAGTCAGGGAGGCAGGCGAGCGGGTGCGTACCGCACTGAAAAATTCTGATTTTTTTCTTCCCCCAAAAAGAATTACCGTAAATTTATCTCCGGGTAACTTAAAAAAATATGGTACGGGATTTGATTTGCCCATTGCAGTGGCTATTTTGCTGTGCATGGGAATAACACCGTGCGATACCATCAATCTTGATACAACACTGATGATAGGGGAGCTTGGGCTTGACGGTATGGTTAAGTCTGTTAATGGTATCCTTCCCATGGTTTATGATTGTTGTGGACTTGGATATGACACCTGCATAGTACCTGAAAAAAACGCAAAAGAGGCAGCTCTTGTGGACGGAGTAAGGGTGTTTGGGGTTGAGAGCTTAAGGCAGGTCGTTGACCTGATAACAGGTATCCAAAACATGGAGCCGTATCAGGTCTGTGAGAATGATACTGTTTTTGAGGAACGGCGACCTGATTTTTCTGAAATTAAGGGGCAGGAGTACATAAGAAGGGGAATGGAAATAGCCGCAGCGGGCTTTCACAATGTACTTATGACAGGTGCTGCAGGTGCAGGGAAGTCCATGATTGCAAAAAGACTTCCTACAATCATGCCGCAAATGACCTTTGAGGAGAGCGTGCAGGTCACAAAAATATACAGCATAAACGGTATGTTAAACAACGGAAGGGGACTGATACGGGAAAGACCGTTCCGTTCCCCGCACCATACAATAACAGGGCAGGCGTTAATCGGTGGTGGAGTCAATCCGAGGCCGGGTGAAGTAAGCATGGCACATAACGGTGTTTTATTTTTGGATGAGCTGCCTGAGTTTAACAAAAATGTGTTAGAGGTGTTAAGACAGCCGCTTGAGGATGGAAGGGTTAGTTTGTCAAGGGTAAATGCGTCCTATAGTTTTCCATCTGATTTTATGCTGGTTGCCGCCATGAATCCGTGTCCCTGCGGATTTTATCCTGACAGGAGACGGTGTGCCTGCACAGTGGCACAAATAAGAAAATATCAGGGGAGAATCAGCGGACCACTCCTTGACCGGATTGACATGTATCTCGAGGTAAGACCCCTAAAGTATGAGAGCATGTTTTCGGCGGAGGAAGCAGAATCCTCAAGGGACATAAGAGAACGGGTGGAACGGGCAAGACTGCTGCAGAAAAAAAGATATGAGGGTACAGGCATATATTTCAACTCACAGCTGGAAGGATCATTGGTAAGAAACTACATCAGTCTTGAAGCGGATGTGGAGCATGAGTTAAAAAGCCATGCAGGGCATGCAGGTATCAGTGCCAGAGGCATTAACAGAATTATAAAGCTGTCAAGAACAATCGCTGATTTGGACGGTTCAGAGGATGTACAAAAAAAGCATTTGAGGGAGGCGTGCTTTTTCAGAAACAGCGTAAACCGTATGGAGGGAGGCGGCGACGATGTTTTTTGACGAGGAGATGATATACCGCCTGTGGCTTAATACAATTGAGGGGATTGGTCTTCGGACAAAGAAGCGGCTGGCAGGTCGTTTTGGCAGTGCAGGGAATATATATCATGCAAGCCTTGTAGAACTTTCGGAAGTAATAAAAAACGACAGGGCGGAGCGGATAAACCAAAACAGAAGTCTTGACAAGGCAAAGCGTCTTGCAGAAGAATATGGGAAAAGAAGCATATTGGTTACATATCCCGGAAACAAGTATTACCCTGAAAAATTGAAACATATCCCTGACTGTCCTGAAATACTTTATATTAGAGGTGACGCTGGCATATTAAACGACAGGCTTGTAGGGGTTGTGGGAGCAAGAAATCCAAGTGTGTATGGCAGGGAAATTGCAGGTTTTTTATCGGGAACACTGGCAAAAAATAACATAGGCATTGTAAGCGGTCTTGCAAGAGGCATTGATGCGGCTGCCCACAGTGGAGCAATCTGTATGGGAGGAAAAACGGTTGCAGTGCTCGGATGCGGGATAAATGTTACATATCCGGGGGAAAATGCAGAGCTGTTTGCCCAAATAGAACGGTCTGGGACGATTATTTCGGAATATGGCTTAAATATTCCTCCATCGGCGGGGCAGTTTCCAGTGAGAAACCGGTTGATAAGCGGTTTGTCGGAGGGGGTACTGGTAGTCGAGGCAAAGAAAAAAAGCGGCTCGTTAATTACAGCGGACCTTGCCTTGGAACAGGGAAAGCAGGTGTATGCAGTTCCGGGAAGAATAAACGATGTGTTAAGCGAGGGAACAAATAATCTGATTAAACAAGGGGCACTTTGTGTAACGGATGCAAATGACATCCTTGAGGAGCTGTTCGGCGTTTCAGCTGTGGATGCGGAACAAGAAAAAAGCAGCATTGGGACGAAGATAGATAAAAATAGGGAAACACTTACGGACGAGGAGGCACGGGTATATTCCTGCCTTGGATTAGAGCCTTTATTTATTGACGATATCGTAACCATATCGGGTTTGGGTATCAGAAAAACCATAAGTATATTGTATTCACTTTGTGGCAGGGGAATCATAAAACAGCCCTTAAAGGGATATTATATTATCTGCATTTAAATTTTTTCTTGCACCCTTTGAAAAAAAGGTGTATAGTGTCAACGTTTAATAAATGTAGTTGAGGAAATGGTTCAGATATATATTACAATGAAAGGATTTGTGAAAAATGGCAAAAAATCTTGTAATTGTTGAGTCACCGGCAAAAGCAAAAACGATAAAGAAGTTTCTTGGAAGCGGCTATGAGGTTATGGCATCCAACGGACATGTGAGGGATTTGCCGAAAAGTACAATGGGAATAGACATGGAGCATGACTATGAGCCGAAATACATTACAATAAGAGGAAAGGGTGAGCTGCTTGCAGCACTCAGAAAAGCAGTAAGCAAAGCAGATAAGGTTTATCTCGCAACTGACCCTGACCGTGAGGGAGAGGCAATTTCATACCACCTTTCCGTTGCACTTAAGCTTGAGAACAAAAATTACAAGAGAATTACCTTTAATGAAATCACAAAAAATGCAGTAAAGACATCCATAAAAAATGCAAGGGAAATAGACATGAATCTTGTGGATGCACAGCAGGCGAGACGTGTGCTTGACCGGATGGTCGGTTACAGCATCAGTCCGCTGCTGTGGGAAAAAATAAAAAGGGGATTGAGTGCAGGAAGGGTTCAGTCCGTTGCCCTTAAACTGATTTGTGACAGGGAAAATGAAATAAATGCATTTGTACCGGAGGAATACTGGAGCTTTGACGTAATGCTTGCACCGTCAAATGGGCTTGCACCGGTCTGTTTCCATTATGTCAAAGACAGACTTACAAAGGAAGAGGTGGATGCGGTGGAGACTGCCGCAAAAAAGGCGGATTTCCATATTGATGACATAAAGACAACCGAAAAAATCAAAAAGCCGCCGGTTCCATTTACGACAAGTACCCTTCAGCAGGAGGCTGGAAAACACTTAAATTTTGCCACGAGCAAAACTATGCGGATTGCCCAGCAGCTCTATGAGGGCGTTGACGTAAAGGGCTTTGGGACCGTAGGTCTTATTACCTATTTAAGAACGGATTCCATCCGGGTATCAGACGAGGCAGATCAGGGTGCAAAGGAATTTATTGCACAAAAATACGGGGAAGCCTATGTTGGAACTGCAGAGATAAAGGGAACAGGAAAGAAAATTCAGGATGCACACGAGGCAATCCGTCCTACCAATATAACCATCACCCCTGATATGGTGAAGGCAGAGCTTTCCAGAGACCAGTACAGGCTGTACCAGTTGATTTATAACAGATTTCTTGCCAGCAGAATGAGTGCTGCAGTATTTGAGGCAAAGACCGTATATGCAAAGGCAGCGGATTACAAATTTAAGACAACTTCAACAAAGAGAACCTTCGATGGCTTTATGTCCTGCTATGCTTTGGATGAGCAAAAGGAGGAGGCAGCAAGAATTAACGGCTTAAATAAAGGTGATGTGGTGAAGGCGGATGCATTTGATAAAAAACAGCATTTTACACAGCCGCCTGCACATTTTACGGAGGCACTTCTTGTAAAAACCATGGAGGAGCTTGGAATCGGAAGACCGTCAACGTATGCACCTACCATTTCAACAATCATCAACAGAAGATATATTGTAAAGGAAAATAAAAATCTTTATGTGACAGAGCTTGGTGAGGCGGTAAACATGATTATGGAAAAAGCATTTTCCGTAATCATCGACACAAACTTTACAGCAAATATAGAATCCCTGCTTGACAAAATTGAGGAGGGAGTCATTGACTGGAAGGTTGTTATCAGAAATTTCTATCCTGATTTGGCTGAGGCAATTGACAATGCACAGGCAGAGCTTGAATCAATCAAGATTGAGGATGAGCAGTCGGATGTTCCATGTGAGCTGTGCGGAAGAATGATGGTTATCAAGTACGGACCATATGGAAAGTTTCTTGCCTGTCCGGGATTTCCTGAGTGCAGAAACACAAAACCCCATTATGAGAAGGTGGGGATTGCATGTCCTATGTGTGGTGCGGATGTTGTGCTTAGAAAGACAAAAAAAGGAAGAAAATATTACGGCTGCATCAATAATCCGGATTGCCAATTTATGTCATGGGCAAAGCCGACGGAAGAAAAATGCCCTGAATGTGGCAGTTATCTTGTGGAAAAAGGCAGTAAGCTGATGTGCTCCGGTAAGGAGTGCGGATACTCATGCAGTGCAAAAAAAATTGTTGATGAAAACCACTAAATATGGTAATATATATGCCGTACATGTTATAGATTTTGTTTTGATGTATTTTTTTACCACATTATTAATATGTATGACCAATATAAACTTAAAGTTTGTTTTTGACGATAAATAGGATAAGTATTATTATGTGCAGGAGGAAAAACTATGATAACATCTGATATTTATAATTATGTTAATATTCTTGACAAGGCTGCAGATGCGGCAACTCTCAGAAACGAACTGATCAATAATAATATCGCCAATGTAAATACACCACACTACAAGAGAAAGGACATTAATTTTGAGTCTGTCCTTCAGGCAGAGCTTGCAGGTGGCAGTAGCTTGTATAACAGTGTAAAGGCTGCAAATGATGATCTTTCGACATTGGATCCACAGGTATTTACGGATAATTCGTCTTTATCTTACAGGCTGGATGGAAACAATGTTGATGTCAATTCCGAGGAGGCATATCTTGCGGAAAACTCAATCAAATATCAGGCATTGGTTGATATGATGAATCAGGAGTTTGCAAGATATAAGACGGTGCTCAGCTCATCATAAAGTGGCTATGGGCTTATATGATTAAGGAGGTTTTATATGGGCGTTTTTACAGCGATGAATGTGTCTGCTACCGGTATGACGGCACAGCAGCTTAGAATGGATACAATTGCAGAAAATATTGCAAATGCACAGACAACAAGGACAGAGGATGGAGAGGCATACAGAAGGAAGATACCTGTATTCATGGAAAAGGACTCTACTTCCTTTGACAATATATTAAACGGATATTTGGATTATTACAGACCAAATGGAGTCAAGGTTACCCAGATTGTTGAGGACCCGTCAGAGTTCCGGCTGGTATATGAGCCTGACAATCCTGATGCAAACGAGGACGGATATGTGGAATATCCAAATATTGATACGGTTACTGAAATGACAAACCTGATTGACTCGTCAAGAGCTTATGAGGCAAGCGTTACGGCATTCAATGCCTCAAAGGGCATGGCGACAAAAGGACTGGAATTATTCTCAAGTTAGGAGTGAAAAATAAATGGCTATAACACCTGTTACACTTTCAAGTGATGATTTATCTGCAATTGGTCAGGTCAGACCAAGCGGAATAACTTCAAAGGCTGAGGGGGAGGGAGCGTTCGATACGATTTTGAATGCTGCTGTTGACATGTATAAGGAAGCGGACATGCTACAGAAAAAGGCAGAGGAAACAGAAATGAGCTTTGCACTCGGATATACAGACAGTATACATGATCTTGCCCTGGCACAGCAGAAAGCAAATATATCACTGCAATACACTGTTAAGGTTACAAATGCGGTTGTATCTGCGTATAAAGAGCTTATGAATTTACAATTATAGAAAAAACAGATAGGCGGATATCCAAATGGGTGAATGGTTCAGACAAATACCTTCCAAAATTGCGGAGTTTTGGAAAAAATATACAACTAAACAGAAAACTTTATTTTTGTCTGTAGTCGCAGCAGTAATTATTACGTTAGTTGCGTTGTTTTTTGTGTTGAACAGAACAGATTACGTTACACTGTCATCCTTTGAAAATACGGCAGCAACTGCTGCAGCGGTGAACCTTCTTGACGAAAATGGCATCACGAACAGAACCTCGAAGGATGCACTTACCATTGAGGTTGCCGAGGAAGACCTTTCACGTGCAAGGCTTCTTCTTGGTGAAAACGGAATCAGCACAAACATCAATAAAACGGATTATGACTGGTTATTTGACAACAGCTTTAACACGACGGATTCGGAGAAGCGGCTCAAGGCAAAGATTACACTCCAGTCTACAATGGCAAATGATATTGCATCCATGGATGGCATTTCAAAAGCATCCGTTACAATCAATATCCCTGAAAACAAGAGCAGCCTTACGCCAAATCAGGCAAGCACATCAGTTAGTGTAATGCTTACCGTAGGCAGCGGCTTCAACGAAAATAACGTACAGGGTATTGTGGAATATGTAAGAACCTGTGTCGGTGACGAAAATACGGATGACATTACCATCATAGATAATCAGGGAAATCTGCTGTTCTCAGGGAACAATAGTGGAGCAGGATATACAAGTCCTGTTGTTATGGTTGAGAAACAGGTGGAGGAATACTACAACAATAAGCTGTGGAACCTGATGGTTAATTCAGGTGTTTACGATGAGGTTTCGGTTTCGGCAAATCTCGATGTAAATATTTCCGAAAAGGAAATGCATAACCTTGAGTATTATTCCAATGACGATGATGACACGGGACCAAAGGGTACATATTATTACTATCTTGCAGAAAACACGGATGGTACGGGCGGAGTAGTCGGTACGGATGCAAACGGAGAGGAGATTACTGATTACAATCTGCTCGACAATGCAAACGGAGAGTCCTCCCTGAATTTGATAAAAGAGACTTATAACACAAGCTATACGGAAACGACAACAAAGGAGCCTGTCGGAAAGGTTGACCTGACGAAATCCAGTATGGCAATGTATCTGACAAAGTATCAGGTATATGAGGAAGAAGCAATGGAAGAAAGCGGACTGCTTGAGGGAACGACCTTTGAGGAATTCCGCACGAACAATTCAGAGGCTATAGAGGAAACAAATGCCCCTGAGCTTGTTGCCCTTTTGGCAAATGCGACAGGTATCCGGGATTCCAGTATATATGTTGTTGAGAGGACGGTTCCAATTTTCTATCCAAGAGAGGATGGAGGTCTCCCAATGCAAAGTATAATTACGATTATACTTGCTGTTTTGATTGGTTTACTTCTCCTGTTTGTCGTATTCAAGAGTATGAAGACAGAGGAGGTTATCGAGATGGAGCCTGAGCTTTCTGTTGAGGCATTGCTTGCTACAACGAAGGAAAATCAAACGATTGATGATATAGAATTCAGCGACAATTCGGCAACCAAGACGCAGATTGAGAAGTTTGTGGATGAAAATCCTGAGGCGGTTGCGTCTTTGCTTAGAAATTGGCTTAGTGATGATTGGGAGTGATGGAAAATGGCTGGAAATTCAGTAAATATGGAGGACATTACGGGAATACAGAAGGCGGCAGTTCTTCTTATCTGCCTCGGACCTGAGCGTTCGGCTACTGTATTCAAGCATTTAAGGGATGATGAAATCGAACAGCTGACGCTTGAAATTGCCAATACAAAGAGTGTATCACCGGATGTCAAGGACGCAGTTATGGATGAGTTCTACGAGGTGTGTCTGGCACAGAAATACATTGCAGAGGGTGGTATTACATATGCTAAGGAGCTTCTTGATAAGGCACTTGGCGAGGATCGGGCAAAAGATGTCATCGGAAGACTTACTGCATCCCTGCAGGTACGACCGTTCGAGTTTGTCAGGAAGTCAGATGCCAGCCAGCTCCTTAACTTTATTCAGGATGAGCACCCGCAGACGATTGCACTTATCCTTTCTTATCTGCCTTCGGCACAGGCAGCCTCTGTTGTCAGTGCCCTTGCACCTGAAAAGCAGGCGGATGTTGCAAAGAGAATTGCCATGATGGACAGAACAAGTCCGGATATTATAAAACAGGTAGAAAAGGTTTTGGAGAAGAAGCTTGCTTCTTTGGTCAATCAGGATTACACCATTGTTGGTGGTATCGATTCCATTGTCAGTATTCTTAATACGGTTGACAGAAGTACAGAAAAGCACATCATGGAGACCTTGGAAATCGAAGAACCGGAATTGGCAGACGATATCAGAAGAAAAATGTTCGTATTCGAGGACATTTTGCTGCTTGATAACCGTGCAATCCAGACTGTTTTGCGTGAGGTTGACAACAACGAGCTTGCAGTTGCACTTAAAAATGCCAATGAGGATGTTAAACAGATTATATTTGATAACCTTTCCAGCCGTCTGTCAACGATGATTAAAGAGGATATGGAATTCATGGGTCCTGTCAAGCTTAAGGATGTTGAAGACGCACAGCAGAAGATTGTTAATATTATCAGAAAGCTTGAGGATTCAGGCGAAATCATTATCTCACGTGGCGGAGGTGACGAGTTAGTTGTCTAATCTTTTTAAGTCGGGGATTGTAGGACAGGGCAGTCTGGTGTCTGAGCCTTTAGTTCTTGACGTAAATGCCAGAGCCATGGAGAAAATTAAGGCAAATGCAAGGATTATACGCCCTGTTGAGGAGAAGAAAGAGGCTGCCGGTGAGGAGCAGGAGGAAGCATCCGAATCGCCTGATATTACACTGGATGAAGCAATGGAAATGGCGAAGTCGATTCGCGAGGAAGCGTCCGAACGGGCAAATGCCATTATACAGTCAGCGAATGACGAGGCGGATGCCATAAGGGAAAATGCCCGCAAATCAGGTTATGAGACGGGACTCGAGGAAGGAAACCTTGAGGCTGCAAAAAGAGCGGATGTTTATCTTGCCAATATTCAAAAGGAGCAGGATGAATTTGTAAGCAGGACACAAACAGAGTATGACGAGCGTTTAGGTCAGTCACAGGAAAGCTTAATTGATTTGAGCTGTCAGCTTGTAGCCAAGCTTACGGGAATTTTAGTTGATGAATACCGTCCTGTCATGGTTTACATGATAAATCAGGCACTGAGCGGAAGTGACAACGGAAAAAATATTATCATCAAGGTTCCGGAGGAGAGCTACGCTTATATATCTGATAACAGGGATAGAATCGTTGGTGCGGCAAATCCGAGTATCAACATTGATATATTTGCCGATTCCAATCTTACAAAAAGACAGTGCATGATAGAAACCGATAATGGGATAATTGATTTATCCATGGATGTACAAGTAAATAATCTGATAACGGCAGTGAAGCTGTTATCGTAGCATAAATTTAAAATGGAGCTGTTTTTCCTGTTTTATGGAGAGGCAGCCTCATACTTTATTATCTGATAAAAAGGTAGCGTGGTATTTATGAGAAGCAGCATAAGTATAGATAAATACAGGCATTTACTGGATATGGATTTTGCCCTCCACTATGGCAAGGTGACCAAGGTGGTTGGTCTTACCATTGAATCTGTCGGTCCGCCGTGTAAGCTGGGTGATCTTTGCGAGATACGGTCAAAAGACGGAAGCAGTCAGGTGAAGGCAGAGGTGGTAGGCTTTCGGGACAGCAGTGTGTTACTTATGCCATTTGATTCGGTTGATGGAGTGGGGCTTGGCTCCACGGTGAGAAATACAGGAGAAGTGCTTAAGGTAGCAGTTGGACCTGAGCTGCTCGGACGGGTTTTGGATGGTATAGGAAGACCAATGGATGAGGGCGAGATAGTTTGTAAAAATGCGTATCCAATTGATGCCATGTCGCCTGACCCGCTAAAGCGAAAGCTGATATCAGAAATTCTGCCCCTTGGTGTAAAGGCGGTAGACGGGCTTCTCACAGTCGGAAAGGGACAAAGAATTGGAATATTTGCAGGAAGTGGCGTGGGAAAAAGCACACTGCTCGGAATGTTTGCAAGAAACACAAAGGCTGATATCAATGTAATTGCCCTGATTGGAGAGCGTGGCAGGGAGGTCGGTGAATTTATAGAGCGTGATTTGGGCGAGGAAGGACTTGCCCGTTCCGTGCTTGTAATCGCAACATCCGACAAGCCTGCGTTAATCAGAAATAAGGCGGCGAAAACCGCAACTGCAATTGCCGAATATTTTAGGGACCAGGGAAAGGATGTACTTCTTATGATGGATTCCCTGACCCGTTTTTCCATGGCACAAAGGGAAATTGGGCTGGCATCAGGGGAACCACCCGTTACGAGGGGATATCCGCCGTCTGTTTATGCCGAACTTCCAAAGCTTTTGGAACGGGCAGGAAATACATATACAGGCTCCATAACCGGTCTTTATACGGTACTTGTTGACGGTGATGATTTCAATGAACCTATCACGGATACGGCGAGAGGAATTTTGGATGGGCACATTGTGCTTTCCCGTAAGCTTGGACACAAAAACCATTATCCTGCCATCGATGTTTTGCAGAGTATATCAAGATGTATGAGCTCAATCACCGACAAGGAGCATAAAACGGTCGCAGGCAAGCTGAAAAATGTTCTTGCGGTATATGGGGATGCAGAGGATTTGATAAATATAGGAGCTTATAAATCAGGCTCCAATCCTGAAATTGATTATGCAATTTCAAAAATCGGAAAAGTAAATGAATTCCTTTTGCAGGATGTTGACTCCAAGTTTTTGTTTGACGATGAGCTGCAAAGCCTTAAGGAAATATTTGAGTAAAGGGTTGTTCGGAAGCGGTGATTGTTTATGGCAAAATTCATTTATAGAATGCAGAATATTCTGGATATAAAGCTTAAGCTTGAGGATGCGGCAAGGCAGGAGTATGCGGATGCAAGGAATGCCCTTTCCGTGGAGGAGGATAAGCTGGAAAGCCTGAAAAAACGAAGGGAGCTTTACTATAAAGAATATCAGGAAGCAATTGCGGGAAGTCTGGACTTCCTGAAAATAGAGGAATGTAATAATGCAATTGACGTAATGAATGATATGATTGCAGACCAGCTTGAGGTTGTCAGACAAAAAAGCAAGGAGCTTGAAAAGGCGAGACAAAAGCTGGCACAGGTCATGCAGGAGAGAAAAATGCATGAAAAGCTGAAGGAAAAAAAGTTTGATGAATTTTTAAAGGAGCTTTCCGCAGAGGAAACCAAGGAAATCGATCAGGTTGTAAGCTATCAGTTTAACAGTAAAGGCGATACGGAGGATTAAATATGGCTAAAAAAAATAAAGATGCAAACGGTGCCGGTGCAGGCTCCAAAATTGCAGGTATTATCATTATCATTCTTGCACTCACAACATTTTTGTCGGTTATGGCACTTCTCATAAAGTGTGACGTGGGAGGCTTTGGCAGCAATGTGCTTCGGCCTATCTTCAAAAATGTTCCTGTAATAAAGGAAATATTGCCGCCACCATCAGACGAGGAGGTTGCCATCGAGAGTGATTATCCTTATGATACACTGGAAAAGGCATTGAACCAGATTCAGATTTTGGAATCCTCAGTGGGAAGTAAGGATGCAGAGATAGTTTCTTTAAGTGACAGAGTAAAGGAATTAGAGGCAGAGGTCGTCAGACTTACCCAGTTTGAGACGGACCAAAAAGAGTTTGAAGAAGAAAAAAAGAAATTTTATGACGAAGTGGTCTATGGAGAATCGGCCCCGGATACCGATACATATATAGAATGGTATAATTCATTGGATGCTGAGTATGCCGAAAAGGTATACAGAGAGGTCATCAGTGCCAATGAAGTAGATCAGGCGACCAAGGATGTAGCTGCTGCATACGAGGCAATGGATGCAAAGGATGCGGCGGAAATTCTGGAAAACATGAAAAATGACCTCGACACGGTAGCACTGATTTTAAACAACATGAGTGCTGAATCGCAAGGAAAAATTCTTGCGGAAATGGATCCGGAATTTGCGGCTTTAGTTTCAAAGAAGCTTTTGCCGTAAATATAGAAAAGAACAAAGTATAAGATGCTTATGTTCTAATTTAAAATAAGAAAGGAGGAAAACATGCAATGATGGCTATATCAACACACGGTATCGGAAGAACAGATGTAGGTACAGGCTCCAAGCCAAAGACAGACAAAAAGCAGGAAAAAGCGGCTGACGCATTTGCAAGCTTTATGAATTTGGCAGCACCGCAGCAGTCAGGTGATGTGTCCGTAAAGGAAAAGAACGCCGCCGAGACAGTTTCTGGAACGGTTTCAGGTGTGACAGGCAGTGAAGCGGTGAAGGATAACAAGCCAAAGACAGCAGAAGCAGCACCGGAAAAGACTGAAACGGCAACTGCTAAGGATGCCGATGACAAGGTACAGGCTGAAAATCAGGCAGAATCAGTCAAAAAAGATGACAGTGATGTGTCAAACGATGCAGATAAGGCTTTGAAAAATGACAAGGCGAACGTTTCTGGTGTTGAGGAAGATGCAGAGACAAACACTTACGCAGAGGTTATGGATGCGGCACTTACCGAACTGAAAGAAGCTGTTATGGATTTGCTTGATATGGATGAGGAGGCGTTTGATGAACTGCTTGCCAATATGGGATTTTCCGTATATGACCTTATGAAGCTTGACAACTTAAGCAGCTTTGTCCTTGCGGCAGAGGATGCAACGAGTGTAGACCTGCTTGTAAACGAAACACTCAACAATTTAATGAAAAATGTGGAGCAGATGCTTGATAATTTACTCGATGAGTACGATATAACTGATGTGGAAGTATTTATATCGGAAGCAGAGACAGTCTTTGGCGAGACCACGGTTGCAGACACTTTGGACACAGCAGTCCGCCCGGAGGTGGAAGCAGAAACAGAGTTTGTCAGAGAAACCGATGATGCGTCGGTTAAAATAACAGACTATGAAGCCGATACAAATAATGATGCAGATGTTAAAGTAACGGTCCGTAATGAACAGTCAGCAGAAAGTGGACAGTTTGAGGGACATGAAAGCAGCAACTTTAACATGAACGAGGGACATACCGAAGGCGGAACAAACCACGTGATATCTAATTTGACGCAGGCATTAAATGATGTTGTAAATGCAGATGCCGTATCAAATGCAGAAGTATTTACGGACGCTGTTCCGGAAGCAGATATTGTCAGACAGATCATCGATGAGATTGAGGTTGGCATCACAAGGGAAAGCACTTCACTTGAGCTTCAGCTGAATCCTGAACATCTAGGAAAGGTTCAGATAAACGTATCTACAAGAAACGGTGTTATGCAGGCACAGATTGTTACGGAATCAGAGGCAGCAAGACATGCGGTTGAGGCAAGTATTGCAACACTGAAGGAAGCTTTCGACAACAAAGAGCTTAAGGTTGATGCAATTGAGGTTATGGTTGGCACAAGCGATTTCTTTCATGGAAATGCAGACCAACAGGCAGACAAGGAAAACAACCAAAGCACAGGAAAAGTAAGTGGCAGCATTCGGGCAGGCTTTATGGATGAGGATGAGGAGTCCGTAGATGAGCTTGAGGCTGAAATGATGCACGTTCAGGGTAACACGGTAAGCTATATGGCTTAACATAAAAAAAGAAAGGAGATGCAAATATGGCAGATGCAGCAGTCAGCGGAATTATAAGTAATTCACGTTCTTATATCAAGAGTGCTCAGAGTGAAACTTCTCAGAATGAGCTTGATAAGGATGCATTTTTACAGCTTCTTGTAACACAGATGCAGTATCAGGATCCGCTTAATCCGGGAGACAGTACAGAGTATATGTCACAGCTTGCACAGTATTCATCACTGGAGGCAACGATGAACATAAGCAACACACTTGAGAAGGGAAATGCATTGAACCTTGTTGGTGAGTATGTGATTATGAATACTACTAACGCATCAGGTAAGACTGTACAGATTAGCGGTTTGGTTGAGTATGCAACAGTTAAGGATGGAGATGTACTGTTATCCATCAACGATACATACTATCCGGCCGAGGATTTGGATTCCGTAGTAGATTACGAGTATTACTTGTTCCTTCAGGAGCAGGCAAAGAAAGCAGCAGAGGAAGCAGGCACAAACACTGAAGGTGGAGACGACGTCAGCAAGACAGAGTAACGAAAAGGGAGGGGACTTTTATGAATACATTAGATACAAGGCTCCTTTCAATTGAACAGGCAACAGGATTATATCTTAATAAAAGCAAGAGCAGCACTGAGTATAATCAGGAGGACAGCAAAGCTTCGTTTCAGGCGATTTTAGACAGGAAAGCACAGGAGGAAAATGATTTAAAATTTTCCAAGCATGCAAACCGTCGTCTTGAGAGCAGAAACATAACCCTTTCAGATGACCAGCTTGGAAGACTTTCCGAGGGAGTTGATCAGGCAAGAGGAAAAAGCATCAACGAATCCCTTGTCATGATGGACAATCTGGCATTCATAGTAAACGTGAAAAACAATACGGTTATAACGGCTATGGAGCAGGGGGAAGAAGCAAATGTATTTACAAATATTGATGGAGCAGTTATAGTTTAGCAGCTGGACCGAAATGAAAATTAGGAAGCTGCAATCCCTGATTGACAGATGGGATTACTGAAAGAATGGAGGTCATTTATTATGATGAGATCACTTTATTCTGGTGTAGCAGGTCTTAGGACACACCAGACAAAGATGGATGTAATAGGTAACAATATAGCAAACGTTAACACAATCGGTTTTAAATCGTCATCAACACTTTTCAGAGATGTATTATATCAAACAACATCGAATGCGACGGGAGCAACAGCGACCACAGGTGGTACAAACGCTTCCCAGATTGGTCTTGGTACAAAGATGTCTTCAATCCAGACAAACATTACCGACCCGGGAAGTGCACAGAGCACGAACAATCCGTACGACCTTATGTTAAGCGGTTCCAGCTTCTTTGTTGTAAGCAGGGGAGACGGATACTCATTCACAAAGGTAGGTAACTTCCAGGTTGACGGAGCAGGATGTCTTGTAACAAGTAACGGATATCAGGTTATGGGATGGCAGGTAGACCCTGAAAATCCTACCAACATTAAAAAGGATACGGTTTCAGCACTTTATCCGGAGTCAGTGGAAAATAAGACAGCGGCACCAGAGCAGACATCACAGGCATATGTTTCAGGAAACGTAGACCTTACGGATGAGGATCTTACATCTGTAGACGGTGCAGCCATTTCACTTACCATATATGATGCACTTGGTTACAGCTATTCATGTAAGTTTAAGCTGACACAGGATCCGGGTGAGGTAGATAAGTCACTGTATAACCTCCAGATTATATCCGTCAAGGATTCAAAAAATGTGGAGATACTCGGTACAGATGATACCTCAACACCGAACATTCAGGAGGGCGGATATACTGCTACACTCGGTAACGGTGCTGCGGCAACGGATACCATCCAGATTAAATTCAATGCGGATGACGGTTCCTTCTCATATGTAGGTGCAGCAGGACAGTCAACGGCACTGCTTAGCATAAAACCATCCCAGGCAGGTAAGGCGGATGTATTCAGCTCCATAATCAACAATGAGGCTGTTGAGGGTATCACCATTGATTTTTCAGAGGTTACGATGTTTGAGTCGGATGGAACATCAACGGCAAAGCTTAACAGAGGCTCCATCAAGTCAGAGGGCGGCGGACGTTCCGCAGGAAAGCTTAAAGGTGTCACAATTGATGAAGCAGGTATGCTGTTTGGTACATACAGCAATGGTGAGACAAAGCTGCTCGGTCAGATTGCCGTTGCAAACTTTACAAACCCAATGGCACTGGAAGCAGTCGGTGACAGCCTGTATGTTACAACACAGAACTCAGGTGACTTTGACGGCATCGGCTCTGCCGTAAACGAGGACGGCGGCAAAATGTCACAGGGCGTTCTTGAAATGTCGAATGTTGATTTGTCATTGGAGTTTACCGATATGATTACAACCCAGAGAGGTTTCCAGGCTAACTCACGTATTATAACTACATCTGATACATTGCTGGAAGAGCTTGTAAACCTTAAGAGATAATTGTTATAATACAATATTTCAATGAGATAAAACGTGGAGACATCTTGAAAAACATTCTCAAGTTGTCTCCATTTTTGTCTCTATTTTTAATATTTTTTATAGACATAAAATTACAAATGTGCTATAATTTCATCGAACCGTAAATGTACATATATTGCATCGGTATTTTTTTATGATACGGGCGTGTAATCTCGGATAATGAGGTGTTTTTTATGATAGAAGTTACCAGATTAAAAGGAAAGAAAATTACCGTAAATGCGGAAATGATAGAAACTATTGAAGAAACACCTGATACGGTTATTACACTTGTCAGCGGGAAAAAGCTTATAGTGAATGAAACAGCAGAAGAGGTTGCTGGTATGGTCATCAACTATAAGAAGAAAATTTTTACATTATAATTTATATCAGAGGTGAGATAAAGTGGATATAGCTTCCATAATCGGTCTAATTGCAGCGTTTGCACTTATGGTATTCGGTATAACAAATGATAAGGGAATGGGTGCACTAAAATCATTCCTTGATGCTCCATCGGCACTTATTACATTCGGAGGAGCTTTTGGTGCCATGCTTGCTACCAATCCATTAGGCGATTTTTTTGCTGGAATTAAGTCGTTTACACTTATATTTAAGACGCCAAAACAGAGTGAGGCGGATACGATAAGATCTATCATTGATTTGTCTAATCTTGCGAGAAGAGAAGGTCTTCTTGCTCTTGAGGAGTCTGCAAATTCACTGGAAGACGAATTTATGAAAAAAGGGCTTATGCTTATTGTCGATGGTACGGATCCTGAGCTTGTAAGAAGCATACTTGAAGCTGAGCTTGTAAATGTGGACGCCAGACATCAGGACAACATCCAGTTCTGGAAGGGACTTGGTGCGATGGGTCCTGCCTGGGGTATGATTGGTACCCTGATCGGTCTTATTAACATGCTGAAGGACTTGTCTGATCCTGATTCTATCGGACCAAACATGGCTGTGGCACTTGTAACTACACTGTATGGTTCTGTGCTTGCAAACTGGATTTGTTCGCCTGTTTCAGGAAAACTTTCAAAATTAAATGCCAAGGAAATCAAATTAAAGGAAGTTATGATAGAAGGTATCCTGTCCATACAGGCAGGCGAGAACCCTAGAGTAATAGAGGAAAAGCTGAAATCATTCCTGTCACCTAAGGAGAGGAAGAGCTTCGGCGAAGAGGAAGGCGGTGCGGCTTAATGGCGAAGAGAAAAGAACCACCTGCAGAAGAAGGCTCGCCGGCATGGATGGCGACATTCAGCGACCTCATGAACCTGTTGCTTTGCTTCTTTGTATTGCTGTTTGCCAGTTCCACCATGGATGAGGGCAAGATACAGAAGATTGCGGCATCCTTTGACAATATTACCTTTAATGTACTGAATGATGGTACAGTCTCGCTTGTTGACGGCGATATGCTTTCCGGCGGTGTGACACAGATACCGGATATCAACAGTATATTGACGGAAGCAGGAAAGAACATAGAAGGCGAAACCGGTGACGAGAGTGTATCGTCAAGAAGTGATGCGGAGCGGTTGTCGGATGACGAGCTTAAGGAAGAATATCAAAACCGCGGCGAGGAACAGTCCGAGGAAATGTATGAGGAGATTGTTCAAAGTGCTGAGGCATATAGAATAGATACAGTTATCAATATCGATTATACGGCACAGTATGTAGAGCTTGATTTGAACGGTTCCATTTTGTTTGAATCAGGAAGTGCAAGGATAAAGGATGATTCCAAGCTGTTTTTACAGAAAATTGCCAGTATACTTACCAAATACAGATATTGTATAATTGAGATAGAGGGACATACGGACAATGTTCCGATTTCAACCTCCAGCTTCGAAAACAACAGAGAGCTTTCAGCGGAACGTGCAAGAAGTGTATATGAGTACATTATGGAGCAGGAAAACTTTATAGACTCAAACATGAAGATTACCGGATACGGTGACAGTAAGCCGGTAGCGTCCAATGCAACGGAGGAAGGAAGAGCGAAAAACCGAAGAGTTTCAATAAAGATTTTTAATCCGCAGAACTCTGATTAAACAGACTATTATTAGATTAAGGAGAAACGATTTATGAGAAAAAATCTTATTACAGTGCTTATTTTAGCAATATGTGTGATTAATCTTGTACTTACCATTATTATGTTTTTTGCATTTTTGCCATCGGCATCAAAGACAAATAAGTTGATTGCCGATATCTCTGAGGTGCTTGATATTGAGCTTGCTTCGCAGAAATCGGAAAATGGAGGAAATGTTAATGTTAGTGACCTTGTACCGTTCCAGCTGGAGCAGGGAAATCCAATCAATCTTGTTTCGGATGGTTCAGATAAGTCACATGCACTTCAATATGGTCTTACAATTAACCTTGACAAGACAGCGAAGGATTACAGCCAGACGCAGAAAAATCTTGAGCAGTCAACGGCAGCCGTGTATGACATGACCCGTGATCTTGTCGGACAGTATACATTTGAACAGGTTAGGGATGTGGATGTTCAAAGGGAAATAAAGGAAAAGCTTCTTGCATCCCTTAAGGAATATTATGGAACAGAGTGCATTTATTCTATTAATTTCTATAATTGGGTAGCACAGTAGTCACTATGAGCTAAGGGAGATGAGGATATGTCAGACGTACTCTCACAAAATGAAATAGACAGCCTGTTGAAGCAGCTTAGCTCTGGCGAACTGGATGTTGGAGATATAGAAGATACCAGTAGCGTTAAGGTTAAGGATTATGATTTTTCAAGACCTGCTAAATTTTCGAAGGAGCATCTTCGGACGCTTGAAATTATCTTTGAGCATTTTGGCAGATTGTTGAGCAGTAACCTGCCCGCATACTTTAGGAAAAACGTTCAGGTTGAGATAATGAACTCGGAGGCGATTACCTATCAGGAGTTCTCCAATGCCTTATCCAATCCGGTGTTGCTGGGAGTTGTAAATATGGCTCCGTTAAACGGAAACATAATTTTGGAAATGGCAACCAATATTGGCTATGCAATCATAGACAGGATGCTTGGAGGAATGGGAGAACCTCTGGTGAAAACCAGGGAATTTTCTGAGATAGAAATATCTATCCTTGAGAGAGTATTTAACATAATAATTGATTTGTTGCGTGAGCCCTGGGGCAATGTTGTGGAGATAACGCCGTATTTGGAGCGTATCGAAACCAATTCGCAGTTTGCCCAAATTATTTCACCGACAGAAATGATTGCCATAATTACCATTAACATTAACGTAGGCGGTATTGAGGGACTTATGAATGTTTGTCTCCCTTACATTACGCTGGAAGATGTTATGGATAAGCTGAACACCAAATACTGGTTTGCAACGATGCAGGATCGGGATGAGCAAAATTATTCAGAGCTTATCGAAACTGCAATCAATAAGGCACTGATTCCTGTATCGGCTGAGTTGGGAAAAAGCACGATTATGGTTATGGATTTTATTAATCTTCAGATTGGAGATATAATTAAATTAGATAAAAAAATTGAAGATGAACTTGATATTTATGTAGGTAATATAGTAAAATTTAAAGCGTTACCTGGTTCGTCTGAAAGAAATTATGCAGTAAAAGTTACAGAAATAATCAGAGAGGAGGAATAAAGTAGATGGACGGAATGCTATCTCAGGAGGAAATCAATGCTTTGCTTGGCGGCGGATCGGCGGATTCAGCTCCGGCTGATGCAGAAGGTATTACCTTATCTGATGATGAGAAGGATGCAATTGGCGAAATATCCAACATCTGTATGGGTACGGCGGCAACAACCCTTTATTCCTTAGTTAATCAAAAGGTTGTTATTACCACACCGGTAGTAAAGATAACAAATTGGGAAGAACTGTCAGGAAGTTATGCGAAACCTTGCGTCTTCATAAACATATTCTATAGAGAAGGCATTGATGGAAACAACGTCTTAATCTTAAAGGAGGACGACGTTAAAATAATTACAGACTTGATGATGGGAGGAGATGGACTGAATCCTGCGGCAGAGCTTTCAGATATTCACTTTAGTGCAATATGTGAGGCGATGAACCAGATGATGGGTTCCTCGGCAACATCACTTTCATCCATGTTGAAGCGTAAGATTGATATCAGCCCTCCGGAAGCCGATTTGGTAGATATGGCGGGAGATATTGATGAAGATAAGGTCACACAATTTATGCATGGTGATTTTGTACAGGTAACGTTCAGAATGACCATTGGAGACCTTGTAGATAGTACGATTATGCAGCTCTATCCGCTTGATTTTGCGAAGGAGCTTTACAGCATATTCAGTACGGACGATGATGAAGGAAACGAGGAGACAAGTGCACCTGCTGCTGCACCGCAGCCATCACCACAACCTGCACCTGCTGCTGCACCGCAAGCCGCACCGCAGCAAAGTCAACCGATGGGCGGACAGCCAATGATGGGTGGACAACCGATGATGAATCAACCAATGATGGGTATGCCGATGATGGGTATGCCAATGATGGGCGGACAGGACGTAAATGTCCAAAATGTCCAGTTCCAGGCATTTAATCCGATTGTTAATCCTGCATTACAGCAGGAGAACATAGATTTAATAATGGATGTTCCTTTGGAGGTTTCTGTTGTATTAGGCAGAACGAGAAAATCGATTAAGGAAATTCTCGAATTTTCTCCGGGTACAATTATTGAATTGGATAAGCTTGCAGGTGAGCCGATAGATGTAATGGTGAACCAAAAGCTTGTTGCGAAGGGTGAGGTAGTAGTTATCGAGGAAAGCTTCGGTATACGAATCACGGAAATTATCAAGGAAAAAATGTAAAAAAGGAGAATAAATTATGGCAAAGAGTATACTTATATGCGATGATGCAGCATTTATGAGAATGATGATTAAGGACATTTTGGTAAAAAATGGTTACAACGTCGCTGGTGAGGCGGAAAATGGCGCTAAGGCTGTTGAAAAATACGCTGAAACTAAGCCGGACCTGGTATTGATGGATATCACCATGCCTGAGATGGATGGTATACAGGCCCTTAAGAAGATTAAGGAAAGCGACCCAAATGCGAGCGTAGTTATGTGTTCTGCAATGGGACAGCAGGCTATGGTTATTGAGTCCATTCAGTCAGGAGCAAGAGACTTTATTGTTAAGCCGTTCCAGCCTGACAGAGTTCTTGAGGCTGTTAAGAAGGCAGTTGGTTAAAGATGGCAATATTGCTCACGGGTAGTATGAGTAGCCAGACAATTTGGCAGTTTATCAAGCTTATATTGATATTTGTTGTGATACTGATTTTAGCCTATTATGCAACAAGGTTTGTGGCAAAGTACCACAGTAATTCCCTTGTCGGCAAAACAGGTCTTAAGATTGTGGAATCGATGAGTGTGGGAAACAACAAGTTTATTGTTATTGCACAAATTAATGGCTCATATTATGCACTTGGGGTAGGAAAAGATGAGATAACTTTTATAGATAAATTATCTGATTATACTCCACGCGTCTCTGAAGGTATGACTGTGGATGATGGCTCCAAAAAGAGCTTTAAGGATGTGCTTGCACAGCTTAGCAGTAAATCAGGACAGAGGAGTGGCGAGGATAATCGGTCTGATGATTCGTGAGGGCAGTCTGCAATTTTGGGGATGGTCTGCCCATTGGAATTTAATTTAGTGCGTTTATTACGCATGATAAAAGTAGGTTTTAGAATGAAACATAAGAAGCTTTGCAAATTTTTATTATTATTTGTTATTGCTGTCGTTGTTATATTTTCTGGTACAAGTTCATATGCTACGGGTATAACCCCGGAAACTGACCCTGAGGAGGGAATAGAAACGGGCATCGATGACGATGACGGATTTTCTGCCGGACTTACGTTTAACTCTAATTCCGACGAAACCACTCTTTCCGGAACTCTTCAGCTGTTGTTGGTTATTACGGTGATTTCAATAGCTCCGTCAATATTAGTTATGGTGACATCCTTTACAAGGATCATTGTTGTTCTTCATTTTTTGAGAACCGCCATAGGCACACAGTCCTCGCCACCAAATAATGTATTGATTGGGCTCTCGTTGTTTTTAACCATTTTTATTATGGCACCGGTTTTTAATAACGTAAAAACCCAGGCATTGGACCCTTTGGCAGCAAATGAGATAACCCAGTCTGAAGCGATAAGCAATAGTATAGAGCCGCTTCGGGAATTTATGATGAATCAGGTCAGACAGGATGACCTCAGGCTGTTCATGGATATCGCCAAGATTGACATGGTAGAGACCTTGGATGACATTCCGATTACCGTTGTGATTCCCGCCTTTATTATAAGTGAGCTTCGGGCGGCATTTATAATCGGATTTTTGATTTATATTCCTTTTATTGTGATTGATATGGTTGTATCGTCAGTACTGATGGCAATGGGTATGATGATGCTGCCGCCTACGACAATATCCATGCCATTCAAGATATTGTTGTTTATATTGGCTGACGGATGGAATCTTGTGATTGGTCAGCTTGTTATGTCGTTTAACTTGTGACATATAATACATATTGGTTTTACTCTAAGAACAAAGAGGTGATTGTCAGTGAGTACAGGAGATGTCATAGATGTTGCTGTTCAGGCTATATGGCTTGTCATAAAATGCAGTGCACCAATGCTTTTGGTGTCACTTGTGATTGGTCTTGTAATTAGTATATTTCAGACTGTAACATCCATACAGGAGCAGACGTTAACATTTGTTCCCAAAATGCTCTCTATTTTTCTTACGCTGATAATATGTGGTGACTGGATTATGAGTAACATATCTCAGTTTATTCAGGATCTTTACAGCAGGTTTGGAGATTTTGTGAGGTAGTGCTATGGATTTGACAATATCTACCTTAACATTGGAAGCTTTTTTGTTGGTTGTGGTGCGGACAGGCTGTTTCGTTGCAGCTGCACCGTTGTTTAGTCACAGAAGTATTAATGCCAGGTTAAGGGTTTTGATTGGTATTTGCATATCCTTAACCATTTTTTCTTCCATGAGTATTGGACTTCCGGTGTATGATTCGGTTTTAGGATATACTTTTTTGGTTTTGAAAGAAGCTGCCGTTGGACTTTCCCTTGGATTTGTGGCAAGACTTGTCATGTCTACGCTTATATTGGCAGGCGAGTTTATCGACAGGGAAATCGGCTTTACCATGTCTTCGGCTTTTGATCCGAATACGGGTGCCATGGTAACCATAACGGCAGAGTTATATGATAAATTAATTTATTTAATCATTATTATTACAGGTATGCACCATTATATAATACGTGCAATTGCGGAAACCTTTGAGCTTGTTCCGGTTGGAAGCGTCAGCCTGAATCTGCCCTCGGTATATGCGAGTGTGTTATCCTTTATTGTACAGTATTTTACCATTGGCTTTCGGATTGCAATGCCGATTTTTCTGGCTGCGGTTATGCTGAATGTTATTTTAGGTATACTTACCAAGAGCTCGCCGCAGATGAATATGTTTGCAATCGGTATGCAGCTTAAGGTGCTTGTCGGAATGTTAACCCTGACCATAACGATTATGTTCATTCCGAATATTGCAAATTACCTTGTAGACAGAATGCAGGATATGTTAAGCTCACTGATAGGTGGATTGTGACATGGAATTATACTCGGATTCCCGAATAAAATATGACCTCCAGTTCTTTGCAGAACAGAACGGAGAGAAAACAGAGGAGCCAACCGCCAAGAAAATTGAGGATACCAGAAAAGAAGGACAGGTTGCTAAAAGTAAGGAAATTTCAACTGCATTTTCACTTTTGGCTCTTTTTATATCCTTACGGGTATTTATGGGTTTTCTGGGTGAACGGATGGTAAGCGTTTTTCTCAGATTTTGGAGAGAAATGTCAATCTATCCAAATGATGATTTTAACTCGGTAACGGTATGGCAGATTATGCTCAATGCACTGCTTTATATTTTGATTACCTGTCTGCCATTTTTGATTATTGCGTTTATTGTGGCATTTGCATCACAGAAAATACAGATTAAATGGATGGTGACTGCAAAGCCGTTAAAGCCGAAAGCAAGCAAATTAAATCCCATAAGCGGATTTAAGCGGATGTTTTCCAAGCAGGCATTGTTTGAGCTGCTCATGGCAATTTTAAAGATAGCTATATTTTCTGCTGTCTGTTATTCTGTTGTAAAGGATAACGTGGGCATTGTCGTGACTCTTTACGATTATGATATTAAGGATTGCCTTGTTATTTTGTATAATCTGGTATTTGAGCTTGGAATGAAAATATCACTTGTTTATGTTGTCTTAAGCCTTGCGGATTATGCGTTCCAGAGATGGAAGCATAAGAAGGATATAAAGATGACAAAGCAGGAGGTTAAGGATGAGTATAAAAACCAGGAAGGAGATCCGAAGGTTAAGAGTCAGCAGAGACAGCGTATGCAGCAGGCTTCCAGACGAAGGATGATGCAGAGTATTCCTGAAGCGGATGTTGTTATTACAAATCCTACTCATTTTGCGGTTGCCTTAAAATACGACAACACGGAAAATATGGCACCGGTTGTCACGGCGAAGGGAGCCGATTATCTTGCGTTTAAAATCAAGGACATAGCAAGGGAAAATAATGTTGAAATAGTTGAAAATAAACCACTTGCAAGAATGCTTTATGCAAATGTTGAGGTGGGCAGGGAAATCCCGCCGGAGCTTTATCAGTCAGTGGCAGAAATTCTTGCATATGTATATGGTATAAAAAATAAAGCCGGTTAAGCATGGTTAGCATTGTAACGATTAGGAAAGGAGGCTTGTGAAATAATGAGACGAAATGATTTGTTCTTAGGAATATACTTACTTGCAGCAGTTGTATTCTTTATTATTCCTATGCCTCCACAGCTGTTGGATGTGTTCATTTTGTTTAATATTTCCATGTCCCTTATCATAGTATTTAACTGTCTGTTTACAAAGGAAACGCTCAATATGTCAGGCTTTCCAACGCTGCTTTTGTTTACGACAATATTTAGGATATCACTGAATGTTTCCTCCACAAGGCTGATTCTTTCCACTGGTGACCCGGGACAGGTTATCGAGGTTTTCGGTTCCTTTGTAGGCGGAGGAAGCCTTGTTATCGGTACCATTATCTTTGTTGTACTGATTATTGTCCAAATGGTAGTTATCAATAAAGGTTCTGAGAGAGTTTCCGAGGTAACGGCAAGATTTACGCTGGATGCCATGCCCGGTAAACAGATGGCGATTGATGCAGACCTGAATACAGGAGCAATCACAGACCAGGAGGCAATTGCCAGACGTGAAAAGATACAGGCGGAGTCGGCATTCTTCGGAGCCATGGACGGTGCTTCCAAGTACGTTAAGGGAGACGCCACTGCAGGTCTTATCATAACGCTTATCAATGTCGTGGGAGGAATTGTCATCGGCATGACCTCCATGGGGCTTACCATTACGGAGGCACTGGATAAATTTGTCATCCTTACAATCGGTGACGGACTTGTATCACAGATTCCGTCCATGCTTATCTCTCTTTCCACAGGTATCCTTGTCACAAAGGCATCCAAGGAAGAGAACATAGGCGATATCCTGATTGGACAGTTGTTCAGCATACCGAAGGTGCTGCTCATGGTCGGAGCAACCATGATTGGACTGGGATTTTTCACCCCGCTTAATCCTGTATTTTGCTGTGCATATGGCATACTCTTTATCGTTCTTTCCTTTGCCATTAAAGGCTCCCAGGAGGAGGCTGCCATCAAGGAAGAGGTAGAGGAGGAGGAGATACAGGCAGATGAAGTCCGCAGACACGAAAATGTTAATTCACTTCTTCAGGTTGACCCTATTGAATTGGAGTTTGGTTATGGTATAATACCTTTAGCGGATGTCAATCAGGGCGGTGATCTCCTTGACCGTGTTGTTATGATAAGAAGACAGATTGCTCTGGAGCTTGGTGCAGTTGTGCCGATTATAAGACTCCGAGATAACATACAGCTTAATCCGAACCAATACATTATAAAAATAAAAGGCATACAGGTTAGTGAGGGAGAAATCCTGTTTGACCACTATATGGCGATGAATCCGGGATATGTTGAGGATGAAATCACGGGAATTCCTACCTTTGAGCCTGCCTTCCATCTGGAAGCCATGTGGATTACGGAATCCCAGAGGGAGCGTGCTGAGTCACTTGGCTATACGGTTGTAGACCCACCGTCCATTATAGCCACACATTTAACGGAGGTTATCAAGGAGCATCTTGACGAGCTTCTCAACAGACAGGATGTTCAAAATCTTATCGATAACATTACGGAGACTAACAAGACCCTCGTGGATGAGCTTGTGCCGAAGCTTCTTGGTGTGGGTGACATTCAAAAGGTATTGCAAAATCTCCTCAAGGAGGGCATTTCAATCAGGGACCTTGTTACCATTTTCGAAACGCTGGCAGATTATGCTGCTACATCAAGGGATACCGATATACTTACGGAATATGTGCGTCAGGCATTGAAGCGTGCAATATCAAACAAATACTTTGGAGACGAGGAGCTTACTACGGTAATTACCCTTGACCCTAAGGTGGAGCAGATGATTATGAATTCCGTCAAGCAGACGGAGCAGGGAGCATACATTGCCCTTGACCCGGCAGTTACAAAGGAGATATTAAACTCTACGGAAGTGGAGCTTAAGAAGCTTGAGAACAAGGGACAGGCACCAATTATAATTACATCTCCGATTGTGAGAATGTACTTTAAGAAGCTTACAAGCGAATATTTTAAGGATTTGATTGTTATTTCTTACAATGAGATTGACTCTGATATTGAACTCAAGTCCGTGGGAGTGGTGACGGTAAATGATAATTAAAAAATTTGAGGCACAAACAGAAAAAGAGGCCACATTGATGGCAAGAGAGGAGCTTGGACCGGAGGCTATCGTTATGAACATCAAAACGATTAAGCCGAAGGGCATTTTTAAGCTCTTCAAGAAAAACAGGGTGGAGCTTACCGCCGCAATTGACGATAATGTTAATGAAAAGAAAAGCATAGCTTCTGAAAGAACGGTAACATCAGATACAAAGAGCGAGTATTATAGATTTGGAAATGTTTTTGCCAATTCCGACAATGAATTTACGGATGAGGCAAAAAATGCAATCGAAGAAAAGATTAATAATATAGCAAAGCTTTTGGAGCAGCAGGTTTCTGTAGCTAAGGCTGAGGAGGCCTCCGACACAGACAAAAAGGATGAAAAAGATGCAGAGGCATCGGATGACGCCGCAGAGGAAAAGGAGCAGGGCAATAAGGTAGTTGACCTGATCCGCAGTCAGCTGATAGAAAATGAATTGTCCGAAAAGCATGTGGATGCCATTATTGATGAGCTTGAGCTTTCCAATGATGAGCAGCCGTTAGATAATGTTTTGTCCAAAATTTACCAGAAGATTGTCCTTAAGCTTGGCGAGATTGCCAATTTAAAGGCAGAAGAAAAGAAACCCAAAATCGTATTTTTTGTGGGTAGTACGGGTGTTGGAAAAACAACTACAATGGCAAAGCTTGCCTCAAAGTATAAGATTGAGGAAAAGCTTGATATTGCTATGTTTTCTGTTGATACGTACAGAATTGCAGCCATTGACCAGATAAAAACATACGCAAATATAATCAATACGCCGATGGAGGTAGTCTATACCCCGGAGGAAATGAAAAATCTTGTGGAAAAATACAAGGAATGTGACCTTATATTTGTGGACACGGCGGGACGTTCCCATAAAAACAATGAGCAGAAAAATGATTTGGCATCTATTATCAATGCCGTGAAGGATTATGAAAAAGAGATTTATCTCGTTGTAAGTGTAACCACAAAATACAGCGACTTACTGAGCATTGCAAAAACATACGAAGAAATGTTTGATTACAAGCTTATTTTTACAAAGCTTGATGAGACAAGAGGTTTAGGAAATATACTTAATTTGAAGCTTGATATGAACAAACAGCTTTCTTATGTCACATGGGGACAAAATGTTCCTGACGACATGGGAAGTCTTAATCCTCAGGTAATAGCGAAAAAACTATTGGGAGGTACTGAATAATGGATCAGGCTTCTAAATTAAGACAATTGGTTGACGAGGGAAATGTGATATCCAATGCCCGTGTGATTACCGTTACAAGTGGAAAAGGCGGCGTGGGAAAAACAAGCATTTCCGTCAATTTGGCTATGGAGCTCACAAAGCGTGGGAAGAAGGTCATTATTTTTGATGCTGATTTCGGGCTTGCCAATGTGGAGGTTATGCTTGGCATAAGACCAAAGTACAATCTTCTTGACACCATATATAACAACAAGTCCATGGAGGAGATTATTACTCCGGGACCGGGAAACATAGGCTTTATATCGGGCGGCTCCGGTGTTTCTGAGCTTGCCACCTTAAGTAACGAAAATATAAAGCTGTTGGTGTCAAAGCTGTCAAAGCTTGATGCCATGTGTGATGTGCTCATTATTGATACAGGTGCAGGAATAGCGGATTCCGTTATGGAGTTTGTTCTTGTAAGCCCTGAGGTTATACTTGTGGTTACTCCTGAGCCAACGTCAATCACAGACTCATATTCGCTTCTAAAGGTACTTAGAAGAAAAAATCTGTTTGACCCATTGTGTAAATCTATCAATGTAATTGCGAACAGAGTGACAAATAAGGATGAAGGTATTGAGATATACAATAAAATAAATACGGTTTCATCAAAGTTTTTGGGAACCAACCTTAAGTACTTGGGTGCAGTACCGCATGATAAACATGCATCAAATGCGGTAATAGAACAAAAGCCGATTGTTGAGGCTTATCCTGATTCACCAGTGTCAAAATCTATAGCAGGTATCGCATCAAAACTGTTTGATGATGATAGAAATGATTATGACAAAAGACAGGGTATAGCAAGGGTATTTCATAACTTTATTAAATCAAAAAGAAGAAAATAATTTAAAAAAAGAAAGGGACGATTATGGGAATTGCTGTCGGTAATAAAATTGAATTGGTTAAGCTGGAGCAGATAATTAAAAATGATAAGGACAGGAAAGTATATGTAAGCAAGATATGCGATTTTGTCTCATCAGATACACTTCAGATTGCTATGCCGATTTATGATGGAAAAATAGTGCCGTTGCCTGTTGATGAAAAGTTTTCGGCATGTTTTTATACGGATCAGGGATTATTACAGTGTAATGTTTTAATTACGTCAAGGTACAAGAGTGGAAATTTGTTTTTCCTTGAGGTATTTATGCTGGGAGAGCTGGCAAAGCTGCAAAGGAGAGATTTTTACAGGTATAAATGCTCCATGGGAGCACAGATCAGGGTTGTGACGGACAGCGAATATGAGACGGGGGTTCCGGATGACATAACAATTACCGAGGATGACCTTGAATGGCAGCCTGCAAGATTCATTGATATAAGTGGCGGCGGTGCCAAGATTGTACAAAAGGACCATCTGGAAAAAAATGAGATTGTGAAGATTCGGTTTGAGTTAGTCATAGTGGATGAAATACTCAAATTCAGTTTATTTGCACGCGTGTTAAGCAGTCTGTTGATGGATGGACGTGATTTATATGAGCAGAGGCTTGAATTTATGAAGATTGCAAAGGACGACAGGGATAAGATAATCAAGTATATCTTTGAGAGTGAACGTGTTGCAAGGGCAAAAGGAATAGGATATAAGTAAAATGAAAAAAATATTAATCATTGATGACTCTGCACTTATGAGAAGAGTTATGTCTGATATAATAAACAAAACAACCGAATACAGAGTCGTTTACTCAGCGTTTAATGCAATTGATGCATTGGATTATCTGGCGGTAAAAAATGACATTGATGCAATCATATGTGATTTAAATATGCCAAAGATGTCAGGACTGGAATTCCTCAAGGAAATGACAAGGCGGAAAAGCACAATTCCAATTATTATTTTCAGCTCCAGCGAAGATACAAGGGAAACGATTACGGCTCTTGAGCTTGGTGCCATTGAGTTCATTAAGAAGCCGTCAGGCAGGCATGAGAGTGAGGATGAACTCTTTATCAGAAGAATACATAATGCACTCTTTGTGGCGACGGAGCTTAAGCAGAAAAATGATATTATAAACGTTTTTCCTGAGCAGTTCCAATTGGAGCATGAGAAAAAAGCGGTTGAGGTTAAGAAGGGCAACAAGTCTCTTGACAAGCATACGGGAAATAAACTTGTTGCACTTGTGTGTTCAACGGGAGGACCAAAGGCACTCCAAAGTGTTTTGCCAAAGCTTCCGCCAAATCTTGATGCACCGATGCTTGTGGTACAGCATATGCCGGCTGGATTTACAAATTCTTTGTCTGCCAGATTGAATGATTTGAGTAAAATTGAGGTTAAGGAAGCAGAAGAAAACGAGAAGCTGCAAAAGGGCGTTGTATATATTGCCAAGGGCGGCACACATCTTACGGTCAAGTCCATAAATGACTCGCACAGAATCGTTTTTGATAATACGCCTCCGATTGGAGGTCTTAAGCCTTGTGGAAACATTATGTACCACAGCTTGTGTGATGTTTCCTTCGACGAAATTATTTGTGTTGTTTTGACAGGTATGGGTGCGGACGGCACCAACGGAATATCAGAACTATCAAGAAAGAAAAAAATATATGTGATAGCACAGGATGAATATTCAAGTACAGTTTATGGTATGCCAAAGGCCATATATGATAAAGGGCTTACAGATTATGTATGCAGCTTGGATGAAATTGCCGACGCTATTACAAAGAAAGTGGGGGTACGTTAATGGACTTAAGTCAATACCTGGAGATATTTATTGACGAGACAAAGGAACATTTACAGACGTTAAATGATCAGGTTCTTATTTTGGAAGCAGAGCCTGAAAACATTGACACCGTAAATGAAATATTCAGAGCTGCACATTCATTAAAGGGTATGGCAGGAACAATGGGCTTTAAGCGGATGCAGAGACTGACACATGACATGGAAAATGTTTTCTCTGAGATAAGAAACGGAAAGCTCAATGTAAATGCAGATATGGTTGATATTGTATTCAAGTGTCTGGACGCCATTGAGGGTTATTTGACCTGCATAATTGAAACTGCTGATGAGGGAACCGAGGATAACGAGGAGCTTATCGGTCTTCTTAATGATGCATTAAATGACACATCAGAAGAAAAGGCACCTGCTGCTGAGACGAAGAAGGAAGAAAAGGTAGAGGAAAAGACGGATGGCGACAAGAGAAAATTCCTGTCTGTTCCGATTGCTGATTTTGAGAAAAATGCCATGAACGAGGCGAAGGCAAAGGGTCTTAATGTATATGCGGCTACAGTTTACATCCAGGAATCCTGTCTTCTTAAGGCTGCAAGGGCTTTCCTGGTATTCAAAGGAATTGAAGCCAAGGGTGAGATTATTAAATCCGTCCCGATTGCACAGGATATAGAGGACGAAAAGTTTGATTTCGATTTTTCAATGTTCATTGTATCGGAGAGTTCCCTCGAGGAAATTAAAAAAATTATAGAGAGCGTATCGGAGATAGAGGAAGCTGTTATAGAGGAATTCAAAATTCCGGATGAGGTTCAGGAGACCGCAGCAAAGACAGGTGAGGTTAAGCAGGCGGATGAACTTAAGAAGGAGACAGCTGAGAAAAAGGAAGAGAAGAAGGCACCTGCCAAGTCAGGCGGTAAGCCGGTTGTCAACCGTTCGGTCAGAGTTGATATCGATAAGCTGGATGATTTGATGAACCTTGTATCTGAGCTTATCATTGCAAAGAACGGGCTTGTTTCCGTTACAGGTGTTGCTGCAACACAGGACCAGCAGTTTAATGAGCAGATTGAGTATTTGGAGAGAGTGACCACAAATCTTCATGAGTCGGTCATGAAGACAAGAATGGTGCCGATTGAGAGTGTAGTCAACCGGTTCCCAAGAATGATAAGAGACCTGTCCAAAAAGCTGAACAAGGAAATGGAGCTTGTTATGACTGGTGAGGACACCGAGCTTGACAGAACGGTTATTGATGAAATTGGTGACCCGCTTATGCACATGCTCAGAAATGCCGCTGACCACGGTTTGGAATCGACAATCGACAGATTAAAGATTGGCAAGCCGCAGGTGGGTACAATCAGACTTGATGCATATCAGGATGGAAACAATGTTACCATCGAGGTATCGGATGATGGTGCAGGAATCGATGTAGAAAAAATTAAGCAAAAGGCAATCGACAAGGGAGCCATAACGGAGGAACAGGCAGAATATATGTCTGAAAAGGATGCGGTAGATTTACTGTTTCAGCCTGCATTCTCCACTGCTGAGAAGATTTCTGATGTTTCGGGAAGAGGCGTTGGACTTGATGTTGTCAAGAACAAGATTGAAGGTCTTGGCGGTGATGTTGAGGTTGACTCCAAGCTTGGAGAGGGAACAACCTTCATCGTAAGACTTCCGCTTACCCTTGCCATTATCCAGGCGTTAATGGTTGATGTATGCGGAGAAAAATATGCACTTCCGCTCAATTCAATTGTGACGATTGAGGAGATACTTCCTGAGGATATCAAGTATGTACATACAAAGGAGGTTATTAACTTAAGAGGAGCGGTTATCCCGCTTGTGAGACTGAGTGAGGTGCTTGATGTGGAGCCTTTGGAGACGGAGGAGGATGAGACAGGTGATGAGGGGCTTGTAGTTGTCATTGTCAAAAAGGGTGACAAGCAGGCAGGACTTGTTGTTGACAGGCTTCTCGGACAACAGGAAATCGTAATTAAACCGCTTGGTAAATTTATACATGTTCCAAGATTAATCAGTGGTGCTACAATCCTTGGAAATGGTGAGGTTGCACTTATCATTGATTCAAATACATTAGTTTAGGAGGAGCTTTATGGATACAAATATTTCAAGTGTCAATACAAAACAGTACATTATATTAAAATTTGACAGTGAGCAATATGGAATTGACATATCTTACATTGACAATATAGTAAGATTACAGCCAATAACAAGAGTTCCTCATACACAGCCATACTTTTTAGGTATTATCAATCTTCGCGGAGAGATTATACCGGTTATGAGTATGCGGAGAAAATTTGAGCTTCCTGATGTGGATAATACAAATTTGACGCGTATCCTTATTATTAAGGCTGAGGGAAACGCAAAGATTGGAATGCTTGTTGACGAGGTAAGGGAGGTTGTCACCCTCGCAGAGGAGGACATTGAAAAGCTTACGGCGGATGACTCCAGAGCTTATCTTACGGGAGTTGGAAAGCATAATGAAACACTGATTTCATTACTAAACATTAGTGGCTTAATTTCAGATATTGATAATGAATAAAAGGAGGTCGTTTATGGGAGATGGAAAGGAAAAGATTTCAGACAATGCCAGAAATGCGTTATCAGAGCTTGGTAACATAGGTGCTGGCAATGCAGCAACATCTCTTTCCGTATTATTATCAACAAAATTGGTTATGTCACCACCACATGTTGATATATACGATTTTAATGCATTAGAGAATATTGTCGGCGGACCGGACGCAACCGTTGTCGGAGTGCTGAGTCTTGTGTCAGGAGATATGGACGCAATGCTTCTATTCATACTTGGCGTTGAAGACGCAAAAAATCTTGTCGGTCAGCTGATGGGTGATAGTACAGATTGGAGCTCAGAGATGGGGATGTCTGCTATTAATGAAATAGCAAATATCCTTATAGGGTCATATGTAGCATCTCTGGAAACACTATCAGGATTAAAAATCCGGTATGGACAGCCGTCTCTTTGTATTGATATGGCAGGATCGATTTTAAGTGTTCCGTGTATCGAATTTGCTAAGATAAGTGACAAGGCACTTTTAATTAATTCCCAGTTTATAGTAGGAGACAAGGAGATAAATGGATTTATAATGATGGTTTCTGAAATGCATTCATATGACGTACTGCTGAATAAGCTCGGAATAGGAGGCATTAATGGCTAAGTCAATAGTCGTTGGAATAGCAGATATGAATGTGTGCAAGGCACCGGATACCATTACAACAATTGGTTTGGGTTCTTGTATAGGAATTGTTTTATATAATAGAATTGCAAAGGTTTCAGGGTTAGTACATATAATGCTGCCCGACAGCACCAAAATAAAACAAAATCAAAATAAATTGAAATTTGCGGATACAGGGATTGAAGAACTGGTAAAGAAGCTTAATTCCATGGGCATTGTAACATCGTTACTCTGTGCTAAAATAGCGGGGGGAGCGAAGATGTTCAGCTTTGCGTCTTCAACTTCGGATTTAGGATCCATTGGTGATAAAAATATCGCAGCGGTCAAGCAAAAGCTGGCGTCGCTAGGCATCAGAATTGAAGCGGAGGATGTGGGCTTAAATTACGGTAGAACAATCGTATTCGACCCTGAAACCTGCCAGCTTACGGTTACCAATGTTGGCAGGGACAAAAAAATTATATAACTAAGGAGTTGCTTTATTTTGAATAAAAATGAGAAGTACAAGTATGCAAGGGCATTTATTGTGTTGATGGCAGCTCTGGTCACACTGCTTTTAAATTTAAAGTATAAAAGAGCACTGCTTGAATCATTAATTATTCTGCTTATTGTTATTGTAATATTTATTATTATCTCATCTATCGCACTTGCTCTTATAGATAAGATAGCAAATATGACGGAGACGGTGGTTGTTACGGAAACACCTTCCGATGATGAGGAGACAGAAGAGGAGACTGACAACGAAGAAAATCAATAAAAGGGGTAGACTATGGCTATATTGGATAACAAGGAGCGGTTGTGGATTGAATACAGTCATTCGAAGGACAGCGCTTTAAGAGAACAAATTATAATTGAATATGTTCCCCTGGTTAAATTAGTAGCCGGCAGGTTAAGCATTTACCTCGGTTCGAATGTGGAATATGATGATTTGGTGAGCTATGGAATATTCGGACTGATTGATGCCATAGATAAATTTGATTATGGAAAGGGTATTAAGTTTGAAACCTATGCAAGCCTGAGAATAAGGGGTGCAATTTTAGACCAGATCAGAAAGCTTGACTGGATACCTCGTTCGGTCAGACAAAAGCAAAAGGCGATTGATGCAGCAATCAAGAAGCTGGAGACAGAAAAGGGTCCTTCGTATACAGATGAGGATATAGCGAAGGAGCTTGGAATAACTGAGGATGAATATGTAAGCTGGCAGGGTCAGACAAACATATCAAATGTATCTTCGTTGGAGGACTTTCTGGAACAGGGCAATGAGGTGCGTTCCTCAGGAAACCCTGCATATATGAGAATTGAACCGGAAAATGTCATCATGGAAAAGGAGATGAAAAAGTCTCTTGTGGAGGCATTGGATTCTCTCACGGAAAAAGAAAGAAATGTGGTATTACTTTATTACTATGAGGAGCTTACTCTTAAGGAGATAAGCAGAGCAATGTCAGTATCGGAATCAAGGGTTTCACAGCTTCATTCAAAGGCATTGAAGAAAATGAAAACATTCCTTGGTGACAATTTTACTGCGATGATGGGGTAGGTGATTTATGAAGTACAAAAATTCATTTTTTAAGCTTGACATACGGGATGATGGTACATATATGGTTGTATATCCGCCGATAAGCGACGGAAAAGCACTTGACGTCAAGGAGGTATTAAGCTTTCTTGAGGATAAGAAGTGTTTTGATTATGAACTGTCTGACATAAAGGCACTGCTGGAGGGACTTTCTGGTGAAAAAGCCGAAATGAAAGTATCAAATGCTAAGATTGAGCCATTTTCTGAAAGTGCCGTTGTCAGGGTATCGCCTGATAGAATGGTTGCCTACATCAGATTTTACCCACCGTCAACGGGTGGAAGTGTGATGGACAAAAGGGAAGTGCTCGGGGAATTGGAGAGAGAAAAGATTACCCATGGTATTTCAAATAAGGTAATTGATGTATTTTTGCTTGCAAGGCAATATTGCCTGAACATTCCGATTGCCAAGGGAACAAAGCCTGTTCTGGCAAAGGATGCAAGCATAGAATATTTCTTTAATACAAGACCGCTTGCAAAGCCTGCAGTACTTGAGGACGGAAGTGTTGATTTTCATTCGCTCAATCTGTTTACCAAGGTGGCGGAAGGAGATTTGCTTGCAAGGCTGACTCCGCATGTTGCGGGAGTTGCAGGTACGGATGTTTATGGAAAAACGGTTCCGACTAACAAGCCTAAGGTGCTTTATTTAAAGGCAGGAAGAAATATAAGATACTCTGAAGACAAAACAGAAATATACAGTGAGATTAACGGGGATGTATCACTGACTGACAGTACAGTATTTGTTTCGGATACTTATACGGTTGCTGCGGATGTGGATACATCGACCGGTGACATAGATTATGATGGCAGTGTTCTCATAAATGGAACGGTCAGAACGGGCTTTTCCGTTAAGGCAAAGGGTAACATTCAGGTAAATGGAGTTGTGGAGTCTGCTAAGCTTGTGGCAGGAGGTAACATTGTCATAAAGCGTGGCGTTCAGGGCATGGGCAAGGGTGAAATGGAAGCAGGCGGAGACATATGTGCCCAGTTCTTCGAGAGTGCAAGTGTAAAAGCAGGCGGTAATGTGATTGCCGGTTCCATACTTCACAGTAATGTTGAGTCAGGCGGCAAGGTAGTTGTCAGCGGAAAGAAGGGCTTTATTGTGGGCGGTGAGGTTGCCTGCGATAAGTTTGTTGAGGCCCACTCCATTGGAAATAAAATGGAGACACAGACAATGATTAAGGTTGCCGTCAATCCGGGGCTTATGGATGAAATAAAGGAATGTGTAACCCAGATTAATGAGGTCAGTCCTGAGATTGAGGAGCTTAATTCTTATTTGGGAGTATACAAATCCAAGCTTGCAAAGGGTGCAACGCTTAGTCCCGAAAATATTAAGCAGATTAAAACCTATAAGGCACGTGTTGATGAGCTGGAAAAAATCAGGGAGGAGAAAAATAATCTTCTTGAAAAGCTGAAAGAAAAGCTTGAGGCGAGCAAGAAGAGCTCCGTAAGAATAACCGGCTCAATTTACCGCGGCGTTACAATGTGTATATCAACACAGGTATTTAATGTTAAGGAGAAGGATAACCACTGCATGTATCGTATTGTGGATGGGGATATAGCAGCGACGCCTTTCTAAATTAACATGAAATTGGCTGATGTTTAAGAAGGAGTGATTTTTATGATATCACCTATAATTGCCATGCAAAGTTCAGCTCCTATTGCTTCCATTCAACAAAATACGGAAGCACAGAGCACCTTGAATACGGCAAATGCACAGACACAGGTAAAGGAAGAAGCAAGACAGGTTAACCAGACTGTCGTTAAAAAGGATGAAGCTGTGTTTTATCAGCAGAACCATGATGCCAAGGAAGAAGGAAGAAATAAATACATGAATTTATATTCCAACAAGAAGAAAAAGGATGGCACCAAGGTATCTGAGGAAAAATCAGGAGATATGATAAACAGGGTAAATTTTGATTTAAAAATATAATAAATTACGTTAGGAGATAAAAATGTCTACACCGGTTGTTGTTTTAATTATAATAGGTATTATTTTTATATTTGTCAGTTATATATTTTCAGAAACGCTTGAGCAGTCAATGCAGACAGAGGAAGGACCAATAGAAATTCCTGATGAGTTAAGTGACGAGCAAAAAGAGAAAATATCAAACATGATAAATGATTACATGGCTGCCTCTGTTGATGGAAGATTAAACGAGATAGAGGAAAAGCTTTCGGAAATCGTAAACCAGAAAACACTTGCGTTAGGTGATTATGCGGTTACCGTAAATGAAGAAATTTCAAGAAATCATAATGAGGTTATGTTTTTGTACAGCATGTTATCCGACAAGCAGAAGGAAATCATGTCCACGGCAACGGTTGTTGACGAATACAGAAAAGAAGTTGAGGAGTTTGTTTCACGGAATAATATTGCGGTTGAGCCAAATAGTAACGAAGCAGGACTTGAGAGTGAAATCAAGGAAGTGGAGGAGGACATACTGGACAATGCGGAGGCAGAGACCATTACGCCTGAGGTGGACAGCAGCAAGGATGTTATTTTGGAAATGCACAAGTCAGGGCTTAGTATTCTTGAAATCGCTAAGCATCTTGGGCTTGGAGTAGGTGAGGTGAAACTCGTGGTAGACTTATATCAAGGAGAAGCAAAATAATGAAGTTAAAATATTTTATAAGAGGACTTGGTGCAGGAATCATATTTTCCGCTGTCATTTTATTAGCTGCATATATGACGGGTGGTGCGTATAAAATTTCCGATGAGGAAATAATAAAAAGAGCGGAAAAGCTTGGAATGATACAGGATGATAAGGATATCATTGCTTCGTCGGGCTCTGCAAGCGGAAAGGAAGAACCGTCTGCCAGTGAAAAAACGACAACAGAGGCACCTACAACGGATAAAATGACATCGGAAGATACTGCAACGTCTGAAGATACGGAAGAATCTACAACAGAAAATACAACGACAGAGGCTACGACAACAGAGGCACCTACGACAGAAAAACCGACAACGGAGGCTACGACAACAGAGGCACCTACGACAACAGAACGGACTACAACGGAAAAGCCGGGAGACGGAGATTATGTGAAGGCTACCATAACCGTACAGGCAGGTATGGGCTCCTACGAGGTTGCTGTCTTGCTTCAAAATGCAGGAATTATCAAGGATGCAAGTGACTTTGATGTTTATCTGAACAGAAACGGTTATTCTACCCAGATACGAATCAAGTCGCAGGAGTTTAACAGCAATATGTCCTATGAGGAAATTGCCAAGCTTCTCGTAAAGGAAAATTAAAGGTACATAACGGCTTTTATGAAGAGTATACAGACAAAAAATTAGTGTTTTTATTTTTTCATTCAAGAATAAAAAGTGCTTGCGGGCACTTTTTATTTATGTTATAATCAGCTTCGTGTGAAAAAACATGTGGGTGGATAAGTAGACTGGTGCCATCATAACGCAGGTGGTCTCTACGAAATAAAACACATTTATATTTTTGAATCCCACAGAAGTGAAAAACCAAGGAGGTATATTATGAGCGTTATTTCAATGAAACAGTTACTGGAGGCAGGTGTTCATTTTGGACATCAGACAAGAAGATGGAATCCTAAGATGGCTGAGTATATTTATACTGAGCGTAATGGAATTTACATCATTGACTTACAAAAGTCTGTTGGTAAGGTGGACGAGGCATACAAGGCAGTGCTTGATTGTGTTTCAGAAGGCGGAAAGATTCTTTTTGTCGGTACAAAGAAGCAGGCACAGGATTCTGTTAAGTCAGAGGCAGAGAGATGTGGCATGTATTATGTTAACCAAAGATGGTTAGGTGGTATGCTTACAAACTTTAAGACAATTCAGACAAGAATTGAGAAGCTTAGAAAGTATGAGGCTATGGAGGCTGACGGTACATTTGACGTTCTTCCTAAGAAGGAAGTAATTGAGATTAAGAAAGAAATGGATAAGCTTCAGAAGAACCTTGGCGGTATCAAGGACATGAAGACAATTCCTGACATGATATTTGTAGTTGATCCACGCAAGGAAAAGAACTGCGTGCAGGAGGCTCATGCACTTGGAATTCCGCTTGTTGGCATTGCAGATACAAACTGTGATCCGGAGGAGCTTGATTATGTAATTCCGGGAAATGATGATGCAATCAGGGCAGTAAAGCTTATCGTATCTAAGATGGCAGATGCTGTTATTGAGGCTAACCAGGGTGCGGACGCAATGACACCTGAGGAGGCAGAGTCCATGGAGGCTGATGCCGAGGAGGAAGCTGCTGAGGAGGCATAAGATACGAACTGCAGCGTCAAAGACGCTTTGTTCTACAATTCATGATATTGGTTTATATATAATTTAGTTAGGAGGACTATATAGATGGCAGCTATTTCAGCTAGTATGGTTAAAGAGTTAAGAGAAATGTCAGGTGCCGGAATGATGGACTGTAAGAAGGCTCTTACAGAGTGTGACGGTGATTTTGATAAGGCTATGGAGTTCCTGAGGGAAAAGGGACTTGCAACTGCACAGAAGAAGGCAGGAAGAATTGCAGCAGAGGGTATTGTTGCAACAACTGTGATTGATGGCGGAAAGACAGCAGCAATCGTTGAGGTAAATGCTGAGACAGATTTTGTTGCTAAGAATGACGTGTTCCAGGGATATGTAAAAGAGGTGGTTGACCAGCTTGTTACAAGCACTTCTGAGGATGTTGATGCCTTTAAGGCAGAGAAGTGGGCAAACGACCCATCCATGACGGTAGAGGAAAAGCACGCAGCTATGATTGCCAAGATTGGCGAGAATATGACAATCAGAAGATTTGAGAGAATCAAATCAGATGGCATTGTTGTATCATACATTCATGCAGGCGGAAAGATTGGTGTTCTTGTTGAGGCTGATACAGATGGTTCAGGGGAGGCAATTGAGGAGTGCTTAAAGAATGTTGCAATGCAGGTTGCAGCCATGAATCCGAAGTATGTTTCAACTGACGAGGTATCAGAGGAGTACAAGGCACATGAGCTTGAAATTCTTGTTGCACAGGCTAAAAATGACCCTAAGAATGCGAGCAAGCCTGACAATATCATCGAGAAGATGGTACAGGGACGTCTTAACAAGGAGCTTAAGGAGGTTTGTCTTCTTGAGCAGGAGTATGTTAAGGCTGAGAACAAGGAAAATGTTGCTGCATATGTAGCATCTGTTGCAAAGGCACAGGGATGCAGGCTTGCAGTTAAGAAATTTGTCCGTTTTGAGACAGGTGAAGGTCTTGAGAAGAAGAATGAGGACTTTGCAGCAGAGGTTGCAGCCCAGATGGGAATGTAAGCAATTCCAAATTATATGAATATTTGTTGTATATAGCAAAAAGCCGTTGGATCAGGTTCCAGCGGCTTTTTGAAGTTACTTGATAAAACCGGACGAATTGTATAAAATAAATAATAGAAAGTTTTATACGATTTGTAGAGCAGGCGGAATAAAAAATTCATAGTATATAGAAAATGTTTGGAGGCGTATCATGTCATTATCTGAATTATCACCCAAAGAGGTATTTGATTATTTTCAAAAGCTTGCAGCTATTCCCCACGGTTCGGGAAATACGGACCGTATTGCCGAGTTTTGCATGGAATTTGCAAAGGAGCACGGACTTAGGGCAAGAAAAGACGAGGCAAATAATGTTGTTATTTTTGCAGATGGTTCACCAGGCTATGAAAAAAGTGAGCCTGTGATTTTGCAGGGACATCTGGACATGGTCTGTGAAAAAGACGAAGACTGCAGGTTAGATATGGAGCAGGATGGTTTGGAGGTTTGTACGGACGGTGTGAAGGTCTGGGCGGAAGGAACCACACTTGGCGGCGATGATGGAATTGCAATTGCTTATATTTTGGCAATTCTTGCATCAGATACCATTCCGCACCCACCCATTGAGGCATTGCTTACCAGTGATGAGGAAATCGGAATGCTGGGAGCCAATGCATTGGATGTCAGGGACCTCACTGCAAAGCGGCTCATCAACATAGACTCAGAGGAGGAAGGGGTGCTTTATGTAAGCTGTGCAGGCGGTGTCAGTGCACTCTGCGATATCCCATTTTGCATGGAGCAGACAAATCAGGCGGCAGAATGTGCATACCGCATCACAGTGAGCGGACTTTTGGGAGGACATTCCGGCACGGAAATTCATAGGAACCGGGGCAATGCAATTAAGCTTCTCGGAGCTGCACTGGCAAGCATGAGCCGCACATGTACACTTTCGTTAGTCCATGTTTCGGGCGGTGGTAAAGAAAATGCAATTCCAAAGACAGCGGAGGCAACGGTATGTGTTCCTGCAAATCAGGCACATACACTGGAGCAAGGCATAACGGAATTTTTAAAACTGATAAATCAGGAGCTGTCTGCGGCAGAACCTGGGCTTCTCATCACCGCAACACCTGTAGATATGCCGAAGCAATGTATGAATCAGGAAAGTACAAGGCGTGTGATTTTTGCATTGCAGCAATTTCCTGACGGTATGCAGAAAATGAGTTCTGAAATTGAGGGATTGGTACAGACCTCATTAAACTTAGGTATTTTGTTTATGGAGGATGACCACGTTGTGTTTCAGTGTTTAATCCGAAGCAACACTGCTGGTGGAAAGCAGCTTATCATGGAGAAGGTGACTGCATTTACTGGGTATCTTGGCGGTACGGTGACGATGCAGTCGGATTATCCTGCATGGGAATATCGGGCGGAGTCAAGACTCCGTGAGATAATGATTCATACCTATGAGGAGGTATATCAAAAGGCACCGCATGTGACTGCAATTCATGCAGGACTGGAGTGCGGTATCCTGGCAGGGAAAATGCCGGATGTGGACATGATTTCCTTTGGACCGACGTTGGAAAACGTGCATACACCAAGGGAGAGCATGGATGTGGCATCCGTAAAAAGAAGCTGGTACTATTTATTAAAGGTACTGGAGAATCTTCAATAAAACGAATACGTTTCATGGAACTTTAGGCAAATTCTGGTAGGATTTTAAATTTTGCCAGAGAAAATTCGGAGTAATTTCTTATAAAGTAAAAAAGTAACTAGGACTGTAAAGCTGCTAATATGATGTTACCCTTGAAAATGCCAATGAAATGTGACATAATAATGGAGTATTTACATTAAACAAAAAAGAGGTACAATATGAACGCAGAGGAAATATGGGAGCAATATGGAATTTCCGACTATCACCGTTTAAAATATTTGGGCGATGATGTAAATGAGGTTTTAACCATTTTGTTAAAAAATATTCAGGCAGGTGTTGGTCTGTTTGAGGTAGGAAAAACGATAAGGGCTTTATACTTAAATGAGGCATTTTATGATTGTATCGGTTATACGAGAGAGTCATACAGGAAATACGAATCTGATATTTATGGAACGTTGCTTCCTGAGGATAAGGAAGAATTCAATAAATGTATTAATGAGCATGCACCTTTAGGCGAGGATATATATTTTACCGTGAGAGGTTACAGGGATGACAAAAGCTTGGGATGGTTTGATGTTAAGGGTGTGCCGCTTGATAACAAAATCAATGATAATCCTATTTATCTGACGGTTATTTCTGATATATCCTACAAAAAGGAAAAGGAAGATAAAATAAAAGAGCTTGAGGAAGCTAATGAGAAGCTTTTATTGCAGGAGGAGCGGTACAAAATATTAGAGGGTACTGCACAGGGACTTTTGTTTGAGTATTATCCGAAAAGGGATACGATGGTATTTTCATACAATTTTCCCAACAATAAAAAGCGGAGAGAAATTGAAAATTACAGTGAGTACAGTAAAAATTCCCCAATTGTACATAGCAGCTTTGTGGAGATGTTCCGCAAGGCACTGATTGATGCATGTACACATGAGATTGAGGACAGTATTGAATACCTGTCATCAATATCAGGCGGCGGATACAGATGGCATAGAACATACTATAAAAGTATTTTGGGTGCAGATGGAAAGGTTTCCAGCGTAATCGGTAGAATTATGGATATCCATGATGAGAAGATGCAACGGGAAATGTTGAACTATAAGGCTGATATGGATGGGCTTACAAACCTTTACCGCAAAGAGGTTGCATTTGAAAAAATGCAGGAGTTTATGGATGATACGCCTGAATGTGAATTTTATTTTTCAATTTTAGATTTAGATAATTTTAAGGAAATCAATGATAAATATGGTCATAAGTATGGTGACGGCGTCTTAAAGCAAATGGCTGACGGACTTACAAGGGTTTTTGATGAGAATAGTGTAGTCGGCAGATTTGGCGGGGACGAGTTTATCGTGTTGACAAAGGCGATGCCGTATGATGAGGTGAAAAGACGTCTTGAGGAAATAAAGGATACGATACATTTTTGTGCGGGTGTTGTGAAATGTAAGACGGGTGAGGACATAAAGGAATGTTTTGACAGGGCGGATAAGGCGATGTACCATGTGAAGTCCTCAGATAAGAACGGAATTTTCTACGAGGAGTAATTTAGGCAGGTGAACAACCTATGGAACAGTTTGAGCGTACAGAGATGCTTCTCGGTGCAGAAAAAATGGATAGGCTTTCAAAATCAAGGGTTGCAATATTTGGCATTGGCGGTGTCGGCGGTTATGTAACGGAGGCACTCGCCAGAAGCGGTGTCGGTGCATTTGTTTTGGTTGACAGCGATATGGTTAGTGTATCAAACATTAACCGCCAGATTATTGCAACCCATAAAACGATTGGACAGTATAAGGTAGATGTCATGCGAGACAGAATTCTTGAAATTAATCCCAATGCAGATGTAAAAATCAAAAAGTGCTTTTTTCTCCCTGAAAATTCAGATGAATTTGACTTTTCAGGGTATTCATATGTTGTGGATGCAGTGGATACGGTGACTGCAAAAATAGAAATTATTATAAAGGCAAAGGCGGCAGGTGTGCCAATTATAAGCAGTATGGGTGCAGGAAATAAGCTGGAAGCATCCATGTTTCAGGTTGGTGATATTTATGGGACATCCGTGTGCCCACTTGCAAGAGTTATGCGCCGTGAGTTAAAGAAGAGAGGTATAGAAAGCTTAAAATGTGTGTATTCTACGGAGAAGCAGGTAAAATCCGGGGATTGTTCCGTGCATGAGAGAATTCCGGGAAGCGTTGCCTTTGTACCTTCCGTGGCGGGGCTTATGATTGCAGGCGAGGTTGTAAAGGATTTATAGCTGCACACATGTAAGGAGATTTTGATATGTATGATGTTGTGATTATCGGAAGTGGTCCTGCAGGACTTTCTGCTGCTGTCTATGCAATGAGGGCAAAGCTTGATATTGTAGTCATTGAAAAGGAAGCGTTTAGCGGAGGACAGATGATAAGTGCTGACAGGGTAGACAATTATTTGGGACTGCCGCAAAAAAGCGGATATGATTTGGCATATGCGTTCAGGGAGCATACAGATCATCTTGGAGTATCCTTTGTAAGCGGGGAAGCTTCCTCACTTGAGGATTTTGGAACATATAAAACGGTCACCTTGACAAACGGGGATAAATATGAGACAAAAACCGTGCTTATCACATCGGGGGCACGCCATAAAAGACTGAATGCAAAGGGGGAGGACAGGCTGATTGGAATGGGTGTTTCCTATTGTGCGACCTGTGACGGAGCATTTTACAAGGGTAAATCTGTTGCTTGTGTAGGCGGCGGAAATACTGCATGTCACGAAGCATTATATTTGTCCAACCTATGTGATACGGTATATCTGATACACAGACGCAAGGAACTTCGGGCATCCAAGGATATACAGGGCAAGGTTATGAATAAGGCGAACATCAAATTTATGCCTTATTTTGAAGTGAAGGAGATATACGGAGAAAATTATGTTGAGGAAATACTTGCTGTCAATAACAGGACAGGGGAATCAGTTAAAATTTCCGTAGCAGGTGTTTTTGTTGCAGTTGGCATGGAACCGGAAGCAAAGCTTGTGAAAAACCTTGCAGAGGTTGATGATTTTGGATATATTGTTGCAGACGAAAGCTGCAGGACAAGTGCGGATGGCATTTTTGCCGCAGGTGATGTCAGAACAAAAGCGGTAAGGCAGATTATTACGGCTGTGTCCGATGGGGCAAATGCCGTGTACTCCATTGAGGAATATCTGAATCAGAGGCTGTCAAATTAAAACGATGCTACATTTTTTATGGCAGAAAATAGTATAATTTAGCATGGTAATATGACGTGGAAAGCAAAAATAACATCTTGAAAAGCAAAAATAACGTGGAGAAAGATAAAAAGTGTGGTATAATATGCAACGGATGCAAAGTCCTGCGTGCAGAATCTTAAAATATGTCTGGCTGATGTGTGGAAAGTAACACAATCGTGATATATACTTGATTTAATTTGATTATGTGGTAAAATATTTATACTGTATTTTATTGGGAGAGATATATGAAAATATACAAAAGTCTAATAGGAAAGTCGTTTCTTGTACTTGCCATAGTTCCGGTTATCATTATTTGTTCTGTGCTTGCTTTTGTTGCGACAAGAGTTGTCTTTGATGTCAAGCTGGATGATACCAAGCATTTTCTAAAAAGCACGACAGAGATGCTGGAGCATAATTATGGCTTGGATGATATTGAAGAGGGCACGTTTTATATGGATGCTGACGGAGATGTCTGGTTAGATGGGGAAAAGATTTCCGGTGATTATACAATTCTGGATAAGACAAAGGAATTATCGTCTGCAGAGGTTACCCTGTTTTACGAAAATGAAAGAATTCTCACGACAATATTAAATTCAGACGGAAGCAGATATGTACATACAACGTCTGATGAAATATGGGAAGATTATGTTTCTAAGGGTGAGACATTTTTTAATACGAGTGTTGATATAAACGGAAAGCGTTATTTTGGTTATTATATTCCGATCGTGAATAATGGCGGAATGGTTCAGGGCATGGTATTTGCAGGTATGCCAAGTGAGGATATTTACACAACGATTCATGATATGAACAGAAGCACTATATTTCTGGGCATTTTTGCCAGTGCCATAGAGCTTATTTTTGCAGTATACATTACCAAAAAGGTATTGCAGGTTCAGCGGTCATTTATGGACTATCTTTCTGAGATTGATGGAGGTGATTTTGCCCATGTCCTTCCTGAGAATCTGTCAGACAGAAAGGATGAATTTGGGCAGATGGCAAAAGAGCTGGTTGTCCTGAATAATTCACTGAAAAATTCAATACAGATTGATGCACTCACGGGAATTTACAACAGAGGTGTTGCGATGAAGTTTCTTGATGAGTATGCAAGTGCGGCGAGAGAAAACCCTGAAAACGGTTTTAGCTTTTGTATCTGTGATATTGACTGGTTTAAACGGATTAATGATACCTACGGACACAATTGCGGAGATATCGTTTTAAAGAAGATAGCAGCCACGTTAAAGCAAATTCCTGAGGATGAGGGCTTTGTTGCAAGATGGGGCGGTGAAGAATTTATCATCGTGTTGAAGGGATCACTGGAGCATGCACTCACGTACATAAACAAAATTTCAGATGACATAAAAAATCTCAGGGTAGAATATGAAAATAATATAATCAGCGTTACGATGACCTTTGGCGTTGCATATTATGATACGGAGCAAAATATTGATTTATTTATCTCTGTAGCAGATAAGCTTTTGTATAAAGGCAAGGAAAACGGAAGAAATCAAATCGTATGTTTATAGAATGATATATAAGAAAAAAGCATATTATTAAATAGGGGTATTTTCTTGTGATTTTGGAGTGCGTATGTTTTATTTAACAAAAAACAAAAGCTGCAAAAAAAGAATAACAACCTGTTTGTATATGCTTTTTTTTGTGTTTCCGTTTTTGGCTGGCTATGATGGAAAAAAAGCTGCACAGGCACACGGTAGTGAAGAAATGAGAGCCTGTTGGATTTCCTACATAGATATACAAAGCCTGCTCTGTGATCTTGATGAAGAAAGCTTTCGGACGAAAGTGTCGGACATGTATGACAGGGTTATATTCAATAACATGAATACGGTGATTGTGCAGGTACGACCCATGGGGGATGCCATTTATCCATCTGATTATTTTCCCTGGTCTGTCTATATATCAGGTAACCGCAAAAATCCGGGCTATGATCCGCTTTCCGTAATGATAGAGCTTGCACACAAAAAGGGGCTTCGGTTTGAGGCATGGGTGAATCCGTACAGACTGTCACACAACGATACGACAACAAAAAGCTTTAAGGCAACAAAATATTATGAGCTCTTTCAAAGGTATACAATTGAATATGAAAATGCGGCGGGGCATACCTGTCTTTCCCTGGACCCGTCAAAGGAGGAGTCTGTGCAGCTAATCCTATGCGGTGTGTGTGAAATTGTAAATAATTATGAGGTTGACGGAATCCATTTTGATGATTATTTTTATGTTCCGGGAATGGCGGACGGTCTTTCCCAAAATGAAAAAATGGAGCATGTAAATAATCTGATTAGCAAGGTGTATTATAACATAAAATGCATTAACCCCAATGTGAGCTTTGGAATCAGTCCTGCGGGAAACCTTTCTTACACGAAGTCACAGGGGACGGATATTGAAACATGGCTTAGCAATGAGGGGTATGTGGATTATATTATGCCCCAGATTTACTGGACGGATTTTTATGTTGCAGGTGATGAATTAGATACCATGTTCAGTAACAGGTGTGAGGAATGGGGCAGGCTGAATAAAATAGGCATACCCATGTATGCGGGACTGGCACTTTATCGGGTGGGGGAGGAGTCTGAAGCCGACCTTGGCTGGATGACATATGATAATAACCTTGCAACACAATACGGAAAAGCATTATCATACGGCTATAAAGGATATGCCCTTTTCCGCTATATGTGGCTTGAGTATGACGTGGCGGCAGACGAGCTTAAAAATCTGAATATGTATGTAAGACTTGATATTGCTCATTGTGTTGGTATGCTGGCACCTGTCCCTGCACCTGTCCCTGATTAAAAAAGTTCTTGCATTTTTTTGGTAACATGTTATAATTGAGTAGACTTAAATAATGACATTAGAGAGTGGGTTCGTTTGAACCCACTCTTTGTTTCCTTTATGGAACTGCAAATGGCTGATGTTCAAATGTGGGAGGAACTTTTATGAAAAAGATAGAAATTGAACAGCATTGCACAGAACTGGTTACTCCGATTATAAAGGAGGGGAACTATGAGCTTGTGGATGTTGAATATGTAAAGGAGGGGCAGGATTATTATCTGAGGGTTTATGCTGATAAGGCAGGCGGTATTACCATAGATGACTGCGTTACAATCAGCAGGGCACTTGAGCAACGGTTGGATGAGAAAGACAAAATCAAGGATGCTTACATATTGGAGGTAAGCTCTCCGGGGCTCACAAGACCCCTTAAAAAGGAAAAAGATTTTGCAAGGAGTATCGGTAAGCTGGTGGACATCAAGCTTTATAAGGCAATTGACGGCACAAAGGAGCTGTCGGGTATTTTGGAGGCTTATGATAATGATGCCATTACCATTATGCGGGATGACAGCGGACACACTGAGCTTACAATTAACAGGAACGAAATTTCAATGATTCGATTAGCGTTTGTACAACAATAAAAGGTAGGAGGATAAAAAAATGTCAGAGATAATTGACGCTTTAAATCAGTTAGAGAAAGAGAAGAACATAAGTAAAGAGGTTATTATGGATGCCATAGAAAAATCCTTAATTTCCGCTTGTGAAAAAGATTTTGGAAAGGATGCAGTCATTGATGTATCCATGGATAGAGTAACCGGTGATATTTCAGTATTTCAAAAGAAGCTGATTGTTGAGGAGGTCACAAATGATGTATGTGAGATTTCATTGACAAAGGCGAAAGCAATGGACAGTAAGGCGGAGCTTGACGGATACGTAAGCATAGAGGTTAAGTCAAAGGAGTTCGGAAGAATTGCCGCACAAAAGGCAAGGAGTATCATTGTCCAGGCAATTAAAGAGGGCGAAAGGGATGCCGTGTTTGAGCAGTTTGCCTGTAAGGAAAAAGATATTATTACTGGCGTAGTTCAAAGATATATTGGCAATAATCTCAGTATCAGCTTAGACGAGAGGACCGATACAGTACTCAATGAGAACGAGCAGGTTCCGGGAGAGGTATACCGGGTAGGCGAGAGGATAAAGCTTTACGTTGTTGAGGTCAAGAAGACAAACAAGGGCTTTCGGATTCTTGTTTCCAGAACCCACCCTGAGCTTGTAAAGAGATTGTTTGAAAAAGAGGTTGCTGAGGTTGCGGATGGTGTGGTTGAAATAAAGAGCATTGCAAGAGAGGCAGGCTCACGTTCCAAAATCGCCGTCTGGTCAAACGATCCGAACGTTGACCCTGTGGGAGCATGTGTCGGTCTTAACGGTACAAGAGTAAATACGATTGTTGATGATTTAAAGGGTGAGAAAATAGATATTATCACATGGGATGAGGATCCGGAAAAGTTTATTGAAAATTCATTAAGCCCGTCAAAGGTTGTGTCGGTAAACGTTGACATTGAGGCAAAGAGTGCAAGTGTTATCGTGCCTGATTACCAGCTTTCACTCGCAATTGGAAAAAAGGGGCAGAATGCATGTCTTGCTGCAAGACTTACCGGATATAAGATTGACATCAAGAGTGTAAGTCAGGCAAGAGAGCTTGGAATGGAATTTGAATACGAAGATGCATTTGAAGGCAATTTTGATGAGGATAACGATGAGGATGATTTTGTAGATTTTAGTGAGTATGAGGAGTAGGCTGTATGGCTAAGCAAATACCAAAGCGACAATGTTTAGGGTGCAGGGAAATGAAGGCAAAAAATGAGCTTGTCCGGGTGATACGGACAGTTGATAACACGGTCTGCCTTGACCTTAAGGGAAAGCAAAACGGAAGAGGAGCATATATCTGCAGGGATATCAAATGCTTTGAGAAAGCAGTAAAGACAAAAGCACTTGAAAGAGCATTGAAGCTTAGTATACCGGATGAAATCTACCAATCCATAAGCAGGGAGTTGAATTAACTTGAACAAGGATGAGGAAAAGGCTCTCTCATACCTTTCCCTTGCTGCCAAGGCAGGGAAGCTTGTGAGCGGAGGTTACATGGTGGAGAAGTCAATAATTGAGGGAACATCCTTTCTTGTAATTATTGCTTCCGATGCATCAGACAATACACGTAAAAAATTTACCAACAAGTGTAAATACTACAATGTTCCATGTGTTTCGTTCAGTGACAGCGATACCTTGGGGCACAGGATTGGAAAACAGTCCAGAACTACATTGTCGGTAACGGAACAAGGTCTTGCCATACAGTTGATAAGCAGACTTTGCAGCATTGAAGATATGGAGGTGTAATCTATGAGAGTACACGAATTAGCAAAACAATTATCAAGTGAATTAAATAAAACAATAGCCAGCAGTGAGCTTTTGGTAAAGCTGGCTAAGAAAAAAGAGGGGTTAAAGCCGCAGAGCAGTATCAGTGAGGATTTAATCCAATATTTAAGGGATATTTACATGAAGGAGGCTGCAGTACCTGTAAAAAGTGAAAAGGAAGAAGCAAAGCAGGAAACGGCACCAAAAGCAAAGCCAAAAATGAAAAAGGAGCCAAAGCCGAAGCTAGAGGCAAAGACTCCCGTTGCTGCCCCAAAGGCACCAGAAGCAAAAAAGCCAAAGAAGGAGCAGAGTAAGGCGGAGATTGAAAAGCAATCAGGTGCTCCGAAACAGCAGGGTAAGCAACAGCAGAGTAAACCTCAACAGGGAAAACAGCAGGGAAACCGTCCACAGCAAAATAAAGGGCAGCAGGGAAACCGCCCGCAGAATAACGGGGTAAAGCAGGGAAAAAATACGAACCAGCAGCCGCCGCGTCCAAAGAAACAGGAGCCTGTTGAGCCGGTAATAAAATCTCTGGTGCTTCCGGAGTCCCTTACTGTCGGTGAGCTTGCAGATAAGATTAAGGTACCTGTTGCACAGATGATTAAGAAGCTGTTTATGGCAGGTAAAATGCTGAATGTAAATTCAGAGCTTGACTTTGATTCAGCGGCAGATATTGCTTTGGAGTATAATTTTATTGCGGAGCTTGAGGAAAAGGTAGATGTAATCGAGGAATTACTCAAGGAGGAGGACGAGGACGAATCACTTATGACACCACGTCCACCTGTTGTCTGTGTAATGGGACACGTTGACCATGGTAAGACCTCACTTCTTGATGCAATCAGAAATTCATCCGTTATTTCAGGTGAGGCAGGTGGTATTACCCAGCACATCGGTGCATCAGTTGTATCAATAAACGGTGAGAAGATTACATTCCTTGATACACCGGGACATGAGGCATTTACGGCAATGAGAATGAGAGGTGCCCAGTCTACGGATATTGCAATTCTTGTGGTAGCGGCAGACGACGGTGTTATGCCGCAGACCGTTGAGGCAATCAACCATGCCAAGGCGGCAGGAATCGAAATTATTGTTGCAATCAACAAAATAGATAAGGAAAGTGCAAATATAGAAAGAGTAAAGCAGGAGCTTATGGAGTATGAGCTTGTTCCTGAGGATTGGGGCGGTTCCACGATATTCTGTCCTGTTTCTGCACACACAAAGGAGGGTATTGACAACCTCCTTGAAATGATTATCCTTACAGCACAAATACTGGAGCTTAAGGCAAATAAAAAGCGTAAGGCGAGAGGTATCGTCATTGAGGCACAGCTTGACAAGGGACGTGGTTCCGTTGCAACCGTGCTTGTTCAGAAGGGTACCCTCCGGGTTGGTGACTGCGTTGCCATGGGAGATGTGCACGGCAAGGTAAGGGCCATGTTTGATGATAAGCACAGAAAGGTTAAGGAGGCATATCCTTCTACCCCTGTTGAGATACTTGGTCTTAACGGTGTTCCGCAGTCAGGAGAAATATTTATGGCCACCAACTCCGAGAAGGAAGCAAGACAAATCTCAAATGCATTTATAGACAGAGGTAAGGAAAGACTGATTGCAGATACGAAGTCAAGAATGTCACTGGATGACCTTTACAATAAGATTCAGGAGGGTAATGTCAAAGACTTAAACCTTATCATTAAAGCTGATGTACAAGGCTCTGTTGAGGCAGTGAAGGCGAGTCTCTTAAAGCTTTCCAATGAGGAGGTTGCAGTTAAATGTATCCACTCAGGTGTAGGAGCCATAAATGAGTCGGACGTTACGCTTGCATCTGCATCAAATGCAATTATTATTGGCTTTAATATCAGACCTGATAATCAGGCAAAGGATGTTGCTGACAGGGAAAAGGTGGATATCAGACTTTACAGGGTAATTTATAATGCCATAGAGGATATTGAGTCTGCCATGAAGGGAATGTTAGATCCGATATATGAGGAAAAGGTTATCGGACACGCCGAGGTAAGACAGACATATAAGGCATCTGGTGTTGGAACCATTGCAGGCTCGTATGTGCTTGACGGAACTATCCAAAGAAACTGTACGGTCAGAGTTTCACGTGAGGGTGAGCAGATATTTGAGGGACCACTCGCATCACTGAAGCGGTTTAAGGATGATGTGAAAGAGGTTAAAACAGGCTTCGAGTGTGGTCTTGTTATAGAGGGCTTTAATGACGTAAAGGAAGCGGACATAATAGAAGCCTACATTATGCAGGAGGTTCCAAGATAATCCTGTATAGAAGTTACATGATAGGAGCAGACATGAAAAAGACAAGTCATAAAAATCAAAGAGTAAATGTTGAAGTTCAAAGAGAGCTTAGCAGAATTATCAGCATGGAGATAAAGGATCCGAGAATAAACCCAATGACATCTGTTACGGATGTGATTGTTACCCCGGATTTGAAATACTGTAAGGTTTATGTCAGTGTTTTGGGTGACGAGCAATCGGTAAATGACACAATTTGTGGATTGAAAAGTGCTTCGGGATATATCAGGCGGGAAATTGCAAAAACGATTAACTTAAGAAATACACCTGAGCTTACCTTTGTTGCAGATAATTCAATTGAATACGGTATTGAAATGTCAAAAAAGATTGATGAAGTAATTTCTAAGGATGAAAGTGCTTCAAAAGCATTGGAAGGTATCGATGAATAAACAATTATTTTTAAACAAAATTGAAGCTGCACAAAATATTGCCATTTTAGGTCATATCAGACCGGATGGCGATTGTGTAGGGTCATGTCTTGGAGCATATAATTATATATTGGACAATTACACAGATAAAAATGTTGTGGTGTACCTTGAGGAAATACCCCATAAGTTTCGTTTCCTGAAGGGGGCTGCACAGATAAGGCATACGGTTGACGGGTCTGTTTACCAGCTTGCAATTTCACTTGATTGTGGTGCAAGGGACAGACATGGCAAATTTGCAGATATATTTGGAAATGCAAAGGATACGATATGTCTTGACCACCATAGAAGCAATGAAGGCTTTGGAAATTATTTTTACTGTGAACCTGATGCATCATCGACATGTGAGATATTGTACGGGCACTTACATCCTGAAAAAATATCAAAGGCATGTGCTGAGGCATTATACCTTGGGCTGGTGCATGATACGGGAGTGTTTAAGTACCCATGTACAACTCCAAGGACAATGCAAATTGCAGGAGAAATGATTTCTAAGGGCGTCAGCTCCCAATATATTATTGATGAAACCTTTTATAAGGTTACATTCAACCAGAATAAGCTTACAGGAGAAGCACTGATGAACGCCAAACTTCATTTAGACGGCAGGGTGATTTCTACGTGTATTACGCTTGGCATGTTTCAAAAATATGATGCAACAAAAGAGGACACGGATGGAATTGTGGATAAGCTTCGTGTTACGGATGGCGTTGAGGTTGCAATTTTTATTTATCAGCTTGCGGAGCATGATTACAAATTCAGCCTGCGTTCTATAGAAAAGGTTGATGTGAGTAAAATTTCTGTCTCCTTTGGCGGCGGCGGACACATCAGGGCAGCAGGCTTTGAGGTGGAAGGAAATGTGGATGATATACTGGAACGGATACTTGAAATGGTGAAGGAGCAGCTTTAAAATTTAGGTGAGAGTGTGAAAATAGGTGGAAAGTAGTAAGGGAAAAATACAATTTAACAATAATGAATCATTAAAAATCAAAGGTGTTGCGATTATTTTAATGGTATTATTGCATGCTGTCTACCATGCACCGAAGGGTGTGGTGGTCACCTACGCTTTTTTACCCCAAAATATTGTCCTGAATGTTGCGGGAATGGGAAAGATATGTGTTTCCATGTTTGCCTTTGTGTCAGGCTATGGATTATGGAAAAGCTATGAGAGAAGGAAAACAAGCTGTAACAAATGGACGATACGACAGCTTTTTAAGCTGTTTAGCAAGTTTTGGTTTGTATGGATTATTACGGCGGTTGCCTGTGAGATTGTATCAGGCAGAAGCCGGGAGGTGTATTTTAAGGATGGAATAATAACCGGAATTAAGAATATTATCATTGAAATGCTGGGCTTGGCAAAGCTTTTTCATACACCGTCCCTTACAAGCGTCTATTGGTATATTGGAGCTGCCGTTTTCTTTGTTTTGTGTATTCCGTTTTTGTACTATATGAAACAAAATCTGGTGGCGGTGGTATTCATCATAATTCTGCTTCCACGAATTTTGGCGGTAGGAGATAACGGTTTTTTGGGAACCATGAATCCAGGCTCCTTTTTATTTGTATTTATTCTTGGCGTGATGGCATCTGAGCATGAATTGATTGAAAGGTGGACAGGCACGTTTTGTTTTCGGGGAGGAAAAATAATCAAATTTATACTTGAGGTAATACTTTTGTTTATTTGTTATAAGATATATTACATTTTACCACTGCAATCCTACTGGGAAATTCATTGGGGCGTTATTCCGTTTGTTATCATTGTATTTTGCGTTGAGTTTATCAATCAGATACCTGTGATTTGTAATATGTTAAGCTTTTTGGGAAAACATTCCATGAACATATATCTGGTACATTCCATGTTAAAAAATATGTATTTGAAGGAATGGCTTTATTCGCTTCATAACTGGTTTTTGATTTTGATTGCATTGCTGGCGGTATCGATTGTGATATCCTATGTAATAGAGGGCTTGAAAAAGCTTCTCAAATTTGATAAATTTGTAGATTTTATATTAGAAAAAGTGAAATAAACAATACTATTTAAAGCTTATGTGGAAAGGTGAAGAGTGAAAACAGGTGAAGAACGGTAAGGAAACAATACAATTTGATAATAGTGAATCATTAAAGATTAAGGGAATCGCAATTATAATCGTGGTGTTGGCTCATATAGTTTATTATGCACCAAAGGGTGTCGAAATTACATATGCGTTTCTACCGGAGCATATTGTTTATCATATAGCCGGTATGGGAAAAGCATGTGTATCCATGTTTGCTTTTGTGTCAGGCTATGGATTATGGAAAAGCTATGAGAAAAAGAAAACAAGCAGCAATAAATGGACGGTAGGACAGCTTTTTAAGCTGTTAAGTAAATTTTGGTTTGTGTGGATTGTTACGGCAATTACCTGCGAGCTTATATCAGGAAGAAGCTCACATGTGTATTTTCGGGATGGTATTTTAACAGGAATTAAAAATATCATAATCGAAATGCTGGGGATGGCAGATTTGTTTCATACGCCGTCACTTACAACTGTATATTGGTACATCGGTACAGCTGTTTTCTTTGTTTTATGCATTCCGTTTTTATATAAAATGAAGCAATATCTGATACACATATCCCTGATGACAATTCTGTTGCCAAGAATTTGTGAGGGGGGGGGTAGAAATCAGTAGTGGATTTTTTGGAAACAGAAATCCGTGCTCCTTTTTATTGATATTTATTCTTGGGACAATGGCATCTGAGTATGAATTGATTGACAAGTGGATAGATGCCTTTCACTTTAAGGGAGGAAAAATAATCAAATTTATACTTGAGGGAATCCTTTTGTGTATTTGTTATAAGGTGTATTACATTTTACCACTGCAATCCTATTGGGAAGTTCATTGGGGAATTATTCCGTTTGTTATCATAATATTTTGTATTGAGTTTATCAATCAGATACCTGTGATTTGTAATATGTTAAGCTTTTTGGGAAAACATTCCATGAACATATATCTGGTACATTCCATGTTAAAAAATATGTATTTGAAGGAATGGCTTTATTCGCTTCATAACTGGTTTTTGATTTTGATTGCATTGCTGGCGGTATCGATTGTGATATCCTATGTAATAGAGGGCTTGAAAAAGCTTCTCAAATTTGATAAATTTGTAAATTGTATACTGAAAAAAATAAATTGATTTCTTTAGAATAAGCAATTACGAAATGTCGTATTATTGAAAAGTAGTTGTACAATATAGACAATATCACAAGCAAGGCATTGTGGAGCCGTCGGTACTTAGCGAGGTTTCTTCGAGCTTAGTACCGTTACGTGCGACACATAACGAAAGTGTGCCTTGTGGTGATTTGCCTATATTGTACAACGGACGTTTTCAAAAGATAGAGTTTCAAAATCACCTGTTTCTTTAGAAAACAATAAGGAGATAATTATTTGTTTGATGGTATTTTAAATGTATACAAAGAGCAGGGCTACACTTCATTTGATGTAGTTGCAAAGCTTCGCAGTATATTGAAACAAAAAAAAATAGGTCACACGGGCACCTTAGACCCTATGGCAACGGGAGTGTTGGTTGTCTGCCTCGGCAAGGCGACAAAGCTGGTTGATATGCTGATAGAGGGTGATAAAAAGTATAGGGCATCCATGCTTCTTGGATATCAAACTGACACAGAGGATGTGACGGGAGTTGTCACAAAAAGCAGCAGTATGAATCCAAGTGATAATGAGATAAGAGATGCAATCAGTGCTTTTGTCGGCGGCTATCATCAGGTTCCGCCCATGTATTCCGCCATAAAGGTTGACGGAAAAAAGCTGTATGAGTACGCACGGGAGGGAAAGACCGTAGAGCGGGTGCCGCGGCAGGTCGAAATATATTCAATTGAAAACGTGAATGTATACAATCTGGACACTCTGGATATGAGCCTGAATGAAAGCTTTGGCAAAACTGGAAAGCAGAGGCATATCTGTGTGGATATGGATGTCCATTGCTCAAAAGGAACATACATAAGAAGTCTGTGCCGTGATATCGGTGGACGTCTTGGATGTTTTGCAACACTGATGGCACTTGAGAGGATGGAAGCTCACGGAAACCGTGTGGAACATTCGTTTACGCTTGGTGAAATAGAGGCATACTGCAAGGCAGGAACAATCGGAAATTACATACAGCCGTTGGATTCGCTTCTTGGTGCATATGGCAAACTAAAAATAAAGGATGCGTACCAATCATTCCTTTTAAATGGAAATAAGCTGAAGGAAGCGTATTTTGAGGAGATTATGCCTGACAGGTCAGGAATGTTCAGGGTTTATTTAGGAAATGAAATGAAAGCATTATACCGCTATGATGAAAGGGAAAAACTATTCCGGCCTGAAAAGATGTTTTTATAAAGTGCAGAGGTAAAAGGACTTGAAAACAGTATCGTACGAAAAGGTAAAATTACAAAATACCGTAGTTGCATTGGGCAAATTTGAGGGAATGCATAAGGGACACATGCTTTTATTGGATGAGGTTATTCATATAGCTGCAGAAAAAAAATTGACAAGTGTGGTCTTGACTGTGAATGTGCCATCTGATAAAGTAATTAATACAGCATCGGAACAGCATGACATACTTAGAAAGCAAAATATTGATATGGTTGTTCCATGTATGTTTACCAAAGCGTTTGCATCACTTCTTCCTGAAGAATTTGTTAAACAAATACTGGTTGACGGTCTTGGTGCAAAATATGTGGTCGTAGGTGAGGATTTTCATTACGGGCACAAAAGGCTGGGGAATTGTGATACGCTAAAGCATGACGGTGCAGTGTACGGCTTCCAACTTGTTTCATTTCCGAAGCTTTCCTTAGATGGAAAAGTGGTAAGCTCATCCTATATCAGGGAGCTTATCGAAAGGGGGAAAATGGACGAGGTTTACATGTATATGGGAAGATATTACAAGCTTACGGGAACCGTTGTACATGGGAAAATGCTGGGACGTACCATAGGCTTTCCGACTGTAAATATTATTCCTGCCACCGAAAAGCTGTTGCCGCCGTCTGGTGTTTACGCGTCAGAGCTTGAATGTTGTGGGAAATGTTATAAGGCTGTCACAAATATAGGGTCAAATCCTACGGTTACGGAGGATGAGACAGTTAAAATTGAAACCCATATATTGGATTATAATGGAGATTTGTATGGCAGGGAAGTGCAGGTATCCCTAAAACGTTTTATTCGCCATGAAACAAGGTTCAACAGTATGGAAGAACTGAAAATGCAGCTTGAAAAGGATAAGCTTTATGTCATGCAGATGTAAAGCAAAAATATAGTAAATAAATTCGCATCAGTAGCTCAGTGGATAGAGCAATGGCCTCCGGAGCCATGTGCGGAGGTTCGATTCCTCTCTGGTGCATGCAATGTCCTAAGGAGGGACCCAGCGAAGCTGGGAGGATTCCTTAGGACCGACCCAACGAAGCAGGAGGGAGGAGCTTATGAAAAAAACAAAGAAAGACAAAGGAATTGCAGGTCTTATGCTATTTGTTGGCTGGCTTGTTTTCATACTTCTTGCCCTCATATTTTATTTTTATTTCAGTAAAGGATTTATGGATTTTTTTAATAAAAAATCCAAATCAGGAGCAGATGCACAAAAAATATATGAGGTAAATAAATATCCTGCGGTAAATTCCTTAATTGAAAAATATTTCACTGCGATATCCGAGTGTGATGAAAAAACGTTAAAAAGCCTTGTTTCCAATCCTGCGGAATTTGATGATATGACAAATTATGAAAAAAGGGCAAAGGTGATTACGGGGTATGAAAATATTATATGCTATACAATCCCCGGATATCAGGAGGGTGATTTGCTCGTATATGTGATAGCCAACCTGACATTTTCGGATGTTACGAAAATTAACAGCAAGCCTTTGGATATCAGCTATTTTTACCTGAAGAAAAATTATGACGATTATTTTATCTTAAATGTAATTTCAGACGAAAATATAAATGAGTACATAGAAGCCAAATACAAAAACGATGACATACAGAACCTGTATAAATCCGTTAAGGAAAATATAGACTCATGTGCAGCTACTGATTCGGCATTTGCCGAATTATATAATAAAATATATTAACAGGGATTATGGGCTGTAGACTTTACATGACTGCAGCCCTTTTTATTCATTCATAGGAATTTTCCTATAGGCAGATTAAAAATTTTGTCAGGATGCGGACTGCAGCGTCAAAAGTACTTTGTTCTTTCAGGATAGGGGTATGGTTTAACATGGAACAGGGAATCAGAATAAACAAATATTTAAGTGAAGCGGGAATATGTTCAAGAAGACAGGCGGACAATATAATCGAGGCAGGTGAGGTTACAGTGAATGGGGAACGGGCTGTCCTTGGAACAAGAGTATTTGCAGACAGTATTGTAAAATATAAGGGAAAAACCGTAATGCCCATAAAAAAGAAGGTTATTTATGCCTACAATAAACCCATGGGACTTGTGTGTACGTCGGAGGAGGCAGATAAGGACAGCATATTTAATTATGCTGATTTTCCGGAAAAGGTCAATTATGTGGGGCGGCTTGACAAGGATTCACAGGGACTGCTGCTGCTCACAAATGACGGTGCACTTGCCAATAGCATCCAAAAATCTGTAAATAACCATGAAAAGGAATATCACGTACGTGTCAATAAGGACATTACGGATGAATTTATTTCGGACATGGCAAAGGGTGTCCCTATCCTTGACACGGTGACAAAGAAATGTAAAGTGATAAAGACGGGAAACCGGACCTTTAAAATCATATTGACACAGGGGTTGAACAGGCAGATCAGACGGATGTGCGAACAGCTCGGCTACAGGGTTGTACATTTAAAACGGGTAAGAATCGTGAATGTTGTTTTAGGAAATTTAAGACCGGGAGATTTTAGGAGCCTTAGTGAAGACGAAGAAAAAAGACTTAGAAATTTGTGCAGGTAATATGGGAAATATTGCATTTTTATATTACGAAAAATTTTAACGGAGTGAATGTATATATGAATAAAACAGACAGAATTAAAGAGCTTACCGCCTTACTTGGCGAGGCGTCAAGGGCATATTATCAGGAAGACCGCGAGATTATGAGCAATTTTGAGTATGACAGGCTTTACGATGAGCTTGTCAGCCTTGAAAATGAGACAGGACTTGTGTTATCAGGAAGTCCTACAAGGAAGGTTGGATATGAGGTTTTGAGTGAGCTTCCGAAGGAGGCACATTTAGCACCCATGCTTTCCTTGGATAAGACAAAAAGCGTGGAGGATTTATCGGAGTGGCTTAAGGATAAAAAAGGCGTTTTGTCATGGAAGCTTGACGGACTTACGGTTGTGCTTACCTATGAGGATGGACAGCTTGTTAAGGCTGTCACCAGGGGAAATGGAGAAATTGGAGAAGTTATCACAAATAATGCAAGGGTATTTGTAAATGTACCATCAAGAATCGCGTACCAGGAGCCGCTTGTCATAAGAGGGGAGGCGGTTATTTCTTATTCTGAGTTTAATAAAATAAATGCAACGATAACCGATGCAGATGCAAAGTACAAAAATCCGCGAAATTTGTGCAGCGGGACGGTGAGGCAGCTGAATAATGAAATAACGGCGAACCGGAATGTAAAATTTTATGCCTTTAATATGCTTGATATTCCGAATGAGGATATCAATGCATCGATGACAAGGAGGTTTGATTTCCTTGAGGGACTTGGCTTTGACGTAGTGTGGCATATGACTGTTGACCGTGACAGTATATTTGATGCAGTCAAGCTTTTTGCCGATAAGATAAAGGATAATGATATTCCTTCTGACGGGCTCGTGCTTGCATACGATGATGTCGTATACGGAAAAAGTCTTGGAATTACGGCAAAGTTTCCGAGAGATTCCATCGCATTTAAATGGGCGGACGAGCAGGCGGAAACAGAGCTGCTTGAGGTGGAGTGGAGTCCGTCAAGAACAGGGCTTATCAATCCGATTGCAATATTTAAGCCGGTATTTTTGGAGGGAACGGTCGTTGGACGTGCCAGTATTCATAATGTCAGCATTGCAAAACAGCTTGCACTTGGTATTGGTGACACCATAAAGGTATATAAGGCAAATATGATTATTCCGCAGATTAGCGAAAATCTTACAAAAAGCGGAACCCTTGAAATACCCCAAATTTGTCCTGCCTGTGGAAAGAACACGGTAATCAATAATGAAAATGATGTTGAAACGCTTTATTGCCCGAATAAGGATTGCCCTGCAAAGGCAACGAAAATATTTACACATTTTGTATCAAGAAATGCGATGAATATAGAGGGGCTTTCCGAGCAGACCATAGATAAGTTTATTGGTAAGGGCTTCATTTCAGATTTTTGTGACATATATATGCTGGAACGGTTTCGTGATGAGATTATTGAGATGGACGGTTTTGGTGAAAAGTCATACGAAAATATCATCAAATCAGTTGATGCATCAAGAACAACAAATCTTAGCAGGGTTTTATATGGCATCGGTATACTGAATGTAGGAAATGCAACTGCAAAGCTTATATGCAGACATTTTAAAAATGATATAAAAGAAATTATAAATGCGGATGCGGAGCAGTTTGCGGAAATAGATGGCGTGGGACCTGTGATTGCCGATACGGTTGTTGCATATTTTGCGGATGAGGAAAATTTGAAAAGTCTGAACAGGCTGCTTACCCAGCTTACGGTTTTGGAGGAAACAAATGACAGTAAACAGGATCTTGCAGGGAAGACATTCGTAATAACAGGGTCGCTTAATTCGTTTGCAAACAGGGATGAGTTAAAAAAGCTGATTGAGGACAGGGGCGGAAAGGTTGCAGGCAGTGTTTCGTCAAAAACAAGCTACCTGATTAACAATGATGTGACGTCAAATTCATCCAAAAATAAAAAAGCCAAATCACTGGATATCCCGATAATTTCAGAGGAGGATTTCTTGAAGTTGTAAGGGAAACGTGATATATATAGTTACAAAGCTTCATTTCGAGGGAGGTCAACATAAGATGCCGATAAGAATTGACAATGATTTACCGGTAAAGAAAATACTGGAGCAGGAAAACATATTTGTAATGGACGAAAATCGTGCCATGAGCCAGGATATCCGTCCGCTGGATATTCTTATTTTAAATTTGATGCCGCTCAAGGAGGATACGGAGCTTCAGCTTTTAAGAAGTCTTTCCAACACTCCGCTTCAGGTAAATATTTCATTTATCCGAACGGTGTCATACGAATCAAAAAATGTGTCAGAGTCTCATCTTGCAAGATTTTACACGGACTTTGACAGTGTGAAGAACAGAAAGTGGGATGGACTTATTATAACAGGAGCACCTGTGGAGCTTATGGAATTTGAGGAGGTTGAATATTGGGATGAGTTGACCCAAATTATGGACTGGTCAGAAAAAAATGTAACTTCAACCCTGCACATATGCTGGGGTGCACAGGCAGGACTTTATTACAGATATGGTATATCAAAGATAAAGCTTGATAAGAAATTCTCAGGTGTGTACAAGCATTATACGTTCCATAAGAGAACACCGCTTGTCCGTGGATTTGATGATTCTTTTTTGGTTCCCCAGTCAAGGTATACAGGCGTTGACAAGGCTGCCATTGTAAGTAATCCGCTGCTTGAGATTGTATCTGAGTCTGATGTGACAGGTCCGTACCTGATTATTGCCGAGGACGGAAAAAATATATTTGTAACAGGACATCCTGAGTATGACACACTTACCTTGGACCAGGAATATAAAAGGGATGTGAAAAAGGGAATCAATCCTGATATTCCCGTAAATTACTATCCGGATGATAATCCTGAAAATGTACCTGTGAAGTCGTGGAGATGCCATGCCAACACACTTTATACAAATTGGCTTAATTATTACGTATATCAGGTGACGCCGTATGACCAGACTGATATATAGGAGGCATTAATTTACTTGTCTTAAGCCTTCTTTCTCATGGCAAAAGGAAATAGCAACGGCAAGCATACAGATATCGAGGAGGAGATAGCTTAATGCCATGCCGAGAAAATAGGCATTTATGCCATAGGACGGCACAAGGGTTACGGTAATTAAAATCCGTACAATTAGTCCGGCAACATTTATCATCAGATTTCCGAATGCTTTTCCGATTCCATTTAAAATCGCTGACATCGTTCCTGATATATATATGAATGGACACAGAAAGCTCACCCGTTGCAGTAAAATGCCTGCATATTCACTTTTGAAGGTCAAAACACATAGTATTTTTCCGGATAGCATATAAAAACACCATGCAAGAAGTCCTAGGAATATACAAAATATGAGACTTTTTTTAATTGCTTCCAGTATCAGCTTCCGGTTGCTTTTTGCCCGTGCATAGGATACGGCAGGAAGAAGCATGGTGGAAAGCGATGTTGTAATGGTTGCCGGAAACAGCAAAAAGGGTATGATAATACCAGTCAGCATACCGTATATTTCCATAGATTTATCGCTGCTGGCATAATAATAAAACAGCATGGAAGGAATCAGCAGGGTTTCAAGGCTTGAAAAAAGAGTGAGCATCAGGTTGTTTGTTGTGATTGGGACTGCATCCATCAGGTATGGCTTAACAATACCTGATGTGCTTACATTCGTATCCGGTTTCAAAATAATTTTCTTTCTGTTTAACACGTAAAAGGCGGCAGATAAGACAGTTGCCGTTATTTCACCTGTCACGACGGCAACAACTGCAAGCATTGCGGTAAGCCTTTCGTCTGCCCATTGACTGGCAAGAAACATTCCTGTGCCAATTCTTACGATTTGTTCAAAAAAATTCGTGATTCCCTGAAAAGCAGGCTTGTCGACTCCGACAAAAAATGCATTGATACCTGCTTTCGCTGCAACAAAGGGGATAGCAATAATTATGGTTCTAAGCAGAGGAGCACAATCACTGTTTTTTAATATGGATGCACATACAAAATCAGAAAATAAATATAAAACCGTACAGGTGACAAGGCTGATGCCAACAGCAAAAAGCATATAATATTTTGTGATGTCCTTCATTGATTTATATTTATTCTGACCAAGGAAGTAAGAGATATGTTTCGTCAGTGCAGTGGCAAGCCCTGAGCAGGAGATGGAAAAGGCAAGGATATACATTGGAAAAACTAACTGATAAACACCGATTTCTTTAACACCTATGGTTCTGGTTAAGAATATTCTATTATAGAACCCCAAGAACTTTGTGGCTATACCCGCTATTGTTAATATGAGTGTCCCTTTGATGATTGCTTTCTTTGACAAGAGGTTACCTTCTGGTTTTCTTTACTGAAATTATATTAAAAAAGAAAGCATTATATTACAAAATAAGAATATCTGAAATTGAATAGTGTTGCATGGCCGGATAGTTTGAGATATAAAGGAGCATTTAGTGAAATGGATAAAATAATATATATGGATAATGCGGCAACGACGAGAACCTTGCCTGAGGTTGTCAATGAAATGCTTCCATATTTTGCGGAAATGTATGGAAATCCGTCCAGCATATACGGCTTTGCTGATAAAAGCAGGAACGCAGTCAACAAGGCAAGGAACATAATTGCAAAGTCATTAAATACAAGGGCAGAGAATATATATTTTACGGCAGGAGGCACAGAGGCGGACAATTGGGCACTTCTTGAGACTGCACGGGCTTATAAGGACAAGGGCAGGCATATCATTACATCGAAAATAGAGCATCATGCCATACTTCACAGTTGTGAATATTTAGAGACCTGTGGATATGAGGTTACTTATGTTAATGTGGATGAAAACGGAACAATTAAGCTGGAGGAGCTTACACGTGCAATCAGACCCGATACAATTTTGATTTCTGTCATGTTTGCCAACAATGAAATTGGAACCATACAGCCGATACGGGAGATTGGACAGATTGCAAAAAGACAGGGCATATTGTTTCACACGGATGCAGTTCAGGCATATGGACAAATACCCATTGACGTGGAGCAGTATCACATTGATATGCTTTCAGCAAGCGGACACAAATTAAACGGACCGAAGGGTACGGGTTTTTTATATGTCAGGGACGGTGTGAAAATAAACAGCTTTATCCATGGAGGTGCACAGGAAAGTGGAAGAAGGGCAGGAACGGAAAATGTGCCTGGAATTGTGGGACTGGGAAAGGCAGTCCAGCTTGCATTTTTGTCAATGGATGACAAAATAAAGCACGAGACAGGGCTTCGTGATTACATCATAGAATACGTTACAAAAAATATTCCGTACTGCAGACTGAATGGACATCTTACAAACCGTCTGCCTAATAATACGAATTTTAGTTTTCAGTTTATAGATGGGGCAACATTAAGAATCATGCTGGACATGAGCGGAATCTGTTCCTCGGGCGGTTCTGCATGCACGTCAGGCTCTGCTGACCCATCCCATGTGCTAACAGCAATCGGGCTTCCACGGGACATTGCGGGAGGGTCCATCCGTCTTACCATAAGCCATGAAACGACAATGGAGGAGGTAAAAACAGTTTGTGATACATTGGCAGAGACAGTGGATAAGCTTAGAAGCACATCACCAATTTATGAGGATTTTATGAAATACGGATAAATTCAGGCTTTTGCTTTGTAAAGGTACAGTAATGTTGAAATCCGTTGTTGAGGAGAAGGGCACGTGCGGCTTCAAAATCATGTCCTACGTGTATCAGGTCGTGGGTATCACTTCCCACGGTAACAATTTCACCGCCTGCCTCTTTGTAAAGCTTAAGAATATCGGAGTGTGGGTGCGGATAGGGAAGTCCGCGGTAAAGGCTGCCCGTGTTAATTTCTATGCCGCATCCGTTGCTCACGATTATTTCAAATATTTCTTTTAAAAGGTCACTGTGCTCCGAAATAGAAAAGCTCTTGTCCTTATTTCTGCCGTACCGCACGATATAATCGATGTGACCGTAAACATTAAAGTTATGAAAGCCCTTAACGATTTCCAGTATTTCCTCAAAGTAGCGTCTGTATGCCTGACTGTCGGTTTTATCCTCAAAATATTCAGGGAAATAAGGGTCAAGTCCGTCTACGATATGTGTGCTGCAAATTACAAAATCAAGCTCAGGATGATTTTTTACATAATCAGTTGCCTTGTCCGTCACGGATGGCATGACACCAAGCTCAACACCAATTTTAAGGTCAAAGGAAGAGGAGACATCCTGTCTCACCCTTGACATATATTCAAAATATTTGTCCGTGTCCAAATAAAAATCCATTTGCGGGTCTGAAGTCTGGACAGGGAAATCAATGTCATAATGGTCCGTTACGCAAAAGGAAGTGATATTTTTTTCCTGTGCACGTTTAATCAGCCCGTAAATGTCGGTATCACAATCTGACGAAAAAGATGTATGTAAATGATAGTCAGGGAAAATCATGTTTTCTTCCTCCGTGTTTATTATATAAAAAAAAGCAAAAATAATGCCTTAAAAGATACTATTATATGCATGCAGAAAATGCAATACTTTTTTCGTGGAAATAAGAGAAATACCATCCGTCGAAAAAAGAAGAAAAAATTGGTAATTTAACACTTGAATTTTGCACAAAAAAACTGTATTATATTTTTGTAAATAGCACAAGATAATTTACTGCTTGCCAAGCAGTACTTATAAATTTATTTCAAAACTTAGGAGGAATAAAAAATGGCAGTAAAAGTAGCAATTAACGGTTTTGGACGTATCGGTCGTCTTGCATTCAGACAGATGTTTGATGCAGAGGGTTATGAGGTTGTAGCTATCAATGATTTGACAAAGCCATCCATGCTTGCACACTTATTAAAGTATGATTCATCACAGGGTAAGTACGCAAATGCTGATCAGGTTACGGCTGATGATGAGGCAGGCACAATTACAGTATGTGGTAAGACTTTAAAGATTTATGCAGAGTCAGATGCTAAGAATCTTCCTTGGGGACAGCTTGATGTAGATGTTGTTCTTGAGTGTACAGGCTTCTATGTATCAAAGGCTAAGTCACAGGCTCACATTGATGCAGGTGCTAAGAAAGTTGTTATTTCAGCTCCAGCAGGAAATGACCTTCCTACTATCGTTTACAGCGTAAATGAGAACACACTTACTAAGGATGACACAATTATTTCTGCTGCATCATGTACTACAAACTGCTTAGCTCCTATGGCTAAGGCTCTTAACGATTATGCTCCAATCCAGTCAGGTATCATGTCAACAATCCATGCATACACTGGCGACCAGATGGTTCTTGACGGACCACACAGAAAGGGTGATTTAAGAAGAGCACGTGCTGCAGCCGTAAACATCGTTCCTAACTCAACAGGTGCTGCTAAGGCAATCGGCTTAGTTATCCCTGAGTTAAACGGAAAGTTAATCGGTTCTGCACAGAGAGTTCCTGTACCAACAGGTTCAACTACAATCTTAACTGCTGTAGTTAAGGGTAAGGATGTTACGAAGGAAGGCATTAACGCTGCTATGAAGGCTGCTGCATCAGAGTCTTACGGATATAACGAGGATCAGATCGTTTCATCTGATGTTATCGGAATGAGATATGGTTCACTCTTTGATGCAACTCAGACTATGGTAGCTCCTATTGCTGATGACCTTTATGAGGTTCAGGTTGTTTCATGGTATGATAACGAGAATTCATACACAAGCCAGATGGTTAGAACAATCAAGTACTTCGCAGAGTTAGGCTAATAATTAAGACTGATAGATTCAGTTTATGCAGACCTAAAAAGGTCCGGTCATTTGGACCGGACCTTTTATTTCTTTTTAAAATATATTTACAGGAGGACAATATAAAATGTCATTAAACAAAAAATCAGTAGATGATATTAACGTAAAGGGACTTCGTGTTCTTTGCAGATGCGATTTCAACGTACCACTTAAGGAAGGACAGATTACAGACGAGAACAGACTTGTTGCAGCACTTCCAACCATAAAGAAGCTGATTGCTGACGGAGGAAAAGTTATCCTTTGCTCACATCTTGGAAAGGTTAAGACGGAGGAGGATAAGGCAACAAAGACGCTTGCTCCTGTTGCAAAACGTCTCTCGGAGCTTCTTGGCAAGGAGGTTAAGTTTGCCGCTGACCCTGAGGTTGTAGGACCAAACGCTAAGGCTGCTGTTGAGGCTATGCAGGAGGGCGACGTTATTCTTCTTGAGAATACACGTTTCAGACCAGAGGAGACGAAAAACGGAGAGGCGTTCGCTAAAGATCTTGCAAGCATTTGTGATGTATTTGTAAATGATGCATTCGGTACTGCCCACAGAGCACACTGCTCAAATGTAGGTGTTGCAGGTTTGGTTGACACTGCCGTTGTAGGTTACCTTATGCAGAAGGAGATTGATTTCCTTGGAAATGCAGTAGAAAACCCTGTAAGACCTTTTGTTGCCATTCTCGGTGGTGCAAAGGTTGCGGACAAGCTTAACGTTATTTCAAATCTTCTTGAGAAGTGTGATACACTCATTATCGGCGGTGGTATGGCATACACATTCCTCAAGGCGAAGGGATATGAGATTGGCAACTCACTTGTTGATGAAACGAAGCTTGATTACTGTAAGGAAATGATGGATAAGGCAGAAAAGCTTGGAAAGAAGCTGCTTCTTCCTATCGATTCCGTTATGATAGATGCGTTCCCAAATCCGATAGATGCTCCTGTGGACACTGTTTTATGTGATGCAGACAAGATGCTTGCAGACAAGGAGGCTTGTGACATCGGACCTAAGACAATCGAGCTTTACTCAGATGCAGTTAAGACAGCGAAGACGGTTGTTTGGAACGGACCTATGGGTGTATTTGAGAACCCTACGCTTGCAGTCGGAACGAAGGCAGTAGCAGCAGCACTTGCTGAAACTGATGCAACTACAATCATCGGCGGCGGTGATTCTGCAGCAGCCGTAAATCAGCTTGGATATGGCGATAAGATGAGCCACATTTCAACAGGCGGCGGTGCTTCCCTTGAGTTCCTTGAGGGTAAGGAGCTTCCAGGTGTTGCAGCAGCAAACGATAAATAAATGATTGCAGACAGATGCAAAAATGAAGAACGAAAATAAGGAGAATTTCAAATGGCAAGAAAAAAAATTATAGCAGGAAACTGGAAGATGAACATGACACCTTCACAGGCTGTAAAGCTTACAGAGGAGCTTGCTCCACTTGTAAAAAATGATGCAGTGGATGTTGTTTACTGTGTACCTGCAATCGATATCGTACCTGTAGTTGAAGCTGTCAAGGGCTCAAATGTACAGGTGGGTGCCGAGAATATGTACTTTGAGGATAAGGGCGCATACACAGGTGAGATTTCAGCAGAGATGCTTGTAGATGCTGGCGTTAAGTACGTTATTATCGGACATTCAGAGAGACGTGATTATTTCAAGGAATGTGATTGTTTACTTAACAAGAAGGTTAAAAAAGCAATCGAAGCAGGACTTACTCCTATTTTATGTTGTGGTGAGTCGCTTGAGCAGAGAGAGCTTGGTGTAACCATGGATTGGATCAGACTTCAGATTAAGTCAGATTTAGATGGTGTTGCCGCTGATGATGTTAAGAATCTTGTAATTGCCTATGAGCCAATCTGGGCAATTGGAACAGGTAAGACAGCTACAACAGAGCAGGCTGAGGAAGTATGTAAAGGAATTCGTGAGTGTATTGCTGAAATTTATGACGATGCAACTGCGGAAGCCGTTCGTATTCAGTACGGTGGTTCTGTTAATGCAGGTAATGCTGCAGAGCTTTTTGCACAGCCTGACATTGATGGAGGTCTCGTTGGAGGAGCTTCGCTGAAAGCAGATTTTGGTAATATCGTAAATTACTAATCATAAACAGTCATTACACCCCACGATTTTGTAAGAGTTACAATTTTGTGGGGTGTATTTATATAATGGAAAGCCATGTTTCTACGGAACCTGTAAAATTCAAACTGAAGTGTCAAAAATACATTCTTTAAACAGATGGAGAAACTATGATAAGATTTTTATTTGTTATAATAATTTCATTACCATTTATAATTTATTATCTCGGAGTGGGAAGATATGTAGAGCGACATGCAGACCGATATGACGAGTGGGCAAGATATCAGATTGCCCAAAAGGTAATCAGAATACTCAGATATAACGGTGGTGTAATTACGCGAGTGTATGGCAGGGAAAATCTCCCAAATTCAGGTGGTTATATTATGTATTCCAATCATCAGGGGAAATATGATGCTTTGGGAATTATGTATGGTCATCCTACACCATGTACAATTATGATGGACGAAAAACGCTCCAGACTTCCGATTGTAGATCCATTTATGGATTTGATTAAAGGAAGCAGACTGAAAAAGGAGGATATGCGAAGTCAGGTTTTGACAATCAGAAAAATAGTGGAGGAGGTTAAGGCAGGAAGGAAATACATCATTTTTCCTGAGGGTGGTTATGACGATAACCAAAACAATGTGAAGGATTTTCATCCAGGCTCATTTAAATGTGCCGTAAGGGCAAAATGTCCAATTGTTCCTGTTGCAATCATAAATTCCTATAAGGTATTTGAGAGTATGGCTCCGTCACCTGTAAGAACTAAGGTTATCTATCTGCCGCCGATGTATTATAAGGACTATAAGGATATGACAACAGAGCAGATAGCAACAATTGTACGTGCAAGAATTATGGTGACAATCGCCTGGTATACGAGAAAACGGCAGATTCGGAAGCTTGATGTTACATTAAAGCCAAATGTGACGGATGTTGACGAAGCAAATACATACATAAACAGATTGAAATATATCTTGTGACGTTAAATTAAAAACTGCCGGTTTAAGACATTTCAGGTAAGAATATCTTAGACCGGCAATTTCATAACGGTTTTTGTTTCTGTTTTCCTGTTTAAAAGGTGCGGAAGAGTCCGATTACCTTGCCCAATATGGATAAATCCCCGGTAACGATAATCGGATCCATATGGTCATTTTCAGGCTGAAGACGGACATGACCGTTTTCCTTGTAGAAGGTTTTTACGGTTGCAGAGTCCTCAATCAGTGCAACTACAATATCGGAGTTTCTTGCGGTATTTGTTTCTTCCGCCATGACAAGGTCTCCGTCAAATATACCTGCATTTATCATACTGTCGCCCTTAACCTTTAGCATAAAGGTATTTTTTGTCGTGTGAAGATATTCAGGAGGGACAGGGAAGTAGCCTTCAATGTTTTCCACTGCAAGAATAGGCTCTCCACATGTAACAGTACCTACAATCGGTATGTTGACAAGCTCGCGGCGGGTTAAATTAAATGTATCGTCAAGAATTTCAATTGCTCTTGGTTTTGTAGGGTCTTTTCGTATATAGCCCTTTTCTTCCAGTGTTGCAAGGTGTGCATGCACGGATGAAGTTGATTTTAAGTGAACTGCCTCGCATATTTCCCTGACTGCAGGCGGATATCCCTTTTTTAGTATACATTCCTTTAAATATTCCAATATCTGTTCCTGTTTGGCAGATAATGTATCTTTACCCATATAAAAACTCCTTTCAAAAAACGAAATACTGATTTATGGTTAGTATAACACACATCTTTATAAAATGCAAACGAATGTTCTATATTTGTATTGATAAATTTTACCATCCATTTTACAAAATGTGCCTGTGTGGGAAACAACGGGAAATATTGATTTTTCATTGTAATGTGATATAATTGACATTAATTATATCACAAATTTTTTAGAATGATTTTTTACAGACAGAGTTAAAATCCTGCCAGGATGTGAACCTCAATACCCAAAGTGTTTTGTTCTAATGATAATGAAGTTATATGGTGTTTTATGAAACGGTGCTGTAAAAATACAAAATATATGATACATATGGAAAGGAATGGTTATATGAATAATAGAAAAAGATTTGCGGCTTGCATCTGTTTATTTACATTGATGGCAAGCCTTACTTTTGTTACTATATTGCCTGTCCATGCGGCAGAAAATCAGGAAACGGGTTCGGCTGCTGCAGGTGAAACAGGGACGGAAGAACAGGATGGCAACGATGGACGAATTTATGTAAATGGAAAGCTCTATCAGGGCTATTATATGGATCAGACAGGGGTTATATACATCGTGTCGAAGGGAGTGGCAAAGCCGAAGACAGGGACCTTGAAGGCGGGAATAAAGTATTATGAATGTAAGTCCGGCAGTATGGCTGTGATGTCAAACCATACATTGTATGTGAATGGGAAAGCCTATACAGGCTATTATATGGACAGTAAAAACAGAATGTATACCGTAAAAAAAGGAATACGTGTCCTTGCGGACGGAACCGCCAATCTGGTAAACAAAACGCTGAAAGCAGGAACGGTGTATTACAGCAACAAAGAAGAAAAAATGTTGCCACTGTCAAAGCATACATTATATGTTAAAGGAATTGCGTATACAGGCTATTACATGGACAGTAAAGGCAGGATGTATACTGTAAAAAAAGGAATACGTGAAGATGGGAGCAGCAGTCTGGTAAACAAAACGCTGAAAGCAGGGACAGTGTATTACAGTAACAAGGAAGGAAAAATGCTGTCACTGTCAAAGCATACATTATATATCAAAGGAATTGCGTATACAGGCTATTACACAGACAGCAGAGATAAAATGTACAGTGTAAAAAATGGAATACGTACCATAGCCAATAATACGCTTAAGACAGGAGATAAGTACTACAGTTATACAGAAAAAAAGACAAAAAAGCTTTCCAAAAAGACAGTTTATATAGATGGAAACGCTGTGACGGGAATGAGTGCCAAATCGCTTACAACACTTCAAAGGGCACAAAAAATTGTGAACCGAATTACGGATGACAGCATGACAAAGGAAGAAAAACTTAAAGTATGCTTTGAATATGTACAAAAATATAAGGAGAGCCGACCGAGAACCCCACATTATACAGAAATGGATTGGCCTGTGCTTTATGCAAATGATATGTTTTTAAAGGGAACAGGGAATTGCTTCAGCTACGCAGCCGCCTTTGCATATATGGCAAAGGCTGTCGGATATAAAAATGTTTACTGCTGCAGCAGTGGCAATCATGGCTGGACTGAGATTGACGGCTTGATTTATGACGTACAGTGGAGCAGGGAACACCATGAATATAATTATTATGGCTTAAGTTATGATACAAAAACCGATGTGCAGTATAAATGGTCCATAAGAGAAGGAAAACCATGGATGCACATAAAGCTCTGATGAAATAATTGTGAATGGCAATAATTGCATTTTTAATTACATTATTTGCAGGATTAAAAAATATTCTTGACATTTGATATCATAAAATACATAATTGCTACGAGGAGTCCTCTGCTGCATAGGCGGAGGGTTCCTCATTTGATGGTATTGATGTAGAATAGTTACGGTCGAAAATGCCCTGCTTAGAATGGGCATACATTCAAATGGAATAAACAAAAATGAGATTTTGAATTAACATGTTTTTTTCACAATTATGACTTAATAAGGAGGAAAAGCACAGATGAAAAAAATTTTCACAAAAGCAGCCTGTTTTGGTGTTGTATTGATGG
>JAMPBO010000006.1 GCA_023666705.1 Bacteroides sp.
GCTTATCTCTACTTTGGACATGAACCGTGGTTTTACATATCATCGTGTAAAACCAGTTTTGTTGCCAGTAATAATCAATCACATTAGACAGAGAAGAATATCGAACAAATATATTTTGTTTCAAACAGCACTCCGCTGCCTATTTTTGTGAAATAAAGCATCGAAGTTATTTGATAACAGATTCGTCAAAGACCGGCTAAGCCGTAAAATTAAATCGAATACAATGCTTCAAGGACATTGTATTACATGCGTATAGAAATTACAAGTGATTTTTCTGTGAATTATATAAAATAAAAACCTGATTTGCCAAATCTTATTTTGCGGTTGGATGCTATGAAACGGACTCATTTCATAAAAAGGTTTTAGCATCATAAATCAGAGCATAATTTATATAGAAGAGGAACTTATATGGACCAAAAAGGAGTATATATGCTTGATTTTTTGTGGGCAACAATGATAGTGGCAGGAGTTTTATTTGGCTGTATACAGGGACCGGAAATTATAAATGCGGTGGCAGGCTCTGCGATTGATTCCGCAAAGGAGGCAGTGCAGCTTTGTGTTGTTATGCTTGGGGTAGTTGGACTGTGGAATGGAATCATGAATATCGCAAAGGAGGCAGGCTTGATAGCCAAATGGACGAGGGGGATAGACCCTGCTATTACATATTTATTTCCCAGAATACCGAAGGAAGATACGGTGAGGCAGGATATTGCCATGAACATGATTGCAAACATGCTGGGACTGGGCTGGGCGGCAACACCTGCAGGACTTCGGGCAATGAAAGGTTTGGCAAGAATTCAGGATGGACGGCAGGAAAAAGAGATGCAGCCTGAAAAGGCTGGGAATAATAAAACCATGGACAAGAAACATAAAAGACAAAACCCACAAAAAAGCCATAAACGAATCGCTACGGACGAAATGTGTGCGTTGCTTGTTTTAAATATATCGTCGTTGCAGCTGATACCTGTCAATATAATTGCATACAGAAGTCAGTATGGAAGCACAAATCCGACTGCAATTATAGGACCGGGCATCGTTGCAACGACAGTCAGTACATTGACTGCGATTATATTTTGCAGACTAATGTATAAACGGCATAAGGAGTAACGTCCGCTTTTTTTACAACAGCTCCAGCATGGTATTTACCAGCAAATCATTTTGTGAAGGCTTCATAAAGCAGAAGCGTACATATTTGTCGCTAAGCCCATGGAAGTTTTCGCAATTTCTGATAACGATACCCTTTAATTTGCAGTGTTCTGCAAGCTGGGATGCAGTGACATCCTCCTTCAGGATTTTAATGAGCATAAAGTTTGCATACGGTTTAAACAGCTTTACATTTTTGTTGGTTGCCATGGCGGAGTAAATAAGATTACGCTCCGTATATATTTGGGAGCGGGACTGCTCGATATAGCCCTTATCCTTGAAAAGCTCCGTGCAGGCAGCAGCAGTCAAAGTAGAAATGCTGTTTGGCGTTGCTATTTTCTCGGAGAGAGAAAGCAGCTCCCCGTCGGAAGCGATAGAGTAGCAAAGACGAAGTCCGGGAACGGCAAAAAACTTTGAAATGCTTCGGATGACCGCTATGTTTGTAAAATTATTCACAAGAGGAGTGCTTGTAAGCTCCTCGTATTGTTCGGTAAATTCAATGTACATTTCGTCTATAACCAGAAATATTTCCAGGGCGTTACATGCCTCGGCAAGTGTTTCCATATCCTCACGGTTGATAATCTGTGATGTCGGGTTGTTTGGATTTGCGAGAATAATCATATCGTAGGAGGAGTCCAAGGTTTTTATAAAGTCAACAACATCAAGCCTGTAGTCCTCGTCCTCGGAGAGCTCATAATAGCAAACCTCGCATCCATACATGGAAAGGGCATCCTCGTGCTCGATTGGTGATGGTGCAGGAAGCAGGGCTTTTTTTGGGGCAAGCAATGCAGCGTAAAGTCTTAGCATGTCGGAAGAACCACTTCCTAAAATCACGTTTTTATCGTTGCAGCCTATGTATGCAGCAATGGATTTTTTCAGGTTGCCATAGTAATCGCCCGGATACCTTATGATGGAATTGATATTTTCGGAAAGTGCCTTCTTAACTAAATCTGGAATTCCCATAGGATTTAGGTTGGAATTGTAAAGTACGGTGTCATATTGCTCCAGTCTGAATGGTGTTTTTGCCATTGTTATACCTCCTGTTATCTTATAACTGACTATCTTTTTCGATAAATAACCCCTATAATGTCTTTAAAAAATAAAATTCTTTTGTTATAATGTACTCTGTGTTATAATATTTTGATGAATATAATAGAAAATGATTTTGTTTCTTATCAAATAAAATATATATAATTATAACATTGCGGCAGATAATATCAAGATAATTTTGCTGCGATAAGCAATGATAACAGATTATAGCCAAAAGCTATGGAGGAACATATGAAGGGTATTATTGAACATTACGCAAAGGGAGAGTTTACGGTAGACAGACCTGAGGTTGAAATCTCTGAGCAGTTCTTAAAATTGAACATTGAGTCAGGAACCACCTATACAGGCAGCTTCCGGGTAACCAGTCCAAATGACCATGTCATAAAGGCAATGGTTTATGACAGCAGGTATATGATTCGGTTTGACGAGCACACATATATCAATAGACGTTTTGATGTAACGTATACATTTGATGCTACGTGTCTTGAGGCAGGAAAAAATTATAAGGGACACATAAGCATAATATCAGATGGCGGGGAATTTAAAATTCCGTATGACATAGATATTACAACACCATACGTGAAGTATGAGGATCAGAAAATAGACGATCTTTTCAAATTTGCAACGCTGGCGGAGAGTAACTGGTCAGAGGCTGTGAAGGTTTTTGTGCGGGAGGATTTCAGGAGAACCTTCATTGATAAGGATCCGCTTATCAAGCAGATTTATGCAAGCCTTCTTGAGAGCCAGTCTGTCAATCAGGCATTGGAGGAGTTTCTTGTTTATGTGCACAAGAAAAGAGCACTTACCCTTTCCGTGTCCAAGGCAAAGATAAGCGTTGAGATGCCGTCCGAGCTCTCAAAAATATCCATAAACATAAGTAAAAACACATGGGGATATACCAATTCCCGTGTTAAATCCATGGATGATTTTATAATACCTGCAAAGAAAGCGATAACGAGCAGTGACTTTTGCGGCAATCTGTTCTCCCTTGATGTTCTGATATCTCCTGAAAATGTTCCTGACGGGGCAAGCACGGGAAGATTGCTGATTGAAAATATTTATCAGACAATTGAAGTTGAAATTAATCTGTCAAGACCTCAGTCAAAGACACATATTTCGCCGAGGTCGGCAAATAAAAACCATATGATAAAAAGCAATAAGGCAAAGCTTGTCAATGCATATTTGGATTATCGGATGGATAGGGCTGAGCTTAAGGATTATGTGTCAGCTTCCCTTATGGCATTTGGAAACCTTGCAAGATATGTGCCTGAGGAGGGACTTTACCGAATGGGAACAATGCACATGAACATTATGCAGGGGGAGCTGGAAAAGGTGGAACAGGAATTTCTCCGAATCGAGGCAGACGTGGACAACACTGTTATGGGTGACATGGAGGAGTGCTATTATGCATACCTTAAGGCATTGGTTCAAAAGGACCCTGCAACGATAGAAAACGCAAGAGCCAAGATAAAAAGACATTATAAGACAAAAGACGACAAAATGTTTTATTTCTGGCTGTTGCTTTTTATAGACGAGGCATATGCACAGGATCAGGCAGCACTGTACAAGGAAATCAAATATTTGTATGAAAATAATTACAACAGTCCGGTTATGTACCTTGAGTTTTGCGAGATGCTAAACAACAATCCGCTTCTGCTCAAGAAGATTACAGGATTGGAAATTACCGCAATCAGATGGGGCATCCGACACAAATTTGTTTCGGATGAAGTCATTGATGAATTTATAAGACTTGCAGGCTCCTTTAAAAATTTTGATACCCAGATATTTGGTATTATGGAAGCGATCTATGATAAGAACAAGAGCATTGAGGTTTTAAAGAGCATATGCTCCATGCTTATCGGTGCGAATAAGCTGGATAATAAGTACCACAGATTTTACTTTGATGCGGTGGAAAATTCGCTTAAGTTTATCGGGCTGAATGAATGCTTTGTAAAGAGTATGAATTTTTCGAGATACGATGTGATACCGACATCGGTGCTCATGTATTTAAACTACAAAAACACGCTTTCAGAGACAGAGCTTGCATACCTTTACGCAAATGTAATCTATAACAAATCACAGCACATGAAAGTCTACCATGAATATTGTACAACCATGGAGGATTTCATGGAAAACATGATTATAAAGGGAGAGGTCAGTGATGACCTTACGGTTATTTATGATGAATTCCTTGAGCCTGAGTCAGTCAGCCCGCTTTACGCAGGCAAGCTTGTAAACATTATATTCAGGAGAAAGCTGGTATGCTTCAATAAGGGTGTAAGGGCTGTTATTGTAACACACCGTGAGATAGAGGAGGTTCAAAGGGTACCTATCGTGAACGGTGAGGCATACGTTGAAATATTATCCAACACAGCCTCCATCATATTTGAGGACAGTGAGGGCAACCGGTATGCAGGTTCCATTCCGTACCGCTTGGAGCGTATTGTGGATGAAAAGGCATATCTTCCAATCTGCTGTGAATATAGCCCAAGGGATTACAGGGTTCTTTTGTACAATTATGAAAAGCTTGGTGATTTCACCTACAAGAAGGCAATTGAGGTAAATGCAGCAAGAGATATTGTAAACTGTGACCGTATTTCATATGACTATAAGCAGCAGGCATATTTAAACATTATAGAGTATTACCATGAAAATCTTGATGCCGATGTACTTACAAAGTATCTCGGAAAGCTGGATATCGATTATTTGAATCACGCAAATGCAAGAACACTGATTGCCTACATGGTAGATATGAATTTGTTTGACAAGGCATTTCAGGCAGTGAAGCTTTACGGCTTTGATGAGATAGATTCCGAAGAGCTCTATCAGCTTGCCGATTATGGTGTTGAGGACTCAAACGGATTTGTAAATGAAGACCTGCTTGCCATCTGCGTCCATCTTTACAAGATGGGTAAGGTAAATGAACGCATACTCATTTATGTCATGAACAACTTCAAGGGTGATTTGGATGAGCTTGCAGCATTGTTTAAGACTGCCAGAAACCGGATACGTGACGTATCATTTTTGGCGGAAAATACATTGGCACAAATGATGTTTGCCATGGGAAATGTAGAATATATATACGATATATTTACTGCATATTACGGAGGAAGAAGCAGGGGACTTGTCGTAAAGGCATTCCTGCGGTATGCAGCATATAATTACCTCATAAAGGATGTGCAGACACCGACGGGTATTTTTGACTGTCTCTATACTGAAATTATGAAGGGTAACATAGATGATGAAATATCAACCATGGCACTTTTGATGCAGTTTGGCAAGATGGAACGATATACGGAGGAGCAAAAGGCATGGATTGCAGATTCTGTCGGTAAGTTTATGGATGCAGGAAAGCTTTTGCCGTTCTATAAGAGCTTTAAGACATTTATCAAGCTCCCGCAGGATGTGTTCCTCAAAACATATCTTATTTATAAGAGCGACCCGTCAAAGCAGGTAATGGTCAAATATGCATTTGACACAGGCTCAAGACAGAACCTGACCTATAAGACGGAGCGGTTGGATGAGATGGTGCCGGGGCTTTACGTGAAGGAGTTTGTCGTGTTCCATGGCGAGAGACTTGTATATACAGTGGATGATGACGTGGACGGAAATGCTTATGTGGTGGAGAGCGAGGTACTTAAAACCAAGGCATTTAACCGTAAGGACAGAAGTAGGTTTGAGATTATTAACAGCATGCTTGTAAATCAGGAAATGCGTGAGGATAATGAGCTTCTTGAGGCATTGGATGTATACCTGAATACAGTTCACTTATTTGAAGAAAATCTCAATATTTTGTAAGGAGGCAATATGGCAGAGGCATATTACATAGGAATGGATTTGTGTTCGGACTCAACGCAGATAAGCTTTTACAATGATATAAAGCGTGAGCCTGAGACAGTAAACCAATTAAATAATAAAGAGACATACATGATGCCAAACATCTTGTTCTTCAGCAGGGATACAGGGGATTGGTATGTGGGCTCTGAGGCGTCGGAGGCGAGATTTAAGGAGGATGGTATTGTTCTTGATGAGCTGTACAAAAATGCCACAAGCGAGGCGATTGTCGATGTGGACGGCATGAGCTACAGCTACAAGCAATTGTTCCTTATGATGCTAAAGATGCATATTGACTCTTTTTTGTACAGGTATGAGGGAGCAACGGTAAAAAAGCTGGTTGTCACACTCCCTGAATACAACAAGAGCCTGTTTAAGGTGGTCACGGGACTTTACAGGGAAATTAATATACCTGAGGATTGTATCAACATCACAAGCCATTTGGACAGTGGACTTTACTACATCTTTAACCAGAGCAGTGACCTTTGGACAAACAGTGTCGGTCTTTTCGATTACAACACGGACGGACTTCACTATTACAGGATAGATATATCAAGAAGCAAGGAACCAAACCTGATTAGTGTGACGCACATGGATTATAGCAAGGACTTTAACATGGCACTTTTTGCGGGGGACAACATTTTGATGGATGCGTCCTTTGCAAAAATAGCAGAGGCGGAAATGAAGAAGACATACATATCTTCTGTATTTCTGACAGGCTTGGGATTTTCTGAAAAGTGGATGAATAAGTCGAGAAATATTCTTTGTCAGGGCAGGCGGGTTTTTGCCGGGCAGAATATATATACAAAGGGAGCGTGCTACAAGGCTGTCGGCGGTGAGTACGAGGAGTTTTACCAGAAATATTTTGTCGAGACAAAGGAAAATGTTATTTTTGATATCGGAATATCAAGCGGTGATGAGGACGACAAATTTATTCCGATAGCTTTAGGCGGAAGGCAATGGTACAACATAAAGGGAAAAATCAATATTATACTGGATGATACTGACACAATCACACTTGTGTACAGGAGCAGAAGAACGGAGCAGGAAATCAGGGAGGTTGTGAAGCTTCATGGAATTCCGAAAAGACCGAATAAGACCTCTAAGTTTTCCGTTGAGGTTGAGTTCGAAAATCCGCACAGAGGAGCAGTAGTTATAAAGGATGTTGGCTTTGGTAAGCTTTTCCCAACGACCAACAAGGTTTATCGTAAGGAGTTTGAGGTATAATGTCAAAGATTATATTATGTACAACGAAAGAAGCGACCAATCCGTTTATTTTCCTCAACACAAAGGTTGAGATAAATACTTATGAGGAGCTTTGCTTCTATATATACAATAATACGGTTCTCATAAGCAAATCCTCGCTTTCTGACAAGCTGTTTGACTGGATTCGGGATGAGCTTGATATGCCTGCACTGGCAGCTAAATTAAGTGCACTTTCCAACAAGACACCTTTTGCACAGGATTTGCTTGTGGAAATATTAAACGAGGGTGATTACTATGAGCCTGAGGAGATTAAAACCTATGTGGAAGCATGCCAGAAATACAGGAAGCTGAACAAGTGCCAAAGGAAGAAGCTCAAGGCAGATGCATACCTTGGATATAGGAGATATATAAAGGCGGCATCCATATATGATGATATCATAGAAAATCCTGAGGATATCCCTGACAGGGAATTTCTTGGAAACGTATATCACAACAGGGCGGTTGCGGCGGCGAACAATCTGGATACGGAGGATGCAAAAAAATATTTCTTAAAAGCATATGAGTTAAATGACAACGAGGAATCCTTGAGAGGATATCTTATCGTATTTGCAGCAGGAAATGACTCCACAAATATAAGGCAGGAAATGCGTAGGTATGATTTGGATGATGATGCGTTTGAAAGCCTTATGCTTGAGATAGGCGACTCCAATGAGGATGTGCGGGAAATGACGATTTTCTCCATGCTTCAAAGAGCCGTTTACAACAGAATGAATAAGGATATGATAGATTATGACAAGAGAATGGATATTATTCTCGGTCAATTAAAGGATGGGTTTAGGGAGCAGGCAATTTAATGGGTTTGATAGACAAAATCAGAAGCTATCTGAACGAGGATGAACAGGGGGAACCAAGGCTTTCCGCTGAGGATAACGAGGCAAAGAAAAAATTTGCCGCATCCATATCCTCTGATTTGGATAAAGAGACGGATGCTGAACAAAAAAACAAGCAAAGCAGCAATAAGAAACGCCCGGCGGGCGGTTTATTTTCCGTGTTCCGAAGAAAAAATAAAAACAACCCCAAAGCTCAAACAGAAGAAGAAAGCAAGACAAAACGCTCACCTGCAGAGGTGAATCCTGAGCTTTATAACAGCATACAGGAACAGGGTGCATCAAAGGATGAGCGAAAGTCGGCACAGGATTTCTGTGAGCAGTTAATTGATGTCACCTACCATATGGAAGATATGAAACGGGAGTATAAGCTTGTGACAAGCTACCTGATTGACATACAGAAAATCGAGGAGCTTCCGGAGGATATGGCAAATGATTTGGCAGAAAATGCCAGAAGAATAGAGATGCTGAATGAAGACAAAAGCAAGTACATCCAGTCGGAGAAGCTGCTTCCAATGGAACGGTACAATGCGATGGCATCACTGGAAAAGGATGTGCCAAGTACCATAAAAAAGCTGATTGACATGGAAGCGAGGGATAACCTTCTGAAAAATGACATGAGTTATCTGGAGGGAGAAAAGGAAGACCTCAAATTTATGCATCAGGAATATAATGAAAGTATATCAAGGATACGAAGCATGACGGCAGTGGTGCTCACATTATTTTTAATTATCGTAGGCATCATGCTTATTTTTGCGGTCACCACAAAGAAAAGCGTCACGGTGTATTGTCTCGCTATATTTCTTGCTGCAATGATTTTCTTTGCGGCGGCTTATGCAAAATATAAGTCACTGAAAACAGAGATAGCAGAAAATGATGCGAAGCTGAATCGGGCGATTTCGCTTTTAAATAAGGTTAAGGTCAAGTTTATCAACAATACAAATACGCTTGATTATATATATGAAAAATATGGGGTCAATTCGTCAAATGAGCTGGAATACCAGTGGGACCAGTACAACACTATGGTTCGTGATGCGTTAAGGTATTCACAGGCGAACAATGATTTGCGGGTCTACAGCGATGAGCTGATTAGCAAGCTGAAAACCTATGGTATAGAGGATCCGTTTGTCTGGCCAAAGCAGACAATGGCACTGATTGACAGCCGCGAGATGGTGGAAATCAAGCATGGTCTTAATGTCAGAAGACAGAACATCAGGGAAAAGCTTGTTACCTGTGAAAAAATAAAGACAAATGCAGGGACAGCACTTCGTGCTGCCATAGATGCAAACCCGGGACTGGCGGCATATATAAATGATTTGCTTGCATCCTACAACATTAAGCTTGGGGAACAATAAGACAAATTACGGATGAATGAAATATATTGGAGGATAGGAACATCATGGCTAAGGAACTTGAAAAAAATTATAACCCGTCTGAGATTGAAGGAAGACTATATGACAAGTGGGTTGAAAAAAAATATTTTCATGCGGAGGTTGACAGAAGTAAAAAACCGTTTACGATTGTTATGCCGCCGCCAAATATAACGGGGCAGCTTCATATGGGACATGCCCTTGACAACACGATGCAGGACATTCTCATCAGATTTAAGCGGATGCAGGGTTACAATGCACTTTGGCAGCCGGGCACGGACCATGCGGCTATCGCCACAGAGGTTAAATTGATTGAAAACCTGAGGGAAAAAGGAATTGAAAAAGAAGACCTGGGACGTGAAGGCTTTTTAGAGAAGGCATGGGAATGGAAGGCAGAGTACGGTGGACGTATTATTAACCAGCTTAAGCGGATGGGCTCATCTGCTGATTGGGACAGAGAGCGTTTCACCATGGACGAGGGCAATAACAAGGCAGTTACGGAGGTGTTCTGCAAGCTTTATGACAAGGGCTATATCTATAAAGGCTCACGTATTGTAAACTGGTGCCCTGTCTGTCAGACCTCTATTTCAGATGCAGAGGTTATCCATGAGGAGCAGCAGGGATTTTTCTGGCATATTAATTATCCTGTTGCAGGCGAGGAAGGAAGATTTGTTGAGATTGCTACCACAAGACCGGAGACACTCCTTGGAGATACAGCTGTCGCTGTAAATCCTGAGGATGACAGATATAAGAGCCTGATAGGAAAAAATGTTATTTTGCCACTTGTAAATAAAGAAATTCCTGTAGTTGCAGATTCTTATGTTGATATGGAATTTGGAACGGGTGTTGTTAAAATTACGCCTGCCCATGATCCGAATGACTTTGAGGTGGGTAAGAGACATAACCTTGAGGAAATTAATATTATGAATGACGATGCTACCATAAACTCCCTTGGCGGTAAATACGCAGGTATGGACCGGTATGAGGCGAGAAAGGCTATGGTGGAGGACCTTGATAAGCTGGGACTTTTGGTTAAGGTTGAGCCGCACACACATATGGTTGGAACCCATGACAGGTGTAAGACGGTAGTTGAGCCGCTTATTAAACCACAATGGTTTGTGAAGATGTCTGAGATGGCAAAGCCTGCAAAGGAGGCTGTTGTAAACGGAACACTCAAGCTGATACCGGAAAGAATGGATAAGACCTATTACAACTGGCTGGACAACATCAGGGACTGGTGTATATCGAGACAGCTCTGGTGGGGACACAGAATACCTGCCTATTATTGTCAGAATTGTGGGGAGGTTATCGTTGCAAAGGAAAAGCCATGCAACTGTCCGAAGTGTAACGGTACGGAACTAAAGCAGGATGAGGATACCCTTGATACATGGTTTTCTTCTGCACTTTGGCCGTTTTCTACCTTGGGATGGCCGGAAAAGACAGAGGAGATGGATTATTTCTTCCCTACGGATGTACTTGTAACGGGATATGATATTATTTTCTTCTGGGTAATCCGGATGGTATTTTCTTCTATTGAGCAAACGGGAAGGCTTCCGTTTTCTACGGTTCTGTTCCATGGTCTTGTAAGGGATGACAAGGGAAGAAAAATGAGTAAGTCACTTGGAAATGGCATTGACCCGCTGGAGGTTATTGATAAATATGGTGCCGATGCATTGCGGTTTACGCTTGTTACAGGAAATGCACCGGGAAATGATATGCGTTTTTATTGGGAGAGAGTTGAGGCAAGCCGAAACTTTGCCAATAAAATATGGAATGCATCCAGATTTATTTTGATGAATATTGAAAAGGCAGATATCGGTGAGGTTGCACTTTCTGACCTTACCATTGCGGACCGCTGGATTCTTTCCAAAATGAATGACCTGATTGTTGAGGTTACGGAAAACATGGAGAAGTATGAGCTGGGAATTGCAGTCTCCAAGCTTTATGATTTCCTTTGGGAGGAATTTTGTGACTGGTATATCGAGATGGTGAAGCCAAGGCTTTGGAATGATGAGGATGAGACAAAGGCGGCTGCACTTTGGACACTGAAGAAGGTGCTCACGAACGGACTGAAACTGTTGCATCCGTATATGCCGTTCGTCACGGAGGAAATATTTGTCACCTTAAATGAGGCGGCAAACGCAAAGCCTGACAACAAGGTTTACAATGGAGGAATGTCTGATATTGCGGAGTCCATTATGATTTCTGCATGGCCTGTTTATGAGGAAGGATACAGTTTTAAGGCAGACGAGGAGGCTGTGGATAAGCTTAAAGAGGCTGTGAGAGGCATCCGAAATATAAGAAGTGAAATGAATGTTGCCCCAAGCAAAAAGGCAACGGTATATGTTGTTTCGCCAAAGAACGAAATAAGGGATATTTTTGCGGCGAGCAAGACATTTTTCGCCACGCTTGGATATGCAAGTGATGTTATGATACAGGAGGATAAGACGGGAATCGCCGACGATGCCGTTTCGGTTGTTATCCATGATGCGGTTATTTACATGCCGTTTGCAGAGCTTGTGGATATTGCCAAGGAGCTTGAGCGTCTGAATAAGGAAAAAGACAGACTGATGGGCGAGATAAAGCGTGCATCAAATATGCTGTCAAATCCTAAATTTGTGGACAAGGCTCCTGCGGCTAAGGTTGAGGAAGAAAAAGCGAAGCTTAAGAAATATACGGAAACTCTGGAGCAGGTAGAGGAGAGACTTTCACAGTTGGGAGCATAATATGAACAACGAAAAAATCCTGAAAAAGAAAATAGAAAAATACCTGTTGGGACCTATGGCTGCACAGCTTGTTTTGGTTGTGATGTGCATTGCATTGTTTTTTATTGATAAAAAATGTGCACTTGTAGCTACAATCGTCACGGTTGGAGTTATCATAGGAGAGGTTATCAATTATTATGTATCCAAGGCAAGCGTTCTGCCCACACTTATGAGCTTTGCACTGGAGCAGGGACAGATACAGAAGGAGCTCCTCAATGAGCTGGCAGTCCCGTATGCACTGATTGACACGGACGGTAAAATACTGTGGGGAAACAAGCAGTTTATTTCCAAGGTAGGAGACGGTTCAAAGAAAAAAATCAGAAAGAACATTGCCACCTTTTTTCCACAGGTTGCCGCTGAGATAATCGGTGTCAAGGATGTAATCAATCTTGATTTGGAATATAAGGATGCAAGCTATGTGGCGGAAATTAAAAAAATAGAGCTGGATGAGATTTTCGATGATGAGGACACGGTTGTATCTACAAACGGGGAGGCATTGATTGCACTGTATCTGTTTGATGTTACGGAGCTGAACCACTATAAGCGTGAAAACAAGGAGCAAAAGCTGGTTGCGGGTCTTTTGTATATCGATAATTATGATGAGGTAATGGAAAATACGGAGGAGGTTCGCCATGCATTGGTTGAAGCATTAGTTGACCGACGGATTAACATGTACCTTGGAAGCATTGACGCCATTGTCAAGAAAATGGAAAAGGATAAATACCTGTTTGTGTTCCGCCAGAAATTTCTCCCGCAGCTTAAGGAGACAAAGTTTGCTATTCTTGATGAGGTTAAGAGTATCAATGTGGGAAATGAAATTCCAATCACCTTAAGCATTGGTGTAGGTGCCGAGACGGAAAGCTTTATGGAGGCATATGAGTATGCACGTGTTGCCATGGGACTTGCCCTTGGACGTGGTGGGGATCAGGCAGTCGTAAAGCATGGGGAGAAGATACTTTACTTTGGCGGAAAGAGTGGTGGAACGGAGAAGACCACAAGAGTCAGGGCGAGAGTGAAAGGACAGGCATTTACCGAGCTTTTGAATGATAAAAACCGCGTTATCATTATGGGACATAAGAGACCTGATGCAGATGCCTTTGGCTCTGCCGTAGGTGTTTATAGACTTGTAAAATCCTTTAACAAGGATGCCCATATTGTTATCAATGAGGTTACCTCTGCCATTCGGCCTGTGATAAGCAGCTTCAAGGGTAACAGCTTATATGGTGACGACATGATATATAACAGTGAGCAGGCGATAAGCTGTATTGACGACAAAACGCTGGTTGTGGTTGTTGATGTCAACAGACCAAGCATGACGGAATGTGAGGAGCTTTTGTCCCTTGCAAAGTCGGTTGTGGTGTTTGACCATCACAGACAGACAAATGAAACAATTGAAAATGCTACGCTGTCATACATTGAGCCGTATGCATCCTCCGCCTGTGAAATGGTTGCGGAAATGATGCAGTACATTGACGTGAAGGTGAAGATAAGACCGGTTGAGGCAGATGCAATGTATGCAGGTATTGTAATAGACACGGATAACTTTGTGACCAAAACGGGCGTCAGAACCTTTGAGGCTGCTTCGTATCTTAGAAGGAACGGTGCGGATGTTGTCAGGGTCAGAAAAATGTTCCGGAGCGACATGTACTCCTTTAAGCAGCTTGCAGAGGGTGTTATCAATTCAGAGACTTATATGGGTGTTTTTGCATTGTCGAAAGTAAGACCTGAGCAGTCGGATGCACCTACAGTTGTTGCCGCAAAGGTTGCAAATGAGCTGTTAAATGTAGAGGGTGTCAGGGCTTCCTTTGTCGTTACGGAACATGGAGGTACTTCGTATATCAGTGCCCGTTCTGTGGATGATATTAATGTTCAGGTTATTATGGAGAAGCTTGGCGGAGGCGGACACGCCAATATAGCGGGAGCACAGCTTAAGGATGTTTCGGATACGGATGCACTGGAAAAAATTAAGCAGCTTCTGGATGAAATGTACAAGGCAGGAGATATATAGACTACTGACATAGTTGCTATGGTCAATGAGTTGTGTCATCCCATTTGCTGAAAGCAAATATGGAATGGGCTGATGTTCAAAACAGGAGGGAAAGGATATGAAGGTTATATTGCTTCAGGACGTAAAAAGTCTTGGTAAGAAGGATGAGATTGTAAATGTTTCAGACGGATATGCGAGAAACTTTGTTTTACCTAAAAAGCTTGGTGTGGAGGCAACTCCAAAAAATTTAAACGAGCTTAAGCTGAAAAAGGCACATGAGGATAAGGTGGCAGCAGAGGTGCTTGCAGCAGCAAATGCCCTTGCTGAGCAGATGAAGGAGGAGAGTGTCACGCTTTCCATTAAGGTTGGAGAGGGCGGAAAAACATTTGGCTCCGTGTCTTCAAAGGAGATTGCAGAGGCAATTAAAAAGCAACTTGGACATGAGGTTGACAAGAAAAAAATTGTACTCCGTGAGCCAATTAAGAGTCTGGGAACACATATTGTTGATATAAAGCTACATACAAAGGTTACAGCCAAGTTGAGTGTTAAGGTTGTTGAGGGAAAGTAGAGCAATTTTATGGATGAAAACAACATAAGACGTATACAACCGCATAATAGTGAGGCTGAGCAATCTGTGATTGGTTCCATGATTATGGACAGGGATGTTATTTCAGACGTGTCCGATTTATTGGTGAGGGATGATTTTTACAATTCCCAGTATGGTATCCTTTATGAAAACATGGTTGAACTTTATAATGAGGGTCGGCCTGTTGATATGGTTACCTTGTCTGAGCGGCTTAAAATGAAAGACATTCCTGATGAAATATGCAGTCCGGAATATATTGCAGGGATAATATCAGCAGTTCCAACATCAGCAAATGCAAAGCATTATGCCCAGATTGTCCAGGACAAGGCAGTTTTGAGGAAAATGATTTCCATTACTGAGGCAATAACGACAGACTGCTTCCGTGATAGTGATAAGGTGGAAAACATACTGGAGGATGCGGAAAGTAAAATATTTAAGCTGGTGCAGACAAGAAACGGTTCTTCCGATTTTGTTCCCGTGTCCAAAATTGTAATAAATGTAATCGCTGAGATGGAGGCAGCAGCAAGAAATAAGGGAAAGGTTACAGGGCTTGCAACAGGATTCACGGACCTTGACAATATGCTTACGGGTCTTCATGGGGGCGAGCTTTTGCTTGTGGCAGCCAGACCAGCCATGGGAAAAACGGCATTTGTCCTAAACATTGCCCATGATCTGGCAGTTGTACATAAAACTCCGTGTGCAATATTTTCACTTGAGATGAGCAAGGAGCAGCTTATCTCCCGTATGATAGCCATAGATGCCATGGTGGACTCTAAGAGCATGAAGCTTGGAAACATGGTGGATGAGGATTGGGACAAGGTGATTGAAAGCGTGGATGACATTGCAAGGGCTCCACTTTTTATTGATGATAATTCAGCAATCACCGTTGCTGAGCTTCGTTCCAAATGCAGAAAGCTGAAGCAGACCCAGAATATTCAGCTTATTATCATCGACTATTTACAATTGATGAGCTCGAACAGACCGGTTGAGTCGAGGCAGCAGTTTATTTCGGATGTGTCGAGGGCACTTAAAAATCTGGCAAGGGAGCTGAATGTGCCCGTCATAGCACTGTCACAGCTTAGCCGTGCGGTGGACAGCAGACCGGAGCACAGACCTGTTCTCTCGGATTTGAGGGAATCAGGTGCAATTGAGCAGGATGCGGATGTTGTCATGTTTATTTACAGGGATGAGTATTACAATCCTGAGACAACAACAAAGCCGCAGACAGCAGAAATCATTATTGCAAAACAGCGTAATGGTGAGACGGGAAGTGTGGATCTCCGGTGGATAGGTAAATATACAAAGTTTGCGGATCCGGAAAAGCAATACCGGCAGCCGTAGCAAATGAAAAGGGAGAGGGGATTTATGTATCAGACGTTTTTAACACTTCAGTACATTGGTATTTTTATTCTGGCAATGGAGCTTATATATACGCATTTTCAAAATACATCCAAAATCCAGAATTCACTAATGATGATGGAAATATCTTTATTGCTCAATTTTGTGGGGTATTTATTTGAGCTTAAGGCAAAAAATCTTGAAGATGCATTGATGGCGGTTAAAATTTCTTATTTGGGAAAGCCGCTTATTTTGCTGTTCATGTTTTTGTTCGTGCTTGAATATTGTCATGTAAAGCTTCCAAAGTTGTTGGAAATAGTTATTATTTTATATCACGCATCTGTTATTGTAATGGTAAACACATGTGAAAACCACGAGCTGTTTTACAACAACATTTCCTTTGTGGATGAGGGCGTATTTCCCCATATCGTGTTTGGACATGGATTTTTCTACATTATCAATACATTGGTTATATTTTTTTACAGTGCTTTCATCTTTTATATATGTATCAAAAAGCTGTGTACCATTGAAAATAAAAATGAGAAAATGCAGATTTGGCTTATTATGCTTATGGTAGTATTGCCTTTGATTGGACTGGTGCTGTTTTTTAGCGGAGTATGTAAAGGGTATGACTGTACCTTGTTCGGATATTTGTTTGCAACATTAATACAGCTCGTGCTTATGATAAGGTATCATTTATTTGATACCGTTACACTGGCAAAGGAGCAGGCAATTGACAATTTGAAGGACGGCATTGTTGTGTTCAATAACAATGATATGATGCTTTACCTGAACCGTCAGGCAAAATCTCTTATCCCTGAAACTGAGGAAAAAAACGTGTCAACGAGGGAGGATATTCCACGAATTAATACGCTGCTTGAAAATGAGGAAATGCTGTTTCATGATGAAAAGGTGTATGCACTGGATGACCGTCAGATTGATAAGCGGGGAGAAAACTATGGTCATATGTATATTTTAAACGATATTACAGACAGCTACAACTACACGAATCTTTTGCATAAAAAGGCATATGTGGATGTGAATACAGGGGCAAAGAACAGAACCTGCTTTGAGGAGGATATACAGAAGCTGGACGAAAGGCTTGCGGAAGAGACAGACAAGACTTTGGAAATTGGTGTGATTGTGTGTGACTTAAATGGATTAAAGCACACCAATGATACGTATGGACATGCTGTAGGTGATCAGATGATTGCGACAGCAGCAAAAATCATGCAGACGGAAATGACGGGTGCAAAGGATGTGTACCGCACGGGCGGCGATGAGTTTGTGGTTCTGTACGTAGGTGAGAATTGCTCAAAAATGCAGGAGGATATCCGCAAGGTGGAGCAGGTTTGTGAGGAGGAGAGCAAAAAGTATAACTTCCCTCTGAGTATTGCCATGGGTCACACCTTAAATCAAAAGGGTGAAAAATTGGAGGAAATACATAAACGTGCGGATGATGCCATGTATGTCCGTAAAATGGAAATGAAAAAAGAAAATCCGGCATTAGTCAGATAAATTTAAATACGGAAAATAAAGGGGCTGCCACACAAAGAACCGTTTATGGGTTTTGGGGTGGCAGCCTATATATATGACTGATGTTTTTAAGCCATACCGTTTGCTGTTTTATATTTCCACAGCATATCTGCGTGGTTTTGCTCCTCAATCTGTATGTCGGCAAGAAGCTTGCGGAGTTTGGAGTTAGCAAAAACAAAAACATCAGTATTGTATTCGGATGAAACAAGCTTTTCTGTTCCGATGCAGTCGGTTGCAAGGAAACAGTCAGCCTTCTTTTCCTCTGAATTTGTCAAAGCATCATAAGTAGCTGTCGGATTATACTCGGCACCATCAGAATCGTTGCAATTGCAGCTTGGGACGTTTCCCTCTAACACCTGTCCCAATGAGTTGTAATGTTTTTCTTCCTCACGCTGTAATCTCTGGAAGAGCTCTTTTAATACAGGGTCATGTGCCTGCTGGGCATACTTGGCGTATTTTTCAATACAAGACTGCTCCTGTGTCTGTAAGTCGGTAATTGCGGTTCTTTCTTTTTCTTTTAAAACCATGTTTGTATTTCCTTTCTGTTATTAAAGTAATGGGTGTTGTAAAATTTCCCATGTTAATGTAGCTGTTAATGGATTGGTTAATCTGGTTATATCGCACAGCTACAGTGTAAGTATGCTCAAACTATGGAAAAGGAATACACAAAATGAGAAAATTTTTCAATAGTTTAATTTGGTTTGATTTTGTAAATGATAGATGCTAGACTTTATATAAAATATCAGGATAAGTAGAACACAAGCAAGGAGGTGTGTTTGGTGCAGAAGTATGCAGTGGAAGGAATGACCTGTGCAGCATGCAGCGGTCATGTTGAGAAGGCTGTCGGCAAAGTGGAAGGTGTAAGCAGTGTTGTTGTAAGCCTTCTTACAAATTCCATGACGGTAGAAGGAACTGCATCCGCAGAAGATATTATAGCAGCAGTGGAAAAGGCGGGCTATGGAGCCTCTCTTTATGATGATGAAAACCGGATTGAAAGGAAAGACGCCAAGGCAGAGCCGGTGGGTGTCCTTGAGGATAAGGAAACCCCTAAAATAAGAATGCGGTTTATTATTTCTCTTATTTTTTTGATACCGCTTATGTATCTCTCAATGGGACACATGATGTGGGATTGGCCAATTCCCGAAATTTTGCAGGACAACTACATTGCCATAGGATTAATCCAGCTTTTGTTTACGGTTATCATAATGGTCATAAATCAACGGTTTTTTGTGAGTGGATTTACCAGCATGATACACGGTGCACCGAACATGGACACTCTTGTCGCGATGGGAGCTGCCGCATCGTTCGGTTATAGTGTATATGCATTGTTTGCGATGACAGATGCAGCGATACATGGAACAGGACATGATGTCATGCATTACCTGCATGAATTTTATTTTGAGTCGGCGGCAACGATTCTCACGCTGATAACACTGGGAAAAATGTTAGAGGCATATTCCAAGGGCAGAACCACTGACGCATTAAAGAGCCTGATTTCCCTTGCACCGAAGCAGGCAACAGTAATCAGGGATGGCAGGGAAAAACTGGTCGTTGTTGATGAGCTTTTGGTAGGAGATATATTTGTTGTGCGGCCGGGCGAGAGCATACCTGTAGACGGCATTGTTCTTGAGGGAAACAGTGCAGTGGATGAATCAGTGCTTACAGGGGAGAGTATTCCCGTGGATAAGGAGCCGGGAGCTGTTGTGTCGGCAGCAACGATAAACCGTTCAGGATTTATAAAATGTGAAGCTACGCATGTAGGGGCAAATACAACACTATCACAGATTATAAAGATGGTGAGCGATGCGGCGGCAACAAAGGCACCGATTGCCAAGATAGCGGATAAGGTGTCAGCCGTGTTTGTACCTGCAGTCATTACAATTGCAGTCATCACCATTTTGGTCTGGCTTTTGGTTGGAAAATCAGTCGGATTTGCACTTGCAAGAGGAATTGCGGTACTGGTTATAAGCTGTCCGTGTGCACTTGGACTTGCAACACCGGTTGCAATTATGGTAGGAAACGGAATGGGTGCAAAGCATGGGATTTTATTTAAAACTGCCGTATCCCTTGAAATGGCAGGACGTACAAATGTGATTGCACTTGATAAAACAGGTACGATAACGAAAGGAACGCCTGTCGTCACGGATGTGATTCCCGTAAATGGAACAGACGAAGCGACACTGATTGAATATGCATATGCGTTGGAGAGCAGGAGTGAGCATCCGTTGGCAAAGGCTGTCATGGCATATTATGATGAATGGGCAGCAGGTGTGAGCAATCAGGATAGTGCACACACGGATGCGGTTGAGGATTTTAAAATATATTCTGGCAATGGGCTTGGTGCAAGGATTGGCAGGCAGAATGTTTATGGTGGAAATCTGAACTATATCGGGCAACACTGCAAGATAGATGCCAAAACAAGAAGCAAAGTAGAGGAGCTTTCCCAAAACGGGAAAACACCGCTTGTATTTGCCGCTGATAAGCTGTTGGGAATTATAGCAGTTGCCGACGAGATTAAGGAGGACAGTATTTTTGCCATAAAGAGATTGAGGGAAATGGGACTTAAAGTGGTAATGCTTACGGGAGACAATGAAAGGACGGCAAATGCCATAGGAAGGCAGGTCGGTGTGGATGAGGTTATTGCAGGGGTATTGCCTGATGGTAAGGAAAAGGTAATCAGAGATATCAAAAAGAATGAAAAAACCTATGTGGCAATGGTAGGTGACGGCATAAACGATGCACCTGCACTGACAAGAGCAGATGTGGGAATTGCCATAGGTGCCGGAACAGACGTGGCAATTGATGCGGCAGATGTTGTTCTTATGAAAAGCAGCCTTATGGATGTTGTAACCGCAATTTGTCTCAGCCGCAAGACGCTTAAAAATATACATCAAAATTTATTTTGGGCATTTTTCTATAATACAATCGGTATTCCACTGGCGGCGGGAGTGTGGTATCCTATATTTGGCTGGACGTTAAATCCTATGTTTGGGGCGGCGGCAATGAGTCTGTCGAGCTTTTGCGTCATAACAAATGCACTTAGATTGAATTTGTTTAAGCCTGAAAATATCTGCGAAGCTGATAACAACAATAATGAAATTAATCATGTTGAAATAAAGGAAATGAAGGAGGAGAATAACATGACAAAAACAATTAACATTGAGGGAATGATGTGTGGACACTGTGAGGCGTCCGTTCAGAAGGCACTGGAGGCAATCAGTGGTGTGGAAGCTGCAGAGGTAAGCCACGAGAAGGGAACTGCAGTCGTAACATTATCTTCAGAGGTAGCGGATGATATCTTAAAAACTGCGGTCGAAGAAAAAGACTATAAGGTTACAGGGATTGCATAGGGGAACAGTAAAAAGGCGGCATATAAAAAGCTTTTAAAGAGTGGGGGTATATGCAGGTGATTGTTGAAATTCAACCGCCTGCATATTATTTTTAGCCAGAAACATATTTTTGTGCTTCTTCAACGTGATAAATCAAAATCAGTAGCAGGTTCAGCGGCAATTTTATTAAATACATGCGTGTGGAAAATGCAAAAAAATTTTATTGCAATAAACATTAAATACCTATAAAATATAGGAGTAATTATAAAATAGTATTCTCTGATATGGAGGTAATTATGGCTGATATATATGATTATTTTAAAAGTGTCATAGACATGGATACGGCAGGAGTGGTTATATGTAATTTGGAACACATAATCATATATATGAATCCTGCCGCATGTGAAAGATATGTTAAATGGGGAGGTGCATCCCTTCTGGGGAAAAACCTTCTTGACTGTCATAATGCCCGGTCTCAGGAGCTTATTAAAAAGGTGGTAGCATGGTTTCAGAAATCAGATACGAATAATATTATGCATACGTTCTTTAATGAAAAGGAAAATAAGGATGTGTACATGGTGGCTTTAAGGGATGAAAAGCGAAATCTGATTGGTTATTATGAGAAGCATGAATACCGCACCCGCGAGACAATGGAGCTGTATGATGGCATATAATATTTAGGGAAAAGGAGGTGAAAAGGTGATAAAGAAAAGAGTAACGCTGCTTTTGATTGTATGTTTCTGTTTTTTGTGCGGATGCAGTTCAGGTAAAAAAGAGGTCAGTCAGGAAGATATGGCAAAGCTCTGCAATACCTGGCAGAAGGTTAGTGGTGACATGACAACAACCTACACAATAAAATCAGATGGGACATATACGGAACAGGTATCTACCACAGGTGATATGCCTGTCAATATGAATTCATCAGGTACATACAAGTATGATGGAAAAACCATTACATTTGAAAGCAGTGACGGAGGAACACATTCTTTTGATGTGTCCTTTGACGGCGAAGTCATGATATTTGAACATGAGGGAACCGAAAACAGATATTCTAAAAAATAAATACCAAAGAGTATAAGTAAACATTACGTAAAATCTTGGGAAAAAAGAATTTGAATTATACTTAAGAAAGGGGAGCATTTATTATGATGGTAAAAGGTAATTCAAGAACGACTGCATTGGTCGGAGGTATCTGTGCGTTAAGGGAGGATATCCATATGTACGAGCAGGTACAGGCAACAATTGTATTTAGGGATGGCGTAATTATCGCAGTTCAGAGATTGGATGAAGGACAGGATATGGATGAGCATATTGCTGGGTTGAAACAGGAATATGACAATCTTCTGATTGTCCGTTTGGACAACAATAAAAAACCGTGTCATGTTTTTCCGGGTCTGGTTGATATACACAATCATATCGACTATAATATGATGCCGATTTGGAACAGACCTATAAAGGAGCCGTGGGACAATAGGCATGAGTGGCGGAATTGTACGGAATATTTGGATGATGTGAAGGGCTTGTACCAGTTTATATTTGAAAACTGGCAACAATATTCGGTTCCAGGTAAGAAGGATGGTTCCTACAATGAAGACCCATATGCGGTAATTCAGTTTTTTGCAGAGCTGCAGGCAATTGCAGGTGGTACTACAGCTTTGCAGGAATCTACGGGAATCAGCTATCCTTCTGGTAATCATGATAATCCCACTATGAAACAAAAGGTTTACCGCAGGAGTGGGCATATTCTGTTGAGGAGCACGGGTGTGCCGACAGACTTAGGTCTTATGCAAAGCCAAACCATAAATAGCGTAATCGATTTTTTTAAGCCTGATGTGGCTATAAAATCCAAAGAAAAAGGCGGGGAAACGATTTCATTTTATCCGCCGATTGATACGGATAGCTGGCAGGTTGTGGAAATCGGAGAAAAGGGAGCCCAGACAACATATTTTCAGGATTATCTCGATTTATTAAAAAATAAAAGTGTTGGTCAGATATCGAGAGAAACAGGAGGCTACATCGTGCATCTTGCCGAGGGCAGGGCAGGTAATCAGAAATTGAAAACAGGAGCAGGAAAAGAGGTTGACGCTTACTCAAAGAAGGAGTTTGAATATTTCAGGGACAAAATAATGGAAATTGATGACTACAAGGAAAAGGTTGCCACGTCAAGACTGACTCTGATACACGGGTGCGGAATTGATTTGGATGATGAGAAGAACATTCGCTTTATCAATGATTGCCATATCAAGGTTGTGTGGTCGCCTGTATCAAATCTGCTTTTATATGATGATACGCCGAGATATCTTTTGAGCGGAATTCGGACAGATCTTGTATGCATAGGCTCGGACTGGGCACCAAGTGGCTCAAAGCATGTGTGGGATGAGGCAAAGTTTGCACAAAAGCTTGCCATGCGGTGGTTTTACTGGGCACCGTACCCTGACAATATAAATGATATTTTTCTGGATATGATAACCAGCGTACCAGCAAGTGCTGTGGGGGCAGAAAAAATTGGAGAAATTGCAGAAGGCATGTACGCAGATTTTTACATTGTTTCAGAGGGACGCAAGTTTTTACAGGAAGAAAAAATAAGTGAGGCATTTGAAACATTTTCCGATTATGACACACTGGCAACCATTATAAATGGAAACCTGATGTTTGGCACTAAGGAAATATTTGAGGCATTTGAGGTGGATGATGACAGGGTAGTGTCGATTGAAGCGGATATGCAGGATGTGGCAGAGGAGGATATTACCGACAAGAGTGCAGTGGATTTACGTGTCTACATTCCAGATATCAGGATAAATCTTGAAAATGGGGAGAAGGATATCCATATAGATTTTGATGCGGCAATTAATACGCTGGACAGGCTGTTTGAAGAATTTAACAAAAAATATGGCAAACAGTTTGTCAGAAGCAAGCTGCTTGGTTCTTATGATATCGAATACCAGAAACAGATAGGCAGACTTATGAAAAAATTTGAGTTGGATACGGAGGCGAAACTACATGGCTGATGGGAAGCCGTACAATTTTTACGGATGGGAGCAGGCAGATGTAACAGCAGTCAATACATACTACGAAAACATTAAAACACCGTGGGATTTATATGATGCACTGTCGGAAATATGGTGTGCAAATACCTGTGCACCGAGAATGCGGGATGCGTGGAGCAGTGAAAATAAAACGCTTGGGCAGTGTTCCATAACTGCTTTTCTTGCACAGGACATTTTTGGTGGGAAAGTGTTTGGAATACTGAGACCAGGTGGAAATTACCATTGTTATAATGTGGTTAATGACAGGGTATTTGATCTGACAAGCGAGCAATTTGGTGACGAGGTGCTTGACTATAAGGATAATCCAGAGCAATTTCGGAAAGAGCATTTTGCAAAGGAAGAAAAACGTCTCAGGTACGAATATCTTAAGAGCGGGCTTGCCCAACGCTGCAAACAGATTTAATGGTAAAAAAAGTGTCAACAATAACTACGTGACGGGAGAATAACGGGTCATGTATGGAAAGGATTGACACACCATGGAATATTTAAATAATTTTTTAGAGTATATTGTTGAAATAGGCATCCTTCTGTTTGAGTTTGTAGGAGTAGGGGTTATTATCATAACCTGCGTTGTAAGCTTATATAAATGTCTGGGTCGAAGACCCGATACACGAATTTATCTTGCAAAGGGCTTTGCCATGGGACTTGAATTTAAGCTGGGCAGTGAGATTTTAAGAACCGTAGTTGTGCGTGAGTGGAAGGAGATTGCCATTGTTGCAGGGATAATTGTGCTCAGGGCAGCATTGACATTTTTAATCCACTGGGAAATCAGGCAGGAGGAGAGCCTTGCTGGCGAAATACTCCAAAAGAAAAAATAAATGTGACAAAAATACAAAAAGGAGGACTGTTATATGGCTAAAACGTTAGTAGCATATTTTTCTTATTCAGGCAACACAAAAAAGACTGCACAGAGAGTTGCAGAGCTTGCAAAGGCAGACTTGTTTGAGATTAAGCCGAAGAAAGCTTATTCTGCAGACTATCAGACCTGCATTGAGGAGGCGAGAAAAGAGGTTGGCGAGGGGGCAAGACCTGAGCTTATGGACAAGCCGGAGGATTTAGACAAGTACGATACGATTGTCCTTGGATTTCCAAACTGGTGCAGCACCTGTCCAATGATTATATTGTCCTTTTTGGAAGCTTATGATTTGAGCGGAAAGAAAATATATTCCTTTGTTAAAAGCGGAGGCGGAGGCTGCGGAAACAGCACTGCAGACATCAAAAACAGCAGTAACAAAGCTGAGGTTACTGAGAGCATTAATGGGAATGAGCTGACTGACGACCAAATCAGCCAGTGGCTGGGAATTTAAGATTATAACAAAAGGGCTGTCGCACTAAGGACTTAAGGCACACTTGAAATTACACTGACAAGCCCTTTTTTGTTTTGTATTTTTATAGGAAACCAATGGAAGCAGGTAAAATTAAGGTTCCATTTTTCGATATAATGTAATATAATGTAACGTGCAATATGCTTTTTGTTTCACAGGTAGCAAGTTGGTTTTACTCTGAGGAGGATAGAAAATATGAGGAAATCAATTCTTATTGTAGACGATGACGAGCTAAACAGAGAATTGCTGAAGCAAATATTTGAGGATAAGTATGAGATACTTATGGCTCAGGATGGAAAAGAAGCCATCGAACAATTGGATGAACACATGAATGATATTGCGGTTATTTTGTTGGATTTAATTATGCCGGTGTTTAATGGATTTCAGGTTTTGAAATTATTAAACACAAGAAAAATTCTTGTCGAGATACCGGTTGTCCTTGTCACGACAAAAAATGATGAGCAGACAGAGTTTGAATGTTATTCCCTTGGCGCATCAGCGGTTATTACGAAGCCGTTTGTGGCACAGACAGTAAAGCAGAGAGTGAACAACATAATTGAGCTTCACAGAAATGCGGATATGCTTGAAAGAAAGATCGAGCAGCAGCGGGAACGGATTGATGAACAACGCCGCAAAATGGAAATCTTCAATGAAAAGCTGGTGGATGTTGTCAGTAACATTGTTGAGTTTCGTGATTTGGAGTCGGGAGCACATGTAAAGCGTGTCAAGGGACTCACGGGAATTATGGCAGAGACGTACATGAAGCTCTATCCTGAGTCGGGACTTACGAAGGAAAAAATAAATGTCATCGTAAGGGCATCTGCACTTCACGATATAGGAAAAATTTCAATACCTGACAGTATCCTTTTAAAACCGGGACGCCTTACGGATGAGGAACGGGAAGTGATGATGACCCATACAACAAAGGGCTGTGAAATACTAAAGCTCATAGACGTGGTTCAGGATGATGAACAAATGAAAGCGGCTTATGAAATATGCAGACATCACCATGAACGATATGATGGCAGGGGATACCCTGATAAGCTGAAGGGGGATGATATTCCACTATCGGCACAGCTTGTGTCTATCGTTGATGTTTATGATGCACTTGTATGCGAGAGAGTTTACAAAAAAGCATTTGACAAGGAGACGGCATACAACATGATTCAGAATGGCGAATGTGGCATATTTTCACCAAAGCTGCTTACATGCTTTGAACATGCCAGAAGAGACATGGAAAAGTTTTCAGATACGCAGAAAGACTAAGCAATAAAGTTATCAAGGAGGAAAAAAATATGACGGAGGAATTCAAAAATAAACTGATTGCGGCTGACGTTGACCTTGACGGTGCAATGGAGCGTTTTATGAACAACGAGGCAATGTATGAAAAGTTCTTAAAAAAATTTGCAAATGAGACAATCTACGACCAGTTAGTCAGTGCTGTGGAGGAGCAGGATGCAGATAAGGCGTTTTCTGCGGCACATACATTAAAGGGTGTATGCGGAAATCTTTCTTTACAGGGACTGTTTGACATTGTAAGCAAGCAGGTCGAGTGCTTTAGGGCAAAGGACATGGAAAAGGGAGGTGCCATGATGCCGCAGGTTACGGCTGAATATGAAAAAGTGATGGCACTTATTAAGGAAATATTATAATTACGACGGATTGGGAAAGGAAACAATGCAAAGTGGCAGATAAAAAGATTATGCTTGGAAATGAGGCAATTGCCAGAGGCGCTTATGAGGCGGGCGTTAAAGTCTCAGCCGCATATCCGGGCACACCGAGTACAGAGATTAGTGAAAATATAGTAAAATATCCTGAAATTTATGCCGAGTGGTCACCAAACGAAAAGGTAGCCATGGAAGTAGCCATAGGAGCATCCATCAGCGGAGTCCGTGCCATGGCTTCCATGAAGCATGTAGGCGTAAATGTTGCCAGTGACCCACTGTACACGATATCTTACGGCGGCGTAAACGGAGGATTGGTTATTGTTGCGGCGGATGACCCCGGTTTATACAGCTCACAAAATGAGCAGGATAGCCGTGCGGTTGCAAGGGCTGCGGTTGTTCCGGTTCTGGAGCCGTCGGACAGTCAGGAGGCAAAGGAGTTTACCAGATATGCATTTGAACTTAGCGAGAAATATGATACTCCTGTCATGGTCAGGACAACCACGAGATTGTCACATTCCCAAGGTCCTGTTGAGCTTCTTGACAGGGTGGAGGTTTCTGATAAGACCTATGAGAGAAATCCTGCCAAATTTGTTATGATGCCTGCAAATGCCAAGGGACGCCATGTATATGTTGAAAAGCGTATGAAGCAGCTTGCAGAGGATGGCTGTACAATGCCAATCAATCAGGCATATTATGGAGATACATCCATAGGCTTTATTACAAGCGGTATCCCATACCAGTATGTAAAGGAAGTATTTCCTGAGGCATCCGTGCTTAAGCTTGGAATGGTTCATCCGCTGCCGAAAAAGCTGATAGAGGAATTTGCCTCCAAGGTTGACAAGCTTTATATATTTGAGGAGCTTGAGCCTGTGATAGAGGAACAGGTTAAGTCGTGGGGCATAAAAGCACAGGGGAAAGAACTGTTTACCATCCAGGGCGAATATAGTGCAAATATGCTGCGAAAGGTGCTTAAGGGTGAGGATATCGTAGTCAATGAATATGATAATGTGCCTGTAAGACCGCCCATTTTATGTCCGGGTTGTCCGCACAGAAGTGTATTTTCCGTTTTGAATAAGCTGAAAATACATGCGGCAGGTGATATCGGCTGTTACACATTGGGAGCAGTTGCACCGTTAAATGTTATAGATACAACAGTCTGTATGGGGGCAAGTATTTCTACTCTCCATGGAATGGAAAAGGCAAAGGGTAAGGATTACATTAAAAACTGGGTTGCAGTTATCGGTGACTCTACATTTATGCATACAGGAATCAATTCCCTTATGAATATGGTATACAATCAAGGAACGGGAACGGTTATTATTCTGGACAATTCCACTACGGGTATGACGGGGCATCAGGATCATGCGGCAACGGGAAAAACCCTTCGGGGAGAAACGGTTCCGGCAATCAATATATTTAAGCTGTGTCAGTCACTTGGAATTAAAAATGTGGTGGAAGTAAATGCATTCGACCTTGAAGCCTTAGAAAAGATTATTAAGGAGGAGGTTGCAAGGGATGCGGTATCGGTTATTATAACGAAGTCTCCATGTGTACTTTTAAAGGGTAATGTATTTCCAAATGTCTGTAAGCCGATATCTGCAAAATGTAAAAAATGTGGAATGTGCTTAAAGCCGGGATGTCCTGCATTGACGAAGCTGGAGGACGGAACGATAGCGATTGACACGACGATGTGTAATGGATGTGGGCTTTGTAAGTCACTTTGTAAATTTGATGCCATAGAAACTTGTGGGAAATAGGAGGGGTACCGATGGAAACTAAAAATATTATGATAGTGGGTGTTGGTGGACAGGGTACTCTGCTGACCAGTCGTATACTTGGCGGAATAACGGTTGCTGCGGGATACGATGTAAAGCTTTCTGAGGTTCATGGAATGGCACAAAGAGGCGGAAGCGTTGTTACATTTGTAAGGTATGGAGATACGGTTGCAGAGCCTATCGTTGAGGAAGGTCAGGCTGACGTATTGATTGCCTTTGAAAGACTGGAAGCTATGCGGTACGCACATTTTCTTAAGCCGGATGGGGTCATTGTGGTAAATGACTGGCGTATAGATCCGATTACGGTTGTAACGGGCGTGGCAAAATATCCTGACAACATTATTGATGTGCTCAAGAAATCACATACGGTATACTCCATAAATGCCATGGAGGAAGCCAAAAAGCTGGGAAGTGTAAAAGCGTTTAATGTTATTGTGCTGGGACTTGCGGCAAGGCATATGGATTTTGCTGAGGCGGCGTGGCTTGAAGTGATAGAAAACACCGTACCGCCGAAGACTGTGGAAATAAACAAAAAAGCGTTTCTTCTTGGTTACAGGAGTGACAAGGAATAAGCGGTATATTCTGTAAGGAGTGTAAGAAAAGTGGTTATAGATTTTCACACACATGTTTTTCCTGAAAAAATGGTTGAGGCAGCAGTAAAATCTTTGGAAAAAAAGTCAGGTGTTCTTGCAAATACAAATGGATGCATTGACGGATTGCTTGCCTCCATGTCAGAGGCGGGCGTGGACCGCTCGGTGATACTGCCCGTTGTCACGGCACCGAAGCAGTTTTCAGGAATCAATAGATTTGCGGCATCGATAAATGAAGAATATTCGGACCGCCTGACGTCCTTTGGCGGAATTCATCCTGACAGCGAGGATTACAAGGGGCAGTTAAGGTTTTTAAAGGATGCAGGATTTGTGGGAATAAAGCTGCATCCTGATTATCAGGGAGTAGAATTTAACGATATAAGATACAAAAGAATTGTTAGCTATGCATCAGAGCTTGGCATGATTATTCAGGTACATGCGGGAGTGGATATCGGGCTTCCTGACCCTGTTCACTGTACCCCTGCAATGTCGCTTGAGGTCATTCGTGAGACAGGGGCAGATAAGCTTGTACTCGCTCATTTTGGCGGTTGGAAGCTGTGGAATGAGGTTGAGGAGCTTCTTGTAGGTGAGGATGTATATTTTGACACTTCATTTATACAGGGCTACATTGACAAGGCTCAGTTTGAACGCATGGTAAGTGCCCATGGGGCGGACCGGATACTCTTTGCCACGGACAGCCCATGGTCAGGACAAAAGGCATCCATCGATTGGATTAATGACTGTGACCTGGATGCAGAAACAAAAGAGAAAATGTTTCACATGAATGCAAGGAAGCTGCTTGGAATCTGAAATAATGGATGTAATACCGTATATTGGTCTGATTGCAGTATCTCGATTATATATCAACAAAAAATGTTTATTGTTTTGATATAATTTGAGAAGGTTGAGGTGTGCATATTTTACTTTAGCACATTAAACCGTAACGGTGTAAAGCGAAAGATTAAAAGGATATATAAATTGACATGGGAGAAATTAAAAATAAACATGTCATTATATATAAAAGAAACAAGGTTTCTTATTAAGTAATTGCAGGGAAGCCTGCGGAAAGAGGAGAGAAATGGTAATAAAGGTATTAATGCTGGTTGTGTTTTTTGCGGTTATGGTTTCTGTAGGACTATACTGTAGAAAGCATGCAACAAATGTAAATGGGTTTGTTCTGGGAGGCAGAAATGTAGGTCCGTGGCTTACGGCATTTGCTTATGGAACATCATATTTTTCAGCAGTTATTTTTGTCGGTTATGCAGGACAATTTGGATGGAAGTTTGGTATTGCATCCACGTGGATTGGCTTGGGAAATGCATTTTTGGGCTCACTTTTAGCATGGGTTGTACTTGGCAGGAGAACAAGAACCATGACGCAGCGTCTTGACAGTAAGACAATGCCTGAGTTTTTTGGAACAAGATTTGATTCAACGATGCTTAAGGTTGTAGCATCGCTTATTGTGTTTATTTTCCTTATTCCATATACGGCATCCCTTTATAATGGACTTTCCAGACTGTTTGCCATGGCATTTAATCTTGACTATACCGTCTGCATCGTTGTTATGGCAATTCTTACGGGAGTATATGTTATTGCAGGAGGCTACATGGCAACTGCAATCAATGATTTTATTCAGGGGTTGATTATGATAGCAGGTATTATTGCAGTCATTGCATCTGTACTCAAGACAAACGGAGGATTTATTAATGCGTTAGACAGCCTGTCAAAGGTTCAGGATACGTCAGCATCAACCTCACCGGGTGCATTTGCATCATTTTTCGGTCCTGACCCATTTGGTCTTTTGTGCGTAATTATTCTTACATCACTAGGTACATGGGGTCTGCCTCAGATGGTTCAGAAATTTTATGCCATCAAGGATGAGAAGGCGATACAAAAAGGAACGATTATTTCAACTGTTTTTGCCATAATCGTAGCAGGAGGCTGCTATTTCCTTGGAGGCTTCGGAAGACTTTATGATATTGACGTTGCTGCTGTTGGATTTGATGCTATCATTCCTGCAATGATTGAAAAACTGTCACCGTTCCTGATTGCAGTAGTTGTCATTCTCGTTTTATCAGCGTCCATGTCAACGCTGTCATCACTGGTTTTGGCATCAAGCTCAACCCTTACCATTGACCTGATAAAGGGAACAATCGTGAAAAAGATGGATGAGAAAAAGCAGGTCCTCATCATGCGGGTATTTATCGTTGTATTTATAGCAATATCTGCTATCATCGCAGTTATACAGTACAAGAATAATGTTACATTTATTGCACAGCTTATGGGTGTTTCATGGGGAGCACTTGCAGGCTCATTCCTTGCCCCATTTATATACAGCCTGTACTGGAAGAAGGTTACAAAGCTTTCCGTCATTGTAAACTTTATATTCGGTTCGGGAATTATGATTGCAAATATGTTAGTCCGGACATCCTTCCCTGTAAACCTTCAGTCACCGATTAACTGTGGTGCATTTGCAATGCTTGCAGGTCTTGTTATCGTTCCTGTTGTGAGCCTTATCACACCGAAGCCTGACAAGGAAAAGGTTGAGAAAATGTTTGCAGAGGAGTAGTGGCTTATTGGTTGGTGTTTGACAATTTAGTCAATTAAATGTATAATGTGCTTACCAAGACAGCCGAGCGATAGATTAAGCCTATCCGCTTGGCAACAGTTAGAAAATAGCGTCCAACCTTACCAGAGCTGGGGCGCTATTTTTTATGTGTATAATTCAGAATTGCCACAATAAGTAAGCCAATGGTAAGTAAAACCATAAATTCTTCATATGTACTCATAGGCACCACTCCTTTCCAAGACTTAAGCGGTAGCCTTTAACGTCCCCCGACTGTCCGGGTAAATAAATTATATTGTCTTTGTACGGTTTGTTTAAATGCTTGATGAATAGTAATCCCTTTTTCTTTTCTTACTTTTTGAATAGTATCTGTTATTGTTATTTTCGCATTTTCTTTCGAAAATAGTATAGCATAACAGGGCTGAAAATAACAGAACGTTATAGTTCTGTCAAGAATAAATTTATGGAAAAGACAGAGTTGACCGACTGACCAAGGCAGGCTATAATTACGATGAAGTACAAAAAAGAGTTAATGCACTCTGTGGGTAAAATTGGTATTTAAAACCAGTTTAAAATGATGTGGTTAAATTACGGTTGATAACGGGTTGGTAACAAAAACTTGAGAGATGCCAGTAAATAAGCCATTTTTAATTTTCATTTTTTAATCTAATTTTAATCTGGATAACATTTTAGATTAATCCTTGCAGTGTATGATAAACACCATAAGGAACATAAATGTAGCTGATTTAAATTAGAAAGGATGTATGAGTTATGGATAATTTTGAAAAGGTTGAAAAAATCAGGGAGAAAACAGGAGTTACCTATCAGGAGGCGAAAGCGGCACTTGAAGCATCAGAATATGATATGCTTGATGCAATGGTATATTTAGAGACGCTTGGTAAAGTACCTGCACCTGACATGAATAGCTTTAAGACAAGCGGAGGTGCTATGGGCTCGTCCGAGTTTGACAAGGCACAGGCATCGTATGAAAATTCATGCAGGAAGCAAACCTTTGGGGATGTGTGTACAAAGCTGTTTAACTGGTTTAAGAAGATAGTCAAGAAAGGCTGCGATACTACATTTGTAGTGGATAAAAATGACGAAACTGTATTTAAAATGCCTGTGATTGTGCTGGTGCTTGCACTTATATTCCTATTTCCGGTAACGGTTATATTGCTCGTTGTAGGAATGTTTTGTGATTGCAGGTATTCATTTGTAGGATTTGAATCAACATCCCTTGATATCAATGAAATGTGCGAAAAGGCATCAGATGCGTGCATGGATTTAAAGAACGATTTATCAAATAAGCAGGAGGACTAAAGTTGGCAAGGATACTTATCATAGAGGATGAAGCAAAAATAGCCAGATTTGTAGAGCTGGAGCTTGTACATGAGGGGAATGAGGTAGCTAAGGCTGCGGATGGCAGAATGGGTCTTGACATGGCACTTTCAGAGGAGTATGACCTTATCCTTTTGGATGTTATGCTGCCGCAGCTAAATGGTTTAGAAGTGTTAAGAAGGCTGCGTCAAAAAAAGGATACTCCTGTTATCATGCTCACCGCAAGAGATGCGGTTATGGATAAGGTATCAGGTCTTGATGCAGGTGCAGATGACTACATTACGAAGCCATTTGCCATAGAAGAGCTGCTTGCACGTATCAGGGTGGCACTGAAAAAACACAGTGGCACCCTTGGGGCGGCTACAAACCATATGGAAATAAATGGTGTGATGCTCGATGAAGACAGACATGAGGTGACTGTAAACGGAGAACCTGTAGAGCTTACCAATAGGGAATTTGAGCTGCTTTATGCATTGATGAAAAATAAAAATATTGTTATGGACAGAGAAAAGCTTATGAATACCGTTTGTGGATATGATTATGTCGGCGAGACGAATATTATTGACGTATATGTCAGGTATCTCCGGACAAAAATAGATGACAGGTTCGGTATAAAGCTTATCACGACCGTGCGTGGAGTAGGCTATGTTATAAGGGAAAATTAATTATGAATGAAAACAAGAAAATGACCTCAATTGCACGAAAAATTAATATGACCTTCTGGTTAAAACGTCTGGGGGATGTATTTGCAATCGATTTATTGCTTATTTGCATCGCTACAGGCTTTTTTTTCTATGAGGCGGAACAACGGGTTCCTGGGAATACAGGAGTTTGGGATAGGGATGTTGAGGTAGATAAGGAGACAAAGGCGGTTGATTACGTTATCATTCTGTCAGATAAAACAGAGCTCAAATCCAGCATTACTGAGTATACGGACATGCTTCGCGAGCCTGCTTATATCATCCTGATTATGGAAGGAATCCATCTGTTTTTTGCTTTGTTTAACACAAATGTTGTAAGGAAGAAAATGAGACCCCTGAATGACCTTGCGGTTCAGGCACAACAGATAAGTTATGCTGCATATGATACCTCCAAGTTTGAAAGTCTGGAGCAGGCGATTACAAATGCACATGCTGAATCTCCTGATGTGCATATTTCAACGGGAGATAAGGATTTGCAAAGCATAGAAATTGCACTGAACAATCTGCTTCTCAAAATGAAAGAGAGTGAACGACAGCAGGCGAGATTTGTGTCGGATGCGTCCCATGAGCTCCGCACGCCAATTTCCGTTATTCAGGGCTATGTAAATATGTTGGACCGTTGGGGTAAGGAGGATGAGGAGGTATTAACGGAATCCATTGAGGCATTAAAAAATGAATCTGAGCACATGAAGGAACTGATAGAACAGCTTCTTTTTTTGGCAAGGGGAGACAGCGGAAAAAATTCACTTCATGTTACGGAGTTTAATTTAAGTGAAGTAATGAGAGAGGTGTGGGAGGAATCCTGCATGATAGATGATAAGCATGAGTATAAGCTTTCCATAACGGAAGATGCGGCATCAAAGTGGGGGCAGGAATTTGACAGGGCATACGTAATGTCAGGTGATTTGGCAATGATTAAGCAATCCGTGCGTATTTTTGTCCAAAATGCAGCCAAATATTCCGAGGAGGGAAGCTGCGTCAGCTTAGGTGTTAAAAGAGAAGGCACAGTTTTAAGTTATATTGTTCAGGATGATGGGGTTGGAATGAACTCCACTGACGTTGTGCACATTTTTGAACGGTTTTTCCGCTCTGACAAGGCAAGAAACAGCGAGACGGGAGGCTCAGGCTTAGGGCTTTCCATAGCCAAATGGATTGTGGATGCACACGACGGAACCATAGATGTTTTGTCACGTGCTGATATAGGCACGAGGTTTACAGTGAGCTTTCAGGTTTGAAACCATTATCTAAACGATATATAAAAGCAATTTCAAGGTCATAAATAAAATCACAAAATTATAGTTTGACAAAATCTATCATGGACACACGAAGGATATATACGAGGTATATAATGAAATTATAAAAGCGGTTATTTAGAAAATAGGCAATTGCGAAATGTCGTATTATCGAAAAGTAGTTTCGCAATTGACTATATTTTAGAAAACAATGAAAGGAGAGGTGTCCATGAAATTCACAATTCTACCAGATATGGAAGCAAAACGGGAAAAGCTGCAACGCAGGAAAAAAGAACGGAACAGACGGAAATTTTTCAGACAGGAAAAAAGAAGAAAACAATATCTGGCAAAGAAAGAAACTTTTTGGACAATCTTTCTGAAACGATGGATTGTATTTCTTGTAATCAGTGCATTGCTATGTGTAGCGGGAACGATATTTGTTGAAAGAAGTGCACATGCGACAGTCTGTAAGGAATATGAGCTGTGGGTAAAGGGAATTGTAAACAGTGCAGATTCCGCAATAAAATATATCGAGGACGCCCAGAGTGATTTAAGCGATGAAGAAAAGCTGGATACATTTTGCGTCAGGGTTCAGGCAGGTATGCTTGCAGGCAATTTCCCGGAGCTTTATGATTTTTCGGCAACACTTTATGATATAACCCCGGATGAGGATGGGATAATACCCCATATACCAGATGTTGTTTGTGACTCCCGTAGGGAAATTATCATGCAGCTTTATTCATATGATGGAACTGGCAATGATATCACATACCATCGGTGCCCGTCGGAGCTGTTTGGTGATTTGGCAGATGATATTGCAAAGGAAGATGCGGCAGATTTCCGTTATATGAGAATGGGATTTGCAAGGGCGTTCACTTATTTTGATTATTTCAGGGATTATTATTATGAGTCAACGAACTCCCATTGGATATGGGGCATGCAGGATTATTATGTAAAAGAAAATGAATTCAGACCAGGTGTTGTTTGGGTAGGATACACCAATCAGGACAATATAACAATAAGGGATACAGTCCAGTTGTATGATTTGACACCTGCAGATGTAAGCGGCTGGACGCATATAGATGAAGATGTGGAGCATGATAAAAGATATGCAGGTGAGTATCCGACCCATACGTATATGCTTTATACAGGCGGAACCAAGGAGGGCAGCAGGGCTGACCAGCAGTCTCATTATTGCAGGGCGGTGAAGTATAAGGATGGCGAAACAGGTCTGCAATATGGAATTGGATGGAGAAAGCAGGATTATAGAACGGAGCTGGAAATGGACGGTGCCAGAATGCCTGATATTAAATGGGAAAGCATGGGCAAAAAATATACGCTTATTACATACGGCTATTATGATTTCTATGCCCGTCATATGGATGTCTGTATTAAGGTGTATTGCACGGCAAGCGTGCTGGCGACGTTACTGTCATTACTCATGGCAGGCTTAAGATGGCGAAGTGTAAAGATGCAGCTTGAAATGGAAGCTTACAGAAAGAGTATTACTGATGCGATGGCACATGACCTGAAAAGTCCGTTGATGGCAATTTCAGGCTATGCGGAAAACCTGAAAGCCAATATTCATACTGACAAAAAGGAAGATTATGCCGACAGCATTATAGAAAATGTGTCGTACATGAATGACATCATTGAACATATTTTGGAGCTTTCCAAAACGGAGACACGAGGGGTTTCGCTTAATAAAGAAGCACTGGAGATTTCCCTGCTTTTGGATGAAATACTTGATAAGTATGCAATTGCCATTGAAGAAAAGAAGCTTAACGTAGACATAAATGGAAGCTGCAGCCTCCGTGCTGACAGACAGCTCATTGCACAGGCAATTGACAATCTGATATCAAATGCCGTGAAATTTGCGGTGGATGAAAGCACAATTCATATGGAATGTGATAAAAACAGCATGATTATCAGCAACAGCTGTAAGGCTGGGGAAAATAAAGATTTGGATATAGCAGATATGCTTAAGCCTTTTGTAAAGGGCGACTCAAGCAGAAGCAACAAGTCAGGCAGTGGAATTGGACTGACAATTGCGAAAAACATATTTGACCTGCATGGTTACACCATGAAGCTGACCTTTAAGGAAAATACATTTACCGTAAAGATAAGCTTCTAGGATGTAAACAAAGGTGCGGGATATTTAATCAACGGTTACATTGATACTGCCTAAGTCGCAGGAAATGTTAATGATTCCTGTGCCGCGTGTATGATATTCTTTTCCCTGGTTATCATTGTTGAAGTAGATACTGCTTAAGTCACAGGAAAGGTCAAAACCGTAATAGTTGCGGTTTTGATCTTCCGCTATAAGCTTTACGTCTGCACTTCCCATATCAAGGTCAGCAGTCATACGGTTCTTTATGGATGTGGCTGCAATGTCAAGCTTGCCCATATCAAGGTCAAAGTCCGCATCGTTTATGGTACAATCCGTAATTGTTGCATTTCCCATATCAAGATCTGCGGATATGCTGTTTATGTTGCAGTTGTCAATTGAAAGACTTCCCATGTCAAGGTCAAGCTCTAAATTATTTATATCCGCACCTGTCAGGTTGATGCTTCCATCGCTAAGCTCTGCATAAACCGTTTCAAAAAAAGTATGTTCCGGATAATAAATTGTCACATACCCCCAAGTGTCATCGTCATCAAGGTGAAAGCTTATGTTGAAATGTTCACCATCGTCAATATACAGGGTTCCGTCTTTAATATAATAAGGTGTGTCTGTGTCAGCTGTGAGGTCGTATGCAATGTAGTAGCCATCGGATGGAGTAAATACCACGGTTGCATTGGTATCAATCTCAACCTTGTCAAAGCTGTCAATTGCTGTTTTTTCTAAGGTATGATGTAAATGGCTGCTATCCTTATCCCAATACATGGTATGCTTTTTGGGGATATAAATACCTAGAAAAAAAGTAAAGACAACGGAAACAATTACCAGTGCAATAATAAATGGCTTGAGTGGGCTCTTCTTTTTCGGAATGTCATAATTTGAGCGGGCACCTTGATTAAGCTCTAAGTCGAGTATATTGTCAGCAAGCTCCCGCGGAGTTCCAAGCTTGGCGGTAAGGTCCTCACCCTCTGCTTCAAGACGGGAGGTATATTCACTGTAAAAATCCAAAACCTTATTTTTTTGTTCTTGCGGTAAATCTGCAAGATAACCGCCCAGCTCTGTTAAATATTTATCTCTGTTCATAATTAAATCATGCCTTTCATTTTTTAATGAATAATTTGTTTTACATTTTAACATCTTTTTAAAATATTTTCATCCCTCTTTTGCTTTTTATTAGCCGTGAGCAAAATGTACTATTTCAAACTTAGTTGTGCAATATAGACAATATCACAAGCGAGGCATTGTGAAGCCGTCGGTACTTAGCGAGGTTTTTCGAGCTTAGTACCGTTACGTGCGACACATAGCGAAAGCGTGCCTTGCGGTGATTTGTCTATGTTGTACAACGGAAGTTCATAAAAGTAATGTTTTGCTTATCTCTATTTTTATAGCCATGAACGAAACTCTGTTTTCGTAAAATGTATAAAATCAATCTACAATTATCCTTGCATAAAGCGGTTCCTTATAATAAAATAAAAAGTGGTTATATGGGCGGATGTCCCAAGAGTTAGGAGGAAAATTATGAAAATAAAATCTTTGGCATCGGAGCTTAGTGCTACATCTTATCCCGGACGTGGTATCATCATAGGAAGAACTCCGAATGGGAAAAAAGCGGCAATGGCATATTTTATCATGGGAAGAAGTGCCAACAGCAGAAACCGTATATTCGTGGAATCGGGAGAGGGTATCAGGACAGAGGCATTTGACCCCTCCAAGCTTGAGGATCCGAGTCTGATTATATATGCACCGGTAAGAGTGCTTGGCAATAAGACAATCGTTACAAATGGAGACCAGACAGATACCATATATGAGCTTATGGATAAGCAGTTCACATTTGAGCAGGCACTCAGAACAAGAGAATTTGAGCCTGATGCACCAAATTATACCCCAAGAATTTCGGGGATTCTTCACCTTGATGACGGTGAATATAATTATGCAATGTCAATTCTGAAAAGCAACAACGGAAATCCTGATGCATGCAACAGATACACGTTTGCATACTCTAAGCCTGTAGCAGGAGAGGGGCATTTTATCCATACGTATATGGGAGACGGAAACCCGCTTCCAAGCTTCGAGGGAGAACCTGTACTCGTGGATATACCAGATGATATGAATGTGTTCGCTGATATTGTTTGGAACAGTCTGGATGATGACAATAAGGTATCCTTATTTGTGAGATACATAAATATTGAAGATGGAACCTATGAGTCAAAAATAATAAACAAAAACGCATAGCTTGTGCAAGGAAGAGAAAGGGACTAAAATGAACGAAATAGAATTAAAATACGGTTGTAACCCAAACCAGAAACCATCGAGAGTTTACATGAAGGAGGGAGGACAGCTCCCGATTGAGATATTAAACGGAAAGCCGGGATACATAAACCTGCTGGATGCATTTAACGGCTGGCAGTTAGTCAAGGAATTAAAAAAGGCGACGGGACTTCCTGCTGCGACTTCCTTTAAGCATGTATCTCCTGCAGGTGCGGCGGTGGGACTTCCGCTTACGGAGGTTGAAAGAAAAATTTACTGGGTGGATGACATGGGTGAGCTGTCACCGCTTGCAAATGCATATGCAAGGGCAAGAGGAGCGGACAGAATGTCTTCCTTTGGAGACTTTATTTCACTTTCAGATGTTTGTGATGTTGCAACTGCCAAACTGATAAAGCGTGAGGTTTCGGATGGAATCATTGCTCCCGGCTATGAGCCTGAGGCACTTGAAATACTTGCCGCAAAGAAAAAAGGAAATTACTGTGTCATAAAAATTGATGAGGCATATACCCCTGCGGCAGTGGAGACGAAGGATGTATTTGGTGTTACATTTGAGCAGGGAAGAAATGAGCTTGTAATCGATGATGCACTTTTTGCAAATATCGTTACCAAAAATAAAGCGATGACGGAGCAGGCAAAGATAGATTTGGCAATCGCAATGATTACACTCAAGTATACACAGTCAAACTCGGTATGCTATGCAAAGGGCGGTCAGGCGATAGGAATCGGTGCAGGACAGCAGTCCAGAATTCACTGTACAAGGCTTGCGGGACAGAAGGCTGACAACTGGTTTTTGCGTCAGTCGCCAAAGGTGCTGAACCTTCCGTTTCAGGATGGCATAGGACGTGCGGACAGGGACAACACAATTGATGTATATATGAGCGATGATTATATGGATGTTCTTGCAGATGGAACATGGGAAAAATTCTTTACAAAAAAGCCTGAGGTATTTACGAGAGAAGAAAAACGTGCATGGCTTGATCAGATGCAGGACGTGGCACTTGGCTCGGATGCATTTTTCCCATTTGGAGACAACATAGAGCGTGCATCCAAGAGCGGAGTAAAGTACATTGCACAGCCGGGAGGCTCCATACGTGATGACAATGTTATTGAAACCTGTGACAAATATGATATGGTAATGTGTTTTACGGGAATTCGCTTATTCCACCATTGATGACATATGGCGAAAGTATGATTTATCCATATTGTACAACGGACGGTTTCAAAACATAGGGTTTTGCAATTGTAAAAATAATGAAAAGGAGGCGGACAAATGAATAAGATAAAACGGATGATTGCTTATATGCTTGTTTTTACCATGACAATCGGCTGTATTTTTGTCAGCAACCCAAATGTGGCATATGCAACAGACGATAATTGGCATATACTTACGGATGTTCAAGGGTCAGCTGTTGAGGTTCGGTTTAGTGATGATAAGACTGCTTCCTTTGAACTGTCTGCATTTTGCAACAATGTGTACATACCTGTCGGAAATGATGAGGCTGTTTATGGGCACAGTAAAATAGGACTGTATCATTTCGTCCTTGGAGCAAATGAAAGCTATAGGGTTATGTTTTCCTATGACAGTACAGATACCACGGCTGCGGATATGGAGGGCGGTGCACTTTATGTATATGAGGGAACGAATGCCACATCCAAGCCGTATACAAGTGCATGTGTGCTTACAAATGCGGAGGATACAGGCGAGTGCCTCGTAACCAATGCAAATGAAACGGCAATGGACTGCTATCTTGTGTATGTGGGAAATAAAAGGGCGATATGTAAGATTGAGTCTGTTTTATCAGTGGGGACTATAACCACACCTGATAATATATTGGTTGCAGGTGAGAGCGTCAGCGGTGTGGTCAGTGATACGGTGTATTCCTACGTGGTATCCCCTGAAAGCGGAAACCGCACCATAAAGATGGGAACAGGCGTACTGCTTGGACTGGACATTCCAGCAAATGCAAACCTGATTGTGGATGTGGGAGTGTTAAACAGCTTATACATTTACGGAGTGGATGCGTTGGATCAGGGAACCTATCAGGGCTTAAACATAAGCAGGGTGTCGGCTGGGAAATATTCCATAGGTAACCGACAGGATATGGAACTGCCTGTTTATGTGTGGGTTGCAACTGCTGCAACGGAATATACGGTTACGTCTGAGGTTGACGAGAGCATGCCCCTGACAGAAGCAAAACCGCTTCGTACTCTGTTAAGACCGACCCAGATAGATGATTTAATTTATAATATCATGGACAGGGAAAATTATGTGGCAGGAAATTTTGCGGGAACTTATATTGAGGGACTGGCATACATGCTTGAGGCGGGAACCTATGACTTTAACTTTTCCTATCAGGACGCAGGGGGCTTCATGGATTATGAGTTTAATAACAGTCACCTTTACATCATTGATCCTGAGGATGGAAGTTATGAAATTGAAATTCTCCAGTCAAAAAAGGTGAAGATGTCATATCACCTTGTCGTGCCTGAGGGAGAAACAAGGTATGTCATATTTAAACCAGGGGCGGAGGGAAATTACTACGGCGGTGAATGGACCATGGAGCTTGGCGGCTTTGAGGATGCCTCCACTGCATTTAAGGTTCCGGCAAACCCCAAGGATGTCTACATTTATGGCTGGGATAATGAAATTGAGGAGAAACTGAATTATTTTTATGAGGAATATCCGCAGTATAAGGACAAGGTGCATTTTATAAGTCTGGATGCAAAGGGGCAGGTGGACAAATATAAAAGTCTGTTAAATACAGCGGCAAAAGGCAGCGAAAAGCCGACCCTGCTTGTGGCTGATATGTCAGTGATGGCTGAAATGAAACCGCTTATGGTGCCGGCAAGCAGTCTTGGTATAACCAAAAAAATGTACAATTCCTACTTGTACGAGGAGCTTTTGGGAAGTGATGCCCAAGGGCTAAAGGGACTTGCAGGCAGTGTACAGCCCGGATGCTTTATTTACAGGACAGATATAGCGGAGGCGGTTTTGGGAACCTCCCAGCCTGAGGAGGTTGAGGCAAAGCTGGCAGATTGGGAAAGCTTTCTAAGTGTGGCGGCTGACATGAAGGCGGCAGGATACTTTATGACATCGGGGTCAGACCGGTTAAATGAGATGGCAAAGGGCTTTGACACTGAGGTTGACTATTATGGGCAGCTTACCGCAAATGGGTATGATACGGGTAATGTACTTGGCTCTGAGGAATGGAAGACGGATTTGGCGGGAGATACCTTTGGATTTTTTGGCTCTGTTTCCATGGTAACGGAGCTTGATTCTGATTTGTCCTACAATATGTGTGTGGGACCGTTAAGCTTCAGCTTTGGCGGAACATACATAGGCGGAACAAGTGAGGCTGTCGGAAATCCCTTGGCGGGACTTGTGCTTTATACCCTTTGCTGTGATCCTTATGTGATGTATAATATAGCTGCGGATAAGGGAGTCATTCCAAATAATCAGGCGGTTGTGGAAAAGCTGATAAACGACAATCGTGGATTTACAGGTGATGAATACGCAAATATGGGTGGTCAAAATCCGCTTAAAATGTTGGATAGTGCAGAGCAAAAAAGAGGCGTTGGCATAGGACCTTACACGATAACCTATGTGCTTAATTCAGGAAAAAACAATGCGTCTAATCCTGCAGCATACAGCAGATATACGGGTGACATTCTGCTGGCAGCACCGACAAGAACAGGATATACATTCGGCGGCTGGTACAAGGATGCTGCATGTAAGACAAAAATAACAACGATACCGAAAGGCAGCTTAGGTGAGGTTACCCTTTATGCAAAATGGACCGCAAATAAATATACCATAGAATTTGTTCCAAATGGTGCAACCAAAGGAACCATGAAGAAAATCAGTGCCACATATGACGTGGGCAAGACTTTAAGCAGCAATGCATTTAAACGGACGGGATATACATTTGCAGGCTGGAATACAAGGGCTGACGGCAAAGGAAAAACCTACAAAAACAAGGCAGCAGTTAAAAACCTTACGGCTTCCGCAAATGGAACCGTGAAGCTTTACGCTACATGGAAAGCAACAAAATATACCGTCAAATATTATTTGCGGGGCGGAAAAAATAACAGCAAAAATCCTACGGCATATTATGTGACCTCGTCTACAAAAACCCTTAAAAGTCCGAAACGGACGGGATACACATTTGTTGGCTGGTACAGTGATGCAAAGTATAAGAAAAAGGTTAAGAGCATAAAGAAGGGAAGTACGGGAAACAAAAAGCTTTATGCAAAATGGAAACCAAACCGATACAAAATTGTATTTAAGGGCAATGGGGCAACCAGCGGAAAAATGTCCTCTCTTCTCTCAAGGAAGTATGGAACAACGTATCGGTTACCTGCAAATAAGTTTGTGCGGGATGGATACACATTTGTTGGCTGGAGCCTGAAGCCAAATGCAAAGAAGATATACAAAAATAAGGCAAAAATAAAAAATTTAACCTCCAAATCGGGCGGAACGGTAACCCTTTATGCACGTTGGAAGAAAAATAAAAATTAAACATTAAACTATATCGGACATATGACGATATATAATATGAGGTATTGTCTCGCTTGCTAAGGAGAGCAAGCGGGATATGCCTTGGGTAAAAGGATTTGCCCGTAACTAGAGTTGTGCATATGCACGAAATTATGGTTAGAAAGGATGCGATACCATGATTATTAGTTCCAGTAGTGTAGCGATGTCTTCGAGCAGAAGCTACAGTAGTATCAGGCAGGAGGAGAGCGTATCCGTCCAGGAAAAGTTGGGCTCCGCTTCTGTCACACTCCAAATTTCTGAAGAATCCCAAAACAAAATGGAGCAAATCAAAGCGTACAAGGATTCCCTGAAGGAGAAACAGCAGGAGCAGGCTAAGCAAAATCAGATGAATCACTTGCGGGATATGGCACGCAAACATGCGGAAAATGTTGATGCAAGATTTGGCAGATATGATTTTGGCAAGGATCCAAAGCTGCAGATGCTCCGGAGACTGTTAGACTCATTTCAGAGAATGTTTGGCACGAAAAGCTCAAATCGGTGGATGGACGAATATTTAGGGAAATCCTATTCGCAAGAGACACGGCTTTCTGAAAGCTTTTCTGCGTCCTCTGGCACATTTCTTGGAGTTGAAGGCTCCGTGGGAACAACTTCATCAGGAAATGTTACAACAATGAAGCGTACAACGGTTACCTCAGGCTTTTTTGCCGAGACTGAGCATACAGCTTACGAGGCAACGGGGGTAGCACGGACGGCTGATGGACGGGAAATAAACTTTGGAGTGACGGTTGAAATGTCGAGAGGCTTTTGTGAGAGGTATGAGAAGCTCACACAGGAGAATGTGATTTTGTGCGATCCTCTTGTGATTAATCTTGACAGTGATGTTGCAAGTGTGTCTGACATGAAATTTCTGTTTGACCTGGACGCAGACGGAAAAGAAGAGGAAGTATCATTTGCAGGAGAGGGAAGTGGATTTATTGCTCTTGACAAAAACGGTGACGGAAAGATTAACGATGGTTCGGAACTGTTTGGAACAAAGAGTGGTGATGGCTTTGGCGACCTTGCAGCCTACGATGAGGATGGTAATGGTTGGATTGATGAGGCGGACAGTGTTTTCAAGGACCTTAAGGTCTGGACAAAGGACAAGGATGGAAACGATGTGCTGCTTGATTTAAAATCCGCAAATGTCGGAGCAATTTATTTAAATAGTGCTTCCACTGAGTTTTCACTGAATAATATGGAAACGAATAAGACAAACGGAGTTATCAGAAGTACAGGTATTTACTTAAAGGAAAATGGTGGAGTAGGTACGGTACAACACGTTGATTTGGCGATTTAAGTTTGCCGGACTCTATCAAATGGGGCTGCTGTTTAAGTCATTTTATACCTTGATGGGAAAACGTATCGGTTATAAATACGTTTTTGTTATCGTAGAAAAAATGTCTTAGATGGCAGCCTGTTTGGGTTTAATATTTTGATGACATATAGGTGAATTTGGGTGTACAATAAGAAAACGGTTGTATGCGGTTGCCAAGCTGATAAAAACCGATGGTTGTACGATATAGACAAAATAGTGGAGGTGTGCCCTGTTGTGATTCGTGTATGCCAATACAGACGGACAAAGGGCAAAAGGTAGAAAAAATATGAAAATACGGGAAATGCAGGATGAGATAAGGCGGTTAAAGGAGGAGCAGGATGTGTGCATCCTTGTGCATGCATATCAGAGTCACGACCTTTGGGAAATTGCGGATTACATTGGGGATTCTTTTGGTCTTGCCGAGCAGGCAGTACATGCACCGCAAAAAAATATTATCATGTGCGGGGTAAGGTTTATGGCTGAGACGGTCAAGCTTTTATCACCTGATAAAACTGTGATATTGCCGAAAAGCGGGGCAGGCTGTCCAATGGCGGAGCAGTTTCATGTTGCGGATATCGAAAGATTTAAGGCGGAAAATCCGGAGTATGGTGTGGTTGCATATATTAACACAACGGCAAGCCTTAAGACGGTGTGTGATGTGTGTGTTACATCGGCATCGGCAGTAAAAATTGTCAGGGCAATGAACACTGATAAGATACTATTTATACCGGATTGCAATTTGGGCAGCTGGGTGAGCAGACAGGTTCCCGAAAAAGAAATAAAGGTATTACAGGGCGGCTGTCCGAGGCATGCCGCAGTGACGGCAGAGGATGTGGAAAAAGCAAAGCGTGAGCATCCAAAAGCATTGCTTCTCGTGCACCCTGAGTGTAAGCCTGAGGTGACGGCTCAGGCGGATTATGTGGGAAGCACAACAGGCATTATGGGCTACGCAAGGGAAAGTACGGCGACGGAATTCATAATTGGAACGGAAAACAGCATCGTACAGCACCTGCAGCTTGAACTGCCTGACAAACAATTTTATGAGCTTTCCAAGGATTTGATATGTAACGATATGAGGCTCACAACGCTGGGAGATGTTTACAAGTGCCTCGCAGACAAGGCGGGGGAACAAATTGTCCTGTCTGATGACGTGATGAAAAGGGCGAAACCTTGTATAGACGAAATGCTTCGTTTAGGATAAAATTGTAATATTACTTTCTGTTGAAAAAAGATATATTTTGGAGTAATATAGGTTGATAAGGCAGGATGCTGTCGTTCCAAAGGATTGCGTAGCCCATTTGCAGCAGGCAAATTTGAAATGGGCTGATGTTCAAAGGAGAGAGTACATATTATGAAAAGTCCGTTTGATAAAAGAAGTCAGGGATTTAACATTATAATTGTTGGCTGTGGTAAGGTCGGAACAACACTGGTTGAAAAGCTGAGACAGGCGAATCATGACATAACCATCATAGACCAGAGTGCCGAGGTGGTACAAAAGGTTACCAACATGTATGATGTTATGGGTATCACGGGAAATGGCTCCAGCTATAAGGTGCAGCTTGAGGCAGGCATTGAAAAGGCAAATATTATTATTGCAGTTACAGAGTCGGACGAGTTAAATCTGCTTTGCTGTACAATTGCAAAAAAGGTCAGCGAGTGTGTTGCCGTGGCTAGGGTGAGAAATCCTGATTACAGTGAGGAGCTGAGTTATTTGCGGGATCAGCTTGGCATATCCCTTATTATTAATCCTGAGCTTGAGATAGCAAGAGAAATGGCAAGGCTGTTGCGTCTTCCGACAGCACTTGATATCAATTCATTTGCAAAGGGACATGTGGAGCTTGTGAAATTCCGAATACCGGAAAATAGTATTTTGCATGACCGCAAAATAGCAAATATTAACAAGGACTTTAAGAGTGATGTGCTGATTTGTGGAGTAGAACGTGGGGAAAACCTTGTGATTCCTGATGGTAATTATGTGCTCGAGGAAAAGGATGTGGTTTCCTTTATTGCAACACCGAAAAATACCCAGATGTTTTTCAGGCAGATAGGTGTTGAGACCCATCAGGTAAGGAATTGCATGATAGTCGGTGGAGGAAAAACTTCGTACTATCTTGCAAAACAGCTTACGGAAATGAATATAGATGTAAAGATAATAGAATCAAACCAGAAACGGTGTGAGGAGTTGTCAGTGCTTCTTCCGAAGGCACTTGTCATATACGGAGACGGTGGTGACGAGGAGCTGCTCAAGGAGGAGGGCGTTATGAAGGTAGAGGCGTTCGTGCCGCTTACAGGTCTTGATGAGGAAAACATACTTCTCACCCTGTTTGCAAAGCGGATATCGAATGCAAAGGTGATTACAAAAATAAACAGAACTACATTTATTGATGTGATAGAAAATCTGGATATGGGAAGCGTGATTTACCCAAGGTATATGACCTCAGAAAATATCCTGAGGTATATCAGGGCGATGAAAAATTCCATGGGAAGCAGTAATATAGAAACGCTTTACAACATATTTGATAATAGGGCTGAGGCGTTGGAATTTCTGGTTGATGAAAGCTCTCCGGTTGTTGGAAGGCAGATTATGGAGTTGCCCCTTAAGGAGGAGCTTTTGCTTGCATGCTTGAGCAGAAATGGCAAGGTAATTATCCCGCGTGGTAACGACGTCATTATGGGTGGTGACAGAGTAATAATTGTTACAAAGCATGCGGGCTTTTATGATATTGCGGATATTTTGAGGTAAGGCAGATACATCGTTAGAAAATGGATGGACATTTTCTATCTGCAGAGGGAAACTATTAAGTAACAGACTGAGGTTCAAAAGGTACAGAGGGTCAAGATGAATTACGGAATTGTTGTATATATTTTAGGCTGGATAATGAATTTTGAGGCTGCATTTATGACGATGCCATGTCTTGTTGCTGCAATCAAGGGCGAGAGGCAGGGACTTGCGTTTCTTTGGGTTATGCTTGCATGTGTGGTTGTCGGTGGATTGACGGTAAGGCACAAGCCGAAAAATATGACCTTTTATGTCAAGGAAGGCTTTGTGACGGTTGCGTTAAGCTGGATTGTCATGTCAGTCATAGGTTGTCTTCCGTTTGTTATTAATGAGGATATTCCGAATTTTATTGATGCATTGTTTGAAACCATATCAGGCTTTACGACGACAGGTGCAAGCATACTAAGCAATATTGAAGGGCTGTCAAGATGCAGCCTGTTCTGGAGAAGCTTCACCCATTGGATTGGCGGAATGGGAGTTCTTGTTTTTATTCTTGCCATTTTGCCGCTTACAGGCGGTTCCAACATGAACCTTATGAAGGCGGAAAGCCCGGGACCTTCTGTTGGGAAGCTGGTTCCAAAGGTGAGACAGACTGCGATTTATCTTTATGGCATTTATATTGTGCTCACGATTATAGAGGTTATATTTTTGCTCTGTGGCAAAATGAAATTTTTTGAGGCGGTTACGACAGCCATGTCAACGGCAGGCACAGGCGGCTTTGCAATAAGAAACGACAGCCTTATGAGTGCAAGCCCATATATACAATGGGTTGTCACAATTTTTATGATATTGTTTGGTGTCAATTTCAGCGTATATTTTCTTATACTGATGAAAAAATTCGGTATGGCAGTCAGGCATGAGGAAGCAAGAGCATATTTACTGATTATGCTGTCCTCCATTATAATCATTTTTATTAATGTGAGGGACATGTGGGAGTCTGCGGCAGATGCCATCAGGCATGTTTCCTTTCAGGTGGCATCCGTTATGACGACGACGGGCTTTTGTACTGCGGATTTTGATTTGTGGCCCCAGACATCACAAACCATTCTCATATTAATTATGTTTATTGGTGCCTGTGCAGGAAGTACGGGTGGTGGAATTAAGGTTTCCAGAATTATTATACTTGTTAAAACCGTGGGAAAGGAAATTGTTTCTTACATACATCCGAGAAGTGTTAAGAAGGTTAAGGTGGAAGGGAAAGTTGTTGAGCATGATGTGTTGCGTGCCACAAATGTATATTTTATAACCTTTGTCATTCTGTTTGCCCTGTCTGTGTTTTTACTTTCCTTTGATGGGAAAAGTCTTGTGACTAACTTTACTGCAGTTGTGGCATCTATTAATAACATTGGTCCGGGACTAGAGGCGGTAGGACCGACGCAAAATTTTGCAGGCTTTAGTGTATTTTCAAAGCTTGTTTTGATGTTTGACATGCTGGCAGGAAGACTTGAGCTGTTCCCACTGTTGCTTTTATTTAGCCCGTCCCTTTGGATAAAGGGAAAAAATGCATAGAATAATGATTCGGAGGATTGTCGGATGAAGTTTCCGTTTGGGTCTGGAGGCTCTGACACAATTAAAAAGGGATTGGATTTTTTTAAGGGAAACAGTCTGGACGATGTGATATCAAATGTGAGATATAAAATGTCAGGCTCTGCTTCTGCGTACAATAATTGGTATAAAACGGTACATGAGGCGGACGAGGAGGAGCTTGCGGAGCAGAGAAAGCACAGCTTTGCCTATGAACCGTTTATCAGCATAATCGTACTTGCATATATGACCCCTGAGTTTTATCTGCGTTCCATGATAGAGTCAATTCAGGCTCAAACCTACGAAAAATGGCAATTGTGTATTGTTGATGTCAGTCAGGCTGATTTGCCGGATGAGAAAGGTGCCGACCAGACAACTGCTTATGAACGTTCATACAGCATGGAGACGGAAAAAATTGTGGGACAGTATGCAGGTTCGGATGACAGAATTACCTATAAGCTGTTAGATAAAGATTTGGGCATGAGTGAAAATGCCAACGTTGCGGTCAGGATGGCAGTCGGAGATTATATTTCGGTTGTAGGGCAGAACGATTTGCTTTCGGAGGATGCACTTTACCATGTGGTAAGTGCCATAAATGAGAAAAAATATGATATTGTCTATTCGGATGAGGACAGAGTTTCCACTGATGGTACGAAGCATCAGGACCCTGTCTTTAAGCCTGATTTCAGTATCGATTTGCTCAGAAGCTGGAATTATATGCAGCATCTTTTTGTGGTGAAACGTGGGATTGCAATGGAATGTGGAGGCTTTCGGAGCGGATACGAGGGGGCGTGGATTTACGACCTTATTTTGCGTTGCTGTGAACGGGCAAAAAGCATAAAGCATATACCGCGTGTTCTGTATCATTGGAGAGTAGACAAAAGGGCGGTGGAGGATACGGACAGACGGGAGCTGGCAAATGAGACGGGCAGGAAAGCGGTGTCATCCCACATCAAAAGGTGCATGTATTATGCGACGGTGGCAAAAACAGAAATTGAGGGCATGTACAAGGTATCGTATGAAACACTGGGAAATCCCCTTGTGTCAATCGTAATACCAGGGGAGGCGTCCCCGCTTCTGATGGAAAAATGTTTAAAGCCTTTGTATGAGTTTAACAGATACAGTAATTTTGAACTTATCATTATAGACTGCTACGGTGACAATCAGGATATGATTAAATTTTATCATGGTATACAGCGGAAACGAAGAAATATCAGAGTCATTGCAAAAACAGAATTTAAAACCCTGGGCGAGGTGAGGAATTATGGAGCCAAGCTTGCAAACGGCGATTACATCCTGTTTCTTGACGGAAGCACGGAGCTGATAGAGCCTACCTCCATCAGGGCAATGCTGGGCTTTTGTATGCGTGATAACGTGGGGATTGCTGGAGCAACCTTATACAATGATAATGCAACGATAAACAGTGCAGGCTTTATCATAGGCTTGAACGGAGTGGCGGATGGTATTCATGCGGGTACAAGAAAGGGCGAGCCGGGATATCTGATGTACAACAGGGCAAATAACAACTGCAGTGCCGTAAGTGCATCCTGTATGATGGTAAAGAAACATATATTTGAACAATTGCGGGGATTTTCTACGGAATATATGTCAAATTTGGCAGATATCGATTTTTGCCTGCGGTGCAGGGATATGGAATATCTGATTGTAAGCGTGGCAGATGCATCATGGTATCTTCATCCTGCAGGAAAGGATCTGGTTGCCTTTTTGTCTGAAATGCCGACAGATAAGCTTGAGCGTAAGCTTCGGTCAGAGAAAAATATTTTCAGAAATTTATGGAGCGAAATCATAGAAAACGGAGACCCTTATTACAACATAAATTATGCAAGGGAAGGGAGTCCGTTTTCCCTGAAAAAAGCATAGTCCTATTCTTCTAAATCAGATTTGATAAGCGTCCGGAGCTGCTTGTCCGAAATGTCTTCGATTTCGACGACGCGTGATGCCTGTCTTGCTATGGCACGCTCGATATAGTTCCGTACTTCGCGGGCATTTGCAAAATTTTCGTCATGGGAGGCTGCCCGTGCCTCCAGGTATTCCTTGACATATTTTTTTCCGGCATCGTTAGGAATGTAATCCTGCTTGGAGCACATGGACATGAAAATATCAAAGAGCTGTCCGCCTGTGTAGTCCTCAAAAAATACATATTTATTAAAGCGTGATTTGAGCCCCGGATTTGACTCTACAAATTCTTCCATAAGCTTTGTGTAGCCTGCAACGATTACGATAAGGTCGTCACGGTTATCCTCCATAAGCTTAAGCAGCGTATCGACAGCTTCTTGTCCAAAATCTTTGCCGTCCTTGCCTGCTGTTAAAGTATACGCCTCGTCTATGAAAAGGATACCGCCAAGTGCAGTTTCCACAACCGCCTTGGTTTTTGTGGCTGTCTGTCCGACATATCCCTCTACAAGACCTGAGCGGTCAACCTCAACAAGCTGTCCTGTCCTTGCGACACCCAGACATTTATATATTTTGGCAAGCAGTCTTGCTACTGTTGTTTTTCCTGTTCCCGGGTTTCCCGAAAATACCATGTGAAGTGACATGGCGGGAAGCTTCATGCCCCGTTCTTCCCTGAGCTTTTTGACCTTGAGAAGGTTAATCAGGCTCTTTATTTCTTTTTTTACTTCATCCAGACCCGTAAGCTGGTTGAGTTCTTCCAGCAAATCCTCCAGCTTAAGCTCCTCCTCAGGAAGTTCTTCCTTGTTAAGCTGTCCCTTTTTCATTGCCGCAAGGGTTGCGTTAGCTGCTGATGCTGTGTCCAGGCTTGTGTTTGATTTTGGTGCACTGCCTGCCTCATACAAATTGTGCTCCCGCAAAAATTTTTCGATATTGAGACAATAGTCCGTAAGCTTTTTCAGCTCGGTATCGGTCAAGTTGTTATCGCAGGCGATAAACTCCTGTCCCAGTTGGTTATACACGTTGAGAAGAAATCTGGATTTGGAATATCCCTTTGTCGTAAAAGCGGATTTTCCCGATAAATCAGCCTTTGCAAGGTATGTAAAGGAACGTGGAACTTTTGTGGGAAATGACTTGGAGATTGTTCGTTCATATTTAAAGGCAATCAGTTTGTCCTTTGTCATATATTGGTTTAAGTATTCCTGCATAATGGTAAGCTCAGAGGATAAGGAACCACTCTCGTCATCAATCAGATAAGCAAGAAATTGCATTAAATCAAATTTAATCATTTCCGTCATGCTTATGTCACCGGTTGGACCAAACCCTTGTTGCGATATAATTTCGCCATACATATAGCTGTCTTCTATGTCTTTTTTCAAAGCGCTGTTCATGCTTTTTACCTCCTGCCATGGAAATCGCCTCATTGCTTAAATTTGCGTTCAATAATAATTTATTATAACATTTACATGCAAAGGTCGTAAAGTATGAATTATGTTGAATAAAAACCTTGTTTGAGGTATACTTGACAAAAGTGTATTTTTAATTTTGCTTACAGAAGGAAAAGGATATGAGATTTCGACCATGTATAGACATTCATAACGGAGCAGTAAAGCAAATCGTAGGAGAAAGCTTAAGGGATAAGGCAGATACGGCAACGGAAAATTATGTATCTGAATTTAATGCAGACTTTTATGCAAAAATGTATCAGAGGGATAAGCTTGCAGGCGGGCATATCATTATTCTGAATCCTGCGGGCAGCAGCTTTTACGATGCGGATGTAGAACAGGCAAGGCTGGCACTTGCAGCATACCCGTGCGGTTTACAGATAGGCGGGGGAATCAATGCAGAAAATGCAAATAAATTTCTTGACATGGGAGCCACACATGTGATAGTAACATCCTATGTGTTTCAAAATGGAAAAATAAATTATGACAATTTAAGAAGGCTTAAGGAGAAGGTCGGCAGGGAGCATCTTGTTTTGGATTTAAGCTGCCGCATGAGAGGCGAAAGCTATTATATTGTCACGGACCGATGGCAGAATTATACGGACGTGGCAGTTACCCCGAAGCTTTTGGATGAGTTGTCGGAGTACTGTGATGAGTATTTGATCCATGCAGTTGACGTCGAGGGAAAGGCAACGGGTATTGAAATGAAGTTGGCTGCCATGCTGGGTGAATGGGGCAAAATACCTGTGACCTATGCAGGTGGAGTAGGTTCTTTTGAGGATTTAAGACTTCTCAAGGAGCTTGGACAGGGAAGACTGGATGTGACAATCGGAAGTGCACTTGATTTATTTGGAGGAAGCATGCCCTACAAAGAGGTGCTGGACTACATAAAAAAATAAAACGCTACGGTTTGGAGTATTCCGTTACCATAGATGATGAATCTTTTTTATTATTATGTCTATCTATAAAATAAAGTGAGAGGAGAACAATATCATGAGACGATTTAAAAAAATTGCCGCAGTTGCTGCCATGTTTGCTTTGGCACTTTCCACATTTGGTTGCGGAAAAAAGGAGGAGGAACCAACTTCCACAAACACGGAAACGGTGCAGACAGGCGGGGATGCAACGGATGCTGTTTTGGATGATGGTGACTGGCCTACCACGGAGATGGCGGTCATTGAGGAGGAGCGTTTTATTACCGTGGAAGGAGAGGATGTAATCGGAATTAACTTCGACGACAATGAGCTCCACGGATTTGTTACATATGAAAATGGCGGTAAATATAAACTGAATGCAGAAAACGGAGAAATGGTTGCGGACATAGAAAAAACGGGCACTGTTGAGCATGGCTGTCAGCTTTATTTTGACGGATTCACCATGGCAAAGGGCTGTGAGTATACCCTTTCCTTTGATGTGTATTCGACGGTTGACCGTATCGTTGAGTGGAGAGTACAGATAAACGGCGGGGACTATCATGCATACGCAAGCGACAAGGTAAATCTGACTTCAGAAAAGCAGACGGTTACACAAACCTTTGTCATGGAAGAAAATTCGGACCCTGCACCACGTTTTGTTGTAAATATGGGTGCGTTTGAGGGCATGGGTGAGGTAGGAGCCCACCAGATACATTTTGACAATATTTCACTTATCGTGTCTGACAGTTCAAATGCAGAGGATATAAAGGGTGCACCGATTCCGGTACCTGTAAAGGTCAATCAGATTGGATATAGACCGGATGACGTAAAGACGGTAATCACAACCTCTGATGCAGATGAAAAATTTAAGATAGTGGACGCAAAAACGGATGAAACCGTATATGTTGGAAAATATAATGAAGAGCTTGTATATGATGTATCGGTAAGCTCGGTTGTTAAGGTGGGCGATTTTACGGAGGTAAAGACACCGGGAACCTACAAGGTATTATCCAGCCCATCGGGATATTCCTACGAGTTTAGCATAGGTGACGGATTGTATGACGATATTTACAGGGATGTCGTTCTTATGTTGTATAACCAGAGGTGTGGATGTAAGCTGGATGGCAGTATCTCAGGAGATTTTGCACATGAGGCATGTCATATGGAGGATGCAGTTGTCTATGACTCAACAGAAACCCGTTCCGTGACAGGCGGATGGCATGATGCAGGAGATTACGGACGCTATGTTGTTCCTGGGGCAAAGACTGTTCAGGATTTATTGCTTGCATACGAGGATTATAACTATACAGATGACAGCATAGGAATACCGGAAAGCGGAAACGGCGTTCCTGATTTGCTGGATGAGGCAAGATATGAGCTTGAGTGGATGCTCAAAATGCAGGATGAATCGTCAGGTGGTGTATACCATAAAGTAACAGCCCTTGTATTCCCTGAAACCGTTCTTGCCGTGGAGGAGACGGACCAGATGGTGCTTGCACCGATATCATATGCTGCAACAGCAGATTTTGCAGCCGTGATGGCAAAGGCATCCATTGTTTATCAGGATTTTGATGCAGATTTTGCGGATGCGTGTCTGGATGCAGCGGTAACGGCTTACGGTTATATCGAGGCGAACCCGGATAAGAAAGTATTCAAAAACCCGGAGGATATTGTTACGGGAGAATATCCTGATGCACAGCTTGAGGATGAGTTTGTGTGGGCATCCGGTGAGCTTTATATCGCAACAGGTGATGATAAATATAAGACTGCGTTAAGCACGGCACTTGACGAAAATTTCATGAAGGGACTTGGATGGGCAAGCATCGGAACCTATGCAATCTATGATTTGGCAAAGGCAGAGGGCATTGACGAAAGCATAAAATCCAAGGCAAATGATATGGTAGTTGCAACAGCAGACAAGTTGGTTAAAACATGTGGGGACAGTGCTTTTTCCATAGGGCTTAACTCTTCATTCCCATGGGGCAGTAACATGACGGTTGCAAATGATGGTATGCTGCTTTTGATGACGGCAAATCTTACAGGTGACGATCAATATCTTGAATATGCACAGAAGCATAGGGATTATATTTTCGGAACAAACGGAACGGCATACTGTTATGTTACAGGCTACGGGTCACTTTCACCACAGGGAACACACCACAGACCTTCGCAGGTATTAGGCAAGACCATGCCGGGTATGCTTGTAGGAGGACCAAATTCAAATCTGGAGGATCCATATGCGGTTGCCGTTTTGACAGGACTTCCTGCTGCACTTGCGTATGTTGACAACGACCAGAGTTTTTCATGTAATGAAGTTACGATTTACTGGAATTCGCCGCTTATTTATCTTATGACGGGCTTAAAGTAACAGGCAGGAGAATATAATGATTGATTTCATAATTAAGTGCTTCAAAAACGATAAGATACGGTATTTATTTGCTGGGGGATGCACGACATTTGTAAACTTAATAACGTTCTTTTTACTGCGTACTCTGACAAATATAGAGAGAAATGTGTGCAATGTTATAGCCATTATGATGGCTATAACATTTGCCTATTTTGTAAACAAGTTTTTTGTTTTTCAGATTAAAAGTAAAAATATTGGGGCTGCTATCTCAGAGGCAGTCAGCTTTGTTGCACTGCGAATTGTATCAATGGCAGTTGAAATTATAGGCTTTGCGATACTGTGTGACAGCTTCCGTTTCAATGAACTGTTGTCAAAGCTTGCGGTGCAGGTAGTTGTTTTGGTTTTGAATTATTTGTTCAGTAAGCTGTTTGTATTCAAGAAGGAGCGGAAGTCTTTCAAGGAAAGATTTGCGGATGATTACTGCTATTTCATATCATTTGGAATCGTGTTGCTTGTGATGCTTGTTATTATGATAGCGGAAAAAATAGTCCCGTTCGGACAGCACAGTCTGACGCTGGTAGACAGCCTCCACCAGTATATTCCATTTTTCTCCGAGTATAGGGACAAGCTTTTAAATGAGGGAAGCCTTTTTTATACATGGAATGTTGCCATGGGCTCTAATTTCCTGTCTCTTGGTGCTTACTATCTGTCCAGTCCATTCAACCTGGTTTTTCTGTTGTTTAAGCAGGAACATATTATAGCGGTTTTCTGTGTTATTTCCGTGTTGAAAATCGCACTTAGTGCGGTTACAATGACACATTTCCTAAGCTGGAAGGATGGAAAAAAATCAAGAAGCATACACATTATTGCAATAGCGGTTGCGTATGCATTAAGCAATTATGTTGTGGGCTATTACTGGAATATTATGTGGATGGACTGCATTTTGATATTCCCGCTTGTTATTTTGGGATTTTCCAGACTGATGGAGGAGAAGGATCCGAAGCTTTACGCCTTGTCCTTGTTTTATGCACTTTATTGTAATTACTATATTGGATTTATAATTTGTGTATTTCTGATTGTATGGTTTTTGGTTTATAACCATAAGACAGTTAAGAAATTTTTTGTGGATGGGCTTAAGTTTGCACTGTTCTCCATCGTATCGGCGGGAATGGCAGCATTTTTACTGCTTCCTGCATATAAGGGAATTATGATGACGGCATCTGCGGAAGCAAAGCTGCCAAAATGGGAATGGTATGGCAACCTGTTTGCCCAACTGAAGCAACAGCTTTTTATGACGCTTCCAATCACAAATCAGGTGTTTGACGGCGGCGTAAATCTGTATTGCAGCATGTTGGCAGTATTTGCGTTTTTCCTGTATATATTTGCACCGAAGATTAAGCTGTTTGATAAGATACGGTATATGGTTATTGTGGCATTCCTGCTGGTAAGCTTTAATTCCACCACGCTTAATTTTGTTTGGCATGGGTTCCATGACCAATATGGCATACCGAACCGGTTTTCATTTTTGTATTGCTTTGTCATTCTTATCATGGCGTATGATGTGCTGAAAAAATCAAAATATATGAGGGCAATTCAGGTTGTCATTGCGGGGCTTTTGTCCATTGCGTTTGTCCTTGCATGTGAGAATTACGGAGGTATTTCCACAAAAATTCTGACTGCCTCGATGATTGCAATTGCCATTTATCTGGTAGTATGTCTGCTTCGGAGCTTTGGTGTATATAAGAGTAGGATGTTTCACATTCTTATTACGGGATTTTGTCTGATTGAGGTGTGTACAAGTGCCGTTCTTGGATTTTTGGACAATGGGTACTCTGAATACATGAATTATTACGAGACGACTGCGGCTGTAACAGCAGCAAACAAGAGGGTAAATGCACTTGGGGAGGAAGCACAGGCAGGCTTTTACAGAAGTGAGCTTATGGACTCCACGGTGTTGGATGAAGCGACATGGCATAATATGCCGAGTATAGGAATCTTTTGTTCTACGGTGCTTGGTGAAATGACTACCCTTATGGGAAAGCTGGGATTTTACACGGGTGCAAATGAATTTCTGTATATGGGTGCCACTCCGTTTACAAACTCCATTTTTAATGTGCGGTATTTGTTGGAGCGGGAGGGCGATTTAAACAATTTTGCATTTGACTTTGTGGAAGATGTGGATGGTGTAGGAATATATGAAAATCCATATCCGCTCTCCATTGGCTTTGCCGTGTCAGAGGATATAAAGACTTGGGACAGGGGTGCAGGACTTCCGCTTAACAATCAGAACGCTATGGCGGAGGCAATGACGAATATGGATGGAATGTTTTACAGTATCTATCCTGAGCTGACGGTAAGCAGTGATGACTGTGATGTTACCGTGTCGGGCAGTGTTATTAATTATGAGGCTTATGAGTCAGGAAAGGCAAGCATTATGGCTTCCTTTACCGCTGGGGTTGATGGTGATTATTACATTAACTGCAGGGGAAATTATGTTACGAAAATCCGCTTTTACGTTAATGGAAATGAGATAGCGTATGACAGATACCAAATTCAGATATTCCATTTAGGGGAATTAAAGGAAGGCGATTATGTATCGGTGGAATATTGTTACGATAACATGAAGGCGGGAACGGAGGTTGCCTCCATGTACATTGCGTTATTCAATGAAAGTGCCTATCAGCAGATTTATAATGTTTTAGATGACAATTTGATGCAGGTTGATGTACTTGAGGATGGTTATGTAAAAGGTACAATTGATATGCCGGCAGGTAAGGTGTTGTTTACGTCAATTCCATATGATGAAGGCTGGACGTTGTTTGTGGACGGAAAAAGGACAAAGTATTATGCCATAGGGGAAGCCCTTATCGGGTTTGATTTGTCTGAGGGTATCCATACAATTGAGCTTAAGTATGTTCCGCAGGGGCTTTACCTTGGAATCATAATTTCACTTGTGTCATGGATGCTGCTGTTAGGCTGTGTGCTTGCGGGTAACCACAAAAAGGAAGAAAAAAACGACTAAAAATTCGCCTGATTGAGATTGACCATAACTTAAATATATAGTAGAATAATTAGTATATTTGATATATTTGTAAAGTGGCAATATGTCACTTTGCACAATGGGAAGCTATGAATAACTATAGAATAGGGGTGTTTCATTGATGGAAAAATTAAAAAAGATGGGTTGGCAGAGACTGCTGATTATCGTTGCTATCGTTCAGGTTGCAGTAGGAATTATTTTGGGGGTTGTCTTTCATTCGGTACCGGCAGGTCTGATAACAGGTATTCTGTCAGCGGGAGCGTCAGGTGTTGCCATATTTGCACTTTGTGGGGATGAGATAGCAGGTCACTCCAAAAGTGATAAGTACAAAAAGCTGTTTATGAATCTCCCAATTGGATTTGCACAGGCAAAGATTATTACGGATTCTGTTGGAAACAATAGCGGATTTTGCATTGAGGATGCAAACGAGCGGTTTGGGAATTATTTCAACCTTGATGAGTCCGATTACACTGGAAAGATTTTAGGAGAAAGTAAAATAGATGTCCTCCGGGATATCAATGCGTGGTTTATGGCTTACAATACGTCAGGAACCAAGGAGGGCGACTTCATGGATGTTGAGATTACCATGGAGAAGCTTGACCGTGTATTTAATACGGTTATGTACAAGTCAGAGGCAGACTACATAAATATGGTTGTTATTGATATTACCGAGCAGAAGGAAACGGAGAATAAGCTTTCCGCTGCGATTGAGGATGCCAATGCTGCATATAAGACGCAGGCTGAGTTCCTTGCAAACATGAGCCATGAAATCAGAACCCCTATTAATGGTATTCTTGGTATGCTTCAGCTTACGCTTATGGCTGAGGATTTGCAGGCAGATTACAGGGATAACCTTTTAACGGCAAAGAATTGTGCAGATACACTCCTTCGGTTAATCAATGATATTTTGGATATCAGTAAGCTGGAGGCAGGTAAGTATAACCTTAAGGATGAGATATTCGATATCAAGAGTGCCATTGAAGAAACAGTTGCGGCACAGGTTCCGATTGCTACCAATAAGGGACTTGCACTTGATTGTACCTTTGGTAACAACATTCCAAAGCTTGTCAAGGGTGATGGGCAGAGAATACAACAGATATTGAACTGTCTTTTGTCAAACGCACTCAAGTTTACACCTGAGGGTAATGTAAGAGTTAAGATTGCAGCCATAGATACAGGCTCAGATGCAATCAATATCAGAATTGCAGTTGCCGATTCTGGTATCGGTATATCGGAAAAGAACATGGATAAGCTGTTTATCAGATTTTCACAGGTGGATGCTTCTGATACAAGAAAATTCGGAGGCTCAGGTCTGGGACTTGTTATTTCCAAGCAGATAGCAGAGCTTATGGGCGGAAACATTACCGTACAGAGCAAGGAAGGCATCGGTTCCACCTTTATTGCAGAGATACCGCTCAAGGTAGTGAAGGCGGCTGAGGTTGATGCTGAGAAGGATGAAGAAAAGAAAGAGGATGTTGCATTATTCTCCATCAATGCACACAGCAAGGCAAGAATTCTTGTGGCAGAGGATGAACCTGTCAACCAGCAGGTTATCGGAAAGCTTCTTGGTATGGCAGGATTTTCTTATGATATTGCCGAAAATGGCGAGAAGGCAATTGAGCTCTTTAAGCAGAAGGAATATGACGCAGCCTTATTTGATGTTCAGATGCCTGTTATGGATGGTATCACTGCCACACAGGAAATCCGTGAGATAGAGCAGAAGGAGCACAAACGCAGACTTCCGATTATAGCGGTAACGGCAAGAGCCATGTTTGGAGACAAGGAGCGTATTCTGGAAAATAAGCTGGATGATTATATTGCAAAGCCATACAATCTGAATACAGTTGTTGAGACGCTCAACAAATACATAGACAAGAAAGAAGAATAAAATACTATCAGCAACATAGAATATATGAAGGGGCTGTCACAGTAAGGATTTGAGGCACACTTAAAATTACACTGACAAGCCCTTTTTTATTTTGTATTTTTATAATTACCGGCTATCTTTAACATATTGATATTTTGTTTTTTCTATTATGTGGGGCACGGACTGTTGTCTGAGTGCACAGCCTTATGTTGCCAGTCAATATGTGTATTTTGAATTGCAACTTTTAAGACCGCAAGAATACCTCCACATTTGAAATTTGCGATGTTTGATTACATGCTGCTTAGGCGAAACTCGCTTCGCTCAGACATCGCTACGCAGCATGTTTCATCGCAAATTATCAAATGTGGGTATTCTAAACGGTCTTGTTGTCAAATTCAAAATACACATACTGACTGGCAACATGGCTGTGTACGAGTTCAAGGGAGTGCCCCACAAGCCATAATAGAAAAGCAAAATATCTTAATATGCTTAGATAGCACAGGTTATAAAAATACAAAATAAAAGAGGGCTTGTCACAGGTAAACAACTATGTGCCTTAAATCCTTACTGTGACAGCCCCTTTTAAAGTTAGTTACAAATCTAATTAAAGTGCATTTACCAGCTTCTTAAGAGCTTCGAGTGCCTCATCAGGAAGCTTGTCATAGCCTTCCTTCTTAGTTGCAAAGCCCTCTACGGCATCTACACGATTTTGCATTGCTGACTTAAGTGCAGCTCTGTATTCAGCATCATCAAGATTTGGCTTGAAGTCAGCAGTCTTGCCTGACCAGTCGTACATAATCTCGATATCCTCAAATGGTCCCCACTTCTCAAATGTAGCCTTGCCTTCAACGATTGTCTCAAGAATTCCTAGCGTATCAGCAGGCTTACACTTTGTTCCCATGAAGTCACCAGTATTTACAATGTAGCAATCTACATTTTTCTCCTCAACAAGCTTCTTGAACTTAACATAATCATTTACAAGTGGATAAGTTCTAAATGGGTTTGCGTAAGGAACGATACGAAGTGCATTCATATCAGTACCTGCAGCAACACGCTCAGCAGTTGAAGTCTTAGTTGCAAGTGTAGCACCCATAACAGATGCAAGTGCAGAACCTTTAAGCTTGATTACAGGTGGAATTGTTGGGTCCTTCATAATCCAGAAAATAGCATTTACAGGAGCATCAATTTTATCTACACGGTTTGGTGACCAAAGCTTTGACTTAATGGCACGACCGTTACCGTTTCTGATATCCTCAGTAACAAGCTGGATTTTTCCGTCCTCATCCATAGTTGCGGAACAGTTCTGAACTGTAAGTAAGTATTTGTTGTCAGGACAACCGGTAGGATAATCGGCAGTCTTATCAAAGTAAGTAGGCTCAAGTGCTATGGAAGCACATGTGTCTGAATTAATAATGAAAGCATCATCATGAAGTACCTTAATTCCGCCAAACGCATCATACTTTCCGTCATGCTTTGCATGTGTAAGTGTTGACTTACCTGAGCCTGAAAGTCCGTAAACAGAAGCAACGAACTTCTTGCCACCTTCGAGTGAGTATTCCTTCTGACCGCCGTGGCAGGAAGCATAACCATTTCTGTTTGCAAGTGCCCATGCCATTGTAAGAGTTCCTTTTTTGTGCTCTCCAAAATACTTCATACCAAGGATTGCTGCACAGTTCTGGTCTGTGTCGAAGTAGCAGAGTGTAAGTGGATCGCTCAGGCAGCTGTAATCAACATCAGGACTCTCGGTAGGTGCCCATTGTGGGTCAGAGAAGATATAGATATCAGGCTCCTTGCCATCTGCGATTGGCTTTGAGTTTTTGTACATCTTAACATACTCGTCTGACATATACTGGAAGTTCAACATCCAGTTATAAAGAAGATTTTCTTCTCCTTCCGGAATAAGAAGATGTGCCTTGGCCATGAATTCAGGGTCAAGACCAACGAAACAGGTTGCATGATAGAGCTTCTTAAAGCGTGTTTTGTATATAGCATCCATAACAACCTTATCGAGCTTTGCAGCGTCTACACCAGGCTCTCCCTTGATACGTCTTGCTGCTGCGTAACGACCTGTAACTGCACCGTCATTAAATAATAAAACCTTTGCATCAGCATCGAGACCGAACTCCTCACCTCTGTATACAGGCATATCTGTTACGATGGTTCCTGGTGAGTTCTTAGCAAGGTTATAAGCTTCCTTTAAGGTATTTACCTTTACTACATTGTTTCCATAGTAAGCTGCTTCAATGATGGCACGTGTGTTGGTTACTGCTTCACCTGTTTTTGGGAAGCCTACCTTACCTGCACCAATTTCGTCAAGTTTGTAGTTTGCTTTTGTTGACATGTTTTTTCCTCCTAAAATTTATTTTTATTAATTTTATAGGAAACCCAAATTTCCTAAAATTAAAAAATTAACCAAGATAAGTATATAAGCAAGAATTGGATAAGTCAATATTTTTGTGCCAATTTAATTTGCATAAATGGACAAATTAAATTGGCACACATATTGTGAAATCTGTATATTTATTTTGTTGCGTCTATATATTTTTCTACCTTTTCTTTTACAAACTTAAACTGGCATGGACCTGCATCGAGGACAACCTGATGGAAGTTCCTTTCGTTGAATTTATCACCCAGCTCTGTCTCTGCCAGTTCACGAAGCAACTGGAATTCGAGCCAGCCGATACAGTACATCTGATAGTTGCAGGGCTCAGCTACCACATAGTCTATGATATCCTGTGCTGCAGCTCCGTTAAAACCGTTGTTGTTTAGGAAATCGGCAGTTTCGTCTTTTGTCCAGCCCTCATAGTTGACGCCGATGTCAATTCTTGCGGAAAGAAGAAGGTTCAGCTTTGTGTTGATTCGCTCTACCTCGGCATAGGTGTCCTTGCTAAAATCGTAGTAATCAAAGGACATCATTTCAACATAGGATGCCCAGCCTTCCTGATATCCGTTGAAGTTAAGTAAGGTACGAAGCGGAGTAGGGCTGCCTGACAGGAAATAAACAAACTGGTACATGTGTCCCGGTACACCCTCATGGGCAAGCGTGCTCCATAAAGCACCTGCACCATCGCTTTCCATATTGGTATGGATGACATTATCCTCGTATGCATCCAAAGGCGGAGTCATGTAAAAGGCAGGACTTACCATGTCAACGAGAGAGTCATGTACAGGTGTTATGGTAAAATCAATTTCAGGAATTTCAGGAAATCTCTTTGAAAATGCTTCCTCGAAAAACTCAATTGTCTCCTTTGGGTCAACATCCTGATAAAAGTTTTCATATTCATCATAATATGACATAATATCATCGTAATTTCCCATGGCAAGTGTAGTCAAATCCTCCATGGTTGCATTAATACGCTCGTCCAAAAGTGTACATATTTCATCCGCCGAATGGGTGGAGCCTACCTTGGATTTTAAAAGATATTCGTAATATTCTTTTCCTCCGTCAAAGTTGCAGAGTCCCAAATCATTTTTGCCTGTGTCTTGAAGCTCTTCAAACTTTGAAATGATAGCTTCATAGGTTGGAATAACATTGTTAATAACAGCATCATGGTTTGCCTGCTTGTAGCTTTCAATTTCTTCATCCGATAGTCCCGCAACATCACCGATACGGTCATTAAAGGTTTCAATTAGAAGATTTTTTTCAGGCTCCGCAATAAATTCGTTGCATTGTCTGATTACTTCACTGGCAGAGTTACTTGACATGAAAAGCCCCTTATCAGACTTTATCTGCTCAAATTCAAGCAGTGGGGTAATGTAATCCGGTGTGATTTGCAAAAGCCTGATGTAATCGTCCACATCATCCCTGTCATAAAATTTATATTCTGATATTGTGATTGGCAGGTTGGACTGAATACCGCTGGTATATGCAAAAGGTTCATATAAATATATGTTTTCATATGAGAGCAGGGAGGTCTGCAAATATTCCATCAGTATGTTATATGTGAACTGCTGGTCCGTTGTAAGCAGGTCAGGATTGATGGCTTCAAGCTCGGCAATGGAATCCTTTGTTTCCTGTTCCTCCTCAGCTAAGGCTTCCTCATCCATATTGACATCCCCGTATGTTACTTCAGGAGCTTCAATGCCCATTTTTTCAGGGTAAGCCAGTGAGTAATGGAGCGTTACCGTATCCTGTGTTACGGTGTCCTCAAAATTTTTGGCAAGATAATCCTCAAATTTCTGCTGCTCTGCCAATGCCTCTTCAGAATCAGGATTTTCTTTTTCTTCCACATATTCCACATACGGAACATCGGGAACAGGGTCTGTGTTGGTCGAAATTATTTGAGCATCAGCGGTTGTGGTTATAGGGTCATCACTGCTTGCCGTATCGTCTTTTTTTCCGCATCCGGCAAGTGACAGCGTCAAAGCTGAAACAAGCAAGACGGATATGATTTTTTTCGTGTTAAATTTAAACATGGTATCCTCCTTTAAAGCTTAAAATGACAACTTTCCTTGTCATTGTGATTATACACACGGAAAGAAATACTGTCAATTGATAAAATGCGGTTGCCGCATATTTATAGTATATACATTTCTTTGAAAAAAACAATTGATACTTTGAACAGTTGAATAAAATAGGAAATTAGTGTAAAATTAACCTTAGTTTTGAAGAATTTTACATAGTTTCAAAACAAAAAATAAAAAGGAGGCTTTACGGATGAAAGTAAAGAAAGCAATTTGTATGCTTGTCAGCATACTCATGATTGTGATCTCCCCGATACCTTTTGCGTGCATGGGGGGTAGCAAAGGCTGCTGAAAAATTAACGTATCAGGATTGGGAATATGAGATACTCGAAGAAGAGTGTGTGAAGATTACCCGATATAATGGAAGTGAAGAAGAGGTTGTTATACCTGAGGAAATTGACGGAAAAAAAGTAACTTTCATAGGAACAGGTGCATTTGGTGGAGAAAGTAGTCTGACAGGTGTAGAAGTTCCATCAAGTGTAATAAATATAGAAGATTCTGCATTTAATTGCAATAATGATTTTATAATGTATGGAGAGGCAGATTCGGCAGCACAGAAGTATGCAATTGAAAACAATATAAAATTTGTTGTTGGAAGTATGCCGGAATCTTCAGTTTGGGTATATTCAGAGTTAGATGATGGAACTGTGGAGATTGTAGAATATCACGGAAGGGGACCGGAAGTTGTTATACCCGAAAAAATTGATGGTAAAACAGTATCGAAGATATTGAGTGATGTATTTGGTGGTGCGAATTTGGTAAGTATAAAAATACCATCAGGCGTAACAACCATAGATGAGTACACAGTTGTGAATTGCGACAATTTGGAACGTATAGAAATTCCGGAAAGTGTAAAACATATAGATCGTTCGGCATTTTATAAATGCAATAAGTTTGTAATATATGGAAAAGAAGGATCTTATGCACATGAATACGCAATTGAAAATAATATAAAGTTTGTTGCAAACGTGCCTGCGGATCCTATTATTGTCGGAGAAATTTTTATTGACAGGAAGTCAAGGGGTGAATACAAGGTTACAGGGAAATCAACAGTATCTTACATGGGGAGAGAATTAACAGCTCCGCTAGTGAAGACCCTTAGAATACCTGATACGGTATTCTATAAGGGAAAAACATTAAAGGTAACAGCAGTATATAAAGGAGCATTTAAAGGAGCATTAGAAGGAACATTAAAGAATTACCATTGCCTAAAAATTTGTCAAGTTATTCTTGGAAAAAATATTACAACAATTGGAAGTGAAGCTTTTAGTGGGTGTCGTAACCTTCAAATAATAACCTTTAATTCCAACCTTACCAAGATCGGAGACAAGGCATTTTACAATTGTAAAAGGCTTACACAGGTAAAGCTAGGCAGTAAGGTAACAACGATAGGCAAGTCAGCATTTGCAGAATGTGAGAAGCTGAATAAGGTAACCCTTGGTTCAGGACTTACCACAATCGGAGACAAGGCATTTTACAATTGTAAGGTTCTTACACAGGTAAAGCTAGGCAGTAAGGTGACAACGATAGGCAAGTCAGCATTTGCAGGATGTGAGAAGCTGAATAAGGTAACCCTTGGTTCAGGACTTACTACAATCGGAGACAGTGCCTTTAACAAGTGTATAGCACTTACCGCTATTACAATTCCGGCAAAGGTAAAGAAAATAGGAAAGCAGGCGTTCTATGGATGTAAGAAGCTAAAGAGCATAACAATCAGTACAACGAAGCTGAAAAGCTCAAATGTTGGAGCAAATTCGTTCAAGGGTATATATGCCAAGGCAACGATAAAGGTTCCAAAGAGCAAAAAAGCTGCCTACAAGAAGCTCATAAAGAGCAAGGGTGCAGGCAAGAACGTGAAATATAAGTAGTTGGCAAGACAAAAACAGGCAGGCGGTAAAATCGCCTGCCTTGTTATTAGCCAACTATTTAAGTCATATTGATATATTTCTCAGCTTCTTCGGGAGATAGGTTATATTTATTGATTAGTACTTCTGTGATTTTGCTGTCTGATAAACCGTTTTCCCGAAGGAGGGCAATCGTAGTTGTAATCGTTTCAGAAATGCCCTGCTTGCGTCCTTCACTACGTCCGATGTCGATGCCTTGTTCTAAGCCATCCTCTACACCTTCTTCATATTTTTCTCGATAATGCATTTCAAGCGTCATATAATCAATCCTCCACTTCTCATTATTTTTCACGGACTTAACTGCAGTTTCTAGCTTCATGGTAAAATCATCCGATGCTGCCTGACCGTCTATGTAATTAAGTAACCGTTTCATTTCAGGTGTTATATCGTCCATCGTACCCTTGGTATTTAATATAATCTTTGTTGTCTCATCGCCAAGACTGATTTCGTAATCCTGTAAGCATCTGTTTTCAAATGTGTAAATATGTCGTCCCTTGCCGAATAAATCAAAGGTACAGACAAAAATGACAAAGCTCCGTTTTAGTTCTTTGTAGTCTCCGCCCTTTTCCAGTACATTCAGGTCTATCATTCCCTGATAATATCTTGACCGTTTTGGCAGATTTTTATTTATGGATACCTGCATTTCTATATTATAAACGGTATTCTTGTCATCTTCAACATAAACATCCAAACGGACAGACTTTGCATCTGCTGTAATGTTTATGGTTTCCTGTGTTCTCGGATATTCTATGTCGGAGATGCTTATACCAAGTATTGTTTCCAGAAATGGTTTGCAATACTTGGGGTTCCGCATAATAACCCCAAACATGAAATCATCCTTCAGCTCCAGTTTCTCAAAGCTTTTGACAGTTCTCGTTTCTTTTTTGTTCATTCAATTTCCTCCCTTGTCCTTTGGACATGATCCATGGTTTTGCCGAACCCTTGCGGAATATACATCGTGTAAAACCAATTTGTTGCCAGTAATAATCAATCACGTCAGGCAGAGAAGAGTATTGAACAAATATGCTTTTCGGTGAGTCCTGCTTAAGCCAACCTGTCAAATACAGTTTGTTTCTTGCTTGAAATCTTTGTTACAGCACTCCGCTGCCTATTTTTGTGAAATAAAGCATCGAAGTTATTTGATAACAGATTCGTTAGGAATGGCTGTAAGCCACAAATAAAAATAGAATACAATGCTCTCAAAACATATTACCATGTGCGTATGAAAAATACAATCTTTTTTTACGGTTGCTTAAAAATAATCTGTCTAATAAGGTAGAAATTATAATTTATTTGGCGGACGATTATGGACAGCCTTAAGAGTTTATTATGGTATCATACATCGTATACAATATAATTTAGCGATGAGCAAAACGCATTATTTCCAAAACATGGTTGTACAATGAATGTTCGTAAAAGTAGTGTTTTGCTCATGGTTATATAATTTCGAAAAGGGGGATGTACATGGATAATTTTATGATAAAGGATGCCACAAAAAGGCTGGGAATTGAAGCACATGTACTTAGATATTGGGAGGAGGAGCTTGGGCTTGAAATAAAGAGAAACAGCATGGGACACCGCTATTACGAGGAAAAAGATTTGCGGATGTTTGGTGAAATCAAGCGGCTTCGGGCAGATGGAGTGTCCCTGAAGGATATTAAGAAAAGTATTGATGGTGCAAGGAAAAAGTCGCAGGAAATGAAAAAGGAAGCGGCGGGATCTGAAGCTGAACAGAAGATGAAACCAGAGGAAGTCAGGTGTGCAGAGAGCAGGCTTGAAGAAAATAAACAGGAAACAAACAAGCCGGAAGCAAATAAATCGGATAACCCTAAAAATACAAATAAAATTGAACGAGATATGGGACAACAGGGGGCGGACAGGGACGGAAAAGAAAAAAATACGGAGCTTTCCACAGGTGGAGAATCCTTGACGGAGGAACAGAACAACATTGTGGATTTTAAAATTGCACAGATGCAGACATTAATGAACCGGATTGTTGCCAATGCATTTAGGGAAAATAAGGGGGTTCTTACCAGTACCATTAAGTCGGAGATTACAGAGGATGTAATGAAACAGATGGATGTTATTATGCGGGAAAAGGAAGAACGCGAGGAGGCAAGATTCAGGAAGCTGGATGAGTATTTAAGGCAAATCCAACGTGCAAATGAGGAGGTTGCTGCAACGAAAAGTAAAAGATTATTTGGCAGGAAAAGACATTAATTAGTTGAAAATATAAAAGGAATTGAGTATACTAGTTTCGGATGCGGGTTGCATGAATAATTAATTTAAAGTGAGATAATGTGAAAATGAAACCAAAGATTCTTTATGAGGATGAAGCAATGCTCGTATGCGTAAAGCCTTGTGGGGTTCCTGCCCAGGGGGACAAATCCAACGACGAGGACATGCTGACATTGCTAAAAAATTATATATTTGATAACGGTGAGTCAAATGAGGAACCGTATCTTGCTGCAGTACATAGACTTGACCGACCCGTAGGGGGTATTATGGTATTTGCAAGGACACCAGAGGCGGCAGCAAAGCTTTGTGCACAGGCAGCCGATGGCACGATGGTGAAGTTTTATCAGGCTATTATTACGGGAGAGCTGCCGGATGAGGCAGGAGAGTTGGTTGACTTTCTTGCCCACGACCCAAAGACAAATAAAACAATTGTCGTAAATAAAGGAGACGAAGGAGCGAAGAAGGCAGTACTTTATTATGAAGTACTGGATGTGATGGAGACGGATGACGGAATTTTATCCTATGTACTGCTTGAGCTTGAAACAGGCAGGCACCACCAAATAAGGGCACAGCTTGCAGCGAGAGGCTGTGGTATATGGGGTGACACAAAATATAATCCCCGTTTTGTAAAAACAAAACGTGTATACCGTGAAATAGGACTCCACTCGTCGAGAATTGAGCTTGAGCATCCTGTGACAGGAGAGCACATGGTGTTCAAAAATGAGCCTGTGGGAGGCGTCTTTGATGTAATTGAGCTTGATGAGTTTTAGATAGATGAATTCTACGACAGATGTAAAACAGTATGAAAGAGAATGAATTAGGAGAAAGAAAATGGCGAAGGAAAAAAAATTAGTAGAACAGATAACTTCCATGGATGAAGATTTTCCACAGTGGTATACAGATGTGGTTACAAAAGCAGGTCTTATTGATTATACAAGCGTTAAAGGGTGTATGGTTTTAAAGCCTGCGGGCTATGCAATATGGGAGCTGATACAAAAACAGCTCGATGAACGGTTTAAGGCAACTGGCGTTGAAAATGTATATCTTCCAATGTTTATACCTGAAAGCCTGCTTCAGAAAGAGAAGGATCACGTTGAGGGCTTTGCCCCTGAGGTTGCATGGGTAACACATGGAGGACTGAATCCGCTTCAGGAAAGAATGTGTGTAAGACCTACATCGGAGACATTATTCTGCGATTTTTACAGTAAAGAAATCCAGTCCTACAGAGATCTTCCAAAGGTGTATAACCAGTGGTGTTCTGTTGTAAGATGGGAGAAGGAGACAAGACCTTTTTTGCGTTCCAGAGAGTTTTTGTGGCAGGAAGGACATACGGCACATGCCACTGCAGAAGAGGCGGAGGAACGGACAATACAGATGTTAAATGTATATGCTGATTTCTGCGAGGAGGTTCTTGCAATGCCTGTCATAAAGGGCAGAAAAACCGATAAGGAAAAATTTGCAGGTGCAGAGGCTACCTATACCATTGAGGCACTGATGCACGATGGAAAGGCACTCCAGTCAGGAACCAGCCATAATTTTGGGGACGGCTTTGCAAAAGCCTTTGACATTCAATATACCGATAAGGAGAATAAGCTCCAATATGTACATCAGACATCGTGGGGAATGACCACAAGGTTAATTGGAGCGATTATCATGGTGCATGGGGACGACAGCGGACTTGTGCTTCCGCCGAAAATTGCACCTACACAGGTTATGATAGTCCCAATCATGCAGAAAAAGGAAGGCGTGCTTGAAAAGGCGGAGGAGCTTAGAGCGATGTTAGCGGCATCTGTCCGTGTTAAGGTTGATGCCTCAGATAAAAATCCGGGATTTAAATTTGCAGAGCAGGAAATGAGAGGAATTCCGTTAAGGGTAGAGGTGGGACCAAAGGATATTGAGGCAGGACAGGCTGTTATTGTCAGACGGGATACGCGGGAAAAAACGATAGTAAGCTTTGACGTGCTTTCCGAAAAGGTAAATGAAATACTCGCCCAAATGCAGGATGACATGTTTGAACGTGCGAGGAAGCACCGTGATGAAAACACCCGTACTGCCACGAACTGGGAGGAGTTTACAGATATACTGGAACATAAACAGGGCTTTATCAAGGCTATGTGGTGTGGAGAGGAAGAATGTGAGACTGCCATAAAGGATGAAACGGGAGCAACAACAAGATGTATGCCGTTTACCCAGGAGCGGCTTGCAGAGACGTGTGTTCACTGCGGTAAGCCTGCAAAGCACATGGCTTACTTTGGAAAAGCGTACTAAAAAAAGAGGGCTGTCACAGTAAGGATTTAAGGCACACTTAAAATTACACTGACAAGCCCTCTTTTATTTTGTATTTTTATAGTTACCGACTATCTTTAGCATATTGATATTTTGTCTTTTCTGTTATGTGCGACAGCCCCGCTTTTTAGTTCTCCATCATCTCTTCCTTTTGTTTTGCCGTATCCTTTAGGACTTCGTCGTATCCTGTCAGTGCTGAAAATGGGGAAAACTGGGCGGCACGGTCATATATGGACATGTGCGGTCTGGTTTTCGACTGATGGTGAGGCAAATTGATGATGTCGTCATATTTGTGTATGTCAGTTTGGTTGGTCATGGTGCTGTCTCCTTAAATCTAAAATTTCGTGGAACTGTTGCATTTATTACAACACAAATTGATTGAAACCGTTTATTTTGGTGGCATTTACGCTTTATGTCCGCCAATCTGTGCATTCCGGTCCTTGGCAGTTGCACCCTCCGTGTAGCTTGTCCCTTTTAAAATGGCATTTTTGCCATACTTTTTCTTGATATTAAGCAGAGCTTCCTGCAAATGGCGTTCTTTTTCAAGCCCGGCTTCCTCCTGTGCCCGCTTTTGTTCTATCATTTCATAGTCTGTAAATAAATCAAGCTGCTCATAAACCTCCTGTTTGGTTACGGATGTTTCATCAACTACTTTATTTGCTGTTAATGTAATTCTTCTGATAAGCAGGTTTTTGTCAACAATGCGGTCGTAAAGTCTGGTGGCGGCATCAAGAAGCATGGAGGAGGATGAGGTTTGTCTTGTAAGATTTTCCGTTCCATGTGCATGCTTAGGGATGCTGCGTCCGTATCGGTCCATTGTAATTTCACCTTTGTATTGTTTCCTGCGTTCCGGGTCGGAAAGATTTTCCCGGTCATAGCCAATCGTCAGTACAAGCTGGTTTGTTACCAGTTTTTTGTCCAATAAGTCAAGTGCAAGGGCATCTGTCATTTCACGGACTACAATTTTTGCTTTCTCAAATGTATATGGACACTGAAGAACCTGTCCCGAACATATGCTGTTGCTTTCAGGCTTATAGGACTTGATATCAGAAATTTGGCATGGCTCCCATCCCCACGCATGGTCGATAAGAAGCTCTGCATTAATTCCAAACATTTTATAAAGCAAATCCTCGTTGTAATAATCGTTGGCACCGCCGAGGGAACATTTTGCTACATCACCCATAGTATAAAGACCTGCTTCCTCAAGCTTTTTTGCATAGCCTCTGCCGATTCGCCAAAAGTCCGTTAATGGTCTGTGTCCCCACAAAAGTCTGCGGTAGGACATTTCGTCAAGCTCGGCAATACGGACGCCGTCCTTGTCCGCATCCATATGCTTTGCTACAATATCCATTGCAATTTTACATAAATAGAGATTGCTGCCTATCCCTGCAGTTGCAGTTATGCCTGTTGTTTTTAAGACGTCCCGGATCATGGTCATGGCAAGCTCATGTGCCGTCATTTGATAAGTTTTAAGATAATGGGTTGAGTCGATAAAAACCTCATCAACGGAATAAACATGGATGTCTTCAGGTGCAATATATTTCAGGTATACATTATAAATCTGTGAGCTTACTTCCATGTATTTTGCCATGCGGGGACTTGCAATGATATAGTCAATTGCACAGTCAGGAGAGGTACGAAGTACAGTCGCATCGCTGGATTTGCCTGTAAACTGACGATTTGGTGCCTGTTGTTTTCGTTTTGCATTTGCGGCATTTACCCTTTGAATGACTTCAAACAAACGTGGACGTCCGGGAATTCCATAGCTTTTCAGGGACGGGGAAACGGCAAGGCAAATTGTTTTTTCCGTGCGGCTTTCGTCTGCGACTACAAGATTGGTGGTCATTGGATTTAATCCGCGGCTCATACATTCTACAGAAGCGTAGAATGACTTTAAATCTATGGCAATGTAGCGTTGGTTTTCGTTTGACATGTGTGGCTCCTCACTACCTGATGATTTACTGCTTGTTACCATATATATTGTGTACTGTTTCGTAAAATATGTCAAGAAATAGAACAAACTTTCATAATTGCAGAAAAAGACAGCTTTTGTTGGTTGACAGGGAAGATAAATATAAAAATTTATTGACTTTTTCTTGACTTTGCCCTAAGGTCAAGGTGTAAATTCATGATGATTTTGGAGACGTCCCATTAAAAAAGGACAAAGACAAATACGCATAAGGGGCGAAATGTGACAGGCGATACATTTTGTCTTAGGTTGAAAGGGTGAATCTAATCATGAAAATCAAAGAGGTAGAACAGTTGACGGGGCTGACTGCAAAAAGTATTCGGTATTATGAATCGAAGGGTCTGCTTGAGGTGGGCAGGGAGGAAGAAAATTCCTACCGCACCTACACAGAGGAAAATGTAAAGGAATTAAAGAAAATACGTCTGTTGCGTTTCCTTGATTTTAGCATTGAGCAGATTAGTGAGCTGCAGCATGCAGATGAAAAAAGCATTAAGGAAATTTTATTAAATAAGGCTGAGGAACTGGATAATTCAAGCAGAGACTTAAATATAAAGAAAGAGCTTTTGAGAACGCTTGGCGAGGATGGAATAACAAATGCCACAGTGGTGGAGGAATACAATTCGGTTTTTGACAAATATGGAGAAGAATGGCAGGATGGATTGATAGAGAACCTTAAGGATTTTATGGTTCCATCGTTGACGGAGGTAATTGCATGTACATTCATATGGCTTGGACCTGTATTATGGCTGTTTTACAATATCCATATGCAAAAATGGCACGGCTTGGCTGCAAACGCAGTTCTTGCCCTATTGTTTACGGTATTTATAACATCGGAGTGGATACGGTATTTTAGAACAAGAAAATACCAGCCAAAGAGGATGAAAAAGAAAAACAGGGAGAACTTATATCTTTTCCCGGGAGCAATTGTGGGCGGAATTTTATGTCTTGCATTGATTATCTTTGTTTATGTGATAGAGGAAATACTGTTTGCACCTGAAGAATGGTTGTTTTACCAGATGAAGCCTTTTGCTGAGTGGTGGTTGGTTTTGTGGGTTGGAATACCTATATTTGTGATTGCATTGTGGGTGATGGAAAAGGTTTTCCATAAAAAACAGGACAAGGAGCAGGAGACGGACGGTGACGAAAAGACAAAAACGCATAGCTTCCGCAAATATGGCTGGATTTTTGCTTTACTTTGGCTATTGGTCGTATATGTCTGTATTTCAAATGTCACCTTTGTAACGCAGGATGAAATCATTGTGCACAGCCCGCTTTGTCCACAGGGCAAGAGCTACAACTATACAGACGTAGAAAAGGCGGAGGCATTTTTCGGAACGTCGGTGTTTACGTTCCCGTGGCAGGACTACAAAAGGTCGGGAAGCTTTTCTTACACGATTTATATTGATGGAAAACGAATTATATTTTCCCAGGCACAGGTGAACGGGGATATTACAAGATATGATGATACATATTTGGAGCTTGAGGAATTTGACGAAGCACTTATGCAGTGCGGCATTGCCAAGGAGTCTGGTGAAAAGGGGTATGAGGATTGCGGCTTTGATCAGGTCTATGTGGACAGATTTTTAAGAATTATCAATAACCGTTGAGAGTAAGGAGCAGCTATGAAATTATTTAAAAGCAGGGAAATTGCAAAAACATATGATAGTGAAAACCTGAAGCCTGTGCTGAAATGCAGCATATGCACAGGTGAACAGGTTGCGGGATTTCAAAATGTCCATACGGGGAAGTTCGAGGATGTAATGCTAATCCGTACAGAGGAGGATATAAAGAAATTTAAAAAACAGTATGGGATTACAGTGGAGATAGAGAAAATATACTAATGTATCTGCATGGAACAAAGTGCCTTCGGCACTCTTTATGCTACCACAACTTTAATGGCACTTTGGGCGAATCCTAGCAGGATTTTTAATCCTGCCTTATAAGAAAGTTCGAAGAACTTTCTTATAAAGTAAAAAGGGGGCTGTCGTGCGGCAGCTCCCTGAAAATTCATCTTAACTTATTGCTCTGTTATGTCGGTGTCATTTTTATCTTTAGGTGCAGAGTCAATTGTTGTTGCATCCGCTTGAACAGGTGTAGCATTATTGGCAGCAATTGTTGTCTGGGCAGGTGTTACGTCTGTCATCTGTGTTGCTGCTTTTCGGGCAACTTTCTTCTTGCGGAGCTTTCTCCACACGATAATTACGATTATCGCAATAATGATAATTGTGTAGATGTTCATAATGATACCGAATAAAAATCTTTCAAGGAAGTCGAGGAAATTCTCCCATGAGTCGGCACATGTATTTTTAAAACGGTCAAGGAACGTCTCCGTGGAGGCTGGCTGTTCCTCATATTTGGATACTTCCTTTATGTATATGTCTATATATGAGTATGCCACGTCATTTTCAATATTGGAAATGCCTGACTTTAAGCTTGCAATCTTAATCTGAATGTCAAACAGCTCATTTTCAATCATAAGTGCATATTCGTCCTCAGTTGCTTTTTCCAACAGGCTTAAATATCTGGCATACTCAGCCTCATAAATTTCTAACTGGCTTTTATATGTACCATACTCCTGCGTTACATTTGTTACCACGGAGGAACGGTTTCTGATATCGCCAAAGGTATTTGCGGAATTCATGACTGCATCATACTCTGAGCTTGGAACTCTCACGGTAGCACTGTATATGTTGTGCTTTTCCGCACGTTCCACATAATAATAGCCGCTGTCTGAATAGCTGTCCGTGTAGGACTCATTTTCAACAAAGCCGCCCTTTTCGTTTATGAGTGCCTTGAAATCAGATACAGATTTGTCAAAATCAAGGGTATCAATGCTTAAATCGCCACGGTATACGAGCATTTCTTTGCTCACCTTGCCTGCATTGCTGTCGCTGGCAGTCTGCTTGCTGTCAGCAGGGGCACTTGCCTGTTCGCCTGAAACTGCATCGGCAGAATTGGTACCATAGCCACCCTCCGCCATGGTTGCTGACTGTAGATAGTCGGATGATGTGTCGGCAGCCTCGTACATGACTTCCTCCTCATAATCTCCATCGTAGGCAACACCATTATCGTAAGCAGCTTCGGTTGCCATGGCATTTTTTGAGGTGTCAGATTTGCTGTTTCCGCAGCCCGTTAAAATGAGCAGCATACTGAGGGTAATGAATAATCGTTTTTTCATAAATATAAACTCCTTTCGTTTGTATATCTCGTTCTATATACAATATACGGATGCAATTTTGTTTTTTATGGAAAAAATTTAAAAATGGCTATAATTTTTACAAATCATAGCCATTTTTTACAAGAAGTTCACGTGCAGAGTCCACGGAGTCGATGCCTGTTTTATTTTTCACAGGTGCAAATTCTTTGCTTCGTTCCACCTCGAATACAAGACAGTCGTCCATTTCATGTATCAGGTCAAGGGCAAGGGTCTCATATTTTAAACCGTTCGGTGCATCCGGCTCCACAAGGTGTCCGTTTTCATCTATGTGCGGGATAGCCTTTTTTACGATGTGAAGCGGCATTTTAATATTTAAGGTTTCTTTTAGTCTGTGAATCGGAAACAGATAATTTAATATAACGCCAAAGCCATATGCAAGGCTGCCATCAGGGTTCGTCTGGTTTTTCATTTCGTCCGACAGCTCATAGTATTCTATGATGTGGGGCTTTCCATTTTCAAGGCACATGGCACCAACCTTTTCGTCGGGTGCATTTTTTCTTATGACCTTGGCACCGCACATTTTATTGCTTGCAATTGTTGCCCCAAGAAATACAGGGTCGGCAATACGCTGCAAAACGTTGTCAACGGCAAAAACATTAATCCACTTTAAGTCAGAGTCAAATATGTCATCCAGCAGACCAGCCTTGTGCATGGAAGAAAACCATCCGCCGTTGCCATTTGGTGACATCGAAATAGAGCATTTGGAGTTCATAAGAATTTTACCGTCAAGGTCAGTGGTTGGATTTAACTCCTGAATGAAAAAATGGATATAGTCGGAGTTATACCCAAAATAATCATGCTCCTTAAAAAAAGCTGTGGTGTCCTCATAATTTATGTCACTTGTCATAATGTACAAATGAATCCATGTATCTGTAAGACGGACTACGTCGAGTGTATGCTCAATAAGGAGCTGGAATATAAATAAATCCCTGTTTATTCCCATGTTGAAGGAGCCCTTGGGCTTGTCATAGCCAAGGCGGGTTCCCTGTCCGCCTGCAAGAAGCAGCAGGCAAAGCTTTCCCGCCTTGATTGCCTTGGTTCCGATGGCAGCATAGCTGTCGTAATTGTCCTTGATTGCATCAAGGGAGTGGGCACCCATTGGCTCGATTGTTCCCGAAACAAGCTTTTTGTTTCCGGAGCAGTCGTTGAAGCCCCAGTCAACCGCATTTATTTGTGCAAGCAGTGCAGATAATTCTGACTGGCTTAATTCGTCCGCATATTTTAGTAGGTGTTCCTGGTTATGTTCCTTTAAAAGTGTTTTTGCAGTGTCAAGCTTGGATTGATTTACTGTACCTGAAAACATATTATTTTTTAATCGCCTTTCTTATTTTTAGTGTTTCATGAAATATCCGGAATATCTGTTTCAATGAAAATCTGGTCTTTTCAGTCTTTGCCCTGTTGTAATTTAATTCAATGGGAAGCTCAATAATCCTACAGCCCTGGCTGGATGCCTTTGCAAGGATTTCTATATCAAAGGCGTATCCATATGTTTGGAGTGAGCTGCAGATTGGCTTTATAACCTCCGATTTAAAAAGCTTAATGCCTGTCTGAGTGTCCTTCAGCTTCAGATTAAATAAAAGCTTAAGTAAAACATAGTAGCCAACGCTTAAAACTTTTCGGCTGATTGGGTAGTTCAGCTTGGATTTTTTATGGAGCTTGGAGCCGATGGCAATGTCCGCGTCCGTCGTCTGTAGTGCCCTCAAAAAATACCGTAGCATTTTAGGGTTAAGCTCCATGTCCGAGTCTAAAAAAGCAATGTAATCTGCATTGGCGTGCTGTACGCCCTTTGTAATTGCATAGCCCTTTCCCATGTTATTGTGGTAGCTTACGTAAGCAATATGTGGGTCCGCTTTTGCCGCCTTAATTATCTGTTCGGCTGTATTGTCCGCACTTCCGTCATTTATGGCTATTATCTGATAGTTTCTCACAAAACCGGAAAGAATATGTGATGCGTCAAGGAGATTTTCCTTAATTGCTGCACCCTCATTGTATGCCGGCATAACAACACACAAATAATATTTGTGTGAGAAGTGTTTTAGCACTTCGCTGCATATGGTTTCATTTTGCTTTTTTAAATCTTTCATTTACTACTCCTGACCTTCTAACTTTAAAAGCTTAAAAAATAAGAAACTAAAAAATTCACATAAGTATAGCATAAAAATCCAATAAATACAAAACATAATTTTCTATTGTATTTTCCTGATGAATAATGTATTATATTTTGGAATTGCTTAGTAATTGTATGATACGTAGGAGGCGGTTATGAGTAAAAGAAAAAAGAAAATGAGTGCAACTGCAAAATGGGCGATAGCATTCCTTGTTGAGCTTGCTGTGCTTATTACCATGGTTGCAGGATATTTTGTATATTGGACAAATTCAAAGCTTGGAAATATACAGCATGTAGAAATACAGGTAGAAAACGTTGATATAAATGAAGGTGCGAACGAGGCACAAAAAGGATTTACTACCATAGCACTTTTTGGTATTGATGCAAGAAGTAATACGTCCATGGCTGAGGGTAACCGGACAGATGCCATTATGATTGCAAGTATCAATAATGATACAAAGGAAGTTAAAATTGTTTCCGTATATAGGGATACTTTGTTGGAAATCAGGGACGGAAGTTCCATAACTTCAAAGGTAAATTCAGCGTATGCTTACGGCGGACCTGAGCTTGCACTTAAGACCCTGAATGCAAATCTTGACTTGGAGATAACAGAATTTGTAACGGTCAATTTCCTCGCCCTTACAAAGGCAGTAGATGATTTGGGCGGCATTGTCATCAATGTAAAGAGCAGCGAGCTCCCTGTATTAAATTCTTCCATACAGGAGCAGATTGGTGTTACGGGAATTTATTCTGATGGTGTATTTACTACAGGCGACCTGCTTTTAAATGGTACGCAGGCAACGGCATATGCACGTATCAGAAGCACGGACCGTGGCGACATAACCAGAACGGAGAGACAGCGTGAGGTGATTGCAAAGATGGTGGAAAAGGCAAAGAAGTCGGATATGGGAACCATTGAAGATATCATAGACGATGTATTTCCAAATGTCTACACAAGTATTGACAAGAAGGAAATGATTAATCTTGCAACAAGCCTGTTCAGTTATTCCATGGGAGATACGGCTGGGTTCCCGTTTGTATATGCACCTGTAACGACTGACAGTAAGGGAGCCGTGCTTGTACCTGCAAACTTAGAGGCAAATGTATCGGCACTCCATGAATTTTTGTTTGGTACAAAGGATTATGATCCGAGCCAGACTGTCAAAAATATAAGTAATCAGATTGAAAGTGAGACAGGAGTTGCGGAGCAGGAAATTAATGTTGAGGTTTTTAATCCGGAATAAAAGAGAGTAATCTATGTTTAAAATTGATATACCTGACGGAGCAGGCTATATTATAAATGAATTAAATAAAAACGGCTATGAGGCATACATCGTCGGAGGCTGTGTGAGGGATGCACTGCTTGGCAGAATACCCAGTGACTGGGACATTACCACCTCCGCAACACCGGGCGATATAAAACGCATTTTCAGAAGGACTGTTGACACGGGAATTGAACACGGAACGGTTACAGTGCTCACATATGAGTACGCTCCCATAACGAGCTATGAGGTTACCACCTACAGGATTGACGGTGCGTACTCTGACCATAGACGCCCTGATAGCGTGAGCTTTACTACAAGCCTGGAGGAGGACTTAAAGCGGCGTGATTTTACAATCAATGCCATGGCATATAACGATGAGCGTGGACTTGTGGATTTATATGGCGGGTGCAGCGATTTGAAAAATGGAATCATAAAATGTGTGGGAAATGCAAGTGAACGGTTTGACGAGGATGCACTCCGGATATTGCGTGCAGTAAGATTTGCGGCACAGCTTTCCTTTGATATTGAGGAGGAAACAAGGCAGGCGATGAAGCGGCAGAGTGTTTTTTTGAAGGATATCAGTGCGGAACGGATACAGATGGAGCTTACTAAGCTTATTACATCAAAGCATCCCGAAAAGCTTATCACGGCATACGAGCTTGGCATTACCTCCATAATATTACCTGAGTTTGACGCCATGATGGAGACGGAGCAAAATAACCCATATCATATTTACAATGTAGGTATGCACACAATAGAGGTGATGAAACATATTCCGCAGACACCGGTACTCAGATACACGGCACTCCTGCACGACGTGGGAAAGCCAAACAAAAAACAGATAGGCAAGGATGGCTATGACCACTTTTACGGACATCAGGAAGAAAGTCAGGAGATGGCGAGGCGGATTTTGCGTAGGCTGAAGCTTGACAATCACACCATCGACAAAACATGCCTTCTGATAAAATATCACGATTTCGGCATATCGGAGGATATCAGCACAAAAAGCATCCGACGCTTTGTAAGTAAGCTGGGTGCGGAGAATTTTGAGGATTTTATGTATATCAGGCGTGCTGATATGGCGGGGCAGAGCGGTTACAGGCTGGAAGAACGAAAACAGACCGTTGAAAAAATCAGGGATACCTTCCGTACAATTATGGAGGAAGAGCAGTGCATAAGACTGGCAGATTTAAAGCTGAATGGCAGCGACCTGATTCATATGGGAATGACACCGGGAAAAGAGCTGGGTGAAACCTTAAAGTATTTGTTTGAGCTTGTGCTTGATTATCCTGAGCTGAATGAAAAAGCTAAGCTTACGGAACTGGTTCATGAGTATAGAAAAAAAACAATATAGATGCATTAAAATCCCCTTTTGGACATACAATTAACAAGATTGATGTGTGGAGGGGATTTATTTTGTCTGAGAAGCTTGCAGAGGTGTTTGAGTCATATGATATGACCGTGCACAAGGTTATGCGCGGAAGAGAATCAAACGTGTTGAAAACAGATAAGGGAGTGAGGCAGCTTAGGAAGTTGACAGTTGGTGAAAGCAGACTGAATACGGAGTGGCGGTTTAAGGATGACCTGTGCAATGTCGGCTTTGACAGTATTGACCGATGCATCTTAAATGAATCGGGAGAGCTTGTGACATATGACAGGTACAATAATCCGTATGTTATGAGAGAATATGTCGAAGGACAGGAGGTTAATCTCACAAATCAGGACGAGGTGGATTTGGCGGTACAAAACCTTGCAAGGCTTCATATCAAGGGACAGGAAATTTTTAAGACTACGGAGCAGGATGTACATGTGCGGCATGTGTGTAGCTTTAAAAAGCGGAATCAGGAGCTTAAGCGGGTATATTCCTTTATCATGAGGCAGCACCAGAAAAAGAGCTTTGAGGAATTATACCTGAATTGCTTTCAATATTTTTATGGGCAGGCAAAGAAATGTGAGCAGGACTTTGATGTGGGGATTACGGAGGATATAAAACCCCACATAGGTTATTGTCATGGAATGTACAATCAGCACAGTATCCTGCTTTGTCATGAAAATGAGGAAGTGAAAATATTTACAACCAGCTTCGATAAATTTCATGTAGGAAACCAACTGGCGGATTTGTATCATTTTTTGAGAAAGGCGGTAGAAAAAAATAATTACAGCTTTCCGCTGGCGGTGAGGATACTGAAAACATATTCGGATATATGCCCATTGTCTGACAGGGATATAGAGTATATTTACATATTGTATGCTTATCCTGAGAAGTTTTATAAGGTTAGCAATCAGTATATTAATACAGCAAAAAATTGGATTTCACCTAAAATGATGGAGAAATTATGTAAGATTATTGATGATGAGGAGAAAAAACAGAAAATTTTAATGCAGTTAAAGGATATAAATGCTTCACATTTTGAAAAATATCTAGTATAATACTGTAGTTAAGGTGGGTATTATGCGTAAAAATGTATTATTACTTAGTCTGATACTGCTGCTTGTGCTTGTTTGTGGTTGCGGTGACTCGGGTAAAATCAAGGTTTACGACAACACGGAAACCTTGCCTGAGGGGCATAAGGAAACGACAATGACAGCGGTTGTTACAAGGCTGGAAGCGGATAGCGATATCATTGAATTTATGGATTGCTATTCAGGAAAATGTACTGAACTTTCATATCACGGCGGTGTGAGTATTACCAACACCTACGGCAAGGACGTCGGTCTTATGGGGCTTACTTGTGGTAGTGTAGTTGATGTTGTGTATTATTTTGATACAAGCAGGCTGGTAAGCATTGCCATGAACGAGAATGTGCTCAACATTGATGATGTAAGTAAGCTTAGTGTTGACAAGGAAAATTTAAAGGCTGTGTATAAGGGCAGGTCATATGAAATGTATGATTACGTTGTTGCTTTTGATGAAAATGAACCATTGGACATTATGGAGATTAATACGGAAGACAAGGTCACGCTCAGTATATTTAACGGCAGGCTTATTTCCATCAGGGTCGTGGAGGGGCACGGGTATGTCAGGCTCTATAATCACGATACCTATATTGGCGGCATGGTTGAGTTGGGAAATGATGTAATCGTCCCTGTTACGGGTGATATGCTTGTTGCGGTACGTGAGGGGAGTTATACTTTAAGGATAAGCAAAAACGGATATAGCGACAGCAAAGACATCACGGTTATGAAGGACAATGAGACAAGGGTAGATATTGGTTCCATTGCAATACCTACGGGAACTGTTACAATCAATGTCACGCCTTCGGATGCAAAGGTTTATATTGATAATAATATAGACGAGGATCATGTTTTTACGGGAGCATATGGAGACTACAGTTTAAGAATAGAGGCAGATGGATATAAAACGTTCAGGGGTAGCTTTACGATAAGCGAACCGGCAAAGAGTTATAAATTTACGCTAAAAGAAAACAAGGATGCGACTACGGAGGCAACCACCGAAGCCACGACAACGGAAAAAGCAACCGATGGGGACTCATCGCCGAAAACCACGACTTCTTCAGGCAAGACAACAACAGAGACGACGGAAGCAGTTGAAACGAACAATAAAATAACAATTAAAGCACCTGTGGGTGTGGGCGTATATTTAGATGGGGAATATATGGGTGAGGCACCTGTAACATTCCCAAAGACAGTGGGAACCCACACAGTAACCCTGTATAAAACGGGATATTTAATAAAGAGTTACACAATTCAATCGACTAATAATGGTAAGGATGATGAGTACAGTTTTGCGGCGCTTACATCAGTTCTTAGCATGAATGAATAAATTTAAGGAGGCACATCATGGACTACATGAAGGAATACGAGGAATGGATGACCAATCCGTTTTTCAGTGAGGAGACCAGGCAGGAGCTGCTGGCAATCAAAGATAATGACAAGGAAATAAAGGAACGCTTTTATGCTGACCTTGAATTTGGTACGGCAGGATTGCGTGGTATTATCGGTGCCGGTATAAATAGAATGAACGATTATGTAGTTGCAAAGGCAACCCAAGGGCTTGCAAATTACATTATCCATAGGAAGAAGCAGTCAAAGGGTGTGGTAATTGCCTTTGACTCCAGAAGATGTTCTCCGGAATTCGCTGATGTAGCTGCTTTGTGTCTTGCCGCAAATGGTATTAAGGCATATGTTTTTGAGTCGTTAAGACCGACGCCTGAGCTGTCATTTGCAGTCAGGTATTTTGGATGTATTGCAGGAATCAATATAACGGCAAGTCATAACCCTCCTGAGTATAATGGATATAAGGTTTATTGGGAGGACGGTGCCCAGATTACGCCTCCGCATGACGCAGGTATTATGAAGGAGGTTAAGCTGATTTCCGTGCAGGATGCAAAGACGATGCCGAAGCAGGAGGCAATTCATGAGGGACTTTATGAGATTGTTGGCAAGGAAGTGGATGACGCTTATATTGCCGAGCTTAAGAAGCTGGTAATCCATCAGGATTGTATAGATAAATATGGAAGTGAGCTTAAGATTGTGTACACGCCGCTTCATGGAACAGGAAATATACCTGCGAGAAGGATTCTTCGTGAGCTTGGTTTCCAGAATGTATATGTTGTGCCGGAGCAGGAGCTTCCGGATGGGGAATTTCCTACAGTCAGCTATCCGAACCCTGAGGCAGCGGAGGCATTTGAGCTTGCCTTAAAGCTTGCAAAGGAAAGAGATGCTGACCTTGTGCTGGCAACAGACCCGGATGCGGACAGGCTTGGTGTTTATGTTAAGGACAAGGCAGGTGAATATCATTGCCTTACGGGAAATATGTCAGGAAGCCTTCTTGCTGACTATGAGCTTGGACAGATAAAGGCGACAAGAGGTTTGCCTGAGGATGGAGCGTTAATTAAGACAATCGTTACTACCAACCTTGCAAATTCCGTTGCCGAGCATTATGGTGTTAAGGTGATTGAGGTTCTTACAGGCTTTAAGTTTATCGGACAGCAAATCCTTGGCTTTGAGCAAAAGAGGTCAGGAACATATCTGTTTGGATTTGAGGAGAGCTATGGATGCCTGATAGGAACCCATGCAAGGGACAAGGATGCCATCGTTGCAACCATGGCACTTTGTGAGGCAGCAGCATACTACAAGTCAAAGGACATGACTTTGTGGGATGCGATGATAGATATGTATGACAAGTATGGATATCATGTTGACGATATCAAGACGATAACCTTAAAGGGTGTGGATGGACTTGAGAAGATAAAGAGCATCATGGAAATACTCAAGAACAATACCCCGAAGGAAATCGCAGGACATGAAGTGCTTTGGGCAAGAAATTATGACAATGACACTGCCATCAACATGAGGACAAAGGCGGTGCTCCCTACGGGACTGCCAAAGTCAAACGTAGTATATTACGATTTGGCGGATGAGGCGTGGCTGTGTGTCAGACCATCAGGAACAGAACCAAAAATAAAGTTCTACTACGGAGTTGTAGGAAAAAGTCTGGAGGATGCACAGGAGCTGTCAGCCAAATTTGGAGAAGCAGTAATGAAAATGATTGAGAACATGCTCTAATGAGACATGCACTCAAAATAAAAACATCCCTATGCGTGCTTGCACGTACATAGGGATGTTTTTATTTTGGAGTATATGGCGAAGCCATACACCGAGCGAAGCGAGGTGCATGTCTCATTAGAGGTAATGAGGCACCGCCTTATCCATTACTGGAACGTAATGGAGTCTGCCCATGAGAGTATCTTTTCCTCAAGTCTGTTGAAATTCTTGGATTTACATGCAAATTCACATATCCAGAAGGAGTCGCCTTGCTGGAACATACAGTGAACGTAGGTGTATTTTGCTTTATCTACGGTTCTTGTGTTTGTGAAGTAATAATAATTATTTCTAGTCTTAAGTGAGTCCTTGGATGCACTGTTCAGTGAAATTATCTCATCGCAGTAATCCCTTAAGGATTGGATTTCATAGCCTGCATATTCAAGCTCGTGCGTCGTTTCCTGTACTGCTGAAAATACAACATCATCGCTCTCAATATATATATCAAAGCTGTTGTTTTTCTCGACGTGGAATGCATCGGTCAGCGTGATGGTAAGATTAAGCTCCGTAAAGTTCTTTGGCTGGTGACCACATGCACATAAGAGACCTGCCATGCATATGAGCAGAACAAAGAGAATCATATGCTGCTTTTTTAGGGCTTTTTGATAAAAATATTTTTTCATATTGCTCCTGCCTCCTTAAATGAATATCTGCTATACAGGATTGCCTGAATCAGTGTTTGCCGATGCTTCTGTCTGACTGGCTTTTCCTTCTTCGATAAATTTTGAAATGTCAACCTTGTTGGAACGCATGATTTCCTCTAAACGCTCCCGCTCGGCGGCAGCCGTTCTTGCCTGATCAATTTCAGCCTGCTTTTTTGCCTCGTCCTCGGCGGCTTCCCTTGCAAGACGTTCCATAATTTCCTTTGCCAAATCCACAGACTCGGTTGACAGCCCTGATGTATCAACGGTGTCGTCCCAGACAGCATCGGTGGCTGCTTGGGATGTGGCAGCGTCAGTCTGGCTGATATGTGCCGCCACTGTTTCATTTACACTTTTTTGCGTGCCGTTTAACACGCTTGCTAAAATAGAGTCGGTTGAAGCATCAGGTGTTGATTGGGCTTGTGATTTATTTTCAACAGGAGATATGGTATCCTGTTCCTTCTTTTCAGGTGGTATATATCCGGGCTCTTTTTCTTCAGGCCAGTAGCCATGGTGGGTAAGCTTATATACAGGGCGGTAAACAACACACCACCACTTGTAAACGGTACGCTTAACCCGTGCGAAAAAAAAGTCCTTGTATGGGTCATTATCTGAGTATTTTGAATTCGGCTTGCTCATGGCCTCTCCTTTCTGATAAAACTTTTATGGCAAATAACTTCATGGTTATAATAACATTTTTATGCAAAGTTGTGAAGAACAAACTGGGTAAAAATATTTATATCATTTTATTGGAATGCCGGAGTAGCAAAAACCCCAATATACAAACAATAAGCTCTGTTGCCGAAAATGACAGCCATACCCCTGTCATTCCCAGTAGAAAGGAGAGCAAAACCGCCATCGGAATGACGATAAAAAATCCTCTTGACAGGGAAATTACCTGTGCGGGTATTGCCTGTTCCGTGGATGTAAAATAAGTGGAAAGTATAATATTAAAACCGACAAACGGCATTGCGGTAAAGTACAGCTTAAGCCCGGCGGTTGCAATTTCCTTAAGGCACTCATTGTGCCCACTGTTAAACAGTGCAACAATTGGGTTTGCACCGAGAAAAAATCCAACATAAATAAAAACAGAGAGAATCAGCATGGTCCAAATGGCATATTTTAATATCCTTTTTGTTGCACCCGTTTCACCATATCCGTAGGCTCTGTTTATGATTGGCTGTATGCCCTGTGCCATTCCTGTGTAAATTGCAGTGATTACAAGCGACAGGTTGGCGACCACGCCATAAGCTGCCACCCCGGTATTTCCCTGCAGGTGGAGAATGATGGAATTAAACACGATAATGACAATTCCTGACGCAACCTCCGTAATCAGTGATGGAATGCCCAAGGGGATGGTATTTAAGACGAATTTAAGGGAAAGCCGCAGCCTTGCAAAATGAAGATTGCTCTGATTGGAAATCCAATGCTTTGATAGAATACACATGCTAATTACAGGGGCGAAGCCGGTTGCCAAAACAGCACCGAAAATGCCCATGTGGAGCGGAAATATAAATATATAGTCAAGCAGAATGTTTGACAGACTGCCAAGCAGCATAGCGGTCATTGCAAGTCTTGGATTGCCGTCGTTTCTCACAAAACAAAGTAAAACATCGTTCATCATAAATGCAGGGGAAAAAAGCAAAATAAAACGCAAATACGTTTTTGTCATATCAAAAACCACGCTGTCGGCACGCAGTAAAGCAGTCAGACCATCGGAAAGGAAAAGTCCGGCAAGCATAAACAATATGGCGGCTATGACGGTAAGATATAGGATGTTGACAAATATTTTGTTTGCATTTTCGTATTCCTTTTGTCCTCTAAAAATGGAATATTTGGTTGCACCGCCCATTCCAAGCATAAGACCGCTTCCGTGAACGAAGCTGTAAATGGGAATTGCCAGATTAAGTGCAGTAAGACCATTTGCACCAAGCCCCTTGGAGACAAAATATGTGTCGGCAAGAATATAGCAGGATAAGCCAAGCATGCCAAGTATGTTAAAAGCAACATAGTTACAAAATTCCTGAAATAAACTTTTTGGTTTCATCATCATTTCCTCTGCATAAAACTTTTTGCGGTTAAATAAACAAAAGCGTCAGACTTTCCATCTTCTAAGACCTAACGACAGAAAGGATGACGCCAAATCCCTTTACCCGGTGGCAAAGGGCACGTTTAATATACTAGTATGTATTATACCGCTTTAATGTCAATATTACAAGTAAGGAACAAATGGATTGCATGTCCGCAATTTGGGTATAGGTATCGTTCATCTCCTGAAACAAAAGTGGGCAGGACTGCCCACCAAAAGGGATTTTGAATTTGATAAAATATGGGGGAAACTCATTAATGATTTAAAAATGAAAAGGAGGATTTTACTGATGAGGGTAAAAAAGAAACGGGCAGCCCTTTTGCTTGTCTTCTGCATGGTGTTTTCCTTATTCGTGGGAATACCGTTGAATGCATCGGCAGAAGAAGGGGAACAAACGGGATTGCTTATCCAGGACGATATATACTGGGATAATGATGGTGTGCCTGCTTTGGAAGAAAATGCACAAACCAAAAAGGCGACATGGGCGAATGTATTATATGGCTTGACATTGCATCTCAGCTATATGGAAAGCGAGGGAGCTACAGCAACTGTAGTAAGCTTGGAGAACATTACTGTTACGCTTGATGAAGAGGATGTCAAGGAAAAAACAGTAAAAGCAAACGAAAAGAATAATGAAATGATAGATTTTACTTTCGATGCTGTTGGAGATTATATCGTCACATATAATAATTCCAGTATCACTATCCATGTAAGTTATCCAACAATTGGCTTTTATACAACAAATATACCGTCTGTTGATAGCATGATAAAGGATGAGATTCAGAAGATAGATGGTGAGGATAAAACAGTTTATATGATTCTTCACCGTGGAGGATGGGAAAAACTGGATTTAGGTTCAGTTCAGTATACAAAAGATGATGAGGAAAACATTGATGCTGGTTATTTTACAATAACAGGACCATCGAAAACGTTATCAACGGATCCATCTGAGTATCTGACGGAGGAAAATTATGTATACGAAATCCAAATAAATGAGGACATGAAAGAAAGTTTTTCGTTCAATGTTAAAGTAGACCTATATAGAGTAACTGCGGCTGGGGAGGAGGGAGACCTAACATATTCTTTTACGGATAATCCAGAGACTTCCCGGCAGGGTATCAATATCAGCTATAAGCAAAAAAAGGATGGACTTTTTGTAGTAGACTGGCTGGATTGGGGAACGCCTAAATTAAATGATGACAGTTCACCTGTTCTGGATGATGAGGGTAATGCTGTCTATGAGGAAGATGGTAAGGTTGCTCCAAATCCAAATGCAATGCCATCGAAGGAAATATGGCAGACTATAAGTGGATGTTCACTGTATCTTGGCTACGCAGCAAATGAAATCGGCGAAGATGCCGCGATGAAAGATTTAACTCTGGCTCCGGTAACGGCAGAAAACATTACCGTTTTATATGAGGGAACTGCCGCAAAGGAAGACAAGGTGAAATATTATACGAATAAAAATTGGGATGCAGAAGGCAACGAAGTAACGAACGATACTATAACGGATTTTGAATTTTACAGGACTGGAACATACACAATTCAATATACGAAGGATGATGTAACCTCTTCCGTTACAGTATATGTGTCCCTTCCGGAAGTGGGTTTTTATTCTTCAAACACGGCTTCAGAGAGTACTTACATGAGAGACGGAAACTATGAGAGAGGCACGGAAAAAAGCTTTTATGTAATACCAAGACCAGAAAATGGTGAGGATGCAACAACCTATACTTATAAGCTCGAAACAGAAGAGGTTCCTGACGGAGCAGTTTATGTCGAGGTGGATGGAGCTGCACTTAATCCTGAGGCAGAGTATACTGATACGGCAAAGATTACCATTACTGCAGATGCAAGGGGTGGATTTGGTTTAAAGGCGAGGGGCGTCGCTACTCCTGCTGAGGGAGAACCATGGGAATTTGACTACTATATTTATTGTGAAGATACCTATGAGACCATTACGATTGAAGATGGCGTGGAGCATAAAGGCTTTGCAGGCTGTTTTATTTCAAAGGATATGTATGATGCTAGTCGCATGGACCCATCCCTTGCAGATACGACGTTGTACTGGGTACATGCTGAGACCATGCAGGGCGTGATTGACAAATTGATGGAGACCGCAGAAGCAGGCACTGTAACAGTTAATGGAAAGTCTTACACAATTGAAAATACCGGATATATATGGGCAAACGTAAGCTATTTCCCTGAATATAAGGGAAATGCAACGAAGCCGCTATATGTAACGACATCAGATGTAGAGGGAATTTTATTTGCATCTAATTTTGAAATGTACTATACAGAGGAAAAAAATGATGTAGGCAGCTATTATGAGGTAAAGCTGTGGGAAAAGAAAAATGGAGGCGGCGAGGTTACCGACGAGTATGTAAGCTGCCTTATGGATGATGGCAAATATTATCCTGTTACAAGAACCGGGGAAGAGGATAGCACTGAAAACCCATTGAAATTTAATGTAACGACTGACGGAGAGGGAAAAACAGAAGACGAATTAATAGGTGAAGGTTACGTTCTAAATGAAGGGTATGGAATCGGTTGTCAGTGGCCGGAGCTGCATGTAGACGCTACGACAAATGTAAAGATTATTGGAGACTTTTCCGAAGCAGCAGAAAATAGGGCAAACGTTTATCTTGGACTTTACAAGGATTCTGATATTGTTTCCCTTATTGTAGATGGAGAAGAAAATGAGGACGGAAACTTTGACTTCAAGGAAATTACCAAGAATGATATCGGAAAAGCTGATATTACAACCAACAAAGGCTTGGTTGTAAAGGTCAATGAATTAAAGGCAACCATGGACGCAACCGTTGTGGGTAATTTCATCAGTGCTGATGCGGTAACCATTGAGGAGGACGGAGGCAAAGCACTTCGTGACAAGATTGCCATTGAGGAGTTATTTGCTGATGACGAGGACTTAAAGAAAGCAATTATAGATGGAGAAGCACTGGATGTATCCATGAATGTAAAAACCGTGGAAAGCAGCGAAACAGAGTCTGCTCCCGTAAAGGAAGGAATTAATAAAATATCAACCTTAATTGGCAGCGGTAAAAATAAGACCTCCAAGATTCAGTATCTGGATATCGGATTGCAGTATCAGGTTGGTACAAAGACAGGCGATATCGCAGAGACGAAAGAGGATATTACGGTAAGCATTGACCTTCCAAAGGATTTTGCAAAGGCACATGCGGATTTATCAAAGTCATGGACACCGGTTGTATACCGTTACCATGATGGAAAAGCAGAAAAATTGGATTCTGCATTTAAAGACGGAAAGCTGAAATTTGCAACAGGAAAGTTTTCTGTATATGCAGTAGCAATTGAGGAGGTTGTGCCAACCGCTATCAAGATTACAACCCCTCCAACCAAAACAAAATATACGGTTGGTGATAAGTTTGATAAGAAGGGAATGGTAGTTCAGGTAACATATTCTGATGGAACGACAAAGAATGTTACGGACTATAAGGTATCGACGACTGCTGCTTTGAAAAAGACCGATAAGGCGATTACGGTTACATATGGAACCTGTACCGTAAAGCAGGCAATTACTGTAAGTGAAGTGGCAACCAAGGTAGGAGATACGGTGACCGTAGGTGGTAATACATACAAGGTTACCAGTGTTAAGGCAGGCAAGCAGGCTGTTACCCTTACAAGCGGAAGCAAGACGGCAGCTACAGTTACAATCCCTGCTACGGTTACAATTAAGAATGTAAAGTACAAGGTAACTGCAATTGCAGACAAGGCATTCTATAAACGCACAAAGCTTACAACCGTTAAGCTTTCAGCTAACGTAACAGCGATTGGTAAGTCTGCATTTGAAGGCTGTAGCAAGCTTAAGAAGGTGACATTTAATAAGAACCTTAAAACATTAGGCGATAAGGCATTTTACAATTGTAAGGCACTGACGCAGGTGACGCTTGGCAGCAAGGTTACAACAATCGGTAAGTCTGCATTTGCAAGCTGTACAAAGCTCGCAAAGGTAACACTTGGCACAGGACTTACAACAATAGGAAATACAGCATTCAACAAGTGTACAGCTTTGACATCTGTTGTGATTCCAAAGAATGTAAGCAAGATTGGAACGCAGGCATTTTACGGATGTAAGAAGTTAAAGACCATAACGATTCAGACAAGCAAGCTGACAACGAAGAATGTGGGAAATAAGGCATTCAAGGGAATTTATGCAAAGGCAACCATCAAGGTACCAGCAAAGAAGTTAGCAAGCTATAAGAAAATCTTAAAGGCAAAGGGCGTAGGCTCAAAGGCTAAGATTAAAAAGTAACCAGTAAAAAATGAGGCTGTCGCCTTAGGGGGGAACCCTTAAGGCGGCAGCCTTTTATTTCTTTATAGGAAATTCCTTTGAATTTCCTATAGGCACGCTCCTTACGGAGCCTGCTAAGATTCGAACTACAGCGTCATAGACGCTTTGTTCTGGCTATGATTAACACGTTTCAGGCTCATCGTATGTGACGCCCATCGTGTCAACGGTTATGGTTTTGATAACCTGGTCCTCCAGTGGTCTGTCCCCAAAGCCTGTCGGGACAGTGGCAAGCTTATTCACCACATCAAGCCCCTCGGTAATTTTTCCAAATGCAGCATAAGCACCATCAAGATGAGGGCTTGTCTTATGCATGATAAAAAACTGGGAGCCTGCTGAGTTCGGCATCATGGACCTTGCCATGGAAAGAACACCCGGCTCATGCTTTAAGTCGTTTTGGAAACCGTTCTGTGAAAACTCTCCTTTGATGGAGTAGCCCGGTCCTCCCATGCCTGTTCCTTCAGGGCAGCCGCCCTGAATCATAAAGCCCTCTATAATTCTATGAAAAATAAGTCCATCATAAAATCCCTTGTTTATAAGGGAAATAAAGTTCTTTACTGTATTGCCTGCAATGTCGGGATATAACTCGAATTTCATTGTGTCTCCACTTTCCATTGTTATGGTTACAATAGGATTTGTCAAAATTATCATCCTTTCTTGATATTTTCTATAAAAGATGTTACTATAATATCATTATTGTAAAATTACTTCAAGTATGTAATTTTATAAAAAATTATGTAAACTAGATTAGAGGGATAAGAAGTGAACAAGGTAGCAGGGTACATTAAAGGAATTATACTTACCATAGCGGTGCTTGCCTTATGTGGACAAGTAGTGAACTATGTTAAGGGATTTTATAATGAATACATGGAGGAATATGAGGGAACAGCGGTTCATGCGGGAGAGGATGTCGTGGTTGTGATTGACGAAGGAGACTCGGCAAAGACGATTGCAAGTAAGCTTAAGGATGCAGGATTGATTAAGTATCCCAGTGCATTTGTAAGAAGACTGAAGAATTCCCCATATAAAGGAAGCCTCCACAGCGGAACCTTTACACTGAATACAGGTATGAATACACTGCAGATGATGGAGGTGCTGTCACCAAAGCTTGCCGTGGATGAGCCGATTGACAAGCTGGTTGTTCCTGAGGGCTACACCATAGAAATGATTGCGGAACGGTGCTCGGAGCAGGGCATATGTACCAAAAAAGAATTTTTGGATGCGGTAAATTCCGTGACTTCCTCCGAGTTTGAGTATCTGAAGGATGTGCCTGCAGGAGCCGATGTTGAATATAAGCTTCAGGGATACATTTTCCCTGCAACTTACGATATTTACGAAAATACAACCGCCGAATCACTTGTGGACTGGATGCTTGACACATTTGAAAATTATTATTCCGGTGACTTGGCAAATCGGGCAGCGGAGCTTGGTTACTCGTCCTTCGAGGTTGTCACAAGGGCATCTATTATTGAGCGTGAGGCGAAGATTGACAGTGAGAGGGCTACAATAGCAGGGGTAATCAACAACCGTTTAAACAATGGTATGCAGCTTCAAATGTGTCCTACAGTTTTATACCCACTGACAAACGGCATGTATGATCAGGCACAGGTTTATTATTCTGACCTTGAGCTTGATTCTCCATACAACACATACAAAAATACAGGTCTTCCGGTAGGACCGATTTGCAATCCGGGTCTGGCATGCATTGAGGCGGTGCTATATCCGGAGGAGCATGGCTACTATTATTATCACGTAGCGGATGAAGATGCGGGAACCCATGTATTTACGGAAACCTATGAGGAGCATTTAAATCCTCAGATTATATATGATACGGATGAGCAGGGAACTGAGTAAACATTAAAATAAATGATGGTATTTACTTAATATATTAAATTAGGAGGGAAGCTATGAGGACGTTTAACTTCAAGGCAAGAAATATTGGAGAGGAAAAGTATTTAACTTACACAATGGGGGAAGAGTGTGAGTTAGATGAGGACGTTCTGGATTATTGTGAGGAAAATGATGTAAAGGAAATATTGGATATAATTTACGAAGAAGATGATGACTACGATTACCTCACATATGATATTACGGGAAGGGTTACGCTTGAGGATTACATTAAGAAGGAAATGAATGCGGAAAAGGTTCTCAATATTTTGAGAAATGTTGCATCGGGTCTTATTTCCCTCAAGGAGCAGGCAGTTCAGCTCTCGTACATATTGTTGAACAAAAGCTTTGTGTACATTGATGAAGAAACATATGCACTTCAATTTATTTGTCTGCCGATTGAAAGCAAGGGGTCACTCGCTGTTGAATTTAAAGGCTTTGTGAGACAATTGCTTGCGAACATGAAGTATGATGTGGACGAGCAGCTTGGGTATGTTGGAAAGCTGCTGACCTATATCAATGGAGACTCCTTCAATTTACGTGGACTGGTAGGGTTGACGGAAGCACTTATGGAGGAGTGCGAGATAAGCTTCGAGGAAGCAGGAACAATTGAGGCGGACGGAGTAGAGGTAGTATCGGAAGAACCTGAACTGAAAGCAGAGCCATCAGATAATGTTGCTGATTTTATGAATTATGCGGCAAGTGAGGGTGAAGTGCTTCCTGAAATAGGCGATGATGAGGAAGACGAGGATGAGGATGAGGAAGAAATCGATGCTGCCATTGATGATGAGCTTGACAGCATACTTCCTGCAGGTATGAAGGTAGCTGAAAACGCAGATGCGGGCATGTCAGCAGAAGAAATTGAAAATGAAATACCTGAGATATCGATTGAGGATATAAAAGCTGAAGCAGTGCCTGAGGCAGAAGAAGCAATGCCACAGGTTGAGGAGATAAAAGCAGAGGCAGAACCGCAGGTTAAGGAGATAAAGGCAGAGGCGGCACCGTGGGTTGAGGAGATAAAAGCAGAGACAGAACCGCAGGTTGAAGAAGTAAAAGCAGAGACAGAACCGCAGGTTGAAGAAGTAAAAGCAGAGACAGAACCGCAGGTTAAAGAGGTAAAGGCAGAGACAGAACCGCAGGTTGAAGAGGTAAAGGCAGAGACAGAACCGCAGGTTGAAGAAATAAAAGCAGAGGCAGCACCACAGCCGGAGAAAGCAAAAGCAGAAACTGTGCCACAGTCTGAAAGTGAAAAACCGACAAAGAAGGAAACAGATGTAGACCTCATTAAGAGCAGAATAAAAGAACTGGTAGGCGAAGTGCCTACGGCAAAGACAAAGAGTGAGGGAGATACAATAAAAACGCTGGAGGAGTTGGATGAATTCTTAGACAGTAAGCCGCCGGTCGTTAAGAAAAATGTTGTAAAGGTCAACAGGGCTGCCTTGATACAGAGTGCCGCAGAGCATGAAAGTGTTACGGAGGAATTAACCAGTGATGCACCAAAGCCTGAGAAAAAGGCAGATAAAAAATCCGCAAAGAAGGCGGAAAACGGACAGGTGCCTGTGATTCAGGAGGTATATGAGGATGCGGCTGAAAAGACAGAAAAGCCAAAGAGCAACTCCGTACTCAGCAAATCCGTTGAGGATGCAAGTGTAAATAATATTTTGAATGCACCGAAGATTAATCCATATATCGTCAGGGTAAACACTGAGGAACGAATTATGATTACCAAGGCAACCTTTAAGATTGGTAAGGCTACGAGGGGGGTAGACTATACCGTTAGCGGAAATGGTGCCGTAAGCCGTCAGCATGCGGCGATTATTCAGAAGGATGGTGTGTGTTATATCAAGGACAACAAATCAACGAATCATACATATGTAAATGGAAGATTGGTTGAGGAGGGGGCAGAAGAAATCCTTACACATGAATCGGTAATCAAGCTTGGCGATGAAGAATTTATCTTTAAGCTAAGATAATATTGAAGTGAAAAACAAAATAATTTATAGGCGTGTGTAAAAAAGTAGTAGGGGAAAGAGGAGGTATTTATGAAAAAAACTGACATTGTAGTCACAAAACAAAATGATGTGGACGTCATTAAATATGACCTTAAGGCGTCGGATGTGTATGACGACAAAGCCGCAGATAAGGCGGCAAGCCTGCAAAACATTATTCCGTTCCAGTATAGCGATGAGGACGGAAAAAGAACGATTACTTCTTATGTGAGAGAGCAAACAACACTTGAGATGCTGTTCAAAAAAACCTTGAATAAGAAACAGGTATTATCAATTATCAAAGGACTTGTGTCCGTGTATGAAATGGGAGCACAGGGAATACCTGTCAGTTATATCGTGAAGGAACCGTCATATGTGTACATTAATGAAAGTACATATGAGGTCAAGTGTATTCTGATTGCCATCAAACAGGATGTTTTGCCTTTGGCGGAAATTCCTGTATTCTTTCGGGAAGTTATTTCCAAAATGATATTTGACGAAAATGACAAGGACAATTATGTTGCAAAAATGTTGTCCATTATAAATGCTGCTGATTTCTCAATTGGAAACCTGAAGGGCTATGTTGAGAAAGAAATTGAGGTGACGGGGAAGCCTGCCGTACAAAATCAGGTAAAAGTAAACAAGCTTGGCGTAATGAATAATATTCAAAACGCAAACAGGCAGGCACAAATGCAGGGGCAACCACCACAGGGAATGGGGGCACCGATGCAGCCGAACATGCCGAAGCCACAGGGGATGCCGCCAGTGCAGCCACCACAAGGGATGGGGGCACCAGTGACACCGAACATGCCGAAGCCACAGGGGATGCCGCCAGTGCAGCCACCACAAGGGATGGGGGCACCGATGCAGCCGAACATGCCGAAGCCACAGGGGATGCCGCCAGTGCAGCCACCACAAGGGATGGGGGCACCGATGCAGCCGAACATGCCGAAGCCACAGGGGATGCCGCCAGTGCAGCCACCACAAGGGATGGGGGCACCAGTGACACCGAACATGCCGAAGCCACAAGGGATGGGGGCACCAGTGACACCGAACATGCCGAAGCCACAGGGGATGCCGCCAGTGCAGCCACCACAAGGGATGGGAGCACCAGTGACACCGAGCATGCCGAAGCCACAGGGGATGCCGCCAGTGCAGCCACCACAAGGGATGGGAGCACCGATGCAACCGACATCTGCCATGCCAAATGGAAGCTTTGTTGGACAGATGGGAAGCAAGCCGATACCACATATGGTGAGAAAGAAGACAGGCGAGACAATTAATATAACAAAATCCGAATTTTCTATAGGAAAATCCAAGACAAAGGCGGATTATTCCATTGAGGATAACCCTGCAATAAGCAGAGTGCACTGTATTATTGTACAAAAAGAAGGGGTTAATTACATTAAAGATAATAACTCTACCAACCACACATATTTAAATGGTGTGGAGCTTGCTCCCGGGAAGGAACACTTGCTTAAGAATAAGACATTGGTTCAGATGGGCGATGAGGAGTTTGTTTTTCTGTTAAGAAAGGGAGAATAGGATGAATTATATTGCGGCATTCCATACGGATGTTGGGATAACAAAAAAAACAAATCAGGATTCCCTTGCAATCAAAATTGTAGAGACTGATAAAGGACCTGTTGCATTTGCCATTGTTTGTGACGGTATGGGAGGGCTGGAAAAAGGAGAGCTTGCCAGCAAGGAGGTCACGCTTGCATTTTGTGAGTGGTTTGAAAATACGCTTATTGATGACATACAGGATGGAAGCTTTGCGGAAGAAAAGCTGATTAATCAATGGAATGAATTGATTCAGGAGCAAAACAAAAGGCTCGGCAAATATGGGGAAGATAATCATTTGCAGATAGGAACGACCATATCAGCGATTTTGATGGTCAGCAATGAATATTACATTGTGCATGTGGGGGACAGCCGTGTATATCAGTTCACGAAAAGTGTGAATCAGCTCACTCACGACCAGACATTTGTGGCAAGGGAAATTGCAGCGGGAAGAATGACGCCGAGGCAGGCGAAAATTGACCCGAGAAGAAGTGTGCTTCTTCAATGCGTGGGTGCATCGTCGGTGGTGGAGCCTGAATTTGCAAAGGGAAATGTAGAGAAAAATGCCGTATATATGATATGCTCGGACGGCTTCCGGCATCAGATATCCGAGGATGAAATGATGGAGAAAATAGGACCCGCAGGAAGCACGGATGAGGAAAAAATGAAGTTTGGCTGTATGTATCTCACGGAGCTTGTCAAGAGCAGAAATGAGGCAGACAACATAACGGTTGCATTAATCAGGACAATATAATACCGTTTGAAAATTGGGAAGGAAATGGACATGACGAAGGAAGGTACTGTATTAGACGGAAAATATGAAATATGGAAAGAAGTCGGACGTGGCGGAATGTCCATCGTTTATCTTGCCAGAGATAACCGTCTTAACAAACAGTGGGCGGTCAAGGAGATAAAAAATGACGGTTCCAAGTCTACGCAGACGCTTTTAAAGGGCTTGGAGCGTGAGGCAAATATTCTTAAAAATGTGGACCACCCTGTACTTCCGAGAATCGTGGATATCATCAACCAGGACGGCACAATCTATGTCGTAATGGATTTTATAGAAGGAACCACTATAAGTGACCGGTTAAAAAAAGAGGGGGCACAGCCGCAGGAAACGGTTATCGAATGGGGACTCCAGCTTGCAAGTGCACTGGATTATCTTCACAATATGAATCCGCCTGTTATATACAGAGATATGAAGCCCTCCAATGTTATGATTAAGCCAGAGGGCGGTGTAAAGCTGATAGACTTTGGAACGGCAAAGGAATATATTGTTGAAAATAATGCGGATACGACGGCACTTGGAACACGTGGCTATGCAGCACCGGAACAGTTTGGTGACAAACAGGGACGAGGCATATACAACACGGATGCAAGAACGGATATCTACAATTTGGGAGCAACCCTGTACCATATCGTAACAGGCATGAATCCGTGTGAGCCGCCATACGAAATCAGACCAATACGGGAATGGAATCCTGCCCTTTCATCAGGTCTGGAAAAGATAATATTAAAATGTACACAAGCGGATCCAAATGACAGATACCAGAATTGTAAGGAGCTTATGTATGCGTTAGAGCATTACAATGAGTTAGATGATGCATACAGGAAAAAGAATAAAAAGAAGCTGGGGCTGTTTATCACTACATCGGTTCTTACGGTGGCTGCCGCAATCACATCTGCAGTGGGCTACAGTGGTCTCCAGAGAATAAAAATGGATAATTACAACAGCTACATTGAAACAGGAAACGATTACAGAATTGAAGAAAGATATGCTGAGGCAGCAGAACAGTATAAAAAGGCATTTGAGCTGGACGGAACGGATGCGGAGGCATACAACAAATATATTCAGACGTACATAGATGCTTCTAATGTTGTAAATGAAGAAAATATACCTGCACTTGATTTGGAAAACGGGCTTAATGTTGTTTCCAACAGGGTAAAGTCAGGCTACGATAATGTAGATAAAAACGCTGCTGTTTTATATAAGCTGGCAATCACCTATTTTGACGAGCTTGGAGATTATAAGACGGCGACAAAATATTTTGACATGATAAATTCCAATGACAGTGAATATGGTGAACTTGCAGGGTATTATGGCTCCGTGTCCCTGATACTTTCCAGTACGGACCCGGATAAGCAGGAGCTGATTGAGCAGGTGAACAGCTTTGCGGTGTACAATCAGAGTGAATATACAAACCAGAATGTTGACAAGTTCATCAATTACAAGACAATCGGCAGGATTTATGCTACCTATATTACATACGAGGGTGTAGCAGGGCAGGCGGAGCAGGTTATGAATCAGGCTGTGTCGGATTTGGAGGAATATACGGGAAGTGACATAGATGTCAATGATTACTTCTATGCATATTACGACAATTTAACGGTTATATACGAAACTTTGGCTAAAAATGCTGAGGATGAGGCTGAGCAGGCACAATATTACAATGATGTCATTACCTATTGCGAGGAATACATGAATGTAAACGACATTAAGGTGGAAAATTCGGGTCAGGTCGGAATAGGCGGAACAAATGACAATGTATATAACACCGCCTATTATAATAAAATTTCCAAAATCGCTGCATGCTACAATCTGCTGGGGAAATATGATGAGGCGGTTGAAACATACAAAAAAGCAGAGGAACGACTTGGAACGGATAATGTTATGAGCAATAAAATATATGCAGAGCACCTTGATTACATATATTCCTATTGCGAGGCGAGACAGCAAAATCCAACTTTATGGGCACGGGAGCTTCCGGACGAGTTGGCGGAGCTTTTAAGTGTTTACAAAAGTGGAGCAGGCGTGTCGGATATCGAGTCAAACAAGACGTGGAAAAAGAGAAAAGAGAATATGGAAATGCTGTCAGAAAACCGGTACGGCACAGAGGCGGACGATGAGGAAGCAACGACAGAAAGTGAAGCTGCGGAGTAGATTGGAGAGTGATGAAAATGGCAGACATTTACAATATATGTTTCTACGGCGGACTTGTGTTAGCTTCATTACTCCTTGTAACTTCCATCGTGCTGTTTATCGTATTGAAGATACCAAGTGTGATTGGCGAGCTTACGGGAAGTACCGCCAGGAAAAGCATGGAAGAAATGAAGACAAGCAACAAGGGCTCTAGTGCAGTGTCGAAGAAGGAACAGGGTAAATATTACAATCAGGCATCAGGAAAGATAAAAGTAAGACAGGCGATGTCGGCGGAAGCAATTAAGAAAAATAATGACAATACAACGATGATACTTGGAGACGGTGTTGCAGATGATACTGTAACAGCAGAACCGAAGCCAACTGCCAAAAAGACGGAGCCTGTGCCAAAAAAAGATACGGATATTGATGAGAAGGCAACAGATGTCTTAAGGGACGATGAGGCAACCGACGTTTTGAGGGATGACGACGAAGCGGAGACAAGCGTGCTTAGTGAGGAGGAAGAAACAAGCGTCCTTACGGATAACGATGAAGCGGAGACAAGCGTGCTTCATGCGGAGGAAGAAACAAGCGTCCTTACGGATAACGATGAGGCGGAGACAAGCGTGCTTCATGCGGAGGAAGAAACAAGTGTCCTTACGGATAACGAGGAAGCGGAGACAAGCGTGCTTCATGCGGAGGAAGAAACAAACGTCCTTACGGATGACGATGGGGCGGAGACAAGTGTGCTTCATGCGGAGGAAGAAACAAGTGTCCTTACGGAGTACGACGAACCAGAAACAAGCGTGCTTGGCAGGGATTCTTCCACAACGGTACTCACCAGCATGGCAAACACCGGGCTGTCATCTAAGGTTAAGGTTACATATAATATAGTAGTAGTCCATACGGATGAGCAATTATAAGGGGGGCGAAATTGTGAAACGATTATTCTTTTACAAAAACAACAAAATGAGAATACTTGCATTTGCACTGGCAGTGCTTATGATGATGACGCCTTTTTTTGCCCATGCAGGCTTGAAAAAGGATAGTCAGGCAGCAGATTCAAACGAAGAAGCAACGATTGAGGATTTGGATGTGGACCTTGATGCGGAAACTGAGGTGGAAAATCTGCAGATAAATCCTATATGGAAGGTTTGTGATGCTGACGGAAATCTGATGGATGTTGACGAAGGTCAGTTTTACAAGGAAGCGGTTGTAAGTACGTCTGATGGTGATAGCACCAGTGTCAATAACGGAATTTTGGTATATGGCTATAAGGATAAGGATGGAGAATTTCAAGCTCTGGGAGATAGTAAAACTATCAGCACATCAGGAGAATACACGCCTGCAATTGCATATTACACAAAAGATGCGGAAGGGCAGCCTGTCGAGAAGATAAAACTTTGGGTGGGCGAAAAAACAATAAAGATAGATGCAGATGCCCCGCAGGTCGATACATATGTATTAAATGAAATTGACAAGGGTGATATGGCAGGAAAGCCGGACAAAGATGGCAATATTGGGACAATTTATGTAAATCCAAAGGGAACGGACAAAAAATTTAAGCTGCAGATTTGGGGAAGCGATGGAGCAGGCAGCGGCTTAAAAAAAATAACGTTTGACGGGACGGAGCTTACATCAGATAATTCAACTTTCCTGACGGGTGAAATTCAACCAAGTGCAGATGCGATACATACAATTATTCTTGAGGACAATGTGGGCAATCAGCGGTCGGTCACCTTTACACTCATCGAGGATGCGACGAATCCTGTAATATCTAATGATAAAGCTGCTACACTTGATGCGGATGGAAGAGAGCAAAGTATAATTGATACAGTAAGTAAGGCAACCTCTGTAACAATCAGTGCAGAGGTTACAGAGGATAATATAAAGGATGTTATTTTGTCTCTTGAAACAGACGAAGGTACGACAGAATACAAATGGTCAGAGGGTAACTTAGTCAACGATAATAATCAATATTCATTTGAGATAACGAATATTGAAACAGGTGATTATGCGTTCTGGTTCAAAGCGGAGGATAAAGCGGGAAATAAAGCAGAATCGAATAAAAAAAATTTTTATATCATCAATACGCCTCCAACCCTTTCAAATTTTGAACTTCAATATAAGGGAAAAAATGGAAGGTGGCAGAAAGCTAACTTTAACGAGGCAGAAAATAAATATGTTCTGAATCCCGTCGGCAATTTGGAGTATCGCCTATATGTTACTGCCGCCGCAGGCGTTAAGACACATGGAAATACTGTGACAGTCAAATTAGAGAGCAGCGAATTTACGAAGCTTAATAATACAGATAATTATATTTTAAATCTGGAGAATTACACAACCGATAATTTGAAGGGTTTATCGGGAAAAACAATACAGGCAGAGGATAAATTTGGCAACGAAGGAACGACTGCCATTCCTGAAATTACAGTTGCCAATACGGATGTGACCGTCATAACAAATAAGTTTGGATGGGACGGTGAAGTAAAGACAGACTTGAATGACATACCTGCTTACATTAACAGCCGGCATGAATTTACAGTTTATGTCCAGTCGTTTTATGATATTGATGCAGAAAACACAGTGCTTACAAACGGAACGGACACCATTTCCTGTAAACCGATTGAAAAAGCCCGTATTACATACGACGAGGCAACAGGTATCATCGAGACGCCTGTAACCTTTGTTATCGGTGATATGTCAGTTAGTACATTATTTAAGGACTATAAGCTTAAGGTTTGTGATACAAGGGGAAATAGCAATGAAAATTTTGCATTAAAGGAAATTCTTTTGGACCTCGAACGCCCATATCTGAAGGAGACTGAGGTAACGGATCAGGATGGAACTGTTATCACGGATTTTTCCAGGTGGTACCAGTCGGCAACGCTTGCTTACACTGTAAGCGGCGGAGATAATTTGGATGCCACCTTAAAGTCACCACTGGAAGCGGTAGCTTATGTCATAAGCAACGCAGGGACATCTAACGGAACAAATCAGGTGGATGTTACGGAGGGTGTGACAGAGATTTCAGGTGAGCTTACTGTGCCTGAATCGGATGCTTCTGCGGGAACGGTGATTACGTTTGCGGCAGAGGATAAGGCAGGTAATTCGATTCAGACGGCAAACCGCTCAAATGTTGTAACGGTAAAGGTTGACCAAACCGAGCCGGAGATAGCAGGTGTCAAGGTAAATGAGACCGTAATATCCAAGGCGGATGGAACACCGGATGAGTGTACGATTGTTCCTGTAAGAAGGCAGACTCCGATTGAGGTTACCGTGAGGGACAATCTTGCAATTGAAAGCATACGGATAAGCCTGAAGGATCCTCAGGGGAATGCCGTTACATTGGGAAATAGTTTTCGGCAGTTTTCGGCAGATGAGGCTCTGAAGCAGGGAAATACCGTATTGCAGGAAACACTTAAGGCAGGACTTGATGTTAGCGGATTGGCTGAAGGAAAGTATACGCTTACCGTTAAGGTAGTGGATAAGGCAGGAAATGAGAAAGAAATTTCCGGCTATGAATTTATTATCAATACCAAAACGCCTGTTATTCTTGACAAGGCAACTGGAAAGGCACCTGTAAGTGATAAAAGCTGGCACAATGAGGCATCGTTTAAAAAGACCTTTGCAGTAAGCTTAAGCTCCGCAGAGGGAAGATTAAAGACAATTACTTACACGATTGAGGACAGCAGGGGCAATATCAGGGAGAAAAATATTATCAGCAATGGAATGATTTGCAATGAACAGGGAAATCCTACATTCCGACCTGCTTCTGGCACTATGGAGTTTGACGTGGATATACCGGAGGCAGCAAGGGCATCGGGCACAAAGCTTACCATTCATGTGGTGGATATGGGTGAAAATGAGGCGACCAGCACCGTGAATTACCTGTATGATAAAATCAACCCATATACGGATGATTTGACCATAGACGGCAGCGATACATTCACTGCTCCGATTGCAACAAAAAATCCTGAGATTGCAGTGAGGGTAGGTGATACCCTTACGCTTGAAACGGTCAATATAAGTGTAAGGGGACCGAAGAAAACTACGGCTAAAAGCTTTGATTTTAAGTATAATGCGGCAGGTACATCAGGCATTGAGAGAAGCTTTAAGAAAAAGCTGAGTGATATTATTGGAAATAACATTCCGGATGGCAGATATACGGTTGTTGTATCCGTGAAGGATAAGGCGGGAAATACATCCGAAAATGAAAGAATTTCATTTGACATAGACAGGACGAAGCCGGTTGTGACCGTAAAGGCGGCGTCGGGAACGGCAAGCAAAAAGACGAAAAATCCGTATTATTATAATACGGATGTAGGCATTGAACTTACCTATACCGAGGTAAATTTGGATAAGGTTACCGTAACGGACAACGGAACACCTGTGCAAAATCTTGACTGGAAGGCTGTAACGGGCACTGACGGAAAATACAGGGCAAGGCTTACGGTGGGCACAGAGGGAATACATAAGCTGGCTATCGTGGCGGTCGACAAAACGGGAAATACATCGTCAACGAAGCAGATAACCTTTGTTGTGGATAAGACTGTCCCTGACATAACCGCAGCGGTAAACGGCACGACTTACACGGACAGCATGGGACAGCTTATGCTTACAGGTACGGCTGCAGTTGCAATGACCGTAAGGGATGCGAACATTGACACGGCGGACAATTATGTCCAGGTTATAAAAAAGATTCCTGACAAGGAGGAGCTGACGACAAAGTATGCTAAGACGTCAAACCTCAATATGTCCTTCGATGAGGAGGCAGAATATACCGTAAACTTCTATGCAGTTGATATGGCAAACAATAAGAGCACTGCCCGGACAGTGGGCTTCCGTGTAGATAAGGAAGCACCAAATCTCAGCATATCAGGAGCAGTGGGAAGCGGTACATCATCAAGTGCTGCAGTTGTTACATTTACCATGCGGGAAGCGTTCTGGTGGGATGCAGGCGGAACTGTCAGTATATATCGCAAAGCTGGTGATGCTAATGCCGAGGAGCTTTACAAGACAATTGAACTAAAGCCTGCGGCATATGAGACATCGGTGTCTGAAACCTTGACGGAGACAGGCGTGTACAGGTTTGAGGTTGAAGCCTCTGACAGGGTAGGTCATACGGCAAATGTAAGTCAGACCTTTACCATTGACAGGGATGCACCTGTCATCACCTTAAACGGCGTCAATGATTATGACAAGACAAGTACAAATGTAGAGTTTACCGCACAGATTACGGATGAATTTTACACTTCAAAGAAGGTTACAATAACAGGTACAAGAACGGACGAGACGGGAAAGGTGAATGACATCAGCTTTTCAGGCTACAGCCAAGGTGCAAATCCGACTGTAATAAGTGAGAACTTTACGGATGACGGTATCTATGATGTGACGATAGTATCATCCGATGCAGCAGGAAATGAGCAGAGAAGTCAGGTGCATTTTACCATTGATAAGAGTGCCCCTGTAATCGGCGATTTGTCTTCCTATGATGGCAAGGTGCTTACGGGCTTTAGCTGGGACATAGATTTGGATGACATTGTTTCCGACCTTACCGTATGTGATGTTCATATGTATTTGAACGGAAGCGAGTATGACGGTGTATCTGAGATAGAGGACGGCTCATATGTGCTTCGTGTCGTGGCTACGGATGAGCTGGGACACACGACGGAAAAAGAGGTAAGCTTTGAGCTTGATACCAAGGCACCTGTATTCATCGTGACAGGTGTTGAAAAGGATGAGGTTAAGGATGAGCCTTATACAATCGAGGTATCACTTCAGCTTAGCGAGGATATGCTCAGCGAGGTTATATTAAACGGAAAGCAAATGAACATCAGCGAAAATGTATGTCGGTTTGATGTGACGGAAAAGGGCGATTATACCCTTGAGCTTAAGGCGGTAGATCATGCAGGCAATGAGGCAGCAGATACCATAGCGTTCAGATATGGACAGGAAAAAACCATGTGGTGGCTGTGGATAATTCTATTACTGGCAATCATTCTTTTGACGGTTATAATTATCATCATTGCAAAGAGACGTAAGGATAATAGATAAAGCAGGAGTAAATATGGTAGAACAGGCACTTCTTACGAATCCCGGCGGACGGGAAAATAATGAAGATTATGTGATAATGGCTGAATACGGGGAAGAACGATGCTTTGTGCTCTGCGATGGTCTGGGGGGACATGAGTGTGGAGAGGTGGCATCTTCTTCCGTTGCAGAATTTGTTGCCGGACTGTTCCGTAAGTCCGGCGATTACCCTGCATTTATTGACGATGCATTTTTGCTGTCCCAGGCAATGCTGCTTGACCTCCAAAAGCAAAAGGGCATGCAGGATGCCATGAAAACAACCATGGTTGTTCTTGTTGTCACTGCGGAACAGATTAAGTGGGGGCATATTGGAGACAGCCGGCTTTACCATATCTATCATAATGGAATGAGCTACGAGCGGACGAAGGATCACAGCTTAGTGCAGCTTCTCGCAGATATGGGAGAAATAACAGAGGATGAAATGAGAAATCATGCGGATAGAAATAAGCTGTTGCGGGTGATGGGAAGTGAGTGGGGAAGCAAGTCCTACGATAAAAGCGGAGTGCTGGAGCGGGACGGCTCTAGTCATGCATTTGCACTTATGACGGATGGCTTTTGGGAATATGTCCATGAAAGTGAAATGATGCAGCTTCAAAATCAGTCGGCTACCTGTGAGGAATGGCTCCAAAAGATGGAGCGGCTTGTTCTGGAACGTGCGGATATGTCAAAAACGGACAATTATTCCGCTATATGCGTAAGAGTAAATGATGTTCAATCTTGAGGTATTGCAATGAATCAATTTGAGGCAGTTATTTTTGATATGGACGGGGTTATTTTCGACACGGAAAAGCTGTACCGGAAATATCAGCTTTTAGAGGGCAAAAAAAGAGGAATACCTGACGAGGTAATGAACCGTGCCTGTGAGCGGATTGCAGGTGGCAACAAATATACAAACAAAAAGCCCTTTGAGGATATCGTGGGAAGAAATATTGATTATTTTGAATTCAGGGAACACGTGATGGAGGGGCTTGACAATCATATCAGGGAATTTGGCGTAGATATTAAGGATGGCGTAAAGGAGCTTCTTTCGTACCTCAGGGAGCGGGAAGTGAAAATTGGACTTGCAACCTCGACGGCGAGGGAGCGGGCAACGCTTTACCTGAAAACCCATGAAATTTATGATTATTTTGATAAGCTGATCTTTGGCGATATGATAGAAAATGGCAAGCCGGCACCTGATATTTACTTAAAGGCGTGCGAACTGCTCTGTGTGGAACCAAAGCGTGCGATTGCTGTGGAAGATTCCTTGAATGGAATAAAATCAGCAGGGCTTGCAGGGACATATCCCGTTATGGTGATAGATTTGATTTTACCAAATGAGGAAGTGAAGCCTTACATTAAAAAGGTTTATAATAAAATTATAGAAGTGGAAGAGCTTATATAAAAATTGGCGATAGAAGGTGACAGATATGATGAATTTATTAATTGTAATCCTGAAAAAAGCAGAACAGATTACAGAGATATGCAAGGATTTGGCGGAGGAGGGCGTACATGGCGGTACGATACTGGATGGAATGGGTATGGCAAGCATCATTGAAAAAATGGATGACCTGCCGATATTCGGGATGCTCCGATCAATACTTGCGGACGATGATGAGAATGAGACAGTTAAAATCATGCTTTTTGTTATGGACGATAAGGAGCTTGAAAAGGCAAGAACAACGATAAGACAGGTTGTGGGTCTGGACGAGCCAAATACGGGTATTATGTTTGCAGTTCCGGTATCGTTCGTTGAGGGATTGGGGGCATAAGGCAATGCTGAATACGATGACTTATGTTGCCATTATGCTTTTGGCTGCCCTGCTGGCAGGCAAGCTGGTAAAGAAAATGAAGCTTCCAAATGTGACGGGATACCTTGTGATTGGACTTTTAATCGGTCCAAACTGTATTGGTATTTTGCCGGAGGAATTTCTTGGAAGCATGTCGATTGTAACGGACTTTGCACTTGGATGTATTGCATTTTCAATCGGGGCAGAGTTTCGGATTAAATTTTTGAAGAAGGTCGGAAAGGCACCGATTGTCATAGGAGTTCTCGAGGGTGTGGGAGCTGTATTTGTGGTAGATTTGGTGCTTTTAATTTGCGGTTATGATGTCACCTTTGCACTTGCCATGGGTGCAATTGCAAGTGCGACGGCAGCGGCATCCACGCTTATGATTGTGAAGCAGTACAAGGCAAAAGGACCTGTGACAAACACGCTTTTGCCGGTGGTGGCACTGGATGATGCGGTGGCACTTATGGCATTCGGTATTTCCATGGCGGTTGCAAATGTGATTTCCTCCCATGGGGATACATCAATCGGAAAGCTTTTGCTTGAGCCGTGCGTTGAGATCATCGGCGGAATTGCATTTGGTGCCCTGCTTGGAATCATTATGGTATTTGCGGTAAAGTGGTACACAGGAAGGGGAAACCGTCTTACGGTCACAATTATGATGATTATGATATGTGTCGGTGTATCCAATATGGTGGGTTTTTCCTCCCTGCTTGCGTGTATGGTTCTCAGCATGGTATTTGTAAATCTGTCTAATTTTAGGGAAAAGATATACGAGCCGATGGATAGAATCACGCCGCCTGTGTATATGATGTTTTTCATTATATCAGGAGCCTCCCTTGACGTTACGATAATCGCGTCTGTCGGTGCGGTTGGTGCAATCTATGTGATAGGAAGGGTTGTAGGTAAGGTACTTGGTGCTTCCCTGGGGGCACGTATTTCAAAGGCACCAAAGGTTGTAAGTAAATGGCTTGGCTTTACCCTTGTTCCACAGGAAGGCGTTGCAATCGGACTTGCAACCTCGGCAGCGGCGACCCTGCCTGAATACGGAAAGCAAATACAGACAATCGTGCTCTGTGGTGTCGTTATATACGAGCTTATCGGTCCAATCATTACAAAAACGGCACTGATAAAAGCAGGTGAGATTCAGGCATAATGGCATTTAACCAAACATACATTGTACTATTGAAGTGTTTGGGGGATGCTTAAATTGACGAAATCAGGTTATGTTATAAGTATGGTGAAGGCATTGCTGATATCATATCTTGTCACTGCAGTGTTACTGATGCTGCTTGCCCTTGGAATGTATAAGCTTGGACTTTCCAACAGCGTAGTCGGGATATGTATTACGTTTGTGTACATATTTGCCGCATCCGTGGGCGGATTGATTATCGGTAAAAAAGTGAAGCAAAAGAAGTTCCTGTGGGGAATGGCGATAGGGGTACTGTATGCCGCAGTTATCTTTGCTGTTGCACTTCTTATGGGACATGACGGGGCGGGAATTGTGCAGGATGGAGTGAGCACGGCAATGCTTTGTGTGAGCGGCGGGCTTTTAGGCGGCATGATAAGTTAAAAAAAGCTTTTATTTACAAATGTGATGTGATATAATGCCATGAGGAAACATTTAAGTAGGAGGAAACAAAACAATGCAGAGAATAAAAACATTAACAAATAAGACTTTAAGCAGTACAGTAGTGAAGGGCGGCTGCGGTGAGTGCCAGACATCTTGTCAGTCAGCATGTAAGACTTCCTGTACAGTTGGAAACCAGAGCTGCGAGAACAAGTAATTTATATGTGCAGTTACATACATAAGTGTTATTTACCTTGATTAAAGGGGACCATCAGTGGATAGTCCTCTTTAGTTGTGTTATTGTAAGGAGTGTCACATGATCCATCAGTATAAAAATAATGGATATAACATCGTCCTTGACATAGCAAGCGGTTCCGTGCATGTGGTTGATGATTTGGTATATGATATGATAGAGCTGTACCAGACTTTGTCCGAGACGCAGATTGCAGAGGCAATTAAAAAAAAATACGGACAGGCATATAGCAGTCAGGATATTCACGAGGCATATGGGGATATAACTGCCCTGAAGGAAAGTGGTCAGTTATTTACCGAGGATGTATATAAGGATGTTATTATAGATTTTAAAAAAAGAAAAACTGTTGTCAAGGCGTTATGCCTGCATGTTGCCCACGACTGTAATATGGCATGCAAATATTGCTTTGCAGATGAGGGGTCCTATAACGGTAAGCCGAGAGAGCTTATGAGTGCTGAGGTAGGAAAGAAAGCACTGGATTTCCTCGTGGAGCACTCAGGAAACCGTGTAAATCTTGAGGTTGATTTTTTTGGCGGGGAACCGCTTATGAATTTTGAGGCTGTCAAGGAAATTGTTGCCTACGGCAGAAGCATTGAGAAGGCGGCAGGCAAAAACTTCCGGTTTACCCTTACGACAAATGGAATTTTGTTGAATGACGAGGTTGTGGAATTTTGCAACAAAGAAATTTCAAATGTAGTTTTAAGCTTAGACGGAAGAAAATGTGTCAATGATAATATGAGACCATTTGCAAACGGAAAAGGCAGCTACGATGTAATTGTCCCTAAATTTCAAAATTTTGTTGCGAAAAGGGGCGATAAAAGCTATTATGTGAGAGGAACCTTTACAAGGCATAATCTTGATTTCCTTGAGGATTTCAAGGCGATGGTTGATTTGGGCTTTCGGGAGATTTCACTGGAGCCTGTTGTTGCAGGACCTGACTGTGATTATTCCATCCGTGAGGAGGATATTTGGACAATCTGTAACCAGTACGATGAGCTGGCAAAGTATCTCATAGCACTTACAAGGGGAGGAACACCTGTGACATTTTTCCATTTCATGCTTGATTTAAACGGTGGTCCCTGTGTGTACAAACGCTTGTCGGGCTGCGGGTCAGGCACCGAGTATCTTGCGGTTACGCCGACAGGAGAGTTGTATCCGTGCCACCAGTTTGTAAGCTACGATGAATTTAAGCTTGGCAATGTATTTGACGGTATTGCAAAAACAGATATCACGGATGAATTTAAGCTTTGTAATGTATATGCCAAGGACAAATGCCGTGACTGCTTTGCAAGATTTTACTGCAGCGGGGGTTGTGCGGCAAATTCATTCCAGTTTCATGGTAATATATTAGATGCATATGATATAGGCTGCAAACTGCAACGCAAGCGTGTTGAGTGTGCAATTATGATAAAAGCGGCACTTGCCGAATTAGAAGAAGGAGAATAACAAAATGAAGAAAGCAAGGAGAAAGGCAATACTGGTCCTGTTGATATTTCTGGCTCTGTTGGCAGGTGGTATCTACATGGCAGCATATGGTGTAGGAGGAAATGAAGCAGGAAAAGCAGCAAATATTCCTTTGGGTCTTGATTTGCAGGGCGGTCTTAGTGTGACGTACCGGATTGTTACACCGGGTGCCTCCGAGGAACAGATTAATGCGACCGTTGATAAGCTTCAGCGGAGAGTTGATACCTATAGCTCAGAGGGTGAGGTTTATCCTGAGGGGGATGACAGAATAACCGTTGAGGTTCCGATAAAGGATGCGGAGAAAATGGATGCATATGCAATTCTTGAGGAGCTCGGACAGCCGGGTACCTTGGAATTCCTTGACTCTGAAAACTTTGAACTGTGGGCAGCCGGGGAGGAGTATGAGTATGTCGTAAACGGTGCGGACATCAAAAATGCAGATGCAGGCGTTGATGATTCGGGCGTTGCCCAGGATTATGTGGTACAGCTTCAGTTTACTGATGAAGGAACCAAGAAGTTTGCAAAGGCAACAGCAGAAAATATCGGAAAGCCAATTTATATTATATATGACAATCAGGTGCAAAGCTACCCTACCGTCCAGACCGAAATAACAGACGGTAATGCGGTTATCAACGGAATGGAGGACTATGACAGGGCAAAGCAGCTTGCAGACACTATCAAAATAGGAGCACTTCCGCTTGAGCTTGAACAGCTCCAGTACAATATCGTAGGTGCCAAGCTTGGCACGGAGGCAATTTCAACCAGTATCAAGGCAGGCGTTATCGGTCTTGGAATCGTATGCCTGCTCATGATGATTATATATCTTGTGCCTGGCTTTATCGCATCTATTGCACTTGTTGCATATGTTGTGCTTATGCTGCTATTTTTGAACATCAGAAGTGTTGTTCTTACTCTGCCGGGACTTGCAGGTATTGTGCTTTCCATCGGTATGGCGGTTGATGCAAATGTTATTATCTTTACCCGTATCAAGGAGGAAATTGCGGCAGGTAAAAATGTAAAAACAGCAGTTTCGTCAGGATTTTCCAAGGCACTTTCTTCCATCCTTGACGGAAACATAACAACCTTGATTGCGGCATTTGTGCTTATGGCACTTGGAACAGGAAGCATTAAGGGATTTGCAAATACACTTGTAATCGGTATTCTGCTTTCCATGTTTACGGCACTTGTCATTACAAAGCTGCTGTTAAATGTAGCGGTTAATCTGGGTATTACAAATAAAAAGTGCTATGGACAGGCAAAGGAACCAAAGGTACGGAACTATGTAAAGAATTCCAAAGTATGCTTTGCCATATCTGCGGCACTCATTATACTTGGACTTGTTTTCCTTCCGATTAACAAGTCAAGGGATGGACAAATATTAAACTTTAGTCTTGAGTTTACCGGCGGAGCATCCACGACCGTAGAATTTACGGAGCAGTATGATTTGGCACGTGTGGAAAATGAAATTATCCCTGTCATTGTTGAAAATACGGGACTTAGTGCAGGTGATATTCAGATACAGACTGTTGAGGGAACCAATCAGGTTATCTTTAAGACCATCGACCTTTCCGTGGATGACGGTAACAAGGAGGACAGTGCTTCTGCAACGGATGCGGCAGAGCAGAACATAAACGAGGGCGGACTGGAAAAGGTAATCAGGGATAACTTTGAGGTTGTTTCTGTAAGTACAAGTAATATCGGTTCTACGATAAGCGGAGAAATGAGAAAGGATGCCATCGTTGCAATTATCGTTGCATCCATACTGATGCTGATATATATTGCAATAAGATTTTCGGATGTGAAGTTTGGTGCCAGTGCGGTGCTTGCACTGATACATGACGTTATGGTAGTCTTTATGCTATACTCGGTTGCGAGTTTATCCGTCGGCAATACATTTATAGCATGTATGCTTACGATTGTCGGTTACTCCATCAATGCAACAATTATCATATTTGACCGTATCAGGGAAAATATGAAGCTGATGGGCAGGGATGACTTGGAAAATGTTGTAAATACAAGTATTTCCCAGACATTTACAAGAACGATTTACACTTCACTGACCACGTTTGTCATGGTACTGGTGCTCTTTATCATGGGTGTGGCTTCCCTGAAGGAATTTACACTCACGTTGATGGCAGGTATCCTGTGTGGTGCATACTCGTCCGTATGTATTACGGGTCCACTTTGGTATATGCTGAAAAAGAAATTTACAAAGAGTGCATAACGTAAAAGAACAAAGGGGTTGGCGGCAGCCGACTCCTTTGTTCTTTCATAAGAAATAGGCAATTGCGAAATGTCATATTATCGAAAAGTAGTTGTACAATATAGACAATATCGCAAGCAAGGTGCTTTGGAACCGCCGGTGCTTAGCGAGGTCTTTTCGAGCTTAGCACCGTTGCGAGTGACAAGCAGCGAAAGCGTGCCTTGTGGTGATATTGTCTATATTGAACAACGAATGTTTGAAAAGATAGCATTTCGCAATTGCCTATTCATAAGAAACATATGATGAGGGAATGTATGGATGCAAAATGGACAGTCTGTGGCAAAAGGGCAGACTTTAAAGGAATAGGCGAAAAGTTTGGCATTGACCAGGTGATTGCCCGTGTGATAAGAAACCGTGACGTAATCGGCGATGCTGCCATTGATATGTATTTAAACGGTACACTTGACATGGTTCATGACCCACGGCTGATGGCAGACATGGAACGGGGCTGTCAGATTATGGCGGAAAAGATACGTGAAGGAAAATCCATAAGGATTATATCCGACTACGATGTGGATGGCGTGATGTCCAATTACATTTTGCTTGACGGACTGAGACGCTTAGGGGCAAAGGTTACATATGAAATACCTGACAGAGTGACGGATGGATATGGAATCAATGAGCGTATGATTGAAGATGCGTATCGGGACGGCGTTGACACCATTATAACCTGTGACAATGGAATTGCCGCATTTCCTGCCATATCACTTGCAAAAAAGTACGGCATGACCATTATTGTCACTGACCATCATGATATTCCATATGAGATAGACGGGGGAAACAACCGACAGTATAAGCTGGTGGATGCAGATGCGGTTATTGACATTAAGCGGGAGGATTGCAGTTATCCCTACAAGGGGCTTTGCGGTGCCGGTGTCGCATATAAATTTATACGGTGTCTTTACGATACGGTGGGAGCATCGTGGGAGGATCCGGAACGGTATATTGAAATGCTGGCGATTGCTACCCAGTGTGATGTGATGGAGCTTACCGATGAAAACAGAATCTATGTCAGGGAGGGGCTGAAGCTGCTCCAACGGACAAAAAATATAGGCTTGAAATGTTTGATTGACCAAAATGGGCTGGCAGGGAAGCAGATTTATTCCTATCATCTGGGTTTTGTCCTGGGACCATGCATCAATGCCGCAGGCAGGCTGGAAAGTGCACGTGAGGGGCTGGAGCTTCTCTTGTGTGGGGATGAGGCGGAGGCTATGAAAATGGCTGCTTCGCTTATGGAACTTAACACAAAACGAAAAGGGATGACCAATGATGGCGTTTTGGATGCAGTCAGGGAGGTGGAAGACGGGTTAAGGGATGATACGGTTTTAGTCATCTATCTGCCAAAGCTCCATGAAAGTCTTGCAGGCATAGTTGCAGGCAGAATCAGGGAACAATATTATAAGCCTGTGTTTGTCATGACGGATTCAGAGGAAGGAATGTTAAAGGGTTCGGGGCGTTCCATCGAGGGCTACCACATGTTTGATGCCCTCAGTGAAATAAAAGATATTTTGGAAAAGTTTGGCGGGCATGCACTTGCGGCAGGGCTTTCCATTCGGGCGGACAGACTTTCGGATATGAGAAGACTGTTAAATGAAAATCAACGACTGACCGAAGAACAGCTTACACCTGTTGTAAAAATTGATGTTCCGATGCCGATATCGTACCTGTCCATTCCGTTGGTGGAGCAGCTAAAGCTGCTTGAGCCGTTTGGCAAGGGAAATGAAAAGCCTTTGTTTGCACAGGCACGGCTTGGCATAAAATCTGCAAGAGTGTTTGGTGCCGACGGCAGATATATCCGGATTTGCTTTCAGGATGAAGATGGAGCTACCATGGAGGCAGTGGATTTCGACGGAATTCAGTTTCAGGAATGTATAAAAGTGTGGTTTAATGACGAAGAATGTGGTAAAATATTAAAAGGTTTGCCCAACCAGATAAAACTGGATGTGGCATATTATCCTGATATCAATGAATATGGGGGTAGAAGGACAGTTCAGATTAAACCGGTAATGTACCGGAAAAGTGCAGATTGATATGGAAATAATGATGGATAAGGAGCTGATATCGTGAAAAAGGTTGAAGATTATATTAAGAGTATTCCTGATTTTCCAAAAGAGGGAATCATATTCAGGGACGTGACAAGCGTATTGGAAAGTCCGGAGGGCTTTGCCCTTGCCATGGATGCCATGAATCAGGAGCTGGAGGGACTTGATTACGATTATATTGCAGGCATAGAATCCAGAGGCTTCATATTTGGAGCGGGTATTGCATATATGAATAAAAAAGGATTTATTCCAGTCAGAAAAAAGGGAAAGCTTCCGAGAGAAACCATAGAGATGGGATATGACCTCGAATACGGACAGGCAGTGATTGAGATGCACAAGGATGCAATCAAGCCGGGAGATAAGGTTGTCCTTATCGATGACCTGATTGCCACGGGCGGCACAGTGGAAGCTGCGGCAAAGCTTGTGGAACAGCTTGGCGGAGAAGTAGTAAAGATGGTGTTTCTCATAGAATTGGTTGACTTAAAGGCAAGAGATTTACTCACAAAATACGACATAGCATCGGTTGTGAAATATGAGGGCGAGTAACATATACGGTATATACCGTAGAAAGAAGTGATTGGTATGGCAGAGGAAATGAAAAAACAAGAGGCTCTGAAAAAGGAGCTGAGCAAGCCGGATGATTTTACGCCGCCGGAGGTATTATATGATAAGCTGATTGACACCATAAAAAGATATCATCCATCCTCTGATGTTTCGTTGATTGAAAAGGCATACAAAATTGCCTATGAGGCACATAAAAATCAGCTTAGAAAATCCGGGGAGCCTTATATTATCCACCCGCTATGTGTGGCAATTATTTTGGCGGAGCTTGAGCTGGACAAGGAGACTATCGTAGGCGGAATTCTCCATGATGTAGTTGAGGATACGGTTATGACCATAGACGAGATTGCAACTGAATTTTCGGACGAGATTGCACTTCTTGTTGATGGCGTTACAAAGCTTACACAGCTGGATTTGTCGCAGGATAAGATTGAGATTCAGGCTGAAAACCTGCGTAAGATGTTCCTTGCCATGGCAAAGGATATTCGGGTTATCCTGATAAAACTGGCGGACCGTCTCCACAATTTGAGAACCCTGCAGTATCAGTCGCCAAGTAAACAGATTGAAAAAGCACGTGAGACAATGGATATCTATGCGCCAATCGCACACAGGCTTGGTATATCCAAGATAAAAATTGAGCTGGATGATTTATCCATGAGCTACCTTTATCCTGACGTGTATAAGTCACTGAAGGAGGAGGTCAATACAAGACTTTCCTCAGGCGAGGAATTTATCAAAAATATTGTAAACGAAGTATGCGAATATATGAAGGAATCGGACATCAAGTGTGAGGTTGATGGCAGGGTGAAGCATTTATTCAGTGTGTACAAGAAAATGATTACCCAGAACAAGACTCTCGACCAGATATATGATATTTATGCCATACGAATTAAGGTTGATACGGTGCGAGACTGCTATGCGGCACTCGGTACGATACATGAGAAATATAAACCGATTCCGGGCAGATTTAAGGATTATATTGCCATGCCGAAGGAAAACATGTACCAGTCCCTGCATACAACTCTAATCGGTCCGGGCGGTAAGCCATTCGAGATACAGATACGAACCTATGAAATGCATAAAACTGCCGAGTATGGTATTGCTGCACACTGGAAGTATAAGGAGGGACCTGTCAACCAGAAGGAGCAGGAGGAGCAGAAGCTGAGCTGGCTCAGACAGATTTTGGAGTGGCAGACGGATACGGCGGACAACAAGGAGTTTATGAGCTTTGTAAAGACGGATTTGGATTTGTTCTCCGACCAGGTGTATTGTTTTACGCCTGCAGGTGATGTAAAAAATCTGCCGAAGGGATCCACACCGATTGATTTTGCCTATAGTATTCACACTGCTGTGGGCAACAAAATGATAGGGGCACGTGTAAATGGACGGCAGGTGCCAATTGAGACGGAGCTTCACAACGGTGACAGGGTAGAAATTATAACCTCACAGAACAGTAAGGGGCCAAGTCATGACTGGCTATCCCTTGTCAAGAGCTCACAGGCAAAAACAAAGATTAACCAGTGGTTCCGCATTGAAAATAAGGTTGATAATATACAAAAGGGAAAGGATGCCATAGCTGCCTATTGTAAGTCAAAGTCCATTGCACTTTCAGATATCCTTGCACCTGAGCTTAAGGAAAGCGTGTTAAAGAAATACAATTTCACTACATGGGATGCACTTCTTGCATCCGTCGGTCATGGAGGCATGAAAGAGGGGCAGGTTGTAAACCGGCTGCTTGAGGAATATAACAAGGAGCAGGCAGAAAAGGTTACGGAGGAGCAAATCGTTGACAAGATTAATACACCCGGACGTGGAACTGCACTTCCAAAGGGTGGCATTGTCGTAAAGGGAATTGATGATGTGGCGGTGCGTTTTTCCAAGTGCTGCACTCCTGTACCAGGCGATGAGATAGTTGGTTATATTACAAGGGGAAGAGGTGTTTCCATTCACCGTACCGACTGTATCAATGTTCTTTGCATGGACGAGTTTGACAGGGAGCGTCTGATTGAGGCAGATTGGGCGGATGGACCGTCGCAGGTATCCAATCTGTACAGTACGGAGATTATCATATATGCTTCCGAGAGCACGGGACTTGTGTTTGAGCTGTCTAAAATATTTAATGAGGAAAATATAAATTTAACAGGTATGAATGTGAGAACAAGCAAGCAGGGAAAGGCAACCGTGTTAGTGAAGTTCGAAATTCGTTCCAAGGAGCAGTTGACAAAGCTTATCGCAAAAATTCGTTCCATTGAGGGCGTTATTGATATAGAGAGGGCTGCAGGCTAAGTTGTTTTAAGATGAATTCAAAGAGGAGATATCAATGGCAAATATAATCGTTATTACAAATATGCTTGGTTCGTTTGCAACCAATTGTTATACAATCGCAAACACGGATACGAGGGAGGCGGTTATCGTAGACCCTGCTGACAGAGCGGATTTTCTTGTACAGATGTACAAAAACCAGAACTTAAATCCGATTGCCGTATTGCTTACCCATGGACATGCGGACCATATCGGGGCACTTCCGGGTATCAGGAAGGCTTACCCTGACATTACGGTATATGCGGGAAAGGCGGAGGAGGCACTTCTCAAAAATCCGTCAACCAATCTTTCTGCCACGTTCGGTTATCCGACAGAGGTAGAAGCGGACAAATATGTGGAGGATGGCGATGTAATAGAACTCTTAGGCGTGGAGATTACATGTATTCATGTTCCAGGGCATACAATTGGAGGAACCTGCTATTACATTGCGGAGCAGGAGGTACTGTTTTCAGGTGATACCTTATTTGCAGGAAGCATCGGACGCTCTGATTTTCCGACAGGCGATGAGCGGGCACTTTTGGAAAATATTGAAAAGAAGCTTTTCGTGTTGCCTGATCATGTGACGGTATATCCGGGACACAATGCAAGAACAACCATAAAACGGGAGAGAGAGACAAATCCATATTTTTAGCATATACCAGTTTATGAATGTTATTTTTGGTTTATACAATAGTCGTTAATGCGATACAAAATATGGATGTTTAGTATAAAGGTATGGGACATGATACAGCTTGTTCAGAATAAACAGGATTACAACAATGATTTAAGAGCCATGCTGATGGCTTTTTTTCCCCGAAAAAAGATAATGGAAAAGCTGCCTGCGGGACAGACTGCAGAGCTTGTCATGGAAGTGCGTTATGAGTGCGGCGTGACGGTATTAAGCTTACGTGGGGCAGGTGGATTTGAGGCACAAAAAACACTCGACATGGATTACCGTCTGAGGGACAGCTTCCGGAACGGACTTAAAATGGCAGCCTACGAGCTTTTGTGCGGGTTCACAAAAAGGACCCTTCCGTGGGGTGACCTTACAGGGGTCAGACCTACAAAAATTGCAATGAAGCAGCTTAAAAATGGTGCGGACATTGACAGTACAGTAAGACATTATATCAGGGAATATGGTGTGTCCGAAAAAAAGGCAAGGCTTGGTACTCTGATTGCAGGGCATGAGCTTACGCTAACCTCAGATTTTGATTTTGAGCGGGATTACTGCCTTTATATTGGAATCCCATTTTGTCCAAGCAGGTGTCTTTACTGCTCTTTTACTTCTTATCCGATTGAAGTATACAGGAAACAGGCAAAGCTGTATATAGAGAGGCTTAAGGAGGAGATAAGCACTGTAAAGGATATGCTGCATGACGGAAGACGGCTTGTTTCCATCTATATAGGAGGCGGCACACCCACATCCATCAGCCATGAGCTTTTGGACGAGCTGCTTACCCATATTGACGCTGTATTTGACAGAACATTCTTAAAGGAATATACGGTTGAGGCAGGCAGACCTGACAGCCTTACGGAAGCGAAGCTTAAGGTGTTAAAGGCACATGGGATAACGAGAATCAGCATCAATCCCCAGACAATGAACGATGCCACTCTTGAGAAAATTGGGCGGGCACACACATCTGCACAAACGGAGGCGGCATTTCGGCTTGCACGGGCGTGCGGCTTTGACAATATAAACATGGATATAATAGCAGGACTTCCTGGTGAGGACATTGACAGTATGGAACACACGCTGGCGAGGCTCAAAAGGCTTAGTCCTGAGAGTATAACAGTTCATTCCCTTGCAATAAAGCGGGCGGCAAATTTAAACCATCAGATGGACGAATTTGCAGGGGAGATACATCGTGACACGGACCGGATGTTAGATGCGGTGGGCGATGTGGCGGCATCCCTTAACATGGAGCCGTATTATCTTTACAGACAAAAAAATATCGGCGGTAATCTGGAAAATGTGGGGTATGCCCTACCGGGTAGGGAATGTCTTTACAACATTCTTATCATGGAGGAGCTGACAGACATTATTGCGTTAGGTGCAGGTGCATCCACAAAGCTTACCTTCCATAAGGAAAACAGGGTAGAACGGACTGAAAACTGTAAATCGGTTGACGACTACATAGAACGGCTGGATGAGATGCTGGACAGAAAAAGGAAGCTGCTGTTGTGATATTTATGGATGCTTGTTTTTTCCTATGTCGGTACTTCTAAAATACAGGCTTTGATACTTTTTAGGTGTCAGGCCTGTTTTTTTGCGGAATATTTCCGTGAAGTAACTCTGGCTCGGAAATGCCAGAATTGACGAAATTTCAGCAGGCTTGTATTCGGAATATTTCAACATATTGCAGGCTGTTTCTATTTTTTTGTCCTGAATATAACCGCTGATTGTCTGCCCCGTTTCTTTTTTAAATATTGAGGAAAGATAGGAAGCGTTCAAATCGGTATGTTTGGCGAGAACATCAATTGTAATACGGGTGTGCAGGCTGTCACATATATAGTCAATGCATTTTACAACAGGCAGGGAACATATTTTAGCTTTTCTCAAGTTTTTCATACGCTGTGTATAATCAACACAAGCAATGAGATGAAGCTCGGATACTTCCTGTGCGGTGTTGCATTTGTCAGCTTTTTGAATGTAAAAGTCACTGATGCCGTATGCCGAAGATAACTCCATGCCACCCTCAATACAGTATCGTGCTACAAGGGCAACGGTTACGACAAAATGATATTTCATATGTTGTAAGTAATCATCGGAGAGTTTGCCGAGTCCTTGCTTTGACACCAAAGGTTCCTCCCTACAAAGCTGCTTGACTTTTTTGACATTGCCTTCTTTGATACAGGCGTAAAATTCCAGCTCAGGGTTGTAAGGGGCATGTAAAAGGTCGTTTTCCCGTTGGACAAATTCCCTGTAAAACATTTCTTTTTGTATGTCCATAGTCACCTCATAGTATTGAAATTACTGTTAAGCGTTACATTGGTTTTTGCATATGTAAAAAAATTTTAAAACCATGAGATTATTATATAATAAAAACGATATAAAAGCAATTAAAACGATATAAATATTAAGTTCATTCTGATATAACAAGGATACATATATTACAGAGGTGGCAGCAAGTGAAAAATGGGTCATCTGATGGTGCATAGGGATGAGCAAAGGTGTGCCGTAACAGGGTCTGAAAAAGCATAGCTTTGCCCATGAATGCCGAAATAAAAAAGGAGGAGTGGAAATGAAACAATGGAAACGCAGATTGGCTGTTTTGGTTGCTTTGGTTTTAATGGTAAGTGCAATGCCTTTAAATGCACAGGCGGCTGCCAAAAAGGGAACGGTTAAAACCGTTACCATTACAAACCCAAGTACAAAAACGTTGGTACTGAAAAAGGGACAAAAATTTAAGCTGAAGACAAAAGTAGTGACCACGGGTAAGGCAAGTAAGAAGGTAACATTCTGGTCTTCAAACAAAAGTATCGTAAAGGTAAGCAGTAAAGGAACCGTTAAGGCTTTAAAAAAAGGAAAAGCATGGATTACGGTAAGAAGTGTTGCCAATAAAAAGAAAAAGGCATCCATTAAGGTTATTGTGGGTTCGCCTGTCACAAAGGTAAAGCTTAATAAGACGAGCTTAAAGTTGACGGAGGGGAAAACCACAACGTTGAAAGCAACCTTATCACCCAAAAAGCCATCTGTTAAGAAGGTAAGCTTTACCTCAAGCAATTCAAAGGTTGCGAAGGTAAACAGCAAAGGTAAGGTGACTGCGGTGAAAGCAGGAAAAGCAAACATCACTGTAAAGGCAATGGACGGAAGTGGAAAAAAGGCTGTCTGCAAGGTGACGGTTGTTAAGAAGAAGCCAACGACGGAGAAGCCAACGACAGAGAAGCCAACGACGGAGAAGCCAACGACAGAGAAGCCAACGACAGAGAAGCCAACGACGGAGGAACCAACGACGGAGGAACCGGGCTTATCCTATGATGGTTATGAATTGAAGTGGCAGGATGATTTTGAAAGCGGTGCATTAAACAGGGATGACTGGAATGTGGAGCTCCATGAGCCTGGTTGGGTCAATCAGGAGTGGCAGGAGTATGTTGATAGCGAAGAAAATGTTTATATTGAGGACGGCAACCTTGTATTAAAGCCTGTGCAGAAAATAGTGGATGGCGAGACGGTTTACACCTCAGGACGTGTCAACACACAGGGCAAGCATGATTTTACATATGGATTATTCGAGGTTCGTGCAAAGGTTCCTACAGGTACGGGATATTTACCTGCCTTTTGGATGATGCCGACAGATGAAAATCTGTATGGTCAATGGCCACGGTGTGGTGAAATTGATATCATGGAGGTTATGGGACAGGAAAATGATAAGGTATACGGCACAATTCATTATGGAGAGCCGCATGCTGAAAGTCAGGGCACAAAGAAGCTGGCACAAGGGAATTTTTCAGACGAATATCATACATTTAGCTGCGAGTGGCAGCCTGGCAGTATAAAATGGTATGTGGACGGTGTATTATATCATGAGGAAAATGATTGGTTTTCTGCAACAGAGGGACAGGGAACTGTGTCATACCCTGCACCGTTTGATCAGCCGTTTTACATGATTTTGAACCTTGCAGTCGGCGGAAGCTGGGTCGGCTATCCGGATGAAGATACAGATTTTGAAAATCAGAAATTTGTTATTGATTATGTAAGGGCATATCAGAAGACGGAGGGCTATGATGACACTAATGTAACAAAGCCTGAGAAGCCGCCTGTAACATTGAGAGAGCCTGATGCAAACGGAAATTATGTAAATAACAGTGATTTTTTGACTGTAGAGGACTTGACGGACGAAACAGACTGGCAGTTTATGACAGCACTTGGCGGGGAAGCAACTGCTGCTATTGTACAGAATAGTCAAATGGGTTCTGCAATCAAGATAGAAACTACTGATAAGGGTACAGTAGATTACAGCGTACAGCTCGTGCAGCATAAGGTGCCTTTAAAGCAAGGGGCAAAATATAAGCTTATATTTAATGCTTACGCAGAGGAAGCAAGAACCATGTATGCGGGCATTGGTACAATTGGTGACAGAAGCTGGAAGAAATATGTTAACAGTGAAATTAATTTGACAACTGAAAAGCAGACCTACATATGCGAATTTAATATGAGTGATGAGGATTATGAAAATGCCCGTATTGAGTTTAATATGGGTAATATAGAACCGCAATCAACTATTTATATCAGTAATGTTAAGCTGGAGCAGATGGGCGAATTTGAAATTGATGACAGTAAAACAGTCAGGGCTGACGGCAATTATGTATACAACGGAAGCTTCCAGGAGGGCACAAACCGAATGGAATACTGGGAGATTACAGATGCAGGAACGAAAGCAGATGTCAGTGTAACAGGCATAAATGATGGACGCAGATTGAAGGTGATATCTTCAGGCTGTGATAATGCAAATGAGGTTTTATTAAAGCAAACAGAGCTTCCTATTACATCAGGAAAATATGAGCTTAGCTTTGAGGCGGAGCTTGCAGAGCCTGCTGTCGGTGATACGGTGGAGCTTGCAGTTTGTGTAGCAGGCGGCAGGGAAACATTTACGCTTAATAAGGATGAAAAGAAGTTGTATACATATAAGTTCGAAATCGCAGATGATGTTGTGATTACGGATATTGATGATATTGTATTCGAGTTTGGAGTAAATGGTACCGTATTGATGGATAATATCAGGCTTGTGGAGGATACACTGATTAAAAACGGTAGCTTTAACGCAGGAACTTCAGGATATGATATATATGTAGAGAACAGTGCTTCTGCAAGTTATGTCGTGGACAGTCAAAGTGAGGATAATGCACTTGATTTAACGATAAAAAAGAGTGGAGACGCAGAGTGGAAGATTCAGGTGAAGCAAAATAATGTTAAGCTGGAAAAGGATAAATGCTATGAATTAAAGTTTGATATTAAGAGTTCCTTGGCACGTCCTATCCAGTATGCAATTCAAAGAGATGGATCCATGCATAAGACGGAAAGTGGGGCGGAAGATTGGACGCCATATGTACAAGAGACAATTCCTTTGACGGAATATGGTTCTAATGGAGCATATACCACAGTTTCAAAGAAATTTAAAATGACATTTGATACTGACGAGGGTTCTATCTTTAACATTGCTTTAGGTGGCAATAACCTTACAACACAGCACAGGATATGTATTGACAATATTTCCTTAACTGAAATCGATGAATCTGAGATGCCATTCATACCTGCAATTGAGGCAGGTGTGGAAATGTTAGATAACATTGATTTTTCGAATGATGGAGACGGCTGGGAGAAAGCGATTACTTCACCGGGTGCTGCCAATGTAACATTTGCAGATGGCAAAGCAGTGTATGCAATTACAAATGTCGGTGATGAGGATTGGAATGTACAGTTAAAGCAGTCAGGAATTACACTTGAAAAAGGCAGTGAATACAAGGCTGCCTTTAAGGTTAAGTCCGATGTGGCACGTACCATAAAGCTTGCGTTTCTCGATGCATCCTACAATTGGTATGGTGGTGCTGACATTACTTTGACGGCAAATGAAGAAAAGCTTGTAGAGTGTACATTTGTGGTAAGTCAGGATACCAGTGATGAAATTACAATGGTTGTATCCATGGGACAGATATATAATGGGGAAGGCACTGACAGGGAACTGGTTAATACCCCTGTATCTACCATTACAATGTCAGATTTTTCATTAAAAAAGCTTGAGACGCAAGAAGTAGCTGACGGTGAAAACATACTCAAAAATGCCGATTTTTCTGATGCGGATGACAGCATGGCAGGCTGGACGGAAACGATAGCAAATTGGGACGGTCTTACTGCAAGTGCGGTAAGGAGCATTGCAGAAGGTGTAATCACATATGCCATTGAAAATGTGGGAACGGAGGATTGGCATATACAGTTGAAGCAGAGTGGACTTTCTCTGGAAGAAGGTGGTAAATACAAGGTGGCATTTACAATTTCTTCAACAAAGGCAAGGTCTGTAAAGTCAGGCGTAATGTCAACAGAATACACATGGTATGGTGGAAACACGGTTGCTCTGGCTGCAAATCAGACAAAACAGGTGGAGTACGAATTTACAATGGACGCAAATGACAGTACGGCAGACTTTTTCATCTCAATGGGTCAGCTTGCTGATGATGAGGGCAATGCAATTGATACGCCTGCATCCACCATTAAAATTTCCAATATTTCAATAACTAAAGTTGTTGAATAAACATACTTTTCATTTCATAACTTCCTTGCAACGGTCTTTGGGTTCTCCAAAGGCCGTTGTTGCATTTAATGTTAAGGAACAGAGAAAATACTTGACATTTTGTATTGTGAAAAATATGATGGTATGTAGTTGTCATGTAGTTATGCTTGAGACAAAGAGCAGGTACAGAACATATACATACTGATAGCAGGTACGATGAAGCATGGCAATTAAGGAGGAAATAGAATGACAATGAAAAAAAAGCCCGTTACGGGCATGAAGGATATTCTGCCAAGGGAAATGGCAATTCGTGATTATGTCATTGACATGATAAAGACAACCTATAAGCAGTTTGGTTTTACATCCGTGGAAACTCCATGCGTGGAGCATATTGAAAATCTTTCCAGCAAGCAGGGTGGAGAAAATGAAAAGCTGATTTTTAAGATTTTGAAACGGGGTGACAAGCTTGCATCCGCCATTGAAGCTGTTTCTTCGGAGGATGTTAATGTGTTGGTGGACGGAGGACTCCGCTATGATTTGACCGTTCCGCTTTCCCGTTACTATGCAAATCATGCAAACGATTTGCCAAGTCCGTTTAAGGCATTGCAGATGGGAAATGTATGGAGGGCTGACCGCCCGCAGAGAGGACGCTACCGTCAGTTTATGCAGTGTGATATAGATATACTCGGGGAACCGTCCATTTTGGCTGAGATAGAACTGATTACGGCAACGACTACCTTGCTTGGCAAGGTTGGCTTTTCTGATTTTACCATTCGTCTGAATAACAGAAAAATGCTAAAGGCAATGGCGGCTTACAGTGGTTTTTCAGAGGAGGATTACGACAGTGTGTTTATTACACTGGACAAGATGGACAAGATTGGCATGGATGGGGTAGCGGAAGAACTGGTTTCGCAGGGCTACCCGAAAGAGAACGTGGATAAATATTTGGACTTATTTAAAAGCGTGTCAGATGATATTAGCGGTGTCCGCTATTTGGGTGAGACGCTGGGGGCATATCTGGAGTCAGGCGTTTCCTCGGATTTGGAGGCGATTATGACAAGCGTTGAAGCGGCAAAATCGGCTGATTTTAAAATTGTGTTTGACCCTACGCTTGTAAGGGGAATGTCCTACTATACGGGACCGATTTTTGAAATTTCCATGGATGAATTTGGCGGCTCCGTAGGCGGCGGTGGACGTTACGATGAAATGATTGGAAGATTTACGGGTCAGGACACACCTGCATGTGGATTTTCCATAGGCTTTGAGCGGATTGTAATGCTTCTTTTGGAAAGAGAAGAGTACAATAGTTTGGGAAACGCAGAAAAAAAGGCATACCTGATTGAAAAGAATATGCCAACTGACAAAATGACCGGCATTCTGCAAAAGGCAAAGGCAGAGCGTGAGGCGGGTATGCAGGTGAACGTAGTTATGATGAAGAAAAACAAGAAGTTCCAGAAGGAACAGATGGAGAAGGAAGGATATACTTCCTTTGAGGAATTTTTTGTCAGATAGGAGCTTCTAATCAACGGATGTTCAAATGACAGGTGGTAATATGAATACTTACGGATATGTATGTAAAATGCAGATATTGAGAAGCATGACTTACAAGTTTAATGTGTATGGCAATATTCTCATGCAGACGATTCTGATGCTGACGACTTCGTTTTTTTGGAAGGCACTGTATCAGAATGCGGAGACGGTACAGGGCGTGGAGGTTGACAGCATGCTCACCTACACGATTATTTCGTCTTGCATTTCCGTTGTCCTGACCACTAATGTGGAACGAAGAATTACGAAAAGCGTGGAGAAAGGAACAATTGCGGTTGACCTCATGCGTCCCGTAAATCTGTTTGCCGTATTTTTTGCCGAGGATATAGGAAATGTGGTTGCGTTATTTTTTCAAAATCTGCTGCCGATTATTTTTATCGGTTGTATTTTTATACAGGTACCGCTTCCGGCATCAGGGTTTTCCCTGTTTATGTTTTTTGTCAGTCTGCTTATCGCTTTTTTTATCAACTGGCTGATTGCGGCAATGTTTGGAATGTGGTCGTTTACTGCGATTAACATGGATGCACTCATTCAGGTAAAACGGCATGTGCTCAGACTTTTGTCGGGAAGTATGATTCCCCTGTGGTTTTTCCCTGCGTGGCTGCGGACGATTTTGGAGCTGTTTCCATTTGCCTATTTGTATCAGCTTCCACTCAGCATTTATATAGGGAAATATGATGAACATTCACTGGTGCGGGGCATTGGTATCCAGCTTATTTGGCTTATAGCGTTGTCTGTTTTGTTTTATGTCTTACAAAAACGGGTGACAAAGCGGGTTATGATACAGGGAGGCTGATAAAATGAAACGGGCTTTGGAAACGATGGTTCATTACCTTGACGTTACACTTGTAAATATCCGTATGGCACTTTTACGGGTTGTGGAGTATCCGTCGAATTTTGTCGGATGGCTGTTATCCAATCCGATACAGTTTTTGGTGGGCTTTGCCACAATCCAATTTGTGGTGGCGGAGTTTGGTGAGATAAACGGATGGAATTATGGACAACTGGCATTTTTGTATGGGCTGGCAGTGCTGTCCCATGCACTTTCCATGATTTTTTTTGTACAGGGATGGTTTATGGGAAACTATGTGCTTCAGGGTGAGTTTGACCGGTTTCTTACAAGACCAATGAGCGTTTTATACCAGTTCTTTTTTACGCAGGTCAATATAATCGGAGTGACGGATTTAATTCCCGGACTTTGCGTGTTTTTGTATGGATGCAGTAAAGTTGGATTTCGCTGGAGCATTGGGAACATTTTTTTGATTGTTGTGCTGTTGACAGGCGGGACACTGATTCGTGGGGGTATTTATATTATACTGGGAACGACCACCTTCTGGACAAAAAGCAATGGCGATTTCGCCCAGTATACGCAGGAAATTTTTGATAAAACCACTATGTATCCATTATCCATGTATCCCGAAAGTATTCAGTTTATTTTGACGTATCTGATTCCGATTGGGTGGGTTACCTTTTATCCTGTGTCAAATATGCTGGGCTTGTCCGACAGTTACCTGCAGACGTCGGTGGCGGTATGGGTTACATTTTTTGCAGGGATACTGGTTATGACCCTGGCGGCATTATTTTTCCGTGTGGGACTGAGAAATTATGAGAGTGCAGGAAACTGATAAGCACGCTATACCCTGCATGGGAAAAACAGGCGGAGGAAGATATGATTGAAGTAAAAAGTATAAGCAAGTCCTATCAGGTCATCCGGAAGCAGGAGGGATTCCGGGGTGCATTAAAGGGGCTGGTTTCACGGGAAAGCAAAACCATTCAGGCGGTAAACAATATAAGCTTCCGGATTAATACAGGTGAAATTGTAGGCTTTATCGGACCAAACGGAGCAGGTAAGAGCACAACCATAAAAATGATGGCAGGTATTCTGACGCCAAGCAGCGGCGAAATATTAATCAATGGAGTTGACATCCACAAGCACAGGAAGCAGGTGGTTCAGGATATTGGTGTGGTATTTGGTCAGAGGTCACAGCTTGACTGGGATCTCCGGTTGGGGGAAAGCTTTGAACTGCTCCGGCACATATACCGGATTGACCCTAACCAATATCAGGAAATGCTTTCTGCCATGGATGATATATTGGCAATAAAGGAGCTATTAAATAAGCCTGTGCGTCAGATGTCATTGGGGCAGAGGGTGAAGGGAGATTTGGTTGCCGCCATGCTGCATTCCCCGTCCGTGCTGTTTTTGGACGAGCCTACAATCGGCTTGGATGTCGGTGCGAAATATGCATTACGTAAATTTGTAAAGGAAGTCAATGCAATAAGAAATACGACAGTCATTCTGACGACCCATGATTTGGGGGATATCGAACAATTATGCGACAGAATCATTATCATCAATCACGGCGAGCTTGTGGAGGATGGAAATTTAGAGGAAATTGTTGACCGAATTGCACCATATAAAACCCTGGTGGTAGAATATTATGATGAAAATGCTCCGCAGCATGAGCAGAGTGAGTTGTTTTTCCATGAAGGGAATGTGGCGAAATACCGGTTTATGAAAAAGGATATAACGGCGGCAGCGTTAATTCAGGGTTTGTCCGCTGAGGTACAAATTAAGGATGTGTCCATAGAGGAGGCGGGTATTGATGATATTATCCGGATTGCATATGGACAGCTTAAGGAGTAAAATACAACTAAATTTACATGATGTGAAAAACAGGAGGCAGATATGGCAGAATCAATGAAGGGTTTGAAAAGAACCCATAGATGTACAGAGGTAAGCAACAAAAATGTGGGCGAAACCGTTACCGTGATGGGCTGGGTACAAAAAAGCAGAAACAAGGGTGGAATTATATTTGTTGACCTGCGGGATAGAAGCGGTATTCTTCAGGTGATATTTGAGGAGGCAAATGTAGGGGCAGAAGGGTTTGCAAAGGCGGAAAAGCTTAGAAGTGAGTTTGTAGCTGCCATTACAGGAACTGTGTCAAAGCGTGAGGGAGCCGTAAATGAAAATCTTGCAACAGGAGATATTGAGATTATTGCAAAGGATATAAGAATTCTTTCCGAGTCGGAAACACCTCCGTTTCCGATTGAGGAAAACAGCAAGACGAAGGAGGAGCTTAGGCTTAAGTACCGGTACCTTGATTTGAGACGTCCTGACTTACAGGGTAATTTAATTATGAGAAGCAGGGTTACAACACTGACAAGGGCATTTCTTGCCGATGAGGGCTTTATAGAAATAGAGACGCCGACGCTTTGCAAATCTACGCCTGAGGGTGCAAGAGACTACTTAGTACCAAGCAGGGTGCATCCGGGAAGCTTTTATGCACTGCCGCAGTCGCCACAGATCTATAAGCAGCTTCTGATGTGTTCAGGCTATGACAGATATTTTCAGGTGGCAAGATGTTACCGTGATGAGGACCTTCGTGCTGACAGGCAGCCTGAGTTCACCCAGATAGACATGGAGCTTTCCTTTGTGGATGTTGATGATGTTATAGATGTAAACGAGAGACTGCTTGCAAAGCTGTTTAAGGAAATCATTGGTGTAGAGGTTGCATTGCCGATACAGCGTATGACCTACAGGGAAGCCATGGAACGCTTTGGTTCGGATAAGCCTGATTTAAGATTTGGCATGGAGCTTCAGGATATAACGGATATCGTTAAGGATTGTGAATTTGGCGTATTTAAGGGTGCCATCGATGCTGGCGGAAGTGTCCGCGGTATCAATGCAAAGGGACAGGGAGCCATGCCGCGTAAGAAGATAGATGCATTGGTTGATTTCGTAAAAGGATATGGTGCAAAGGGACTTGCATATATTGCACTTGGAGAGGATGGTACGGTGAGATCCTCCTTTGCCAAGTTTATGAAGGACGAAGAGATGGACGCAATCATAAAGGCGATGAAGGGAGAGGCAGGAGATTTACTTCTTTTTGCCGCTGATAAGACAAAGCTTGTTTATGATGTGCTCGGTGCCCTTCGTCTGGAGATAGCGGAAAATCTTGGACTGTTAGACAAGAATGAGTATAAATTTGTATGGATTACGGAGTTCCCGTTGCTTGAGTGGAATGAGGACTTAAACAGATATCAGGCAATGCATCATCCGTTTACGATGCCAATGGAGGAGGATTTGCCATATATTGATACCGACCCTGGAAGGGTACGTGCAAAGGCATATGATATTGTGTTAAACGGAACAGAGTTAGGTGGTGGCAGTGTCCGTATCCATCAAAATGACGTGCAGGAAAAAATGTTTGAGGCACTTGGATTTTCCAAAGAAAACGCATACAATCAGTTTGGATTTTTGCTCAATGCATTTAAATATGGCGTTCCGCCACATGCAGGACTGGCATATGGTCTTGACCGCCTGATTATGCTCATGGCGAAGGAGGACTCCATCCGTGACGTTATCGCATTTCCTAAGGTAAAGGATGCGTCATGTCTTATGAGTGAGGCACCGAATGTAGTAGACCCGAAGCAGCTTGAGGAGCTGGGCATAGCTGCCGCACCAAAAAACGATATGCCATAATAGAAAAGCAAAATATCTCAATATGCTTAGATAGTGTAAAAATACAAAGTAAAAGGGGCTTGTCATATATATGCCTTGAATTTTAGTGGACAGCCCCTTTATAAGTCATAGCTCGTCAGCTTTGAGGTTTCGCCCGGACGTGGCTCAGGCTTATAGATTTCAGGCGTTATCTTCTTTAGGGAGAAGGTGAATTCACTTCCCACGCCCTCCGTGCTGACCACGTTTATATTTTCGTTGTGTGCCTTTATGATTTCCCTTGTTATGGCAAGTCCGAGACCAGTGCCCTGTTTGTCACGGCCCCGTGATGCATCCGCTTTGTAAAAACGGACCCATACCTTGTTTAGGGAATCACTTGGAATGCCACAGCCCTCATCTTTGACGGATACAAATATTTTTTCACGTTTTTCCTCCAAGGTGATATAGATGCTTTTCCCCTCCGACGTAAATTTAATTGCATTGTCAAGGAGATTGTATATCACCTGCTGGATTTTTGTCTTATCGGCATTTACCGTTGTGATTTCACAGTGGTTATTCAGGATGAGGGAAATATTTTTCTCCTGACATTTTCCCTCAAAGGTATTGATTGCATTTTTTACGAGGTCGATAATGTCAAAGTCCTTTGTAATCAGCCATAAGCCATAGGAATCGTAGTTATTAAGCTCAAGCAGGCTTGAGGTAAGCTTAGTCAGACGCAGGGTTTCATTGAGGACGATGCTTAAGTATTTGTCCTGTTTCTCAGGCGGAATCGTTCCATCCTGAATCGCTTCAATGTATCCTTTTATGGAGGTGAGCGGTGACCTGAAATCGTGGGAGATATTGGAGATAAATTCACGTCTGTACTCGTCCAGCTTGGAAAGCTCGGATGCCATGTACTCCAGCGTGGTGGCAAGCTGTCCGATTTCATCGTCTGAGGTAATATCCATTTTCGTCTCAAAATTCCCTGTGGAATATTCCTCAGCCACAGAGTTGATTTTCTTAATCGGTTTCATTATTTTGCCTGATATGAGAGCCAGCAGCACAAAGGATATAATGATAAGCAGGAGAAACGGTATGTATATCACCTGAAGCATGTCCTTTTGGACACTCCGGATTTGTGAAACCGTTGAATGAATCAGTATCATTCCGTTTGGCTCCCCGGCAGTTTCAATTGGCATCGTAACCGTGATTACCTCATCGTTGAATAAGCCATAAAAATCTCCCGTAAGTGTCTGTCCCTTTGTTATGTCAAAATTCTGGTCCACAAGAAATATATTGGTCGGCACCTCAATATTTTCCTTGGTGCTGGATGCAACAATCATAATGCCCTTCATGTCAACCACCCAAATGCTGGCATCCAGTCTATCGCTGTAGTATTGCAGGTTTTCCTGTGTGTATTCCAGCGTATAAACGCCCCGTACAAAATTTGATATTGTCTGTTCGCCTATCAGATATGCCTCATTTGTAAGTACCTCGGATTTTTCGGCAACCAATGCCTTTTTTGTGGCATAGGAGGAGTAGAAAATCAGTACGGTAAATGTAGCAAGAAATATAAGCAGGAAGCTCAAAAAAATTCGGTCAAACAGGGAATGTTTCATATTATCTCACCTCGAATTTGTAGCCCTTGCCCCAAACGGTGCTGATGGACCAGTTATGGTTTTCGTTCAGCTTTTCGCGGAGCCGTTTAATGTGTACGTCAACGGTCCGGGAATCACCAATGTATGCGTAGCCCCAAAGTGTATCGAGAAGCTGGTCTCTTGTAAAAACCTGATTTGGCTTCTTTGCCAGAAAGTATAACAATTCAAGCTCCTTTGGGGGCATTTCTATCTGGCGTCCCTCAAAGGTAACCGTATAATTTGTAATATTGATAAGCAGTCCGTCGTATTCGACAAAATTACCCTGATGCTCCGTCTCAATTGCCACGTTTGTTTTATCCGTATCAACCGTAGTACGACGCAAAACTGCCTTTACCCGTGCAACAAGCTCGTTTGAGTCAAATGGTTTAATCATATAATCGTCCGCTCCGATTTTAAGACCAAGCACCTTGTCAAAAACCTCACCCTTTGCCGAGAGCATGATGATGGGCGTATTTTTTGTTTTTCGGATTTCTGTGCATACCTCGTAGCCATCTATGTCAGGGAGCATAATATCAAGCAGTATCAGATGGGGATTGTATGTCTTCGAAAGTCTTAGGGCATCTTTGCCGTTATACGCTATTTCCGTGGCAAAACATTCCTTTACAAGATAAAGTGAAATAAGCTCTGCTATATTTTCGTCATCGTCAACAATCAGTATTCTTTGCTTTTCCATTCAAAACCTCCAATGTCTTATAACTCTACAATTGTAACACCGTGTTCCCCCTCGCCATACTCACCGGAGCGGAAGGATTTAACATAGTTTTGCGTTTTCAGATATTTGTGTATGCCTGTCCGCAGGGCACCGGTTCCTTTTCCGTGAATGATGGTCACTTTTTCCATGTGGGAAAGGCAGGCGTCATCAAGAAACTTATCTATTTCCATGACCGCCTCGTCCACCGTCATTCCCATGACATTCAGCTCTGGTGAAAATGTCATTGCCTTATTTATGGAGGTGCGTCCCGAGCTGTGGGTTCCGCCTCCAAGTGCAGGCTTTTTTTGTTTGTATTTTTCGGCATCCGTAGTAAAATCAGGCTCGTTTACAATCAGCAGATCGCTGATATGCAGCCTGGAGCTGAGTATGCCCATCTGTACCGTAACGTTTCCCTTTTGGTCGGGAAGGGTACTAAGGGTTCCCTTGGCTCCCATGCTGAGCACATGGACCTTGTCGCCAATGTGGAAGTCGGATGCTTTGTGGTTTGAGGTCTGTTTTTTTGCAGTGTCGGCTTCCGGACTGTAGGACTTAAGCTTGTCACGCAGCTTTCCACGTGCATCCTCCATTAATTTCATGTCCGCTTTTTGCGGATTGCTACGCCATTTATTGTAGTCACTTATTGTCTTGTCAGCAACATTTTTTGCTTCATCAATAATGTTGCGTGCCTCGTTTCTTGCCTTTTCCAGTATTTCGCTTTTCTTTTTGTCAAGGCTTTCTTCCTTTTCCGAAATACGTTTTTTCAGCAGTTCGATTTCTTTTTTGTAGCTTTCGATTGCCGCCTTGTCGGCATCAATGGCCGTTTTGTTTTTCTCAAGCTCTGACAGGAGCGTTTCCATGTCAACCGCATCGCTGTCAAGCTGTGCCTTTGCGGTGTCAATGATATGGTCAGGCAGTCCCAGCTTACTTGATATGGCAAATGCATTGGACTTGCCCGGAATACCAAGCATAAGCTTGTAGGTAGGCTTTAGCGTGGCAACATCAAATTCGCAGGATGCATTTTCAACACCATCAGCGGAAAGTGCAAATGTCTTTAATTCGCTGTAATGGGTGGTCGCCATGCATCGTGCTCCCATATCCTTTAAATGCTTTAGTATTGCGATTGCAAGTGCAGCACCCTCTATGGGGTCAGTGCCCCCGCCAAGCTCATCAAACAGGCAGAGTGAGTGGGGCGTGGCATGGTTCACAATATATACGATATTGCTCATGTGGGAGGAAAAGGTTGAGAGGCTTTGCTCTATACTTTGTTCGTCCCCAATATCCGCAAAAACATCATCAAATACGGAAAGCTTAGAGCCCTCCAAGGCAGGAATGTGAAGACCTGCCTGCCCCATCAGTGTAAATAATCCCAAGGTTTTTAAGGAAACAGTTTTTCCACCTGTATTTGGACCCGTGACGATAAGGAGATTGTAGCCTTCGCCAAGTCTGATATCGACAGGGACAACCGTGTGCTTATCCAACAGCGGATGCCTTCCGTTTTTTATATCAACAATGCCATCCGTGTTAAAAATTGGTTCGCTGGCATCCATGGCACGGGCCAGCTTTGCCCTTGCAAAAATGAAATCAAGCTCAGTCAGTAATTTGGAGTCGTAGTCAATATCTTCAACTGCCCCGGCTGCCAGTTTGCTCAAGTTTTCCAGTATGGCTTCAATCTCTAAAAGCTCTGCACCCTCAAGCTCCTTTATCTCGTTGTTCAGGTTGACAACGGACATCGGCTCAATAAAAAGTGTCGAGCCGGTTTGGGATCTGTCATGAATCATGCCTGGAAAGGCGGAGCGGTATTCCTGTTTGACGGGGATACAGTATCTTCCGTTCCGCATGGTTATCAGGCTGTCCTGAAGCTGGTCCTTTGTGGCATCATTTTTTATGAGCTTGCTGAGCTGCTGGTGCAGCTTGTCGTTGGTAAGCTTGATGTTCCGCCGGATAGACTTAAGCTTGGAGGATGCATCGTCAGGAAATTCATTTTCCGAAATGATACACCTTTTTATTTCCGAGGAAATGTGCGAAAGTGGTATAAGCTGGTGAAAACGTCCGGATAAACTGTCAACGGGTTTTTCTTCTGCAGTATCATCGTATGCCTTTGCATTTTCACACACGGTCAAAAGAGCAGCAATATCTAAAAGCTCCTTTGATGTCAGCGTTGCATTGACAAAGAGGCGTTTGATGGAAGCACCCGTATCGGAAAGCCCCGAAAAGGATAAATTTCCATATTCCTCAAGCCGGAGATATGCATCCCGCGTCTCGCTTTGCAGTGTCTTTATTGTATGAATATCCTTCTGTGGCTTCATCCTGTCACAGCGGTGCTTTGCCATCGGTGAAGCTGCATATTCCGTCAGCATGGATAATATTTTGTTGTATTCCAGTAACCGTAAGCTGCGTTTATTCATGGCATAATCCTTTATTTTAAAATTATTTCTATCTACATTTTATAGTATAATCGTCAAAATATAAAGCTTAATTTTACTTGCACTCAAGGAAATATAGTGTTATCTTGTTTGTAATGTTTATTTAGAAATAAAAAAGGAGCATACAAGACAGAATGAATTATATAAATGAACTCCGTGACGGAGATATGATATCAGAGGTTTATCTTTGCAAGTCAAAGCTTGATTTAAAAACGAAGGCAGGAAAAAGCTATTACTCGCTCTCCCTTCAGGATAGGACGGGAACGGTTGATGCCAAAATATGGGAGCTTAACAACGGAATATCACATTTTGAGGCAATGGATTACATACGGGTTGAGGCACAGGTTACAACCTTTAACGGTGCGTTGCAGCTGAATATAAAGAGGGTCAGGGTTGCTGATGCGGGAGAGTTTGACCCCTCTGATTATATGCCGTGCTCCGAAAAAAATATTGAGGAGATGTATAAGGAGCTGTTAGGGCTGGTTGACAGTATAAATGAACCGCATGTGAAGGCACTTTTAAAAAGCGTATTTGTAGATGATAGGGCGTTTGTGGAAAAGTTTAAGAAACATTCGGCGGCAAAATCCATTCACCATGGCTTTATCGGTGGTCTGCTGGAGCATTCCTTATCTGTTGCAAAGCTTTGTGGTTACCTTGCAGAACAATATCCGGTATTAAAGAGAGATTTGCTTGTGTCAGCCGCACTTTTGCACGATATAGGAAAGGTGGATGAACTATCTGATTTTCCTGAAAATGATTATACGGACAAGGGGCAGCTTGTAGGTCACATTGTTATGGGAACGATGCTGGTAAATGAGAAAATAAAGGAAATACCTGACTTTCCGGCAGGCTTTGCCGATGAGCTTTTGCACTGTATCCTTTCCCATCATGGGGAGCTTGAATATGGCTCACCGAAGAAGCCGGCGTTGATTGAGGCACTTGCCCTGGCACATGCAGATAACATAGATGCAAAAATACAGACCTTTACCGAGCTGCTAAATGCAAACAAGGATAAGAGCGGATGGCTTGGCTACAATAAAATGTTTGAATCAAATGTGAGAATGACAAATGATTAAGAATGATTGTTATGAGGTTTACATTGAAGATATTGGAACGGACGGTGAGGGCATTGGTCATATTAAGGACCGCCAAAATGACCGCAGCTTTACCCTGTTTGTAAAGGATACGCTGATTGGCGACAGGGCACTCGTACGTATTGTTAAGGTTAAGAAAACATATGCATACGGCAGGGTGGAGGAGATTATGGAGCCGTCACCCCACAGGGTAACACCTGTGTGTGACAAGGCAAGAAGCTGTGGCGGGTGCAGCCTGATGCATATGTCATATGAAAAACAGGTGGAATACAAGTGGAATAAAGTTAAGTCATGTTTGGAACGAATCGGGGGAATCAGCGGAGCTGGTGCATATATGGAACCACCGCATGGAATGGATGAGCCATATTTTTACAGAAATAAAATGCAGCTTCCCGTAGGGCGGGATAGAGCGGGCAAAGTTGTAATTGGCTTTTACGCAGGAAGAACTCATTCGATTGTCGATTTGGGTAAGTGTCACATTGGTCATCCCATCAATGATTATATCATAAAATACATGAGAAAATGGTTTGCAAAGTTTGATGACGGAAGCATTGCTTATCATGAGGAAAGCCATAGTGGACTTGTGCGGCATATTCTTACAAGGGTAGGCTTTTGCACAGGGGAGCTTATGGTGTGCCTTGTAATCAATGGGAATGGGTTGAAAAGGGATGAGGCTGATGCACTGGTCCGTCTGCTTACTGAGGCAGTAGATAAATATAATGCAGTCCGCAATACGGAACCTGAAATAACATTGAAAAGCGTATGCATCAATATAAACAGGGAAAAGACCAACAAAATTTTGGGAAGCCGCTGCGAAACCGTATGGGGACGAAGCTATATACAGGATTATATCGGAGATATTTTATTTAACATTTCCCCAATGTCTTTTTATCAGGTAAATCCTGTACAGACAAAGGAAATTTACGACAAGGCAATCGAGTACGCAAAGCTTGAGGGTGGAGAGACCGTGTGGGACCTGTACTGCGGAATTGGCACGATTTCCTTGTGCCTTGCTGCAAAGGCAGGAAAGGTATTTGGTGTTGAGGTTATTCCGCAGGCAATAGAGGATGCACGGGAAAATGCAAGGATAAACGACATCAAAAATGCTGCGTTTTATTGTGGAAAGGCGGAAATCGTCGTGCCAGAATTTTATCGGCAGGAAAGTGGCAGTGCTGGGAAGCATCCTGACGTTATCGTTGTTGACCCACCGAGAAAGGGCTGTGAAAGAGTGCTGCTTGATACGATTGTTGCCATGGCACCTGAAAGGCTTGTCTATGTAAGCTGTGACCCTGCAACCCTTGCAAGGGATATAAAAATATTATCAGAGCAGGGATATAAGCTGGAACAGGCGGCTGTTTTTGATGCCTTTTGCCAGGGAACCCATGTGGAGACGGTAGCGAAGCTTTCACGGGAAATCTGAAAGCAGAAGTTGCTTTTCATCCATAGGGCGTCTTTACATTCGTCTGGCACAAAAGATAGTCGATGCTTGTATTGTATATTTTTGAAAGCTTAATTAAAATCTGGGTCGGAATATCATTTTCTTCGGTTTCGTACTTTGAGTATCCGGTTTGAGACATGCCAAGCATTGCGGCAAGCTTTGCCTGCGATAAGTCAGCGTCTTCACGTAATGCCCTCAATCTGTTGCTCACTGTAATCACCTCATGGGTATTATATGTTAACCTGATACAGGGTATTGATTTCTAACCTGAAATAGGTTAAAATATTTCCATTATTGCAAATATAGTATAGTATGTTCCAAGCGTCAGAAAATAATCTATGGATAATGGAGAAAAACATGGATAGCTACGTTAAGGGTAATCCCACAAAAGAAGAAATGGCAAAGCAGCTAAACTTAGATGCTGCGTTGATGGAATGTGTAAAAACGTTGTATGCCAGTGATGATGTGAATACTGCCATAAATGAGCTTTTACAAATTATTGCAGACTTTCACGATGCAGACAGGGCATACATTTTTGAATTTGATAAGGAAATGCTGCTCATGGATAACACCTACGAGTGGTGTAAGGATGGTGTTGAACCGCAGATTGATGTGTTACAAAATTTAGACATACACATAATTGACAGGTGGTTTAAGCATTTTGATGAAAAAGGCGAATTTTTTATCAGCTCACGGGTGGGTGAAATCAGCGAAGAGTCGGATGAATACAAAATACTTGCCATGCAGGATATAAGCAGTCTTATGGCGGCTCCATTATACCTAAAAGGGAAAATGCTGGGCTTTTTGGGTGTTGACAACCCGAACAAAAATACGGAAACCTTATATTTGCTCAGGTCGGTTTCTGCATTTGTCGTAAATGACATTGAGAGACGTGTGACATTGGAGCAAAAAATGATAGAAGCCATTGCAGGAATTTATGTTTCCATGCATGTGTTGAACCTTAAGGACAATACACAGAGAGAATTTCAGAGCACCGCAGATGTAAGAAGGTTTGTAAATCAGAAGGAACATGCAGACCGGCAGATGCGGCAGATGATGACAGAGCTTACAGACCCTGCTTATGTGGATGTCATTTTGAAGTTTACGGATCTCAGTACTTTGAATGAACGGATGAAGGACGTAAATATTATCAGTGAGGAGCTGTTAGCGAAAAACGGACATTGGTGCAGGGCTCATTTTATTCTTGTCAGCAGGGATGATTTGGGGAACCTAAAGCAGGTGATTTATGCAATACAGTATATTGATGAGGAAAAAAAGCGGGAGCTTGCATACCAGGATGCACTAAAGCAGGCACTGGAAAATAAAAATGAGATTTACAGCGAAATGCTTCAAATGCAAAGCAGCGGTATTATTGCCATGGATATTGAGAAAAGGGAGCTTCTCATGGTCAACAATGCAGCGTTGAAGCTGTTTGGTTTTTCTGACAGAAGCGAGCTTGGAGGTGGAATTGACCGTCTTACCGACAAGATTGTGTCAGGGGACAGAAAAAAGATTACAAAAAGCTTTATGGGGCTTACGGAGGTAGGCGATGAATATATATGCGAATACACCGTTCCAAATAACGGGAACGAGAACGGATATACATGTATCCTGTCACAGTCAAGGGTAGTTGTCATTGCAAACGGCGACAAGATAAACATAACCTCCCTGACGGACGTTACAGAAAAGAAGAAAATGGAACAGAAGCTTATCGTTCTTTCACAGACGGACTCCCTCACCAAGATAAACAACAGAGGAAGCGGGGAGTATCGGATAGAAGCTATCTTAAAGGGAAAGGTAAGTGGCATGTTCTGTCTTTGCGATGTGGATAAATTCAAATCGGTAAATGACACTTACGGACATACGGTAGGTGATAAGGTGTTGATTGAAATTGCAGGCTGTTTAAAGAGAAGCTTTGGGAGTGGAGATGTAATCATGAGGCTTGGCGGCGATGAATTTGCCGTTTTTGTTGTGGGTGTCTGTGATGAGGAAACAGGCAAAAACTGTATTGAGCGTTTCTTTGGCGAGCTTGCCAAAATCACAATTGAGGAAATGGAAGGAAAAGGTGTGCGTGTCAGTCTTGGTGCCGTGATTCATAAAAAAGAGAACAGGGAAACCTTTGACCAGCTTTATCAAAAGGCAGATACAGCAATGTATGTCTGTAAAAATGACAAAAATAAACAGTTTGACTTTTATAAACAGACATAAACCGCGTCATGGCTCTTGATTTAACGGAGAACGTGAATTATAATAAAAGGAGGCGTTGGAGGAAAAAAGAGGAAAAAACTATGTCAATACGAATGCAGTGTTGCGGTATTGTTTTAATGCTGTTGTTGTTTTATTTTTATATACGTCAGAGACGTATATCTCTTGACACCCAAAAGGCTTTTTTGAGAGTTTTTTGGGCTACTTTCTTTTGCCTTGTTTTCGACATATTATCCATTGTTGCCATTTGGCATCGTCATTTGCTGGGGGCAGGCTTCGTCAAATTGATTGCCAAAAGCTATCTGGTTACACTTCTCTTTGTTGCATATACCGCACTGACTTATATGTGTGTGGATATGTTTGAAACAAGGGAAATGTACAGAAAGAGAATGAAATTATATACGGCCTTGCTTGCAGCCGGTATAGCCGGCACATATGCCGCACCGATTGATTATCATTATGCTGAGGATGGAAAAACCGTTCTTTATACCCATGGACCAAGCCTTTTTGTGACCTATGGCATGGCTTTGGTTTTTTTTGCTATCATTTTTTATATGCTGGTACAAAAAAAGGGGAAAATCAATCCAAGACGCCGCGAGGCAGTTTTTATATGGCTGATTATCTGGATTGTTGCGTCACAAATTCAGTTCATGTACACGAATATTCTTATCGTCGGTTACGCAGGCGCAATCGGAATCATGGTTCTCTATCTGAAGCTGGAAAATCCGGAGACAAATCTTGACAGACAGACGGGAATGTTTAACGGAGGAGCATTGCACCAGTATACACGACAGATGTTTGCGAAGAAAAAGGATTTTTCGGCAGTCGGAATTTTCTTTGAGGACATTGCATACCAAAATATAACGTCAGAAAAAAGGGAAGCCGTCAAGATGGAAATTATCGAATATTTTTTGAAGATTCCCGAGGCACTTCCGTTTAAAAATTCCCAAGGTGAAATTATTATGCTGTTTCGCGATACAGATATGGCAGAGCGGCAACTGGAAGAAATGCGGCAAAGATTTATGCTTGGCTGGGGAGATAATGACAAAAAACAGGTACATCCCAAATGGTTATTTCTGCCACATGCCAACGTGATAAACCGCACGGAGGATTTTTATGAGCTGATACGGTGGGCACGGGATGACGAAAAGCAATTTACCGAAAATGATTTATGCCGTATCAGTGATGAAATGGTTGACAAGATAAACCGGAAAAATGAGATGGGGCAGTTGATTATTGATGCTATTAACAATGACAGGGTTGATGTATTTTATCAGCCAATTTTCTCTACGGATCAGCACCGCTTTACTGCCGCCGAGGCACTTGTGCGGATATGGGATGATGATGGAAAGCTGGTTATGCCGGGTGCTTTTATCGATATTGCGGAAGAAAGCGGAATGATACTCAAGCTTGGTGAGCTTGTATTTGAACGGGTGTGCCGCTTTATTAAGGAAAATCCGTTAGAACATTTTGGGCTACAGTATATGGAGGTCAATCTCTCCGTTGTTCAGTGTGCATATGATTATCTGGCAACCGATTACATAAGAATCATGGATAAGTACGGTGTTGACCCAAAGTTTGTAAATCTGGAAATTACCGAGTCTGCCTCAACCAATGCAAAAAAGACATTGCTTGAAAATATGGAGGCACTGATAGGCTATGGTGTAAGCTTTTCGCTGGATGATTTTGGAACGGGACAGTCAAATTTGAACTACATCGTGGACATGCCGGTTGAAATTGTTAAATTTGACAAGAGCATGACCAACGCATATTTTGAAAACAGGAAGGCAAAATATGTTATGGATGCGGCGATACACATGATACATGGAATGGGGCTCAAGATTGTATCTGAGGGTATTGAAACGGAGGAGCAATACCGTACAATGGAGGAGCTGGGCATCAACCATATACAGGGCTATTATTTTTCAAAGCCGCTTTCAGAAAAAGAATTTATTACATTCCTTAATAATCGGAAAGAGGTGCACATGTGATTTATACTACACTTACGAAAAAAGCGTTAAATATTTGTTACACGGCACACCACGGACAGCTTGATAAGGGAGGGGTGCCCTATGTGTTTCATCCCTTACATCTTGCGGAACAGATGGAGGATGAAACTAGTGTCTGCACGGCTCTGCTGCATGATGTTGTGGAGGATGGGCATGTCAGTCTTGCGGCATTGCGGGACGCAGGTTTTCCCGAACAGGTCGTGGAGGCGGTCAGGCTTCTTACCCGCCCAAAGGATATGGATTATATGGACTACATAAGAGGACTTGCACAAAATGAATTGGCGGCAAGGATTAAGCTGGCTGACCTTGAACACAATATGGATATGTCGCGGCTTACGGGCGTCAGGGAAAAGGACATGAAACGTGTGGAAAAATATAAAGAGGCAGTAAAAATATTAGGAGAATATCATGGAAAAGAAGGAAATGGTTTACTATAAACTGGATGCGGTTGACGAGCAGATCCTTACAATGCTCCAGGATAATGCAAGGGTGTCCTTGAAGGAAATCGCAGAGCGGGTATTTATGTCTCCCACAGCAGTGGGGGCAAGAATAGACAAAATGCTTCAGGAGGGCGTTCTGGAGGGATTTACGACACGGATTAATCCGGAAGCAATGGGACATTACATCAAGGCATTTATTAACCTTCAGGTGGAGCCTGACCAGAAAAAGGAATTTTATCCGTACATAGACAGTGTTATGAATGTGGTGGAATGCAACTGTGTTACGGGTGATTACTCGATGCTGATTGAGGTCCGGTTTCCGACGACCACGGAGCTTGACCGTTTTATCGGAGAGCTGCAGAGGTTTGGAAAGACCAAAACACAGATTGTTTTTTCCACTTGTGTAAAGCACCGCTGCAAATATTGGAGGTAAGAAAAGATGCTTTGCCTCGCAAAAATATGTAATATGACGAAAAACTTGTTTTTTCAAACTAAAAACAAGTTTTTTCTTTACAATCAAAAGTCACTGTAATATAATCTTCACATCGGTTTTCTTTTTTTCGACCGAAATTATTTCTAGGGGGAATATTAAAAATGTCATATGTAGATGAAGTGCTTGAAATAGTACAAAAGAAGAACGCTGACCAGCCGGAATTTTTACAGGCAGTTACAGAGGTTCTTGACTCACTTAGACCTGTTATTGATGCAAATGAGGAGCTTTATAAAAAGAACGCAATTCTTGAGAGAATTACAGAGCCGGACAGACAGTTCATGTTCAGGGTTCCTTGGGTAGATGATAATGGACAGGTACAGGTAAACAGGGGTTATCGTGTACAGTTTAACAATGCGATAGGACCTTACAAGGGAGGACTTAGACTTCACCCATCCGTAAATCTTGGAATTATTAAGTTCTTAGGCTTTGAGCAGATTTTCAAGAATGCACTTACAACACTTCCAATCGGCGGTGGCAAGGGTGGTTCCGACTTCGACCCTAAGGGCAAGTCAGACAGGGAAATCATGGCATTCTGCCAGAGCTTTATGACAGAGCTTTGCAAGTATATAGGAGCAGATATTGATGTTCCTGCAGGTGATATCGGAACAGGTGCCAGAGAGATTGGTTTCATGTTCGGACAGTATAAGAGAATTCGCGGTTCCTATGAGGGAGTTCTTACAGGTAAGGGTCTTACATACGGTGGTTCCCTTGTGCGTACAGAAGCTACAGGCTATGGATTATTATATCTTACACAGGAATTGATGAAGTGCCACGGAGAGAGCATGGAAGGAAAGACAATCTGTGTATCAGGTGCAGGTAATGTTGCTATTTATGCTATCCAGAAGGCACATCAGATGGGAGCAAAGGCAGTAACATGTTCTGATTCAACAGGCTGGATTTATGACCCGGATGGAATTGACGTAGCACTCCTGAAAGAGGTTAAGGAAGTTAAGAGAGCACGTCTTACAGAGTATGCAGCAGCAAGACCAAATGCCGAGTATCACGAGGGCAGAGGTGTATGGCAGATTAAGTGTGATATTGCACTTCCGTGTGCAACCCAGAATGAGCTTCTTCTGGAGGATGCAAAGCAGCTTGTTGCAAATGGCTGTAAGGCAGTATGTGAGGGAGCAAACATGCCTACTACGCTTGATGCTACAAAGTATCTTCAGGAGAACGGCGTATGGTTTGTAGGCGGTAAGGCTGCAAATGCAGGCGGTGTTGCAACTTCAGCTCTTGAAATGTCACAGAACTCAGAGAGACTTTCATGGAGCTTTGAGGAAGTAGATGCCAAGCTTCAGAATATCATGGTAACCATTTACCACAATATTGATGATGCAGCAAAGAGATATGGCGTTGAAGGTGACTATGTTGCAGGCGCTAATATTGCAGGCTTCGAGAAGGTTGTAGAGGCAATGCTTGCCCAGGGAGTATGCTAGCCGCAAGGTCACTGACATGATATAAGATATTTCAAAGGGGCTGTCGCAGTAAGATTTAAGGAACTGTGACAGTCCCTTTTTGGACGAATGAAGAGGAAAAAATATATTTTAACTTTGCTGCCGCATTTGACTGAAAAATTAGAAAATGGTATGATACTAAATATGATTACGCACAATTGAGTTTATTTCCTACGGGGAAAGGAGAACACATGTCATATGTTGAATATGAAAAGGCACAGAAATTAGGATTAAAGGCCTTTAAAAATGCAATTGCAAAGGGAGAGTCTGAGTATCTTCCCGTGCTTGATGAAATATTGGAGGATGCTGAAATACAAAGCGAAGTAAATCTTGGACTTGTGGATATTCCGCTTGACAGAGTTGTGGGAACAAGCAATATGGGCAGAACCTATGCGTTTGCCAACAACTTTATGCCTATCCTTGATTATAAGACGGAGTTTGGTGCAAAATGGTCCTCCCTTTGTGACAGTCAGGTTGAGGAGGGGATACGTGACCCCATAAAGGTTTATGAATACATGAACTACTTTTATGTCGTGGAGGGGAACAAAAGAGTTTCCGTATTAAAATATTTTGAGGCGGTAACAATCCCTGCGATGGTCACAAGGAAAATACCGAAGAAATCGGACAATCTGCAGGTTAAAATATATTATGAATTCATGGATTTCTACAAAATCACGGGAATTAATTATCTGTGGTTTTCCCAGGAGGGCTGTTTCCAGAGGATGCTTGAGCTTACATCACAGGATGTGGAGGCGGAATGGAATGAAGAACAGGTCAGGGACTTTGGCTCGGCACATCACAATTTCTGTAAGGCACTGCAATCAAAAAAGGGTGAAAAGCTGCCGATAACAAGCGGTGATGCATTTTTGATATTTATAGACTTATATGGCTATGAAGCAATCAAAAACCTTACAGAAGCGGAAATGAAAGAGAAAATCCATCTTCTCTGGGATGAATTTTTAATAGAGTCAAAGGGCAGGGAAGTGAAGCTTGCCATGGAGCCGTCAAAGAAAGGCAGGAAGAAGTTGACGGATTATTTCTCAAGCTCATCGCCAAAGAAGGTTATGGTTGCATTTGTATTTGACAAAAATCCGGATGAGTCAGACTGGCTTTACGGACATGAGCTTGGAAGAATTTATCTTGAGGAAAATTGTAAGGACCGAATCAAAACGGTGAAGGTACATAACCTCAACTCGGAGGAGGACGCCGTAATTGCAATGGAGGACCTGATTCTCATGGGTGTGAAGATTATTTTCACAACCTCATCCAAGCAGGTTAAGGCAAGCCTTAAGGTTGCGGTCAACCACCCTGACGTAAGCATATTAAACTGTTCCCTTAATACGTCGCACAAAATTATAAGTACCTATTATGCAAGGCTGTATGAGGTTAAATTTCTTGCAGGAATGGTTGCAGGTGCACTTACCAAAAACGGAAAGATAGGATACATAGCAGATTATCCGATTATCGGTATGCCTGCAAATGTAAATGCGTTTGCACTGGGTGCCAAGATGGTAAATCCTTATGCAAAGGTCTATTTGGAATGGACGACGATAAGGGATGTGTCAATAGAAAGCGTTCTGGAAAAATTCAGACAACTGAATATAGAATATGTTTCCGACCAGCTTATGTTCCGTTCGGAGGTCAACAACAGACAGTTTGGACTTTACAGCATTGTTGGCGGTAAGATAGAAAATCTTGCCATGCCTGTGTATTTATGGGGCGTCTTTTATGAAAAGCTTGTAGACTCCATTGTGAGCGGCGCCTTGAATGAGGAGATTTCAAATATTGATGAGGCACTTAATTATTGGTGGGGATTGTCATCGGGTGTTGTAGACCTGATATGCTCGGAGAAGATACCTGAGGGAACGAAGAAGCTTGTTGAAATTATGAAAGAGCTTATCATGGAGAATAAAATAAGTCCGTTTCAGGGAACCATTACCTCAAGGTCAGGTGAAAAAAAGAATGACGGCGGTGGAGAAATGCTTCCTGAGGATATCATGCTTATGAACTACCTTGTAGATAATATCGAAGGTGAAATACCGGAGATAGAAGAGCTTAAGGATGAGGCAAAGAAAATCGTTGAGCTGAAAGGAGTTGCCGAGAACACGGAGGATGCAGAAGCTGCAATGCCGGATGAGGAGAATTAACAAATGAAAATTTTGTTGTTGGCGGATGAAGAGTCAAAATATTATTGGGATTTTTTTGAAAAGAAAAAGCTGGAAAACATAGATTTGATTATATCGTGTGGTGATTTGGCACCACAGTTTTTGTCGTTCCTTGCCACATTTTCCAAGGTTCCCATCTTGTATGTGAAGGGAAACCACGATTACTGTTATGACGAGACGCCCCCGGATGGCTGCATCTGCATTGATGATGATATTTATGTGCATGAGGGCGTGAAAATAATGGGGCTTGGAGGCTGCATGAGCTACAATTACGGACCACTGCAGTTTACTGAGGAGGAAATGAAAAAGAGAGCCAAAAAGCTTAGGAGAAAGGCAAAAAAGCTGGGCGGTATAGATGTACTGATTACACATTCACCTGCATACCGGCTGAATGACGGGCAGGACCTGCCGCATACAGGTTTTCAGGTGTTCCTTGACCTGATGGATGAGTATAAGCCACAGCTTTTTGCACACGGTCATGTACACATCAATTATGGCAGGGACTTTAAGAGGGAGTCCACATATAACGGCACCAAGGTGATTAATGCATTTGAAAAATATATTGTGGAAATATAAAGAAGTTGTGTATAAATGCATAGTTTGATATAATAAATAACATCTTTTGTTTTATAAATAGGAGGAACCATATGCAAACAAGGTACGACAGATGTCCGAATTGCATGCAGGCAATTCAGGAAAATGAGGATACATGTTCATACTGCGGGTTTGATATAAATGGATACGAGGAACGGTCCAATTGTCTCAAGCCGTTTACTGTTTTAGAAAATAAATATATGCTTGGACGTGTAATAGGTGTCGGCGGCTTTGGCATAACATATATAGGATGGGATTTAAATCTCCAGACATATATTGCGATTAAGGAATATTTCCCTGACAGTATTGCAGGGCGTGATGCATCAAGGTCTGAGGAGGTTATACCAAACGAGGGAAGCAGGGAAATATATGACAAGGGCTTGAAGCGTTATGTTGAGGAAGCCCAAAATATTTCCAGGTTCTACCAGCTTCAGGGTATTGTTTCCGTAAAGGATTTCTTCTATGCAAACGGAACGGCTTACATCGTAATGGAATACATAAATGGAATTAACCTTAAGGAGTATCTGAAAAATTGTGGTGGAAGACTGGACGAGGCAACGGTGCTTGCACTGATGAAGCCAGTATTTGAATCAATGTATCAGATACACAATTCGGGGCTCGTCCACAGGGATATCAGTCCTGATAACATAATGGTTGATACCGAGGGAAAGATAAAGCTTATCGATTTTGGTTCGGCGAGAGGACAGTCGGCGGAGAGCGATAAGACCTACACGGTAATTTTAAAGCATGGTTATGCACCGTCGGAGCAGTATTATGCAAAAGGAAATCAGGGACCATGGACGGATATATACAGTCTTTGTGCGACCATGTACAAAATGCTTACAGGTATGGTGCCTCCAAACAGTGTGGAGAGAATGGAGCAGGATATGTACCAGTCTCCGTCCTCCATGGGCATTCCGGTTTCACAACGCACGGCAAGCGTACTGGCAAAGGGGCTTGCAGTTAAAATAAATGACAGATATCAAAATATCGGGCAGCTTCTCACGGACCTTTACGGGGAGGCACCGGTTGTACAGGCAGGCAGCAGCATTCCGATAGCTTCGGCAGCCGCACAGGCAAACAGCATGTCATTGTCAAAGCAGTCCATGCATATCAGCGGACCTGTGGGGGCAAGCACGAAGGGAAAGGACAACCGGAAAACAGGTTACATTGTCATTAGTGCACTGGCTGCAGTTGTTCTTGTGGCTGTGCTTGCAATCGTGTTAGGCGGCGGTGGAGATAAAAAGAAGAAGGAAACGACAGAGTCTCAGCCTGTGGCATCATCAGGAGACAGCGGTACCGGTGAAAAAACGGATGATACCACAGAGACGACAACGGAGAAAGATACAGAAGGAAGCACGGAGGAAGGCGGCTATGTATACCAAAGTCCGAAAGAGCTTTCAGATAACTGGAGAGATTATCAGTTTCGGGTGAACGATACCATGTACCAGCTTCCTGTACCATATGCCGACTGGATTGCGGCAGGCTGGAAAGCTGACCGTATACCGACTACCTTGGCAGCAGGTGCAGATGATACGGTACAATTTCATATGGACGGCGTGCAGCTATATGCTACGATTGCCAATTTTGGATTATCCGAGCTGGACATCAGCGACTGCTTTATCATCGGAATCAGAATTGAAATAGAGGATATCAGCGAGAATATGGAGTTTGAGCTTCCGGCAGGAATTATGCTGGGCAAGGCAAGCGAAGCAGATATAAAAGTAAGCTATGGGGCACCCGAATATAGATTCGAGGATGAGGACGACGGAGCGGTCCGCCTTGATTATGCAGGAGATTCATGGGACGATGGAATGGATTTGAAGGTTGATGCAGATGGGAAGCTCAGTTCAATCCGCATGGCAAATATTGCCGTACCGGAGGGATTAGAGAGTGAGCCGTCACAGATTAGCACGGATGCACCGGGCATCAATGATTTGTATAAGGCACCGGAAGGTCCGTCTACAGACCGGTTTGATGCAATTATTACCTTGGATGGGGTAAATTACCAGCTTCCTGTACCTGCGTCAGTGCTTGCAGAAAACGGATGGATTCTGGATACGGCAACGGAGGAATACCTTTTAGGTGAGGATATGACGACAACCTATATGGAGAAGAATGGTAGCAGAATAGAGGTTAAGCTTTACAACTATACGCAAAATGCAATACTTCCGATAAATGCATATGTGGTTCAGATTGGAGTTGAGGCGGGTTATATAGACCTCGATGTTGTTTTTCCGGGAGGGCTTAAGCTCGGAGGTGACGCATCGGAGTTTGGGAAGCTGTATGGTGATTTGGGTGATGATTATTTTGTAAGTGAATATTCGACAGCAACCTATGAGCATGCGTATTATTACTATAACACGAAAACCTTTGAATATGTTTTAATGTCCATACGGTCAAATCCTGAAACGGGAAAGATTGAGTCGATAGATTGCGAGAATAAACCAAACAGCGTAAATTAAAGTATATTAAATAAAGACGTATTCAAGGAGGTATATAGAATGGCAGAAATAAGTTTTGATGAGATAATAGATGAATACGTTCGTTTCTGTAACGAATCAGGGAAAATAGACCTGAATTTATATGAGGAATATAACGTAAAACGAGGATTAAGAGACTCCAATGGACGGGGCGTGCTTACAGGACTGACTGAGGTTTCAGATGTGGTTGCCTTTAAGGTGGAGGAAGGAAAGAGAATACCGATACAGGGTGAATTGTATTTTCAGGGGTATGAGGTGAAGAAGCTTGTGGAGGGCTTCCGAAACAGCCTTTACGGCTTTGAGGAGGCAACCTACCTGCTTTTATTCGGAGAGCTGCCTACTAAGCCACAGCTTGAGAGCTTTGTTGAGGTTTTGGAGGATTTAAGGCAATTGCCGGAATCCTTTAACCGTGATGTCATCATGAAGGCTCCGAGCAATGATATGATGAATGTGTTACAAAAATGTGTGCTGACGCTTTATTCATACGATGCAAACCCAAATGATTTAAGCATCAAAAATGTTTTGATGCAGTGCCTGAAGCTGATTGCACAGTTTCCTGTTATGGCGGCTTATGGCTATCAGGCATACAGACATTACTATATGGATAAGAGCCTCGTCATCCACAGACCGAAGAAAGGACTTTCAACGGCGGAAAACATTTTAAGACTTCTTCGTACAGACGGAAAATATACGGAGCTTGAGGCGAAGGTACTGGATGTCTGCCTTGTCATACATGCCGAGCATGGCGGCGGTAACAATTCCACTTTTACGACACATGTGCTTTCGTCAACGGGAACGGATACATATTCAGCGGTGGCAGCCTCACTTGGCTCCCTGAAGGGACCAAGACACGGTGGAGCAAACCTTAAGGTTCAGCAGATGTTTGATGACCTAAAGAGTCATGTTAAGGATTGGCAAAATGAGGATGAGATAACGGATTATCTCCAAGGTCTTCTTGATAAAAAGGGCTTTGACAAGTCAGGTCTGATATACGGCATGGGTCATGCGGTTTACAGTGAGTCGGATCCGAGGGCGGTTATATTGAAAAAATATGCAAGAAAGCTGTCGGAGGAGAAAGGGCTGGAGGAAGAATTTGCACTGTATGACAGAGTTGAAACGATAGCGGCAAGGCTTATCGCGGAACACAGAAAGACCTTTAAGACGGTAAGTGCAAATGTTGATTTTTACAGCGGCTTCGTTTACACGATGCTCAAGCTGCCAATCGAAATATTTACACCGATATTTGCCATATCAAGAATATCAGGCTGGTCGGCGCACCGTATTGAGGAGCTTGTAAACAAGGGTAAAATCATAAGACCTGCATACAAGTTTGTCGGTCTGCATAAGGACTATGTCCCGATTGAACAAAGGAAATGGTAGGGGGATTTTTATGTGGATTGCAGATGGCTGGGATGATTATGAGGTTATAGACTGCAGTGAGGGAGAAAAGCTGGAACGCTGGGGCAAATATATCCTGCTCCGTCCGGACCCTCAGGTTATATGGAATACGCCAAAGAAAAATGGCACATGGAAAAAAATAAATGCCCACTATCACAGAAGCAAAAGCGGCGGCGGTGAATGGGAATTCATAAAGCTGCCAGAGCAGTGGCAAATCGGGTATAAGGGGCTGAGATTTAATCTTAAGCCCTTTGCCTTTAAGCATACGGGACTTTTTCCGGAGCAGGCGGTTAATTGGGATTGGTTTGGGAATATTATAAGACAGGCAGACCGGACGGTTAAGGTGCTGAATCTCTTTGCCTATACAGGCGGTGCAACACTTGCCGCTGCAAAGGCAGGTGCTGCTGTCACTCATGTGGATGCCTCAAAGGGCATGGTAAATTGGGCAAAGGAAAATGCCACATCCTCCGGTTTGGCAGATGCACCTGTAAGGTGGCTGGTTGACGACTGTGTTAAGTTCGTGGAAAGAGAAATCAGGCGTGGAAACAAATATGATGGAATTATAATGGATCCGCCGTCCTATGGCAGGGGACCAAAGGGAGAGATTTGGAAGCTGGAGGAACGCATTTACCCGTTTATTGGGCTGTGCAGTAAGCTTTTGTCAGATGACCCGCTATTTTTTCTTGTAAATTCATATACGACAGGACTTGCTCCGTCTGTGCTTTGCTATATGATAGAAACGACAGTTGGGAAAAAATACGGAGGAAAAACGGAAGCATCGGAAATTGGACTTCCCGTAACTGAAACAGGACTTTGTCTTCCTTGTGGTGCTTCAGGGAGATGGGTAAGTAAGGAGTAATGGTTGAATGGAAAAGGGTGAAAAAAAGGTCAATATTGGTTCGACGAACAGAAACAGGCAGATGTTTGTTTTTAAAATGCTGGTTGTTGTAACCCTTATTGTATTGCAGATTATACTGTCCATCAAGGTATACAGTGCACTGGAGCAGTATGTCATATATTGGCGTTCGGGTGCAGTGCTGCTTTCTATGTTTGTGGTACTTTATATTGTAAATAAGCAGGATAACCCTGCCTATAAGCTGGCATGGGTTGTCGTTGTGCTTGCGGCACCCCTGATTGGAGGAACGCTGTATGTCATGCTTGCAGGAAACAGAACGCGGGTTAAGTTTATAGAGGAAGCACTGGAAAACCATACGGAAACCTTTGAGTATATGCCGGATGATACGGAGAACCTTGAGGAGATAAAAGCCCTTTCCAAGAGTGCAAATGTGCAGTCGACCTATATATCAAAAACAGCAGGATACCCTGTTTACAAAAATACAAGCGTGAAATATTTTCCGCTCGGTGAGGAAAACTATGCCTGTCTGATGGAGGAGTTAAAAAAGGCAAAGCACTTTATCTTCATGGAATATTTTATTATAAAACAGGGAGAAATGTGGGAAAGCATCCTTGAGGTGCTTGCACAAAAGGCAGCAGAGGGCGTTGATGTACGGCTGATTTATGATGACTTTGGGTGTGCCATGTGGATACCATCAAGATTTATAGCGAACATGAAGGCACTGGGCATTAAGGCGGCACCGTTTAATCCTGTCGTACCGATTATATCACTCAGACAAAATAACAGGGACCACAGAAAGATAACGGTGATAGATGGACACACAGGCTTTACGGGCGGAATTAATATTGCAGACGAATATATAAATAAGATAAGCAGGTTCGGACACTGGAAGGATACGGGTATCATGCTTAAGGGTGAGGCGGTGTGGAACCTGACCGTAATGTTTTTGCAGACATGGAGAATGCTCACGAAGGAGGAGGACGATTACTCCATGTATGCTCCTATGAAATATAAAAAGACACCCGTATATTCAGACGGATACATCCAGCCTTACGGTGATACGCCTGTCGACGACGAAATTGTTGGAGAAAATATATACATTAACATGATAACCAAGGCAAAGCATTATGTTTATATTACAACGCCTTACCTTATTATCGACAACGAGATGTTTACGGCACTGAGCCTTGCGGCAAAGAGCGGCGTGGATGTCAGGATTATAACGCCCGGAATACCTGACAAGAAAACGGTATATATGGTGACACAGTCATACTATTACCACCTTATAAAGGCGGGCGTAAAAATATATCAGTATACACCGGGCTTTATTCATGCAAAAACTTTTGTGGCGGATGACAAGGTTGCCACGGTAGGCACGATAAACATGGATTTCAGAAGTCTGTACCTGCACTTTGAGTGTGGTGTATGGATGTTCAATTCCAGTGTTATTTTTGATATCAAGGAGGATTACATGAAAACCCTTGAGAAATGCGATGAGGTAACTCTTGAGGAGCTGGAAAAGACGGGCATAATCAAGCGGGGCTTCCAAAGTATACTGCGGTTGATTTCACCATTGATGTAAAAACGGATCACTCACTGCAAGGCATGACAAAGTTTACATAATTCGACATATTTATTTTCTTTTTTTACATGTATGAGAGAGAAATTGCCACAATATCCAAAGAATTCCTTGCGATTTGCCAAGGTAGGTCTTGACGGTGTATATTTGGATAGTGTAAAATATTATGTTAAGCAGGGTTACTATGCCCTGATGGGTGGAGCGGTTATGGAAATTGCAGATGTAAAGACTGTCATACAAAAGGATATGCAGGGAAATCCTGATAGAATTGTTGTCAGTAACAGGCAGGATAGCAGCTATCAGTACAAAAAACTGGATATACGGCATATGGACGACGAGGGGTTATATCAGATTACTTCTTATACGGATACGCAGGCATTCCAGAAAAATGTTGAGCCGGATAAGGTTGCAGATTACATAGTGGACGTATTTCCGGATAGACTAAAGCAGATAAACATTTACTTTGAAAACAGGGAAAAAAGCTATAAGCAGTCGAAGGGCGGAAAACTGCTTACCCATGAAACGAAACGGATTTGCTCAGGAAAACCGGCATACGGGCAGCACAATAGGACCAAAAATTACATATTGAAAGAAGGAACGGTTATACCACCTCTGATTGATATGGGTGTGTTTACAAAGGACGGCAAGGTTGTAAGCTCCATGTACGATAAGTTTAAGCAGATTAACAGATTTATTGAGATGGTTGACGATGTAGTCCGGTACAACACAAATGATGAGTTTAATATCATTGATTTTGGATGTGGGAAATCTTATCTTACCTTTATATTGTACTATTACCTGACTTATATAAAGCATCTGAAAACAAATATTATAGGGCTTGACCTTAAGGCAGATGTCATAAGGAAATGCAATGCTGCGGCGGAGAAATACGGATATGACAGACTGCAGTTTCAGGTGGGCGATATACAGGACTTTGACACAGGTATGAGGGTGGACATGGTTGTGACGCTCCATGCATGTGATACTGCGACGGATTTTGCACTGTCAAATGCGGTCCGCTGGAATGCAGGCTATATATTATCTGTCCCCTGCTGTCAGCATGAGGTGAATGGGCAGATGGACTGCACGGCACTTGCACCGATGATGAAGCATGGACTGATTAAGGAACGAATGTCAGCACTTGCCACGGATGCCATAAGAGGTTCCATGCTGGAATTTTGCGGATATAAAGTACAGCTTATGGAATTTGTGGATATGGCTCACTCACCTAAGAATATTTTGATTCGTGCAGTGAAAAGCAATATACCAAAGGCAAAGAAAGCAAAAGCAAAGTCTGATGCGGAGCTTATGTGTCAGACCTTAAATATAAATCCTACCATATATCGGTTGTTGAAGGATTATGGCAGGAGCGAAAAACAAAATTCAGTGGATAAAGAGGAGAGGGATTATGGCTAACAATAACAATCAGAAACCAAAGACAAAGGGCAATTATATCATGGGGGCAGTTTTTTCGATACTCGGTGCAATCCTGTTTGCATGTGCATTTGGATTTGGACTTTCAAACGGATTTAAGTATGTGTTTAAAGGTGCAACCAGCTATGAGGATATGATAGAGGAGCAGGGCTCTCTGGTAAAGGGAGAATATGTATCCGTGGATGCAAGGGCTGTAATTGACTGGTATGCTGAGACACAATATAAGATTAATGGAATCATACCTGCAGGCTCCAAGCAGCATTGCCTATTGTGGATTGATGACACTACCTTTGTTTCCCTTACAGTAAAAGGAGACGAAAACAAGGCAAAGATAAATAAGTTGATTGACCAGACATACAAGTATCTCAACTATGAGACGGATGACCTTCCGGAAACCATTCATTTTGAAGGTGAGATAACCAGTATTGGTTCAGAGGTGAGTAAATATTATAATGAGATACTGACCAACTGGCAAATTTCAGGGGATTCTGACCTGAAGGTGTATTACCTCACAATTGATACGACGAGCACAAAGCTTTCTATAGTAGGATATGGGATATTCGCACTTGCCATGATTATCATATGCATCGTATTATGCATAAGCAACATAAAAAATGCAAAGAATTTCGGGAAAGTAAATGCATATGGACAAAACACATATACAGCACCTGATGCAAACGCATATGGACAAAATACATATACAACATCTGACACAAATACGAACGCAAATATGTACCAGCAGAACACATATGATGGAAATGTAAACGCAGATATGTATTCCCAGAATACATATAGTGATAACAACGGTGGAAACACGTATAATCCAAATGGTTATGCAGATAACACAAACAGCTATGCAGCGGATGATGACGAAAAAACAGTTCTGATATCAGGAATGACAATGGGTTATACGGAGGAAACCGAAAAAAATTTAAAGGAGTGATTTGGATGAAAAATATTTCAACGCGTTTTACAGCTAAAGCTTCAAAAAAGCGGGTTGTTGCCTTAATGCTCGCACTTCTTATGATTGTTACCATTCTTCCATCGGGCATTAAGGCGTTGGGAGCGGAGGCTGACTTGTTCACGGGCAATAACATTAACATGGATAAGTTTGAACTGGGTGCTTCCTATAAGGATGAGAACGGAAAAACGCAGGCGGTTGTACTGGAAAACGGTGGGGATTATACGCTTCCGTATGATGCCACGGTTGACCTTAACATGCACTTTAAGGTGGTGGACCCAAGTGCAATTGATGGGGGCACGGATTATATTTACAATGTCCCTGCAGGAATACGTGTGGACGTAGATGAGGATAAGGCTCTTATTACGACCACTGGAACGCAGATTGGTACGGTTAATATTGCAAGCACGGGAAAGCTGACCTTTCACTTTGATGAATCTGCACTTAACCATGGCGATGGCGTAGAGTTTTTTGTAGGCTTTAACGGTGGATTTTCCTCTGATTTTGAGGAGGACGGACATAAGGCACAGATATCATTTCCTACAGGTGCGGGCAACTACACCTTTGGCGTGACCTCCGAGGGAAAGACGGAGCCGGATGTTGACGATGATGTCAAGGATATGATTGTTGGCAAAAGCGGAAGCATGGAGGTTATTGACGGAAAGGTATATGTTAAATGGGAGATATCGCTCAACGGAAATGGGCGTGAATCTTATGGCGGACAGATTATAGATAACCTTCCTGATGCTGTGAGCTATGTCGATTATAATAGCCTGCCGGCATCCCTGAAGAACTCTTTTGCAGGAGGCTATCCGGGGATAAGCTCTAATGCATGGGGTAACGGTTCGCCTAATCTTAGTGCACAGATTTCAGGCAACAGACTTACCATTGATGTGAGCAACTGTGCGGCTGCATGGGGAAATACAGTTACCTTTTATACAGAACTTAAAGATAGTGCTTTTGGAGGAACGATTACAAATGGCACATCAGTAACGGTAGACAATAATGTGGTATTTAACCCAAATGACGATACCAACCCTGTAACGGCTACGGGAAATGTAGACATAAGACCTGATATGGTGAAAAAGTCAGCAAGCGTATCAGGTGATATCGTCACATGGACAGTTGTTTTAAATTCTTCCAAGTTTAATATAGGCGGTACGACATACGAGGATATATTTGAAGAAAATATTGATACGGACTCCATTGTGGGCGGAGTAGGCGGAATAACCGTAAGCGGAATGAGTGCAACTCCTGTTCTTACGGATAATGGCTTTAAAATTGATGTACCAGCCAATACGACAGGAACCGTGACAATCAGCTATCAGACGAAGATAAATGATGTGGCAGTGAATACAACAAATACTGCCAAGCTTACAGGAAGTAGCGACCCAAGCTATGATGTATCTGCTACAGCGAATGTTCCGGGAAGTAATTTGATGTATAAGAACTATGTAGGATTCGATCCGATTGCAAACACCCTGACATGGAACATTACCGTAAATCCTGACAGTAAAAGGCTGACGAATGTAGTGGTGGAGGATAGCTTTGATGCTAGCATAATGAAGCTTTCAAGCGTTAGTGGAGCCGAGCTTTCAGCCTCCTCAAATGCAGACGCAGGAGAACTTGTATTTAGTCTTGGCAATATCAGTGCACCTGTGAATATCACGGTTATTACTAAGGTTGCGGATAGTATTCTCAATTCTGAAGATGCATATACGAACTACAGAAATTATAAAAATAAGGCAAAAATGACCTCCGATGAATATCCGGATGGAATAGAGAGAGAAGCGGAAGCATGGCAGAGGCTTGAAAAAATTGCCTTGATTAGCAAGAGTGGGGAACCGAGTAAAAATGATAAAAACGAGAGATTAAATGACGGTACCATAACCTGGACGGTTGAGGTGAAGGGACAGAGACAGACCCCATTGGGCTTTCAGTTTGACGATGTGCTTCCTGAGAACATGAAATATGTTGCAGGCAGCTTCCGGATTCAGGAACAGTATTATGATGCTGCACCGTCTTATAGAAATGTAAAGGTAGGAAAGAACGCAGACGGGCAGGAGACAATTTCCTATACCTTTGACAAAACGGCGGATGAGAAATTCTTAGGAAAGACAGACCGCGTATTCTGGATTGTATATCAAACGGTTGCAACAGATTATGTGGCGGCTGACAGCAACCACGAATATGTAAACCATGCGAAGCTTACGGCTGAATTTCCAAATGATGTAACACATGAGGAAGAGGCAGAGGCGACTGTCACAACCGTCGCAGGCGGAGTCCTTGACAAGAAGTATAACTATAAAGCGGGTGGCAGGGATGTTACGTGGAATGTAACGATAAATGAAGCGAGAACTGACATGTCCGATATCGTAAATCCGAGACTGACGGATAAGCTTGCAGATTATTTTGACTACATGGAAGGAACCCTTTACAGGGTTGATACGGCAGGAAACAAAACGGAGGTAGCGAAAAAGGACTACAAGATTATTGTTGTAAACGGTATGCTTACCGTAAAAATGCCAAATATAGGAAGCGATTGCTTCTTGTTCCAGTTCAAAACAAGGTTTAACTGTCTTGAGGCAAATTTGCCTGATGATATTGTAAATAAAGTAAGCCTTGAGGGTGACGGACAGACATTTGAGACGAGCAGCTCGAGCGTTGAGAATGTTTCCTTCAGCTCTGCAATTGCAGGAGCTACCATAAAGCGCGATATTAGAATCATGAAGGTAGATAAATCTAATCACTCCAAGGCACTTGAGGGAGCCGTATTTGAGCTTTACCTTGAGGATAAGCAGACACTTGTTGGAACTGCAACAACCGACAAGGATGGTATGGCTATATTTGTAGATGCAGGTTCTTTACTTGGAGAGGTTCTTTACCTTAAGGAGACAGAGGCTCCTGAGGGATATAAGCTGAATGAAGACTGGATTAAAATTGATGATTACAATGAGGCTCATTTGTCTGTGGACCCGGCAACAGGAAGAAGATACTATGCGAAGCAGGTGGAAAATACAAGTGACACGGAAAATGATACGGGAACTATTAAAGTAGAAAAGCAGGACAGTGCCGATAAAAATGTCAAGCTGCGTGGAGCACAGTTTAGCTTATATAGTGATGCTGCATGTACGAAGCTTGTTGCAAGAAAAGAAACAGATGCAAACGGCTATTTGTCCTTTGCAAATATTTCTTTGGGAACCTACTGGTTGAAGGAGACTGCGTCACCGTCAGGTTACAAGCTTGATGCGACAGTTACAATGGTAGAGATTTCAAACGACGGGGACGGCGTTACCGTAAAATACGGAGCTGATGTGGATACACTTTCTGAGGTGACGGGTGGAGTATACATAGCAGTGAATGAAAAGGCAGCCGCTGCCCTGAAAATAACAAAGCGTGATGCCGAGGATGACAGCCTGCTTTCAGGTGCAAAGTTTGAGGTTTACAGGGATGCAAGCTGCACGATGCTTGCAGGCAGCGGAACAACCGATGCAAACGGTATCGTAACGATAGAGGGACTTGCCCTTGGAAGTACCTATTACTACCGTGAGGTGGAGGCTCCGGCAGGCTATGTGCTGGATTCTTCAATTCGAAACTTTGTTGCGGGAAGTGCCACGAGCCACGAGGATATTGTGATTGAACGTGAGCTTGAAAATGAGGTGCAAAGAGGTAATATCGCAATCCATAAAACAGATGATGGCGTGCCAAATGCAACCGAGCTTTCAGGAGTTGAATTTACACTTTACACCGTTGACGAAGACGGAAACGAAACGGTATACAATAAGGATGGAAAGCCATACAAGGTAACTACAAATGTACATGGTAATGCACAATTTACGGATCTCCCATTTGGAAGTTATGTTATCAAAGAGGGGAACAATCCGGGATACCGTGCAGTTGCCGATATCAATGTTACGGTGGAGGATGCAGGCTTTGTTGACCTTGATGTTGTAAACGAGGTACTGCGGTTTAACCTTGAGATTTTAAAGCTTGAGGATGATGGGGATACAGACGACAGCAACAACAAAAAGCTTGCAGGCGTACGCTTTGGATTATATAACGACAGCGGGGCGAGCCTTGCAAAGGGAACGACAAATGCAAGTGGAAAGGTTGTGTTTGAAAACATTGCCCTCAAGAATTACACGGGTAATTTTACCATCAAGGAAGAAACAGTACCTGATGGATATATTAAGGCAGAGGATGTTGTTATCACAAATGCGGATGCAAAATCGGCTGCGGACAATAAAACGACCATTCAAAGAACAATTAAAAATAAGAAGCAGACAGGAAAGCTGCTTGTAAAGAAGGTTGATTCCGGCAACAATGAAGGGCTTGCGGGAGCGGAGTTTGCTCTTTTGGATGCAAACCATTTGAGGGTTGCCACCGCCAAGTCAATGACTGCTGCAGAAGCAGCAAATGTGGATGATGAGGAGGCAGGCTCCGTGTACTTTGAAAATCTGAAATACGGAACCTATTATCTCGTTGAGACAAAGGCACCTGCAAATGGGAACGACATATACATATTAAATACCACAGAGTACAAGGTAGAAATTAAGGATGATACGACTGTAACTGCTGTTATAGGTGCAGATAATACTGCAACAAATGTCATACCAAACGAAAAGCAGAAGACGGCGGCACCGATTGTCAGCTTCTGGTTTGAAAAAACGGACGGTGAGGGAAATCCGCTTGCAGGAGCATCCTTTATTATGCAAAGAAAGCTTGCAGAGTCGGATTCATGGACGACAATAGCAACATCAGTCAGCAATGATGAAGGAAAGGTATTTTTCAGGCGTGTGTCCATCAAGGATGATCCGGATACTGCCGCATACAGGGTTGTTGAGGCAGCATCGCCGGAAGGCTATGTGATGGACAAGGATTTTGCGGTAAATATTCCGAACAAGGCATGGTTTGCGGAGGAATACTCAGACAGTGAAACGTCACCGTTAAGTGATGCAAACATAAAACGGCTTCTTGAGAATGGATTGAACGGAGACGAGATTTCGGTTCAGAATGACAAGATACTAGGCAAGATACAGATTACAAAAACGGTTGTCAATTCAAGTACAAAGCTTGAGGGGGCAGAGTTTATGCTCTATGACATAAATGGAAATGAAATAGAGGGTATCATGCCAAAGAAAACCAACGATGAAGGTATCGTATTATTTGATAAGCTTCCTACGGGAACCTATGTGGTGAAGGAAATTGGAGCACCGAAGGGATATACCTTAAGCACACAGGAGAGCAGGGTTGCGGTTACGGATGACACCCTGAAAGAGGTTGAGTTTAAGGATACGCCAATTAACCTTACAATCTCAAAGAGGACGCTTACAGGTGCAACTGAGTTAAGAGGAGCAAGTCTTGAACTTCGGGATTCTGATGGAAAGCTGATTGACAGCTGGGTGTCAGGAGGAAGTGCCCACAAGGTTAAGGCGTCGCTTCTTGTGGCAGGAGAAACCTATACCCTTGAGGAGGTATCCGCACCGAAAGGCTATGCATACAGCAAAAAGATTGTATTTGAAATAACCGAAACAGGAGCAATTGTGCTTAAGACGGATGAGTCGGATGCCAATGCGTCGAAAAATGGACAGACTATTATTATGCGGGATACACCGCTTAATGTGACGCTTACCAAGGTAAATGAAAACGGTACGCCGCTTTCAGGGGCAATTCTTGAAATACTGGACGAAAATGGAGCTTCCGTTGCAAAATGGACGACAAATGGAAACGGCTACAAGGCGGGTCCTGTGCTCACCGCACCGGAACCGGGAACGGGAGTAAAGGAATACACCCTCATTGAGAGAAGTGCACCTGCAGGTTATGAAATTGCGGAGGAAATTACATTTACGGTTTCCTCTGACGGAACAATCAAAGATGCAGATGGTAATACAATAACTGCCATCACCATGCAGGACGCCTTAAAAACAGGTATCTATGTAAGAAAGCTGGATGATGATTATAATGTACTGGCAGGAGCAGAGCTTACGGTTTATGAGGGGGATGACAGAACATCACCTGTGCAAAGCTGGAAGTCAGGCAGAACGCCAAAGCAGCTTGAGGTCGGTACAGGTGACGGACAAATTCAACGCGGTATAGAATATGTTATCGTTGAGACTGAGGTTCCTACAGGATACATCAAAGCACCCGATCTGAAATTTACGGTTGACGATGATGGCAAGGTAACAATTGTCTCGGGTGGAAACAGCGATACCCTGAACCGTGACCGTGACATGATTAACGTAATTGATAAAAAGCTTGAGCTTAATATTAAGAAGACGGATGCATATGGATTTGTGTTAAAGGGTGCAACCCTGAAGCTTTCGGTATATGACAGTGAAAGCTATAGTGCGGATGAGGATAAGGTAATACTTGAGGAATTTGTTACAGGAAACGAGGCCGTTTCCGTTGACTACAAGCTTCTTACCGCAGGAGAAACATATATACTTGAGGAGCTGCATGCACCTGCAGGATTTTTAAAGGCAAATCCTATCGTATTTACGATTGATGAACAGGGAACGGTCACAAGAAACTACATTATAAATGCAAATGGTCATCCTGTTGCAGACAACACTTATGTTGCGGACAACACCATTGTCATGGAGGATGAGGAAGCAGGACTTAGTGTAGGAAAGATTGACAAGGCAAGTAAGGATGGCGAGCCGGTATATGTGGCAGGCTCTACACTTCAGCTCACAACAGTTGACGACCCTGAATTTAAGGATGAATACTTTGTGACAAAAATATGGGAGAGCACAGAGTATCCGGAGTCATGGTCAATCAATGACTTTACACCGGGCTGTAAATATGTGTTGACGGAGATTGGAGCACCTGACGGATACGCCTACACGGATCCGATTGAAATCCTGATTGATAAGGATACACATGACGTTATTATAGAAACAATGAATGAAGATACGCAGGAAGTGGAACAGGTTACGCAGGAAAACCGTACTGTATTTATTGCAGACGCAAAGATAAACTTAAATGTGGCAAAGGTGGATGCTGTTACGGATAAACCGCTTGCGGGAGCGAGATTTGAGATACTGGATGCGGACGGCGAGGTTGTTGCAAACTGGATTAGCACCGATAAAGTGAAATCCATCGATACCTCCAAGCTGCTTGCGGGAGGCTCCGATACCGCAGATTACAAGGTATATACGCTCCATGAGGCAGCGGCACCGAAGGGATATCAGCTTGCAGAGGATGTTAAGTTTGCAATCGACAGGGATGGTTATATATTTACGGTGACGGCAGGCACGGATGGAACAGAGGTGTACACGCCTATTTCTGTAACTGTGGGAGAAAACATAATCAACATGATAAAGATATCGGATGAACCGCAGACGGTAATCCGCAAGCAGGATAAGGACGGCAAAAATGTTTCAGGTGCAAAGCTTACCATTTATGCAAAGGATGAAAACAGCGGTTTTGAACCAATCACATGGAACACTGCCGATACACCTGTATTGTATATTGATACGGATAAATTTGCTGTTTCTGAGAGATACATTATTGAGGAAACAGAGACGCCGACAGGATATACATATGCAGGAAACATTGAGTTTTATTACGATGCGGAAGGAAATCTTTTCATAGATGGTGTACAGAGTGAAGCAAGAACCATTACCATGGTAAATGAAAAGATAAATGTTGTCATAAGCAAGCAGGATGCGGAAAGTGGAAATGAGCTTAAGGGAGCAACCCTTTCCATCAAGAACAGTGATGACGAAATTATTTACACATACAAGAGTAACGGCAAGCCAAAGCTGATACCTGCTGATACATTCAATGTAAATAAGGAAGGTCTTACATACTACGTGCTTGAGGAAACAAAGGCACCGAAGGGCTACAAGGTAGCAAAGCCGATACGGTTTGCCCTTGACAGTGCAGGAAATATTTACATCAGAAATACAAAGGGTAAATATGTACCTGTAGCGACGGAGGATGGAATGATTGTCATGGAGGACGACAGGGAGGAGGAATCACCAGAGCCAACTCCGCCTGAGGTAGATCCGCCTGAGGAACCGCCAAAGCAAAATCCGCCGGGACCGAATACGGGAGATAATGCACCTGTGGTATTCCTGTTTATGGCAGGCATACTTGCACTTGGTGGAATCGTATTTATGTTAAAAAAGAGAAAACGTTAAAATAAGCAAAAAGGGGCTGAAGTGCTGAAAATATTTCCGGTGCAAAGCCCTTTTTGTTTTATTAAGAAAGTTCTCTGAACTTTTTAAACATTAAACATTTGACGAAAAGAAAAATCTTGCCTAACATTCTCTTTAATGTTATATTAGAAGTTATGATGAAATTATTAAATTAAAATTTAGTGTACGGCAAGGAAATATTTTATATTACTTTGCAACTGGAGGTAATTATGGGCCTATTTGAAAAAGTATTTGGCACTCATAGCGAGAAAGAATTAAAGAGAATTAATCCGATAGTTGATAAGATTGAAGCACTTGATGAGACAATGCAGGCAATGACGGATACACAGCTTAAGGCTAAGACCGAGGAATTTAAAAAGAGACTTGAGGAGGGTGAAACCTTAGATGATTTGCTTGTGGAGGCATTTGCAGTTGTCAGGGAAGCAGCCGCCAGAGTGCTTGGTATGAAACATTACAGGGTTCAGCTTATCGGTGGAATATTGCTGCATCAGGGGCGTATACCTGAAATGAGAACAGGAGAAGGAAAAACATTAGTTTCCACGTTACCGGCATACTTAAATGCACTTGAGGGAAAAGGCGTTCACATTGTTACGGTAAATGATTACCTCGCAAAGCGTGATGCTGAGTGGATGGGTAAGGTACATGAGTTTTTGGGGCTTACTGTGGGCGTTATCCTAAACAGTGACAAGAACGACGAGAGAAGAGCCGCATACAATTGCGACATAACGTACGTTACGAACAATGAGCTTGGATTTGATTATCTGAGGGACAACATGGTTATTTATAAGGAACAGCTTGTTCAGAGGGATTTGCATTATGCCATCGTGGACGAGGTTGACTCCGTGCTGATTGATGAGGCGAGAACACCGCTTATCATATCGGGACAGAGTGGTAAGTCCACAGACCTTTACAAGATGTGTGACTATCTTGCCAGACGTATGCAGCGTGGTACCGCTTCGACGGAAATCAGTAAGATAGATGCCATCATGGGAACGGAGGTTGAGGAGGATGGAGATTACCTTGTAAATGAGAAGGACAAGCAAGTTGTACTTACGGCACAGGGTGTTAAGGAAGTAGAGCAGTTCTTCCACATTGAAAACTTTTCGGATGCTGAAAATATTGATATACAGCACAATATGATTATGGCACTCCGTGCACATGCACTTATGTTTCGGGATAAGGATTACGTTGTCAAGGACGATGAGGTTCTGATTGTAGACGAGTTTACGGGACGTATTATGCCAGGAAGACGTTTTTCAGACGGACTTCATCAGGCAATTGAGGCAAAGGAAAATGTTAAGGTTAAGAGAGAGAGCCGTACACTTGCAACAATAACATTCCAGAATTTCTTTAATAAATATAAGAAAAAGGCAGGAATGACAGGTACTGCACTTACAGAGGAACAGGAGTTCCGGGAGATTTATGGCATGGATGTCGTTGAGGTGCCTACCAATCTGCCAATTAAGAGAATCGACCACAACGATTCCGTATTTAAGACAAAGAAGGAAAAGCTGAATGCAATTGTTCAGGCTGTGGAGGAGTCCCACGCAAAGGGACAGCCTGTGCTTGTCGGTACGATAAACATTGATTCCTCGGAGGAGCTTTCAAGGCTTCTTTCAAAGAGGGGTATCCAGCATAAGGTGCTGAACGCAAAATTCCATGAGATGGAGGCTGAAATCGTAGCCGATGCAGGACAAAGGGGTGCTGTGACAATCGCAACGAACATGGCAGGACGTGGTACTGATATTAAGCTTGGTGAAGGTGTTACTGAGCTTGGCGGACTTAAGATAATCGGTACGGAAAGACATGAGTCGCGAAGAATTGATAATCAGCTCAGAGGTCGTTCCGGACGTCAGGGAGACCCAGGTGAATCCAAATTCTATCTTTCTCTGGATGATGAGCTTATGAAGCTGTTCGGATCTGAGAAGGTTAAGGCTGTCTATGATGCCCTTAACATACCTGAGGGCGAGGAGATACAGCATGGCACAATAACAAAATTCGTGGAAAAGGCACAGAAAAAGATTGAGTCAAATAACTTTGCCATCCGAAAAAATCTTCTTGAGTTTGATCAGGTAAATAATGACCAAAGAGAGGTTATATACGCAGAGAGAAAGCGTGTTCTTAATGGTGAAAGCATGCGGGATGTCATATTCAAAATGATTCAGGATACTGTTGAGAGCTATGTTGATAAAACCTGTTCCGCTGACCTTTCCCCAGAGGAGTGGGAAATTGATGAGCTTTCCAGACTCTTGATTCCGATTGTGCCGCTTAAGCCGATAAAGCTTACCGACAAGGAGAAGAAATCAGGCAACCTCAAGGAATTTAAGCAACGGCTTAAGGAGGAGGCTGCAAAGATATATGAGTCCAAGGAAGCAGAATTTCCTGAGCCGGAGCACATCAGGGAGGTTGAGCGTGTTATACTGCTCAAGGTGATAGACAAAAAGTGGATGGCACATATCGATGACATGACACAGCTCAGACAGGGTATCGGACTCCAGTCATACGGCAGCAAGGATCCTGTTGTTGAATACAAATTTGCAGGCTTTGATATGTTCAATGAAATGACGGCAGCCATACGTGAGGAAACCGTACAAATGATACTTCACGTCAGAATAGAGCAGAAGGTTGAGCGTGAGGAGGTTGCAAAGGTAACGGGTACGAACAGGGATGACACAGCAAAGAAGGGACCAAAAAGGCGTGAGTCTGCCAAAATAGGCAGAAATGATCCGTGCCCATGCGGAAGCGGCAAGAAATATAAGATGTGCTGCGGACGTAACCTGTAAAATTCCGGTATCATAGAATAATAGGAAAGTGGTGAAATAAGTGATAGAGCTTGATGGTTTTAAATATACAATGAGTGAATACAAGTCTCCACTTGATGAAGTGAGGGATTCACTTTGACATCGCAGGAAAAACACTGCGGATTAAAGAGCTTAACGCAAAGCTTGAAGCACCGGGCTTTTGGGACAATGTAACCGAAAGTCAGGTTGTTATGAAGGAACTTAAAAACCTGAAGGATACATTGGAAGCATTTGAAACGATAGAAGGCAAATATGAGGACATAGAAACCTTAATCGAGATGGCGGAGGAGGAAAATGAGGACAGTCTTATTCCTGAAATTGATGCCGCCATACAGGCATTTGCGGAGGAATTTGAAAGCTTTCGGATTGATACACTTCTTTCGGATGAGTTTGATGCAAACAATGCGGTTTTAACGCTTCATGCAGGTGCAGGCGGAACAGAGTCCTGCGACTGGGCAGAAATGCTTTATAGGATGTACAATAGATGGGCAGATAAACGCGGCTTTGGCATCGAGGTGTTAGATTACCTTGACGGTGACGAGGCGGGAATCAAAACAGTAACATTTCAGATAAATGGGAATAATGCCTATGGATATCTGAAATCGGAAAAAGGTGTACACAGGCTTGTAAGAATATCGCCGTTCAATGCGGCAGGGAAACGTCAGACGTCATTTGCATCCTTGGATGTAATGCCTGAGCTTGATGAAGATATCAGTGTAGAGATAAATGAGGATGACCTTAAAATTGATACGTACCGTTCCAGTGGAGCGGGTGGACAGCATGTAAATAAGACATCATCAGCAGTAAGAATCACACATATACCGACAGGCGTTGTGGTACAGTGCCAAAATGAAAGGTCACAGCACAGTAATAAGGATAAGGCAATGAAAATGCTGATGTCCAAACTGTATCTGATAAAAAAACAGGAAAACCTCGAAAAAATATCAGATATACGCGGAGAAGTTACGGAAAACGGCTGGGGAAGCCAGATACGTTCCTATGTATTACAGCCATATACAATGGTGAAGGACCATAGAACCGGATTTGAAACCGGCAATGCACAAACGGTTTTGGATGGCGGAATCGACGGGTTCATAAATGCATATTTGAAGTGGATAAATGTTACGGGAGAGTAGGCGGTAGTTACTGCACATAGTGGAGGAAAAGGCAAATGGCAGAGACAAAGTATATTGTATTTCAACTGAATCAATACAAGTATGGAATAAGGCTTGATATTATTAAAGGAATTGAAAAGGACTATAACATAGTGCCCATACCAATCGGTGCTGACAACATGAAGGGTATCATTCACCTGAGAGGGGAAATTGTTCCGCTGTTTGACTTGAAGAAAAAATTCCAGATGGATGATGGCGAAAAAGGCACGGAAATACAGCTTTTGATAGCCGAAACCCATGATATGAAGCTGGGGCTTGAGGTGGATGCGGTTGTAGGAATTTTGAGCGTTGAGGAGGAGGATATAAAGTCTGTTCCGCGTGTAATTAAAAGTGAGGAAACAGATTATATAGAAAATATTATAAAAATAGATTGCGGTGGAAAACCGGAAATCGTTTTAAGTGTTGCCATAGACCATATCATGTCCGACTTGGATTTTGAAACCGTTTCACGTTCAATTGAGGATGCAGCGTCGGAAGAAGAATAAAACAATGGGAGATAACGGGAAATGATAAATATAGCAGTATTAGGATACGGAACCGTAGGTTCAGGTGTTGTAGAAGTAATAAACAAAAATCATAGCAGCATTAACAAGCGTGCAGGAGAGGAAATCAATATAAAATATGTACTTGATTTAAGAGATTTTCCGGGGGATCCTGTCACTGAAATTCTTGTCCATGATTATAATGTTATATTAAAGGATGATGAGGTGGAAATCGTAGTTGAGGTGATGGGTGGAATCAATCCTGCCCTTCAATTTACGAGGGATGCCCTTCTTGCAGGAAAGAGTGTCTGTACCTCAAATAAGGAGCTGGTTGCTGCACATGGTGCAGAGCTTCTTGCCATTGCAAAGGAAAAGGGAGTAAACTTCCTTTTTGAGGCAAGTGTAGGTGGTGGAATTCCGATTATAAGACCGTTGAATCAGTCGCTTACGGCTGACGAGATTACAGAAATCACGGGAATTTTAAATGGAACAACAAATTACATTCTAACCAAAATGACAGAGGATGGTTCGGATTTTGAAACAGTGCTTAAGTCGGCACAGGAAATGGGATACGCAGAGAGAAATCCTGAAGCGGATGTAGAGGGCTACGATGCATGTAGAAAAATAGCCATACTTGCATCCCTTGCATATGGAAAGCAGGTTGATTACGAGGATATCTATACGGAAGGAATCACTGCGGTTACAAAGCAGGATATCGCATATTCCCAAAAGCTGAAAACGAGCATAAAGCTTCTTGGAACAAGCAAGGTGATAGACGGAAAGCTGTACGCACTTGTTGCACCGTTTATGATTGGCGAGGAGCATCCGCTTAAAAATGTAAATGGAGTATTTAACGGAATTTATGTTGACGGCAACATGCTTGGCGGAACAATGTTTTATGGTAAGGGAGCTGGTAAGCTGCCTACTGCCAGTGCAGTCGTGTCTGATGTGATAGACGCTGCAAAGCACAAGGGAACAAATATCATGACAATTTGGGATACGCAGAAGGTTACTCTTGGCGATATCAGTGATTACAAGTGTAATTATTTTGTAAGAATTTCCATACATGGAACGGATGAGGATGTTGTTAAGGCGGTCAGGGAAGCATTTCCTGACGCTGTGATTTTGGAGTCGGCAGATATTGAGGAATTTGCATTTATGACGGGCGTTGTATCTGGCAGGGAATTCGACAAAAAAATTGCAGACTTCCATGTTATAAGCAGGATCAGAGTAACGGATGACGTTAATTTAAGCAAATAAAGGATTGCGGTACGAACAACGAAGTGATATACTCACAAATGTTGTTTGAATATATAATTGGGACATTTTATAGGAGGAAGACATGCTGATAGTTAAAAAGTTTGGCGGTACATCGGTTGCCGACAAGGAAAGGATTTTTAATGTAGCTAGAAGATGTATTGAAGATTATCAAAAAGGTAATGATGTAGTAGTCGTTTTGTCTGCTATGGGTAAATACACGGATGAATTAATCGCCATGGCTAAGGACATTAACGAAATTCCACCAAAGAGAGAGATGGATATGCTGTTTACAATCGGTGAGCAGATGTCGGTTGCACTTATGGCTATGGCAATGAATAAGCTGGGAGTTCCTGCTGTGTCACTGAATGCATTTCAGGTAGCGATGCATTCCACATCTGTTTATGGAAATGCGAGATTAAAGAGAATAGACAGTGACAGAATCAGGCATGAGCTGGAGCAGAGGAAAATAGTAATCATAACAGGATTTCAGGGAGTTAACAAATATGATGATTACACAACCTTAGGCAGGGGTGGCTCTGACACAACGGCTGTAGCACTTGCTGCATCGCTTCAGGCTGATGCATGTGAAATATATACGGATGTTGACGGTGTATATACCGCAGACCCACGAAAGGTAAAAAATGCACGTAAGCTCAATTCGGTAACATATGATGAAATGCTTGAGCTTGCAACCTTGGGTGCAGGAGTTTTACACAATCGTTCAGTTGAACTTGCAAAAAAGTTTGGCGTACAACTGGTAGTACGGTCAAGTTTAAATACTTCAGAAGGAACTATAGTCAAGGAGGGTTCAAAGATGGAAAAGATGCTTGTAAGTGGTGTAGCAGGAGATACAAATACAGCAAGAGTTGCCGTAATTGGATTAAAGGATGAGCCGGGAGTAGCATTTAAGCTTTTCAACAGCCTTGCAAAGCACAACATAAATGTAGACATGATTTTGCAGTCTGTAGGAAGAAAGGGAACAAAGGACATCAGCTTTACAACAAGTGAGGATAATGCGGACGAGGCTGCCAAAATAATAAATGAAAACTTCAGCAATTTTGAGGGCGTTGATGTTGAGAAGAAGGTTTCAAAGGTATCAATCGTAGGTGCAGGTATGCAGACAAATGCAGGTGTTGCAGCCAAAATGTTTGAGGCACTTTATGATTGCAATATAAATATTAGAATGATATCTACATCTGAAATAAGAGTAACCGTGCTGATTGATGAGACAAACACGGAACGGGCAATGAATGCCATCCATGATAAGTTTGATTTGGGAAATTAAATTTGTAATGACGAAGTAAAAATAATATGTTAAAATTGGACTGTCACGTGGATGTAATAATACAACATGGTGACAGTCCTTTCATTTTTGACTTAGATGGGAGTGGTTTGGCATGAAAAGAAACGATTACATAACATGGGATCAGTATTTTATGGGGATTGCCATTATGTCAGCGGCAAGAAGCAAGGACCCAAACACACAGGTAGGGGCATGTATTGTTGATGAGAGTAACCGAATTTTGTCAATGGGCTATAACGGAATGCCATCAGGCTGTAATGATGATGAAATGCCGTGGGACAGAGAAGGAGAAGCACTTAACAGCAAATACTTCTTTGTGTGTCATGCGGAGCTGAACGCAATCTTAAATTATAGGGGCGGCGGAACCTTAAGAGGTTCAAGATGCTATGTAACACTTTTTCCGTGTAATGAGTGTGCCAAGGCGATTATACAGAGTGGTATAAAGGAAGTCATTTACATGACGGACAAATACAGCGAGTCGGAAAGCACCATCGCTGCAAAAAAAATGTTTGAAATGGCAGATGTGAAGTACAGGCTTTATGAAAATGAACATAAGAAAATAGAATTTGAAGTATAAAATAGCGGCTGCATCAGTTTGAGTATCAGATGTAAATTTAAAATATACTGATGGATGGCAGATAGGAAGAAATATGGTTGATACAAAGACAAAAACAGTAAATATGACTTACCGTGCATTGTGCAGTTATGTTTTAAACACGTATTATAGAAGCTTTGCAGGTGCAAGCAGCCTTGTTTTGGGTGTTGGTTCCATTGTGCTTATGGTGATAGGCTGGAATAACTTGGCAGGAACACAGAAGGTGATTCTGGCGATTGTTGCAGTGCTGTTTCTTGCGATAAATCCGCTTCAGCTTATGTTTAAGGCATACCAGCAGCTAAAGCTCAGCTCCTCGTACAAAAAACCGTTAAACTATACATTTTCAGACAAGGGTATAATGGTAAGTCAGGATGATGTCTCGCAGGAAATACCGTGGGAGAGCATATGCAGACTCTTTATGACGGGATACATGATTGCGATTTATACGAGCAGACTTCATGCCTTTGTAATTCCTTTGTCTGAGCTTGGAGAGGAAAAGGGAAAAATAATTGCGTCGGTGGTTCAGTTTACGGCGGCGAATCACCCACGTATCAGCAAAAATCTGACGAGGTATCAAAGTGGAAAAGGATTGTAAAGTGTTTGAGAGCTTTGGGGCATTAGATACCTTTCGCATAGGGAAGGCACTTGCCGAAGAAAGCACACCGGGACAGGTATATTGTCTGCACGGTGATTTGGGAACAGGAAAGACGGTATTTTCACAGGGCTTTGGCAAGGGGCTTGGTGTGGAGGAACAGATAAGCAGTCCCACATTTACTATATTGAAGGAATATCATGATGGACGGTTTCCGTTTTACCATTTTGATGTTTACCGGATTGGCAGTGAGGACGAGATGGACGAAATCGGATATCAGGACATTGTTTGTGGTGATGGCGTTTGTCTCATTGAATGGGCAGAGCTTATCAGGGATATCATTCCAGAGGATTGTATCGATATTGTGATTACGAAAAATGTAGAAAAGGGCTTCGATTACAGAAGGATAGAGATAAAAAGGTGATGATATGAAAATATTGGGCATTGACAGCTCAGGAATGGTGGCAGGCGTTGCTGTGGTGGATGATGATATATTGCTTGCCGAGTATACGGTGAATTATAAAAAAACTCACTCGGAGACATTGCTCCCCATGATTGATGAAATCGTAAGGATGACGGAGCTTGACATGGAAACGATTGATGCCATAGCAGTTGCAGCGGGACCGGGTTCCTTTACAGGACTGAGAATAGGGTCGGCAACGGTGAAGGGTCTGGGACTTGCTCTTAACAAAGATATCATAGAAATACCTACATGTATGGGACTTGCCTACAATGTGTGGGGAACGGATGCACTTGTGTGCCCAATTATGGATGCAAGAAGAAAACAGGTTTACACGGCAGTTTACAGATATGAAAAGGATGAGCTGGTCACGGTATCAGAGCAAAGAGCGGTAGATATATGCAGGCTTATGGAAGAACTAAATACAATGGACACAAAAGTTATTTTTGTCGGTGACGGAGTTCCTGTATACAGGGACGTCATTGGTGAAAATGCCAAATTTCCATATACATTTGCACCTGCCCACTGCAACAGACAAAGAGCTGCGGCAGTTGCGGCACTTGGGGTTATTTTTGCGTCAAAGGGACTGACGGTATCTGCGGAACAACACAAGCCCATATATTTAAGAAAGTCACAGGCTGAACGCGAGCGTGAGGAAAAGATGGCAAATGAGCAAAAATGATGGTAGTATTATTGATTATGTGTCAATCCTTGAGCAGGAATGTTTTTCTGACGGCTGGAGCACAGACAGCATAAAAAGCTCACTTGGTCAAAGCTGTAATATGCTGATTGTTGCATACCTTGATGAAGCGACAGAGGAAAGCGGTGAGCTTTTTGTGCAGGGGGGAGCCGGTGCTGTTTTGCAGGTGGAGGAAATGTGGAACCGTATATCGTGCCCTTTGCTTTGTGGTTATGTAATCGCGAATATGGTTGGGGATGAGAGCGAGCTTTTAAGAATAGCGGTAGCTCCTGAAAAAAGAAAAATGCACATTGCAAACCGATTGATGGAAAAATACGAAAAATATGTAAATGCAAAATCCTATTATTTGGAAGTACGGCAAAAAAATGCTCCTGCAAGAAGCTTATACGAAAAATTTGGCTACAAGGAGATAGGGGGTAGAAAGAATTATTATGTAAACCCCATTGAAGACGCAGTGATTTATTCCAAAACGAAAATGTTGGATGACAGGATATGACATATATGACATTTTTTCAACATTTAAAAATTTTAAAATCTCTAATATAATGATATAAGCAACAGCTTAACATACAAATTGGAGGAATAAAATTATGATAAAATGCAATAAATGCGGTCGTGAACTTGCATGTGTAAATGATATACCAAGAGAGGATTTTCTTCAGGTAAATAAGCCATGGGGGTACTTCTCAAAAAAAGACGGAACTGTTTATAAGTTTGTAGTATGTGAAAAATGCTGCGAGGATTTTGTCAGCACATTTAAAATACCTGTTGATGTGTCGGACAATACGGAGTTATTATAAAATGTATCAGGTCTTTCATGAAAGCCTGACTAATTAAAGAGGTAATAAAATGTTAGATGTCTGTCTGCTTGGCACAGGGGGGATGCTCCCTTTGCCGTATCGAGCACTCACATCACTTATGCTGAGATATAACGGAAGTAATATACTCATTGACTGTGGTGAGGGAACACAAAATTCCATAAGGATAAAAGGATGGAGCTTTAAGCCAATAGATGTTATATGTATCACGCATTTCCATGCTGACCATATAAGCGGGTTGCCGGGACTTCTCCTTACGATGGGCAACGCGGAGCGGACAAAGCCGCTTACCATGATAGGTCCAAAGGGCTTGGAAAAGGTCGTGAATTCGCTTAGAATTATTGCACCTGAGCTGCCCTTTGACATTAAGTTCATTGAGCTAGATGAACCCTTTGAGGAAATAAACATTTGTGGACTCAGGCTGCAGGCATTTCGGGTAAACCACAGGGTTACCTGCTATGGCTACAATGTGGTTTTGGACAGGGCGGGAAGATTTGATGCGGATAAGGCAAAGGCACTGGGACTTCCGGTTCAATATTGGAGCAGGCTTCAAAAGGGAGAGGTAATCACCTATGAGGGTGCCGAGTATACGAGTGATATGGTTATGGGGGAGGGCAGAAAAGGACTTAAGGTGACCTACTGTACTGACACAAGACCGACAGACGCAATCGTAGCGGCTGCAAATGGTGCTGATTTATTTATATGTGAGGGTATGTATGGCGAGGACGAAAAGCTTGATAAGGCAAAGGAGCATAAGCACATGATGATGTCCGAGGCAGCAAGGCTTGCAAAGCAGGCAGATGTCAAGGAAATGTGGCTTACACATTACAGTCCGGCAACTGCAAGACCCTTGGATTTTGAGGATAAGGTCAGGAGTATTTTTTCAAGGGCACAAATGGGTAAGGACAGAATGACTGTGGAATTGAATTTTGAGTAAGTTTTTGCTTGTGTCAAGTTTTCTTTGAAAACTTGACATGCAGCGTCAGCCCATTTGCTGAAAGCAAATTTGGAATGGGCTGATGTTCACGAAGGGAGGAATAGTATGGCGAAGCAAAAGGGTACGGGAGTGAAAGGAATTGTAATTGCTATCTGCATGGTTGTAATTGTTCTTTTTTATTTTAATTATTTAAGCAACAATTCCTCCAAGAAGAAAACGGAACGACAGTTGGACGAGCTGCAGCAGCTTTGTGAGCATGACATGCTTGGAAACTATCCTAAGACCCCACGTGATGTAGTGAAAATGCATTGCAGGTATTTTAAGGTATTTTACGGACAAGATTTAAGTGATGACGAGCTGTATACGCTGAATCAGCAGGTGAGAAACCTATATTCCTCGGAGCTGCTTTCGCATAATTCTGAAACAGATACATTACGAAACTTGAAGCAAAACATTAAAAAGATGGCGGATGACGGATATGTATATAAAACTTACGTACTTCCTGAGGCAAGCCAGATAAAGTATTATACACAAAATGGGGCGGAAATGGCAACCCTTGAGGTGGAGATTACGATGAACGTAAAAAAGGATAAAGGGTACATATATGCACAGTATGTTCTTATAAAGGAAAACGGACAATGGAAAATACTGGCATGGGGTGATTCGCAGTTTGGAGAAGGAAACGCACAGACATCAAAGAGGACAGGAACATGAGTGTTACAATATTAGCAATAGAATCTTCGTGTGACGAGACGGCAGCTGCTGTTGTGGAAGACGGAAGAACCATAAAATCGAATATCATTTATTCCCAAATTGAATTGCATAAACTGTATGGAGGCGTTGTGCCTGAAATTGCGTCCAGAAAGCACGTTGAAAAAATAAATCAGGTGATTACCGCGGCAATAAGCGAAGCTGGGGTGACATGGGATGATATTGACGCAGTTGCGGTAACGTATGGACCGGGGCTGGTTGGTGCCCTGCTGGTTGGGGTGAGTGCGGCAAAGGCAATTGCATATGCAAAGCAGAAACCGCTCATCGGTGTCAATCACATAGAGGGGCACATAGCAGCAAATTACATTGAAAATGCAGATTTGAAACCGCCGTTTATGTGTATGGTGGCATCGGGAGGACATTCCCATCTTGTATATGTAAAGGATTACACAGCGTTTGAAATTGTGGGCAGGACGAGGGACGATGCGGCAGGAGAAGCATTTGACAAGGTGGCACGTGCCATTGGCTTGGGGTATCCGGGTGGTCCTAAGGTTGATAAGCTTGCCAGGGAAGGAAATCCGTCGGCAATCACATTTCCGCGGGCATTTATGGAGGATTCCCCCTATGATTTTTCCTTCAGTGGGCTTAAGTCTGCCGTGCTTAATTATTTGAATGGATGTGAAATGAAGCATATCGAGGTAAATAAAGCCGATGTTGCGGCTTCCTTTCAGCAGGCGGTTGTGGATGTGCTTACGGATAATTCTGTGAGGGCTGCAAAGGAATATGGATGTGAATGTCTTGCATTGGCAGGCGGGGTAGCGTCAAACACTATGCTTAGAGCCTGCATGGAAAATGCCTGCAAGAAGGAAAATATTAAATTCGTCCATCCGTCGCCTATATATTGTACAGATAATGCTGCCATGATTGGTGTGGCAGGATATCACGATTACAAAAACGGAGTGCGAAGCGGTCTTAATTTGAATGCCGTTCCAAATTTGAAAATAGGAGAGAGGGTTCACTTGTAATGAAAAAGATTTTGCAAAAGATAAAAGCAATATCAGGAAATGTATTTCAATGGGCGAAGAGAGTAACAGAAGGACCAGTATGCTTCCTTAGAAAGGGCAGACCTGGAGGTATGATTTTAAGTGCACTTTTGGCAGCCCAGTTTATATATGGCAGTATGCTGTATATATGCCGCAGTGTCATGCCCGTATTTGTGGCATTTCTTATGTCATTTTTGCTGGTGATAGCTGGAACAGAGCTTTTGGCATTATTGCTTAAAATACTGTTTGGCAAGGTAAAACGGGCAAGGGCATATCATCTTATGGCATTGTTTGTTTTGATGCTTGCTAATTTTATTGGAACACAGCTAAATGGTGCGGTGGCAGGTATCTTAATCAGTGTATTCGTGGTTACCGCCGTGGATGTATTGGGAAGATGTATATGGAGCATAGCCGTAGGTAAAAATTACAAACAAAAGTTTGGATATGCCGCCTTGATACTATCTTTAGGAATCGTGGTTTTATTCGGACTGTTTTTCCATATGGATAATTTCGGTGAAGACCAAATACAGAAGTATCTTGCTTTATCAGAAGGTAACGGAGAAGAAAATGCAGGCTTTGCCGCATATATGGAAAACGGAAACGGGGAAATAGCAGTGATTGATTATGGTCCGGATGCTGCATCGGGGATTGCCACAACTTACACAGATATTTCAGCGTTCGCTGAAAATGATGGACTGTCCACAATGCCGTCAAAGCTGTATTTTGAAAAGGGATTAAGTGAGGCATCTATAGCAGGACGCATCTGGTACCCCATGGAAGGACAAGATTACCCTGTGGTATTCATTGTGCATGGAAATCACGACTTTGATGTTCCGTCGTATCTTGGATATGACTACCTTGGCGAATATCTTGCGTCAAACGGATATGTAGTGGTATCGGTTGATGAAAATGTAGTGAACACCCTGTCGGACGAAAATGACGCCAGGGCAGTGTTGCTGTTAGAGAATATGAAAGCAGTTTTGGCTGAAAATGAAAATCAGAAAAGCATTCTTTATAAGAAAATTAATTCGGATATGATTGCCATAGCGGGACATTCCCGGGGTGGCGAGATGGTGGCAACGGCATACCTGTTTAATGCCCTTGACGCATATCCTGATGATGGCAATATGAAGTTTGATTATCATTTTAATATTTCCTCGATTATTGCGATTGCACCTACCGTTGACCAGTATATGCCGGCACAGCATGCGGTGGAGCTTTGTGATGTCAATTATTTGCTGATTCATGGCTCCCACGACCAGGATGTAAGTCTGGTGATGGGTGAAAAGCAGTATAACAATGTGCATTTTTCCGATGCAGACGATACCTTGTATTGTAAAGCAAGTGTATACATAATGGGAGCGAACCATGGGCAGTTCAATACAAGATGGGGACGTTATGACGGAATGGCGGGAACGAACGGCTTTTTAAATACCGCTCATTTTTTGAAGGCAGAGGAGCAGCAGTTAATAGCGAAGGCTTACATCCGGGCATTTTTAGATACAACGCTTTTGGGTGATTGTGATTATAGCGATTTGCTTAAGGATAATGTGAATTATACAAAAGTGCTTCCTAAAACAGTGTACATAACAAATTATATGGATTCTGGGTTTGTAAGATATTGTTCTTTTGATGAAGATGCTGACATTGCACATGGTGATGCGGAGGATGTCGTGATTAGTTGTCAGGGTATGGAGACATGGAAGGAACGTACAGATGTATATGGAGCCGATACAGATAAGGAAAATCATGTTTTGGACTGTACATGGGAGGCGGATTCTGAACCAAGAATTGAGATTAGCATACCTGCAACGGATATGTCAGCAGGAGACATAACATTTAGAATAGCAGATATGCGGGAGGATATTGCTGATGAGATAACAGCACTGGATTATGCAGTGGAGCTGTGTGATGCAAAGGGAAATGTGATAAAGGCAGAAAATCCACAGCTTGTCTATCCATCGCTGGCGATTCAGCTATATAAGCAGGATGTGATATTTGGATCCTATGAATACAAGCATCAGATGCAGACCGTATCACTTAAAATGGATATGTTCCCGTCAGTTTCAGCGTTTGATTTCACATCAGTCCGTAAAATTTGTATTGTTTTTGACGGAAGCAGGGCGGGCGAGATTATCATGGACGATGTGGGATTTGCAGAATAAGCTTGAGAAAAGTATAACGATGTTTGTGGTGGAAAGGAAAAATCATGGCGATTGGGATAGTTTTGGCAGGTGGAAACGGCAGCCGCATGAATAGCAGCGTGGCAAAGCAGTATATGCTTATTAATGGAAAAGAAGTAATTGCTTACGCACTTGACACATTTCAAAAAAATGAGCATATAACTGATATTGTGCTGGTTGCAAGAAATGAGGATTTAGAATTTTGCAGAAATGAGATTATAAACAAATATTGCTTTGACAAGGTAAGACGTTTGGTTTCCGGCGGAGCAGAGCGGTATGCTTCTGTGTATCAGGGACTTTTGGCTGCAGGTGATATATTTAGGGCTGATGCAAATATTTCATATAGTGGAAATTATAAAGCTGACCATTTGGAGGAACGTAATCAAACTTGTGTATGTGGTGATGAGATTGTAGTGATACATGACGGGGCAAGACCATTTGTAACAAATGAAATGATAAATTCCTCGATTGCGTGTGCCGCTAAGACAAGAGCTTGTACAGTAGGCGTTCCTGTAAAGGATACCATCAAAATCGTTGATGAAAATATGAATGGCGTTAAAACGCCCGACAGAAAATTTCTCTATCAGATTCAGACGCCACAGGCATTTGATTACAAGCTGATTATGGAAGCGTATGAAAAAATGTATTTGGAACAAAATGCCGCCCACACTGGTGAAAAAATGACTATAACAGATGATACAATGCTTGTGGAGCTGTATACAGGTATTAAATCGAAGGTGATTTTTGGAGGCTACGAAAATATAAAAATTACTACTCCTGAGGATATAAATATTGCTGAAATTTTTTCTGAAAATTTTTTAAAAAATTGATTGGAAAATTTCAAAAAAATTATTGACAAGAAACAATGAGTTTGTTACTATTAGTAAGTCGCTGACGAAACAGCGATTTTTATTTGACGTTATAGTCAGGGATACAATATGGAGAGGTATCGAAGTGGTCATAACGAGGCGGTCTTGAAAACCGTTTGTCCGCAAGGGCACGAGGGTTCGAATCCCTCTCTCTCCGCTTTCATCACGCAGGTGATGATTGAGTTCAAACGCTTGTAAGGAGAAGTACCCAAGCGGTTGAAGGGGCTCCCCTGGAAAGGGAGTAGGTCGTTAATAGCGGCGCGAGGGTTCAAATCCCTCCTTCTCCGTTCATCTTTTCTTTGTTTGGACATTGAATAGAACCATTGAAAACTTAATAACATGTCAACCCTGAAAATTCTTTGAGGGAATTTGAAGGAAAAAACCTTTAAACATTAAAGCTTAAAAAGCGGCGGAACGGGGAACCGGAACGCGGCGGAAAAAGCAACGAATGGAAACACGGTAAATTATA
>JAMPBO010000007.1:0-73845 GCA_023666705.1 Bacteroides sp.
TTATATTAAATACCAAGGGAACCATGAATGATGTAACACCTGAAATGAAACGGCTACTGGATTACATAGACGGACAGGCGGCATCTGATACTTTTACAGAAGAGCTGGAAACTGCGGTTAAGTCCGCTAGAAGGAATGAGAAGTGGAGGATTGATTATATGACACTTGAAATGCATTATCGGGAAAAATATGAAGAAGGTTTTGAGCAGGGTATTGAGCAAGGCTTGGAACAAGGTATTGCACAAGGTGCAGAGCAGGAAAAAATGCAGTTGGCAATCAAAATGTTAAAAAACGGGGATTTGTCTGTTGAAAAAATTTCCGAATACTCAGGACTTGCCATTGAACAGATAACAAGGCTAAAAGCCGAAATTTCTAAATAGAATTGTCTAATAAAAAGGAGCTGCACATTATTGCTTAGTGCGACAGCTCCTTTTTATAAACAGTTTTATTTTTACAATCCATTTGCGACATCAACCAGATACTGTCCATATGCCGTTTTCATAAGAGGTTCAGCAAGTGCAAGCAACTGCTCCTTATTGATAAAGCCCCGTCTATATGCGATTTCCTCAATACATGAAATATACATGCCCTGCCTTTTTTGGAACGCTGCCACAAAATCAGCGGCATCAAGGAGCATGTCATGGTTTCCTGTATCAAGCCATGCAAACCCACGCCCAAGCGTCTCCACCATAAGCGTGCCCCGTCTTAAATACTCATTGTTTATACTGGTTATCTCAATTTCGCCTCTTGCCGAGGGCTTTACGTTTTTTGCAATATCCACAACATCATTGTCGTAGAAATAAAGCCCCGGAACGGCATAATTCGACTTTGGATGTTCAGGCTTTTCCTCTATGGAAAGTGCTTTTCCATTCTTATCAAACTCAACTACCCCGTATTCTCTCGGGTCCTTTACATAGTAACCAAATATTGTTGCACCCTTTTCCCTTGCAGCGGCAGCTTTCAAAACCCTTGAAAAGCTCTGTCCATAAAAAATGTTATCACCAAGGACGAGTGCCACATGATCCGTTCCAATGAAATCCGCACCGATAATGAACGCATCCGCAAGCCCTCTTGGCTGCTCCTGCACAGCATAGCTAAAGTGCATGCCAATCTGCTCCCCCGTACCAAAAAGCTCCTGAAAAGCAGGCAAATCTCTAGGAGTTGATATGATAAGCACCTCTCTTATTCCCGCAAGCATAAGAGTAGAAAGCGGATAATATATCATGGGCTTATCGTAGACAGGCATTATCTGCTTTGAAACTGCCTTTGTGAGCGGGTACAGACGTGTGCCAGAGCCACCGGCAAGTATGATTCCTTTCATAAGTAACCTCCTTCTTGAAATATATTGCGTATTTTTACTTTCTTGTGTATTTTACTCCGAACTATCTCCGTTGGATTTTCACAGGTATATCGAAAACCGCTTTCGCTCCGACGAAATCGTAACAGTGCTAATCTCGATAAAACCTCGCTAAGCACTGACGATTTCTAACGGTTTTCTGTATACCTGTGAAAATCACAAGGCGATAGTTCTCACTCAGAAAATATTTTACTTGTCCTTATACATATCCTCGTAATATTTCTGATAATCTCCGCTTGTTACGTTTTTCATCCAGTCCTCATGCTCGAAGAACCACGCAATTGTTTTCTTTATGCCCTCGGCAAACATGGTTTCAGGATACCAGCCAATATCTGCCTTTATCTTGTCAGGTGCGATTGCATATCTTCTGTCATGTCCCTTTCTGTCCTCAACGTATGTGATGAGATCTTTTGACACAAGGGCTTTTCTTGGGTCATCATCTGCAAGCATTTCCTGAAGGGTGTCAATGATTATATTTATGATTTCTATATTCTGTTTCTCGTTGTGTCCGCCTATGTTGTAGGTCTCAAAAAGCTTACCCTGCTCCTGCACCATATCGATTGCCTTTGCATGGTCCTCCACATAAAGCCAGTCACGGACATTTTTTCCGTCACCGTAAACAGGAAGCTTCTTGCCTGAAAGTGCATTGTTTATAATAAGCGGTATCAGCTTCTCAGGGAACTGGTATGGTCCGTAATTGTTGCTGCAGTTTGTTATATTTGCAGGAAATTTGTATGTGTCCATATATGCCTTTACAAGCATATCCGAGGACGCCTTGCTTGCAGAATACGGACTGTGCGGGTCGTACGGTGACGTCTCATAGAAAAACGCACTGTCATCATCAGGGAGCGAGCCGTAAACCTCATCTGTTGACACATGAAGAAATTTCTTTCCCTCTTTAAAGCTTCCGTCAGGAAGTTCCCAAGCCGCCTTTGCACAATTTAACATGGTTGCCGTTCCAAGCACGTTTGTCTGCACGAAAATCTCAGGATTTTTAATACTTCTGTCAACATGTGACTCTGCCGCAAAATGCACCACACGGTCTATGTCGTTTTCTGCAAATATTTTTGATATGGCATCCCTGTCACAGATATCTGCCTTGACAAATGTATAGTTGTCCCTTCCCTCAACCTCCTTTAAGTTTTCAAGGTTTCCTGCATAGGTAAGGACATCAACGTTTATTATCCTTATTTCATTATCATATTTTTTAAACATATAATGAATATAGTTTGAACCAATAAAGCCGGCTCCGCCTGTTACCAAATAAGTTCTCAAATTACTTCCTCCTATTAACTCTTAGATGATTGCGAAACTCCTTATATTCAAAACCTGATTTCCCAATTACCTAATATATTTATCTGCTACTTCGACAATAGTTCCTTCAAGATACGGTTTACCTCGCCCGGGTCTGCCTTGCCCTGCATTGCCTTCATGGTCTGTCCCACAAGGAAGCCGATGGCTTTTTCCTTGCCGCTCTTATAATCCTCCACGGATTTCGGATTTGCGGCTACGATTTCCTCAATTGTTTTGGTAAGTGCTCCCGCATCATTTACGGTTTTAAGCCCATTTTCCTCAACATATTGTTCAGGGTCTATGTCGTCCGTAAATATCTTTTCGTATACTTCCTTTGCAACAGTTCCGTTTATAGCCTTTGACTCCACAAGTGCGATAAGAGCCGCAAGGTTTTTCGCTGAAAATGACAAATCATCAGCATCAACCGAATGCTCCTTCATAAGACGCATGGTCTCCACCATAAGCCAGTTTGATACCTTTTTCGGTGCGGCACCAAGTGCGATTGCCTCCTCAAAAATATCTGCCATTTTCTTGGAATTTGTTATAATGTCTATGTCATAATCCGGAATATCGTATTCTTCCTTATACCTGATGCGTTTTTCATCACGAAGCTCAGGCTGTTTTTGGCGTATTTCCTCCATCCATGCATCACTTATGACAATCGGAACAAGGTCAGGGTCAGGGAAATATCTGTAATCCTGTGCATCCTCCTTCGAACGCATCGGATAAGAATATTCCTTTGTGTCATCCCATCTTCTCGTTTCCTGAATCACCGTTTCACCCGACTCAAGCAAATCAATCTGACGCTCACGCTCATTTTCGATTGCCCTCGCAATTGCCTTAAAGGAGTTCAGGTTTTTCGTCTCTGTTCTCGTTCCAAATTCCTCACTGCCAAGCTCTCTGATGGAAAGGTTGACATCTGCCCGCATGGAGCCCTCGTTTAATTTGCAGTCGGACGCTCCAAGATACTGTATAATCAGCCGAAGCTTCTCAAGATATGCAATAACCTCCTCTGCCGACCTCATATCAGGCTCAGAAACAATCTCTATGAGTGGCACGCCGGAACGGTTAAAATCTACTAAGGAGCTGTCCGTAAACGGGTCATGCACAAGCTTTCCCGCATCCTCCTCCATGTGTATCTCATGGATTCTCACAAACTTCTTTTTGCCGTCAACCTCGATTTCCACCTTTCCATCACGGCATATCGGATAATAGAGCTGTGATATCTGATAGTTCTGTGGATTATCGGGATAAAAGTAATTTTTTCGGTCAAATTTACAGTTCTGCGTAATGGTACAGTTCGTTGCAAGCCCAACTGCTACCGCCTTTTCCACAACAGCCTTATTCAGCACAGGAAGCGACCCCGGCATACCCGTACATACGGGACATGTGTGTGTGTTGGGAGCACCGCCAAATTCCGTGGAGCAGCCGCAGAATATTTTTGTTTTCGTTGCAAGCTCTACATGAACCTCAAGTCCTATGACTGTTTCATATGTTTTTGACATTCCTAAAGCCCCCTTTCAGCAAGCAGTGCAGGTCTTTCATAGTTCCTGCTGCACTCAAACGAATATGCAGCCCTTATAATCGACTTTTCATCAAAGGTCTGTCCCAAAAGCTGGAGTCCTACCGGCATGCCGTTTTTATCAAAGCCACAGGGCAGTGAAATTCCCGGAATGCCTGCCAGGTTTACGGAAACAGTGTAAATGTCTCCAAGGTACATTTTAAGCGGGTCGGAAAGGGACTCTCCCTTTGTAAGTGCAGTCGTAGGTGCAACCGGACCCAGTATCACATCATAGTTTGCAAATGCATCGTCAAATGCTTTCTTTATGAGTGCCTTTGTCTTTAACGCCTTAACATAGTATGCATCGTAATAGCCTGAGCTTAAAACAAAGGAACCAAGCATGATTCTTCTCTGTACCTCAGGACCAAAGCCCTCGGAACGCGACTTTTTATACATATTATGAAGGTCTGTATATTCAGCAGTCCGATAGCCATACTTAACACCGTCAAACCGTTCAAGGTTTGAGGATGCCTCCGCAGATGCAATAATATAATATGCAGGTATGGCATATTCTACCATTCCAAGGTCAAATTCCTCAACGATTGCACCTTTCTCACGAAGAATGTCTGCCGCTGCAAGAACGTTTTTCTTAACATCCGCATCAATTCCTTCGCCAAAATAATCTCTCGGTATGCCAATTTTCATTCCCTTTACATCATCAACAAGTGCAGCGGTAAAATCGCTTCCCTTATCAACAATTCCATCGCCTGTATCATCCATGTTCTCATTATATGATGTAGAATCCTTCGGGTCATGCCTGCATATAATTTCCAGAATTGCCGCACAATCCGTTACATCCTTTGCGATAGGTCCAATCTGGTCAAGAGAGGAGCCGTAAGCAATCAGTCCGTATCTTGATACTCTGCCATAGGTAGGCTTTATTCCTGTTACACCACAAAATGCGGCAGGCTGTCTGATGGAACCGCCTGTATCAGAGCCTAGTGCATATGGCACCTCCTCGGCTGCAACTGCTGCGGCAGAGCCTCCTGAAGATCCACCCGGAACCTTATTCAAATCCCATGGATTTTGGGTTGGTCCGTAAAAGGATGTCTCCGTTGTGCTTCCCATTGCAAACTCATCCATGTTTGTCTTTCCAATAATGACAGCTCCTGCATCCTTCAGTGCAAGAACAGCATCAGCAGTATAGGTTGGAATAAAGTTACTGAGTATTTTTGAGGAACAGCTTGTAAGCAGCCCTTTCGTACACATATTGTCCTTTATTGCAACAGGCACGCCCGCAAGTGGTGACGAAAGCTCTCCTGCATCTATTTTTTCCTGTATCATCTTTGCCTGTTCCATTGCATTTTCAGCATCAACAGTTACAAAAGCATTTACATCATTTTCTAATTTTTCTATTCTGTCAAGGTATGCCTTTGTTACATCCATAACCTTAAGCTCCCCTGACTTTATTTTCTTTCCAAGCTCTACAGCCGTAAGTTTCGATATATCCATCCTAAGCACCCCCTAGTCAAATGTTTTCGGCACCTTGTAACAGCCGTCCTTCTGCTCAGGTGCATTTGAAAGAAGCTGCTCCCTGTCGTCGCCGTTTGTGACAGCGTCCTCCCGGAATACATTTTTTACGGGAAATGCATGACTCATGGCTGGAACATCGTCTGTATCCAATTCATTTAACTTGCTTACATAATCAAGCATATTGGACATATCCTTTTTTGCCTGTTCCTTTGCCTCATCGGAAAGCTCAAGCTTGGCAAGAATACCAACATACTCTATTGTTTCATCCGTAATAACCATAAGATACCTCCTATCTAGCTTCTCACCTTTATATGCACTTCACGAAGCTGCTGCTCCGTTACCTCGCCCGGTGCACCACACATTAAATCCTGTGCCGTGCCGCTCATCGGGAATGGTATTACCTCCCTGATATTTTCCTCATTACGAAGAAGCATAATCATTCTGTCAACGCCCGGTGCCATGCCTGCATGAGGCGGTGCACCAAACTGAAATGCACTGTAAAGTGCACCGAATTTTTCCTCCAAAACAGACTTGTCATAGCCTGCTATCTCAAATGCCTTTTCCATAATCTGCATGTCATGGTTTCTGACGGCACCTGAGGAAAGCTCAACGCCGTTGCAGACAATATCATACTGATATGCAAGTATTTCAAGCGGATCCTTTTCATTTAATGCATCAAGTCCTCCCTGCGGCATAGAAAACGGATTGTGGGTAAATCCGATGCTCTTTGTCTCAGTGTCGTACTCGTACATTGGGAAATCATTAATATAACAGAACCGGTATGCATTTTTCTCAAGCAAATCCAGTCTGCTTCCGAGCTCTGTTCTGATCTGTCCTGCAAATATTGCCGCCTGCTTCTTCGTATCGGCAATAAAGAATATTGTGTCACCCACATCAAGTCCTGCCTTGTCGGCAAGCTCCTGCTTCATATCATCAGGAATAAACTTGTCGATTGGTCCCTTGTAAGTTTTATCCTCAAGCACCTCAAGGTAGCCAAGTCCACCCATTCCGATTGAGGTTGCAAACTTGAGCATTTTCTCATGCTGACCCTTGGAAAGCTTTGCATGTACATTGATTGCCCTTACGGTCTTGCCATGAAATGGCTTAAAGGTGCATCTCTCAAAAAATTCTGAAAGGTCAATAATCTCTAACGGATTTCTAAGGTCCGGCTTGTCCGTACCATATTTCAGCATTGCCTCCTCATAGCTGATAACAGGATATGGTGCCTTTGTGACGGAATATCCTTTCGGTGCAAACTTTTCAAAGGTTGCGGAAAGAACCTCCTCACCGACTTTAAAAACATCCTCCTGTGTTGCAAAGCTCATCTCAAAATCAAGCTGGTAAAACTCTCCCGGTGAACGGTCAGCCCTTGCGTCCTCATCCCTGAAGCACGGTGCAATCTGAAAATATTTATCAAAGCCTGACACCATTAAAAGCTGCTTATATTGCTGCGGTGCCTGCGGCAGTGCATAAAACTTGCCCTTATATTTTCTTGAAGGAACAATATAGTCCCTTGCCCCCTCCGGTGATGATGCACAAAGTATCGGGGTCTGTATTTCAAGGAAGCCAAGCTCTGTCATTTTCTCACGCAGAAAGCTTATGACCTTTGACCTGAAAATCATATTGTCCTTGACCTTACGGTTTCTCAAATCGAGGTAACGGTACTTCAGTCTTACCTCCTCACGAACCTCCTTTGAGGTTGTAACCTCAAACGGCACCTGCTTGTAAACCTTTCCAAGCACATCAACCTTGTGTGCCTCAAGCTCTATGGTGCCTGTTGGAATTTTAGGGTTGTAGGTTTCCTCATCCCTGTGCTCAACCAAACCCTCTACGGAGATACACTCCTCCCTTGTCAGACCGTCAAGCAGGCTTGTATCTCTCATAACAACCTGCATCACGCCGTACATGTCACGAAGGTCAATAAACGATACGCCTCCGTGGTCACGGATATTTTCAATCCATCCTGCTATGCGGATTTCCTTTCCAACAAGCTCCTCACCCATATTTTCCATTGTCATGTCTCTGTAAATGTTTAAACTCATGTTTTTCTTCCTTTCCTAATAAAGTAAAAAAGCCCGAGGCTTTATAAACCTCGGGACGAATAAACAACAGTTATCCGCGGTACCACCCGCTTTAAAATATAAGTTATGTAAACTTACATTTTCTCTCTATCTCCGTAACGTGGATAAAACGTATATACCTAGACCTCACCTAAAGGCTTCAATATATCAGCTCAGGTAGCGTTCCGCCATGTAGGGTGTCATGCTATAGCTCTCAGTCTGCGGCTATATTCCCTGTCATGTCCTTTTACCGGCAGTCTCCGTCATTGCCTTTTCCTTTATACTTTGCAAAGATTATATGCTAATTATTCCCAAAAGTAAAGGGGTTATATGCATTATTTTTCATCATCTGCTATATTTTATCAGCCCATTTATGGCATAGCATAAATTGCACCAGACGGATTTCCAAAATCCATATCCCGCATATCTGTAGGTTTTAAAATTCATAACCGCCGATTTAAGCTTATTGCCGGATTTACTTCCGGGTGTTATTCTGTACAGTAAAAGCGGTTCCTGTATTCCCACTGCATATTCATAATCCTTCAGCATTTTCAGCCACGACAGATAATCCTCATGGGCATCACTATGCTGCATTGGATATTTCAGCATCACATCTCTTTTTACCAATACGGAGGAACAGTTAATGCAGTTCGTTTTCTCAATCTCCTTAAGGGTTATCTTTATCGGGGTTGTGATTATTTTATCAAGCATATCCCCCTCGGAGTCCACAAGAATCCGTGATGTATTGCAAAGCGGTGCTGCCTGATACTGCTTCATGGTTTCAAGCTGCTTTTCAAGCTTTTTTTCCTCCCATATATCATCCGCATCAAGAAAAGCCACATATTTTCCCCTTGCAAGCTTTACGCCCCTGTTTCTTGTGACTGCAACCTTTTTATTTTCCTTGTTTGAGAAAATGTATACAGGAAATTCACTGTTTTTCAGGCTTTTATCACATACAATGCCTGCCCACCTGAAAATAATCGCTTTTTCATTCAGTCCGCCAATGGATGTTTTTTCTTCCGAAACCTCATAGCTCCACTTAACCTTTGATAGAAACTCCTCTATCCACGCCTCTCCTGAATGGTCATCAACAATAATAATTTCCTTTTTCACGTCCTGCTTTACCGCAGAGGAAAAAGCATCCATGATATATTTGCCCGGATTGTATGCAGGAATAATTACTGATACCATTTATACCGCCTCTTTTCTTGAACATCGCTAAAACCTAACCTCTCGTCCCTCTTTTTTCCACTGCCGGAATTCTGCCGTAGCGGCAAAGAGAACGTCTCCTGAGGAATTAATTGCCGTTTCAAAGGAATCCTGCACAACGCCTACAATAAATCCTACGCCTACAACCTGCATTGCCACATCGGCTGAAATGCCAAAAAGCGAGCATGCCATAGGAATGAGCAGCAGCGAACCGCCTGCCACACCCGATGCACCGCAGGCTGCAATTGCTGAGAGCAGGCTTAAAATAATTGCCGTCGGTATATCCGTTGCAATATTCATTGTGTTTGCCGCAGCCATAGTCATAACAGTAATTGTTATGGCTGCACCGTCCATATTGATTGTAGCACCAAGAGGAATGGAAACGGAATAAACATCCTTATCAAGCCCGAGCCTTTCGCAAAGTGCCATGTTAATCGGAATATTTGCTGCGGAACTTCTCGTAAAAAATGCTGTAAGTCCGCTTTCCTTAAAGCATCTTAGCACAAGGGGATATGGATTTTGATGCAGGCAAATCCACGCGATAAGCGGGTCAACAATCAGTGCCACAGCAAGCATACATCCCACCAACAGAAGAAGCAGCTTTCCGTAATCGGTAAATATACTAAGACCGTTCGTGGAAACGGTAGTAAATACAAGTCCCAAAATTCCGAAAGGTGCCAAATTTATAATCCACTTTACTGCCTGCGACACAGCATCGGAAATATCCTGCATCGCCCTGATTGTCGTATCTGCCCCGTACTTTTTAAGTGCCAGTCCAAATATGACCGCCCACGCCAAAATTCCGATATAGTTGGCATTCATCAGTGCACTTACGGGATTTGCAACAATATTATTAAGAAGGGACCGCAGCACCTCGGAAATGCCGCTTGGAGCCGTCTGCTCCACAGCCGCCGTAAGCTTCAGGGTAACAGGAAATGCAAAGCTTGCAAGCACAGCTACAACCGCAGCAAGAAATGTACTCAGCATATAAAGGATAATCACTGTCCTGAATTTCTTTCCGATACCGCTGCTTGCCTTCGCCAAAGAGCTTATGACAAGCACAAATACCAAAATAGGTGCAACCGCCTTAAGTGCCCCGACAAAAATATCACCAAGAATTGATATAGCCGTTGCCTTTGGTGCAAAAACACCAAGCAGTGCCCCGATAACCAAGCCTATAAAAATTCTTAAAATCAAGCTTGTTTTGTTATATATGTCCACAATTTTTTTCATACGTTTTCCCCCGCTTTCATTTTTTCATTTCCTCTAACGTGTCTCCCATCGTAAGCTTTATAATCCGCTTTGTTGCATGCCCATCGCAGGCACTCATATATTTCTCCTTAAATTTCCTTACCTGTTCCTTGTCAAACCGGGTATCAATATGCTTAATGTAATCCATCACCTGATATCCACTTTCACATATCGGTCCCGGAACAAACTCGTCATATTTGTAGTAAAAGCCTCTCCAGTCAAAGTAATTATTTAAATCATAGGCAAAAAATACCATCGGTCTCTCAAAAAGCGAATATTCAAATATTAAGGAGGAGTAATCCGAAATGCATATGTCACTGACAAAGAGCAAATCCTCTATTGTCATAATATCCGTAACATCCTTTGCAAATTCTGAAAACCGCTCATCAATTAAAGGGCGTTCCTTTACGAACGGATGATGCTTAAACAGCATGACGTATTTATCACCAAGCTCTGCATGCATCATATGCATATCAAATCTGTCAGGTGTTTTTGCGGAAGCAACCCTGCCCCTGAAGGTTGGTGCATAAAGGATAACCTTCTTTCCCCTTGCATTTGGAAATTCCTTGTAAAGCTTTTCGTATGCCTGTTCCTTCCTTCCTTCATCAAAAAACACATCCGTTCTGGAAACGCCAACCGGCTTTACGGTATTATCCTTATGCTTAAGCGTCATTGCTTCCTCATATGCCCAGACAACCTCCTTTGCACTTACCGTCACATTGGTATAATTCCCATGATACGGATATTTTTCCAATGTCTTCCTGTCATCCCCAAATTTAAGCTCTGCTGTGCTCATTCCAAATTTTTTAAATGCACCGCATGCGTGCCAAAGTTGTGTAACCACAGTTCCTTTTCGCAGCTTCAGACAACTGAACACATTGGAGGAATCATTCAAAAACACATACTTGGCAGTCGCAACATCCGCAACCATTGCTCTACATAATTTCTCATATTCCCGCCAGCCCAAAAAGCCCATGCGGAGATAATGGATATTTAGCTTATACTTATAATTTTGTTTCAGTTCATCGTATATAAGCTCAAAGCTGTCGCTCATTTCCGGAAGACGTACCTCAATAAACACCACCTTACTGCTGTCAAGCTTCTCCTTTGCATGCTTTCTGTAAACAGAGGGATATAATATCCGCAGGGAATAAAATCTGTACAGCCTCTTTGCCACCTTGAGAAACATCTGATATCCTTTTGATTTATATACTGTTCTTTTCCATCCTGTCAACATGTTTTATCTTCCACTCTTTCCTGACATGCCATAGCATTTCTATTTAACATTCATCCACCAATTCCAACATTATGTAAATAACATTTACAACCTCCATTTAAAATTTTACTTTTATTATTTTCATATTACAAGCTTTATTCTTTATTTGTAAACCTCATGATATATTTTGTGAGCCGCTCCGTGGCACGTCCGTCACAGGCATCCATGTATGCTTCACGGAATAATTTTCTTGCTGCCCCATACGCATCCGACGTGCCGAGTGCTGATTTAAGGGCATGTACCGCTTCATCGCCTGTAACATTTTTTATCACCTGCCCCGGCAGACTATTGTAATCAAGATAATACCCCCTGTCACCCTCATATTTATCGTAATCAGGGGCAAAAAATATGATAGGTCTGTCTTCCAATAAAAACTCGAAAAAAATAGACGAATAATCTGTTATCAATATATCTGCACAGCAAAGAAGCTCCTCTGTAGTCATGGGAAGTGCTTTCCTGCCGCTCCCTGCAATAATATGAGGATGAAAGCTTTTTATGATGTAAATTTTATCCCCACAGCACGCTATCAGCTTATCGATTTCTTCCTCTCCCACAAGGGATGCATGTGCCGCATTTTCCCGAAAGGTAGGTGCATACAAAACAACTGTTTTCCCGGCCGCATCAGGAAACATATACCGAAACCGTGCCTTGCATGCATCCATGTAATCCTTTCGAAACAGCTTATCGGTTGCAGACACACCAATCGGTTTTACAACAGCTCCGCCAAGCCGCATGGCGGAGCAAAAGTACGGAACACACGCCGTTCCGCTGACCGTAACCAAATCATAATTTTTATATACGTTGCCTTTGTAGCCCTTCGGTATATCATCCTCCGAATCATATCCAAACTGCTTAAATGCCCCACAACCGTGCCATAGCTGTATCACCCTTGTAGCCTTCTTTTTTTTACAGGATGCCACAGGCAAAAAATTATCACATAATATAACTGCTTTTGCCGTAGCATACCGCCTCATAAAGCCCATCATTTTTTTCATGCCTGACCATGTACCAAGACCTGCCAGGTCAAAAAAATATTCTTCCACACGAAGTCCCGACATGACAAGCTGCTTTTTGAGCAGTTCCATATGAGGCGGACATTTTTCATGGTGGGCATCTGCAAATATAACCTTCCCGCCATCAATTTTTTTTCCACGGTTTAAATTGTAGATGAGCGGAAATATAACATGCTGCGAAACCATTTTCAATATCTGCTTCACCTGAAACTTAAGCTTATTCATGCCATACTCCTCATAATATCCATCGTTCTTTTCAGTCCTGTCTGCATGTCATACAGGGAAGTCCAGCCCAAGCCCTTAAGCCTTGATGTGTCAAGCACAGCCTTTGTCGCCTTGGAATAGCCTGCACATTCAAGCGTATCAGGCAGTTCAAACTGAACCCTGCTGCCTGCATATTCCGCAATCATATGTGCCAGCTCCTTAAGCATAAAATCCGAGGAATGGGATGCCACATTGTATACCTGCCCATTTTCGCCATCCAGCAAAAGCTTTACGGTTGCCGAAGCAGCATCAGCGACATAACAGTAGGAATACAATTGGGTTCCCTCACTTTTTAATACGATATCCTCCCCCGAAACACCTTTTTTAATAAACTGGGAGATTGCCTTTGTATCCGATGCAAGCATGGTTGGTCCGTAAGTCCTTGACAGTCTTGGAATTACAATATCCATGCCCTCCTGTTTTCTGTATGCCTGACAAATTGCCTCCCCTGTTCTTTTACTCTCTGGGTATCCAGCACGCAGCGTATTACAATCGATATATCCCATGTAGTCCTCCGCAAACTTATCCGTGTCACCCCTGTTTTCTCCATATATCTCAACCGATGACAAAAATACAAACCGTTTACAGTTTACGGCAGCCGCCCACCGAAGCAGATTGTCAGTTCCCATAACATTTGCCGCTATGGTTCCCACAGGGTCACCTGCATATGCCATGGGATGGGTGTTGCTTGCAGCGTGGATGATATAGTCAGCAGCAGGCAGGCAAAGGTCTTCCACCGGCTTATTTATGTCACGGCAAAAAAACCTCAGATTATCCTGCACTCTATTGTTTCCAAAACGTTTTTCCGCCTTTTCCCTGTTTCTTCCAAGCACATAAACACCAATATTTTGATTGAACCTTTCAGTCCGGTAGATGAAAACATCCACAAGAAAACTGCCAATCATTCCCGTGCCGCCTGATATTGCCACGGTTTTATCCGTAAGCTTCTCCCAGTTATAGTCAAGGGTGGCAATTCTTTCAACATCCTCCATATATTGTTTGCAGTCGTACAATATCATTCAAATACCTCCACCCGCATTTTACGCATTAATCCACACAATTACTGTTCTCTTTTTTTGCCGTTATATATCCTTTGAAAATTTCAAGGTCATCCTTTGTGGTAAGCTTTATATTTTTGTCGGAGCCCTTTGCAAAATAAAGCCGCTCTCCAAGCTCCACCATCATTGTATTTGTGTAGGAGGAACCATAAATTCCGATTTCCTCACGAAATGCCTTTTCATATGCCCACAGCAGCTTATCCATTTTATATGCCTGCGGTGTTGACACCCGTCTTAAGGTCTCTCTCGGAATATATTTTGTTGTTGAAATATCATCATCCACAACAAATATCTGCTCATTATAGGGCAGCGATGTAACACCATTTCCATACCTGTTACACGTTTCCACAACATCATTTAATACCTCTGCATCCACCAACGGTCTTATGCCGTCATGTATAATAATGTTGTCGCTGCCATCACATTTATTTTTCAGATTTTCCACACCGTTTCTTATGGACTCCTGTGCAGAGCTTCCACCTGACACAACCCACTTAAGCTTTGTAATGTCGTACTGTCCTGCATAGTCCCATAACGTATCATGCCATCCATCTATGCACACAACTTCAATGGCATCAATCAGTGCGTGGTTCTGAAAGCCCTCCAGTGTATATACAATCACAGGCTTGTCGTACACATTGATAAACTGCTTCGGTATCGTTTCACCCATTCTTTGTCCCGTACCGCCTGCAATGATAATTGCTATATTCATGCCTTGTCCCCCTCTTTCGGACCATTATCGCCTGCGAGTGCCGTTGTCTGTCCATCCCTTACGCCCTCTGTGCTTTCCTTTCGGAATATAGCACGCACGGTAAGCAGCATAAGCTTTATGTCAAGCCACAGGGAATACTCCTGTATATAAATCAAATCCATTCTAAGCTTGTCGATTGGCACGGTATTATATTTGCCATACACCTGTGCATAGCCTGTAATTCCCGCCTTAACCTTCAGCCTGAAATCAAACTCAGGAATGGACTTTGCATATTTCTCAAATATTTCAGGACGTTCCGGCCTCGGTCCCACAATCGACATATCACCTGCGATAACATTAAAAAGCTGCGGCAGCTCGTCAATATGAAAATTTCTAAGTACCCTTCCCACAGGCGTAACCCTGTCATCATGCTTTCTTGCAAGGCATGCCCCCGTGGTCTCTGCATCCGTTCTCATGCTCCTGAACTTGAATATAATAAACTTTTTGCCGTCGCGGGTCAGCCGTTCCTGCCTGTAAAAAACTGGTCCGCCATCATACAGCTTGATGATTGCCGCAACAATCAGCATAAACGGAGCCAGCACTACAATTCCAATTATGGATACCACAATGTCAACAAGCCGCTTTACAATCCGCTGGTCAGCAAAAAGCCCCTGGTTTCTTGACAAATATAAGGGAGTATCAAGCAAATGTAAATCATCAGCACCACGCATGATAATATCGGTTATTTTCGGAACCACATAGGTCCGGATGCCATGCTTATAACAATATTTTATAATGCTGTTCCGCTCCTCCGCAGACAAATCATATAAAAATACGCCCTCGAAATCCAAAACCTCACTGCATATCTTTTCATAGCCCTTTTCGTAGTTCAATAGTTCACTTACAACATACTTGTCCTTTCGCGAGCAAAGCTTTTTTAAGAATTGCTCCAACGGATATTTTCCATAAATAATGATAACCCGCCTCGGTGGAAATGCTTTCCTGTAAATTCCCTTTGCCAGTATGACCCACAGTCCCGAAATAGCTATTTGCACAAGAGCCAGCACTACCATAGGCATAAACGGCATATATTCCGACCACATCATACATATAAAAAAATATCCCGCCACATTGGATAGCAGCTCTGAAAGCCCATGTGCAAGAATTAAATCCGATGCCCTCAGGTAGCTTATTTTATATCCGTGAAAGCTTTTGGTCAGCATATAAATAAATATGGCATACATTGCAATCACAATCATATGTCCATGCCTGAAAAAAGGGCTGTCATCCGAAATATCGTAACATCTGAACCAAACATATGAAAATGCAATAATCTCAAACAGCCATAATAAAAAGTTGGACACTATGCCAAGAAATCTTTTTCGCTGTTCCATAACGAACACACCCTTTCATCGGTTGCTATTGGGCTAAGGTAAATGGAGGAAGTGACACGGGAAAATTAACATTGTAAAACGGGTCTCCGTTTTCCAATACATCCTTCCATTTTTTTTGGAACAGACTTACTTCCCCTGCAAACCGTTCCGCTTTTTCCAGTGTATCCTCATAGCCTCTTGACTTGGATTCGTAATGATGCCATTTTGCATCTGCACAGTAAGTCACAAGCAGTCCCTGCTCCCTAACCTTGAGACAATAGTCAACGTCATTACATGCCACCACAAACTCCTCAGAAAGCCCGCCCACTGCATCATACACACTTTTCTTTGTGAGCAGGCAGGCAGCAGTAACCGCACTGAAATTACTGTTAATTTTTGCCCGCATCATATATCCAAGCTCGTTGTCCTTCATTCCATTAAATACATGTCCAGCATAGCCTCCAAAACCAATAACAACACCAGCATGCTGTATTGTATCATCCCCATAAAAAAGCTTTGCCCCCACAACACCTACATCTTCACGCATACAAATTCCAAGCATACGGCTGATTGCATTGGTCGACATAAGTTCTGTATCATTATTCAGCAACAGAATATAATCTCCCTTTGCAAAACTCACACCGTAATTATTGATTGCAGAGTAATTGAACCCTTTCTTCCAATAAACCACATGGAAGCTTTCGTGCTTTGCCTCCATTTCCTTATAATATTGAAACGTTTTATCCTCTGTACTATTATTTTCCACAACAACAAACTCGATATTTTTGTAATCACTTCTGTCATAAATCGAGCTCACACATTTATCCAAATCATCAATATGATCCTTGTTTGGTATAATAATTGATATAAGCGGTGGTTCACCAATCACATATTTCACATCGTAAAGTCCCCACATATCCGTATTTTCAACTGTGGCTTTAATGCCCATCCTGTCAAGATGTGCCTGAAGTGCCTTTCTTCCATTTTCATATGCATACAGCTTACTTTCAGGATTTCCAGCCGTAGATGCCTTGTGCACCCGCCAGTGATACAGCATTTTGGGAATGTGCCTGATACGGCTCGTCTGCTCCACACACTTTAGGATAATATCATAATCCTGTGCCCCATCAAAATTCCTGTCAAATCCTCCCACCTTGCGAAACAAATCCGTCCTTGCAACAAAGAAATGGGTAATATAATTGTGTACCATAAGTAAATCCATGGAAAAATCAGGCTTGAACTTTGGGTTCATCAGCTTTTTTCCTTTGGAATCCATCATGTCCTCATCCGTATATAGGATATCATATTGTTCTTCGTTTAGTGCCCTTGCAATATGATAAAGTGCGTCAGGCGTAAGCAAATCATCATGGTCAAAAAGCCCAACATATTCACCCTTTGCAAGCTCCAACGCAGCATTTGTATTTTCAGATATTCCGCGATTTTTCTCTAAAAAGGTGCAGACAATCCTGCTGTCCTTTTGCACATATTCTTTCAGGACACTCACCGCAAGAGCACCCGCCTTAGTACTTACATCACTGCCGTCCGCAATACAAAGCTGCCAGTTTTGATAGGACTGGTTCATCACGGACTCAATCATTTCACGCAAATACTTTTCAGGTGTATTGTAAGTTGGGACAACCACACTGATTAGAGGATTATATGACAGTTTTTCCTCTCTCTGCCTCGCAAGCTCGGCGGCATCCGCCTTATTTGCCTCAAACCATCCCGGATAATAATAGTTAATACCATACAAAATAGCCTTAAGCTTTTCCTTAAATGCTCCCAGCCCATTTTCAGATATATACTGGAACCCCTTTTTAATATATTTAGGCTTAAAAAAATTCATACCATACCTCTTTTTGTATTCTTATAAAGAAATAAAGCTGCCACATTAAGAGACAGCCACTTGTACAACCTTTTTTGCGTCCATCAATCCTTCAATGGCACTAATATTATAGTGATAAAAATTTAACATATGCTTCCATAAATGTCAATGGTTGGAGGGGAATCGCAAAATCATCCATAAATTGTCAGTATGGGTTGCACAAACATCATTAATATTTTATTATATAGGTAGTTATATCAGAAAAGGAGTTGAATTATGTATCTTGTCTTTGATATTGGTGGAACTTTTATCAAATATGCCATTATGGATGGTGATGGCAACATATCCGTAAATGAAAAATATCCGACTCCCATTGATGCGGGACACGGTGTAAATGACCTTTTAGACGGAATCGAACAGCAATACCGCAGTCTGAAACAGCAGTACGACATAGAGGGGATTGCCGTTTCATTGCCCGGGCAAATTGATATTGAAAACGGTATCGTATATGGTGGCGGAATTTTAAAATACCTTGACAGGGTTAAACTTGGAGCACGAATCAGCAAACGCTGCGACAACCTTCGTGTATCCCTTGAAAATGATGGTAAATGTGCAGCACTCTGCGAAGCATGGCTTGGAAACGCAAGTGATTCGGAAAACGCATATGTTCTCGTCATAGGCACAGGCATTGGCGGCGGCATGATAATCAATCACCACGTACACCACGGAAGCAGCTTTATGGCTGGTGAGGTTTCATACGTCATTGACAACATGAAACGTAATCAGGTTGACTCCATCCGGACCGCTGAGACTATCCAAGGGCTTAGTGCAACCTTGGACAGTATGCCTTACTCCATGTCTGCACGATGCTCCACAGGCGGCATATGTAACAGGGTTTCAAAGCTAAAAGGAATGAACATTAAGGATATCAGCGGAGAGCTGATTTACAAATGGGCTTCCGAGGGGGACGAGCAAATTGCAGATGTCCTTGAGGACTGGTATTTTGAAATTGCCAAGGCTTGTGTGAACATATACTGCATTTTTAATCCTGACATCATTTTAATTGGCGGCGGCATCAGTGCACAGCCTTTGTTTGTTGAAGGAATTCAAAAATATGTGGACAAGCTGAAAAAGCTGACCTATGTATTGAACAACATAAAGGTTGACGTATGCAAGTACCGCAACCGTTCCAATTTATTCGGTGCCGTAATGAATTTTAAACAGCTCTATAAGGAATAAAAACAACATTATTTAGGAGGGTATTTTATGATTATTACAAAAAGCAAAAAAATTCCTGAAAATTTTTTGTGGGGAGCATCTACCAGTGCCTATCAGGTCGAGGGTGCAAACCTGATTGACGGAAAAGGTCCCAGTGTACAGGATGTGAAAACCGTACCTGCAGGAACAAGCGAGCTTGATGTATGTGCGGACTTCTACCACCGCTATAAGGAGGACATTGCCCTCATGGCTGAAATGGGCTTCAAAACCTTCCGTTTTTCCGTTGCATGGACAAGAATACTTCCAAACGGCACAGGAGAAATAAACCCTAAGGGCATAGAATTTTACGGAAATGTTATTGATGAATGTCTGAAATATAACATAGAACCTCTTGTTACAATGTTTCATTTTGACCTTCCACAGGCACTTGAGGAAAAAGGCGGCTGGTCGAGACGGGAAAGCGTTGACGAATTTGTTAATTTCGCAAAAATACTGTTTAAAAATTACGGTGACCGTGTAAAATACTGGCTTACCATAAATGAGCAAAATATGCTCACCCTTGTAGGTGACGTTATTGGCACCTGTAATCTGGACGGTGTAACAAACAAATATAAAAAGCTGTATCAGGAAAACCACCATATGCTTCTGGCACAGGCCAAGGTTATGAAGCTGTGTCACGACATGCTTCCAAATGCAAAAATAGGTCCTGCACCAAATATATCCCTAATTTATCCTGCAAGCTGCAAGCCAAAGGATGTACTGGCAGCCCAGAACTTAAATGCAATCCGCAACTGGCTCTACTTAGACATGGCAGTTTACGGACGCTACAACAATTTAGTATGGCAGTTTTTAGAGGAACGGGATGCCATCCCTCATATCGAAGACGGGGACATGGAAATTATGGCAGCGGGTCATCCTGATTTTATCGGTTTTAACTACTATTCCACTGCCACAGTGGAATGGCATGACGGAGAGGGTACTGCAGTTACGGGAAACCAGCAGACAGGCTCAAGCGAACCGGGTATTTACAAGAATTTTGAAAATCCAAATCTGCTCCACACTGAATTCGGCTGGGAGATAGACCCGGACGGCTTCCGTGCTACCGTCCGGGAAATGTACAGCAGGTACCACCTGCCTATGATTGTTACTGAAAATGGTCTCGGTGCATATGATAAGCTTACTGAGGACGGAAAAATACACGACGATTACCGTATCGAATATTTGCGGAAGCATATTGAGCAAATCAAGCTTGCCGTATCGGAGGGTGTTGAAATGATGGGCTACTGTCCTTGGTCCGCCATCGACCTGATATCAACCCACGAAGGCATGGTCAAGCGGTACGGCTTCATATATGTAAACCGTGATGAATTTGACCTTAAGGATATGGCACGCTACAAAAAGGACTCCTTCTACTGGTACAAAAATGTAATCGCAACCAACGGAGAGGAACTGTAACACACATTTCATCTTACGGACGGCAAGAATGAAAGGGCTGCCGCAGTAAAGAGTTAAGGCACATGGTTGCTTAACTCCCTACTGCGGTAGCCCTCTTTAATGTACAAACGTCAAGATGAAATGTGTGTATTCCCCCAATCGGCTGCGAACGGTTATTTTGCCTCCCATTCCCTCCACGATGGACTTGGTCAGGGACAGCCCGATTCCCACACTGTTTGGGTTTACGTCCTTATTTACCCTGTAAAAACGTTTAAAAATATTTGGCAAGTCCCCATCTGGTATTCCCATTCCGTTATCCTTGACATATATTCTTGTGTACATGGACGTTTTTTCAACCTCAATTTCGATTTCCGCATTTGATGGAGAATAATCCGATGCATTTTTTAATAGGTTGATTATGCCCTCAACAAGCCAGTCTCCATCGCACATAAGCTGTTCATTTCCGTCACAGCTCACATGTACGCTTTGTTCTCTTTCCTGTGTAAGGTATGTGACACCCTCCACAGACCGGCAAAGCAGCTCCCGCAAATTGCAGGGTACATTTTCAAATTGAATGGCACCCGCCTCAATTCTTGCAAGCTTGAGCATGGATAACACCATCCACTCCATTCGCGTAAGCTGGTTTTTGGATTCACTTATTATCTCTTTTCTTTTTTTGTCCTCCATCACCCTGTCATCGTACAGCAAATCCATAAATACGGTAAGAGCGGCAAGCGGTGTTTTAAGCTGATGGGAGATATCCGACATGATATCCCTTAAAAAATTTTTTTCCTCCTGCTCCTTATCCTTGCTGTCCCTAAGTGCACCGACCAACTTATAAAGATTGGAGTAAAGCTCTCCAAGCTCTCCCTGCTCGTAAGGTTCCGGCGGTATGTCATGATTATCCAACAGCTTCATCATAACATCCGTTGCCTGTCGGACATCCTTACATATATGCCGAAGCTCCAGGATTGCAATTACATATATGATTACTTCCACGAGAAAGCATGCACCTATCATCATCCACAGTCTTGCAGTAAATTCACGTAAAACGGCATACGCAGCCGCAGAAAATCCCATTAACAGCAGAATTCCCCACAATATATAATATTTGTTAAATTTTCTTATTTCATAGCTGTCCTTCATACGAACCTCTTTTTAAAGCTTCTTAAATCTGTAACCGACACCCCGCACCGTTTCTATATAGCTGCTGTCCTCTCCCAAACGGTCCCGCAGACGTTTCATGTAAACGGAAAGTGTATTGTCGTCTATAAACTCGCCATCAATGTCATACAGCTTTTCCAGCATGGTCCGCCGCTCTAAAACATTTCCTGCGTTCATAAGTAAAATTCTAAGCAGCTTAAGCTCGCTTGTCGTACATTCCACTGTTTTCCCACCCTTGAAAAGTGCAAACTCATCCACATGGAATTCGTGACTGCCAAAGGAATATACATTCTGGCTCCTGCCCTCCCTGTAAGAGCTTCTTCTGATATTCGCCAAAATACGTGAAAGGAGCTCCTTTACACGATACGGTTTCGTCACATAATCATCCGCACCAAGCTCAAGCCCCTGCACAATATTTGCCTCCTCCGATACGGCAGAGAGAAATATAACAGGCACATGGCTTCCCTTACTCCTGATTTCCTCGCAAAAGGAAAAGCCTGTGCCGTCAGGCAGCATTACATCAAGTAATATCAAATCTATATTGTTGTCGTAAAGCTTCCGTGCAGTCTCAATCGTTCCTGCCCGTACCACCTCATATCCGTCAGACTGCAGTGCATATTCCGTCCCCATGGCAAGGGCAAAATCATCCTCCACCATCAAAATTCTGTATGCCATAAAAACCTCCTGGGATTTTGAACATCATTTTGAAACTATAACTATTATCCTTTTATATTGTAACTCATCACAGGAAAAAAGGCACCTATTTTCTTATAGCCTCCAGAGGATTTAATTTTGAAGCCCATCTTGCAGGTATATAGCCTGCCAAAATTCCCAGAACGGTGGACGTAATGATTGCCACAAAAACAAGCCACGGCGGAATAACCGCAAGCACCGTTCCTTTTTCATAATCAAGCAGTGCTACGGCAACCTTGTTTATAATACCCTTTATTCCGTACGACAACCCTACACCAAACAAACCTCCTGCAAATCCTAAAACACCCGATTCAAACAAAAACATGCCAAGCAGCTCGTCCGTATCACAGCCGATAACCTTAAGCATACCAATCTCATTGATGCGGTCATAAACCGATGTTGTCATGGTATTGCTGATTCCGATTATGGCAACAACAAGTGCAATGGTTCCGATACCGCCCAAAAGGAGCTGTATCATTTTAATCTGCTTTTTTGCACTTTCCAGATATTCCTTTGCATTTGATGTTTCATATCCCATATCCTGCAGCTTTTTTACAACAAAATCCACATTCTGTATATCATCCACAACAACAACCGCACTGGTGTAAATCCATTCCTTATATGCATTTCCATTTGCATCCGTCGGCTGTATGTATAAGCTGTTATTTTGGCTGTTTCGTTTTAAATATTTTTTCAGTTTATCCAAATCACAGTAAATACTCTGGGACTGCAGCGAGTAATCCTCCTCATCACCTGCAAGCACACCTGTGACCTTAAATTTTGCAGAAAAAGCAGCGTCACCATAACCAAATTCCACATTTACAGGTGTGTTTACCAGTGCATCCAGCCCCTTACCTTCTCCCTTTGAATATGAAAGTCCCGATTTGTAATTATAAAAAAACAATCCCATGGAGTTTCCCAAAATCAGCCCTGGTTTATTACCACTATTCTCAAGTGAGGAATGATCCGAAAGCGTAAGCTGCTCAAGCTGCTCTGACGGTATTCCGACAATATCAGTGTATGCACTGTATTTCCCTATTTCCAGCGTGGCACCGATCTCATATTGGGGATACACATAGGAAACCCGCTCTACATCCCTGAATTTTTCCAGCGTCCGATCCGTCAAAAGCTTACTTTTTTCCTTGTAGGACGCTCCCCCTGATACGGTAATGGTTTTTACGGTATTTTCATTTTCAAACTCGGACAGAAGCTCTTTTTTTACACCAAAACCAAGTGCAAGCAGGGATACGATGGATATAACTCCAATTGTAACCCCAAGCACGGTGAGCACCGTTCTTGCTTTTCTCCGTTTCATATTCATAAGACTTAACCGGAACATCCAGCCCATCAGAATTCCTCCAATATCTTTTTCTTTCTTCTGTACCTCATAACCGAGAGTATAATGATAAGGATTAACAAAGCGACAGCCACAATTGTTATGGTTGTTGTCTTTGATATGCCCTCTTTCTTCGTCTCCTTTAAAGTCGTCAGATTACTGTAATCAATTGCATCCACATAGATGGATATCTCCTGACTTTCCTCGAACTTATTTCCCTGCTTGTCCTCATATGTAATTATCATGGAATTTTTGGATGCCATTTCATTGGAATGTGTCGTCTTCGTTATGATATCGATATTTCCACTCTTCCCTGATTCTATGTTCCCGATATAGCTTACCTGTTCATCTATATTTTCTCCCTCAACCCTGACGGAAACATTGTAAAGCGTGCCTTCCCCTAAGTTGTTTACCATTCCCGTGATTTCAACATCATCACCAAGCTTTACCGAATCGTCCGTTAAAACATCTGTAATTGACAGCCTTTGCTTCAGGGAAATCGGAATAAAAATGTTATCCTCCACCGTGTAGGAATATCCGTTTACATCTTCATATTCAGACTTAATAGTAAGCTTATATGCCTTTTCCTCCAAACCCTTAACTGCCATCATGTCAAATGTAATTTCCATTTCCTGCTCTGCCGGAAACTCACTGATATACTCCGTGCCTGCTCCCTTTGCAGGTAACAGTTCTCCCGCCTCAGATGAAACCGTAAGCTTTAAATTCCGTACTTTTTTGGAAGCCGTATTTTTCAGTGTCAGGATAAGCTTAAAGCTCTCACCCGAGACAACCGCAGTTGGATTCAATTGATAATCCGTTACCATTACCTTTGGTTCAGCCGCCTTGGACTGCATACCTGCAAAGGAAGCTATGGCAAGCATAACAGCCATTATAAAAATATATATATTCTTTGAGTTCTTTTTCGTCTTATACATAAGCTCCTCCTACTCTACAATTTTTCCATCTGAAATCTTTATGATCCTGTCTGCCTCTCTTGCAAGGTCGATATTGTGTGTGATTAACACTAATGTCTGGTTTAATTTCTTTACAGAATCATGCAAAAGTGCCATAACCTCATTTCCGTTTGCAGAGTCAAGTGCACCCGTAGGTTCATCCGCAAGTATGAGGGATGGTCTGTTCGCCAATGCCCTTGCAATTGCGACACGCTGCTGCTGTCCACCAGAAAGCTGATTTGGCAAGTGCTTTCTCCGGTCCTTGAGTCCAAGCATTTCTATTATACTATTGATAAATTCCTTGTCCGGCTTTTTGTGGTCAAGCAATATCGGCATACTGATATTTTCCTCAACCGTAAGCACTGGTATTAAATGATATGCCTGAAACACAAAACCTATTTTTCGTCTTCGGAATACAGACATTTCATCATCCGACAGTGTGGTGATATCCTTTCCGTCAACCGTGATATTTCCGCTTGTTGCGGTATCTACGCCACCCATAACATGAAGCAGGGTTGATTTCCCTGAGCCTGACGCTCCCACAACTGCCAAGGTTTCCCCTTTTTCAATGGTAAGGCTCACATCATCCAGTGCCCACACCCTTGTATCTCCTGCTCCGTATATTTTCGTCACATGCTCCATTTTAACTATTTCCATATGGTTTCCTCCAATCTTTGAACATCAGCCCATTCCAAATTTGCTTTCAGCAAATGGGCTGACGCTACGTGTCAAGTTTTCATAGAAAACTTGACACAACCTTTCTATATACTAATCTCCGCCTGCATTTAAGTCATTTAAAATTCCCTTGCTCATCCGTATAACCGGAAAATAAATCGAACCACAAAGCACCAGCGTTGATACGATAACCCCAATCACTGCCGCCCTGACAGGATATACCAGATCAATCTGGAATATGGTAATTATCGCCTGCCGAAGCGGTATCAGTCCTGCAAAGCCTGCTACACACCCAATCAGGTTTGCAAGCAGTGAAGTAATGATACCTTCCAGCATAACAATATAGCAAAGCTTTTTTTTCGATACGCCTATCACCCTAAGCTGTGCAAGCTCACCCCTTCTCAGATACAAATTGCTGGCACTCGTATTTATGATATTCACGGATGTCATTACGACAATAAACAAAATAAACATACTGATATATCTTATAGATTTCTTTAAGTTTACCCCCGAAGATGCATCATATGCAAAGCTTGATACATATACATTCGTGTCACTTAAAAAATCATCTGAGAGTAGCAAATCCATCGTTTCCGAGGTCAGCCCCTGCCCTTTTTTTATTTTATATTTCAGTCCGTTACTGTCTTTTTCTCCAAGTCCGGTCATTGCATAATAATTTTCCAATGGTACAATTGCCGTTATATTTTCTAAATTAAGCTTTTCCTTATCATACTCCACAATTCCCTCTACCGTGTAGGTTTCGTAAGCTCCTTCCTCAACAAGCTCATTCCAGCAATCATAATAGAGTCCGGAAAAGCTAAAATCCTCTGGTTTTTTATCCTTATCCATCGTTGCATACTCAATCCACCGTTCGGAAAACATGGTGTTAAATTTCTCAAAGTCTACAAGATTAATGGTATCTCCCACCTGATAATCATTTTCCTGATAATATTTCCCATAAAGGTCTTCCGGCGTAAGGCTCTGGTCATCATCGTCCTCCTCTTCATACCGTGGATACGCTATTTTTTGGCGTTCAATTATCAGACCATGATCGCTGACATCTAATGTTCCGTCCACCAAAAATGCCTCATGCTTCTGGAATTCCTCACGGCTATATCCAAGCACATTTATTTGACTAAAATATACTTTATTTATCATATGCTCTTCACTATGTTCATTTAAATTCAACTCATCAATCCACGAGCCTGACCAGGTACCTTTGATATATTCATCATTATATTTGCTATAGAGTGCTTCATAATCGGCAACCGGAATCCTTGCAATGTACATCGGCTGAATATCCTCAACATTTGGTTCACTGGCAAACCGTTCCAGTACATCATATGACGGCATTCCTGCTTTTGCGTTTTCAATGTCGACCTCACGGCCTACCGGATTAAAACAGTAAAATTGGTACTCTCCATATTGACCCATTCTACGGTCCAGCAAATCATTTATCGAGCTTGACACTACCGAAATCATAATAAAGGCAGCGATTCCCAGTGCAAAGGTTGCCACGGACTTGAAAAACCTGCTCTTATTCCCCATAAGGCTTTTGTAGGCGTAATCTCCCTCCACACCAAAAAGAACTCCAAAAATACTCTTTCTTCTCTTCTTCAGCTTCTTTTTCTTTATGTTAAAGTTTCCCCGCACCGCTTCAACCGGCGATATTTTTTTGACAATGTTGCTATTTTCTTTCATAACGAAGTATAAATCTCCGATAAATGCCACAAGCACAAACAAAACAGGAACAATATGAAGCCCCACCTTTATGTTTGAAACCGCTCCTATTATGGCAGCAACCAAAAAACCGGTCAGCATTCCAAGTGCCACGCCTGAAATTTCCTGAATGAAGCCCATTAAAAATATAATGGTTTTAAGCTGTCCCCTTGTGGCACCGATACACCTTAAAATTCCATAGTCCTTCACCTGCTCCAGAGTGTTCAGCTGGATGGAATTCCTTATGATTCCAACACCGATAATTGCAAATATTACCGACAGGAACAAGAACAAAATAAGCGTGATGTATACCGTGTCACCTGCATAGCCCTGCAGATAATACGAGGCAAGCGTATCGTTTATTTTTCCTTCAATTCCATATTCTGCTGTGAGTGTATCCAAATATTGGTTCATTCTATATGGATTTTTTGTATTGATGAACAACGCGTTCTTGATGTAGGAACCATTCTTATATGCTGCATAATAATCGCCTATGTAGGCATCCTTGACAAATTCCTGATTGATAATGCCTGTTACCTGCTCCTCCGTCTCAGGAAACATGACAATTTCATAATTTGCCTGCTCACGCACCCTGTCCCTATTGTTAATAAAATTACTGAAATACAAGGTTAAAATAACAAACAATGCACCTGCAGCCAATGCGACTCCCAAAATTGTGAGCATAGTACGTTTTTTTTGATATTTCAGATACAATTTTGAAAGCTGGTTATAACGCTCCAATAAAATCCCTCCCGTCCATTTGGAAATCCTGCTACAGAAAAACGCAAAACACCCATGTAATATAACCAGTATATAACGGCTATATTACATGGGCGTGACAAGCTTTCTTACAATTTTGTAATTCTATAGTCCCTGTGACCGAAACAAAAAACAGGTTAATACAAAATTTTACTATAGGAACCACTCCCAGGGACATTATAAATGATGGAACCATCCAAGGCACATACTGTTACAACTGCCGTTTTCTCCTTCGTATCTCTTTCACTGCCTGAGTCGTAATAACGCCATACAGGAACAACCGCATATGAAATTCCATCATATGTTATATATACATACCCAAACTCTACACTGCCCACAGTATAAACTGCAAATTCCTTACTTATCATTCTTTCAAATTCTTCCTTGGCAAACTCATTTACCTGTTCAAAGGACAACATTTCCGATTGCTTGGCTGCCGTCTCCGGCTCCATATAATTTCCTAAGATGGAAAAGCTACACACACCATTATTATTCACACATACCACCACATAAGGCTGCACTGCCGCAAAATCAATCCTACCTGCTTCCATAGTAGTCTGCACAGGCTCGTATGCAAACAAAAGATGTGTGCCATTTTCTGACATACCAAAAACCATCGTATATCCATCCACAGCAAGCTCTGTTTCGGATACCATTACGTTATTTTGCACCGTATGCAAAAGTTCCATGTTATCTAATCCAAGCCCATCCAGAAATTGCTTTGCCGAAGCTTCCGCACCCTCACGATTGCACGGATTGTCTACATTTACTTCATTCATTCCAAGTGTCTCTACAACTATATAATCCTCATCCAGACAATTTGCATCCAAATATGCCAATCCCAACAAATCATCTTTCTCATACGTCATAGCCCACAATTTTCCATTTACATTACCCCTTAAATATGCCTGCTCATTGGTAAACGTGTTCACTTCTTCACCCTCGTCGCTCACCGATATGGATGTCTCTGTTACTGTATAAACAATCTTATCATCCGGATATTCCACATAATTATCCTCGTTATAATTTTCAAGCATATACTCTATGTACGATACATTGCTATTCGCTTTATCTTCATATCGTTCTTGAAAAAATTGAAGCTCCGCCTCAAGCTCCGCCCTGCTTAATATACCGTAAGGCTTGACGTTGTCATACTCCCCATTGTCAAACAGCTTTTGGGCATATTTCAACACAAATTCATCCTTGTTTTCATATTCTGTTGCCGTGAAGGTAGGTACTTCACCATATCCTTCTGCGTATACCTTTGCATCAACAGTTGTAATTCTTCCTCCTGCTTCAACCGTATAGGAAATTGTATCCGGTATCTCATTGCCGTCACTTTCCTCTGCCGCATTTCCATCACCTGCCTCCATGCCTGCATTTTCCTTTAAATCATATGCGATATCATCCTTGTTTGCCTTTCCACATGCAGAGAGTAAAACAGCCATTCCAAATATAATCACTGACTTACACACTTTTTTTACAACTTCCATGTTCATTCCCTCCATTTTAAATGCCTGACATCATTATTTTATAACTGCATTCTTTCCTGAGATTACTATAAAATATAAATGTATCTTTTTTGCATCAATGAAGCATTTATAAATTTTATATTTGATTTTGAAAGATTTGTTTTTATCCTATATCATCCCATTTTTTACAAACTATCAAAGATGGGAACATACTACCGTTGCAATACTTGCCACACAATGTTAAAATACTAAATTGTAACTGCAAGCGGGCTTATAGCACCGCTTCCCAAGAAATTTCAACGAAATTTCTCATATACTATAGAAAGGACGGCGTTCCATGAACACCAAAAGCTTCAAAATGGGATTACAAGACGGAATACCTGTTGCACTTGGATATTTCGCCGTTTCATTTACCTTTGGCATTGCCTCAATATTAGGTGGTCTTACCACATGGCAGGCAGTGCTTATTTCAATTACAAACGTCACATCAGCAGGACAATTTGCCGGTCTTTCCATCATTGCCGCCGGCGGTTCCTATCTGGAAATAGCACTCACCCAGCTAATCATAAATTTACGCTACAGCCTGATGTCATTTTCACTGGCTCAAAAGCTTGAACCACAGGTTCCATGGTATCACCGGTGTCTGATGTCTTACGGCGTTACGGATGAAATATTCGGTTTAAGTGCAGCTAGGGAAGGTAAAATCAGTCCCTTTTACAACTATGGCTGCATGTGCATTGCCATTCCAGGCTGGGTAATGGGCACCTTGATTGGTGCCGTATCAGGAACGATACTGCCTGACACAATACTCAGTGCTCTTAATGTCGCAATTTATGGTATGTTTCTTGCCATTATTATTCCGCCTGCCAGGAAAAATCTTACCATTTTAGCAGTCGTTGCTTCTGCCATGATACTAAGCGGTCTGTTTCGTGTCATACCATTGCTTTCGGAGATTTCCTCAGGCTTCGTAATCATTATTGTGACACTGCTCGTTTCGTGTGTTGCAGCATTGCTGCGTCCAATTGGGGATGAAAATCAGACAAAGGAGAATATAGAACTTGAAGCATAACATTTACATATACATATTAGTCATGGCAGGCGTTACATACCTGATTCGCATGCTGCCATTGCTCCTTTCAAAGAAAGAGCTCACCAATCGTTTTATAAAATCATTTTTATATTATATGCCGTATGCCTGTCTTGCTGCCATGACATTTCCCGCTATCCTATTCTCTACAGGAAGTACGGTTTCTGCCGCAATTGGCTTTATTGCAGCCCTTATTGCAGCTTACCGTGGCAAAGGTCTGCTTACCGTTGCCTTGTTTGCATGCCTCACCGTGTTTATTACAGAACAATGCATGATACTTTTGGGGTAGGTGCCGGCGGCAAATAATCCATTTAAAACCCTTTTTCCCTAAGGTCACTGACAAGCTGCACATAAAACTCCCTCACATCAAAGCCCTTGAAATTTTCTCTGTTCAAGTCTATTACGTCTCCGTGGGAAATTCCTCTTTTGCCTTCAACGGTTAAGAACTGATAGGACTCACCCCATTGAAATGATTTTTCTCCCACCAGACCGTCATTTGGTCCATCAAAGGTTTCAACCAGCTTGTAGGAAAGATTCAGTGGAAATCTTCCGTTCCGTGCAACATTAAGCTTAGAGCCTACGCTTTGATAGTAGACACCCTCTACGTCGTGAACAAACTCGTTCCGCTTATTGCACGCTGTTGCAGTCAAATCACTGACTGCCGCCATAAAATCAGGGTTCGGATCCCCCAGCTTTTTTAACGCCGTATTATATGTAGTGGCAATTGTATCCTGCTGTGCCTTCGGTATCCTGGAGAGGAGATAATCTGCAAACTCACATCCTCTGTGAGGCGTATTTATCGTTGTCAATGATGCAACGTACTTACTTACGCCACACTGTGAAAGTGCATACCTTATATCAAGACCACCCTTGGAATGTGCAATGACATTGACCTTTTCGGCACCCGTTTCCTTGATAATATATTTTATCCGCTCCGCCAGCTCTTCGCCGCAGCTTTCCACGGAAGCGGCTGACTGGTGATTTCCATAATAGATAACTGCACCGTTATCCTCAAGCTCCTTTGGTATCCTGCCCCAATAATTCAGATATTTAAAATCACGGAAAAAGACCCCATGAACCATAAGAATCGGATACTTTGTTCCACACAATTTTTGCCCTGCACGTTTTTCATTTAAAATTGCTTTTTCTTGTTCAACGCTCACCTCTCTGCTGACTGTGACAATAATATTTCCAAGGGCAACCAAATGTGCAATCGGAATCCATCCGACCAAAATGCCAATGACCCTTTTCTTTACACCAAGCTGGACCGATGTTGCATAAACCCTGATAATTCCGTTCCAGAAGCATATGGCAAGAACAACAACAGCAATAACAGAACTGACAATCCAAAGCTTTGTTTCGTCCTTTGCTCCTCCTATAGAGAGCTTGCCAAGCATACCAATCAATGAAAAAATTGCAGTTGCAGTTGCGGAAAGCACAAATATTATGAGTAGCTCACAGCCGTCACCTGCAATCCGCAGCCTTTTTCCCTTTAGGGAACGATTAAACGGTGACGGATAAACATTTAAAAAGATATAAAATACCGCAATCAGTGGCAATATCCACATGGCATGTCCTAGTCTGTGCAGGGAATAAAAGTTTGCAAGCTCAAACAATACGGTTGCAGACAGTAATCGATATATATTTTTTAGTATTTCAATTGATACTTTCTTCATTTATAAAACCTCCAAACTTGAACATCAGCCCATGAACATCTATCCAAGACACATCATACCACACACGTTTGATGTTTTAAAGACTTTCTGCATGTTTTTGGAGGTATGTGATAATGTTCCCAATCATTCCAATACTTCCAAATTACGGTAATTCAGATAATAGACCAAGGTTGTCAATCCAAGAACAATCGCCGTTACAAGGACTACGCATCCCATTGTTATTGCTATATCCAATGATGGATTAATAAAATATCCCGGCATAAACTTCGCCATTTGAGGAAAGACATTGACCAGACCCTTCGATGTGAACATATTTAAGATAAACGGAAACAATGCCGCCATAAACCTGTTTGAAAACCATTTTGAGACTGTCACGCATATGAGGGCAAAAATTCCCCCATAAATAAAATTTAAAACAATAAAGCACACCGCATATAAAACAGGATGTTCAAAAAACAGTTCATGCCACAATGCCATGTTGCTTCCGCCCTTCATTGCCAGCAAATCAATCCCCACTGCAGGAAGATAGCAGGCAGCGGTCATTATGCTGAGTATAAGGGGCACAGCCACCACAATTCCACCTGAAATAAATGTAACAGTATACTTCGACACAAGATAATCCCTGCGTGAACCCTTTGCAAGAACAGAGGAAATATACCCTGAATTTATGTCATGATAAAGTGACATTCCGTAGGGCATAACAGAAATAACAGGAAATATAAAATAAAAAAATGCATTGTACAACGAAAAACCGTCATTCCCAAGCCATCCCTGCAGTATCCCGCATTCAAACCAATCGTCTAAAACTCCATACTCCTGTGATTGGAGCATTACTTCCAGCATTTCTTTATTTGGGACATACAAATGAACGTAAATCCATCTTGTATGTAATATCACTATAATAATTCCCAGAATAATGCTTATCAAAAAGCCTTTCGACCTGAGCATCCTTTTCATTTCATTTTTTAACATGTTTTTCAACTTACCGCCACCTTATCATCCTTTTGGAGAATTGTAAAATCAACGCTCTTAATTTAACTGCATCACGTTTATATCCGAAAGCACAATTTCCTTCCTCACAGGATATACCCCGAAAATCAGCCTGTATTCGGTATTTTCTATATTTTGCCACTCTTTTTTTGATAAATTGTTTTTGTATATTTCGTAAACAATCGTAAATGTATCTCCTGATTTAAAGCTCCCACTTGCCAACGATGGGTTCATATCGTCAAACAGCATAGGGTCAAAGCTGTTAAAAACATACAGGTACTTTATCGGTATGTAGGTTTCAACCCTTGCCCCATCCGCAGCAAGCTCAGCCGAAAACTCCACCAACAGGACTTTCCGTTCGCCATCATCAGGGATACTGTACTGCCCATACTGGGGATTTTCCTTGAAAAACGCATCATAGTCCATCATTGTTGCAGATTGAATCCCATAGTTTATTCCCTTGTATTCCACTTTTTCTGTCTGACCGTATATCTGATATTCGGGGAGAAGTGCATTTTTATTTACGTTATATACCCTTATTGCATATAGAACGATGACAGCCAGAATAATCAGACTTACCATGGCTGTCCAAATCCTGCTTCCTTTTATTTTCATTTTCATTTATGCTTCCTTCCGATGTTTATATTTACTTTCATTCAAATTATGTTTTAAAACGTGACCTGTCAATATATGTCTCTTTTTCTTATTATCACATAACCGACGAAACAGAATCCCATTATAAGACAGGTAAGATAAATAAGTCCTGTTTTCCAGTCAAGAGTAGCACCTTCTGCCGTATATCTGCACAACATGGCATATCCGGTCGGCAAAAGAGGATGTGCGTAATATATTGAACAAACAATTATTCCTCCCAGAATTACCATGGCACAAATATCTCCACATAAAAGCGATATTACAATTTGAAACATGGACAGTAAAACACCAACTAAAAATGGAATAACTACTATTAATATAAATCTTCCATTATCATGCAACAACAAGGAAAGATTTAAATGTTCCATAAAAACAGCATCCACAGCAAACACATTATTTTTTCCTCCAACCCATGAAAATACCATATTTACACCCATAATCGAAGTAAAAAACAGTACGTTTACAAGTACACACCATATACATTTTGAAAACCACCATATAACTCTGTTGCTGCTTTTTATCATCAGAGTGACCCCATAGTCCTTCATATCTTTTCTTACATAACCACCTATAAGATACGCCAGTACCAAGTACTGTGTTACCCATCCAAACGGCAGCGTAAATTTAATACCTGAACCAGATATACAATTATAAGGTAAGCTTCCTAAAAAGCTCCATGCCCCAAAATCCCACATTGAAAGTCTGCTGTTTGCACGGATACAATCCATACCACTGAAATGCCGATAGCATAAAATGCATGTAATAATCTGAAACACAACAGGAGCAATCCATTTGATTTTGCATTCTGCAATCCCCCGATTAAAATCATATTTAAGCATTCGATACAATTTCATTATTAACTACCTCTACAATATGACCTTCTTCCATTTTTATAATTGTATCTGCTATTCCTTCCATTTTTTCCTTGTCATGGCATGCAAGAATAATAATTCTATCCTCTGACAACAATTCCCTGATTACTTCCCATATCAGTTCGACGCCGTGATCATCAATTGCATTTGTAGGTTCATCCAAAATTATAAGTTCAGGCTCTCCAAGTATGGCAGCAGCAACTCCTAACCTTTGACACATTCCCAAAGAATAATTAGAATATTTACGCTTATCGGAAGCTGAAAGTCCAACCCGTTCCATTGCCTTATGAATATCATTTTCATCAATATTACCTTGTATATCGCCCAGCATCTTTAGATTTTGAAATCCTGTATATGATTTTAAAAATTTAGGATTTTCAATCAAAATCCCTACGCTTGGCGGAAACGAAATTTCTTTTCCAAGCAAACAATGATCAAACAATACTTCTCCCGAATCCGGGAACACCAAGCCTGTTATACACCGCATCAGCATTGTTTTTCCTGAGCCGTTTATTCCTGTCAATCCGTATATATGTCCTCCTTGAAGATTCAGGCATATATTCTCCAATACCGGGACTTTATGTATACTTTTGTTTAAATTGTTTATAACTAAATTTTTCATACAATATTTCCTGTTATTTTCACATCATTACCATTAAATACAAAATATGCAAATTATTTTTAAAATTTTTTTCAACACATGGATTATATCTCTACCTGCTCCATGGAAAATGTTGAAAATTCATTCAGGCTTCCCCGAAAAAGCTCAAAATATCTTACTCCCTCCTGTTCCTGAATAATGTTTGTATCACTTGCTGCCTGTCCCACACTGATTACGCTGACATAAAACACAAGCTGGTCATCCCACGATATTGTTTGTTCATTTTGCCTCTCCCATGTATTCATAGTAAACGTATATATACCAAGTACAAGTTCCCTTGATTCTCCCGATTTAAGGGTTACTTTGCATATAGACGGTGTATCTAGCTTTTCCTCGTCTCCATTCATATAAAAGCACTCACTCGCACCACCTACTATATAGCCGTTTTCATCTGTGACGTCCATTGATACGGTTCCAAATGCGTTATATTCAACTTCAACATTTCCTATATTTTCAATCTCAAAAACATAACAGATAATTAAAAGCCTGTTTTCTTTTTCCATGTCTTCCAATGGTTTGCACATATGTGGACCATCAACTCCGGTATCAATCCTGTACTTTTCATTATATTCAGGTATCACTTCCGGTATAGACGCAACATCTTTGATACATCTCACATCCTTGAAGATATATTTTATTCCACCTTTTTCGAATGCTTCATATGGCTGAACCTCATTTCCATGTACCGCCTCATATTCCTTGTCTTTTTCCTCATTTTCCTGTAAATTTGCAAAATAGGAAGTATCATCCACTTCTGTCGAATTACTGCTTTTATCTGAAGTGATATCTTCGCTTTCAATACCTGCATCTATTGTTATAGTTGAATTTGATTTGTCACCACTCGTATTTTTAATAATGTTCACTCTTATAATAACTGCACATAAAATACAAAAAATCACTCCTGAAATCATATAAATGATTTTTTTGTTATTCATCGTATGCACGCCCTTTCTCTATTATCAGACCGTCGAAACCCACTCCGACGGTCCTTTTTCAGGTTAAACTCAAACAATTTCGCTACTGAATAACAGGATAATTTGTCTGTGTGTCCGGGCTCCATGCACCTGAAACTGTCCCCGTACCTACCAACGACCTTATGCCAAGATTTGCATAAGCATATCCATTTTCATAAACATAATTTGTCACTCTATACTGTCCTGTGCTAGATACAATAAACCTTGAAGTACATGGGACACGCTTTTTAGTGTTTTCTCCGGTTTCTCCCACAGGTGATATATATATGCTTGTTACTCCGTTAAGGCTTTTTCCCCATTTGAAATAAAACTTACTGTTTGTATCCTTTTTACGGTTGTTTTTGGTATACTGGTAACTGGTATTGCTTGGGGAAACATTATACGTCCAGTTACTATCAGCATTCGATGCAAACACATTGTTCATATTTGTTAAAACACAAAACGCCATCATCATTGTCACAATACCAGCCATAATTTTGTTACTTTTTTTTCTTTTATTTATGTATGTCTTTTTCATAATAAATTTCTCCTTGTTTCTTTTAAATTTCTAAATTCTCGCCCAAGGTTGTAATTTCGGAGCACACACTCCAATCAGGTAACATTATATACATCCTAAGTATGTGCTTTCTTCATGCCCTCCGTCATGATTACATTTTTTACCCACATTCCTCCTTTGTTGTTTAAATTTTTCTTTGTATGTTTTACTTTCCTCCCCTCTGCTTTTACCGTAACAATTCATAAAATCTTACACTGTTACGACATACCATGTATGTATTTAATATGCAGTTTGTCCTACACTCATTATTCCTACAACAACTGTATCACACTGCCATCAATGGCATTGATGATGATAAATCTCTCTGATTGTGTATCACCATCACTTAAAATCCATACAGGAACTATGTTTTGTACATTTGTATCTTCCTCATTTGGGATTGCAAAATATTTAAGCTCAAGTTTTCTTAGTAAAATTATATTTTCCCTGTCTGCCTTACTGTTCGTTATAATTTCCCTATATATCTCCTTAACCTGCTCAAAATCAAGCAACTTCACATTTTCCGCTTTGATTTCTGAAATATAGCGTGGTGCATTATATTCCATACTTATTATGCCCTCGTCATTTATATAAAACCTGACATATTCCTGCGAATACTCATCAATATACCCAACCTCAGGCATACCTTCCTCTCCACTAAATTCAAAAATATTATTAAAATAAGCATATCGGTCAGCGACATCTATTCCATCGATATTTTTAGCAAAAAGAACACTATATCCGTCATAATAATTCGTTTCTCTGTCGTCTTTTTCCGTAATATACCAACGGAGTATATTGATTTCCTCTATTCTCATATCTGATATCCCCAGCTGCCCAAGTTCATCATAAAAGGTTTCCTCCAGTGTATCCTCCGAAATGTGACATCTGTTGTCCACATCATAACCAGCCATATACCCTTGCCATCCCAAAGAAAGTTCTTTTACTTCCCTGTCTTTTATGAAATCCCCATAGCTAAACGGAACACATTCAATCAATTCGCTGTTAACCTCCTTATAAGCACTAATAACATAACGAACACCATTTCTGATTGCTACATATCCATCGCCTTTATAAGATAACATTTCAAGTTCTTTCTCCGTAAAATTTCCCTTTGCTTCCTCACTTTCAATGGAATATACCTCATCAAACTCCATCCCATTAATGTATTCATCCCAAAACCCCTGATTGACTTCCTTTGGTTTTGTTTCCATTACATTTACGCCTGTTACATCAGGAACAATCACCTCCGCATAAATCCTTACGGTGGAACCGCTTCCACCTGATGTTGCCAAATCCTCCTGCCATACTTCTGGAATGTCTAAGCTCTCCCTTAGACCTCCCTTTGCAGTCGAAATATCATAATCCTTTTTGTTTTCTGCTTCCTCCGATGTACTCTCTACTTCCTCCGATGTAATGCCAGACATATCAACCTTTTCTCTTTTGGTACATCCTGATAACATTATCAAAATGACACACAGCATAACAGCCGTACTCTTCTTTATTTTCATGTGCATTCCCCTTTCCTTAAACAACAACTGTATCACGCAGCTACCAATGGCATTGATTGTTTTAAAAAATCTTAACAGCTTTGTCGTTTTTTGTCACTAGGACAAAACACTAACGAATAAGCGAGTTGTACCAGTTGTTTTTTTAGGGGATAACAATTTTGTCCTGAACATATCTTTTTTTGTCCTGGATGAAATTTGACTTGGTAAATTTATACAATTTTCAAATTTTTAAAATTGAAATTTTCATTGAAAATTTTAATAGGGAATTTTTGCGAATTTTCGTAATTTTTCTATTTTTATAAGCTTTCCTTAGCTTTTAAAACATTTGTGTATATTTTGCGGTTTTCCAAGCACAAGAAGCGTTGTATCTTCCTCAATCATTGTTTCGTGATTAACAGCAAGGTTCATGTCCCCACCGGACTTGATTCCCATAATATTAATTTTATATTTTTTCCTGACATCCAGATTGCCTACGGTTTTTCCCATCCAGTGCTTAGGCGTAGGGATTTCATAGATTCCGTGCTCCTCGTCAAGCTGTATATAGTCCAAAATGTAATCCGACGTGTACCTGATTGCCACCCATGAAGCAAGCTGCCGTTCAGGATACACAATTTCATCCGCACCGTTCCGCAACAAAAACTTGGCATGTATATCACGGGCTGCCCTTGACACAACAAGCAATGCTCCTAGCTCCTTTAACAGCAGTGTGGTCTCTAGCGAGCTTTGAAAATCATCACCTATGGCAACAATACAGACATCAAAATTTCCCACTCCGACAGAGCTCATAAATTCCTTGTTTGTACTGTCGCCAATTTGTGCATTTGTCACATAAGGCAGCACCGCATCAATTCTGTTTTCAGCCTTATCAATTGCCATAACCTGATGCTTTTTCCCGTATAGCTTTTTTGCGATATGACGCCCAAATCTTCCCATTCCAATTAATAATATACTTTTCATTTTATATTTTCTCCTCTATCGGACATCTGCTCATTCCAAACCATTGAACATCCGTCCATTACTCAACAAATCCCTTTAGCAACGTCAGCCCACTACGATTGATTCCTTGGGCAGCCTATAGCCCGCATTTTTGTTTGTAACGGCAGCAAACAAAATGGTAAGTCCTCCCACCCGTCCAAAAAACATCAGGACGATTAATATTATCCTGGAAACCAAGCCAAGCTCCGGTGTGATTCCCAGTGAAAGTCCCACTGTCCCTATGGCTGATGCCGTTTCAAAAAGACACGCTGACAACGTAAGCCCCTCCAGCTCGCTTATAATAAATCCACCTGCCAAAAATAAAAAAAGATATATGATTAACACTGCTGCCGCATCCTTAACCGCATGTGCATCCATCCTTCTGCCAAAAAACTGCGAGTCATCCCTGCGTCTGATTACGGATATTGCAGATGCAAAAAGCACCGCCACCGTTGTCAGTTTCATCCCACCCGCAGTAGAACCGGGAGCTGCCCCTATCAGCATAAGGATAATGGTAAGTGCCTGCCCACTGTCACTGAATCGTGCCGTATCTACCGTGTTAAACCCTGCCGTTCTCGGTGCCACAGACTGAAAAACAGCGGCGTATACCTTTTCCTCTCCTGATAAATATTCCCATTGTGGCTTATCAAATTCAACAAAATAAAAAAATAATGTGGAAACTATAATGAAACCGCATGTAAAGCAAAGAATAACCTTGCAGGGCATACGGTATTTTTTTATGTGAATCCCATGGGTTCTCACATCATCCCACGTGATAAAACCGATTCCCCCGATTATGATAAGTACCATAATCACAATATTAATCAGTGGCTCACCTGCAAATGTTATGAGTGATGAACGCGGCTTGACCGTTCCCATCAAATCAAAGCCTGCATTACAAAATGCTGATATGGAGTGAAAGACCGCATACGCCATTCCTTTGAAAGCTCCAAATAATCTGATAAAAACAGGTGCCATCAAAACGGCACCCGTAAGTTCAACAAAAAAAGTAAGCTTCAGGATAAATCCTATCAGCTTAACAATTCCACCCACCTTTGGTGCAGAAATGGCATACTGTAATGTGCTCCTCTGCATCAAACCTATTTTTCGCCCCGTCAGCATAACAATTGCGACAGCAATTGTAACCACGCCTATCCCGCCTATCTGTATCAAAATGGCTATCACCGACTGCCCGAAAAAAGACCAATAGGTTGCCGTATCCTGCACAACAAGCCCCGTAACACATACAGCAGACGCAGACGTAAAAAGTGCGTCCATAAAGTCCGCACCTGTATCCTCTTTGGTTGCAATCGGCAGGGAAAGTAACATTGCCCCTGCAAAAATTGCAACCAAAAAACCTAATATTATAATTTGAAAAGCCGACAGCTTAATATTTCCTTTTTCCATGTAAAACATTTCATCACCTTGAAAATATTTTACACATAAACCAAAAATATTATTCTTCCTGCAAATGATTAAACCTTTGCACGAAACAGACTATTCCGGACTCTGTTCAGATTTGCAAGTGCCATCATTTTACTGCGTCTCACCCACCATGATTCTTCGTCGTCATCCTTTACTTTTCTTCCCCACATGCTGCTGCCCATAGGACCTGACTGACCTAAATGCTCCTCAATAGACGCCCCAAATCTCTCAGTGTGATAATTCGGCGAATATCCCATCATGGACGCAAACGGATTATGTACTGACCTGTCTTCGGCTGTATATCCAAGCACCCATGCCTCATATGACGGATCATTTTTCATTTGCTCCCATCCCTTGTCCGATATATTCCAGACATTTACATCATTTTGCTGGGAAATATCATATGGTATACTGTCCATAAGCTCCGTAAAAAACTGCTTATATTCATCCATCGTCATATCTTCTCTTGAAACAGCTTCCGCATTGTTTTTTGCAAGAACCCGCTGTCCCGCCCTGACCTGATTTTCAACATGCCACGCTTCCTTCGGGTGCTCCCTTTTATATTTGTCCACCACACTTTCCTTTTGCACGGCTGTTTTTTTCAATGTGTCAGAAAATGACACGGTATCCGTTGACGCAGCCTGCGTGGTGTTCGTATTACTGTTTGTTTGCGTTTTGCTTGTGCTACTATATTTTTGTACCATAGATTGATACATCCCCAGTTGATACAGACTTGTATTAAAATAATTCATATTAAGCTTCCTCCCATTCCTGAACACCAGCCCATTATCTGACAGGTTTCTATATAACCCAAATTTCCTTTCAACAAATAGGCTGTCGTTACGTGTTTTTGCGGTATATAATATTCCTCATGTAATGTTTATCGGAAGCCTTACATTTTTATATGATATTATTTCACTGCCCTGTTACGGAACGTAACTGTAGCTTATCATCGTTCGCAAGTTATCATCAAAAGTGCCCGTATTTTTGGTGATAATCTTAGAACTATAATTTTTACTCGTATATCTCCTTATAAAATTCAGCATAATCCTTTCTCTTGTCCTTTGTAAACTGGATTGCTGTTCTGGGATGCTGGTTCAACTGTCCCGTCATGAGGTACTGTAAATCATACCCCCAGACAATGCCATCCTCCTTCAGCTTAATCATGTTTTTCTCTATAAATTGATACACAGGATAAACCTTGTATTTTGGATTTTTAAGAAATCCAAGAAGAAGCTCCATTGCACAATTTCCTGCACCTCTGCCCATTGCAAGATAGGTTCCGTCCAACCAATCAACACCATCACCACATGCCTCAATGGTATTTGCAAAAGCAAGCTGCTGATTATTATGGGCATGAATACCAATTTTCTTGTTATACTTTGCAGCAAATTCGAGGTACAAATCCGCAATTCTTGCCATCTGCTCAGGATATATGGAACCGAAGCTGTCCACAATGTAAATGACATCCACGGGTGTTTTTCCAAGCATGTCCAAAGCAACCCTCATATCCTCCTCCTGGGCATGTGATATTGCCATAATATTACAGCTTGTCTCATAACCCTTTTTGGCAGCATCCTCAACCATATCAATTGCCTCAGGCATTTGATGAATATATGCCGCAACCCTGACCAAATCAACAGGTGAATTTACCTTTTGGTCAAAATCATTTTTGTCATGCCTTCCGATATCTGCCATAATTGCAAGCTTAAGGTTCGTGTCGTTCTCTCCCACAATCTCCCTGATATGGTCATCATTACAAAACTTCCACTTGCCAAACTTCGACTCATCAAACACCTTTTTCGATGCCCGATAGCCCATCTCCATATAATCAACGCCCGCCTCTATATTGGTCTGGTATAAATTTTTAACAAACTCATCCGTAAAATAAAAATCGTTGACCAATCCTCCGTCACGAAGTGTTGCATCAACAACCTTAATACTTTCCCTGTAACCTAAAAGCTTTGAAACCTCTTTCATAATATGCATCCTTTCGTATAAACTCTTTACCACGTTGAAGTGGCAAAACAACTATAACAAATAATATCCAATCTGTCAACACAAGATGCCAACACAAAAACGACACCCATAGATTCCAAAACCTATGGGTGTCTTAAATATGGTAATACAAAACGCCTTTACTCGGTTGTCTGCTCCTTTGATGCATAATAATCATCAAACAGCTTATTTGCCGCATCCAGCGTTGCATTGCTGATATCAGGAAGCTTTCTTCCCCATGATTTCGTTGCAAGCTTGAAGCCCTTATGCATTGCAGCCTGCATTTCCTTCATTTTCTCAACATCATCCCCTGCAAGTGCACTGGCAAAATCAAATAATCTTTGAGAGGTCTGCTTTACGCCCCAATAACCATCCTCAGAAATATCCTTTTGTGCCTGTGCCTTTGTTGCGGCATCTACCGTATAGTTTCCACTTGCGATGAATTTCCACATTGCATCGCCGCCCTTGGCAATGCCATAAGCATTTGCCTGCTTACCCAGCATATTCTGAACAAGGTTTGTAAGGCTCTGCTGCCTTGCCTCCTCGTCTGCCTTTAACTGCGAAACTATCTTTGCCCTGTCCTCGGCACTCATTTTCGTCACGGAATAGGTTGCTTTTTTTGCAGTGGTATCTGATTTTTCATATGTATCTTTTTTTGCCTTTTCTGCCTTCGCTTTCTTTTCCTTCTGTTTTTTAATTCGTTCCTGCAGCTCCTTTGCATCCGTTTTCCTGTACGTCTTTTTGGTATCGTTGCCTGACTGGCTAATACTCCATCCGCCACAGGTACCGTCTGGATTAATAATCACACCTCTTGCAACAGTTGTAAATGCACCGTGCTGCAAAGGCTCATTTCTCAATCCCTGAACACAATCATAAATCAGTGCTTCGTATTCCACCCGTGCATCCGGATCTTCCTGCATCTTCCTTAAAATCGTTGGTGAGATTGCAATGTTTTTCGTTCCGTCTGAACTAAATGGCTGCGTATTTGTAGAAAAATTCATGTCCTTATACTGCTTTGACAAATCTACTAAAATACTGTTTCCTTCACTTCCCTGTGCGTTGGCATTGTCAACTCTGGATTTCGCATAATTATATGCTTCCTGGGACACCCAGCTGTCGCCTACCTTAATTGCCATACTATCATCCTCCTTGATTTGATATCTGCTATCAGCAAAGCTGGTAACAGCCGCACGGTTTGCCGTGCTTATTAATATTATAGTATAATTATTTACGTTTGTAAATAATTATGGTCCAATTCACCCTTTTACCTGCCCAAGAACGGCTTTATATCAGATATTTGAGCCAAAACTCCCAGATATCATTCATGAAACCATCATCACTCAGATAAAAAATATCATTATAATCATCGAGAGAAACTACGCCTACATTTCCGCCACCGCCACAGCCCGGCACCTTATAAATCATATCAAAACCGATATAAACGCACTCTCCCGATATGCCATTTTTCTTTATCAGACTGTCAAATTTATCCTCGTTTATAATCAGCCTGCCATCCCTCGCCTCGACTGCATCCTGCAATTCCTCCATGTCATATTCACACAAGGTAACCGTTTCATCATACAAAATAAGCTCTTCTATAACGGAATACCTCGGATAAGAGCCCTTCCATATCCCTGCCATCAGAGCTGCAAATACAAGTGTAAATGCCATGGTCTGGGTTCGCAGTTTTCTGAAAAAGCACTTTCTCTGACCCACAAGTGCAAGATAGGAAATCCGTTCTTTGATTTTGCCATAATCGTTTCCGCCCACAAAGGATACCATGTCCGCTTCTGCATTTTTGCACATGCTTCCTGCAACAAAAAGCAATACCGTCCCATAGCGGTATGGCTCTGTATTGGTGTAACCGATACATTTTTCGTCACAGACCCGCTCCATGTCATCCCGCAGCTTACTGTTTAAGTAAAACATAACCGGATTTATCCACCAGTAAATCCAAAGCAGCCGGAATACGAAAATCCAAAAGATATGTCCCGACTTTATGTGCATCAGCTCATGGCACAGCATCATAAGCCGTTCCTCCTTTGTTGCCTCCTGAAACAAACGCTTTGGTATTACGATATACGGGCTCCAAATACCGCCCGAAAAAGGACTTATCTCCTTATCAGTCACATATATACACACTCTGCTTAAATATCGTCTTGCAATCCGATTTTCCCGAATACGGCACCCGCTGTCGGTCAAATCCTGTCCCAGCGTCTTTTCCAGTGCCTTTTTGCACATGGATGTATCAGCAAAACGCTCCAATCCCCTTACCCAACGTCTCAGCTTATTGCTTTTATGTATGAATACCAGAAGCAGAACAAGCATGACCAAAAAATATATCATGCCTATATTTGTCGCTGCTATTTTATACAATAACCCTGTCAGGAAATATGTATGCGGGTGATAAAATAACCTGCTCATACCCGTAAATACCATTGGCAAAACAAGTAAGCCTGCATAAAAATCTATGCTTGCATATTTGCTTCGGTTGCACAGACGGATTATCAAAATAAAAGGCACCATAACCAGACCCATCAGCAGGGTTTTCAAACATTTAATCAAGCCATACTGACAAGAAAATGTCACAAAATTTACAAGTGTCCCGAACATTTTATCCATTCTTTTTCCTATCCTTCATGTTACGCAATATGGTGTTTAACTCCTCAAGCTGCTCCTCGGTGATGTTGGCACTGGAAAGAAAGCTTGCAACCGCAAGGGATGCATTTCCGCCAAAATAATGCTTTACAAATCGTTCACTCTTTAAACCAAGGCATTCTTCTTTCGTGCAGGCTGCACTGTAATGATATACCCTTGCGTCCTTGGCATCAACCGTGTACGTTAGAACACCCTTTGCAACAAGGCGGTTAATCATAACCCGTATCGTCTTTTTACTGATGTCGGTAACTCCTTCCAGCTCTTTAATTATCATTGACGCAGTTACAGGTCCGCTGTGCTTCCACACAATTTCCATAATCATCCATTCATTTTCACTTGGTATCCCCTCTACCATAGCTCCCTCCGATAATAATATTTCATTTAATATATCGGTTTACACATGTAAATAGTTAACCTTGCGTATAAATATAAAATTTTTTTGATTTTTACTTGTAAAAACCGTGAGAAAACACCTTTACAATCGCAAAACATGGATATATAATAAGAAAACATGGATAACTAGGATTGTGATATCCGATAAAGCACGAAAGGAGCAATACGTCATGGATGCAGAAAGAAAAACAATACTTATTGCAGACGATGCGGAAATAAACCGCGAATTATTAAAAATGATTTTTGAACGACAGTTCGATGTTTTGGAAGCAGAAAACGGTGCACAAACAATTGAGATTCTTGATGAAAAACATGATGAGATCTCAATGTTGTTTCTTGATTTGATTATGCCTGAAAAAACAGGCCTTGAGGTAATGGAGCATATGATTGACAAGGATTATATGAATACCATTCCCGTTATTATGATTACCGGCGAGTCTACGGCAGAGACTGATATGAAGGCATACGAATATGGTGCCTCTGACATTATATATAAGCCATTTGCAGCAAAGGTTATCCTTCGCCGTGCCATGAATATCATGGAGCTTTTCGAAAACAGAATACATATGGAAAAGAAGCTGGAGAAACGTACAAAACAGCTAATCGAAAGTCGGGAAAAACTTGAAAAGAATAACGAATTCCTGATTAACGCATTAAGCTCTGTTGTCGAGTTCAGAAGCCTCGAGTCAGGAGAACACATTAAGAGGGTTAAATTTTTCACCCGTATTTTCCTGAATTGTCTTAAAAAATATTATCCCGAATATGAGCTTACAAAGGATAAGATTGATTTGATCGTAAATGCCTCTGCACTTCACGATATTGGTAAAATTGCAATTCCTGACAGTATTTTGTTAAAGCCCGGCAAGCTTACCAAGGAAGAGTTTGAGGAAATGAAAAAGCACACGGTTTACGGATGCGATATTCTTGAAAACTTCAGACAGGAGGACAGTGAATTTTACAAATACTGCTACGATATATGCAGGTACCACCATGAGCGTTATGATGGAAATGGTTATCCTGACAAGCTTGTGGGTGAAGACATTCCGATTTGGGCACAGGTTGTTTCCATCGTGGATGTATATGATGCCCTTGTCAGCAAGAGAGTTTACAAGACACCTTACGCTGCTGATGTAGCTGTCAGAATGATTCACGACGGCGAATGTGGTGTATTTTCTCCAAAAATATTAGACTGCTTTGATATCGTACGGGATGTATTGTTTGAATCATCCGAAGCCTTTTCATACGCAGACGCTAACACAGGGGAAAACAGTATCGTTTTACCCGATAGTAAATAAACAATTAGAATTTCCTATAAAAATAAAAAGACTGATGCAGCCGATGCACCAGTCTTTTTATTTACTTTTCTATGATTTTGTTGCTCCGTCTACCGATAATATCTCACCTGTTACATAGCTTGCCATGTCACTTGCAAGATATAAGAAAGCATTTGCAACCTCCTCAGGCTCGCCGGGACGTCCAAGTGGAATTTTTGCCGAAATGGACTGTACAACCTGCTCTGGTAATGCTGCCACCATATCCGTCTTTGTAACACCCGGAGCAACTGCATTTACACGAATGTTATCCTTGCCAAGCTCTCTCGCCAAAGAAACCGTAAGACCATTTACCGCAAACTTACTTGCCGGATATCCTACACCGGCAGGTTGTCCTGAAATACTTACCATGGAGCTTGTATTGATAATACAGCCGCCTCCCTGTTCCTTCATCATCTTAGCTGTAGGTAATATCGCATAGAATATTGCCTTTACATTTAAATCTATTACCTTGTCAAATTCCTCAGGCGTGTAATCATAAAGCGGCGTATTCTGCGAAATTCCTGCATTATTTACAAGAATATCAATTCTGCCATACGTTTCCTTTACCTCCAAAAGTGCCTGTTCAACCGCTGCCGCATCCGTGAGCTTCGGAAATTTGCCTTCTACCTCCCAAGCTGAATTTTCCTCCTTAAGCTTTGCAACCGCCTTATCAACCGTCTCCTGTCTGGAACCAAATAACACGACCTTCGCATTGTTTGCCAAATACTTACGTACAATCTCAAAGCCGATTCCTCTTGTTCCCCCTGTTACTACTGCAACCTTTCCTTTTAACATAATTTACCTCCCATCTTTAAACATCAGCCCATTACATAGTAGTTTTCTATAAACCAAAAATTTGCTTTTCAGCAAATAGCTGATGCTGCTTCATTAAATTATGTTATTATTTTAACATTTATATAACATTAATTCCATTGATTTTTAAAAATCGAGTATATTTTTATTAATCCAGCTTCTTATTTTTGATGTCCGCTTATATGCATTAATGTTATATTCGCCATCAACATTATAGGTTGACTGTACACTTACAGATACTGCACCGTTTTCTCCGTCCCACTCATACTGCTCCAATTTGTGCTCGCCCTGTTCCAGCTCTATTTCCTTTATTGTTTTTCCATTTTGGTAATAAACAATCTTTGCCTTTCCGCCCCTTATATTTATGCTGCCATCTATGTAATATTCATACCCATTTCTGCCCGTATCCGTAAAATTAATTTTCTGGGTATTATTTTCAATATTTTCATCCAGCTTCATGATATTGAGCTCGCCTTCTGACATCGAAAATTTTTCCCAGCTTCCCTTTTTCAAGAGAGACAGACATGTCACTACAATCACTACCGCCAGCAATACTCCGGCTGATAAAAAAATTATTTTCTTACGTTTGCCCATATTAACTCCTCCATTCATTGAATTTTTAACCATGGATACAACTTAACATACGGATGTATCCTTTTTGCATCATCCGGTAAAATTTGGTTATTTACATTTGTTATATCACCTCAAAAAATGGAGTCAATACAGTTAAAATTATTATAAAAGTCCCTTAAGCAAATCTTAAAAAATCGAGCTAACATGGCAGTATATGATGATTTTGGCACAAAAATAATATACAATCATGAAATGAATTTCTCAGCTAAAATCGGATTATCCCAACATTAACGCCTTGCTCTATTATCGCATTTAACTTATAATGCTAATTACATATGTACGAATCATATCTATGAAGTTGAAACGGAGGCACATAATGTCTAAAAAGAAAACTTATACAGGGCGGCAGGTTGCATTACCCATCGTGCAGACTTTTGCAGGGGTTTTGCTTTTTGCTGTCATTGCATTTACAATCGCGGAAAAGCTTACTACGTTTAAAGGTCTTTCCATCAGTGAGGAACTTCCCACAGTAACAGCAACATACACAAATTGCATTGAATACACACGCACGAATTCCGAAAACCAAACCATTACCAGTTATACCTATGATTTTGAATATGAAGTAGCGGGAACCACATACAGACACTCGTCGTCCAGACATGCCTCACCTGTCGAAATCGGAACGACTTTTGAGCTTCATTATAGCCCTTCTAATCCTAATCAATACACAGATTATGCCTCCTTTGGTGAATCCTTGTTATACCTGATTCCAACCCTTGTGATTGCCTGTATCCTGCAAATCACTGCCATCGTTTTATTTATTCAGGAACGAAAGGCTAAGCTTGCAGCGAAAGCCATTGCAGAAGCATATAACACAACGATTGAAAGAGCCAGAAAAATAGACTTTGAGCATGTTGACTGCGGAATAGACGAAGCCGCCCTTTATAATATGCTGGAACCGATTCGGCTTAAAATATGTCAGTTAGAACTAAAATGTAAAAAAATATCACATGGCAACATAGGTCTGCCGGGACCGCTCGTTGTGATTACATTAATCATATGGTTTATCCAGGACCATCGGTTGAAACGTACAAAGGAAAAGCTTGAGGCAGAACAGACCAATTTTTATACCAGCTACCGCCAGAAAATTGCAGAACCGTTACTACAAACCTTCTTCCCGGATTATAAATACATGCCTGCACAGGGCATTCCGGAAAAAGAAATTTACGACCTTGATATTTTTGGTAACGGTCACAGTTACAAAGCTCACACGGAAGACTATGTGGAAGGAACTTACAAAAATCTTTTCTATAAGCAGTCTGACCTTACCCTGCATTATACCGTCAACAACGGAATGTCAACAACCTTTTCAGGACGTATCGGCATTTATGATATCCGACAAAGCTTTGACGGTCATGTCGTGATATGCGAAAAAAATTATACCGCCATCAATTTAACCGGACTGGAAAAGGTTCAAATGGAGAATATTGCCTTTAACCAGATTTTTGACGTATATGCGGACCAACCTCACCAGGCATATTATATTTTGACACCTCACTTTATGGAACACATCATGTCATTGAATACCCTTGGTGATTTGTGTATCAGCTTTACAAAAGATAAAATCTGTATTTTGAGGGATGAAACATCAGGAATGTTTGAGCCTGACCTTGACCATCCGCTTAACATTTCACACGAAATTGACCGAAGCTATTATGAATTAAAGGAAATACAGTTATTTATCGATACACTTGCACTTGACAAAAAAATAGCACCATAAATAAATTTTTCTGTTATGTAAAAAAGCAAAAAAATAAGACCTTGAAATGGTTTTCCCTTTTCAAGGTCTATTTTGATGTTATTAAATTCATCCTTTGCCTCCAACATGTTATGCGTAATAAATTACTGTACTGTCCTCAGGTAAATCCCTGTATTCTCTTTCCCGAAGCTCCTGCTCAAACGATAAGGTTCTTTTTTTACGTCGCCTGCTGTCGTCTTCTCTTTTTTGTTTTGGATTCATGTAGACTGGGGCGACGAACGCCACTCTCATGAATTCCTTAGCTCCGTAGTCTGCTTTCATCTCCTCCCTTCTGTTGTCATATATGACTATATATAAGCACTACGTTTCTATTATATATATCGGACAAAAGGGAGGAAAATTATACCTTTCCCGCATGAAAAAAACGGAAATCAATCAAATATTTTATTGTAAATTACACATTCAGCCACTTGTTTAAGGTTGCAATCACCTGCTTGATATCCAGCGGTTTTGCAATATGGTGATTCATGCCTGCTCTCATCGCAAACCGCACATCCTCCGCAAATGCATTTGCCGTCAGTGCTATAATCGGAATGTTCTTCAAATCCTCCCTGTCCTCCTTGGCTCTTATCTGTCTTGACGCCTCATAGCCATCCATAACAGGCATTTGAATATCCATAAATACAAGGTCATAGTGCCCCTGCTCCGTCTCCGTAAGCTCCGTTACCGCTTCCTGTCCATCCCAGACATGCTTCACCTCAAGCCCCATGCTCTCCAATATTTCTTTTGCTATTTCCGCATTGATTTCATTGTCTTCAACAAGCAGAATTCTCTTGCCGTCAAATCTTGCCTCACCCACAATTTCCTTGTAGTTGCTGCCTTCCCCGTCTCCATTCACAAGTCTCCGGAACAAATACGACAGCCTTGATTTAAATACAGGCTTGCTTATAAAACCGCTGACGCCTGCCTGCTTTGCCTTTTCCTCAATTTCCGACCAGTCATATGCAGACTGGATAATAATTGCAGTGTCCTCACCTACAATCTCACGTATTGCCCCCACTGCCTCAACACCATCCATTTCTGGCATTTTCCAGTCGAGTATGGCAGCAAAATAATGCTTTCCTGCATCATGTGCCTCTTTTACCTTTTCGACTGCCGCCTGACCGCTAAGCACCCATTCGCTTTCAATGCCCATCTCGTCCAAAATCATACAGGTACTCTCGCATGCATCCTTACTGTCATCAACCACAAGCACAGGTGCCTTCACATACTCTTTAAAGGATATCGTATGGTCATCCTGCAGCTGCAGATAAATTGTGACAATAAACTTTGAACCCTTCCCTTGTTCGCTCTCGACCCTTATATCTCCACCCATCATGCGGACAATGTTTAACACGATGGAAAGTCCAAGTCCCGTTCCCTGTATTTTATTGGTTTTTGTATCATTTTCCCTCGAAAATGGGTCAAAAACATGCTCCAGAAAGTCCTTTGACATGCCGATGCCATTATCCTCAAAAATAAATTCATAGCATCCCACACTGCTTTGGTTTGTTATCTTTTCCGTAACATACAGGTTGATTTTTCCACCCGACGGCGTATACTTGATTGCATTGCCCATAATGTTGAGAAATACCTGCTCGATATGCAGGCTGTCACCTATCACATCATCGTGCTGTATATCCTTTATATACACCTTCATTTCATGGTTTTTCGCCTCAATCTGCGGCTGGACAATATTCAGCATATTATCAATCAGCTCCTGCAGGCTGAATTCCTCCTCCGCAAATTCCATCTTGCCCGATTCTATCTTGCTCATGTCAAGCACCTCATTAATCAGGGTAAGCAGATGCTTGCCTGACGAGGTTATTTTGTCAAGACAGTCCTTGACACGTTTTTTATCGTCAATATGGGCTGACGCAATTGATGTCATTCCTATAATTGCATTCATCGGAGTACGGATATCATGGCTCATACGCGACAGGAAATTTGACTTTGCCTGATTGGCACTGCTTGCTGCCTCATATGCCTCCCTGAGTGCAACCTGTGCCATCTTTTCCCTGTCATAGGATTTTTGAAGCATTTCCCAATCCCGCTTCACACGAATCCGGTACATAACGAAAAACAATATCAACAGCAAAATGAATCCGGTTGCCAACACCAAAACAAGCACAATATGGTCAGTCAGAAAATCCTGCACCGTATATTTTCCCTCAACATAGGAATTTCGAACCAGTGAGTCTCTGATTAATGCATCATCTATATTATTGATACCTTTATTTAAAATGGCATACAATGTGCTGCTTCCCCGGTTTACGGCAAAGCAGAACTCCATAACCTCCTCCATTTCTGCCACATGTAAGTTTGCAAACTCATCATGTGCATTCATGTATCTGTGGATAACATCGCTGTTTACAAGCATACAGTCCACATCACCCTTTTGAATTGCCAAAAGACAATCCTCCCAGCTTTGGTACATTTTCTGCCTGGTGTCAGGGTAATTTACGGACAGATAAAATGACTGCTGCGGACTTCCGTTGTAAACCGCAGCACTATCATAAATATCCTTGCTGTAATCTCCCTGATACACAACACTCATATGCGTACTCACAATTGAAATTGTCTGGATATAGCCTTGGGTTTCCGAGTACCACAGGTCACCAAAGGTTGGAAATATCATATCAAGCTCCCCAGCCTTTAACGCCTGTATCATGGCGTCATATTCATCATAGCATGTACTTGTAAAGGTAATGCCCATATAGTCAGACAAATTCTCTAAAAGCTCAGGAAGGATTCCCAGCAGTTCGCCGCTGTTTTCGTCCTGATCGCAAAATGGCATATACTCATTCAAATAGCCTACCCTTATCTCACCATGCTCCCCAAGCCACGCCTTTTCTTCGGCATTCAGGTCTCTTTGTACCGTGCCTCTGTTATAGTATTTGTCCTCAAGCCTTGAAACATAAAACGGAAAATCAGACGATATTTCCCTCTGTGCCACATTCAGCTCCTGCAGGATGTCCTTACGGTTTTTATTCACAGCAAAATAGTAATCGTATGTGCCGATATTAAACAGCTTTCTATAGCCCTCCATCCTGTCATTTTCTATAGTGACAATACAGTCCAGCTCACCGTTTTCAATTGCCTGCTTTCGTTCCTCCAATTCGTCATATGGGATAGCTTCACATGTAATATTGTTTTCCTCGGCAAACTCTTCTACAAACCTTGCCATATATGTATTACTCTTCACGCCAATGCGTTTCCCATTCAATGCAGAAGGACCATCCGCCATGTCTATGGCACTGTCATCGGGAACATATATATAATATGTCTCCCCGCCCATTGCGTACTCTGAAAACAGCAGGGATTTTTCCCTGCCTGCATCCTTTGTAACCATTGCCATAATGTCAACTTCACCGCTTAGAAGCTTCTGGTATATCTCATCCCATGTTCCATATTCATACTCATAAATCCATCCCGTATATTTTGCGATTTCCTGATAGTATTCATATGCGTAGCCCTGCTTTCTCTCATTGTAACCACCAGCCTGTCCGGCATTATCATGGTAATAACCGACACGCACGACTTTGCCTTCCGTGTCTGTTTCGTCCCCCTTCGTTTCTGCATTTACGGTTAAAGAGGGAAAGGAGCACACTGCCATACAAAGAGCAAACAATACGCAAATTATTTTTGCATGGATATTTTTTTTTATTTTTCTTTTTTTAAGCTTCTGCATTTTCATTCAGTCCTCCTTTACCAGTCAAATAGTACTTACCGTCAATCAATTAACCAAGGATTTTAGCCAATGCCATAAATAACTTTTTCACGTCAATCGGTTTTGCAATGTGACCGTTCATGCCACTCTTTAACGCATTTTCCTTATCTTCCTCAAATGCATTTGCCGTCATTGCCAGAATTGGTATGGCTGCCAGTTTTTCATTTTCCAGTGCCCGAATGTCCCTTGTTGCTTCGTAGCCATCCTTCACAGGCATTTGTATATCCATAAGTACCAGCTTATAATATCCCGGCTCGGATGCACACAGCTTGTTAACTGCAATCTGACCGTTACCTGCAATATCAATCTCGAAGCCTGCATTTTTTAAAATTTCCTCCGCAATTTCCTGATTCAGCTCATTATCCTCAACCAGCAAAATTCTCGTTCCCCTGAACCGTTCCATGGCACTTTCTATATTTTGACCCTTACCTTCATCCATGATATCAGAATTTATATAATTTTGCGGTACTGATGGAAGTCCCGCTTCTACCGCATCATTCAGCCGGAATGTAAATGACATTACAGCCCTTGTTCCAACTCCCTGCTCGCTCCAAACAACAATGGAACCATTCATCAAATCCACAATATTTTTGGTGATTGCCATACCCAGTCCTGTACCTTGGATTCCACTTATGGTCGTATTTTTTTCACGCTCAAACGGCTCAAAAATACGCTTCAGATACTCATGGCTCATACCGATTCCCGTATCCTCTACACAAAATTGATAATCGGCATAGCCTGCACTTGCACCTGTCTTTTGTTCAATCAAAAGCTTCACCGTACCGCCCTGATTTGTATACTTGATGGCATTGCTGATTAAATTTAACAATACCTGATTCAGTCTCAGCTTATCACAATATACCTCGCCGTTTGACACAGATGTAGTGTCAACAATAAATGTAAGCTGCTTCTCGCTTATGTTTGACTGTACAATATCACTAATCTCCTGTGCAATGTCAATGAGGTTGCAGGATACCTCCTCAATCTGCATCTTGCCGCTTTCAATACGGCTCATGTCCAGCACATTGTTGATAAGCTCCAGCAAATGATTGCCTGAGGAAGTGATTTTCTCCAAATATTCCCGCACTCTTTCCATATCTCCAATATGAGTGAGTGCAAGGGAGGTAAAGCCCACAATTGCATTCATTGGCGTTCTGATGTCATGTGACATATTGGAAAGAAACGCACTTTTTGCCTTATTTGCCATATTTGCCTGCACAAGTGCATTTTCCAAAAGCATTTTCTGCTCCATTTCATTTCGGATTTCCTCATCCACATTACGGATTCCTAATACAATACTGTAGTCGTCCTCTCCTTGTCCTGCATGAACCACCTTTATTTCATGGTACTTTATTTCACCGCTAATAAGGGCACGGTAATTGATGCTAAAGCTTTTCCTTCTTTGAAGCTCGTTTTTGATATTTTCCTTTGAACAGGCAGAAAAGAGCATATCCCTGTCATCCTCATGGACAAAATTTGCAATATAGCTTCCCATGCTTTTCTCTAACGAAATATCCCCTATAAATGCACTTTCAAATGTATTCTTACTTTCCTCATCTGCTCTTAAAATAACACCCTCCTCCGTATCAAGGGCAAAATAAAGCACAATCTTAAAATCAATGCTCAACGCCTTTACAAGCTCGTTCTGGCGTTTCTCATTTTCCTTTTCCTGAAGCTTCTGTTCCGTAACATCCAACAGAAAACGACGGTAAAACATTTCACCATTTTCCTTTAACAGCTCAATATTTCCCATAATATACAAAAGCGTTCCGTCTTTATGCAGCACACGGTATTCAACACTGGCACTGTCCCCTACCTTTTTGAGCCTGCTTATGCTTTCACGCAGTGCCGCTTTGTCCTCATCCAAAACTGTTTCTGCAATCATCTGGAAGCCGTCGCGAATAAGCTCATCCAGCGTTTCATACCCAAGAATGCGGAGTGCTGTCTGATTAATATTTAATACACTGGAACCATCTACAGTGTGATAAACCACACCGCATTCCAGCGTATTGAAAATCTTTTCCAGTGAATGGTTCTTTTTTATGATTTCCTCCTCATAAGCACGCTCCTGTGTAATATCAATACCGACGCCTGATGTTCCCATCACGCTTCCATCCCAATCGTAAAGCGGTGCCTTGTAGGTTGTCATAAGCCTTGTGTCATCGCCTGTCTTAACCGTTTCCTCAGAAACGCAGACCATCCTCTTTTCCATGACCTCCCTGTCTGACGCCATACAGTCATTTCCCTCATTTTCAGGGTCACTTGGATCAACATCCCATATATAATAGTGGTCCCTGCCCTCCACCTGTTCCTTCGTTTTATTTACAGTCCTGCAAAAACTGTCATTCACCTTTCTATGTAAGCCCTCTTTGTCCTTGTACCAAATCAGGTTTGGCACACTGTTAATCGTTGCCTCCAAATATTGGTTTGTCTGCCAAAAATCCGTCTTCATTTTGTATGTCTGCTGCCATCTTGCAAAGCGGAATGTAAGCTCATCCTCTGTCATCGGCAGCGTCCAAATATCCGTGATATCTGACAGGCTATCTGAGAAGGCATCCATCATATGTTTTTCTGCAAACAAAATAAGCTGCACTTCTTCCCTTTTGTTTTTTATGAAGGCTTTTACCGCATCAAGGGTATCTATATTTTGCAGGTTTAGAAAAACCACATCCGCATCGGACATTTGTTTCTCATCCAGTATTTTATTTTCAACAAAAGTGTGGGTAAAATGTTCCAGTGGCTTTATTTCTTTCATCACATCAAATAACGTACACGAATCACCTATTAAAAATATACAGAGCTGACAACTATACATAACCCAAATGCCTCCTATATCTTACTGTAAATAACTCATATGTCTTACTTTTTGCCTCACAGATAAAAGAACCCATAATGATATATTAACAATTGGTAAAATCTATGTCAACTATTTGATTAAACCAAGTGGATATGTTTTTTCATGCTTCGGCGGTGCAACCTCTTTCGAAATTGCACCGCCGCACCCTTCAAACATGTGAGCTATATTTTATAAAACAGCCTGAAAGCCATTTTCCAAATCTGCTATTATGTCGTCAATATGCTCCGTTCCTATGGACAGACGAATTGTATTTGGCTTAATTTCCTGGTCCGCAAGCTCCTCAGCGGTAAGCTGGGAGTGGGTAGTTGTTGCAGGGTGAATCACTAAGCTCTTTACGTCAGCTACATTTGCAAGCAGTGAAAAAATCTTTAAATTGTCAATAAATTTGTGTGCTTCCTCCTGTCCGCCCTTAATCTCAAAGGTAAATATGGATGCTCCGCCATTTGGGAAGTATTTTTCATATAATGCATGATTTGGATGTGACGCAAGCGACGGGTGATTTACATGCTCTACCTGCGGATGCTTTTCCAAAAATTCTACAACCTTCTTTGTATTTTCCGCATGACGGTCCAGCCTCAATGAAAGGGTCTCCACGCCTTGAAGAAGTAAAAATGCATTAAACGGCGATATGGTTGCACCTGTATCCCGAAGCAATATGGCACGAATGTATGTAACAAATGCCGCAGGACCTGCCGCATCCACAAAGGAAACACCGTGATAGCTCGGATTTGCCTCAGCTATCGGTGCATATTTTCCGCTTGCCTTCCAATCAAATTTTCCTGCGTCCACAATAATTCCGCCTAATGTTGTGCCGTGTCCGCCAATAAACTTTGTGGCGGAATGAACAACAATATCTGCCCCATGTTCAATCGGACGGATTAAATACGGTGTTCCAAATGTATTGTCAATCACAAGCGGCAGTCCATTTTGATGGGCAATTTCCGCAATTGCATCAATGTCAGGAATATCACTGTTGGGATTTCCCAATGTCTCCAGATAAATTGCCTTTGTATTTGGCTGGATTGCCGCCTTTACCGCCTCAAGGTCATGCACATCCACAAACGTGGTTGAGATACCGTACTGTGGCAATGTATGTGCAAGCAGATTGTAGCTTCCACCATAAATTGTTTTCTGTGAAACAATATGCTCCCCTGCCTGTGCTAAAGCCTGAATGGTATATGTAATCGCTGCCGCTCCGGAAGCAAGTGCCAGTGCTGCCACACCGCCTTCAAGTGCCGCCAGTCTCTTTTCCAAAACATCCTGTGTGGAATTTGTGAGTCTTCCATAGATATTTCCTGCATCCGAAAGGTTAAATCTTGCTGCCGCATGGGCGGAGTTTTTAAATACATAGGAGGTGGTCTGGTAAATCGGCACTGCACGTGCATCTGTTGCCAAATCCGGTTCCTCCTGTCCTACATGTAACTGAAGCGTCTCAAATTTGTAATTACTCATACTTATTTCCTCTTTTCCTATTGTTTTTTAACCTAGTATTCATATTAACATACTAGGTTTATCGTGTCAACAAAAACATAACAATAATTGGATACACTTATGTCGTTACATTGTAACCTCTTTGAAACAGTTTCCCTACAGTGTAAAAATAAGCTCTATCCCAAACCCTGTTTCGTATGGAATATAGTTATCAGAGCCAAGTGCCACGCATATTTTTTCTGCATATTTTTTCACAAGATAAAGACCCATTCCCGTAGCCTTTTGCCTGTTTGGGTGTCCGCCTGTAAAGCCCTTATCAAATATAAACGGTGCATCCTCGGAAAGCACACCTTCCCCATTGTTGTAAATACCAAGATGCACCTTATCTTCCACGTTATTTAATGAAATAAATAGTTCTCCCTCTTTTTCGTCAGCGTACTTGACCGCATTATCTATCAACTGGGACAGCATGAAAAACACAATTTTCCGGTCAGATACAACCTCTATCAGAGAAATATCTGTACGAACCTTAATTTTTTTCTCCTCAAAAAAAGGCTTATATTCATGCAGTACCTCCAGGATACATTCATCCAGTAGAAATTTTGTATATTTAATATCTGTATGGTCTGTCTGCAGCCTTGCATAAAACAGAATCCGCTCCACATCCTCACCCAGCTGATGTGAAATATAATTCATCCGTGCATACACATACGGAGACATTTCATCCCTATGATTATCCAGGACAAGCGTTGACAGGGCTAACGGTGTTTTTGCCTCATGCACCCATGATTCAATGTATTCACGGTATGACATAAGCTCCACAGTCCTCTCATTAACCATAGCTGACTGCTCCACAAGCTTTTTATAAACCGCATCAATTATTTCACGATTTCCAAGCCTGCTGACAAGCTCATCCCTTACCCGTTCGGTTGGTGCTTCCAAAAGCTGCATGATAATACGTTCCGTTTTCTGCCTGCGGTGAATGTCCATAAAAATGCCCACGGACGCAACCAATGCCGTAAACAAAATAATAAATGGCACCATATATTTCATTGCTTCACGCCGCATAATCCAGACAACAAAAATAAATCCCACATCTGTCAATAGCAACAGCCCTATCCAATTTCCTGCCTGCTTCAAATATTTTATCATATCCTGTCTTCCCTTTTCCCTGGCATCAGTACATACCCCTGTCCTCTTTTATTTAATATCATATCACCTAACTCTATCTGTGACAGGCTTTTTCTCAGTCGGCTCATGTTGACCTGTAATATATTCTCGTCCACAAATTCATCTGTTCCCCACACAGCGGCAAACAGCTCCTGCTTGCCCACTACGTCAGGGTAGTTCTCCATCAGGGTTTGCAGGATTTTCCCCTCCGTCTCCGCAAGAACCACATGCTTTTCATGGAACATCAGCTTGTATGTATCCACATCAAGGGCTAAGGAGCCTACCTTTAACATGCTCTTCAGATTATCATATGTTTTGAGCAGCCGCTCCACCCTTGCCAGCAGACGGTCAGGGTGGCACGGCTTTGTCAAAAAATCATCCGCTCCAAGTCCAAGTGCAGTAAGCTCATCCGTAAGCGTGTCCCTTGCCGTCAATATCAGGATTGGAAAGGATGCCCTCGCTTTTAAGCTTTTGCACAGCTCATAGCCTGATTTACCGGGCAAATTTACATCTAATATGGCAAGCTGCGGCTTCCTTTCATACAATTTCTCCTCCACATGCTCAAAGGATGAAATTCCATAAGCCGGATATCCTGCCTTTTTAAACACATGTATCAATTCGTCCCTTAAATAACTGTCATCCTCGACAACAACAATCTCAAACACAACCTACCTCCTGTTTATCATTCAAGCGAGCGTATCTCTCTGCCCGCAGTACGCTTAACTACAGCAATGTATATTAATTCCGTCAGTACAAAGGCACCCAGTATGATAGCCGCAAGAATGACCACCTTATACATATCGGTTCCAATCGGCAGCTTCGTAAAGCTGTTAAACATGGTATAAATTGCTGCCACACTGCTTACTACCGCAACGGTAAGAACCAGCATAAAGAAGGTCTGTATCTGTTTTTTCACGGAAAGCTCCATTTCCTCCATCCCTGCTCCAAGCATAATAAGTGTTCTGTACCGGTGCTTGGTCTGACGCTGCTGGATGAGATACTTGAGCCCTATCACCGTATTGGCTATAATCAGGAACAAAATTCCAAGATAGATGGTAAGGTAGCTTGCCGACACCGTGTAAAACAGATTTCTGCCGATACCCGAAAGAAAGCTGTCGTATTCGATTCCCGTCTGTGCTATCCTTTCATCCATTTGTGAAACTGCCTGCATAAGACCCATTTCATCTACCACCTCGTCCTTAAGGCGGACATTGTAACCATATATTTCCTGCTCCCTTGCCATCTCCCAGTAAAGCTCATCCGGCACAATCAATGCCAGATATAGGGTAATCGACCTGTCTGCTACAATATTATCATAATAAAGTGTAGATGCAACCTCATATTCGTTGCCGTTTATGCCAATGGATGCATGATTTTGCAGTGCCTCCTCCAGCACCAGCCCAAAATCCCCATCTGTTGCCATGGAGGAATATACAGCCACCTGATTACCATTTAGCTTTAATTCTTCCTTACCCATAGAGTTTAACAGTTGGTTATATGTGCTTTCTGCGATTATATAGTCAAAGCTTGTGGAAAGATTTTCTACAATATTTTCCACCAGATCTCCCGGTTCCTCCACTTTTGCAACCGCAGCAGCAAACTTTGACAAGTCATACGCCTTTGCTTCTCCTTCCCAGTATTCATCCGATTTCATTGAAAGGTACACAGGGTAAGCGGTCTTCACCATTTCACTGATGTCTTCCTTTGCCAAAATGCTTTCTATCTGCTGCCCATCACCAAACAAGGTAAAATCCGCCGAACGTCCGCTTGTCGAACGCCCAAGTCCCATGGAAATGCCGTAGGACACACAGGCAAGTGCCAACAGCAGTAACAGTGATGCAACGGCGAGGGATTTATGCTGGGAAAGGACATTTTCCTGCACCTGTCTTGCCGTAAAAGTTTCAAGTCCCACAGCATCTGGTGCTTTTCTTCGGATCCGCCTTCCGAGAAAGCCGCCAAGTCCCTTGTAAAGTGAAAATGTTCCCACGGTTCCAAATACAAAAATTGCAAATAACACTGCAATGCTATACGACTGCATCCGGAAAATACCGAGATAATATGCCGCAACCAGCAATATCACACCAATTACAAACCATTCGCCGCTCTGCACAACGGATATGGATATTTGCTGTTCCTGTGCCCCATCGTTTAAAAAATCGGCAGGCTGGGTTTTTGCAAGCCTGATGCATATCATAAGCATGGCGAGCATCTGAACCAAAACATATCCACACACCGTCCAAATAACTGCTCCAAAGGAAAACGAAAATTTGTGCCCGATAATACCAAGTCCTGCTACCTTTGCCGTTGCAAGGCTGACTCCTTCAGTGAGAAACAGTGCAACGGGAATACCGATAAGCAATGAAATCAGACTGCTAAACAGTGTTTCAAAAAACAACATAAGAAACATCCTGCTCCGCTTCATTCCAAGCATAAGGTACATTCCAAATTCACGCCTCCGGCTGTCCGTCTGGTACTTACATGCAAAATATACGAGAAAGTATACGAAAAAAAGCGAAACGACATACACCACAGGAAGCAGATTAAGCAGCTTCTTTACCGCATCGCTTTCCACCTTTGCAAGATATAGCATAACATCCTGTTTACTCAGCGAAAGTAATGTGTAAAATGCGACTATGGCTATCACGAGAGAGCCGAAAAACAATCCGTTTCCCTCCCTATTTTTTGCGGCATTCCGCCATACCTGCTTAAAGAACATTTGCACTACCTCCTCCCAGTTGTGCCATAACGGCTACAATTCTGTCATAAAAGTCGGCAGTTGATTCCTGATTCATATTTCTGCGAAGCTCGTGAAAAATGCATCCGTCCTGTATAAACATGATGCGGGAGCAATAGCTTGCAGCATTTGCATCATGGGTTACCATCATAATTGTCTTTTTCTGTTTTTCATTAATTTCCGAGAGCCTATCCATCAGCGTTTTTGAGTTCCTGCTGTCAAGTGCTCCTGTCGGCTCGTCCGCCAGCACGATATCAGGGGAGGAAATGAGTGCCCTTGCCGCTGCAACCCGCTGCTTTTGTCCGCCTGACATCTGGGACGGAAATTTATCCAGCACCTCAACAATGTCAAGCATGACAGCAAGCTCCTGAAGCTTTGCTTCTGCTTCCTTTGCTGCCACACCATGCAGGGAAAGGGGAAGCGTAATATTCTCCCTTGCGGTCAGATTTTCCAAAAGCTCAAACTCCTGAAACAAATATCCGATTACCCTTCCCCTGTAATCTGCAAGCTTAGAACCTTTAAAGCCTGACATATCCTGTCCGTTCAGTATAATTTTTCCTGATGTGGGATGAAGCATTGTTGCAATACAATTTAACAGCGTCGTCTTGCCCGAACCGCTGGCACCCATAATTCCCAAAAACTCACCCTCCAACACGTCAAAGGTAAGTCCTTTCAATGCTTCTGTTTTATTTTCACCCTTTCCGTATGTCTTGGTAAGCTCTTCTACCTGTAAAATTCTTTTTATTGTATCCATAGAAATTCTCCTTTCCTATCTGTTTTCTGCTTTCAGTATAACAGCAGGAAATTTTGAATACCACTTACAGCTTTTGTAAGGTTTGCCTGTTCATGGACGAAAGCTGCTTTATCTGCTGCCCTCACTTTCACCGTTTACGGACAAAATCAGCTTAAAAGAAAACGCAAACTGATTCTCATCAAACCGGTATGCCTCCGATACCATCGGTCCGCAGCTGTTGGAGCCGATTCCGTTTTGGGCGTAGTCAAGACACAGCACCACACTGTCTGACTGTTTTAGTTCAAAGTTATGTGCCACCCGTTCCAGCTCTTCCTGTGTGTACCTTGATGCATTAAAGGAAAATGGTTTTGGCGACACTGCCGTCAATCCAAACCGTCCGCCTGCAAGCTCCACATAATCACAATCATAGTGGCTTCCGTTTTCCTGTGGGCGTATATAATCCTCGTGAAGCTGTTCTATGTCTGCATGGTATATGCCATGTGCGGACGCCCTATGCTTATCACAATAGCTCTCATAAGGTCCCATACCGTAATAGCATATCTGCTGAAGCTCCCTGTTCAGGAATAACCGCACACCAAACCTTGGCAATACAGGAAATTCTTTATTTTTTTCTATCTTCATATCTGACGTGATTGTTCCTGCGGCATCAATGCTCCACATAATCTCAACAGACAGTATTTTTTGAATGGATGCTGCCACCACTGACGCCCTGCTCCTTAATTCAACCTTACCATTTTGCTGACAAACCTCAGTGTCATAAGCTCTTATATATGCTTCGTTATAATGTGCCTTTTTCCACTCTGATTTTATAACCATGTCATTATCTGTAGGTGCCCGCCATATGTTTATCTCCATAGGGCGGTTCAGATAGCTTACCCCATGAAACTCAATCTGCCGAACCATTGCATTCCGCTTATCATAGGTGTAAGTGAAGGCATCACCCTTTATCATAATCAGGCAGTCCGTTTCCTGAACTGTAAGCCCTCCGCCACTTTCTCCTGTCTCCTCCAGTAAGCTTACTGCTTTTTGGTTTCTTGCATCCTCATTTTCAAGCAAAAGCTCATCAAATCCCAGCACATGCCCCATTGGAATAAGCTCCATGCTTTTCTTGAGATAATAGGTCAGCTTCAAATAGACCTTGCCCACTGCCGGAATGTCAATATCTAAGTCTATTTCTGCATCACTGTGCGGTGCCACGGAATACGCCGTTATTTTTCCTGTCTCTGTTTGTTCGCCGTCACAGGTCACCTCATATCCAAGCTCCGCATAATCGGCAAGATTGTCAAAGTCCATATAATTGTGAATTTTAAGCTTCCTGTTTGTTTTGTCATACGACAGGACTCTCGCAGGTCTGTATACATTTTTATATTCAAGCAACCCTGTATGAGGCGTTCTGTCAGGATAAACAAGTCCATCCATGCAGAAATTTCCGTCGTGGATTATTTCCCCATGGTCGCCCCCGTAAAGATATTTTGTTTTTCCATCCTCTGTGATACCTGCCGCAATGGCATGGTCACACCACTCCCAGACAAAGCCTCCGCACATCAGATTATTTTCCTGTATCAATTGAAAATAATCCTCAAAATCGCCTGCTCCATTTCCCATGCTGTGACAATACTCAACCAACAAAAACGGCTTGCCTGCATCGTGCTCCAGATACGTTTTTATTTCTTCCAATGATGGATACATTCTGCTGTACAAATCTAAATTTTCGTAATGATAGGTCACATCATAATTGCGGTATCTGGCACTTTCGTACTGGGTCAGCCGTGACGTATCATAAGTTTTTGTCCATTCCAGTGCCTTTTCAAAATTACACCCATAAGCACTTTCATTTCCCATGGACCACATGATAATACACGGTCTGTTCTTGTCCCGCTCAACCATCAGCTTCACTCTGTCCAAAATTGGTTTTTCCCATTGCGGATTATCAGCGATATACTGATTCCAGCGTTTGAAACGGTTGTATTCCGTGTCATCATGATAATAAAGCAAGCATGGTCCATGTGCTTCAATATCCGCCTCATTAATTACCATAAACCCAAATCTGTCACATAACTGGTAAAAATAAGGTGCATTTGGATAATGACTGGAGCGGATGGCATTAAAATTGTGCTGCTTCATCATTGTCAAATCAACCATAACCTGCTTGAGACTAACAGTACAGCCTGTTGCACCGTCTGAGTCGTGGCGGTTTACACCCCTGAATTTTATGTTCTGACCATTAAAATAGATTACGTTTCCGACAATTTCTATTGTCCGGAAGCCCACATAATCCGTAATGACTTCCTGCTTTGTCTGAATCACCAGCGTATAAAGATATGGATGCTCCGTATTCCATAGCTTTATGTCAGGCACCGTAAATGATATTTGTTCTACTTTGGAATAAGGTGCATGTGCAACCACATTTCCCTCCCTGTCTTCCAATGTTATGTCAACTTCTGTCTGCTGTAAAAATGTGAGTGCAAGCTCAAGTTCTGCTTTTCCGTCTGCAATGCTTGTCGTTACCCTGTAATCCCAAATTGCTTTCTTCGGTCTTTTCAATATATAGACATCCCGGAAAATACCACTCATGCGGAACTTATCCTGATCCTCCAAATAAGAGCCGTCACACCATTTCATTACCAGCACCGCAATTGTGTTCGTGCCGTTTTTTATCACAGACGACACATCAAACTCGCTTGTGGCATGGGACACCTGACTGTACCCCACATATTCACCGTTCAACCAAACATAAAAGCAGCTATCCACACCTTCAAAATTCAGGTATGCCATTGGTGCTTTCTCATCGCTTTCATATTGAAAATCATACACATATGTTCCACACGGAATATCCTGCGGAACATACGGCGGATCAAACGGAAACGGATACCTGACGTTCGTATACTGGTGGGAATCATAGCCTGACATCTGCCATGTACCTGGTACTTCCATATCATCATAACCTGACACGTCAAAGCCTGCCGCATAGAAGCTTTCCGTCACATCATAAATACTCTCATAATATTTAAACTTCCACATCCCATTCAAAAGCTGCATGCGGTCTGACCGCTCTCGATGCATGACCAAATCATCCATTCTCCTTGAAGTCGGGATGTAATATGCCCTCGCAGGCATTGTATTGTCGTGCAGCACAGTTAAATCTTCATAGTATTTCGGTATAAGCATGTGGCAGTCTCCTTTCGGTATATCGTTTTTCCTGCAATCCTGTGCAGATATTGCAGGGATTGGATTTCTCTATTCTTTCTGCCCTTAATAATACCTTCTTATACCATTTTTGTCTATACAGTCAAATCCACGTTTGTACCAATTACAGTATGGCTTGATATGCCTTGTTTGTCCGTACCTTGAGCCGTTACGGCTGTATTATCACTCTCTTCCCCTACTGCTTCCAGAAAGCTTCTAAATTCCGCATCATCCACGTAAATCCTGCCATCATGTGCGTCTGCGATTTTTTCCGCAAGCATCTGTTCCGCTTTCGTGAAGTATTTTATGTCAACCTCATCTTCGTTTCCTTCTGCCTGTTCTTTCGGTCCTTCCCCTGCTTTTTCCTGCCTGTTTTCTTCCGTCGCTTTCTCTGCTCTCTTTTCTTCCAGCAATTCCTCTAATTCTTTTTTCTTCTTTGCTGATTTTTCCCTTGTTTTTTTAATCAGCTTTTCAGCGTTCTGGCGTCGTTCTTCCCGAAGCTTTTCGTTCAATTTTGACATACGGTCATTACGGGTAAGGGCAATGTGACAATAGTTACCGTTTTCGTCTATATAGCTGTGCCGGTACACCGTCGTCCAGCCAGTCGCCTTGTTAAAGCTTTCCGATATCTTTTCCATTTTCTCAACTCCACCAATCAACTCCTTCATTTTTTTCTCAAACTCAGGGTCATTTTGCATTTTTTCAAGTGCCTTTGGATTGATGGTCAGGGTTTTTCCGCTTTTATCCGAGGCACAGAAACATCCTGTCCGAAATTCCACACTTGGAGCAAGCTTTTTCAGCGTATTCATATAGTCTGTGGTACTGCCTGGTTTGTTGCCTGCCGCACTACGTTCTGTCTTACTTTCTGCCGGTTCCGGTGCTTCCTTTTTCCTTGCGTTCCCCGTTGCCTTGTTTTCCACCACATACGATGCATAATTGTTGTAGCTTCCTGAAATTTCCATTGCCATAAAATCATCCTCCTTGATAATAAATTGTTAGAAATCCTTTTCTTTTTCATATTTCTTTGGGTACAGGCATTACAATAGTTTACATAATTTATGTACCCAATGATTCATAATGCTTTCATATGGAATTTGCACAATCTCCTCCGTCGAACCTCTTTCATAAACACAGCCCTCCGCCATGCCGCCCAAACCCGGCAGCTTATAATACCCGCCAAAAATAATGTAAATATCGCCATTGGCATTGTTGCGGCATAAGAAATCCTCAAAGGCATCCCTGTCCACATAAACGTAACTGTCATCATAGAAAATCATGCTGCGTAGTTCTTCCGTGTCTGTTGAAACAATCCCCGGTTCACCATCGTCATTTCCAATCATAATGTCGTTGCTTTCACTGTACCGTGCGTATGAATTGGTATGTATCACAAACAATACTGCTGCAATTGCCATACATGCTACAACTACCATACAGGTACACAGCCCTTTTTTGTAGGGACGGAAGCCTGCAATCTCCTCCATTCTTCTTTTCATATCTGAAAATTCCTTTTCTCCTGCATAAGTAGCTGTTGTCGGTATCTCCTCCTGTCCGTCACTTAAAAGCTTCAGGCTTTTCAAGAGCACCAACCCATATTCATGTGCCATCCTCCCGCTTTTTTGGATGCATACCCTGTCACATATATCTTCCATATCTGCCCACAAATATTTTCTACAAACCGCCAGAAACGGATTGACCCATAGCAGGCATTGCAGGATGTCCCACGCAAACCCATACCATAAATGTCCCAGCCTGATATGCGTCTGCTCATGCAACACAATCGTTCTTAGCTCATCCCTACTGTAGTGTTCCAGCATTGCACGCGGCAGAATAATCTTAGGCACAAGCAGCCCTGCCGTAAACGGTGTAATGTTCATATTTGTGACATAAACCTGCTCCTGTTCAAAAACAGACTGTTCCATTCCTGACACAATTTTCCTAAGACGCAGACGCTTTCCCAGCAAAAATAGTACGGTCGCCAAAATGCCTGTCACATAAATGCGGTCAACCCAGATGTATTTCATGGTCACGCATGTAAGCTTCCATGTCATATGGAGCACGATTCCATTTTCATAAAACAGCTTTAATTTTCCAAGAAACGGAATAACTAAAAACAAGCTCCACAACATTCCCCTCAGAAAGACCTGTCTGGAAAAAAGTACCCTCCGAAGCAGCATTACAAGACCAATCAGTACAAATGAAAATGCTGTGCACCGCACAAGCTGGGTCGTAAAATATACGGCACAAAAATCGATTACATCGCTAAGCTGTGACCAATCAATCATAATAATCACCCTTTTGTTCCGCAACCTTATTTCCCTGTTCCCTGCTGTTCTCCAAAATAGCCTCCAGCTCCTTTATCTGCTCATCCGTTAAGGAAAAGCTTTGCAGCAGGGCAGCCATCGCATTTGTCCCATTGCCTGAAAAATAACTATCCACAAATTTTCTGCTTTTTTCTTTTACACATTCGTCTTTTGATTTTTGTGCATAATAATGATAGACTCTTGCGTCATGCTCATCCACCTGATATCCCAAAATGTCTTTGCTACTTAAACGATTCATCAGTACACGCACCGTCCGCTGCGACATGTCAACTGTCCCCTGCAGCCTTTTATAAACCTCAGAGGACGTCAGGGGCGACGCACTGTTCCAAAGTATTTCCATTATCTGCCACTCACTTGGTGTAATTTCTTCCTTTTCCATCGTTGCATGTTCCTTTCATTAATCAATGTTAGTCAATTGCGAAACTCTATCTTTTGAAAACGTCCGTTGTACAACTACTTTTCGGTAATATTACATTTCGCAAGTATCTAATCAATAATTGTATCTACAAACTATATCGGTCAACAATCGTTAATAATTAACAATTGTTGACCGATTATTTTCAAGATAAAATTAAAATCTGACTACTCCAAACATTTCAAACGACCGCATATGTTCTTCATGAAATGCTTTTGAACGTATCATTTCCTGCACGCAATTTCCTTGTCAACCAAGGATAAGAACCTGTCCGCATCCTTCATGGAACCAACGACGCTTCCATAATGTGAGGGAATTGCCATTTTGGGCTTAATCATATTAACAAGCTTTGCCGCTTCCTTTGCATCCATGGTATACATACCACCCACAGGAACAACTGCCACGTCGCATTTTACCTGTTTGTTTTCGTCATTTATATCCGTATCACCTGCTATATAATACCTTGTTTGATTCATTGTTACCACATATCCAAGAAACCGCTTTCCTTTTGTGTGAAATGGTTTTAATGTGTTATATGCGGCAACTGCCTCAACACTAATTCCATTTATTTTCCTAGCTTCCCCAGGTAACATTAACATGGTATGCTCATCGGATATTCCCGTTTTAGCCGCCTGCTTTTCCATTGATGCTGGCATCACAAGTATTGTAGCTTCCTTTTTTATCTTTTCTATATCCTTTGGTGAAAAATGGTCATAGTGATCATGGGGAATAAAAATGAAATCTGCATCCTTAGAATTTTCCTCTATGTTATATGGGTCAAAATAGATTGTTTTGTCACCAGTTATCCTTATGCTGCTATGAACCAATACGGTAACCTCATCATACATTTTTATACCTCCCTGATTTATAAATTCAGTCATAAGCAAAACTTTGTTTTGGTATATGTTCGTTGTACAACCATTTTTTGAAAGCAGCGTGTTATGCTCATGGCTCTATATTATGGATGTTTTCCACCTTTGCAACACGTGTCTACCGCTCATAAAAATCACGTTCCGAAACAGGTGGGTTTGTCTTTACATCCATTGCTGTTATCCTAATAAATCTCTGATTGTCAAGGTGTATGATAAGCTGGTCTATCAGACCTTCCTCACCCTGCACCTCCATCTCAACCGTTCCGTCATACAGATTTCTAACCCAGCCCGTAAGCCCTAAGCTTCTCGCCTTATGATATGCGTGGTAGCGAAAGCCCACCCCCTGTACGCTTCCGTAAAATATAATGTGCCGTCTGATTATAGTTTCCACTGTATTTTCCTTCCCTACAGTTTATATAAGCTTTCGGTTAAAGCATCATGTTTCTGATAAAAAAATTTCAACCATGTCCATTAGTCCATATCGGGATGCCAATTCTGTTACACCTGACTTTATCTCATCACGGCAAAAATCATGTTTCTGTAAAAATTCATCATCCTTATCATTGAGGTAAGAATAAAATAACAATGCCACTTGCAAATTTGTCATATTATGATCAGATGTCATATCGTATACTTGGTTTTCCGCCTCATTAATGTCCCCATTATCAACCATGTCCAACAATTCTTCCAACGTATTTTGGCTTTCTTCGTCCTTTATTACATTTTCAAGGGGATTATCGGTATCAATATTAAATAGTACCTTCAATATTGCACGTATCATTTCTTTGATTAGTCTCATGATATAATCCTGTTCAAACACTAGATGCCCCTTTCTGCCGATGTTTACAGTAAAATCACAGTCTGTATTTAGATTGCCTTTCCCATTTTTTATTAGTTTTAGACATAATTATCCAAAATGCTTCCTCCGTAAAAAAGAAAGAGCTTCCTTTGCATCATACAAAACGCCTTCGGCAGTATATTCCTTTTCCAACAAAAATTATACTTGACACCTAATGCCACATACCCTATACTGTAGAAAAGGAAATGGGTTTTTTGCCAAGTAAAATCTTATGATTCGAAAGGGTTGCTCGTTTCTTTTTTTATGTCCATGACATCATAAAGATACATTTTCCCGTCTGCATCATGCCTTATCAGCATAGAAGCGTGGAATACATTATACCGTTCCACTTCCCCATTTTCATCATAAACGGGCAGGGCAAAGCGGGAATTGTACCGATACCAGCCATTTGCGGCGTTCCTGATATGCTTTTCACCAGAATTTTTCCTGAAATGCTTTCCCGTTGCAATCTCCAGCATTTCCGGTATGCCCTGTGATGCGTTTGCCTTCGCTTTCGCATTTGCCCCCTTCAGCGAATATGTATACCGTGAACCCGTATATTCGTCCGGCAGTTCCTTCCCAATATACACAATGTCCTTTGTGTCAGCGATTTCGTAAAATTCGCCCACATAAATTTCAAGGTAATTCTTTACATCATCCCATTTCACTGACCGTTTCCCTTTGAATATAATATCATTAATCAGTACAATCTTATTTCCATTTAAGTCCGTGATGATATTTACATTCCTATCCAAAACCGTTTCCCCCATCAGAATGTCTGTTTCTGTAACAATTTGACAGCCTTTATCGAATTATAACAGAAAAGCTCCCGCCTATCAATGAAAACCCGACTGCTGATACCGACATTTAACAACGCGTTTGTACTGCCCCAACAGGGCACTTTTCATAACAGCTTCCACAATGCAGGCAATGCTCCTGCTGAATATAAAACGGCTTTCAACTTTCAATACATTTTTGAGGACAGCTTTTTTTGGCATGTTCCACAGCCGATACATGCCTCTGATATCTGAAATCCCTTTTCCCGATAAAATATTACTCCCCTTCAACTTTTACCACAATCTTTCCATTCACGCTTCCACTATCCAAGGCGATATAGGCATCCCTGATTTCTGAAAAATCAAACTGCTTCCCCACACATGGTTTTATCCGATGTTCCGCAATAAATGAGAATATATCATCAAACGCCTGTTGTGTCGGATTATTACTGTAGAAGCCCGTGAGATATACACCATTTGGAATGAATTTTATCGGGTCAAAGCTACTTAGGGCAAACACACCTCCAAGCACTCCCGTATTACATACAATGCCACCCTTATTTACACACCGTAAGCTGTCAGAGAGCGTCTTCACGCCTACAAGCTCCAAAACCTTGTTCACACCACTTAATGTTTCTGCCAAATGTCCCCTATCAAGCACAACATCATCTGCCTCCTGTAAAAGCTCCATTTTACTTTCCTTATGGGTGCTTGCGATAACCCTGCAGCCCAAAGCCTTTGCAAGTGTAATTGCCGCATAACCTAGTGCACATGTGCCTCCACGGACAAAAAGGGTATCTTCTCTTTTTAAGTCCAGACATTCAAACAGGGAACCCCATGCCGTAAAATAAGTTTCAGGTATGGCGGCAAGCTCTGCCCACGACAAATTAAGCTCCGAATATATCCTATCATTTATTGCAAAAACATGATGTGCAGGCAACAGTGTAAATTCTGCATAGCTTCCGTTAAAGCTGCGTCCCATACCACCCATCAATGCGACCACACGTTGTCCCTTTTTAAAATCACTATCAGACGGATGTACGATTTCACCTACACATTCAATCCCTGGAATAACAGGCTTTGAAATGTAATCCGCCTTGATTTCCGACAGTCTTAATATCTGCTCTGAATGGTTCATCCCAAAGGCTTTTATCTTTACAAGCACCCACCCTGCACGAACCTGTGGCATGGCAGCATCCGTCAGTGTTACAGTTTCAGCTTTTGTCGGCTTGGTTAAAATAACTGCCTGCATCAGCCTACCTCCTTCCAACACTGCGGGTCCGCCACATAAAAATTTCCATTTTTCCCACTTGCAACGGCAGGACAACCTCTGCACCATGCCAGCAGCTCACACTTCGCACATTTTTCAAATTTTGTGTATTCACGGTAGCTTTCCATTTGGCATATCCACACATCAGCAATTCTATCTTCAAATACATTACCGACCTTGCTGTTTTGCACCCGCCGGCACGCATAAATATCTCCTGTAGGAAGAATGGTCAAGTGGCAGTTTCCACAATTGCATCCTCCGTAAATCATGCCTGCCTCTGCATTTTGTGGAAGCTTAAATGTGCCTGTTTCATATTCATACAACGTCCACAGATGATCCTTTTTATTAAAATATGTCTTACAGCCTGCCGCCTCGTATTCCTGAAACTTTTTATCGCAATCTGCCAGCAGCTTACGGTAACGCAGCGGTTCAATATCTACATCCTTATCCTCAGCCGTAGGACAATATCTTGCAAACGCAAATACATCAGCACCATACGCAACCACAGTATCAATAATATCAGGTATCTCATCAATATTTGTACCTGAAACAGTTGTCATTATTACGCTTCGTATACCTGCCCGTTTGATACAGGCAATTTTCTCAAGCGTAATATCAAAGCTGCCTGCCTTACGGAACCAGTCATGGGTTTCCCTTGTGCCGTCAATAGAAAGCTGATATTTTTCACATCCATATTCTTTCAGCCTTTGGTATACCTCATCATTTAAATGAAATGGGTTTCCAAGAATGGTAAAAGGAATTTCGTGTGACTTCAAAAGTCCAAGCAGCTCCCAAAAATTCGGATGCAAAATAGGGTCACCACCTGTAATGTAAAAATAGGGCAGCCTATGGTATAGCTCACAAAAATCAAGGCAATTATAAAATGTTTCCTGTATTTGCTCCCAGCTCATGGCATCGGGCTTCTTACAGTTATTTTCAGAAAATATGTAACAATGCTTACATCTTTGGTCACACATATCGGTAATGTGCCATTGGAACGAAAAATATTGCTTTGTAATATGCTGTTTCATATCTTGACCTCGCTTCTATTTATGCAGAGATGAGCAAAAGCCGCTTTTACAAACATCCGTTATACAATAACTTATCAATATCTTGCTTACGATATTGTACAACCAGACTTTGGAAATAATGCTTTTGCTCATCTTTCTTTCATATTAAATAAAATATTTTACATTGGTGCTGTCAAATAGACTATCTATGATACCGTTTCATCTTATAAACCATATCCTGTCAATTTAACAGCACCGTCCCCATTTAGGCTTTCTGATTACTTATCCCCTGCTCCACAGGCTGAACCACATGCCGTAGGTGCTTCCTCAGGCTTATCTCCCGCTCCACAAGCTGTTCCACATGCTGCTGGTTTTTCCTCAGGCTTATCTCCTGCTCCACAAGCTGTTCCACATGCTGCTGGTTTTTCCTCAGGCTTATCTCCTGCTC
>JAMPBO010000007.1:73945-143462 GCA_023666705.1 Bacteroides sp.
CACAAGCTGCCGCAGATGCAGTCTCCTCATTGCTATTCCATCCTGTCAAATTTGAAAGTGCCATAATCCCTTACCTCCTAAATATGTATTGTCGGACATCTTCCTATCCGTAATTTTATTCTAATTCCATGGGAAACAGAAAAAAAGTACGCACCTTTTTATTAGGTACGCACTTTTTTGTAACTTTTACGGAATTATGCGATTTTGGAAAGCAATAATAATCCACATTATATTATTCCTTGAGATCCTACGATCCTTACATTATAATTTGACTGTAACAGTCAATTTTGAAGTATTGGTGGTTTCCCATGAAAACAAAGGCTGAATTATTACCTGAATGTCCTGTAGCCACAACCGTGTCACTGATTGGAAATAAATGGAAGCTGCTCATCATCCGTAATTTACTTATGCGTCCATGGAGATTTAATGAGCTGCAGAAGAATTTGGACGGCATCAGCCAAAAGGTATTAACCGATAATCTGCGTTCGATGGAGCAGGACGGCATCATTACCCGCACCGTATACCCTGAAGTCCCTCCCCACGTGGAATATGCACTGAGCGATTTGGGCGAGTCCATGCGTCCCATTCTTGATGCCATGCAGACATGGGGAGAAAATTACAAGGCTATGCTCGCCGAGGGGAAAGTATCATTAACATAGATGCATTTGGCATTATTGACGGTAAACACAAATATTGCTATTCAAGCTATATTCTAACAAAGCCTGGTATGTATGATGATGGCAGTTATGAAAACATGCTTGAGCTTCTTAAAGTTCCTGATGAAAAAACAGTTATAATCAAATTGAAATATCGGAAAAATAAGCTTACATTAGCTGTAAATAAGATGGCATGAAGTTGGTGCATTGGAATATTTACACAAGTGCCTGAAAAATTGTTTGCATACATCTGAATTAAAAATTGCCGGTCTAGGAATCCTTTATTGGATTATCTTAGACCGGTAATTTTTACTATGGCTTATGTAAACAAAAACAAGAGTTTTCATCTGCTATTCAAACCGAATACGTGACTGATACATTGCCTCTATATTGTCATTAATGGTTTTAAACAAGCTACTTATCTGTGTACCCTTGTTCCCAAAGTCTTGAAACAGTGCTGTCAATTGATTTACCATATCCTGTGTATCTTTTATCTTCTGTTCATTTTTGTCAAGACCCTTTGCTATTTCGTCATATATACTTTCGTCAAGGTATCTTGCCTTTGCCGCTTTTTTATGTGCATCATTTAGCTGCCTTGTCATGTCCACAATAATCAGCTCTTTTCGTAGCATTAAATCCATCGGCTTTTTGATATTATGTTCCAATACGGTCTGAAAATCACCGTTCAGTGATTGAAGCTTTTCTTCCTTTTCCTCACCTGTATAATTTTTTTCTATCTCCTCGAGCAGTGAATTATATTTATCATTCAGCCTTGAGATCACATCCGTTTTTGAAGCCTCATCAAATTTATTGCTTAAAACGAAATCTGCATATTCCTTTGACACATCATCAAATTCCTTTGCATAGCCGGTCATTTTCGGCTTCTCGTTTTGAAATGCCCCAACCATCATATTATCAACCTGTACAAGCTTACCGTCCATTTTCCATTCATCAGGTATATCGGACGCTTTTTCAAGACCAAGCTTCGACAGCTTCATGCTTACGGCTTCATCTGTAAGGCTTTTTGCTGCCTTATTGTCCAGCCTTGAGCTATTTGCCCTGTCTACGATTTCTTGTTCCTCAACAGTAAGTGCTTCGCCTGCATTATATTTCTCAAAAGCACGCACCTGCTTTTTCATATTTTCAATGCCTGCGTCAGAAAGCTTAAACGACTGGTATTCTAACTTCGAAATCTTCATAATTATTTTCCTCCTTGAAAATATTGTATATAAAATCCTTTTTATATTTTCTAAAACAAAGTGCCTTCAGCACTCTTTCTGCTGCCACAGCTTTAATGGCACTTTGGGCGAATCCTAGCAGGATTCCTATTTATTATATCGGCATTTCCTGCCAAATCTTCATTTTTATTTACCGTTATTAGCTCTTTTTGCTGATTTTCCCGCAATTGTTTTGCTTCCCCCCCCACTTTTCCTTCAGCCTTTTTTCTGCTCTTTTTTTAGGTCCCGAAAGCCTTTTACGTCTTTTCATAATTCTACTGCAAATAGCTGTAATAATCTGCTGTCTTATCTTTTGAATATACAGTTTGAGAATTACCTGCTTCTTTTACACTTTTGTTTTATGTCTTTGCACTTGCATTTTTTATACCCTTATGTCAACTGCCTGCCCTTCTAATTCTTTGGTTGCCACGTTCTCTACAATCTTTTGTTCCGCTTTTTTTTCAGCCGTTATTTTTTCTGCCGTCTTTTCTGCTATTCTCTTTTCCACCGCTTTCTTCTCAGCTGCCTTTTTAGCTGCTTTCTTTTCCCTAATTTTTTTCAGTTGTTCTTTTAGCTCGTCTTTTTCAACTTTTTTATATGTTTTTGCCTTTTCGCCTCCATCGGACCTGCTAATGCCCCACATACGGAGACCGCCGTCTTCACCTATTATGTAGCCTCTTGCTATTTCTGTTGAATTGCCATGTCTTGTAGGTGCATTTTTTAGGAAATTGGCACAATCATATATCAGTGCCTCATACTCCAGCCTCGCTTCAGGGTCATTCTCCATTTTCTTTAAAATGTTCGGTGCAATGCTGATATTATTTGTTCCTTTTCCGCCAAATGGCTGTGTGCCGACGGCAAAGGTTGTTTCAGGATATTGCTTGGATAAATCCTGTAGAACACTGCTTGTTTCACTTCCCTGTGATTTTTCGCTATTTATCTTGGCTTTTGCATAATCATATGCCTGCTGTGATACATAGCTGTTGCCGATTTTAACTGCCATAACTTCGTCCTCCTTGAAATTTTTTTGAAATCCTTTTCATTTAGGCAATGCACTATAATCATATAGGTACATATCATTGACTTATTATATGCATCATTTACATATGTAAATAATTTATATATAATAAGCCATCTTTTTCAGTCTATCCGGGCACATTTTTTACCGTAATCACTTTTTAAGCTCCCTGTAATCCTTTACCCTAAGCTTTAAATTTTCATCATATATATAGTTTCCTTCATAATGGTAAATTTAGGATACGAGCTAAGGTGTATTCCTAATGTATATCGGTTTACATATGTAAATAATTAATGGACATCTGAAAAATAAATTAAATTATCCTGCTATATATTTCTTTTTACATTCAAAACCTCCATCAATGCTTCCTGCAACACTCTGGAAACGTTGATGCCTGACTGCTCTGCTTCATAATTCAGCCAGCTCGGAAGTGCAACATTCCGCCTTACGGTTTTTGTATCAACTTTCTTTCTATATTCTGAAAAATTAACATCCACATAAGTAAGAACACCCTTTGAAAAATCAACCACATCAGCGTCCTGTTTTACTTTTTCAATGGCGGTCATTTGGTCTGACGGCATCGGTATTTTTTCTTTATTATCTTCCATTGAAATTCCTGCTAAACCAATAGCATCTCTCGCCATTTCAATCGCATCTGCAAAAGTATCACGAAGCTACACCCGCCGACGGGCACGTAGAAATTCATAAATTGCAAGCAACACGCAGCCTGCCCCATAGCAGACAATATCCCTCCAGTCAAATGTACCGCCAATAAGCACGCTGAAAAATTTGCTTTCTGACAACCCAAGCACTTCTACAATATTGAAATACTGGAGCACTTCTACCAAGACTGCAAACAAAAATACATACAACGGCAGGATACAGCATTTGTCAGGCATCCATATCCTGATAAACGTATAAATAACAATGACCACAAGCATATCTCCTACATATGGTCTGATAAAGCTGTCATGTGCGAACAGGGCAATCATAACCTCTGTAAAAAGCAAGGCAAATGTGGCAATTATATATAATACTCTTTTATTCATTGCATATCCTTCTCCAAATGGTATCTTTACTGTAAAATTATCATTTTTAATATTCACAGCCTATCGTTCTTCGTCCAAATTATCTTGAATGATATTGATAAATGCCTGCACTTGTTCAGACGGCTGCTTTGCATATACAATTCCATAAGGCATTTTATATTCCCATTCCATAGGGATGGTAACGATAGATGGGTGAACATCTTTCCAAATATCCAATGTTTCCATGATACACCCTGTTTGCTCACATTCATTAAATATATTCGTGTCATAAAAATGTGGTATATTCAAAACGCTTATTTTAGTATGTTTTGTTTCTATTTCATCACGCAGTCTGTTCAGTACAGGAGAGTCCCCTCGCTTTACAAGCATAAGAGTTTCCCCGTCCAAATCGTTCCATTTCAATTTTTCTTTTTTGGCTAATCTATGCTTGCGTGGAACAGCAATACAGCACTCCCCCTGCTTTAACACAAGGTTATTATATCTTTCTTCCCATGAGAGCGAAGCACAAGGACCGACAAAACAATCTATTTCCCTGCCAAGTGTTTCTAACATTTTTTCCATACTTGCCGGACTATCATCAAAAGGTATAATACGAATCGTCACAGGCAACGTTCCGTCATCAATCTCCGACCATAAATCAACCAACATTTTACAGGGACGGAGAATAGATGTTCCAATGCGGATTGCCTGTTTTTCGTTCTTTGCAATTTGGCGGGTACGGGCGATTGCCTGTTCTGATTGCTTTATGATTTTTTTTGCGTCCTTGTAAAAAGAACGCCCAGCGGCGGTAAGCTGCGTTCCCTGACTGGTTCTTTCAATCAACTTTACACCAACATCTGTTTCCAGCTTGTTAATCTGGTTCATTACTGATACCGCTGTTATATATAATTCTTTTGATGCTTTCAAAAAACTGCCCTGATCTGCGACAGTAATAAAGGTGATAAGTTCCCGATTATACATAGCTATCTCCTCGTTTTAAGTTTTACTTAAAACCATTTTAACATTTTGGTATCTTCGAAGTCAATGTATATTCTGCTATAACGTATTTAGGCAGACAATTAGTAAAGCATTAAATAATAATAAAACATTTTAGGAGGAATTGATATGAAGAAAACAATCGTAGTTGTAGGTGCAGGAAAAGGACTTGGAAATGGAGTTGCAGAGAAATTTGGCAACAATGATTTCCGTGTGATTCTGATGGCAAGAAGTGAAGACCACCTGAAAGAGTATGCAACAGATTTTACCGCAAAGGGCATTGAGGTGTATACGCAGGCAGCAGACGTAGCAGATTTTGATGCCTTTGCTAAAGTTTTTGGTGAGGTTGTAAAAACTTATGGCACTCCCGATGTGCTGTTCTACAATGTAGGAGTCACAGTCGCAGATGCGGAAGTAAAGATTTCTACACAGACACTTGTTGAACGTTATACGGTAGATGTAGCAGGTGCCTACAACTGCATCAGGCTGGTAGATACAGAGGAATTTGCGGTGAAGCATGGTGCAATTCTTGTGACAGGTGGAGGTCTTGCTTTACAGCCTTATGCAGGTTATCTGCCGCTTTCTATGGACAAGGCGGCACTTCGGGCAATGGTACAGGCACTGTCCCCTGTCATGAAAGAAAAGGGTATCTATCTCGGAACGGTACAGGTAACAGGAACAATTGGTTCAGATGACTTTTTTGCACCAAAGACGATTGCAGAAGAATTTTGGAAGCTGTACACAGAGCAGGATACTTTCGAGATTGTTCATTAAACGGTAAATACGACAAAGTAGGAGCGTAACGCAGATGAATAAAAAAATTATGATTTTGAACGGTGCTGCAAGAAAGAACGGAAATACTGCCAAGCTGGTGGAGGCTTTTGCCGATGGTGCAAAGTCAGCAGGAAATCAGGTAAAAACCTTTTATCTCGATGGAATGAATATCCATAGCTGCAAGGGCTGTTTACACGCCGACAGAGATTCCAAAAGTCCATGCAGTCAAAAGGATGATATGGATCAAATCTATGCCGAATTTGAAGAAACCGATGTGGTTGTATTTGCTTCTCCACTGTATTTTTGGACAATAACAGGCACGCTGAAAACCGTAGCAGACCGATTATATGCGGAGCTTGAATGTTTGGGATATGGAAAATTCCCTAAAAAGAGTGTGTTGCTGATGACTGCTGATGGCGGCGATTATTCGCAGGCAGTAACATGGTACCGAACTTATGAAAGAAATCTTAGATGGAAAAATTTAGGCGAAGTGCTGGGTAAGGGAAAAACAAAAGAAGCCTATCAGTTGGGTGCTTCTATCTAAAAATACAGTTAAATAGTACAGGAAAGGAGCTAAAAACAGTGGAGTATATTACTTTGAATAACGATGTAAAAATGCCGATTTTAGGTTATGGGACATATCAAACACCACCGAGGATAACTGAAAAATGTGTGACGGATGCAATAAACCTCGGATACCGTTCCATAGATACCGCACAATGTTATGGAAACGAAAAAGAGGTAGGGCTTGCCTGCCGCAAATCCGGCATAGCAAGAAAGGAATTGTTTATCACAACAAAATTATGGGCTTGTCATGGATATCAGGATACGCTGCGTTCCATTGACGGTTCTCTGAAAAAGTTGAATATGGATTATATTGATTTACTGCTAATCCATGAGCCTACAGGAGATGTGCATGAAATTTACCGGGCTATGGAAACCGCTTATAGCGAGGGTAAGCTCCGGGCAATAGGAATTTCCAATTTTCTTGAGGAGCGGTATCTGGATTTGGTGAACCATTGTAAAGTGATTCCGGCAATCAATCAGGTCGAAATGCACGTTTTCCGACAGCAGAAAAAGCTGCGGCAGTTAGAATGTCAGATTGGAACAAAGCATGAAAGCTGGTCGCCTCTTGCCTGTGGTAGAAATGGCATATGGCGAAACCCTGCATTGGTTGAAATCGCCAATAATCACAGCAAAAGTGTTTCGCAGATTGCGTTGCGTTTTCTTCTTCAACAGGGAATTATTATAATTCCCAAAAGCACTAACATGGAACACATGAAAGAAAACATTACCGTGTTTGACTTTGATTTGGAAGCCGATGAAATGCGTGAAATTGAACAGCTTGAAATCGGCAAAAGCCTATTCGATTGGTGGTAAAGCATTCAGACTATGTGAAAGGAAAACAAAATGAAGATATTAATAATTGAAAGCAACCCACATAGAACTTGGCAAATCAATGAACTAACGATTGAACGTATGGAGGTATATGACAATGAAAAATAAATCGTTAACACAAGGAGCACCGTGGAAGGGTATCCTGTCCTTTATGATACCGGTACTTTTGGGTTTGCTGCTCCAACAGCTTTATAACACAGTGGATACTATTATTGTAGGCAATTTTGCTGGAGAATCTCCTTTAGCAGCGGTTGGTGCCTGTGGTGTTCTCACAATGGCTTTTCTGGCATTGGCGAATGGCTTTTCAGCAGGAGCTTGTATCCTGATTGCCCAGCTCTTTGGAGGGGACAAAAAAGAGGATATGCGTAGGCAAGCATCTTCTTCTCTCTTGGTCATGCTTGCTATGGGTGTGTTAGCTACGGCGGTAGGTATTATCATCAGCCGGTTTGCCCTTGAGCATATCTTGGCAACGCCGGACAGCCTGATTCCTATGGCTGACACTTATTTCAAAATTTATGCAGCAGGACTTATTTTTCAATTTGGATATAATATTGTAGCCGCTATCCTCCGGGGAATCGGGGACAGCAAAGCGACACTGTATTTTCTGCTGGTTGCCAGTATAGTCAATGTTGTGCTGGATATTATATTCGTTTATAGCATGAATATGGGGATGGCTGGTGCTGCCATTGCTACCGATATTGCACAGGCTCTTTCCTGTGTAGTGGGCATTATTTACATGATGAAGAAGTACCCTATGTTTCGTTGGAAATGGGGTGAATTCACTTTTGAATGGCAGCTTGCAAAGCAGACCTTGAAAACAGGCTTTCCTATGGCATTGCAGCAGTTCATTGTGTCATTTGGTTTTGTTTTCATTCAAAGAGCCGTCAACAGCTATGGAGAGGCTATGACAGCATCTTTCTCGGTTGCCCAAAAGGTAGAAACATATATGACTTTACCTGCAAGTGCATTGATGACGACCCAGGGAACTTATACAGGACAAAATATTGGAGCGAACAGAATTGACCGGATAAAGACGGGTGCAAAACATACTGTATTAATCTCAGAAATAATTACAGTCTGTATCCTGACAGTGGTTTTTATTTTTGCAAGACCTATTGTTACAGCGTTTGGATTGGGACCAGAGGCGATAGCTTATTGTACCTCCCATGTACGATTTGTGGCTCTTTGCCTGCCTCTGTTTGCATCTTATTTCCCGTTATTGGGTTTATTTCAGGGTGCAAACAATGCCTTGTTTTCTACCTTTGCGGCAACCGGTGCCTTGACAGTTCGTGTGGCAACCACTTATCTTTTTCAGGGGATTCCAGGTGTAGGTTATCATATGATCTGGTGGAATACACTTTTTGGCTGGGGATTTAGCTTTGTAATTTCATGGGTGCATTTTTTAAGAGGTAAATGGCAGAAAAAATCAGTGAAGCAGCAGAAAACTTCTCAACAGAATAAACGAGATGAGATTCAAGCAATTGAACAATCTTAAGCCGGAAAAAGCCTGCTCGGCTGGTGGTAAACTTAGGAACACATTATATTAAGGAAGTGATGGTTACAAGATGTATATTAAAATATTTGCTTTAACTGCTAATATTGTATATAATAAACAACACACACTATTAGGAGGATATCATATTGATTAAACGCTTTTTTGTCAGATGCAGGGACTTGAAACCGGGTATGCGTATTGATCAGGCAATTAAAGACCGCTTAGACCGTGTTTTAATTGCCAAATATTCCATTTTAGACGACTATCAGATTAATGCCCTTGGTAAAATGGGCGTGTCAGGGGTTTACATATCAGAGGGTGAAGCAGACGAGCCCCAGGAAAAACCTGAAAAGCCCTTATCCCGCATGGCACGATACAATGTTGAAAAATACCGTACCGAGGACCCTACAAAGGTTGCCCTGAAGGAAAGCGTTAAAAAACGGGTTTCGGAGGGAATACAATATCTTTATAACAACACCGCCTCCAATGATTTTTCCAGTGCCTCCAACCGCATTACCTCAGATTTACTGAAAGCAATTACGGAAAATGACGCCATTGCCGTAGATATCAATTCATTAAAAACAAGTGATGAATATACATTTAAGCACAGTGTTGATGTAGCAACCATGGCAATGATTATTGCAAAAAAAGCAGGAATGAAACGGGACGATATTTATAATATTGGAATAGCAGGACTGCTGCATGACATGGGAAAATCCAAAATTCCCTTAAATATATTAAACAAACCAGGCAAGCTGAATGATGAAGAATTTGAAGTCATGAAGTCACATCCCCTGCTCGGCTACAACATCCTGAAGGAAAAGGAAGACTTCAATCCTGCCGTATCCTTAGCTGTTTTGCAGCACCATGAAAAAATGAACGGCAACGGATATCCCCTCGGCGTCAAGGGAGATAAAATAATTAACTATGCTAAAATACTGTCCGTAACGGATATCTATGATGCACTTGTTACGGAACGCCCCTATAAAAAAGCACTCACACAACGTACAGCGGTTGAAATGATTATGTCCATGACGGAGGAGCTTGACCTGTTTTCCATGCAAAGCTTTCTCCAAAGCGTCATCCTCTACCCTGTTGATTCCATTGTCAGCCTTAGCAACGGCGAAGAAGCAAAGGTTGTTGAAAACCATGCCGATTTCGTACTGCGTCCAACGGTTGTGGGAATTGAAACAGGAAATGTCTACAATCTTTCCGAAGACATTTCCTGTGCAAGTATTATTATATTGTAAACTAGTTTTAATAACAGATGTAGCGGAAAAATAAGGACATATGCCGATTTCCTGTGTTCCTAACTTACACACATAAAACAGCGATATGCCCTCCAATATCATTTTCTATTCGAAATGGGCAAACACTACTTCCAAAACCTAGTTGTGCAATATAGATATAAGTTCAATTCCTTCCTCTTTGCCGAGGTTTCGGCTGTACTTCTTTTCCGTGGAATTATTCCAATGCTCATGTACGCCCAAATTGGTAAGCGGGATGCCATTTCCATTATCATACACTGTCCCTGACGGTGCAGTCCCAACAAGCCCTGCCTCATGCAGATAATTTTCATTGCTTGTATCACTTACGACACTGTTATTTTTCGTTATGGCAGGCTCATTTGTCAAAAAATCCGCCCCTACGGAGTCAATTGCCACAGGGTCCTGTGAAACAAAAACGCTTGCCGTATAGGAGCCGTTAAATGGAGACTGCTGCCATGTGGCATTTTTCTTTGTGATGGAGGCTCCCTCCGAAGGTGCACAAATCAGTGCGTCAAGCATGTAAAGAACCGTTTTTTCCCCAAGCTGGTAATTTCCCATCAGGTCTACAAGAGGACTGTAAATGCCCATTTCACTTTTCGTCAGCCATTGATGCAAATTTGCACCCTCAGGCGGACGCATGGCATTTCCATTTATAAATGAGCCAAAATGGTTCTTGCCGCAAAGTGTAATGCCATAGCTGTGTCCCTTTAAATTGGCGAGATTAATGACATATTTGCTTTCCGTCACACAGGTTGGCAGGTAATTTATTGCTCCCTTAAAGGCATAGGACCAGTTAATCGGTGCGGTTTCATCTGCAATCCCATTGTTTCTTCCGACGAAATGTATGCCCTCCAATCCTCCCTGCGTGCACAGCTCCACCATGTAATCAGGAAACAGGCGGGACACGTCATACACAGTAATATCCTCAGGTGCAACGCCTGCCTCCCGTACCAGCGACACAAGAAGTGCCTTTAACAATACAGGGTTCGTGTAGCTCATATCCGTTTCGCCCGATGTGTCATCATCAAAAACGCCTGAACCGTTAATGTTTACCTTAATCGATATCTTTTCTCCACGCTTGTAGCCGCTTCCTCCATTGTGAGCCTGAAACAACGCCGTCCAGCCCTCCCTTGCACTTTTCTTGTCTGCAAGGGAGGCAATGCTTTCATCAACCATATGCTGTATGGCTGTCTCGTCAAAATGCTCCGTTTCCCACCAGTAACCACTGCCATCCCATGAAACGGATGATGGGTCATATGCCCAAACGACACGCCCCGGCATGGCTCCAACGCCTTTTCCGTAAGGCTCATGCTGTGCATAAATACCATCATATGGAAGATTTGAAGTTGTTTGATTTTCATCCTCTTTTTCCTGTTCGGATGCATCCTCTCTCTGTTCCTGCTCCGATGCTTCCGTTACACTGTCATTTTCTGACACAGGCTTTTCCGTATCCGATTTCCCACATGCCGTCAAACAAGCTAAGCATACAAAAACAAACAGGCAATATACCAGCTTTTTCATTACACGCCTCCAATCTGAACATTATCCCATTCCATAGCAGCTTCCTGCTATCCTAGATACTTCTTGAAAAACTGCTCCAGCTTATCAAACGGAATGGCATCCTTTCCGCCTCCGTCATATAAATCCGTATGGACAGCATCAGGTATAATCAGAAGCTCCTTGTTATCCGTGTACGGATTGTCCTTTATCATATCGGCATATGCGTCACGGCTGAAATAACAGGAGTGTGCCTTTTCACCGTGCATAATTAAAACGGCATTCCGTATCTCGTTGCTATATTTTAAAATCGGCTGGTTCATAAATGACATACAGCCAATCACATTCCAGCCTCCGTTGGAATTTAAGGAACGTTTGTGGTAGCCACGGTCTGTTTTATAGTAATCATAATAATCTGCCACAAAGAACGGTGCATCCTCTGGAAGTGGGTCCACAACACCGCCGCCCAGTGCATAAGTGCCATTTTTATAATCAACAATTCTCTGTGCATTCATGGCAGCCTTTTTTGCATATCTTGCATCCGCAGAAGCCTCAGAGTCGAAGTAACCATTGGCATTTACACGTGTCATATCGTACATGGTGGAGGCAACTGTCACCTTGATACGGGTGTCAAGTGCTGCCACATTGAGTGCCATTCCACCCCATCCGCAAATGCCGATAATGCCTATCTTTTCAGCATCCACATTTTCCTGCACGGAAAGGAAATCCACAGCCGCCTGATAATCCTCCGTGTTAATGTCAGGTGATGCCATATAGCGTGGCTGTCCACCGCTCTCCCCTGTGTAAGATGGGTCAAAGGCAATTGTGAGGAAGCCCCGCTCCGCCATAGCCTGTGCATACAAGCCTGCTGCCTGCTCCTTTACGGCACCAAACGGTCCACATACCGCTATCGCTGCAAGCTTCCCCTCTGCATTTTTCGGTACATACATATCAGCCGCAAGCGTAATGCCATAACGGTTATGAAATGTCACCTTGCTGTGATTTACCTTGTCGCTCTGTGGGAATACCTTATCCCACTCCATTTCCAGTTTTAAATTTTCCATGTTATTTTCCTCCAATCTTGATACAATCTCATAATCCTTTTCTTAGTTGAAACACCAAATAATCAAGACAATCCACCTTATGCTGGTCGTCGTGTATTTCACCTAACAGCTTCTTTTTATGTGTTGTCAGCAGTGATAACGCCAAAGGCACCTCGTTATTTTTTATATGTTCAAATATATTTCGTGCCTCGTCATCATCACAGCCTGCATCTGCCAGATTTTCCAGCAAAATTCCGTCCATATCGTTTGCCTGTGCCATGTTCTACCTCCTTGTATTTCATTATAGCGTAATTTTCATCTCTTTCAAAATGCTTATAACTTATATCCTGTTATTCTTGACACGAATATCTATTCTGTTTATACTAATAGAGATTAGGTAATTGCGAAATGTCATATTATCGAAAAGCAGTTGTGCAATATAGACAATATCGCAAGCAAGGTGCTTTGTATGTCCCAAGGTGGATGTGAAACAGACAGATTCCTTAGGATCAATGCCGCCGGAGCTTAGTGAGGTATGTCCTGAGGTGGCTGCGAAGCAGACGGAGTCCTGAGGACAAAGGCATTTTATGCACTGTTATGTGCGACAAGCAGCGAAAGCGTGCCTTGCGGTGATTTGTCTATATTGTACAACAAATGTTTAAAAAGACAGCATTTTGCAATTACCGGACATAGAGATGCAAGCATGGCTGTGTATGGGTTCAAGGGAGTGTCCCACAAGCCATAATTACATTAAACTATTTGGGGGATTTTAAATGGAAATCAGAACCTTACGTTATTTTTTGGAAATTGCAAGAGAAGAAAATATGTCACATGCCGCTGAAAAGCTCCATGTTTCACAGCCCACGCTATCCCGGACCATGAAGGAGTTGGAGGAGGAGCTTGGCAAACCGCTTTTTACGAGAAGCAACTACAATATTCATCTAACCGAGGAAGGAATGCTTTTGCGGAAACGGGCAGAGGATTTACTTGAGATGGCAGACAAAATTACAGAGGAATTTAGTTCCATGAATGACGAGACAATCAGTGGTGAAATTTATATCGGCTGTGCCGAATCGCATCTTGTAAAATACCTCGCCCGTGCAATCGGCAACGTGCATAAATCATATCCTGATATACGATACCGCATCACCAGCGGCGATACGGAGCAGGTAACGGAAAAGCTTAGAAAGGGGCTTTACGATTTTGCCTTTATTGTCGAGCCTCCCGATTTGTCGCAGTATAATTATCTTGAAATTCCCGAAACAGATACATGGGGTGCCGTTGTTCCGACATCGCATCCCCTTGCAAAAAAGGCATCCGTTACGGTTGATGATTTGATGCCTTATCCAATTTTCATTTCATCACAGTCCTACGTGGTTGACCTGCCCCGCTGGTGTGGTGAAAAGGCAGAAAAGCTGAATGTGCTTGCAAGCTTCAACCTTTCATACAATTCCTCCATATTTTCAAAGGAGGGACTTGGAATTACACTGACCTTTGACCACCTTGTCAATACAAGCAGAGAAAACGGTCTGGTATTTTGTCCGTTATATCCACGGCTGGAAAACAAAATGTACATCATTTGGAATAAATATCAGGTATTTACTCCTGCCGCACATATACTGATGGAAAATCTCAAGCAGCTATGAACAAAGTGCCTTCGGCACTTTTCATGCCGTCAGTACTTTTATGGCACTCTGGTCGAAGCTTAGCAGGAAAACCATATTAAAATGCTGACACCATAACTATAATTGTAACCATTGCCAAAAGAATGGCAAGCTTTTTCAGTTCGGCATTTCCTTGGATTCCAAACCCTTCAGAAATTCTATCATTACCTCAGCACATTCTTCCGGTTTCTGCTCATATATCATATGATCTCCACCAATACACACCACCTTGCAGTTACCAAGTTTTTCTGCGTACGGAAAAATGGTTTCCTGTCTGGCTTGTTCATAATTGTCAAGAATTTCTTTTATCATTTCATCGCTATATTGAGTAGGCAGCGGCTGTAGATCCATGTCATTCATTTCTATCTGACGGTTTACCCATGTATGATACTCAATTATATCTTCCTCTGTTTCAAATCCCCAGCTTGCACAGATATAGAGCTTCGGCACATCATTTGTGATGATACCGTTAAATGCATCCTGTGCATTTTGGGCAAGCAACCCATCCTCTGAAATGGGGGCAACCGAATCGAGCGTCATATACATAAGTGCATCTGCAAGCTCTTGTTCTTCCTCTGTGAAATTGTCAGCATACTGATAAAAATAATGTCGCAGAGCATATCTGCTTAAACCCATTTTTGCAAGAAATGCAAGGGCTTTATCCTTTATCCCCACAGTGTAACCCGGCGAATCGTCAAACGCTGTCGGACTTAACTGGCTGCCATCCACGAAAATAACAGCTTCTATCTCCTCTGGATAATGGCTTACCCAATATGTTGCATACGCTCCTCCGATAGAGTGCGGCATAAGAATATATGGTGCTTCAATACCTGCATTTTTCAAAGCCCTCCGGTAATCTTCAACTATGTATTCAAGCGTCATTTCGTTGTTTGTATCATCGCTGAATCCATAACCTGCACGGTCAACGAACACGATAAGATTATCCTTTTCAAGTGGTGCGGTCACGTGTCTCATAGCTACAGGAAAATCGCCTGATCCAAGTCCTGCCATAGCTATGATAGTATGCTCACTATTTTTATTACCGAAGCTTGCAACATTTAGGCAGTAGCCACCTACTGAAACAGGGTTATAATACCCCTTTTCCTTTAACAGTTCAGTCTCTCTGCTTGTTTTTACCCTGTGGAATACAAATGTTCCCAATACAAACAACACAACAGCAGCAAGCATTATAATGAACACTCTTATTATAATCTTACCAACTTTTCTTTTTTTCATTGTATACTCCTAATTTCCAATTTATACAAGCAGGCGAAACACTTGCCCTTTCGTGTCTTCATAGGGAACATCATATCATCCATAACACAGTGTTTCAATTAAATTATTGCTTTTTGTAGTATTTTACTCTCGTATTCTTCAATTTTCTTTCCTAATTCGTATCTTTCATAAAGGGAAGCCATAAGCAAAAGACAGCTTCTATTCCCTGTTTTTTAGCACCTGTGCTGGTAAAATCTTGTTTACACGATGCATCAAAATACCGTTTATGGCAAAATACAAAACCAATATCACACCAAAAATTGCCACATACATCTGCCATGGGAAGGTAAGGTTAATTCCACAGGCGACATTGGATACAAGGTATGGGTACATGCTGTTCATTACGATTTTTGACAGCGGAATTCCAACCAACGCACTGACTGCCACAACAAAAAGATTGCCATTTAAGTACAGCTTTTTCACTTCCTTTTTCCTGTAGCCAAACACCTTCATCAATGAAATGGACATTGCGGAACGGTCAATCATAACCTTCATCATCAAATACATAACGACTACAAAAATCAAGGCAGAAGCCAGCGTCATTGTAATAACCATGGACCTCATTTGATTTACGAACACAGAGGCATTTTTTTCAATTTCAGACTTTGATATGGATGCATAAAGCCTGCCACTGTCTATATCAAGTGCATGGTCAGCAAACACAATATTATAGTAATCCTCATCCACGCCCATCAACTCACGCATGCTGTCAATATCCATAAAGGCAAAGAAGCTGGTGGAATACGGCACAATCCCATCCACAGTAAATGCATAATTTTGATCATTTTCTTCATCCTTCAAAACCAAATCGTCTCCCACGTCCAAATGGTATTTTTCTGCCATTGCCGAGGATATCTGCACCTTATTTTTTCCACTGAATGATTCATCTTCCCCTTTTGCGTCTATATCAAAATAAGGAATGTCTCCATCCACACCCAAAAGGGTAATGTCAAGATTATAACCAAGCACTTCCTTTTTCAGGGTTATGCCGTAGGCAGCCTCACCTCCATTCGGCACCTGCTTTTCAGGATATTTATAGGTATACATGTATTCAAATTTTGTATCCCTGCTGTTGTCTATTTTAATATGATCGCAAAGCACATAACAGTTTAGGGCAAGCATGACAATCAACAATGAAATAAACATTCCAAAAAATACTGTAAATGCAGTTCTTTTTTCCCTGAGCATCTGACGGATTTGGAATATACGCACAAAGCTCCCGCTCTTAAGCTTAACATTCTGCGTCCTGCTGTTTTTCTGCTCATTTTTAATCAGTGCAAGTGCAGGACGTTCCAGCTTTTTACGGATGACCAGAAAAATGGTAATTGCTGCAATCACAGGCGGCATAATAATTCCGTATAACAGCAAATACGGTTCATATATCGTATCTAGTTCAGGAACAGAAAATAAATTGTAGCAGTCTTTCAATTGTACATCGACGCCTATACTGCTATAGCCTGCCGCAGTTCCGATAATTCCCGCAATAAAGGTAATAATAACAGGCAATGTCAGATAATGGCGTACAAGCTCATTTCTTTTTACACCCATAGCATACAAGGTTCCTATGATGCCCGATTCCTGCTCAATGCTATGTACGACAAAAACGGAGATTACATAGGCAAACAAAATTAACACGATAACACCTGCCGCAAGTCCGCCCGCCTTATTGATGTAATGGTCGTCAGCCGCCGCTCCTATTCTTGTATTATCGTCAGCCTCAATAAACCGCGTCATTTTGTAAAGCTGTACGTCATAATTATCAATCAGCTCATTTACGCCCTTTTTAATTTCATTTACACTGTCAGGCAAACTGTCAATTGCCTGCTGCAAATCATCAAGCCTTCCCCCTGTTTCCTTCCAATACTCCTGAAAATAACTGTCATCAATATCCTCCGCAGCAATTTCAAGCTTCTGAAGTTTCTCCTTCAGCTCCTTTTGGGTAAGTGCTCCATTTAAACGGTATGCGTAAACGTACTCCTCTGAGCGTAAGCTCTTTTTTTCCTCATTTAAACGGTTGTAATCCTCCTCAGTCAAAAAAACGATACCAAAAAGCTCGCTGTCCACGGCACTGTCCGACAGCTCACGGTAAGGTGCCTCATAATCAGGCGACGAGCCAATACCACATACCACAAAGCGGTGCCCGCCAATCATAATTTCATCATTGACAGAGATACCGTGCTCATCACAGTACTTCTTTTCCAACAGTATCTCACCTGTTTTTTGTGGCAGTGCTCCCAAATCCGCCTCCGGCACGTCAATTTGGGTTCTCTCGGAAAATATACGAAGCACTGACGCATCCTCCATGGAGTAATCAAGATAAAAATGCTCCTCCAGTGTAATGCCTTTATCAGTTAATGAAGCCCTTTCATTTTCCGACAACGGCACAAACAGACTGAATTGTCCGTCCTCTAATTTGTTTTCCTCCGCCTTATCTGCCGTACCCAGTATGACCGTATCTGCCGCTCCCACCAGACTTATAATCAAATACATCCCAAGGACAATGAGAAATCCCAACGCAAGATAACGAAACAGATTTTCCTTTAAATCCCTAAGGAGTCTTTTTCTCAGTATTTTCTGCATTATAAATCCTCCAATTCCGCTGCAGGCACCTTCTTCTCATTTTGATAATCCTGCTTAATTTGTCCATCCTTCAGGATAATGACCTGGTCGACCATATATTTGATGGAATTGTTGTGCGTTACAATCAGCATGGTTGTTCCGTATTTTCGGTTTACCTCCTCAAGCAAAACCAAAATGTCCCTTGACGTCCGTGAATCCAACGCACCTGTCGGCTCATCACAAAGCAACAGCTTTGGATTTTTGATTAATGCCCTTGCAATGGCACACCGCTGTTGCTGTCCGCCTGAAAGCTGCGATGGAAATTTATTTTGATGCTCCGTAAGCCCAAGCGTCTCAAGCAGCTCATCCAAATCCAACGGCTTTTCCGTCAGATACTCGCACACCTGAATGTTCTCCCTGACTGTAAGATTTGGCACAAGATTATAAAACTGGAAAATAAACCCAAGATTGTCCCTGCGGTAATCAGACAGCTTCTCCTGCTGCAGTCCGAATATTTCCTGACCGTCCACCTGTATGGAGCCTGAGTCCATTAAATCCAACCCTCCGATACAGTTCAACAGCGTGGATTTTCCTGAACCACTGGTTCCCTGAATGACACACATGCTTCCCTGATTAACCGAAACAGAAACTCCCTTTAATACCTGAACAAAGCTTCCGCCCTCTCCATAGCTCTTTTTTAGATTTTTCACTTCAAGATACATAATGACCTCCATTCATGCGTTTTCACAGCTATAAACAAAATGTGGCTTTCACAATTGCCTGTTTTGCTTATATCTGATTCCTTTGCATATAAATTACTTCTTTATTATTAAAAATCACATACACCTGAAAAAGCATGTCCCTTTCCCTGTTAGGTAATGCAATTTAATTTTAGTGGTATCTTATGTGTCCCATTTCACGTAACACTGTTATGTTTTATGTAGTTTAAGCCTGCATAACACCGTTATGTCATGGGTATATATTTATTGCAGTCCGTCAGCTTTTCGGCAAAAACAACCCATTCCAGCCTGACACCAGATAAACGACGATTTCCTCCATATGCCTGACTGCTTCCTGCTCATCTTTTTCATGGGTAAACAAATGTACAAACGCATCCACCTGCATATGTGCCATCCAATGAATCATATAGTTGTCAGGTCTTGCCGTACCAAGCTTTTTTACCATTTGCTCTGCCAAAAGATTGTAATGCTTTTCGCCCCAGTCAGCAAACTGACTTACAATATTTTCATATATGCTCCCCTGACTTTTCGTTAGCAGTATATCAAAAATGTCATGGTTCTGATACATGAAATGTACAATATCAACAGCAACCTTTATGTCATCCGAATCAACACTTACCGAAGCACAGTTTGGTGCCATATTCATTTCCTCGGAAAGATGTACCTGTATCATGGAAGCCAATTTCTTTAAAGGCTCCTCCACAAGCTGCTTTAGCAAATCTTCTTTATCCTGAAAGAAAAAATACAAAGCTCCTGTTGTCACTCCTGCATTTTTACATATCGTCCGAAGGGAGGCTTTCATGTATCCCTTATCAAGAAACTCCTGCTTTGCACTGTCAAGCAGCCTTTTCCTCGTTTCCTTTTCCTCGTCCAATCCATCCGCCCCTCTCAACATAACACTGTTATCTTACTTGAGTATACGCCGTCAAATGCTGTTTGTCAATATCTTTATACTGCACTCCGACAAACTCTGAAAAACGAGATTTATAAAGGAATTTTTATGGGGATTGAAAAACAAAGCTATTGAATTTCTCTACTCCTTATGTTATATTAGGCATAAGAAAAGCACCCACTCCAAAGGTGGATGCTCTCGAGTCAAGACATTTTGTCCTTACGGACGCTGCCTATCCTGTGGGCAGACAGGATAGGCATTTTTATTTCTTCTTACTGTTTCTCTTGTCGAGAAAGGTCAGAAACGCAACAATCAAACTACCAAAGGAAATCAACAAGCCTATTATCCCTATGAATATCAAAATAATATCCGCAGCCGTCATATTACGCACCTCCCTTCCTATGTACTCCCAGCAAGCTAGGGCAATTGACTCGGGAGGCTGCCACCCTGTCATGGGTACTCTCCTAGTGGCTCTCGCCACATTTATAATCATATCATCAATAACACAGTTTTTCAATTAAATCATACGCTTTTTGTAATATTCTTGTCCTGACACTTTTTATGCACATTGCAACGCAATTTTCTTGCCACTCAAACTATATATCTTCCCTGCTGCACCGTGAAACAGGCAAACCATATACTATGGCAAATCATCGTAGGAACACCCGCTGATTTTTAAAACTGATACAGGAAGCCTGCCACATCACAAACATATTTTTTGCATGGCATCTGCCACGGCGGCTCCTGCTCCGTCAGCTTTCCTGCAAGCAGGTCCTCTGCTCCCTGCAAAATACCCGAAATAATATCCGCCTTTAAAGGATAGCTGCCATGTGAAGCCCAAATCGTATCAAACGCATCTGCCATAGCTGATATTTTCCTGAGACTGCACTGAAACGCCTGCATATTCCGTCCCTCGCCAAACATAAAAATATCCCCATCCTGAATCATATCTCCCGAAAGGAGCATACGCTTTTCCCGTTCCAACAGCATAATGCTCCCCGGAGTATGTCCCGGCGTTAATATTACTTCAAATTTCCACAATCCCAAATCTATGATGTCCCCTTCCCATAAAGGCAAAACATCCTCTAACAGACAGCCCTCAGGCAATGATTTTTTGTAATGCTCCATTTCTGCAGGATGCATATACACAGGCTTAAAATCTCTGTTACAGCCTGTATGGTCTTTATCCGTGTGGGTGTTTACCAAAAACACAGGTAAATCCGTCAGCCCTGCTACCAGCTCACGAAGCTGCAGGGTGCCAAATCCCGTATCAATCAACATGGCTCTTTTGTCACCCTCAAATAAAAATGAGCGGACACCATTTTCCTCAATAATCCAAAAATGGTCTGAAATTTTTATAGCGTTGTCCATTTGTTCCCTCCCAAATAATCTTTTCCACATGAATCCAATCAAGGGAGTTATCCACCTGCTTCTTGCATATAGATTCTTTCTTTTCTGATAACTCTCGATATACTGCTTGAGGAATTAAAATTTCCCCATAAATTTTCTTCAATAAATCAAGCTGTCCAACATGACATAAGGCAATTAAAGGGGGTAGTGTTCACTATTACCTTACGCATTTTCCAATTCCTCCAAAAATTCTTCTTCGCTCTCAAAAGAGAATATAGATATCTCATTCTTAGCTAGATATTTTATGAAATCTTCCTTAGTCATATCTGCTATGCCTGCACAATATCCCAATGACACCTTTTTGTTTTTATATAAATCTACAGCAAGCATACATTTCATATATGCCGCAAAATCATCTTCATTCTCATGTAAATCCAACAATATTTCTTCCGGAACATTTATTGAAACAATACACATAGCAATCATCACCCTTTTCGGATTCTCTTTAACTTATATTATATACATATCCTTTTTTCCTTACAACAGAAAAAACAACAATTATAATCTTTTTTACACCATATTAAAAAGGTGCTCTACTTTTTCATCTTCCACTTTAACCAGGAAACTGATTAATTTTATGCCCTCTTTATTCCACCAGCCTTTTTAAATCCACCATAATCCGCTCCAGAATAACTTTCTTTTCCGATGAAGTGGAATTTGGGCGTTCAAGGTTTTGAATTTGTATTTCGTTTTTTCCTGATATGATGTAATCGGTGGTTATTTTATAATAATTTCCCAAAATATCTATTATCCATGCAGAGGGCATTCTTTTCCCCTGCTCCAGCTTACGCAGGGTGTCGACAGAAATATTCAAATCCTGTGCAACCTCCTGCTGGGTCTTTTTGGCTGCCTCCCGAAGTAATTTCAAACGCTTTGCACATTCAATTTTATCATACATAATTAATGCTCCTCCCGTATTTTCAGAGGGAGCCTCAGTTCTCCCTCATCAACTGTAATAATATGACCGCCGATTTCTATTATCTTTCCAACCTTTGTATATGCATCAGAAATTCCTACCGAAACTGCCGCCATGTTTGCTATCAAAATTCCATCATACTTTTTTGCTTCTATCTCACGAATGATGGCATTTATCTGGCGGTTTACCTCGAACTGTCCCAGCCCGCCTCTATGTAAAATCCCCGCAATTTCAATTCTGTTTGCTCTTGCATATTCTCTGATATAATGCAGCTGCCGACGTTCTTTTTCCGTTATCTCTTCCAGTTCTCCAGCTACGGAAAGATATACAATACACCGAAGTGTACCCTGTCCTTTCATGACTTATCACTCCAATCTTCTATTGCGATAGAAGTAAGTGTAATTCATTTATCACGCAGGAACAGCCACCCTTTTATATCAGTTTATCCCCTATTTTGTACTAGCCAATTTCATGGATTACCGCCTTCATAATACGGTAAACCTTTTCCTTGCTCTCCTCACTTAGTACATCTGTCTGTATTTCCAATTCATTTGCCACATTTTTCTTATCGCATATCAGATAATCCAATGAAACATGAAAGTAATCAGCCAGTATAACCAAAGTATCTATTCTTCCCCTCGTTTTCCCCTGCTCAATCGCCCGATAAGTATCTATCTTGAGTCCCACCTCCAGTGCAAGTCCCTCTTGGGAAATACCTCGTTCCTTTCGCAATTCAAACAAACGGATTCCTATGCTGTTTAAATTTTTTATATCCATGTTTTTCCTCCAAACTTCTATATTTACTTTCTAGAAATTGGGTTCTCACGGATACCTGATCCTATATCCCCAACAGGCTTGTTTCACACATATTCCTTTCCGGAAATCCGGTAATGAAACAATAGTCAGGAATTTCTATTATCCTGTAAAATAAAAAGGTCTGACGTTAAGGCACCAAAATCGAGATTGGATAAATGCCCATGTTTTCAGACCTTTGGTAATTTACAATTTTGATATATTATTGGGGTCACAAGATTTTAAGCTTCACATCCTGTTTTATGATTTATTATCATTTGCATTACCAGTGAAATTAACAAAACACTATATGCAACCATTATGATATTCCGAAATCTGTATATAAAAAGTGAAGCTGACAGCTCAATCACTATAATGCCGATACAGTCTCGTTTAAATCGTGTCTTTTCCCTTGCTGTAATTGGTTTGTGTTTTGTAGACACAGGGGATAGAAGTATCAGCACTGCCGCAAGCAGAATTTCCAACGAAACAGCTTCCCATATAGGCATTCCTGACGGCAATATTTCCTTCACCCTTATAACAAACAATAAAATAACATTGGATGCAATCAGGCACTGCCAGCTTTCTTTGGCATGCCATCCTCCGCAAAAAATTCTCAGCGGAATATACAATAACCAAAAAATCATAACAGTATCTATCGCCCTGAACACGAAACCAATCAAAATTCCAACAAGGATATTCAGCAGAGTTTCTATTACAAGAACATAACCATATTTGTATATGTCCCTTTCCTCGTCCTTCAAAAGCCCCGCCTTAATTTGTGTTTCCACAATCACACATGCTATCCTGTCAATCATTGCTTTTTATATTTTTCTGCCCCTTTCGGAAATTCCGGTTGATGGAATATCCATGTACAGGCAGAATTTGCACTCTGAATTACCACTGCAAGCGTCAAGTTATTTAATGCAGTTACCAATTGTTTCATACAGTCTTACCTCCTTAATTTTATTTTTCTAAATTTTATTCCTTTCGACATTTTATATCAATTAATCTGTCGGTTTTTGCACATAGCAGTGCAGTTTTTGTAATATTTTCCAGAAATTTGTTTATTCACTATAACTATTGGTGATAGTTTGATATTATTAGTTTATGTATAATCACCCATTCAAAATCTATACTACTAGTAGTTTATAATAACTAATGGAGGATGGTTATGGACTTAAAAGCAATCGGTAAGCGGATCAAAGAAAAAAGGCTGGAACATTCATGGAGTCAGGAAAATCTTTCCGAAAAGGTAGGGTTAAGCCCTGTATATATCGGTATGATTGAACGTGGCGAAAAACAACCGAAGCTTGATACGTTTATACGGATTGCCAATGCCCTAAATGTATCTGCTGATGAGATTTTGGCAGATGTTTTAAATCAGGGATACAAAATAAAAGCCTCAAAATATACAGAGCAGATTGCGTCCTTGAGCGAAATCGAGCAAAGACGGATATTTAACGTGATTGAGGCATTTATCAACACGAAATAATTATTTCATTTTTATATTATAGGGGAGAAATCGAGGGGAGAAGCTATGTATTATATTGCAATATGTGACGATGATATTCATTTCATCAGCTATATGAAAACCATGTTAACGAAGGCAGGTGTGTCCGAAAATTCCTGTACATATTTTGAATTCCAGTCAGGTAAAGAGTTTATTCATGCATTCGATGACATATCCTGCATTGATTTGCTGATTCTTGATATCCAAATGCCTGAATTGGATGGCAATGAAATAGCAAAGCAATTCAGATTACATTTTCCTGATTCCATTCTTGTATTTTGTTCAGGCATATACCAGCCTACAGTAAAATCATTTGAACCAAACCCATTCCGCTATCTGCTGAAATCGTATACAAATCCCAAAATGATTACGGAATTAAAAATAATTTTACATGAAGTAGAGGCGAAAAAAGCGGAACCTGTCATCCTCGGAAGCTGGTATCACTATTCTGTTTTATTTAAGCCTGCTGACATTCTTTATATTTCTAATAATCGTAATGCCCGAAGCAGATTGTATATCCATCCAAAGAGCAAATATTTTTCCACGGAACAAAAAATGGCAAGCAGGCAAAAGCTGAATACTTTATATCAGGTACTGAAGGATTATGGATTTGCATATGCACACAACAGCTATATCGTGAATCTCCGATATATAAAAAGGATTTCGCCGACTGAATTGGAATTAACAGACGGAACTCTGCTATCAATTTCCCGTTCCAAAGAAAAAGGACTGCGTACCGCCCTTGCAGCCTATGTTTCAAAAAAGTATGAGTAAGGAGATTTTTATGTTAAACACTGCCATTTCCCTGATTGTCTGCCTGACAGAGCTATATATCTGCTATGATTTCTGCCATGCATTTTTGCAAAAAAAGCCAGTCTTTTCAAACCGCCTGTATATTGTCCTTCTAACTACCGGTATTGGATTGTTTCACTTTTACATAAATTCCTTTCATTTTACTTTCCTCAATCTGGTAGCATTTCCGCTGGTTATTTTTGCTTACGTTACAATTATTTTTCAGGGTTCCTTACGGGAAAAACTGATTTATCTAATATTTGTCTGTGCAATCTTTTACGGTTGTGATTTTTTGTTTGCAGTTTTGTTAAGCATTCCATCTTACATTTCAGATGCCAACAGTGTAATGGACCTGTCCTCCATTTCGTGGTATATATTTGCACTGTTACTGTTAAAACACCTTATATGCACGATTTTTAAGCATTTTTCAGGCAAAACCCAAACATATATCAATCATAAAATCTTTTTCTATTACCTTTGTATTCCTGTCTCAAGCTTTGGAATTATGCTCCTGCTTTATTATTCAGGCATTGGATATCATGCCGAAGCATATGTTAAAATCATACTTTCCGTGTATTTCGGCATCATGCAGTTTGGTAATTTTCTTATCTTCCGTGCTTTTCAAAAATATTCGGAGGAATTATACAAAAATATGCAGCAAAGTCTGATTATTTCGGACCAACGCATGAAGCTGGAGCATTATACCAAAATGCAGACACAGGACATCAGCCATCAGGAATTTATCCACAATACCAGCCATTATATTAAAACAATCGGCACGCTTTTATCAGAAGGAAAATTGCAGGAGGTTATGGATATTCTTGAGTCACTTAATGTTGAATTGGAAGCTCATGTAACAACCCTGTATTCGGATAACAGTGTACTGAATTCCATTTTGTCTGAAAAACAAATGCTTGCTGCCAAAAATGATATTGACATGGATATCTATATTGAACCGTACTGCAATATCAACAGCATTTCTGATTTAGATATTATTGCCATATTCAGCAATCTGATTGACAATGCTTTGGAAGCCGCTGTTTTATGTAAAGATAAGCGTTTCGTACATATTCGTATATTTACACAAAATGACGGAAGCTTTCTTGTCATCAAGATTTCAAACAGCTATGCGAAAATCCCATTGCGAATTGGAGACGCTTTCCAGTCAACCAAAAAGGAGGCAGGAATTCATGGTGTCGGATTGAAAAGTGTCAGCAATACCGCAGAAAAGAACGGCGGTTATCTGGAATGTCTTATCGAAGATACCCAATTTGCCGTTATATTACTGCTGCCACAAGAGCAGTCGTGATATAAACTACTTTCTTTCTCCGCAGGTTTCACATACTGTCCATGCTTCCTTATCTACAACTGTTACTGTCTCGTATTCGGCATCATGATGTACTGTACCGACTTTGATTGTTCCACCCGTGTAGCCAGTTGATTCATCTGCACAATGATTTATAAATTCCTCGAGACTACTAAATTTGTCACTGTATATTCCACAAGCATTACAATATATATGATACTCATATATATCCTCGTCATATGCCTCATGCACAAGCTGTTTTTCCTTGTGCGTTTCTGCCTTATGTTCTATGGTTTTCCATTTATGCACATGGGCAGGAGCTGCTTCTGTCGCTTCAAAACAGAAAACATCTTCCATAAATATTTTCTAATTTTATTATACACTCTGCCCTTTGATTACACAATCAATATTTCAAATAGGCTTCTTGGTTTATGTTGTAAACCAAAAGGAAATATATTATAATTGTAATGGAAAGGAGCTGGTTCTTATGAAAAAGCAGCATGTGGTATATGCCGCAGCAGCGGTACTCATCATCGGCGGTGGCACGATGACCGCAATAAAGCTTACATCAGATAACACCGCAGTTATCGAAACGGCAATCGAGAGCACTGACGAGAGTACCACGGAAAACGGCATTTCGGATGCGGAACAGAACGACAAGAACGACAATCAGACGTCAGGCGGCACGAAAGACGATAAGACGGATGACAAAAAAGACGATAAGAAAGACACTTCAGCGTCAACGGCTGAAAATGCTGGCATAAGCAGCAACATCACTGGCAGCGGCGTTTCATCAGGAAGCAACAGCTCCGAAAGCGGTAACTCATCGGGCGGCGGTAATGGTTCTTCAGGAAACGGCAGTTCTGCGGGTGGCGGTAATTCATCCGTTGGGAACGGCGGTTCTCAGGGCAATGGTAACTCGTCGGGTGGCGGTGGTTCCCAAGGCAATGGCTCAACGGGTGGCGGTTCATCAGCCGTTACGGAAGCTCCTGCACCGGTTCATACTCACAACTGGACTCCTGTTTACAAGACCGTTCACCACGACGAGGTTTCTCATACTGAAAAGGTCAAGAAACTGGTGACGGAGGCGTATGATGAGGAAGTTTATGCAACGGGTACAAGGTGTGGGGCTTGCATGTATGCATTTGCAGACCATTTCAGCACTTTACAAATTGCATATTGTGATGACGGAACGGTGGGGGCATTATTGTCCGAATTGCGGAACCATACTTGAACTTGATGGATTTTCCACATGCAGAGTAGTTGTTGACACTATCCACCATGACGCAGTATATGAATACGTGGATGAAAAGATAATCGACAAAGCAGCAGAAGACGAGCAGGTTGTTGACTACTATAAATGCAGTTGCGGAGAAACTAAAAAATAAGCAGTCAGGAGAGGCAGTCTGAAAACGAACTGTCTCTTTTTTATTGACACATAATCAATCTTAAAAGACTTAAACCACCTTAAAATAAGATAAACATATAGATTTTTACCTGTAAAGGATATATAATTAAGCAAATACGGATTAGTACATATGTATAGGAAGTGACGAAGTGCAGGAAAAAGATACAGTAAAAAAACGTAGGCTAATAGTCGTTATATTAGTGACAGCTCTTGCAGCAGGCGGCACGATGACCGCAATAAAGCTTACATCAGACAACACCGCAGTTATCGAAACGGCAATCGAGAGCACTGACGAGAGCACCACGGAAAACGGCGTTTCGGATGCGGAACACCAGCAGACCGACAGTCAGGCGGCAAACGGCAGGAAAGACGACAAAACGGATGACAAAAAAGACGATAAAAAGGATGATAAAAAAGACACTGCATCATCAACTGCTGAAAATGCTGGCATAAGCAGCAACATCACTGGCAGCGGCATTTCTTCAGGAAGCAACAGCTCCGAAAGCGGTAATTCATCGGGCAACGGTTCTTCGGGAGACGGCAATTCGTCCGTTGGGAACGGAGGTTCTCAGGGCAATGGTTCTCAAGGCGGAGGAGGGTCCCAAGGTAACGGCAACGATTCGACAGGAGGCAATGGTGGTTCTTCGGGCGGAGGGTCTTCAGCCTCTACGGAAGCTCCTGCACCGACTCATACTCACAACTGGACGCCTGTTTACAAGACCGTTCATCACAACGAGGTTTCTCACACGGAGAGGGTCATGGTGAAGGATGAATGGGATGAGGTGGTTAATGTACCAGGTACAGTTTGTTGGGCTTGTATGTATACATGGGTCGGAGGTGCAGCCGTATGTCAGGTGACCGAATACGGAGACCATATCTGTCCAAATTGCGGAACCATACTTGAACTTGATGGCTTTGGTAGCGGAACTGTTCCTACCACCATTCATCATGAAGCACAATATGAAGACAAGAAAGTTATTGATAAGAAAGCGTATGATGAACAGGTTATAGACTACTATAAATGTAGTTGCGGAGAAACTAAAAAATAAACAATCAGGAGGCAGTCTGAAAATAGGCTGCCCCTTTTATTATAATCATAATAAAAAGACCGCTTTCCCGAAAGAAAACGGTCTATTATAATGGCTATAAATAAAACCATATACTTTAAAAGATATCAGGTGGTTACCTGATAAGCAGTCAATCTTTCTTCCTTGACCTTGCTACTGCTGTTACAATGATGCCCGCCAGTGCAAGAAGCATTATAACAATAACAGCGGCAACAGGCACGCTGTCACCCGTATGGGGAGGACCCGAAGGAGGCTCTGAAGGAGGAAAATGAATCGTCTGTCCTTCATCCTCAAGGTCTGCATGGCTTCCCACCTCAATACCTTCATGGTAAATCCTCTCAAACACGACTACGGATTTCCCTTCAAGCTCCGAACCGTTGAATGTAAATTCAAGCTCAATGAAGCCGTCGGCTGTCTCTGCCGTAAATGTTTTTTCGGCTGTGACCTGCTCTCCGTCTGCCGTAATAAACGGCTCACCCGTCGCCTTGTCCATCAAAATTCCTTTTATGGTATATTCCTTTCCGACAATGAGATTTTTGTAGCTTACCGTGTCAATGATTGTAACCTTTTCGGAAACCCTGCCTTCATTACTGCCCGTGGCTGCATCCCTTGCCGTTGTTGTTATTCCTGGGATGTAAAACGTCTGGTCCTCGTCCTCTATGTCCGCATGTACGGCAATCTCAGTGCCGTTATGGTAGAGGCTTTCAAACACGACTGCCGTTTTTCCGCTTAATGCAACCGCATCGAATTTAAAGGTAACATCAACGCTGCCGTCGGCTGTTTCCGCCGTAAATGTCGTTTCTGCCGTTATCTCGCTACCGTTTCCGTCAAGAAGCGGTCTGCCTGTTGCCTTGTCCGTCAAGATTCCCTTCAGGGTGTATTTCTTTCCGACGACAAGGTTCTTATAGCTTACATGGTCGGTAACGGCAACGTCTTTCTTTGCATATACGGTCTTTGTGCCGTTTTCCGACAGGGCGGTTGTTTTTATCTCAGGGATAAACACCGTCTGGTCTTTGTCGTCTATGTCCTCATGGGAAACAAGCAGGGTGTTGTTCCAGTACAGCTTTTCGTAAACGACGATGCCGCCTGTTACAGGCTTTCCGTCGCTGCCGAGGAGCTGCGTCCCGTCAAATGCAGGAAACTTCATTTCTATTACGTCGTTTCCGTTTTCGCATATAAAGTGTTTTGAAAACGTAAGCGGGTTTCCTTCCCCGTCAAGGACATCCTTTATCTGCCCGTTTTGGTCCTTATATTTCAGGGCACCGTCAAGACGGTATTCATAGCCTGCATCAAGACCCGTGCATGAAACGCTGTCGGTTATTTCCATGTTTTTGGAAATTTCCGTAAGGTTCGTTCCCGATGTGCCTGAAGCATATGTCTTTATTGAGTAAAAACTGCCCGTCTGGTCCTCGTCCCCGCTGTCGGCGTGGGATATGACCTCGCCTGCGGTATTGAGCTTTGCCCCGTCGGTGATTACCGCATCACCGTCCGTTTCGATAAGCCCCATGCTGTTTCCGTCAAAAAGGTATTCGTAAACAACGAAAGTCTTTCCGTCCAGTGCTGAACCGTCAAAGGAAAACGTCACGGTGACATCCCCGCATTTTTCCTGTGCCGTTTTTATGAAGGAACCGTCAACCGTAAATACCTCATTGGAGCGTATCAGGTTTCCTTCCGCATCTTTAAGAGGGGCAACGCTTCCGTCTTCCCGCTTTTCCATTAAAATTCCCTTTAAGGTGTAGGTTTTTCCTGCCGTAAGGTATCTGTATGTCACAAGGTCCTTTATGACCGTTCCCTTTTCAGGCACGGATGCATGTGTTCCCGTTGATGCGTCGCTTTCAAGGGAAGAAAGCTGTATGTCGGGAACATTCGTCCAGACGCCCAGATTCCTTATTGTGTCATTTACCGTGAGGGAAACCGTGCAGTCCACTATCATCTGCTTCCCCTCATTGGCATCGGTCACGATTTCCGTAAACACGAGCGACTCGTCGTAACGGCACGCCTTTTTCGTGTCGTCTATCTTATCCGCCGTCCATTCCGTTTCGTCCGCCGTTCCGTAGAACCAAAGCCCGCAGTCAAGCTCGGCTATATTTACCCCGTCTATCGTGTCGTTTGAAGGGTCGTCATCGAAAAGCCTGTCGTATGCGTTCGTGTATTTCGTGTGCGGGACTGCCTCGGACGAGTAAAAGCCCTTGTCCCCCGTCTTGATGTAATGGCTCTCGCCCGTTGACGAGGTTATCTTAAAGAATACATCCTCCATTTCCCCGTAGGTAACGTAATCCATCTTCGATACGGTAAATCCCACGCGGACTGCGTCCTCGGCAAGTGCAACGGGCGTTCCCGACTGTGCCGTGGTAAACACCCTTACACGTTTTCCTGACTGGTTTGTCTCAAAGGCATTGTCTCCTGCCCCTTTTACAAAGGTACGTGCAGACTGTATTCCGTTAATATTGGCAGGTCTTACCTGACCTATGAACACCTGGTTGTTGACTGTCCCTGCGGCGTCAAGCATGGCACCCGATTTGTTGTAGCCCTTCGGAGGGTCGGCTTCATACATGACGACCGTTCCGAGCGGGAGTGCTGCAAAGCCGTCGCTGTTAATCTTTATCGGGCTGCTCGCATAGCCTGGGGCAAGATATGTCGCATTGTAAGTAAATGAGTATGTTCCATCCCTTTGTACATTTGTCTGGAAATACCATGTGCTGTCAGGCACTGCACCCGTAATGCTTCCGTCCCTGTTTACGGTGTCGTAATAGTCGCTGTAGTAATCCATGCGGAAAACTGCACCCGTAAGGTCGGGACCCGTGAAGGCGTCAGGGTTTTCTCCCGTCGTGTTGGCGACGGTAATGCCCTCGCTGTCGGTTTTTAAAAGCTGAAGACCGACAGGGTCGCTTACGGGAACGTCCGCCTCGGAAAGCTTTAATGCATTTGCTGGTCTTATATGGACATCCGCAGGAACAGCATGTGCATCGGCAAGCGTGAAGTTCTGCTTTGATGCAGGGCTTGTGTCCAGTGCGAAATAATCGTTTGTTTTTGTTTCCTTATAATAATACTTGACCCCCAGCGGGAAATAAAGCACGTTTGATTCATTGTCGTCTCCTATGACAAATTTAGGGTCCGTTTTGGAGAAGCTTCCGTCCTTATCCATTTTAAAGGCATCGGCAGGCACCGTCCTTGCCGCATCGAAATAAACCGTGTATTCTATGCCCTTTGTCGTGTATATTCCGCATCCGTCGGTAAATGAAGGGTCTGCCGACGTCTTTTCAAGGTATACGGAACCGTAGGACGTAAACCTAAGGTCAAAGGAGGAAGCTGCCGTTTCTCCGTCGCAGAACATGAATTTCTGGAGATAAACGGTTTCCCCCGCATTGTTTGTTATGGTAAATTGGGGAGCAAGGATGTACTGCTTTCCTATATAATATCCCGTGGAATAGTCCGAACCGTCAAGCCTTACGCTCCTGGTCGAAACGGACGCTTTTGTAATGGAAGAACCCGAAGGCACGGAAAAATAAGCCTCCCCGCCGTCGGCAATGATGACTTCCGTGTCATCCTCTCCCGTAACGCTTTTCCAGCCTGTTTCAGTTTTTCCACGGTAGTGGATTGTGACGTCCTTCGGAACGGATACGCTGTGGCAAATCACGTCTGTTCCCGTTGAAAAGGTCAATGTCGGCGTTTCCTGTACCCCGTCCTTAAGGGAAGCCTCCACCGTCGTGTCCTTAACCTTTTCCGTGCCGTTTTTGACAACAAAGGCGGATGCATGAGGGACGGTACGTGCGGATGAAGCACTATCCCTTTTAGGCGTCAGGTCTTTTGTAAGCTGTAAATATGCGGCATCGGATTTTTGATTGCCCGCACCGTTCGGGTCTGCACCCGCATAGTAGCTGAAAAGTATGTCTGCCATGCCGTTGTCAACCTCAGTGAGGGTCCAGTATCGGCTGCCTGAGTGCCATGCTGAATTTGTCCACTGGAATGCTGAGGTATTGCTGCTGTCGGCACAATGGATATACTTGCCGTTGTGGGTTTCCGATGTTATGACGGCTTTTGCCGGGTGGTCTCCGTTTAGGCACGTAGCTGTGATATAGTCATCACCTGTAGCCGATAACCTGAAACCATAATTTGCACTTGCACCTGCCGCAAGGAGCATCGGCATGTCGGAAACGTCGCACATAAAAAGGCTTATCATGGAAAGAAGGCTGCCTTCCGCTGCATCCGTTGGTGTTCCACCCGCCTCTGTACCAATTTCAGGAGACTCCGCTTCTCCTATTGTTTCCTCTGATGCTGCTTCTTCCGTCGTTTCGGTTTCCTGTACTGCTTCCGTTGCTTCTGCAGTTGTTCCTTCCGTCAGCCCTGAAGATGTCGTTTTTTCATCGGCTGGTTGTTCGGTTGTTTCTTCTGTTTCGGTTGCTTCCTCCGATGCTTCGGCTGTCTCTGTTGCAGATTCTTCCGTCACTTCCGCTTCTGAAGGCTTCCCCGTTGTAACTTCCGTCATTTCATCCGCCACGGATATGTTCAATTCCTCAAAGGCTTCCTCTGATGTTATGATGTCCTCCGTGGTTTCCGTTACTGTTGCCTCATTTGTGTATGCTTTTTTGGTGCGGCTGTATTTTTCTGCATCAAAAAAGGCAGTCTGCGTAAACATCAGAACTGCCATGCACAACGAGATTGTTCTTTTAAACATTTGATCTCCTCCTTATTAATTTGTTATCTATGTAAAGCACATATCTGTGCATTGCTTTATTATATGCCAATGGCTATATGCTTTGGGGTCCTAAGTATTTTCATCCTTTCCTTTTATTTGGGCAGTCATTCGCACAGCAAAATATTGACTAATTGCACCACTGCCCTTACTACGACTACAACGTGTACATTTTATCCCTCATCGCCCTGTACACATGGGAATTACAGACGAGCCGCCTGAAGCGTTCACGACGCACCCTTTAGGGCACTATCTCCTCTGATGCCGATTTTCGAGGATTGGGGAACCCGATTGGTCACCCGTATGGATTATTATCCTTCCGCCACATTAAACTCCGCCTGTGTGCTCCATCTTCACCGCTAGGTTCATCAACTCTCCTCGCACCTTACAACTGATTGCCTGTCTGACAGATGTACCGGAATTTTACTCCGTATAGCTTTCTCACCACTTATACGCTACGGCATACATAACCGCAGTATCTGTAATTGCTATTTATTTTTTTCAGAAAGATGATGCTGTTTCTCAAAATCCTTCTGATGTATATTATAGATTATTTTTCATAAAAAATCACCCCGAACATCGTACCAGTCGGGGTGAAGTTTGTACCAGTATCTGTCACGCCTAAAACCTTTTCACCCCCTACAGCATCCCCATCCAGCCATACAGGGGATAGAGCGAAAACCACTTTGCCGCCTCAAAGCCAAGCTGCTTTAACACCAGGGGAACAGCCAAAAACAGCAGGGCAAAAAACACAGTCTGCACCTGATTTTTTCTCCATAGGGATATTCCGATTGTTGCCAGTGTAATAACTGCTGCCGCCACAAGCTGGGAGAGGACAAAAAGCAGGACAAAACATCCGATGGTCATGGGAAGGGGAAGCCTTGCAAAATATAAAATGCTTCTAATATCCGCCCCAGCTTCATGCATCGGATAAACGGAAGCAATATGACAAAGCCGGCTCACGCAACAGGCAATGGCAGGAGCCGCAGCCACCATACAACAAATCAGGGCTTTGCAAACCATAATCCGCCGCACGCCTGCCTTGGTAGCCCCAAGCAAAAACAGGGACCCGCCCTGATATTCCATTGCCGCCGCACCGCTCACTGCAAGAATAATACCGATGGATAAAATCAGAAGGTCAACGGAACCTGCATCCTCCATAACCCCAAACAGGTAAAGATATCCTGTATCATAAACAAAGCTGCCGCCCTCTGATTTTATGTGTGCATACTGCTCCTCCACCCGCATGAATGCAGGATAAAAAGCAAGCGTCATATTTGCCTGTGCTTTTAAGGAATCTCCTGCGTCATCACTGATTGTACCAGCGGCAATCATCTCATCAATCTCCTCTATTTTTTGCAGGGCTTCCTCATACCTCGCCCGCTCCGATAAAACAAGGGCTTCCTTTTCTTCTGTCAGCTTCCCCTCCAGCTCTGCCATAAGCGTCTGGTAATACTGTTCCCCAATCGAAGGCGTATAGGTACGGCTGACATTCTTATATACGAGCAGCATGGTAAACAGCAAACTGATAATCAATGCCTTATTTGTAATTAATATTTTATATCCCTCATGTCGCCAAATGCTAGTGTGCGGCTTAAAAGGAATGGTAATGGGTAATTTAAGCTTCCGTATTTCAAAGCTTTTCATGTGGCAAAAGCTCCACAGCCCGCCTGCAACACCAATTACACAAATTACAAGCGTAAGTCCGAGCGACAACCCCAGCCTTGCCACGGGATATTGAAATACATTAAAATTCAGGTAACCGCCATACAGGTTTTCTGTTTTCATCAGTCCAATCAGGTTCATATATTTTAAAACTGACAGTGCCGAGCCAGCGGGGATCAGATAATAAAGCAATGCACTTACACCGATACAGACTGCACCCACCAAAAACGGCAACGCTGCAATTTCTGACATGATACAGAAAATAGTAAGCACTGCACCAACGCCAAACAGCACCAGTGCCTTTGTGCATACGGAAAGCAGAATATAGCCCAAAATGCTGATGTTAAGACTGCTTTCGGTATAAGCTGCAATTGACTGTATGCCCGCCGTAACATCAAACCAGCCCGTACTCTGTCCAAAAAAGAAGATACTGACAAAATAAAACAAGCCTGTCAGCGAGACACAATAAATAAGCAGTGCTGCAAGCCTTGATACGATACTGTCCATTCTGCCATGTCTCGTGCTTCTGGTAATAAAAAACAGCTTTTTCTCCTTCTCCTCTACAATCATGCTGCCCACAAAAAGCATCATGCCAAGAAACAGCAGGCAGTCAACCCAAACCGCTTCCATGGCAAGGACAAGCCCTTTAGACGGCGTAAACCGTATCGTCTCACTTGTCAGCGTTCCGTAATCTGCCGCACTTTTTTCCAAATTCCTTAAACTAAAGGAATCCTTGCCTGCCCCGCCAAAAATGGATATTTGGCTTAATGCCTCCTTATTTTCCTGAATGGACGCAAGATACTCCCCGTAGCCTGAAACCGTCTGCCACTCAGCATACAATTCATCAATCAGATGACATTCCTGTTCCAGTGAACCAGTAAATGCAAGATAGTCACCCGATTGATACAGCTCATAATACCGTTCAAATATACCGGGATTGGTTTGCAGCTCTTGGTTTGCCAGGGCATTTCCCATTTCATTTTGGAAGGACTGCATTGCCAAAATGTCACGCACAAATAAGATGCCATCCATTTTCTCTTTCAGTGCCGTGATATAATTTCCCTTTTCCGCCTCGCTTTTATCCGTAAGCTCCCTCCCGATTGCTTTATATGCGGAAAGGGGCGGTGTTTCCTCCTTTGGCAGGGATGTGTACCACAGCAGAAATAAATGCAGAAACAGCAAAAAGCAGACCGATAACACAAAGCTTTTCTTCTTTAACAGCTTACCCAGCTCAAATGGAATCAACCGAATCATAACATCCCTCCTCTTTGAACACATGCATATACACTTCCTCAAGGTTTCGGCTTTCCCCGTATTTGTGGCAGAGTGCCTCCACCGTGTCCCTGTCAACAATGCTGCCGCTGCGGATAAGCAATATTTCCTTGGCTATGGGTGCAATGTCCGATACGACATGGGTGGAAACAAGAATAATCTTATCCCCTGCAAGTGCCTGTATCTGCTCCCTGACACGGACCCGCTCCTTGGGGTCAAGCCCTGCTGTAGGCTCATCCAATACAATCAGTTTTGGATTCCCTAAAATTGCCTGTGCAATCAATATCCGTTGCTTCATTCCTCCCGAATATCCACCTATCGCCCTGTCTGCCATGTCCTGCATATTCACATAGGACAGCACCCGCTCCAGCTCACACTTCACGTCCTTTTTGGAAATTCCCTTCAGTGCCGCCATATACGCCAGAAAACGTCTGCCTGAAAAGCTATCGTAAAGCCCTTGCTGTTGAGGTGCATAGCCTATCAGACTGCGGAACTGCACACCCAGCTTGGAAATGTCAGTGCCGTCCCATAATACAGTTCCCTCCGTAGGTCCGATGTTTCCCGTAATAATGTTCATCAATGTGGATTTTCCCGCACCGTTTGGTCCAAGCAGCCCATAAATGCCACAGTCAAGCGTAATGGAAACATCATTCAATGCCGTTTTATCCTTGTATTTCTTTGTAATATGGTTTAATTCCAGCATATGTAAAAGCCTCCTTACCTGCCTGCTCCAATCATTTCAATGCTGCGGTAATTTTCTTTTCCTGAAAACAGGTCTGCCTTTTTCATCAATGCATATTTGTACTGATGGATTTCATAGGAGCCATCCTCATAGCCTGTCGCATCATAATCATAGATAAATAAAGCCTCATCCGTGGTTTCCCCGCAAAATTCCAGTGCCCATCCATTACACTTGTTGACGAGCGGCGTTTGGGTTATCTCTCCTGTTTTTGTGTCCACAAAATACCATGTCTGATTTTCCCCGCCAAGGCTCCAGTCCCTGCAGCACAACGTATCTTCAAATGCGTACATCATCAAATTCTGCGGCAGTGCACATAGGTTTTTTCTTTCCCCTGTCTTTAGGTTAATAACTTCGATGTTCTGATTTTGATTGGATGACAGATACATACTGTCTCCATTTAACTGCATGGAGCTTTCATACCTGTTTGACTGTCTGCAAATTTCCCGTAATTGTCCGCCATTTTCATCTAAGCTTGCATACACGGTATCAGAATTATCATACAGCTCCCTGTACACATCATTGTCCCATATTTCTTCCCGTGAAAGCTCCCGTCCGAAATCAATACCGTATAATATGAACGCATTTCCACAACAGCCGACAATGCTCCATGTAATATTGTCATCAAAATCCATCGGACAAATCTCCTGCATTTGAAGCGTAGCGAGATTTAAAAATACCAGCTTACGCTCCTGGGAGGTTGTGTATGTGGCACCTTCCGCTTTTTCCGTCGAAAGTTTTTTTGTAACGAGATAAATCCCCGCATCATTTCCAATCACGATATCCTCAATTGTCAAATCAGCATCAAAGGTATAGACTTTTTTTCGTTCGGTTCCATCAAGCTTTGCCCGGTACAACGCAGCAGGACTGCCCTCCACCCCACTATCATCACCGATGGTAATGACGTTTTGCGAGCTTGTGCCATCATTATCATATTCACGGCTTAAAATATACAGGCTGTCCTGAAATGTAAACAGCTTGGTAGTAAATATCGGAAAATCGTCATAGAAAAATACAGCAGGACAATCTAAGGTATCATGCCTGCACCCTGCCGTACTGCACAGATAAATTTCCCGCTCCTGTGCAAAATCCATGTACATTAAATAGATTCCATAATTTCCATCGCTTAACTTTGTTACATCGGATGTTAGGTAATAATACCCATCCTCCGTGTTGCAGGCTGATTCTCCATCCTTGCTTATCAATGTTTTTAACTCACTTTTTGAAGCAGTATCCGTCTCGCCTGTCACTTCCTTCAGCCCGGAATTTTGCCCCGTATTTTTTGCATCTGCCGCTTTGCCACAGGCACACATCGATAAGCATAAAATTGATACCATCATAAAAAGTAACATTTTTTTCATAAAAAAAGACCTCCTTGTTCTGAGCACTAATCCATTTCAAATTTGCTTTCAACAAAGGAAATCTTAAATTATAAAAGTCAAAAAATAGTCAAACTAAAAGAGAAATTTTTACGCAGGCACCCCTTTCCACATTGGACAGCTCCATGTCCCCACCATGCTTTCTGCACAAGAGCCTGCTGATGGCAAGCCCAATTCCCATATGTCCATCCTTATCGGCAGTCAGCATATTTTCCTTCTTTCGGTTTAAAATATCTGAAGAAAATCCGTCCCCGTCATCCGTTACGGTAACAAACAGGAACATATCAGACAAAGTAAAGGTAAGCAGTATTTCTTTTTTTGCATACCGTACTGCGTTATTTACCAGATTTTCCAAAATTCTGTACAGCACGGCAGAATCAACCTGTATTTCCTTATCGACCAGGGTATGCTCCGCATGAAGTATGATTCCCTTTTGCTCCGCCAAAAGTGCCAAATCCTCTGTGACATCGTCCGCAAGCCGTGCCGCAGCTACGGTTTTGCGGGAAAGCTGCATTTCCTCAAGCTGATTTAACAGCCTGACTGATTCGGTATACTGCTCTAACCGCTCTGCCGATTCGCCAAGGTTATGAATCATGCGGCTCATTTTTTCCCTGCTCATTTCCCCATGTGCAAGCCCTGCCTCAAGATACTCCGTATAGCCCTTTATAATGGCAATGGGATTACGCAGGTCATGTGCAACCGAGGCCTGCATCAGCCGTCGTTCCTCCAGCATGCTCCACATTGCTTTGTTGTTTTCATAAAGTGCCAGCCGCATATCCTCAAAGGAATGGCATAAGCCTCCCATCTCATCGTTGCAGTCATAGGCTATCTCAAAATCCAGATTTTGCCCTGCAATCTGCTTTGTTGCATCGGACAACAGCTCTAAGGGCTGCTTTAATTTTCGCCTGTAAAAATAAATGCTGCACAAAAAAATTGCGGCAAATGCCAGCGTTGCAGGTGCGGCAACCATGATAACCCCGCACAGCCTATAGGCAAGCTTTCTTTTAGGCGTAAGGGAGTCCGCACCCGTTTCTATTTTTTGTATGGAGTATCTCTGCTCCTTCACAGCTTCTGAAATTTCATCATCATTGTCAAATGTCTGCAAGGAAGGCAGGGTAGACAGATCCGTTCCGATTTCCAGACGGTATGTGCTCACTGTAACATTTCCATTCGCCCAGGTTTGTTCCATTGTGAGATACACCTCATTTGGATTCGGCAAAAGCCAATGACGGAATGTAACACAGCCGCCCACAATCACTGCCGATAAAACCGCCACAATGCCGATGGAACACAGGACGGTAAGTACCAAAAAACGCTTCAGCGGCAAATCGTTCCATTTTTTTTTTAACGCTTCCATTTATACCCAACCCCCCAGACCGTTTCAATGTATTCCTCTCCTGACACCGTATGCAGCTTGGCACGTATTTTTCTGACATGCTCCTTGATTACGTCTGCACTGCCCTCTGCGTCATATCCCCATATCCGTTCATATATGCGTTCCCTGTCAAACACCTGCCCTGCATTTGTCAGCAGAAACTCAATTAATTCAAACTCCTTTTTGGAAACCTCTATCTCCGTATCCCTGAAAAATATACGGCGTTCTGTCAGGTTTACGAGCAGCTCACCCGATGTCAAAACCGACCGGGAACCACTCCGGATGCGTTCATCACGCCTTAAATGAGCGGACACCCTTGCCGCAAGCTCCTTTAAGCTGAAGGGCTTGGTTATATAATCATCCCCGCCAAACTGTAATCCGTTTATCTTATCCTGCTCCGTAATTCTTGCTGTCAGAAACAAAATCGGACAGGAAACATGGCTCCGTACCGCCTTACAAAGCTCCAAGCCGTCCATTTGGGGCATATTGATATCTAAAATAATCAGGTCAGGCTTTTTGGGCAATAGTGTCAGTGCATGCTTCGCACTGTTTGCAGTGTAAACCTCATAGCCCTCATCCCCTAAATAATCCGAGAGCAGCTCTGTCATCATCGTTTCATCGTCCACGATTAAAATTTTATGCTTCATCCAAACACCTCCCTGAAAGATAATACATGTTAAAAATCAAAAAAGTGTCAAGGTGCCTATTTAAAATTTTTTATATCAACTTATGCTATATTCTATTTTTTTCAAACCATTTAACCGCAAAGTCAACTAACCTTTTTTGACTGAAATACCTAGCCTGGGCATTTCCAATTGATACTTTAGAAATTGTATTATTTTTTTCAAAGTCTTCCTGTAATTTTAAGAAATCAGAATCATCAACATCAAGTACATCATATGAAATCCATTCCCGAATACCATGGTTCATCACCGCACTATGTTCCGTAATCTTTCTTTTTGAAAATGTTGCGAGTGACTCAGCCAAATGTAAAGAAGTACACTTATCAAACTCAACTCCAAGCAACAATACCTTTCCGTCCAATTGATATATTTTATGTAATGGTGAATTTTCTCCAAAGACATTTTCTATGTCATGGTCTTTTACAATGTACTCTGCATGTTGCCCCCAAGCAGCAAACGACCTGGACGGATGCCCGCTTCTTACTACACCATTCCATGTTCTGAACATTTCAGCCACAATTCCCATATTATCTGACGGTGTAATATCCTTATCATACGCAGGCCAATTTTCCCGTATCAATTGCCAATCCATTTCCGATATCTCCCAGTGTACCCCTCTATCAGGATCAAGATTTTTCCACGACTGAGTTGGCATAATAATTGTACCATTCTCACCTACGCTTTCCATAAGTGCTTCTATTACAGTCTGTGCCCCTCCGCAAACATAACCAAAGCTACCCAAAGCAGTATGAACAATTATAACATCACCTGATTTTACCCCTAAATTTTTGAAGCCCTCGAGAAAATCCTTTTTTAGTACAAGCTTTTTATTTTCTCCCATGACGTCTTACCTCCTTTTCCCAGTTCCAAGCAGCCACCTTTATCATTTTGTCAGCTTTCTATGAAAACAATTTCTGTAAATAATCTTTTCGCTAAACAACCACACTCTATTCAGATTATTCCCAATATAGCATATTGCGTCCATATAATCAAAAAATATTCCCATTTGGGAATTTTTATTAAATACGCAAAAATATATTCCCATTTAAGCATATTTATATTTCATTTATAAGTCAAACCAACATTCCAGACCGAAATAATAATCTAAATATGATAAAGAAAACAGAAAATTATGTTGTATTATTTTTTAGAAAGCATAATAGCACAAAGTGCCTTCGGCACTCTTTATGCTGCCACACCTTTAATGGCACTTTGGGCGAATCCTAGCAGGATTTTTAATCCTGCCTTATGGGCTGTCGCAGTAGGGATTTATGGCACATGGGTGTTTGCCTGCGACAAGCCCTATAAAAAAGAAGGACACCTGCACGAACAGGTGTCCCTCACGCAAAATCCATTTTAAGAAATGCCCTAGCCCATATCAATCCGGTAGGCACTCAGTTCTTTGTTCATGCCCGAGATATTCTGGAAGGTTTCTTCTGTGGAAGCTTCAATATTTTTCATATCTGTATTCATCGATAACAGTATCTCTGATACGTGGACGATTTCCGTACTTGTTTCCTCGGACGCTGCACTGACAGACTGCATGACATCATTAATACTCTTTAAGGATTCCTCGTACTGTTCCGTAATCTTTTGCAGCTGTTCCATGGATATACGGATATCATCCGATTTACCCATAAAATTACGGGAAGCATTGCTAAAGCTTTCATAATCCACAGAAATCTCATTCCGCAGGAAAGAGAGCATCTGCTCCGCCAAATGCACCAGTCCTTCCACTGCAGCTACCACATCGCTGCTCATTGCCTGTATCTCATTTGCAGCCTCACTGGTGTTGCGTGCCAATGTTTCAATTTCATGGGCTACAACCTCAAAGCCCCTTCCCACGTCTCCTGCTCTTGCCGCCTCAATGGAAGCATTCAACGCCAATAGATTTGTCTGGGCAGAAATACTTAAAATAGAATCCGAAAGCTCTTTTATCCGGAGAACAGCATCTGCTCTCTCCTTCTCCCTCTGCATGCCAGCGGACATATTTTCCACATTTTCCTCTATCTTTTTCGTTGAGCTTTTTGCCGTTTCGTTCAGTTCCCTTGAAGAAACATGAATTTCTTTCAAATCATTGGTATTTTGTGCAACAATATCAACAATACTCTGAATATCCTTATATACGTAATCCACCCGTTCCCCGACGGTTCCGGCAGATGCCGCAATCTCCTCCGAGGAAGCCACCATATCCTGTATCATGTCATTTATATTGGTAATCTGGGAAACCGACCCGGACACATTGGTATTGATACTCTCCATTTTAAATTCAATACTGTCTGTTCCACCTTTAATCTGTCGGACGGTATTGGCAGTCTTTTTCAAAAGCCTGTTTAAACTATTTCCAATTACCTCCAATTCATCACCGGAAGCAATATCTAACACCTTTGTCAAATCTCCGTCATCTGACGCTACCTCAAGAATCTTGTTATTTACCTTTACAAAATTATTTCTCATTCTGATGGCAACAATCACTGCTGCGACAACCGCAAAGAGAATACCAACTGCCACGGACAGTAAAATATTTCGTATCAGATGGTTTAAGGAGCTTTGTATTGACGATGCCTCATAATCGACCGCCACAATACCCAATGTTTTTCCATCCTGTACAATCGGTGCATAACCACTGTAAAATGTTCCCCACTCGTCGGTAAATGGTTCCTTTGTTACACTTGCTTCTCCCTCCATCGCCTCAAACATGGCATCCTGTGCCTCGTAATCCTCGGCATATTCTCCCGGATCATTCGGATCCGTATCTACAACAAACTGAAAATTGCTTTCGTCTTTCGGCATAAGCGTATATACATAAGTTACCGAATCTCCTGTCAGAAAAAAGCTGAGAGAATCCTTAACCTGCAACAGAGCTTCTTCATCGCCCTCCAATGCTTTTGAAAAGGTCTCCCCATCTACATTCTCAGCAGCAATTACAGCAATTTCCATTACATTTCCCATCGTTTTCTGCCTTAAAAAACGCCCCATTGTAGCGTAAGAGACACAGCCTACAATCAAGGCTACAACAAGGGAAGCACCTAGAATAAAGAGGAACAATTGCATAGAAATACTCGTTTTTCTGGTTTTCATATTTTACGACTCCTTTTTCCGTTTTGTTTCCATTCCTCGTTGAGTACTTGAGGACCATTTTTTCGTGCATATTATGCATAATATAACAAATTTCCACGCATCCCGCAATATCATAAAAACATTTTTCGGATAAAGTTATTTGTAATGCCGTCAATTATTCTGTTTCTAAATTTCTTTCTCTCAATCCCCCATCCTCCAGACAATACACCTTGTCAACCAAATTTAATACCCGCTCATCATGCGTTACCATAACAGCCGCCTTATCATACTTTTTTACTTCCATCCGCATCATTTCCACTACTTGCCTGCCCATCTCCCTGTCAAGGCTTGCAGTCGGCTCATCCGCAAGGATAATACTCGGGTCATTCACAAAAGCTCTTGCAATGGCTATGCGTTGTTTTTGACCACCTGACAACTCTGAAGGATACTTAGCTTTACATTCCGTTATTCCCAGCTCCTCAAACATAGCATCAACATCTACCTTGCTCCGGTTTTCTTTGACCTGGAACATGGAAAGCTGCTCCTTTGCCTTCAAATACGGCAAAAGCTGATGATTCTGAAAAATGAATCCTATGTGCTCCTTTCTTATCCGTGTCCAGTTCTTTTTCTTATCCTCAAGCAGGTTCTTACCATTGATTTCGATACTCCCTGCATCCGGCGACAGCAGCAGTCCCGCAATTGTAAGAAATGTGCTTTTACCAGAGCCGGACGGACCAATGATTGCGATAAAATCTCCTCGTTTCACTTTTAGGGAGACATCATTTAAAACCACGTTTTTTCTTCCGCCATCCGGATATGCTTTTGTTATATGGTTCATCTCTAACACATATTCACTCATTCATCTGTACCTCCAATCACCTTCATTGGATCAACCTTGGCAATATTACGCATGGAAGCAAGGCTCGATGCAATGGAAATTAAAACGAATACCACCAATAAAATACATACATTTTCATTCTTGAGATAAAACGGCATTGTCTGCGGAAGCACAGCCGCCATTCCATAAGTTAGGACAGCCGCAATTACAGCACCGAATACTGCAATTATGCACACCTGACCTGCCACCATTCCAGCCAGTGACTTCATTTCTACGCCGATTGCCTTCATGACACCAAACTGTTTTTGTTTCTGGATGGTAAGAATATAATAAAAAACACCGATTACTACAGCCGTAACGATTACCAGCACCCATATGACCATTGTAATTGTCATATGCTCTGCCGTATATGATGGAATGTTTTTCACAATTTCCGCTTTTGAAATTACTTCCGTTCCCTCAATTTGGATGTTTTCTATATCCGTCCCCTTAATTACTATTGCATGAAAAGTCTGCTCATATAAGGGATTCAGCAACGTACGCAACTCGTTATATGTATCCGTGGTGATAAATCCAATCGAAGTGTGACCATACATCTGATCTTTCGCGAAGCCTATGACGGTAAATTCCATGCCCGTTGACGAGTCTGCAACAATATCGCCTATTTCAATCCCTTCCATTTTGTAATCATCATCCAGTATAATCGGATTCTTTCCGTCAGCTTCCCCAAGCTGTGTGCCTTCCTCCACATTTGGCTCCAAAAAGCTGCCGCTCTCAACTGCAAAATATGTGATATTCAGCTTTTCCGTCTCCCCGGCTTTTGTCATGTACATACGCTGTATATCCAAAATCGCAAGCTCTGCATCCGTCTGTTCTTTTGCCTGTGCATAAACATCCATATCAAGATCAGAAACCGTTATCAGACCTTCTGCGGAATCACTGAGGAGAAAATAATCTGCGTCCATATCCTCAATACCAGAAGCTACTGCTCGTCCAAGCCCCTCGACCAGACCCGACAGAAACAGCACCATAAACACCAAAAGTATAATGATAAGTTCAATTAGAATGTACTTTTTCTTATTATAAACTAATTCTTTCCATGCTAATTTCATTGGTCTTATGCCTTCTTTCCCACAATTCTCTTTGCAAATGCTGCGGCATCCTCGCAATCCTTCTCATTTGGTTTTCCCTTATGTATCGGTCCAAAAGATCCCTTGCAATAGAATTCTTCTTTTGCATGCGGAATTCCTTTTTCTTTCAGTAGCTTTCCTACCTGCTTATATGTAGATTTTACCAGTGCAGCCGTACTGACATTAACGACCGTTCCAACCTTAACATTGATTCCTGAAATAAACCTTTTGACATTATCATCTACCCCATACGCATAAACAGAACTGCACAGGAAAAGGATATCCACATCCTCCGTAAGTGCTTTATCAGTCGTCTCTGCCTTGACACCAACTGCGTTTGCAACTGCCTCGGCAATTTTTTTTGTATTTCCTGACCTTGTGTAATATCTCACTGCAACTTTCATAGACACACCTCTTCTTTCTATCATTCAACCTGTTTCCCAGCACTCTTAAAAAATGCTTTACTCTTATTTTTGTATCGTGTATAATTATATTGATATAATACCCTAGTGTCAATTACGAAGTTATTTATGAGTAGGTAAGAAAAAAGTGAGTAAAAAGGAGAAAACATCCATGACAGTCAGTGCTACTTGTCCCTGCACGGAAACATGCCCATTACAAAAAATATCAAATGCCCTCGGAGGAAAATGGAAGCTTTCCATCCTGTGCTCCTTAAGCTCCAGTGGCTCTATACGCTACAATGACCTGAAACGGAAAATAAAAGGAATTTCCAATACAATGCTAGCCAAATCCCTAAAAGAATTGGAAGAAAATGGGCTTGTAAAACGCACGGAATACATGGAAGTTCCTATTCGGGTGGAATACGAAACAACAAATCTAACACATGACCTGCTGCCAATCTTGGCAGAATTGGCAAAGTGGTCAATTAATATTAAATAAAAAAATGCGACCGCATTTTGTACGGTCACACTTTTGATTCATTTTTTTGTTGTATATCACACGCCGCAATACTTTAAATATACCTTCCATCATTTTCACTCAGGCTTTTTACTGCCATTCCCAACCAGCTTTCTGATTCTTTCTATCACAATACAGACAATTGCTCCGATAAACAGTCCCAAGCCGTTTTGCAAAAATAAGGTTCCGTCAAGCAAATCCTCCCGACTGGCAATATCGCCCAAAATAATTTTTGTTGCATAATTGCCAACGATGGAGCCCAAAAATAAAATTCCAAATAAATCAAACACCCCAACCTTGCAAAACCTGCCAAGCAGGACAGGAATCCACAGGATTGCCAGCCACAAAAACGCAATCGGAAGCCCATATTTGGAAAGCCACAAATGCGGTTTATCTAGCAGATAATAGCCCGCAAATTGAATTGTCGCCAATAATATTATCAGTCCAATGGAAATAGCAATCATGCAGTTAAACATTTTATGCTGCCTGCTCTTTGCAGGCACATTCAAAATCGCCATGCTGTACAAAATAGAAACAGCGGCAATCGGAAACCATGTAAATCCATGATTGACCGCACGATTTACAATATAACAGATGGCAATTGCCAGCCCCAGCAGTATGTTTACTATATTCAAAAGCAACATTCTTTTTGTCTGCCTGACAAAGTTTTTCTGGCTGTCAATGTCCTTCAGCCTGACGTCCACGATTTCCTTCTGCATATCCTGATATACAGCCTTGCATGTATCACATTTTCCCAAGTGCTCCGTTATTTGATTTTTGGTTTCATCGCTGACGATTTCATCAATGTATAACGGTAACAAATCTTTTACATAATTACATTCTATTTTTTGTTCCATTCTTCTCTTCCTTTCACAAGCTTTTGTTTTCCACGATAAAAAGTCACTCTCGCCCAATTTTCCGTTTTCCCTAATATATCGGCAATCTCCGAAAACTGTAAATCGCCCGACAGCCTTAAATACATTACCTCCCTTGTGGTTGGGTCAAGATTGTGCATCAGGCGGAATAACTCAACCCGCTCCACATTTTCTATACATTCCTGCTCCACATTATCGTTTGAGGTAATATTTTCATGGAGGAAATCTTCTCCCCGCTTTTTTCTCCTTGCAAGCTCCTTGTACCACAGATTTTTTGCAATTTGGCATAGCCAGACGGATATGCTGCAATCGCCCCTGAACTTGTCAATCCCCTTAATCGCCTGATAAAAGGTTTCCTGCGTCAGTTCTTCGGCAAGCAGCATATTATTTGTCTGACTGTATAAAAACTTATACACAGTCTGCAAATTCTTATTGTACATCTCCTCAATCTGTTTCTTGTCCATTTGTTTTAACACCTCATATTATATGTTACTTTAAAATGGAATTCGTTACAAACTTTTTTGAAAAAATGAAAAGGCTGGTGTACTAAAAATATGCTTCGTACACCAGCCCTTATAAGACTGCTACCTCTTGAAAATCTGATACAAGGGCTTTTTCCCTTTTATCCTTGCAATTTTTTAACAAAGCCTCATTGCCATTCAGCATATCCATTGTATGATATATATTGCTTCATGTAACTTGCACTGCGGAGACTTCTTTCACTATTTTTGCATTTTGCTTTAAATAGGGTACTTTTCCAACAATCGTTTTTTTAGTTTATCCATCTTGTAAACCGACTCCTCCGACATCAAAAAAAATTCATTATTTTTCACATTTTTATATGATGCAGAGTTATCAAAGCTTGTCTCGCTCACACAAGGCTCATTCTTAATTTCGGAATAACAAAAAATCGGAGCAATAATAAAATCCCTGCTCTGTATGTAGATTTTTTCGTCATTGTGTGTTTCAAGCTTTCGGTCTAAAAATACCAAATACGTTTCGCCCTGTTTCATTTCATTCACAAAATTTAAATTGATTGCCGGCATACCGTTGATATAATTTTCCTTTTCGAAAAAAATACAACTGCCGCTGCGTGCCACATCTATTATTTCACCTGCACGGACATCTCCTTTAAACACTTTTACAATTTCTACCTTCTGCGTTGTACAAGAAAAACGGAATGTACTTTTTTCCATACATCTTACCGCAACAATAATTTCACTTGACGGCAGGTTCTCCTCCAAATGCTCAAGCTGTATGTCAAGTATGGAGTCGGGGAAAAGACCAACAGCAAATTTATCCATCGGATTTTCTTCATCATTCATATCCCTGTAACCAGCCTTTGCAATCAGACCAAACGTCATCATGCCCAAAAAAAGAACCAGCGATAAAACCGCACATATTTTAGTTTTCATAGTCATTCTCCTCCAATGTAACACAGCCATTTTTTACGGAATAAACCTCATCTGCCATTATCTTAATATCTTCCTTATTATGACTTGCAATCATAACAAGAGCCCCTCTGTCCTTTTCCGCTATAATCAACTTCCGTATTGTGTCCATTCCATCCGAATCAAGGGCATTTGTAGGCTCATCCAGCATTAAAATATCAGGGGCTTCCATAAGTGCCTGGGCAACAACCAGCCGCTGCTTCATTCCCAGGGAATATTTACGGAATGTCTTTTTATCAGACGGGTTAAGCCCCACCTTTTTCATCCACTCAATAATCTCCTCTTTTCCAACCCTTCCCCGTATTTTTGCAAGCAGTTTAAGGTTTTCATAGCCCGAAAGCTCAGGGTAAAGTCCCGCATTTTCCAGCATTATCCCCAAATTTGGCAAAACCTCAAAGTCATGATGCAGTTTTTTTTCATCCAGATATACGCTCCCCTCAGATAATTTCATCAAGCCGGAGACAGCCCTGAAAAGCATCGTTTTTCCTGCACCGTTTTCCCCGACAAATGCATAAACATTACCTGACTCCAATGTCAGATTCACGTTATTTAAAATAGTTTTTCCTTTTATTTTTTTACTCATGTTTTTAATAATAAGCTCCATAATTAAAATCCCTCCTGTTCATTGCTTCCAGCTACATCCTTATGCTTCACGATAATACAGCCTGATATTAGTGATACCAATGCGAAAGCCAAATACACAGATATTGATATGTTGAAATCAAAGCCTCTGCCAATTATACTATATAAGCTGCACATTTCCTCATTTTTGCCTGTATGCACTCTTATTATAAGGTGTGCAATTGGATTTAATAAAATATATAAGTTTTTCTTCGCTATCTCATTTTCCAAAAAAATGGTATCTGCCATCACAAACAAAGCCATTGACAGGATTTGTACAGCATTAACAATAATAAACGCAATGTTACTGCTAAATAATATAGCTAAAATATTTATAAAATTAGTTGTTGTAAAAAGAAAAAGTACATATATTACGAGGAAGTAACATCCAAGCACCATATCATTTTTACGGAATATCACATCATTAAATATGGAAGCCGCTGCCATTGATGCACCTAAAAGCAGTATCACGTACAGCAGGGAAAATACGAAAAGCTCAATCGTCTGTTTTAAATACCATCTTATTTTATTTTCCGTGCGGGAAAAATAATAAACCGAAGCCGAGCAAAAATGTCTGTATATGTATATTCCATATAATATTTGAAATATTAAAATCGGAGTAAAATAATAGGTGATATCTATAATACACCTGGGGATACATTCAACCACTCCAAAACCAAGGGAAATGATTATATCAGATGCATAAATAATATTATTTGGGGTGGTAGTGGAACCCCAAAAAACAATTCCGCATAAAACAGCACAGAAAAGAAACCTGATATAATATTTCATTACAGCTTATTTCTCCTCCCGTTCACTTCAATAATCGCAAATGACAGTACAAACAGCATCAGCATAAAAATCAAATAAACTGTTTCATTTTTATCGTTTGTATCAAACATTCTCAAAATGAAAAAATAATTCGTAGTAAACGGACATTTAAAAGCATTACCCGAAAAACGTATTCCAAAGAACAAAATGTAAATTGGAAAAAAAGTAAATATTTTGTACTTAAAGCACTCAAACGTTGTAACAGCATAATTAAAGCCCGCAAAGACAGCAGATATTACCCCAAAAGACAATGTGCATATAACAGCGTATAAAAATCTGTTTTTTGTAAATATGCCATATGCAAAATATCTTTTTACGTCTTCAACTGACTGGATATATTCAAAATTTGACGGGTCGCCAACGGAGCTTGTGCTGTAACAAATACCGCTTAAAACGATTTCCATTAAAAATGGCAGCGTAAAAATAAGAAACGTGGCTATACATACCCCCAAAAGCTTCCCATGCATATATTTTTTATTCCCATATCTTGCATTTAAGTATATCAATTCTCCTGATTTTTTGTCATTCAAATAAACCGTTGACGTTGGAATAACAATCAAGAGCGGATAAAAGGACATCATAAAATATCCGCTTACAGACCATGTGGATAATGTCAGGGTTTTTACAGGGTCATACATCTGCGTCACATAAACTGCATTTTGGTTTTGCATGATATTTGATATAAAATTCCATGTGACAAAGCCAAGCAGCACAAACCACGTAAATATGGCTTCTTTTCTACTCAATATATGCGTAAGCTGTAATCTGATTGATTTTAATAACATGTTTCTTCTCCAATTAAGGTTACTACTGTTTTGTGTTACTGTATGATAACCTTATTCATCTAATAGTTTAATTTTTTACTTCCCATCATAACTAAAGTGAATTTTTGCTCCATACTCAGGGTCATTACCTGCAAATCTTATATCGAATTGCAGACAAGATAAACCACCCCCTCAAAGTATCACTTGCCATTATCTATATTAGCATATTTCTTCCTACCATGTCAGTATAATGTAATAATTATTTTCTAACATTGCTATTCAGGCAGAAAGGGAAGATCAAAGATCGAGCAATCCTACTCCTGCATATTTTTTAATAATGAAGAATAAAATGTTTTCTCCCTCTGCAAAAACTCATCTTCCCACGCTCTGTCAAGCATCATGTCTATTCTCTGAAGAACTGACTGTATTGCCTCCTGGCAGCTCGAAACCGTATTTCCAAGAATATTGTAATCTCCTCCCGTAGCCATCTCCTGCTCCACCGCCATACGCTGAAACACGCTTGTGTATATACTCTGAAATGGGTCTATGCCCGTTTCGTCCTGCGTTTTTTTCCATGCTTCTTTTACACTGTCGGGTACAGTTTTCAAATATTAATCACTTATGTAATTCTTGCCGTTTGACCTTTCAGGTGCGTTTCTATATTCCCAGTAAGCTGCTTCCATCTGCTCATATGCCTTTTTTGCTATTGCCGTTTCCTCTGACCTTATGATTCCCTGAGCATCCTTGTAGTACTTCATACCATTTACGGTAAAATCCTTTGATGTATCTATTCCAAGTTTTTTAAGTACCTTTTCCACGTTTTCCGTCCATCTGTGGTATTCTGGCATACTGTCTGCAACGTTTCTTTGAAGTCCGCATGCATTTCATCCTCCTGTTCACGAATGAAATAATTTCGTGTATTCCGTCTGCGTATCTGCAATGTGATACACATACACTGTTTCGTGAATAACCCGATAAATTGCAACATGCTTTTTACAGATTACTATCCGATAACCCTGCTCATTCAGCCAATCATCTGGTGTAAAGGAACCGGAATCCGAAAACTGTTCCAACCGTTCAATGACATCTAAAATATGATCACTGACCTTTAGTGCTGTCTGCACATCAAACTGTAAAATATAATAATCTTCTATTTTCTTTAGGTCTTCCCATGCGGAAGGTAAAATTTCCACCTTATATTTCACTGGCTCTCTCCCTCAGACGTTTTCTAGCCTCTGATACACTGATAGTTGTTTTTCCATCTATTCTTTCCTGCTCTGCCTGAAGCACCTTTGCCCGAAGCTGCAATATCTGTTCCCGCTTCTCAAAGGCATCAATACTCATCAGCACCATATCGCCTTCCCCATTCTTTGTAATATAAATAGGCTCTTTTGTTTCTTTTGCCAGTGCAGATATGGACGCATAATCATTTCTCAATGTTGCGGATGCTTTTATCAGCATAATCACATCTCTCCTTTTACCCGTTTTTGCTTTTCATATCATTTCTTTGATATAATTATACCCTCTATAATAATACGAAGTAAAGACATATTTTTTTTATCCGTCTCTCGTTCAGTTTCACACTAATCTTATTCAATCCCATTTTCCCTAAGCCATTCGGTAACATCATCGCCAAGGGAAGAACCACCTGAATAATGAATGGACAGTCCCTCCCCCATTACGGCATCAGGGGCAAGCTTCGCAATTGCCGTCAGGCTTTGTCCGAACCGTCCACCACCGTGGGAACAAAATGGTACGATTGTCTTTCCCGAAAAATCATATTCTTCAAGGAAGGATGCAATCGGCATCGGAATCGATGCCCACCAGTTTGGGTAACCAAGCAGTATCGTATCATACTGTTCAAAATTTTCCACCCTGTTCTTAATCACAGGTCTTGCCTGAATGTTTTGGTCATGCTGAGCCTGATCCAACACTGTATTGTAGTCGCTTGAATAAGGCTTCAATAGCTGTATTTCAAACAAATCTGCACCTGTCTGTCTCTGAATTTCCTCCGCAACGCCGCGTGTATTTCCACCCCATGAGAAATAGGCAATCAAAACCCTGCCGTTTCCACCAGCAGTCTGATTATCACTGTTTCCCGACACAATTCCACTTCCTGCCTTTGCATTACGGACAAGCCGGATGCCTATGTTAAAGCTTGCCTGCTCCCCTGCAAGTGTTCCACGATATGCAGAACGCATATTTTTTGCAAAGTCATTCCAGCCGCCGCCCCGATAAACACGGTGGTTTCCACTTTCTACACCGCTTGGGTCAGTTTGGTCGTCTGTATCATACGCTCCATAATAATCCCACACCCATTCACTGACATTTCCGTGCATATTGTAAAGACCCCATTTGTTCGGTGAAAAGCTGTCAACTGCCACTGTTGTCTGACGGTATTCACCAGGCTTTGTGTCCAGATTTTCCTGTGAAAAATAATTGCCTTCTATCATGTAAGGATAGTGACCGTAATAATTTGCCTCCTCAGCACCCGGAGAATTTTCCGTATTAAACGGCGTCGTTGTCCCCGCACGGCAGGCATACTCCCATTCCGCCTCCGTCGGAAGACGATACCCGTTTGCACTCCTATCCCACGAAACATTACTTCCGCTTACCGTATAAGCAGGCGTAAGTCCCTCCTTCTCACTAAGGGCGTTGCAGTACACTACTGCATCAACCCATGTAACAGTTTCAACCGGTAAATTTTCTCCGTTAAAATTGCTTGGATTTATCCCTGTCAGCTCCTCATACTCTTTTTGTGTGACCTCATATGGACTAATGTAAAAATCACTGACCGTTACTGTATGCAGAACTTCATCATCACTTCGCCAGTCTTCCGTTTCAGGGCTTCCCATTTGGAAGCTGCCACCTTCAATCAATATAAATCCATCATCTACAGTTACAGCTTCATCCCATGTCTGTACGTCATTATTCATCTGCAAGGTGCTGTCTGTCTGCGTTGCACTGCTTTGTTGTTCCTGCTGCCCGCTTTCCTCACTATCTGTCTGTGCCATGTCCGACGCTCCTGCCTCCCATGAAGGCTTCGCAGACTGCCCCTGACGAAACAGTAAGACAACAACGATACAAATTACAATCGGCACGAGAAATGCCGCCCATTTGAGCAGTTTTTTTGCCTTTTCGCCACATTTTATTTTTATGGCAAGCCGCTGTAATGTATAAAATACCGCCGCAAACAGCACTATCATAGCCACTGTTTCCAAAAGGAAAACAGCAGCCTTCTTTGTCTCATCATAAATCACAAAATGAGTCTGCAAAAATAAGTATTGATAAATCTTCTGTGAAATCATGGCATAAACACCAAAGGCTGATACACCGATTGCAAAAATACGCAATATCCATGCACGGATGGCATTGTCCTTTTTCAGATGAAATAGTTTTCTTCCTGCACTAAGCATTGCACTCCAGTTCAATCCCAGATGTGCTGACATCAAAATCAAGCCCCAGTACGAGGCAAACAGATGAAGCCGTCTTGCAAGAAGTAATCCGCTGCTAATTCTGAGCCACGAAAACACAAAGCCGCTCATCATAATTCCACTTACGAAAAGTGCAAGTATATCTGCACATAAGAGAAGATTTAACGCCGTCTGTAAGCAACGGGACAGGGAGTACCCGCCCTGAAATAAATTTTTAAACCACGATACATTTAGAACAATATGCGTGAGGAAACACACAAGCATTGCCGCACCCAGCCACTCGTGTAATTTTTGACCGGTTAAAATTTCTGCCATCAAAACAGGCATCAATATTATCATTATACAATCGAGTATTCTTTTAAACATCTGTTTTGTTTTCATGGTGTTTCCCCTTTCCACATTATTCCACATTAATATCTAACCCAAGTCTGTTAATCCAAGCGACCATATCCTCACGGGAGGTACTGCTGCTTAACCGGTCTCCGTCAAGCCATACGGCAGAGTCTGCTGTAAGCGAGTGAAGATTTGCCGCACTTGATCCGATTCCACTGCCGCCAGATGTGCAAAACGGCACAATCGTCTTTCTCGAAAAATCATAGCTTTCCATAAATGTACTGATAATTCTTGGGGCTTCTCCCCACCAAATCGGATATTCTGCTGTCAAGTAAAGACTAAAAAATAAAAGTGTGCAATTGCATATACAACGCTCACAAGTAACATATAATAGATATAATCTGAGTAAACCTAAGAAAAGTATTCTTTGAATGTCTAACTATCTTGATGAAATTAGGGGGATAGTCATAAAACTGCATTAATTTTATATTTGGTATTGTTTCTACTAATCAGATATTATCTAATAGACCAAGCATATGAAGAAACTACCAAATAAGATATTTAAAACGAGTATATTGCCATCTGCACCAGTATAATGACAGTATGATTTCCAAAACAGCAAACCGTGCAAAAATTTTGTCTGAAGAACTTAATATAATATTTCATATACCCAGAATGGACAATACCCTTACTGCACAGTTATAAGGTTTTCATCTTCTCGTTTTTATTTTAGTCAATGTGAAATTTCATCCAATCCAGTCACTTTCCCACATATTACTTTATTATGCCATACGTTGCTCTTTTACAATGGCTGTTACTGTTTCTGCCAGCTTATCAACATCTGTCTCTGTTTCAAGAACATTAATGTATTTCTCTAAATATTTATATTCATCCATATTTGACTTGACTTCATCAAGAATCCTTTTCGCCATGAATCCAGTGCTTCCAATAGGAATAATCACATTTTTATTATCTCTTGCAATTAAAAATTCTTCCCAACACCCCGGAGCTTCAATAATTCTTGATGAATCTATTGGATCTTTTTTGTTTCCAAACAAAAATATTGCCACTCCCGTACCTAAAATCATATCTTTACGGTATTGCGTAAACACTTTCTTTCGTTCTGCTGCATCCTTTATTCCCTGAGGAAATGGACAAAGACGCAAATACTCATCAGTGTGCCTATACTTACTTCGATATATTTCAACTAATGCTCCATTGATAACAGACGATCCAATTCCAATTCCAAATCCCGATGTGATTTTGAAATCGTCCTTTACCAAAAACTCTGAAATTTTTCTAGCTAATTCTTCTGCTTTATCTCTCCCCCAGCTTGCATAGTCATCTGCACTTGCAGAAATGAAAACATTATTTCTCTTAACAGTAAACTCTATATCACGAAGTATTTCTGTTATTTCTGAATAATCATCCACAAATACAGTCTGTATTCCATAGCGTGCTAAATCTCTAGCACGTAATTCCTGTTTTGCTTTTTCATACCCATAATCTTCATCTTTACTGTAATCCGTTCTTTGAACCCTACGAAAAAAGCAGTAGTGTTCTGCAACATTTTCATCCAAAAATGCATGAATTTGACCTAAAATATAATCTAAATTTGGATCTTCAAAGCTAAAGCCTATAAAAAGAAATTTTTTTGATATTAGATCCCCTTTCAAAATCGTTCTAAAAAGCGATCTTTTTTTATCATACAAAACATAATCATCCTTTGTCAAAACTGCACTTGCTGGATGATCTACATCGCCATGCATTTTATATACAACCGCATCTCTATCTATTAAGATATTTGATAATTGATCTGAGTCTATCTTAACATCTGCTTTTCAACAATCTCATATGCCTGAACTCCCTCCACATAACTGGCATCCTCGATTTTATACCGCTCCGTTTCGATTGGCAGGTTTAGCTCCTGTGATGCAGATATGTCTTTCCTCGAATATACTCCCATGCCATAAATACCGGCTGCATCCCCGCCCACATAACTGTCGCGTCCGGAAACAGCATTTGTTTTCCTTCCACTTTCACACGCATCCCTGCCAACCATATCTGCCATCCTGCTTGCAAATCCTGCCCCTGAACTGTTCTTTTGCATCTTTTCTGTTTCCCGCCATGCAGGATAATGTGAAGTTCCAATTCCGCTAATGCTCATTTTTTAAATCCTCCGTTTCCATATACCCGTATGGCTTACTTATCCATGAAGTCCCAAAACTGCTTATAATCCAGATACCCCTTCAGATTCCCCGCATGGAACTGCATCTGCATGATCTCCTTCACGATATCCATCCAGTTTCCCTTATCAAATAAACTGCCGCCACCTCTTTCGCTGTCATGGTTAGACTTCGCTCCCATAAATGCACTCTGTGCAGTCGGGCATTTACCGCTGGCAGTCAGATGGCTGGAATATGCGAACATTTCAAGCTCATCGCAGTTGCTTGGATCAACCTTTGAAATGTCAACCAACCTTTCCGTCACATTTCCTGCCGCATCCCAAGCCTTCACTTTATACACAGGATTTGACGGGTCAAAATCCTGTGCCTTATACACGGTGACGGAACTGTCATGGTCTCCCATTGAACCGATTGCTTCGCCATCCTCCGGGTTTGATATGTACAGCGTGATGCCCTTGCTCTGCGTACTTCTGACATTCCCCATCTGCCCCGCAAAGCCGCTTCCTGCTGTATTCCTCTGTGCCCTTCTCGTTTCATACCCTGCTGCCGGGTAGCCTGCTGCCCCTACTCCATTTACGCTCATTTCTTAATCTCCTCCATCTATTTTTTATATCGCGGCTCCTCTGTCAGTCAGAGCCGCCTCCTGCTCCCCACTATAAGTCCGAGCAGTTTACTTATCCAAAAAACCTAAAAACTTCTTCCACTCCATGTAACCCTTCAAATCTCCGTAGCTGTATTCTGACTGCATGATACCCTTTACGATTTCCACCCAGTCCGTCTTTTCCGAAAAGCTCCATGAAGCGGAACTTCTCTGCTCTGCATTCTTTACTGCTTTTGCGACCGCCGCTTTCAGCACCGTATCCTCAAAGCTGCCTTTTCCGCTCTCTTTCAGGTCAGCGGTGTACGCATACATTTCAGCCGTATCACAGTTCTTCGGATCGACCTCCGACACATCCACCATCCGCTCTGTCACATTTCCCGACTTATCCCATGTTTTCACCTTGTATACAGGGTTCTCCGGGTCAAAGTCCTGTGTCTTGTACACAGAATAGGATGAACCGCTCACGATCTCTGCTCCTGAAAATACCGTAATATCCCCCGAACCTTCCTCTGCTCCATGCAGGGTGGCTGTCGCCTGTGCCGCTTCCGCCGCCTGTTTTGCAAAATTCCCTCCTGCCACATTTCTTTCCGTCCTTCTCGTTTCATACCCTGCTGCCGGGTATCCTGCTGCCCCTATTCCACTAATGCTCATTTCTTAATCTCCTCCATTCTTTTCACCCAAGCCGCCCCTGCTCCCCGATTTGCCAATCTGCCGGAAACCGGGGATGGCTGTTTATCCTCTGTTGGGCATACCATTCTTTTGCTGGGCGCACAACTGGAAGTTACGCTTCTCTTTCAAAAATAATTTGATAGCACAAAGGATTATTAACACTTGATTTCTCATTGATTGGCGCAACAATCTGCTTGAATCGCCAACCTTGCTCTGCTTCCGAAACAATAACTTTTTTACATTCCTCAAATGTAATACCCGCTAATCCTGCCTGTCTCTTTACTTCAACAAATTTGTACTCATAGTTTTTCATAGATTTACCTCCGCAAATTTCGATTTGAAAACCACGATTTTATAAGTGGTTATTGCCCGTCATAGGGCTTCAATAAAATCCTCCAAAAAGCTTGAAAATAAAGGATTTATCGCAATGTGTCCGCCTTATCCCTTTATACGGTTTCACACAAGTTTATACTTCCCTCAACTGCTCATAAGGGCAAATACAAGGGAAAGAAAATTTCATAACAAGATATAACAAAGTGTGGCAATCGGAGAACTGTGATATATGTGCGAATATATTATACTGGAGGATTTTATAATGGACAAGTACATTTATGATAAAAATAACGGTCTTTGGTACGAACTGCAAGGAGATTACTATTTGCCCTGCCTTACTTTGCCACCCGAAGAAGAAAAACCTATCGGGATATGGGGGCAGCGGCATAAACGCTATCTGAAAGAGTACAAAAAGGCTACTTATACAACACTTCTGACAGACGGCACACTGAATGGTTATCTTGCCGACATTGACGAACAGGCACAGGAACGCTTTGAAAGGCTTGTAGAGGATATGAAGCAGGCACAGAGTATTACGGAACAGTTAAAGGTGGAAAACGCCTTAGAATGGGTTGGACGGATGAATAACATACGAGCGTGTGCGACAGAGATAGTGGAAAAGGAAATCATATATATGTAATTTTTAGGCGGGAGAAAAGATTTTTTCTCCCGCCGTTCAATTTCCCCTTGACAATTATTACGGTTACTGATATACTTATTACAGTAACCGTAATAAAAAGGGGGCGTGAAATTGCGTGACAACATAAAAGGTGGTGCGCTGACCGAAGTAACATTCTTTATTTTATTATCAGTTTATCAGCCGAAGCATGGATATGCAATCATGCAATTCGTCGAAGAAAAAACTGATAGTCGGTTGATACTTGGAGCTGGAACGCTGTATGGCGCACTGACTTCTCTTGAAGAAAAAGGTTGGATTATACAGTGCAGTAATACAGGCGGACGAAAAAAAGAGTATATTATCACAAATGCAGGAAAAGAGGTCTGCAATAAGGAGATTATTCGATTAAAAGAACTGGTTAAAATTGCTGAAGATATTATGGAGGAAGATTATGAGTAAAAAGTATTATCGTTTCTTTTGGGGTTTCTTAAAGAAACAGGAAAGCTGGCTGAATGAAATGGCGGATAAAGGCTACCGTTTAATTCGTACAGGCAGAGCGTGGTATGAGTTTGAAGACTGCGAGCCGGGAAAATATCGCTATGCAGTAGAATTTGTCGGAGAAAAATCTAAGAGAGAAGCCAAAGAATATGCTTCTTTTTTAGAAGATTACGGTTATCGTGTGTTATTTAAGAACTTAAACCTTGATTATTCTGTGGGAAAAGCTGTTTTTCGTCCATGGGCAAAAAAGGGTGGTAAAATTGCAACAACTGCAGGCACCTACAACAAAGAGCTTCTTCTTGTAGAAAAGGAAAACGATGGCAAAGCCTTTGAATTGCACACTACCGAGGATGATATTCGAGAATACAAAAAGACGGTTCGCAAACCGTGGATTTTCTCCATCGCCACCATATTTATTGTTCTTGTAATATCCTTCGGAAGCGTTTACTTAACAGGCTCTTTGGGCATTGAGAGTACCAGAAGTGCAACAAGAATTGGTTATGTTGGTAATGAGGGACGGAGTAGTTGGACTGGCAGATATAGTTCTCTTGATGGAACTATGAAAAAAAGTATTTACCCAAAAACGGATGTGCTTCATATAGAAGTAAAAACAGACTCAGGGGCAATCTCCATTGAAATACAAGATACGGACGGTAATGTTATTTTTGATAAATCTGATATCGGAACTGCGTCTTTTGATGTAGATGTGTCTGGAAAAGTTGTTGTTAGAATTATAGCTGATAAGCATAAAGGCAGTTTTTCTATAGAATAAAGCATTTCAGCACATTTTAGGGAGGAATATACTCTTGTGTAAAACAGAATGGATACTATGCCCCATCTGTGGCAACAAAACCCGTGACAGAATAAGAGAAGATACCCTTCTTAAAAACTATCCGCTATACTGTCCGAAATGCAAACAGGAAACACTGATAGAAGCAGAAAACTTGAAAGTAACCGTTATAAAGAAGCAGGAAACATAATCTCTATATGTATGCCGCCGTGTATGGGTAAGACCATAGCGGCGGTTTTTTGCCTATCGGCTGTCTCTGTCAAAGGATTTTTTGCGTGGCTTCTGCTGTTTTCCTTGCTCCTGCAACTGTCTGAGCCTGTTTCTGACGCTCTCCCTTTCGGGCGGCTTCTGCGGTCTGCACTTTTGTTTCACCTGACGCTCCCACTTGGCAAGGTCACGGTTGTACTGCTCCACAACGGCTTCCGCTTCCCGATAGGTCGCCATAAACGCCTGCACATCGGGATAACCGTCCTCCCTGAGAATATCGGGGAGTTTATCCAGCCTTTCGGATATTTCCTGCTCAGTCTGCTGTATTTGCTCGGTAAGAGCCTTGCGCTCTTTACTTTTGAAAATGCCCTTTGCTTCGGAAAGCTGTTCTTTCAGTTTGGGAACTTCTTCCTGCAAACTGCGGATTGACCTCGCTTCGTCCTGCACCCGTATCATCAGATTTCGCATAGTGCGGAACTCCGACATATCAATAACCAGCGTGGGCTTCGGCGGCATACCGTGTTCACGGATAAGGCTTTGCAGGAAGTCTTTTGCTCGGCTTACGATACTGCGGAACAGATTGGGCAGCCAGCCGCTTTTGCGGATGGAACTGCTTACCCTGTCGTGTATCTCGCTCTGCTTGACCTCCAAAATCCTTGCTTCGGATATTCCCGATACAAGAGCCATATCCGCCGTCCTGTTCCATTCCTGCCTTGCCGCATTGTCGGCTTTGATTTCTTCCTCTCTCGGATTGCGCTTGCCGATTTTCTTTGTCGGCAGATACACGCTGTTTTTATCAAATACCTTCAAATACTGTTCAGGGGCGGAAATGTGGCGGTTGATAAGTTCCGTGTAAACTTCCTTTACCTCCCGAAGAAAAGGCTCGCTCTTGAAGCGGTCATCCTTTGTGGTAAAGAAATGGCTTTCGTAAATCTCCCCCTTTTTGATAACAGTACAGCCCTTTCTTATCTGTCCGTCCTCTCCTGTGATTTCTTTCTTGGTGCGTACCCGTTTGCCTGTTTCGTCAAAGAATACGCTTCTTGCGGCAATCTTCACATCTGGCTCAGGGAGCAGCTTCCTCTCGCTGAAAATCAGGTGGATGTGGTAATTGGTCTTACGCTTGTTGTGGTGTAGAGCCGATACACATTCTACGCCGTACCGTCTGCGGAACTCGTCTGTAAAATCCTCAAGCACCTGCTGCGGCTCGTACTGCGTGTAAACTTCGGGCAGGGCGATAATCAGCTCCCTTGCTTCGATACATTTCCCCTTTGTGCCGCTTCGCTGAAACTCCTGCTGGCTTTCCCTTGCGAGGTTGCTCCAAAAGGCATTGTCTGCGGTGCGGTAGGCGGCGTATAGATTTTCCTGCCTTGCGGAACTTGTGATATACGATATTCGTCCTTTGACATTCGGCAGCTTCGACATTTGTATGAAGCTGTGTCTTGCCATAATCCAACCTTTCTTTGAAATATACCGTTCTCATTTTGCAACCGTCTTGACGGTTGCCGCTGTTTCGGCGGCTGTGCTGACGGGACAGCGGAGAAAATCGCCATAGCGGTTTTCTCTGTGATAATGCTGAAAACGGAAGTGTCAGCGTTATCACAAGCTCCCCGCAGGGGCGAAATACCCTGAGTACAAATCGTCAGATTTGTGCGAGGGGTGTATTTCGCTCTCAAACGCCGAGGGCTTTAAGAACGGTCAATCTACTCGGCGGACATCATTCTGATTGAGAAGGTTTCTGCCCTGATTGACGCTCATAAAATGCTCCAGCGTGTCCCTGCGGATAATCGCTTTCCGTCCGACTTTCAGGACGGGCAGCTTGCCCCAGTCCACCAGCTTCCGCATTGTGTTTCTGCCGATACCCGTACATTCGGCGGCTTCCTCGATGGTTAAACCCATTTTGATGTTGCTCATTTTATCAGCCTCCTTTCATGAATACTCGTTTTGCAACTATGTATCTGTAATTATACTTATTTTGCCATCGCTTGTCAACCTGTTTTGCAACCATTTGGGAATTATTTTTAATATTTATCTCGTTTCAGGGTTGCAATCTGCGTTTCGATGTGCTATAATGATACTCGTCAGGAGGTGAAAACCTTGAAAAAAGAAATTGAGTTCACCGCAAAACAGGTCGGTGAACGGGTAAAGGAGCGCCGAACAGAATTAAATCTCACAATGCCCGAACTCGGCAAACGGATTGGCGTAAACAAATCCACCATTCAGCGGTATGAAGCAGACGGCGTTGACCCGAAGCGTACTATGATTATCAACGGTCTTGCCGAAGCGCTGCTTACCACTCCCGAATGGCTGACGGGGCTTTCCGAAGAAAAGGAATACGATGCCCGTACGCTCTGCCAAAAGGACATTGAGGGGCATATCAAAAAGTATCTTGATACGGTTTCATCGACGGTCAGCGGAGAGCCGCACCAACAGCTTCTTACCACACTTCTCGGTAAGATGATTGACTTATACTCGGTGCTGTGCCACCATTTTGCCAACGCTATGACAGAGGTTGACCGTGTGGCGGGAGACGATGGCTTGAAGCAGTCGCTGATGAAATATGCGATTGAGTCAGGGGCGATAACCGAGCGTGTTTACCGCAAGGAAATGGAAATACCCATCGAGGATATGAAGCGTTTTTTAGACGGAATTTTACATATCTACGATGAGGGACGCACAGCCGTAAAGATGAGCGACCTCTTCGGGATAGTAACGGAAGCCGAAAACAGGCTTGCCGAAAAAGAAAATTTCGTGGCACCTTGACAAAAAAATACGCCGATTGAAACCAATCGGCAGAAGTGACATTCTTTACTTTACGCACACCATATGTCACAGTCTCGATTGCCACGGATAGAAAGGAGTTTTTATCTATGGCAAAAGGTTCTGTAAGAAAGAAGGGCAAAAAGTGGTACGGACGCTTTTATATCGAAGATGAAAGCGGTCGGAAAGTCCAGAAGGAGTTTGTAGGGACAGAAAGCAAAGCCGAGACGGAAGCTATGCTCCGCAAGGCGATGGAGGACTACGAGGAAAAGAAATTCGTCGCAAAGTCCGAAAACGCCACGGTGGGAATGCTGCTGGATATGTGGGTGGAGGATGAACTAAAGCCCGGCAGTCTCAGCAACGGTACGGTAATGGCATATCAAGGAACGGTCAACCGTATCAAGCAGCACCCTATTGGCAACCGCAAATTAAAAACCGTCACCGCCGACCATTTACAGGCGTATATGGATTATCTCAGCTTCGGTGGGACAAATCCCGACGGTACGACAGCAAAGGCACTCAGCAAAGGGTACTTACGACTGTTCTCGGCAGTCCTGCAAGGGGCGTTCCGCTTTGCGGTATTCCCGAAGCGGATGATTACCTTTAACCCTATGCAGTATGTGGTTTGGCGGGGCAAGAAAGAGGATTATGACCTGTTCTCGGACGAGGACGGCGATACCGCTTCCGCACCCACGCTCAGCCACGGGCAATATCTGAAGCTGGAGGAATTTCTGAAAGCAAAGGACAATCCCGCATTGCTCCCCATTCAAATCGCCTACTACACGGGACTTCGCATTGGCGAGGTCTGCGGCTTGACTTGGCAGGACATCAATCTTGACAGGCAGTACCTCACGGTACGCCGCAGCATCCGCTACAACGGGGCAAGGCACAAAACCGAGATAGGAGCGACAAAGCGGAAGAAAGTCCGCACTGTGGACTTCTGCGACACGCTGGCGGCAATCCTCAAAGCGGCGAAAACTGAACAGCATAAAAACCGCTTCCAGTACGGCGGTCTTTACCACCTCAACTACTACACCGAGGTGAAGGAAAAAGACCGTACTTACTACGAGGTTTACAGCCTGCCGAGAACGGAGGAAATCCCCGATGGCTGCAAGGAAATATCCTTTGTCTGCCTCAGACCTGACGGAGCATACGAATCACCGAGTACGGTAGGGATTATGTGCAGGACGGCAAGCAAAAAGGTTGAGGGCTTGGAAGGCTTTCATTTCCACCAGCTTCGACATACATTCACAAGCAATCTGCTCTCAAACGGGGCAGCGCCGAAGGATGTACAAGAGCTTCTCGGACACGCCGATGTCAGTACCACAATGAATATTTACGCTCACGCTACAAGGGAAGCGAAGCGGAGTTCCGCAAGGCTGCTGGATAAGGTAGTCGGCGGAGTATAAAAAAATTTCCCTTGTTTCGGCTCGTAAGGGCAAAAACAAGGGAAAATACATAAGGCTGGAACACAAAACAGGCGAAACGCCTCGAAAATACAGCGTTTTTAGAGGGTTGGATAGATAAATTCCGATTTGTCTAATTCTTTATATTTTATTATTATCATATCAAACTGCCCTTGGCTGGGTTTTCGGTGAAATTGCCAAAGATTCTTTCAAATTGCCAAAGATTCTTTCATCAACACGAAAGGTAAAAGGAACTTTCTTTCCGTCCTTCTCGTTCCATACCCTGCTGCCAGATATACTGCTGCTCCAATTCCACTTACGCTCATTTCTTAATCTCCTCCATTCCTTTCACCAAAGCCGCCCCTGCCCCCTTGCAATAAGTCCGGGCAGTTTATTGCAAAACACATTTCCTAACTTCCTTTGCCGCCAATTCTCATGGCCAACACCTCCCTTCGCTAAAAATCGGCCATCCACTTATAATACGAGCCAGTCCTCAAAAAAGTTTCATTTCCCTTATCTGTGAATCATTGAGAGCCATCCCATGCCCCCTTATGATAAGTCCGGGCATTCCGCTGAGTGCTTCTGAAAGATGACATTTTATGCGAAATAATCTACAAACTTCTTGTATTCAAGATACCCCCGCAAATTCCCCGCATCATACTGCATCTGCATAAAACCTTTTGCCAGCTCCAGCCAGTTGAATTTCCTTGCACGGAAAGAGTCAGACAGGTTTTCCGGCTGCTCATCGGAAACGGGTATCCGGCAGAATGTGCTTTGCGCTTCCGGGTACTGGCCGCTGTCCGTCAAATAACAGGCATACGCAAACATCTCTGCCCTGTCACTGCTTTCCGCATCCACCTTTGACACGTCCACCATCCGCTCCGCCACATTGCCCTCCGCGTCCCATTCCTTGACCTTATATACGGGATTTTCCGGGTCAAAATCCTTCGGCTTATATACCGTTATGCTGCTGTTTCCTCCATCCCCAAGCGCCCCTAATGGCTTATCGCCTTCTGCTGAATCGAACCAATGCAAAGTATGTACGTTTCCTGCTTTTGCCCGGTTGATCTGCTGGCTAAAGTTATTATTTGGCACATTCCCCGCTGCCTTGCCCGGTGTATAGACAGGGTGGCTTGCCGTTCCGTTAATTCCTGCTACTGACATTCTGTATCCTCCATCGTTATCAATCTTTCATTGGCAGCCCCTCTGTCATTCGGAGCCGCCCATGCCCCCTTATGGTAAGTCCGGGCATATCCCGCTTTACTTCAAAATGCCCGCCGCATCCATGATGTTCTGCTCATATGCCGCAGCCGAAACCGCCTTTTTGGTTATGCTGGCCTTATAGTACCTCGCGTCCGTTTCCTGCTCCATCAGTCTGCGTTTCAGGGCAGCTTCCTCATTCAAACGGGCATATTCCTCACGCCTTTTCCTCTTTGCCGCCTGCTCCGCCTCGAACTGGCGCTGTTCTTTCTCTGTCGGACCGGATATGTTGCCCCCGCCCCCTGTTACACGATATTTTTCAATCTCCCCATTTTCATCAAGGGAAATCAGCCACGAACATACCCTGCCCGGCCTGACGGAAGTTGCTGAGTATGTAGCAATAAAATTCTCAACATTCGCCATCACCTTCTTTGCCAGTTCCGGATCATTTTTCATCTTTTCCTCTAATTCCGGCGGCACGATAATCGACTTCTGCCCCAAAGTAGAATCCCACCGTGACTGTACCTGTGAACTGGCTGCTTCCGGCTCCGCCCCTGTCGGTTTCCAGTTTAACGCGGAATCATCCGTATTATCCTGAAAGAATTTTTCAAGAGGGAAATCATTCCTGTCCCACGCCCCTTGCGATATCGCGGAACCGTCCATCACATGATAGTACGCTCCGGGGAATCTTGCCTGCCACATATCCTTGAAACTCATTCCCGATACATCCGACTGCCCCTCCGCCTTTGCCGCCGCAAGCTCCGCAAAGCTCACGCCACCGTTTGTGGCGGTTTTCTGCGCCTTATTTGCATATTGGTACACTCCCGCCAAAGCACCGTTTACTCCTAAAATACTCATAATGAATCTTCTCCTTCCTTTTGCTTAATTTTTTACCATGACCGACAGGATGAACCGGTTGCCTTTCACAATACAGTCCATATCGCCGCCATATTTTACTGCGCACTTCCTGATGTTCCTTAACCCTATCCCATGCACCTCCTTATCTTCTTTTGTTGATATGGGAAGGCCGCTGTCCCTGCGGGGCAGCGCCATGCCATCAAAGCTGTTCTCAATCTCTATAAAAAACATATTCCTTGCCCGGAAAGACCGGATGATGATATAGGCATCCGCATCCGGCTGTTTCTCCCGCATCCTCACGCAGGCTTCCACCGCATTGTCCAGCCCGTTGTTCAGGATGATACCCATGTCATAAGCCTTTATGGAAACGGCATCGGTCAGCATGAAGCCTTTTGCGTCCAGCCGGATTCCCTCCACCTTTTTTGCCGCATAGCGGAACTTGCTGCCCACCACCGCGTCACTGACCGCGTTTCCCGTATGCACCCTGCTGTCAAGCTGCTCCACCGACTGGTACATACCTTCAAAATACTGCCGGACTTCCTCGTCCTCCCCACTGTACTTTTTCCGTATGAGGTTCTGCAGGACTGCCATGTGGTTCTTCATATCGTGCTTGACCGAGCGTATCCCGTCATACAGATGCTCCATCTCCACCATTGAGCTCTGCATCTGCGTGACCTGGTTTTCCAGTATGATCTTTTCCGCCCGTTCTTCCTGCAGAGCTGCCATGTCCTGGTAAATGCGGAAACTGAAAACAATCGCCCCAAGCAGCACAGCCGCCGTCATGGGGATGATAAGGTACAATGCCGGATACCTGTCATACAACATCACCGGGACGCCGTCCGTAACCGTGATCACCAGCAGGCGCACAAGCACCGCAACCAGAACGCCCGCCACTGCCGGGAGCAGATAAAACACCACTTCCCTGCCCATCCTGCCTTTTTCCCTGAAATGGCAGCAGCTTACGATTTTCCTTATGGAGGCCAAGAGCAGGATGCCCTCTATCGCCGCCACAAACGCCACGGAAATGCAGGCCAGCGCATTTACCGCCACCGGGATATATTCCATCCATGCCGTATTTACCGCTTTTTCTGCCAGAAAGTCCATCAGGCCGTTGCCGACATAGAGGAAACTGTAACCAGTCCAGAATGCCAGTTCGCGCAGGGAGATAAACTGGATGACCAGAAAAATTTTTGTCTGGATATTCCCTTTATACCAGCCCGCGCAGAAAGCAAACAAAACAGCCATATTAAATAGCAGCACTTCAACCAGCGTTACGCTGTCCGTTCCACGGAATAAAGCCCCATCTGCAATCCTTATCAAAATCCACACAATCCCTGCCGCCCACTGCGCATTCCTTAACCTGCGCAGCTTTGGCTCCGCAAACCTGCCAAAAAAGAACTGTATGCAGTACCCCTCAAACAGATACAGCAGAATGCTGAGCATCTCCATGATATATTCAGCCATCCGCATCCACCCCGTTTCTCAGATACCGCATATAGGCTTTTACAAACTCCCCGTATTTTTCCTTCGCCAGATAGACATACTCCCCGTTGTTCAGGGTGATGCCCTCACTGTCGTACTCCGCCACATACGCCATGTTCACCAGATACCCCCTGTGGCAGCGGTAGAAACTTTCCCCAAGCTGCCCTTCCATTTCGTTCATGGAAACATATGCCTCTATGGTCTCCCCTTTGGCATGGACTTCCACCTTCTTGCCCCTGCTCTCGATATAAAGGATGCTGTCCGCATCAAGCGTGAAGCTCCGGCTCCTCGTCTTGATGAATACCGTCTCCCGCTGCTGTTTCTTCCTCTTATCCAGCTCCCTTTCCGCCCGCCGGAACACCTCCCGGAATTTATCTTCCTCAACCGGCTTTAGCAGATAGTGGAACGCCGCCACGTCAAACGCCTCAAAGACATACTCCCGGATGCCCGTTATGAAGACCAGTATGGTATCCTCGTCCCTCTCCCGGAGCTTCCTCGCCGTCCCGATCCCGTCCGTCCCTTCCATCTGTATGTCGAGGAACACCATGTCAAACTGCTTCCCGGCGGCAAGCAGCCCGTCCCCTGTCTCATACAGCTCCACGCATACGCCCGGTTTTTCTTTTATGACCAGTTCCTTTATCTGTTCACTGATGGCTTCCTCGTCATCACATATGGCTATGTTCATTTTTCTCACCTGCAATTCTTTTCCCATGCGAGTGTTCTTCTCGCATTTGGCTTTAGTTTCCCCACGGGCAGTCCTTTTTACATAGAAAGGTACTTTCTATTTTTATATCGGCAGATATTTTCCGTTTTTCGCCGGGAGGGAACGAAACCCTATTTGAAAGGGAACGAAATCTTTTTCCTTTTCATAAAAATGTGAAAATCGGCTCTAAAGTTTTTTGCTTTTCGTCCGATAGCCTCGTTTCCCGCTCTCGTATATTACCTCTAAGTTCCCCAACTGCCAAGTCAATAATCCAGTACGAGGGAAAATGACAGACCGCCGCGTATGAGGTGATTCCCCATAGCGGCGGCCTTTGTTTTTTATACTACCTCAACAATGCCATGCTCCCGGTCAATTTGTTGACCTTCTTTTTTGCCCCGCAGATAGCAATCCCAAAATAATTCA
>JAMPBO010000008.1:0-94864 GCA_023666705.1 Bacteroides sp.
TAAAGAGCTCTTTAACGCCGGCCAGCAAACCTCTTACTCCTTTCCGGTTTTATTTTGGAATACCTTATAATCTACTTACAAGGTACTTCTTGTAATAAGACAATTTCCATGCTGGTTGGGCGATTTGAGATTATCTTATTTTTCTTTGTTCTGATGTAAAGTCGATTAATAACTCCACAAACCTTTTGCTTAATTTCTTATCTACTCTCAGGTTATCTACTGCCTCCTGAAAAGAAACATCTGACAATTCAATCATAAGAGAGATAATTTCCACTATCACATTCATAATATGTACCTCCTGTACCAACTACATACATATTGTATGTATTATTATGTTTTGTAATATAGTACAATTTGTATGTAATGTCAATGATTTTTTAGGAGGTTCTATTATGTTTAACAAACGTCTTCGTCAAATGCGTATGCAGCGAAAACTCACTCAACAAAATATGGCTGACAAACTTGGAGTGTCTTTGAATGCATACCAGAAGTATGAACAAGCGGAGCGTTCTCCATCTTTAGAGTGTCTTGTTGCTATTGCAGATATTCTGGATACATCTACTGACTATTTGCTTGGTCGTGATAACTTTTTAAAATCTGTTGGTATTTCAATAGCAGAGTAATTATTTGGATGCTTCTATCAATGGATAGATGCCTTCCTTTTTTAACTCCTCATATAGAAACAGCCTTCCTTTTTGTGTCCATTCAGTATTCATTTTGCAATCCAACTGCCCATTATTACGAGTGAATTTGATAGTTTTACTATGTACATATCCCAACCCTTGATATTTACTATACAATACCCACTGCTCTCCAACTTTTCTTTGAATACCCATATTCTTAAGAATGTAATTAAATCTCTTTGCACTCATCCCATAATCTTGTGCTATCTGGGTAACTAATACCGTAGAGTTGCTCTGTAAAATGGTATCCACATAATTTGCTTTAGGTTGCAACTCCGAAATGGTTCTGTTCATCTCAATTGTTTCAACTTCCAACAGTTTCTTTTCTTGTTCTACAGCTAACCGTTTCTCATATTCATCTGCATATGCCCTTAACGCACTTGGATAATCCGTTGGAATAACTACCGTTAATTTATTTTCCATATCATGGAAACGGTTAATGTACTTAGCGGTAAATGTAGTACCTTTGACCCCTACTAGTTTATTAGCGATAAATTCGCATCCTTTTTTTGTGATATTGTAGCAAGGTCTGCTTTCTCCTTTTGCATCCACATAGGTGCCCTCAATCCAAAAATCAACGGGTGAAATTTTTGCACCCGTCATTACGGCACTGTAATTCCTAATATCCCTCATCATGTATTTATGGTCTTTTTCCACCATCTCAGCAACTTCCAAAGATGTTATATACTCATTTCCCTTTAATTGCATATTGTTCATTTTTAACTCCTTTCTCTCAATTTCCTTTGATGAATGTTGAATAAATCCTCTAAGTCATCCCAAATGTCAAAATCCCCAGTTCTGCTACCCTGTTCGATTTTTTGATAATACACAAGGCTTATACCTAAGTAGTCTGCAACTGCCTGTTGTGTCATTTTCTTTGAATTTCTTGCAGTTCTAAGGTTTTCTCTCATGTTCTTTCCCTCCTTTTTGTTAAGCCTTACAGTTCCATTACTCAGTAAACAAGTTACAAAAGTATTATACGAAAAATAATTGCACCTCATTTTTTGCAAATCAGATAGACTTAGGAGCGAATTTTTTCTCTTTAAGCAACATATTTCCGTTTCATTTTGCCTATGTTCTGCCTGAGTGCCTCATAGGATATCCCCATTGCTTTCGCAACGTCTTTTCGGTCATACCCGTCAAGGAACAGATACATTTCTTCCTTGTGCTTTCCGTTGTAATTATCAATCATGCGTTCGAAGTCACATCTTGTTACAACCTCGTCCAGCTCATTTTCTGTGTCCTGAAGCATATCGCCAAAACACATACTTCCTGTTTCATCTTTTATCTGCCTGTCCAAAGAGCAGCACGAAACTTTGTAATACGTTCCCTTCCCTGTTGATTTTGGTGTCAGTGGTACATCAACCCTGCTGAGATAATTCATCACGCTGCAATATATGCTTTTTCCGATGTAAGCATTTATTCCGCCTGCCTCATCTGCATTATCCAATGCCTTTATTGCCGCAAGAACCCCCTCCATGAACAAATCATCATAGTTTGGCATTCTTCGAAATTTCCTTAACATGAAATGTATGAAATTAAGATTTTCCTCAATCCACCTGTTTCTCTTATTCAGGTCCATACTTCTTACCTTTTCCTTTCTTGAACAGCAGGCATTTATCAGGATTATTTCCCTTATTCCCCATGCGGTGTGTAATTAACATGTAATCGCACGTATAATTATTCCTGTAATCACGTCTTGCAAAATCGTCATATCTTATCTGCCTGCAATAAACACAATCAAGGCATTTTCTGCTTCTAGCCACGCGTATCACCTCCATGGTTTATTTCATCGAGAAACATCTGTTCCAGTTCCCCCAGCTCGGCATCCATATTACGCTGCGGAAAATCAATGAACCCTTTGCCTGATGCTCCCACATACGGCTGATAATTTTTGTCAAGATAATCAATGTAGCCTGAGTTAAAAAATGTGCTGCCATTCTGCGGCTTTCTCCATGACTTATCCTTTTCAAGATCCTCCATGTACCGCTTGATTGCCCGGCTCATTTCATCGAAGCCAATTTCCAGCAGCTTCATTTTCTGGGCATCTGATACCTGTCCTTTGCCTTTCTTGTTCGGATACATTTGCCATAGCCGTTCAAACAGTGCCAAAGCTTCAGCTTTGCACAATATATTTTTATTTCTTTTAGTTTCTTTTAGTTTTATTTCTTTTGTGTGATTTTTCTCGGATTTATCGCCATTAATCTTGGATTTATCCTCTTTTTTCTCGGATTTATCATTTTTTCGCGTGACTTTAATAAAGGATGCCGTTTCCTCTTTGTTTAAAAGCCAAATCTCCGCATCAACATAAACTTCACGTTTTAGGCTTTTAACGGCTTCCTGATACCGCTTCTGTATTCCCGGTGAGGTTAAGATAGTGTCCGGACTGGCAAGTATGCTCTCAGTGAGTAGTGACCGACCAACCAAGAATGTCTTAATCTGCTTTATTAAACCGTCCGAGATGCCGAGATCGGCTATAGCGTTGTCTTCCGCATCTTCGTTCCATGTCACGTAATATCCGTTACGGTATATTTCCGTTAAAATATATATGTAAAATATAAGTCCATCCGAGCCGAACCTTGCCCGCAAGGCTTTTATCCGTCTGTCGGAATAAAAGAAATCCGTATCAAATGAAAAATAGCGTAATCCGTCACTTTTATGACGTGCCATTTACTCCTCCTTAAAGTAGTTCTCAATCTGCTGCTGCAATATATCCCTCCCTTCGCCCTGCCGTTGCAGGGCAGTTAAATAACCTATAATTTTTCTGTGATATATTTTATAGGTGTAAAATCTGTTATGGTTTACGGGTTACTATAAATAAGACCTGCCGAATATGCTTATAAATTCCTGTCTCGTATGTGTTTTTTCAAATTCAGCCTGCCCTATTGCTTTTAATTTGTCTGCCGTCTGCCTGCTTCTGTGGACTGCATCTGTGCCATTTCTGTGGCACCTGCTTCCACACAGCCATACCTTTAATCCGTATTTTTCGGAATTATCACGGTTGGACGCATTAAATATATGATGTTCCTCCAGCTTGTCCGTGCTGCCGTTCCTGCCACAGAGAAAACAGACTTTTTCATGCTGCATTATGCTTTCCACAACTGTTTCATCCTCTCCAGCTCATTTGGTGTCATTGTCTCAATACCAAGCTCCTTTGCTTCTGATACCGTTCCGTCAATCAGCTTTGACATTTCCGCCGTATCGTAAGTATGTGAGCCTCTCATTACAAAATAGACCCTATATAACTTTTTGTTGTCCAACACCTGTGTTGCTGTTGTTGGTCTCAAATGCATGTTTTCAAGCTTCAGCCACGGCACATCGTCACGCATAATGATTGTTTCAACATCTGTGTCTATCTGTCCATATTCGGATATCAGCCTGTTATGTACTTCTGTATGGCTTGAGTTCAGTACATCCGCAATTTGCCCAACCAAATTATGAAAATAATTATTTGCATTAAGGCTGCGTTTCTTCCTATGCTTTTTTATGACAATATCAAGGGTTTCCGCATCCTTTAAGCTGTCATATCCTGCAAGGGCAACACCAACCTCATTGATAGCTAATGTAATCTGTGCCTTGCCGTCAAGGCTCCTGCTTGCATCCTTAAGCCTTCCTGTACATTCCATTTATGCCTCCTTCTTGTCAGGGTAGTTGTCCAATAGTTTCATTGCATTCATCCAAGTTGTTGTAAGCATGTTTTTAAAACTGTCCAGCTTGTAATATTCAAGTATTGACGAGTCCTTTAGTCCTTTTGAAGCAATCTTTTTCTGAATAACAGTAATTTTTACACTATCAATCAGTGCATCAGTCATTTCCTCTGTAACGTCATTTCCTTTTGCCCTATTTGCAGGAGGGCACTCACTATCAGGATCCTTCATCTCCTCAGTCGGAATACAGAACACCTGAAAGCAGGCATACTTAAATGCAATTGCCATAGCTTTGTTTGTAGCTTTATCGCCACTGTCCATACCTTCACCTATGGTTGTTGCTTCAACATAGCTTCCATCCTCTGCACAAAAGCGAAATTTTATTCTGCATACGGAATAAATAAGATTGCTGCCATTTTTTGTCTGACGTTCTTCCCTCGATTGTTCAAGCACCTCAGGCACAATGAAAACCTTATGCTTTATTAAAGCGGGATTGATAGCATTCATCACATCATCAATGCCACGGTAGTTAAAATTTTGCTGCAGATTTTTCCTATTCTTGCCTACTGCATCTATATCAGCCATGACAAGCGGTATTGCCTCGAATATTTTTCCATCTTCTCTCATTCTTTTACCTCATATGCATATTTATTAAACTCCATAAGTGCTTTAAAATCATCTAAGGCACTTTCCCTTACACGAACAACAACCTCAATCATTCTTTCAGGCTCAAATGGTATGTCATCATCAGCATTTGGCGGAATAAACGTCTGAGCTTTTTCTGCTGCCTCCTTTGCCTCTGCCTGTGCTTTTGCAAATGCCTCTGCCTTTTCCTGCTCCTTGGCTATAATCTCCTCTTTCATTTTCTTACGCTGCGTTATTTCCTGCACTGCACGCTGAAAATCTCCTGTTTTCCTTAACACGTCAAGTCCTGCCTGCTCAAATTCAGACTCCATCGCCTTGATTGACGATATGGAAATGCTGAGCCTTGCAAATGCGTCCTCAATATCCTCCTTGATTTGCGTATCACGGTATGTCGCATTCAGCCATTTTTCATTAAACAACCCGTCAAGTGTAAGCCAGTCAGCATATTCTCCCTTGTCAGCGTTTTCATAAATATCAGCAATCCTCTTTCGCTTGACTTCCTTTCGTTCTTCCTCAAAGGCTAAAAGCTGTCCATTAATTGCGTTTATCGGCTCATCATATAACTTGATAACCCTTTTCGCTTTATTTTCAAAAGCCTCATATGGTGCCATCCATTCTTTTTTGATAGCCTTTCGGCTGTCATCAAGAGCTTTCTGTTCTTTTCTGATGTCAGCTACAGCCTGCTTGCCGTCCTTGATGCTGTCCTCTGTAACAACTATACCTTTGTATTCTTCAATACGTTCCTTTATTGACGCCTCTACTGCGTCAAGATTGTCCTGAATTGTTCCAAGACTCTTTTTTACCTCTACTGCTATAATACTGTTCATTTTTATCCTCCTAAAATAATTTTTATAATGCACTCTGCATCACGCTGTCTCTAATGCAAAAGCAATCTGTCCGTCCTGTTCGGTCTTTATCTGCTTTTCATATTCCTCAAGCTCCAGTCTTTCTTTTTCACGACAGTCACATTTTTCGTCAGGGTCTAAATGAGCCCCACAATGTTGACAAATCCTAAAAAACATCTTCACAACCTCCCATTTTGTGATATAATATTTGTGTTGTTTTATGAGTTGGCTCTACCAGTGTTGCCATCACTGGCGGAGCCTTTTTTTATATCAACACTGTTTGCAAGTGCGACAAGCCAAAGCCACGCTGCCGAAAGCATAAATGAAATCAGTGCTACTCTGTTTTCTTCCGTATCCAGTGCCATGATGGATAGAAAGAGTACCATGGCAGCTACAATGGTTATTACTTTAAGTATCTTTACTCTCATCCTGTTCCCCCTTTACAATTTTTTCGATTTCCTCAACCGTAATTCCCTGAAAACTGGCAAGCAGTGCCGGAGATATCAGATACTTATGTTCGTTGCTGTTGTCATTTTTCCAGCATGTCCCAATGGGTAGCTTGCCGCTTCTTAGTCCACATTGTACGGAAAATGCTGATATGCCAAGTATCTTGGCTGCCGTCTTTACAGGTATATTTCCAATCAATTTAATCACTCCTCCTTTACAAATTTATAACCAGGAACCCTGATTTCTCTTGGTGCACCAAGGTTTTTCATGAGTTCATTTCATAGGTACCTTATTCAAAATACGGGCATGTATCACTTGGTTTGGGATCTTTCTTCCCCTATAAATAGGCATTCTACAAGTACAATGACCGTCATTAATTGGTACATACTCACTTTTATAAGTTCTGCCTCCTTTTATATAATGCTGTACATAATTCTTACAATACTGACAGCTTTTTGGCTTTTGTACCTCGTTGTTTTCCATTTTCCTCTTGATATCTTCCAATGCTTCTTTTAATACAATATTTTCATGCTCTAATTCCATGATTTCCTGTGATAACATTTGCTTTACCTTCATTTATTCAAAAACTTATTAATAAAGTATTGCTGTCCTTTGCCAATGACTTTGGGTGTCTTGTTGGTACGAATGGAACCATCTGGATTAACAGAGGTTGATTCTTTAATTTCAAACAATCCCTGTTCCATGCTTCTTTGCGTTGGCATATTGTAGTCGGTTCCTTTTCGTGAAATCAGATAACCTTGGTTACGCATCCATGCAAACAGCCTGTTTTGTCCTATGTCTATACCATTCTGTTTCAATATTTTTGCCAATTCACCAATTAGGATTGACGTATGTGACGTTGATACCGCATCAGCAAAGATTTCTTTAGGCTTCATTCTCTGATTATCCTCTAACAGAGAAATATTATTATTTTTTAGCTCTTGAATCTCTAAATCTGCAAGCCTCAATGCCCTTGCCATTACCTGTTCAGGTTTGTTCCATGCTTTTTCCAAATCAATAAGGTATTGTCTGCATTGCTTTCCTTTTTCAGTTCTACTCATAAGACAGATGTGTTTTGCCATATCAACCGATATTTCATAGTCCTGTACAATTTGCTTTCCTCCGTATTGGTTGCCCTGTACCTCAAGGTACGCCCCTCTGAAATCCTCATTCTCTATAAATCCTTGTGAATTTGTTTTAAACCATGTGCTAAATCGCTTCTCAATTTCAAGCAATTTATATAATCCTCTCGCCGATATCGTTTGTGTTTCCATATTAACTTCAATCATTTTCAATTCGTTCATATAAAATCTCCCTTTTTTTATTGACTACAAAATTTATAATTAATTCAAATATTTCAATCGCCTTGTCACTGACCTTATTTCCAAATGTTGTCATTACATCTAAGTATCCCTCCTCAATTTCTTCGATGCTCATATCTTCAAGTTCCTTTTCCGCACAATGTGTAAGTTCTGTAACGCATTTCATATATTCCCTCCTTATCATGTTACTATGAATCGCCATCTCACTTATAGTGATTTTAATCTTTAAAAAAAATGGATTGCACTGATTTTTTGTAATATTCTGCAATTTTCTTTTTTCTTTCATCACTTGGAATCCTTTGTCCCGTTTCATACATAGCATATGTACTTTGACATACACCAATTGCTCTAGCAATTTCAGTTTGTGTTTTATTGCCACGTAATCTTACAAGACGTTCAGCTATTATTTTTTTGTTCATCTAACGCCCCTCCTCTCACTTTAAGTGTTTTTATATTATCACTTATTGTGGTTTTTGTCAATCACTAATTGTGATTTTTCACGAGATGTGTTTTTTCTATTTACTTTTATCACTATAAGTGATATTATGTAATTATAAAAGATGAAAGACGGTGATTACGATGTCAAATTTTAAAAATATAATTTTGAAATTAAGAAAAGAGCGAGGATTCAATCAAGAACAATTAGCCAAGGAGCTTCGTGTTTCAAAAAGCACAATAGGAATGTGGGAAACAGGCGGCCGTCTTCCATCATCTGAATTATACGAACAAATTGCAGATTATTTTAATGTGGACATAGATTATTTATATGGTCGAACTTCTATCAGACAAAAAATACACTATAATGAAGATGGTACTGAATATGCAACCAATCAAAACAACGATTCTGACATGGTGATAATTCAAAGAGAAAGAAGTAAGATGACAGAAAAAGAAAAGACAAAACTTATGAATATCCTACGTGCAAATTTTGATGACTATAATTGGGAAGAAGATGATTCCGGTAATATCGATTAATAGAAAACAACAAATAAAAAAAATTGTATGTGATGTTTTTAAAAAAATAAAAGAACCCATTCTGCCTGTAAAATTAGGTAGTATAATTAAATCATATAATAATATCAAACTCATTACATATAGTAGCCAAATAAAAAAATACAATATATCATATACGGACTTAATTATTTCTGCTGAAACTAATGATTCTTATGCTGTTTATTGTAAGAGTAAAAACAGATATTGCATTTATTATAATGATATTGATTTTAATTTAAAATCATCTAACAGAGTAAGGTGGAATTTAGCACATGAATTAGGACACATTTTATTGGGACATCACACCATAACTTCTTCAGATAAACTTTTTCGAAGCAATATAAGCAACCAGATATATGATTGTATTGAAGAGGAAGCCAACTATTTTGCCCAACTACTCCTAGTTCCACATGTTGTTTTGTTAAGTTTTAAAGTTCAATCTGCAAGAGAGATTCGCTCCTTATGTAAAATATCAGACAAAGCGTCAAAGCGTAGATATATAGAATATATTAACTGGAAAAAAAATTTAAATCCTAATGATGAATATGATAATGCTGTCTTTCATTTTTATTATGCTTTTATATATCAAAAACTATGCAAAAATTGCGAGGGTACTTGTATACAAAGATACGGAAAATATTGTCCTATATGTGGAGCACATAATACTCTACAATGGGGGAAAGGAAATATTATGAAATACCCAAAACTAATAACACATCCTAACTACAATAAACCTATTATGTGTCCTATATGCAAAAATGAAGAAACCGACATAGAAGGTGCTTACTGTCAAATTTGTGGAACATATTTATTAAACGAATGTACATCTCAAACATGTAATAACCATTCACTGGAAAGTAATGCTAGATACTGTCCTATTTGCGGTTGTCAAAGTTCATTCTATAAAAATAATATTTTACTTACATGGGATATCGAATTAGAGTCACTTCCTTTTGAAAATTCTACTTCCATTCAGTACCAAGCAAGTGAAGTCCCAAATTATGACGATTTACCATTTAGTTGATAAATAGTAGATAACAAGCCTACTATATATAATATAAATATTCTTATTACAAAGGCGAATTGAAGACTATACACATAAAAAATTTATGGAGATAAGATTATGCTTTTTATGAAACGTCTATTATCAAAATTCAGGTCAGATGAAATATATATAGATAAATCACATATAAGTTTGTATTCCGATTTTCCAAAATATTATATTATAAATGGAAAAAAATACAATATTGATAGTGTATTTAGTGTGAACGCAATTCCTCCAACTGGAAAAATAGTTAAACATAACGAAAAAAGCTATGGCATAGATACCATTTTACGAGAACATGCAAACTATTGTTTAAAAGCTGGTAAAAATGAACTCGGACGTGCATGTGTAAACAAATCTAATGAATTTTATTTATCTGGTTATCATTTTGAAACTGAAGATGAAAAATTTGAAAGAATAAATGAAGATAAAAAAAGAGAAGCTAACGCTCGCAACGAAAAATATATATTAGATAAGATTAATGTAACTACCATGTTACATTTTCAAAGCACATTTACATATCAATTAAACTGTAATATTATAAAAAAGAACAACATGGCATATGTAATATTGAATCAACATAATCGTACTGTAGCTTTAAATGACATTATTAAAATAAATAATTTACTTGAAAATTTAACATCTCTCTCTCTACATGATTTAAATGAAATAAAAATAAATCCTGAAAAAATAAGTTTTTCTTATAAAAAAGGATTTGAGAACTCACCACCAAGTACATATTTAGAATATTTCCCATATACAAAGACACTAAAGTATTCTAAATATCCTTTAAAGCTTCATTTTGGTTATAATATAAATATTATAGACACATTGTATTTTAATGAGGACTATGTTTCTGGTGATTTGTTTTACTTTCAAGATGGAAATATCGGAAAAGGTGAAATTATTAGGTGGATTAATGGATTGTTATTTATTATATCGTTAAAAACAATTGGTACTACATTGGTTGTATCAAAAATCAAGTCTAACTCTGCACAAGATAAAAATGGTAATATGATTACCATATATGAGCTAAATAATTAAATACCGTCCCTGCTCCAATAGAGGACGATAACCACAACTACACATAACCAAGGTTATGATACACAGCACTAAAAAGGGGGATGATTGATTTCTTTTTCTTTGAATATGATGATACTACGGGTACTACTGTTCCGATATCTATAGACAACATATCATCATTTAATGAACAGGAACTTGAATTTTTTTATGACACGCACGTACGAAAGGTATGGCACAAACAACAAAGTGAATGGTATCTTTCTATTGTTGATGTGGTTCAGGTGCTTACAGACAGTGTTGCTCCAAAAAAATACTGGAGTAAACTAAAAACACAACTTGAAGCAGAAGGAGTTCAAACGTCTACGATTAGTAGACGTTTGAAAATGAAAGCCCAAGATGGAAAAATGCGTCTCACAGATTGTGCAGACACAGAACAAATCCTTCGTATCATTCAATCCATTCCATCTAAAAAAGCCGAACCATTTAAACAATGGCTTGCAATGGTTGGTAAAGAGCGTTTAGATGAAATTGCCGACCCTGAGCTTGCAATGGAGCGGGCTATTCGTGAATATAAAGCTAAAGGTTACAGCGATGCATGGATTACCCAACGATTACGTTCCATTGAAGTACGCAAGGAAATGACAGACGAATGGAATCGTGCCGGTATCACCGAAAGTAAACAGTATGCAATTCTCACTGATATTCTTACCGCTGCATGGTCTGGCAAGAAGGTCCGTGAGTACAAAGAGCTCAAAGGGCTACATAAAGAAAATTTAAGAGATAATATGACAAATACCGAATTGGTTTTAAACCAGCTTGCAGAAATATCAACTACTGAAATTTCCAAGGCTACCAATCCTAAAGGCATGGAGCAGACTATACAAGTGACACAACAGGGCGGAAATATCGCCAAGGAAGCAAGGGAAAATCTTGAAAGGCAAATAGGACACAGCGTATTATCTCCATTAAATGCACAAGCACCTAAACTGCTTGATGATAATAACACAAAAAAATAAAATATGCCCCCTGCAAAGCAGGGAGCACATAGCTTACTAACATACCAAAGTGGCATGATACATAAGCCCCAAACAAGCATATTGTATCATATTTGCCTTGGTTTAGCAACCAGGGTATTTTTATACCCTTTTTTAAGAAAGGACTTGATACAATGAAATATCCCAACGGTTACGGATCCATTACCAAATTATCAGGCAAAAGACGCAAACCATGGGTAGTTCGTGCCCCTGGAACCATTGACATTACAAATGTCAAAGTCGAACGACATATTATCGGTACTTACGAAACACGTAAGGATGCAATCCTTGCACTTGCCGAATATAATACAAATCCACGTGATTTGTCAAAGAACAAGCTTACATTCAGTCAGATTTATGATTTATGGTACCAGCGGAAATATGTCAATGGCAAACGTAAGTATTCAGAAAGCTCAGTCAACTGTACCAAAGGAGCATATCAGAAATGTAAATCCTTACATAACAAAGTATTTTCGGATATACGGACTGATGACATGCAGAGTATTATTGATGATTACACCCTCTCCCATGCTTACATGGAGCATATTAAAAACCTGTTCAGACAACTATATGCATATGCTTTGGAATATGACATTGCACAAAAGGATTACTCTGCATATGTCAGCATAACAAAAGCCGACGATGACGAGCATGGTGTTCCATTTACAGATAATGATATTGAAACGCTATGGAATGCATATAATAACCATGTACCCAATTCTGACTTGGTTCTTATGCTTATCTATAGCGGCTGGAGAATCAGTGAGTTTGTGGGCATTAATGAAATAGATCTAGGCAATGGCATTATGAGGGGCGGTGTCAAAACCGCTGCTGGCAAGAACCGAATTGTACCCATACATAGTAAAATCCTGCCCCTTGTCCAAAACAAAGTAAATATAGGCTGGTATACAAACGTAGCGAATACCACAAAGCAATTCAAGTCAGCCGTTGTCTCTGCAGGTATAACGGCATACCATACACCGCATGACTGCCGACATACCTTTGCAACCCTTTTAAATAATGCAGGAGCTAACCCTGTATCTGTAAAGCGTCTGCTCGGTCATAGCGGTGGAAATGATGTAACCGAAAAAATATATACACATAAAGATATTAGTGAGCTGCGAAAAGCGATAGAGTTAATTTAAAGAGGGATGCAAAGCGCCCCTCTTTTTAATGGTTTTTTGTTACCAATTTGTTACCAACCGTAAATTTTTTACACAATTTTACACAAATTTATTTGCAACTAAAATTTTTTGTAAGCCTTGATTTTACTAGATTTCATAGCAATTCAGCCAATTTTCAAAAGCCCTCATTTTTCTTAATTTCTTAAATAAGTATTAAATTTTATTTTGCCATGCGGTAGCCGATGCTCCAAACCGTTTCAATATACTCCTCCTTGGGATTACACTGCTTCAGCTTGTTTCTTATCTTGCTAATATGCACGTTAAGTGTGTTGTCATCAGCCGAATCCTCGTCTCCCCACACAAGGTCAAACAGCATGCTTCTTGTAAAAACCTGTGCCGGACGCTCCATCAGTGCCTTCAACAGCTCAAATTCATTTTTTGTCAGTATCAGCTCCTGATTGTTGCAAATGACCGTAAAATCCTTGGTATTCATTTGTATATCCTTATAAGTTACCGATACGGCAGTGCTCTCATCCCTGCCCTTTAAGTGTACCTTAATCCTCGCCAGCAGCTCATCATTGTGAAACGGCTTCGTCACATAATCAATGGCACCCAAGTTAAACAAATCAACCTTCTTGTCCACGTCACTGACTGCACTCATAACAATCAGGGGAACATTATGCTTCTCTTTTAAATCCCTGATGATTTCCTCACCAGTTTTTCCCGGCAACATTAAATCCATAAGAATTAAATCTACCGTGTCGTCGTGCACCAGCAAAGCCTCCGTTCCCGAAAATGCCTGCCGTATATTATAATTATGATTTCCCAAAAGCTTTTTCAGCATGTCGCTTATAGTTTGGTCGTCCTCAATTATCAATATGGTTTTCATTTTGGTTTCAACAATTCCTTCCATACAAAAATCATTAAAAAGCCGTTCCCATCATTAACAGGATTGCACCAATGACACCAGCGATAAGACACATTACGATTGGTCTTACATAATTTTTAATGTCATATCTTTTTTCAGAAACAAACCGCTTATCAACAATTCTTACCGCTTTTTCTGTATATTGCACTGCCACAATTGTTCCAGGCTCTACGATTCCCTGCTTTTCCCTGGAAAATAATTGTCTTGCTTCCGGACTGTGTATCCCTGAATTCCAGAGTTCCTCCTCCACCATTTCCCGCTGATAAGCATTATAATATCTGATTACAGGATTACGGGTTGGCTCAGCTGCCATGGAGTCACTATCGTCTCTTTTTGTAAAATCCACGATTTCTCCTTCTCCCTCCTGATAACCATTCCGAAACGGTAACAGTTGCTGTGCACGACTCAAAAAGAATGCGATTAAAAATATTCCGGTTATAAAAGTACTCACCATTGTTGTTCCGCCTATTATCGTTAATAAGACCCCTACCTCTACTAACTCTGCCAATACCATAACTGATACCTCCTGTTTTAAAAAAGGACTGCCACGTTAAAAATATTTTATATTGCTGTTATAATATAAATATCCTTAATGTGACAGCCCCACTATGAACCAAGCCTTTATGGCTCGGACAATTTCTTTAAGATGCGGATAACAGGAGTTGAACCTGCACGTCTGTTGACACTAGAACCTAAATCTAGCGCGTCTGCCAATTCCGCCATATCCGCATAAACAGTGCATAAGCAGGAAAAAATGCTTTTTGAATCCCACACACATTCCTAGTATAAAGCTTAAAGCGTTTGTTGTAAAGTCTCTATTTTTATAATTTTTTTGCTGTTAAATTAAAAGACTGTCACACTAAGCCCATTTAAACAATGTTCATCTTTGCCATTAAAGCTTCCTGTAAAACCTTCGACAGGCTGATATGATTTGCTTCGGCTTCTTTTGCTAACCAGGCAGGAATAGAAAGCATTTTTTTAACAGCTCTTGTATCACGATGATAATCGGCAACATCCACGGCAACGTAAGTAGCCTGACAATCCTTTGGCACTGCAATATCAGAAATATCCGATGCATCAGGCAGGGCAACACCGTCCTCGATTAAAGCGTTAAGATACAAACCCATTGCCTCTTGTGCCATCTTCATTAGCACTTCTTTTGTTTTACCATCAGTAAAACATCCTTCTAAATCAGGAAATTCCAACCAATAACCATTATCCTCATAGTGAATGATAGCAGGATAAACTTTCAACATAATAATTCTCCTTTTCTTTGAATGTCGGGGTGTTCCCTTTTTTATTCAAGCCCCGCATCCTTCAATATCGCTGTAAGCAAACCCTTGGGAACATCTGTATTGTGAACAGGTATCACAATAGTTTTACCATCTTTTTTCATAACGTGATGGCTGCCTTTTATTCTATCCAAAATCCATCCGTTCATCTTAAGTATTTTAACAAGCTCCTTGCCCTTCAAGTTATTCCTCCCCACACTTGTATTATATTATATAAATTATATAACGTCAAGGGTTTTTATATAAAATATATAATTCCAATAACAAAATTTTCGCACTACAAAGTACAACATTTCCAACATGCTTACCTGCATTTTGATTTCCATATTCATACCATTCATTTTCTTGGATAAAAAGCTGAACAGCTAATCTCTGAATAAAAAATGAGCCACGGGGGAATCGAACCCCCGACAACTTGATTAAAAGTCAAGTGCTCTACCGACTGAGCTAGTGGCCCGTATAATAAATTTAATTTTCCTCCTATCCAAAGCCGCTTACAGATAGAAGATAGCTGGGCTAGTTGGATTCGAACCAACGAGTGCAGGAGTCAAAGTCCTGTGCCTTACCGCTTGGCGATAGCCCAATAGTATAACTCCACGAACCAAACAACCCTAAATTGAACATGTACCCGCTGGCGGGTTACGGTAATCAAGCCATGCCTGGTTACTATAGGGTGGATAGAGGGACTCGAACCCTCGGCCTCCAGAGCCACAATCTGGCGCGCTAGCCGACTGCGCCATACCCACCATATAAAGTAAAAATGTGCCCGAAGGGATTCGAACCCCCGACCCACGGCTTAGAAGGCCGTTGCTCTATCCAGCTGAGCTACGGACACATTTAATCTTCGCAATTAGCGAAAATAAAGAGCGGGTGATGGGAATCGAACCCACGTATCTAGCTTGGAAGGCTAGTGTTCTACCATTGAACTACACCCGCATGTATATATGCATATAAGTGCTTTTAAGTCGGGGTGACAGGATTCGAACCTGCGACCTCCTGATCCCAAATCAGGCGCTCTAGCCAAGCTGAGCCACACCCCGTCATAGTATGTATCAAGTCTTTTTCATGTGGTAAGCTTGTACCCCATCGCTTAACGCAAGACCCATTATATAATAGCGACTTCACAATGTCAACAACTTTTTTCAGAATTTTTCGTCGGTGTATTGATATCTTTTTTCTACTGATGTAGAATTGGTATGGTTCTTGGTATGCAGTAAATGATTTAACATAAAAGAGGTACACAATGAGCAACTTTATTTTTAGCGTAAACGCAACAATACCAATATTTTTAATTATACTTTTAGGTTACATATTAAAGAGAATCCATTTTCTCACAGAAGAATTTGCTACAATCGCAAATAAATATGTATTTGTGGTTGCACTTCCTGCCATGCTGTTTCAGGATATTGCATTTTCTGATATATCCAAAAACATGAATCTTAAATTTTTTCTCTTTTGTTTTATAACTACCATAACCATGTTCCTTTTCGTCTGGCTGATTGCCAAGCTGTTTATAAAGGACAAAACAAGGATAGGTGCATTTGCACAGGCATCTGCCAGAAGCAGTGCTGCTGTTTTGGGCGTTGCTTTTGTTGAAAACATAAGTGGAAATATAGGTTCTACCCCACTTATGATTGTTGCTTCCGTTCCATTTTTTAACATACTTTCTGTTATTATACTCGTATGCAACGCAAATTCTGACGAGACTGTTAAAAGGGGAAAAATAAAAAATTCATTGGTGAATATTGCAAAAAATCCTATTATAATCGGAATTTTGCTTGGACTTATTGTATCTTTCGTTAAACTCCCTATCCCTGCCATTGCTTCAAAGTCCATCGGTTATATTGCACGGACAGCAACCCCAATAGCATTAATTGCGGTCGGTGCCGGCTTTAATGTTGACGAGGCACTTGTATGTTTAAAGCCTGCACTTGCCTCCACATTTATCAAATTAATCGGTCTGCCGCTTATTTATCTGCCTATAGCCTATAAAATGGGGTTTGTAGACAGTGAAATGGTTGCCATCCTTGTCATGCTTGCATCACCTACAACAGTAAGCAGCTATGTTATGGCAAAAAGTATGGATAATGACGGCGTTCTCACCTCTAACGTCATTGTCCTTACCACCCTGCTATCCTCCATAACACTTACCCTGTGGGTGTTCATATTAAAAACATTGGGATGTATTTAGCAAAAAGTTTATCCAAGTAAAAAACATTGCTGTTGTGTTTGTCATTGCAATAATATATAATGATGGCAAATATTTGGTAATACCCTGTTATCATTTTATCTAATATCCCATATATTATCAAATAATTTAATGACGGTAGACATTTTTGACCCCAATTTTGACCCCAATTATAACAATTTTAAATGGTTTAAAATAGGCTGAAACGACTATTTTTACTTAAAATAGCATTGAAAAAGCTTGAAAATGCAGTATTTTCAAGCTTTTTACTTAATAGCGGGAGGGGGATTTGAACCCTCGACACTACGGGTATGAACCGTATGCTCTAGCCAACTGAGCTATCCCGCCATATATCTGAAATTTAAAAGTAAAATGGGACCTACAGGGCTCGAACCTGTGACCCTCTGCTTGTAAGGCAGATGCTCTCCCAGCTGAGCTAAGATCCCATTTGGTTTTGACACCTTTGCCAGTATACTATTATAGTTAAAAAATGTCAAGTGATTTTTAAATTTTATTTACTAAAAAACAAGCCATCTGAAATTTGACCAATCATCAAATGCCAAATGGCTTGTCCTAAGTAATCATTTAACTTGGAACTGATTTTATGCTTCCTCAGTTCTTACGGACTCGTCAACCTCATCCTCATCAAAAAAGCTGTCATCAAAATCATCATCGAAATCATCAAAATCATCAAGGTAATCTGGTGTGAGATACTTGTAAACTGCAACACAGATTCCTACGATTATTGTGATTACACCAATAATAAGAGCAACTGACAAAAATGTGTTCTTTGCTTCTTCAACGCAATCATCTTCCTTAACGATTTTAACCTCATCATATTTTTTCATGCCTGCTACCGCCCTTTCTCTAATTTATAATGCAAGATTATATCATAAGAAAACATTTTTTTCTACTGTTTGATTATATTTTACTTATATTTTTTTCATTTTAACGAGTGATAAAAACATTCTCTTTTCTCCGACACGCTCAAAATCAACCACAAGCTCCTTGTCGCTGCCTGCCGGAGCAACAGACTTCACAATTCCCTTGCCAAATTTTATATGTTTTACTGTGTCTCCCGGCTCATAATTATCCATCGCCATCGCACCCATAGGAAATGACTTGCCAAAGCCCGGATTTGCCGCCGGGTCATTCTTTGCCTTTGTGTACGGATTATTTTTGGAATAATCATTTTGTACCATCTTCGGTCTGCCATATCCCACATTGGAAAATGGTTTCGGCTTACTAAATACGCTTTCCTCCACCTCAAGATAATGCTTCGGAATTTCCTTTATAAATCTTGACGTATCACTTAAACAGGTAGTACCTCTGACCATACGCTGACCTGCTGCTGACAGATAAAGCTTTTCCATTGCCCTCGTAATCCCGACATAGCAAAGCCTCCGCTCCTCCTCCAATGCATCAGGGTCCTCAGAGTCAAGGGACATGTTGCTCGGGAACAGACCTTCCTCCATACCGCCGATAAACACATACGGAAATTCCAGTCCCTTTGCACTGTGAAGGGTCATCAGGGTAACCTTGCTGCAATCATCCTCCCCATCAACTGCATCAGGGTCTGCAACCAGTGCAATGTCCTCCAGAAGTCCTGTAAGAGTTGCTTCTTCCCCATTATCCTGCTGCTCCTGCTCATAAATTACCACCTTATTTTTAAGCTCATTTATATTTTCAATTCTTGCCCTTGCTTCATCGGTTCCCTCAGCATTAAGCTCCATGACATATTCTGTTTTTTCGATGACATCATCAAATATTTCCGCCAAAAAAGAACCATCCTGTGTCTTTTCCCTAACGCTTTCCATCATGTCCGTAAATTTCTTTATTTTCTCAGAGGAACGTGCCATTCCCGGCACCTCCTCAATATCGAGAAGTGCATCATAAAGGCTCATATCATTATCTGATGCAAAGTCTGAAATTTTGGTAACCGTAGTGTCCCCGATGCCGCGTCTTGGAACATTGATAATCCTTTTTATGGCGTTTGTATCACTGGGATTTGCCAAAACCTTTAAATAGCTTACAATATCCCTTATTTCCTTGCGTGCATAAAAGTTTGTTCCGCCAACCAGCTTATAAGGCACATTTTCATAAATAAGCTTTTCCTCAAACACCCTTGACTGGGCATTTGTCCGGTAAAGTATTGCGATGTTGTCCAAGTCCACACCCGTCCGCTTTATCTGCTTAATCTTAGATACGATACCCTCCGCCTCTTTATATTCGTCCGTGTACTTGTGAAAAGATATTTTTTCCCCGTCTTCCTTATCCGTCCAGAGGGTCTTATCCTTTCTGCCCTCATTGTTGGCAATGACCGCATTGGCAGTATTTAAGATATTTCCTGTCGAACGGTAATTTTGCTCCAGCTTTACCACCTTCGCCTCAGGATATTCCTCCTCAAAGTTCAGTATGTTGTAAATGTTTGCACCACGGAATTTATAGATACTCTGGTCATCATCACCTACCACACATAAATTTCTGTACTTTGCCGCAAGCTGTTTTACAATCAAAAACTGGGTGTGGTTTGTATCCTGGTACTCATCAACCATTATGTACTTAAACCGTTCCTGATATTCAGCAAGGACATCAGGATTTGTCTCAAATAAAAAAATGGTCTGGTAAATCAGATCATCGAAATCCAAGGCATTACTTAATTTTAAACGTCTTTGATATTCTCTGTAAATATTGGCAATTTGCTGTTCCCGAAAGCTTGTTGCATTTGCCTTCTCATAATCGTCAGGCGACATGTACTGTTCCTTCGCCTTGGATATGGCGGCAATCATTGCCCGTTCAGGATAAAGCTTAGGGTCAAGATTTAAATACTTGACTGCCTCTTTGATAACAACCTTTTGCTCATCTGTATCATAAATACTGAAATCTTTTGTACCCCCGATACATTCAATATGCTTTCTGAGTATTCTCACGCACATGGAATGGAATGTACTAATCCATACTCCTTCTGCGTGTTCTTTTACTATTTTATCTACCCGCTCCCGCATCTCTTTTGCAGCTTTATTGGTAAATGTAATTGCCAATATATTATAAGGATTCACATGTAGTTCTTCCATTAAGTATGCGATTCTGTGAGTAATTACGCGGGTCTTCCCGCTTCCTGCACCTGCAAGAATAAGCAGAGGCCCGTCGGTATAGCAACAGGCCTCTGACTGCTTATCGTTTAACCCTATCAATTATTTAAGTCCCATCTGTGACTTAAGAGCTTCTAACTCATCCTGCACAGATACATCGGCTACGGAATCATACTTAGCTGCTAAAGAATCAACTCCGCTCTCCTCAGTAGAAAGATTAAGCTCTGACATTGCATTTGACTTATCGAGCATACTATTTGCTTTTGCTTCCATTCGCTCAAATGCACTTATGCTGCTGGACGAATCCGTTATGGAAGAATTCAGCTTATTCAGTCTGTCCTGCGTCTTTGCAACCTTCATTTTCGCCTTGATTGCATCACGTCTCGTATTGAGCTGATTGATGTCATTTACAAGCTTGTCGTGCATCTGCCGCATCTTAACTGCATTTGCAGATGCCACATCATATGTCTGCTGGAGACTTGCCTGCTTTGCAGTAAGCTGATTTTTCTGTGAGAGGAACTTCATTGCGTCCTCTTCATTGCCTGCAAGAAGTGCCTTTTCGGCATAAGACTGCATCTTTGCGATTTCCTTGTTGCACTCATCAAGCTCTCTCTTGCATCTCTGCTCGTCAGCCATAACGGCTGCCGTTTCTTCCTTAACCTTACCTAAATCCTTTGTAAGATTTCTCATTGTCTGATCAATCATCTTCTCAGGGTCCTCTGCCTTATCAAGAAGTGCATTGATATTTGCTGACATAATGTCCTTAAATCTACTGATAATACCCATAACACTATTTACCTCCTAAAGTAAAGTTTAATTAAATTATAACGAATGGTTGTCAGTTAATCAACATAAGTTTTTATTTATTTTTTAAATTCAATGTCACTATCGTTTATATTTTGAACGATAATGACGTCAGACTGTTATTTTCCCTGCATACGTGCAAGAACTTCCTTATATGTCTCTATCAAATCACCAATATCCTGTCTGAATACATCCTTGTCGTACTTCTGGTTTGTGTCAACATCCCAGAGTCGGCATGAATCCGGTGATATTTCGTCTGCAAGAAGAATTTCCCCTGACTCTGTTTTTCCAAACTCAATCTTGAAATCAACCAGCTTTAAGTTAAACTTCAGGAAAAACTCCTTAAGCAGCCCATTTATCTTAAGTGTTGTCTCCTTGATGTATGCATATTCCTCACGGTTACAAAGCTTGAGTGCCACTGCATGGTCCTCATTAATCAGCGGGTCACCGTACTCATCATTTTTGTAGCTTATCTCAAATATTGGCTCGTCAAGTACAATACCCTCAGGAGCACCAAGTCTCTTACAAAAAGAGCCTGTCGTGATGTTTCTGATAATAACCTCCAGTGGAAATATGGATACCTTTTTCACACGAATATCTCTCTCATTTATCTTTTCAATCATATGAGTTTTGATTCCTGCTTCCTCAAGCATATCAAAAATGATACAGGATATCGTATTGTTGAGCACGCCCTTACCCTCAAATTGGTCATGCTTCACACCGTTTCCTGCCGTTGCATCATCCTTGTAATGAATAAGGTATTCATCCGCCTTTTCCGTCTCGTATACCTGCTTTGCTTTTCCTTCATAAAGTAATTTAGCCATCTTTGTCTATCTCCTTTCATTGAACATCACCGCATTTAAAATTTGGCTTCGCCAAAGCGGTGACGCTACATATCAAGTTTTCATAGAAAACTTGATACAACTAATTATATTTTGCCATTACTTCTTCATTTGCCTTTAATGCGGCAGCTTCCATTTCTTTTCTTTCATCAATAAGCCTTTGCTTTAGCCCAGGATTACCGTTCGCCATAATCTGCAGTGCAAGATGTGCCGCATTTTTGCTCCCATTGATTGCAACCGTTGCAACCGGTATTCCCGGCGGCATCTGGACAATTGATAGCAGTGCATCCATTCCATCAAGCACCGAGCCTGAAATAGGAACACCTATCACAGGTATCACCGTCTGGGAAGCCACTACCCCCGGAAGTGCAGCCGCCATTCCTGCAGCAGCTATAATAACCTCTGTTTTGTTCTCATTTGCCTCTTTGATGAATGTAGCCAAGCCCTCATGTGCCCTGTGGGCGGAAAGACATCTCACATCAACCGTTACCCCATGGTCCTTTAATATTTGTACGGCAGGCTCAACCTTTGGCAAATCGCTTGTTGAACCCATTATAATCGCTGTTCTCATATGTTCTCTCCTTACTCTAATCTTGTATTTCGCGTTTATTCACTATGTAAAGAGGAATTGCCACAAACAACATTCCCCCCACCATATTTCCAAGTGTTACAGGAAGAAGATTATCTATAAAAAATCCTCCTATTGTCATGGAATCAAGCTGTGCTGCTGTCATTCCTGCCTGCACCGCCGCATCGTAATAGGCATCACTTGTCTTTGCCAGAATACCTGCTGGAATATAATACATATTGGCAACGCAGTGCTCATAGCCTGCAATCACAAATGCCCAGATGCAGAAGAAAATTCCCCATATTTTACCCATGATACTTTCTGACGCCCCTGCAAACAGCACGGCAAGGCATACAAGTATATTACACATAATGCCTGAACAAAAGCACTTCAAAAATCCCAAATTCATTTTGGAATAAGCGGTTTTTATCGCCGCAGCCGCCAGTGCCCCGTTCCCGAAATCAAGCTGTCCGCTTTGATTTACAAGAAAAACTACGATAAGCGAACCGAGCAGATTACTCACAAATACGACAAGTAAAACCCGAAGCATTGACATAAGCTTAATTTTCTTGTCAATCACACCGAAAATCATCAGGTTATCTCCCGTAAAAAGCTCTGCACCAACAATTACCACAAGCATCAGCCCCACAGGGAATATAATGCCTGCCAACGTCTTTGCAACTCCTGTATTTGCGATTCCATATGTAGCGGCACTACTGCTTGAAGCACCTATGGCGATAAAAACACCTGCCAAAATTCCTAAAATAATAAGCCTGCCAGGTGATGCTTTGGTCTTTGCCTCATACGCTGCCATATTTCCTTTGATAACAGCTGACATTTTCTTTGCACCCATCTTACTGTTTCCTCCGTATCATCGTAATTTATACTCAATTATATAATAGGTTTTCCTGTTTGAAAACCCTAATTATTACCGAACGGCTGATTTAACTCGTCCGTTCCTGCAAGAACAAAACGTCCGTCCAAAATAACCGGCACCCTGCTTCCGTCCTCATGGACACTGTAAATTCCGCCTATTTCCTCATAGGGTATTGTAATGTCCGTGTGGCAGTTAAAATATGCCTGTTCCCTCTGCTTGCTGTCCTCACTGTTCCTTAAGCTGGAACACTCATTATCCCTTGCAATGATTTCCTTGCCGTCAGGATTATAAACGGCACTGTCCTCACTATAGCTGTAGCATGTATCTCCCACCGCAAAATGCGGTCCCATCTTCTCAACGATGAGAATTGGAAGCTTATATAATATATCATATTTATGTGCCATGACGTAAGCGGTTGTATTGGTTCCGATGGCAAATTCCCCTATCGGAAGCGTATCATGGTTAAACATGAGATTTTCCTTGATAAATGCCTGATTTTCTGCTTCGTCTTCAAAGTTATCACAGGTATACTGTTTTATTTTCCCATCCTCAAATTCAATTTTTAAATTATTGAATTTAAGCTCATTTAAATAAACCTGACTTACATTTAAGGTTCCGTTTGTGCCTGAAAGCACAGGTGATGTAAACACCTCACCCAAAGGAATATTCACATCTGCAAGACAATTTTCAAATTTTGTCTCCTTTTGGGGGTCACAAATTTCATGCAGCATCACCTTAATATCCGTCTGGTTGTCACCCCTGCCAAGCACATGAACATACTCTGCCCTGTCAAGCTCATCAATAATACTTTGCTGAATTTTTTTGTACAGCTCATTATCTAAGGTATTTACCTTTACAATCTCTTCAAATATTTCCTCGAATTTCTCCCCTATCTCCGGTATCGGATAAGCTATGATGGTATAACTATATTTATCCCTTGGCATATACCGGTTTGACAGCTCGACCGACTTGGAGGAATACCAACGGGAGATTTCCTTTTGCTTTTCATCCAGCTTGTTTACCGTATCTTTTATGGATGGTTGAAACGGATTTTCCCCGAAGGTTTCTATGACGGCAGGTCCTGCATAAACAGCCGCCAAATCCTTATATTTTTCATAGGTTTCCTCAATAACCTCAAGCTTTCTTTTTGCAAATGCCTTATCCAGAAACAGTGCCTCATCCATGCGATGGTCATAGTCATACTGCTTATTTGCAGGCGTTGCCACATAGCCAACCCGCAAGGTCTGTTTCCTGTTTATGCGGCTTGCAGCATACCGGAATATAACAGGGGAAAGCCCCTTTTCACGAAACAGCTCAATGGCATACTTTACCATCCTTTCCTGCCCGATTGAATATCTTATGTTGACCGTTTTTTTCGGTTCAAGGTCTATTCCCATCACCTCAAAGCCCTTGATAAAACCACAGACATAAGTAGCCGCCATTTCCTGCACCTGTTCCTCAGAAAGTTGGTTTAAAAAGGTTGCGGTTTTTATTTCATTTTCACCGATATATTCACCATACAAATACAGATATTTGATATCACCAAAATCACTGTTCATAATGATATCCGTTGCAAATGTAAAAGAGCTGTCCATGGTCTCCCGTGTCCTTTGCTCAACCATCACATCTGCATAATCATACATGTGGTAATAAATTGCTTCCCGTATATATTTTTCCCCAGGACATTCTGCCCCTTGCGAAAACATACCATATATCTGCAAAAACAGCTCCATTACCGCAACAAATTCCTGAAGCTTATTCTCATACACGCAGACGATACATGCCCTGATTTCTGAATACAAAAAGGACATGACCTTTCCATATTCTTCACCCAGCCTTGCCGCTGCATAATCAGGATTTCCGTAGCTTACATCATAATTTTGCGGCAAAATATCCTCATACAGCTTCGTATTAATTTCACGCAACATGTCCGCATCAAGATCCTGCTTATCAATTTGGTATACATCATACAAATAGAGAATAAAAGCCGAAACCTGATTGAAATATTGTTTTATTTCTTTCAAAAAAATCTGTTTGTCTTTGTCGAATGAATCATACTCCCATTCCTCGTCCTCAATCCCACCCAGCCGCTCTATGGCAAGCATGATTCTCTCCCATATATCTTCCATCATACAACCTTCCTGTTTGAATGTCAGTCCACTAACGGGCAAATTTTACTTTGCAAGCATTAAAACACAATGATAACAATAGGTATCACCAGTGCCAGAATATTTAGCAGTATGGACACATGCTTACCTGTTACGCCGCCTTCCTCCGCTTTATTTCCCCACAGTGAAAATATAATTCCCACAGCAGAAAGAATAATTGCGGAAAGATACAAAACACCATATATTCCCGGTGCATGCCCTCTTGTTGCAATCGAGCTTATGATTCCTGAAATCTCGATAATCAGGGCAATGACAGCCATAATATATGCGATTACCGTATCCGCCGCTATTGATGTATCCGTAAAATAATATCTTCTTTTCTTAAATAAACTCATTTATTTACATCCTATCCTTGAACATCAGCCTATTTCACGCACCCAATCAGCTCGTTAATATCTTCAATATTATTGTCAGTCATATATGCTTCTATACCCTTAATAATATCCCTTGTCACATACGGATTATGGAAGTTCGCTGTTCCCACTGCAACTGCCGTTGCACCTGCCATCATAAACTCAAGGGCATCCTCCGCACACATGCATCCTCCCATTCCGATAATAGGAAGCTTCACCGCATTTGCCACCTGATATACCATCCGTACCGCCACAGGCTTTATTGCAGGTCCTGATAAGCCTGCCGTTTTATTTGCAACCGCAAAGGTTCTCTTTTTGACATCTATTTTCATTCCCGTAATCGTGTTAATGAGTGACAGTGCATCCGTTCCACCTGCTTCTGCTGCCTTTGCCATCTCGGTAATGTCTGTAACATTAGGACTCAGCTTCATAATAACAGGCTGCTTTGCCTTTGCCTTAATCTCTTTCGTTATCTCATATAGGGACTTTGGATTTTGACCATAGGCAATACCGCCCTCCTTCACATTCGGACAGGAAACGTTAATCTCAAGCAAATCTATGTCACAGTCGGTCAGACGCTCCACAACACCAACATAATCCGCAACACTTTTTCCACACACATTTACGATTATTTTTGTATCCTTCGTTTTGAGAAACGGAATGTCTCTTTCAATAAATGTATCAATTCCCGGATTTTGAAGACCAATTGCATTGAGCATACCACCGTAAGTCTCTGCAATACGGGGCGTTTGATTTCCCTCCCATGGTACATTTGCAACTCCCTTTGTTGTCACCGCTCCAAGGATGTTTAAGTCAACAAACTCTTCAAATTCCATTCCCGAACCAAAGGTTCCCGATGCAACGGTAATTGGATTTTTCAATTCTACACCTGCTATATTTACCTTTGTATTCATTATAACTCCACCTCCTTGGCATCAAAAACAGGTCCATCCTTACAGACTCTCTTATTTTTTACCTTTGAGTGGTCATCAACCTTTGTTGAGCTGCATACACAGCCAAGACAGGCTCCAATTCCGCATGCCATACGCTCCTCAAGTGAAATCTGTGTCTCAATACTATTTTGGGCTGCATATTCTTTGATTGCACGAAGCATCGGCAAAGGTCCGCATGCATATATGATATCTCCCGTTATTCCATGTTCCTTTATGGCATCCATAACGGTTCCCTTAACGCCAAAGACACCATTGTCACTTGACATATATACACTGCCGTACTTCTTGAACTCTGCACTTAAAAATTCCTCATCCCGATACCCCAGAACAATACTTTTTTCACAGTCAAGTGATTTTGCAAGCTGAAGCATAGGCGGTATTCCAATTCCTCCACCTATGATAATTGCTTTCTTGTCAGAAAGCGTAAAGCCGTTGCCCAAAGGACCAAGCACATCTATCTGATGGTCGGAGGTAAGGGTTGAAAATTCCTTCGTTCCTTTGCCAGCCACACGGTACACAAGCCTTAATGTCCCTGCTTCCCTGTCTATACTGCAAATGCTTATGGGTCTTGGAAGCAGCCTGCTTCCATCCGATGAATATAAATCCACAAATTGTCCTGCCTTTGCTGTAGCTGCTATCTCCTTTGCCTTTATAATCATCGAGAAAATATCAGTTGCAATATTTTCCTGTCTTACAATATCTGCACTTATTTTAAACTTTGCCATATTTCCTCCTGCCTTTACTTCGCAATGCGTGCTTCATTTATGTCTGCAAGCATATCAACAACAGCCTGACGGCTTGCGTCAGCATATGCCTTATCACCAAAAGCTGCATATTTTTCCTGCTTGTATGCAGCGATAATTCCTCTTGAGGAATTAACAATTGCACCAAGCCCATCCGCATTAAAATAATGAACCAAATCGGACGCCTTACCGCCCTGTGCCCCATACCCCGGCACAAGGATATATGTATTTGGCATAAGCTTTCTTAAGGTCTTACCCATTTCAGGATAGGTTGCACCTATGACACAGCCGACGTTGCTGTATGTGTCACCCATACAGGTTTCGCCCCATTCCACAACCTTGTCTGCCACCAGCTCATAGAGCGGTCTGCCGTCAATTTGCTTGTCCTGAAATTCTCCTGATGACGGATTGGAGGTTTTTACGAGCACAAAAATGCCCTTGCCGCACTCCTTACAGACATCTACAAACGGCTTTACACCGTCCGTTCCCAAATATGGATTTACCGTAACAAAATCCTCATCAAAAGGGGCGTAAGCTTTTTCCCCGACCATAACCGTTCCCAAATGTCCAACCGCATATGCAGCCGATGTTGAGCCAATATCACCTCTTTTTATATCTCCGATAACTACAAGATTTTTGCTCTTTGCATAGTCGCATGTCTTTTTATATGCTGTAAGCCCCTCTATTCCAAATTGCTCATACATTGCAATCTGTGGCTTAACTGCTGGAATAAGGTCATAGGTTGCGTCAATGATTCCCTTGTTATATACCCAGATTGCATTTGCCGCACCCTCCAAGGTCTCGCCATACTCGTCAAAGGCTTCCTTTTTGATATGATGCGGAATATAATCCAGCATTGGATCAAGCCCTACCACGATAGGTGCATCCTTTTCCTCAATATTTTTAATCAGCTTATTAATCATAATCTATCTCCTTATCCTTCCATATCAGCTCCATTATCCTGCAAGCTTTAAACCGGGCAAAAATTTGCCCGATATACCTGTTTTCCCTCACATATGGTTGCCATAACCTTACCCTTTAACCGCATACCGTTAAACGGAGTATTATGTCCTTTGGAGGCAAACTCATTTGCATCAACCGTCCACGTTACGTTCGGGTCAAACACAACGATGTCTGCCACAGCCCCCTCCGTAAGTGTTCCGTAATCATTGCCAAGCCCTATCACCTTTGCAGGGTTATGGCTCATTTTCTCAGCCATATCCATAATACCCATCAACCCTGTATCAACCAGCCTTGTGTATGTAAGTGCTGCCGATGTCTCAAGCCCCACAATGCCAAAAGGTGCTTCATCAAAATATTTTTTCTTTTCTTCATCAGAGTGGGGTGCATGGTCAGTTGAAATGCAATCCATCGTACCATCAACCAATCCCTCAATAAGAGCTTGCACATCCTCCTTTGTCCGGAGTGGTGGGTTCATTTTGTAATTACTGTCGGCTGTAGTTATGTCTGCGTCCGTCAGTGTGAAATGATGCGGGCAAACCTCCGCAGTAACATCCGCACCAAGTCTTTTTGCCATACGCATAAGCTCAACCGTTCCTTTTGTGGAACAATGGCAGATATGAAGCTTTGCTCCCGTCTCTGCCGCAAGCAGAATATCCCTTGCCGTGATAACATCCTCAACACTGTTACAAATACCTGCAACCTGATATTTTTCTGATGCAATGCCCTCATTTAAGACACCGTTACCAACCAAATCCTTATCCTCACAATGTGCCATGATAACGGCTCCAAGCTCTGCCACATGCTTCATCGCCTCCCTGTAAAGCTTTATATCCATAACACTTTTTCCGTCCTCGGAAAATGCAACTGCACCTGCATCAAGCATTGCCTTCATATCAACAAGTGCATTGCCCTCCATGCCTTTTGTTATGGAGGAAAGCTGTTTTACATGAATCGGTGCCTCCTTTGCCGCCTTATCCAGCACATACTTTAACGTATCTGTCGTATCTACAACCGGCTTTGTGTTTGGCATCGCACATACAGTTGTAACGCCACCTCTTGCCGCCGCAGCACCCCCGGTTGCAATGTCCTCCTTGTAGATAAGCCCCGGGTCCCTGAAATGCACATGCAAATCAATAAATCCGGGCATAACATAACAGCCCGCCGCATCGATTATTTCCTGCCCGGACTGTACTGCATCCGAATTTTCATTTTTGCTTTTTACATATATTTTTTTTATTCTGTTGCCTTCCACCAGTATGTCAGCCATCTCATTCAGTCCTGTTTCCGGGTCAACAACATGTCCATTTATTATTAACATATACCCTCCGTTGTCTCAGCATAAAGCATGTAAGCAAGTATCAATGCCTCGCGGCGTGTCCCCTCGTCATCATCTACCTCAAGGCATACTTCAACACCATCCTCAGAAGCACATAATTTTTTTATTTTAAGGGAAGAGTCTGCTATAACTGATAAAATGTCATGTGCATTTAAACCACTTGCAGACTCATAATCTGCCACAAGCTTAAGGGACAAAAGCCCCCCTTGCTCCAATGCCCCTTTGCTTTGTTCATCAAGACTGTCATAAAAGTCACCCGCAATTGCTCCGTTTTCATAAAACAGTCCATACTGAAATATTCTGCTAATCTGCATTATTTTCTTAATAAAAGTAAGATACTTCCTATCTTCCGCAAAGCTTTCACATATTTGCTTTTCACGCGTCGGCTTGTAAATCGCATCGTTATTTTCAAGCTTAATTTGTGCTACCCTTGCAGAACAGGTAAGACGGTCTGAAAAATTTTTCTTCAATTCGTCGTCTATTTTATTTATGTCACTTCGTACCTTGTCTAAGTCCATGAAACTCTCCCATTACTTTTTCCTGTTTTCATCAAGCATATTGTCAAAATCTGACACAGGCATCGGTCTTGCATAATAAAAGCCCTGTGCAATCTTACAGCCGCTTCCAATAAGGAATTTCGCCTGCTCCAGACTTTCAACACCCTCAGCAACAATATCAAGACCGATTGATTTGGTCATTTGTATCGTGTGCTCCACGATTATTTTTCCTCTGTCAGAACCGACAAAGTTCTTCAAAAATTCCCGGTCTATTTTTATAATATCAAACTGGGTATCCTTCAATGTATTGAGTGAAGAATAGCCGGAACCAAAGTCATCCATCAGAAGGGTAAAGCCATGCTCCTTAAGACTTGCAATCCCTTTTGCAACCTCATCCTCCTCTACCGTTTCCGTCATTTCTATCTCAAGAAGCTCCTTTGGAATGTCGTATTTCTCAATAAGACCGTCAAGGATATTCAGATACTTCTCATTTTTCAAATGTGCCCTTGACATATTTACCGAAATCGGGACAGGCTTAATGTTCTTGTCAAGCCATGTACGGATTGTCTTGCATGCCTCCTCCCATATGTATGCATCAAGCTTTGTAACAAACCCGTTTTTTTCGAATACGGGGATAAATTCAGCAGGGGATATCACACCTCTTTCAGGCTGAATCCATCTTACAAGTGCCTCTGCACCGACGATACTTTCCGTATCCATATCAAACTTAGGCTGAAGATACATAACAAACTCACGGTTCTCTAATGCTTTCGTCATATGGTCTTCAACATATTTACTGGAAAGAACATTGTCCTTCATGCTTTCATCATAAAACGCAACATACTCAACTGCATTAGACTTAATGCTCTGCCTTGCAAGTGCCGCCCTGTCGCCATATTTTCTGATTTTTTGGTTTACATCCTTTACAAAGGCAATTCCAAATACAAGCCTGTACTCAATATTTTTGTAGCCGAGCAAATTTGTACGGACAAGCTCAACAAAATCCAACAAATCCTGCTCTGTTTCATATGTAAGCATAACCATAAATACATCTGCCGTAAGTCTTACAAAAATTTGCTCGCTTGTACAAAGAACATTCATTGATTCTATAAAAAAGTTTAATATTTCATCTCCAAAAGGCTCTCCATAAAGCTCATTGATAGCCTTGAATTTTGCCACATCAAACTGGATAAGTGCGTATTTTCGTTCCGGATGCTGACGCACAATCTCATTTGCCACACGGATAAACATGGTCGGTGTTCTGTCATTTGTGACATTTTGTGCAAGCTGCAGGCGGTAAAGCTCCTCTGCCGTCATTTCCGTTGTAACAATTGTCATACGTTTAATATATCCGTCATCGTCCTTTGATATATAACAGACAATGTTGTGATAAGAATATACGTCATTCTTTTTCTTGAGCCGTACCGAGACCCCGACCCTATCATCGCTTACTGCCACAAATTCTTCATTTCCCCGCATACCGTGCAGTACCTTATTGGTAAACACCAAAAAGCTTTCCTTGTCCTCATCAAAAACAATATCGCGGAATAAATCTACCCATGATTCCGACGAAACGGCATCAATGTCAAGCTTTGTTTTATTACATACAAGCTGACACCCGTTTTCTTCATCAAAGAATATCATCATAACATTTTCCATAGATAAAATAACACTCATAAAATCATCCGAAAACGACATACGAACCCCCCTTTCATTTTTAAATGGCGTTCATTAAAAATTACTTTTAATTTTACCATATTTTTTTTGATGTCACAAGCAAAAAGGAAAGTTTTACTTATATGTCCGTATACTTAATTTTCAGGGATTTCATGTTGAGTTTATTTGACCTTGCCATATGGTGCCATCCCATATGCGTAAGAAAAATGTAAAGCCTTTGGGGAATGTGCGGTTTAGTCAACATAACTCCAGAGCAATTTGATTTCTTCACATCTGTGGCAAGCTGCTTCAATGCCTGCCCCGTCTGTGAAAGCATACCGCGGGAAAGCCTAAAAAATTTAACAAGGGAGCCTGCCCCAACTGCAACCGTCGTGCTTAATATAAACCCACATTCGTCACACCATGTACGAAACAGTGCTATGGCAGTTTTGCAGACCGCAGGATTGTAATAACCACTGTTTATTATAAGGTAAACCCTGCAATCCCTTTGTGACACGTCAATATTTTCTTTTAAAATATCATCCATTACAGACATAAGCTTTGCAGGAATACCATCCATATAAAGAGGACATGCAATTACAAACGCATCACATTCCCTTAAAGAGTCAGACCGAAAGTTTTCCATGTCACATCGCCTTATAGCCATTTCGCAGCCGATTTCATTTTCCAGATAATCAAGCAGCACCTTAGAATTACTCCTTTTCATTCTCGGACTGCCACAGAGCATTGTTATATTAATGATAACTCCTCCTTTATTTCAGGGCTTTCCCTGTAAAACTTGATTTTATAATCCGTAACACCCAGATTTCTTATATTTGCATGGACAAGCCTCAGTGCGTTTTCCTGATACGCTACCTTTCCGCCATAAAAAAACACACGAAGCTTAAAGCTCTCATCATACCTTTTTTTGTGAAACATTTCCCCTTTTATCAATCTAAAAAAAGGAAGGTGAAAGCCTGTACTTCTGTCTATTACATTTTTAATACATGGAGAATAACCGCCGAAGGTCAGGGGACTTATGATAATCATTTCCTGACAGGCACCTATATAGGATGAAATATTTTCGAACCCGTCATCCTTAATGCATTTTCCGGGGTTTTTTATCCAGCAGCCAAAACAGCCGACACAATATTCCTTCACCTTTCTTGCAGGAAGCACAAAATCCCCCTCGGAAATTACATTCTTAAATTCTTCATCAAAATTGTTAGCATCATATACTATAAACCGTTTGATTGTCCCCGCCTCCATATTACAAGTGTTTATTTTATACAAATTACACTTATAATATGCCCAAAAAACGAGGAGTTAAACATTAAGGTTGTGCTTAGTTGCATCGCTATTCAAGATAAGCCTGTCTATATCTTCAAACGCATTTTCAAATTCCGACTCTTTGTCATAGTTAGTTTTATATCCCATATGTAAATTCCTCCTCATATAAACATTTTTTCCTAGTTTTTTTAGCTTTTTCACTTACGCTGGTGAAGGGTGATAAGGTGGTCGAGGTGGTGGAAGAAGTCTGAAATGACTTGTCGCTCTGCTTCACTTTGTGGGAGTGAAATCATAATTTCAGCCATTACATTGTTCATCAGTTTTGGATTGCCAACATATGAGACATGACCCTTTGCAACATTGTTTAATGCTTCAGAAATCATCTAATCTGGGGTTATAGCATCGGCAAGCAAAACACCGCAAACATTGGTACAATAGAACTTTCCAGCTCTGAAATTGACAGTTCCGGCGTTAGCACCATCAGTAGTCCATGTGATTGCATCTTCATACAAGTAGTCCTTATAGTAACCCATCAAACCATCATTTTTAGTCTGAGAAGAAAAAACAGGATAAGACATACCTTCGGACTGAGTATTACTTGTCATTGATGCCGCAAGCACATACCCTCGTGTTATTTTGAAAAGCTCGCCAACCTTACGCTGTTCCCAAGCATTATATATAAAAAGTATAGCCATCACTGCAATAAAGTGTTTGGTATAACCTCCATAATTTTCTCTAAATTTTGTCTATCCCTATACACCTTATTTAATTTATTTTTCGAGTATTTCAAATAACTTCCATTCGTCTTTTCAACCAGCAATGCTGTAAAAAATCTCTCCCAGCTCATATATTTTTCACTATCAATATAATCACTTGGATTTTCTAAAATATTGGTTATTATCTTATCATTAAATATATTCGATTTTAATATAAGCCACTCAAAGGACTCGGGTAAATATAACAATATTCCCTTTGAGTACTGCATCAATTTCATAATTTGGTCTATTTCCGAGCCAAACGCCGCCCCGTCAGCAATTACGATAATATTTTTGTTCTTATTTTGCTGTAAGCAGTCAAATATTTTTGTCTTTCCTCCTGCACTGAAAACATCCCAATCATACCCCTTTGAAACTTCCTCAAAAAATTCATAGCCAGAATTAGAATCCTCAACCAACACAAGTGATGGTTCAAAAGACTTCCCTCCCAAATCACCGTAAATACGATAAAATTCGTTGTATGTTTTTTTCAAAGCACCATATTTGCCCGATGTTTTTATACCGTAAATTTCATCCACACTATAAGGAAGATTCGGAAGCTTCTCACGAGTAACAATTACATAGTAGTTATCAGAATTTTTGACCTTCTCAGAAAACTCATTTGATGATATAAAGCTATTCCCTTCATCAATAAATACTATTGTATCATGCATTTGCTCTAATAATATTTCCCACTGTTTTCCTTCCAAGGTCATACATTTTTTGTCACAAGACAGCGACACACCACTCTGCTCCCCATTTTCATAGTACTCACGTATCATATCAACCAAGGTGGTTTTTCCCGTTGCACTATCCCCTTTAATGACGGTTATATTTCGGCATATTTCAAACCTATATTGAACAAAATTGTTTGATATTGTTATTTTATGCTTTCCTCTCACCAAAACGCCTCCTATAAACACTTTCCGGCAATCGAAATTAATTCTTCCATTGTGTGAACAGCTTGATTTGTGTTAAGTACCTCCAGCGAAAAATTTTTCGATCCAAAATCCATTATATGTCTTAAATTAATTGTAACATCTTTCATTTCGCCAATTTTTAAAAGCCATTTTGCACAATTGTCACCACAATTTGACGCATTAAATATCTTATTAGATACCTTATATATCAAAATTAAAGTTTTCACTCCTCCTGAAAGTTCCTTTGGAGATATTGCTCCCAAAACAGGACTTTCTATCAAATGTGGTCCGACAACCTTTGATTTATCTACATCCTCAATCATTTTTTTAGAAAAATCATCTGTCAGCCATTCATCCAAATAACTATTTTTAAAATAAACGGATGTATTATATACAACATCATCCATATCGCCAAAATATATCTTTAACATTTCACTTTCCTCCTAAACAAACATGTTTTGCAACATAAATTTTTTTATCATTTTCAACTTTTCCAACTTACGCTGTTCCCAAGCATTATTTTTCAAAAAGCAAGCATTTACAACTTTTCACGTACCATCATCAAAGCATATCCTAGCAAATTCTGACCTTTCCATTTTGCTCTGTCAAATCGGTCAGGGTCTTTCATCGATAAACCTATTCCCCAAATAATGTCTTTTACCGCACATTCTGCCAAAAGAGCGTCTCTCGTCGCTTTAAGTTGTTCCCCAAATTCCTCATTTTGCGAAAACTTTGCATAAAGTCCTTCGTAAACTATAATCTGTCTAACCCCATTCCAATAATTGTTATCAAATCCTGACACTAGCCGTCCCAGTTCTTTGATGAGGGAAACATCTTTAGTATCAAGAATTTGAGATGCAATAGCTTCATCACGAAAACATTTTGCCTTTTTGTACATCATAAACTGTTCCATTGATGAGAACGTGATTCCTCCAACGGCAAAAGCAGACAAATACCAATTACTCAAGTAACCATTTTCTTCATTTGGATTGTGAAAACAAACAACCTTCATTACTTTGCACCTACCTTTTGTACAGCCAAGTCAAGCTCCAAATCGTGAAGTCCAAAATAAGCCTTTTTCAAAAAATCTATTGGTACTTTCTTTATTACTTCTGCACTCGGCATATTATAATACCATTGATAATAGGCATAAAATTCCCCTAGCCAATCCGGCATAAAACCTTCAAGAGCTTTACCAAATTTTAAAGTATACTGCTCTGTTTCAGAAAAATATGCCCACAATTCTTTTGCGTTCATTGTATTGACGTAAGCCTTCGACTCATCAATGCTCTTTCTCGTTTTGCTTGTCATATAGGCATTAATAAAATCAACAGTATCCATATCAGGATAAGCCTCTGCTATAAGTTCAAATAGTTTTCCCTGATTCTCCACAACATCACTTAAATAAGCTTCTGCATACGCTCTCATTATCATCACCTCTCAAACAGCGTACTGAACACCCAATCCCCCTAATGAAAGAAGCTCCTCTAATATATCCATATCAATGTTATCCCTGACAAATTCCTTTGCAATATAGAAATAAGAAGCATTTGCCCTCCAGCCTTTAATAGCATCATATTCGCTTGCATCTATGCCATATTTTGCAATAAATTTATCAGCAAGCATGCGATAACGCTTGGAATCGGCAGCATCTCTATGCTTCATCAATTCAGCTAACCAAGCAAGGACATTGTGTTCTTGGAAATCCAGGATTTTCAATCCATCAATATCAAGCTCAAATTTATGCAGCCAACCATTTGTATCATTTGGTCTGCAAACTGCCCATTCTTTTGCAAGCTCAGAGCTTTCAGTAAGGTAAAAACCTTTCCCATAATCATGTTTTTCATCTCCACGTCCATATGTTGGCAATATATTTTTATTAGGAGTACCATGAAATAAAATCAATTTCTCCATTTTTACCGTTCCTCCTTAACAAACATCTTTTCAAGGCAAAAGCTGATAATGCATCTGTAACATTTGATACATCAAAACTTTTACCCATCTTTAACCATGTTGAAAATAAATTATTATATGAAATGAAACAGCCTATATTTTTCTTACAATCCTCTACTGTTTCTATTTCTTCTTCCACCAACTCCGGAAGAGCCTCATCTGTCCAATCATGTTTTTTAATACTCAACTTCTTTATCAAACAAAAATTTATAAAAAATAAAATCAAGAATATAATCCTTGTATTCGTTAGCCTCAATTTTGGACCGCATTTTGTTTGCAGACTCCCATATTTTATTTGCAAGTTGTTGTTTATTCATTTGTCATATCCTCCAATTCGTCCACTACGTTTAGTTGATTTTTATATAGCCTTTGCTTGGTTGCAATCTTATATGTTTTCAGATTTCAGCTTGTTCCTTTATATCCGTTAAATAAAATCCTGTACCAAAATCCTTGTAAGGTCTGCACATTGCCAGATTAATATTGTCAATTTTCGTGTTACTCCCATGATACAATTTCATAGCGTCCCTCCATTTCTTTTACATAAATAGCCAACATCTTCTAATATTGTATCAAAAGGCAACGTATGTTCCGCTTCGTAATTTTTCTTTATAAATTCAATACCTTTAAACTTAAATACATATTGAAACGCCTCCTTAACGCTAAGATTATGCTTTTGTGCAAATTCGTATACGAAGGAAACTATAAAATTAATCACTTTTTTTGTTCTATCATATAGAATATCTCCTCATTACTAAATAAAGCTATTCTTTGACGTGAATTTCTTTGTATTTACATCATCCATACAACCCTCAGCCCTCCTTTGTAACAATTCATACTTTATTTCATCTCAGCATATCAAAAAAACTCCCTGTGGTCAATGATAACCACAGGGAGAAATATCACATTAAAACAACCTTATTTAAATTGAGTAGTTAAAACTGTTACCATATGTCTGGGCAGCAGCCTTCTGAAGCAACTCATCATCATTTGCAAAGATACTATTCAGGATGCTGGAGTCAACCGTGTTTCCAAGCTTAAAGCTGCTGTCCTCCGCCTTAATTGCCTTAACAACCAAATCAGATAATTCATCTCTGAATTTCTTTATGGAAGCCTTAGCATCATCCTTCTTGTCACTGTCTACAGACTCAAGGAATTTATTCATTTTCTTTGTAAATGTAGATGAATCTGTCTTGTTATTGCCACCATACATATAGAAATCAAGCTGCACCTGCTCTAATATTGCCTTCTGCATATCAGCGGTAAGCTGGTATGTTGCCTTGCTGCTTGTAGCAGTGCTTGTGGAAGAGCTGCCAGATGCCTTCTTTGCATACGTTCCTTCGCCTGTATAGTTATCTGTTGCTTCCTTTGCACTTCTTGATATTGAGCTTGCCCTGCCGGCAATCTTATCTGCATAGGAACCGGAGCCCTCAAACAATGTTTTAAGCTCTCCAATTGAAGCTTCACCAAGCTTATCTTCATCTATCGTAAGCTTATTGTCTGAACCGATTTTAATTCCTACTCTATCAAGCAGCTTTGATACAGATGCCGTATCACCGATCATGGTTGTTGCAGTTCTTAACACTGATTTTGTCTCAGCATTTCCTGCATCTTCAATCATGTCATTATATGCTTCAACATATTCCTTAATTGCACTGTTGATTGCAGCTCTGTCATAATCCTCTTTCTCAACAACCTCGCCTGTAGTCTCATCCTTTGACTTTATTGTCTTCTTCTGCCACAAGCTTCTGTCAGAAAGCTTATCTGCTGCTGCCTTGAGTGCATCGCCGCTTGACTTCATAGAAGTAAGGGAAAGCTTTGAATCAATCGCCTTCTCGCTTTTTTCGTCAGCAGCCTGCTGTGCATAATTTGCCTTGGCAAGCTTATAATATGTGCCATTTTGGATTGCAGCATAGTCACCTAAATCAATACCAAAATTTATTGTTGATGTAGTGGTGTTGCTGCTTCCTAAAAAGCTGTTGAAATCTATTCCTGCCATTTTTATTCCTCCTTTTTTACTCTCGTTTACAACATATGCAAACAAATGTCAGGTTTCATAAAGAATACCTTTACTCATCCTTCTGTTTTTTAGATGCATAATAATCCTCAAAAAGCTTATTTGCTGCATCTAATGTAGAATTGCTTATGTCCGGAAGTGCCCTGCCCCATGACTTAGTGGCAAGCTTAAAGCCCTTTTGCATAGCCTTCTGCATTTCCTGCATCTTCTCCACATCATCACCTGCAAGAGCACTTGCAAAATCAAACAGTCTCTGGGAGGTCTGCTTTACGCCCCAATATCCATCCTCAGAAATGTCCTTCTGTGCCTGTGCCTTCGTTGCGGCATCTACAGTGTAGTTTCCGCTTGCAATAAACCTCCACATAGCGTCGCCGCCCTCTGCGATGCCATATGCTTTTGCCTGCTTACCTATGGTGTTTTGCACAAGGTTTATAAGACTCTGCTGTCTTGCCTCCTGATCAGCCTTAAGCTGACTTACTAAATTAGCCCTGTCCTCAGCACTCATTTTATTTACGGAGTAAGTGGCCTTCTTTGCATTCTCGTCTGATTTGTCATATGTAGCAGCTACATTGTTACCTTTATTTTCCGAATTGGATAACTCCTCTACACTGCTGCTTCCACTTCCCTGTGAATTTGTGCTATACGGCTCGGCTGTTGCATAGTTGTATGCTGCCTGTGTTATCTGGCTGTCGCCTACTTGAATTGCCATATTTCTCATCCTCCTTGATTGAAATTTATAATCGTCATACTGACCCAGCATGACAATTTTACAAATATATATTAACACATTTATGTGCTAATACCAATAGAAAATAAGCAATTTTTTACATTTTTATTGTCCTGTTACGTCAATGAATATAATCCTGTTCTATTTTCTAGCCTCTGAAATCAAAATTTTGTCCTACCTGCTTTTCGCTTTCAGAAAGTATTGATTTATTATCATATGCATATGCAGAAACTTTGTCTATCAGTTCCTCCATTGAATTTGCTTGTATTACTACATAATCCTTATCATCAGACTCATTTGAAATCTCGTCTGCTTCCTTTTCCTCTGCTTTTTCCTTTGCATGCTTTTCCTCAAGCTTCTTTTCTTTTGCCTTTTCCTCAGCACGCTTCTTATCCTTTGCCTTTGCAGCCTTCTTTGTCGCCTGCTTCTTCTCAGCAGCCTTTTTATTTGCTTTTTCAACAGTTGCAAAGAATGTTGCCTTTCCATTTGAATCTACTGACATTCCAAAATTCTTTAAGCTTGCACCGCTGCTTGCAAGGCTGTTCTTTGCCTCCTGAAGCTTAAGCTGTGACATGGCAATAATTCCCTCATATTTCTTTCGGAAAGATTCATCATTTGCCATCATTTCAAGCTTTTCCTCATTAATCAGTACAACCTGCTTATTGGCATTGCCGTAAGCTGCCGTATTCGCCTGAACCTGTGATTTCATATCCTCACTGACAAGTATGAAATTCATGTTGCCAAATTTTGCTTTCAGCTTGCCATAATAATCCTTTGCCTTGTCAGAAAGCTCCACATCTCCTATCACCGTTCCGTACCCTGATTTTGTTGTCGGCACCAGGGAGCTTTTTGTATCAATGGGATTAAACTCCGTTATTTTCACGCTATCTGACTTAGCTGCCTCTTTATCCGTATTTTTTGTGGAATTAGCCTTTTCATTTTTTGTGCTGTTTGTTTTATTGTTCCATGCTCCGTTTGTCTGCTGATATGCAGATATGCCATAAAGACTTGACATTTTCATTCCCCTTTCATTTTGAATATAACCATGCCATGCACCAATTTGTGAAGCAAATCATAATATATCACTTTTTGCACGGTGAAGCCATAACAAACCTCTACAGTTACAGGAAAATGAGCCCACGACAAGGGCAAAAATATAACAGAATACAGGTATAGCATTCTATACCTTAAACATATTTACTTCATCCTTGAAGTGTTTACAGTTCAAATCCCTTTGAAATATTATAAGTTATTATTTACATCGGTAAATCGACAGGAAATATTAACCGTATCACTGAAAATTTTTCTAATAAATTTCCTAATCCATATTATACCTGTATTTCTACTGCTTATCTGCATCCAACAGCCTTTCAAAGTCCTCCCGACAGACAGGCCGTGAATAATGGTAACCCTGCAGCAATGTGGCATTCAGCCCTCCTACGATATCTGCCACTTTACCATTTTCAACACCTTCTATAATGGAATTGTATCCTAATCGTCTGCACATTTCCATCAAGCTGTCAACAATCACATAATCCACATCATGCCCCGGCTGTGCAAGTTCCCTGATAAAAGAATGTTCCACTTTAATGTAATCTACAGGCAGCCATTTTAACATCTCCATCGAGGCATACGCTGTTCCAAAATCATCCAAGGCTATTTTAAAACCACGCTTCCGCAGTCTGCCAAACATTTCCGCAAGCTCCTCGGGTGCTTCTACCTGACAGCTTTCTGTCAGCTCTATAATAATATAGTTCGGATTTGCCCCATACTTTTCCACACATGCAACCGCTTTTTTCTCAAAATCATCGTCCAGAAACTGCTGATAGGATACATTAAAGCTAATTTGCAATTCCCCGTATATATCACGCCATGCCGCCTGCTGCCTGATTGCCTGCTCCATAACCCAGAACCCTACTTCGCAAATATCCCCGTAATCCTCTAAAACCTTAATAAACTCCATCGGATAAGAGTCTTGAATCCGTTCTCCTTTCCATCGCAAAAGGCTTTCACATCCTGCAATCCTGCCTGTATCCGGATTAATAAACGGCTGATAAAATAACTCAAACCCTTTAAAACCATTGTTGATACACTGTTTTAAATCTTCCCGCAATATCAGTCCTCTCTCATGTTTTTTTGCAATCTCCTCCGAAAAAAATACTATGCTCCCTCTCTGGTTATTCTTTGCAAACTCCAAAGAGTGTTCCAACTTATTAATCAGAATTTCCCTCATATCCGCATCCTGCGGAAACAACACACCGCCTGCTGATATGGAGACGCCTACTTTCCGTCCATCCTCCAGCTTCAAAAGATCTGTTGCCTTACATATTTCCCCATAAAAATCCGTCACTTCCTGTACATTGGACGAAACAGCAACAACCAAAAATTCATCACCGCTAAATCTCAGTGCTTTCCATTCAGGTTTACATAACTCGCTAATCACCCTCGCAACTTTAATTAAAATTTCATCACCAATATTATATCCATAGTTGCTTACCACTTTCCGAAATCCATCCATACCAATCAGCAATGCAATCCCTGATTGTGATGCGAAATCAAAATAATGCGTCTCGTATGTTGTCAGAAGTCCGGTCAGAGTATCATATTTGCTCTGTCCATCAATCCTTACCATAAGCCCTGCAAAAATAATCGGATTTCCATCTGCATCCCGAATTACACTGCCCTTACATTCTACCCATACATATCTTCCTGCCGCGTTCCTTGCCCGATATTGACAGTTATGTTGTTTCTTTGTGCCGGAAAACACGCCCTCAATATCGTCCATATAAATCTTCAAATCATTCGGATGTATATGATTTGCCCATACATTGGCAGCATCTTCCAGATATTCCCCTGAAAGCCCAAAATAGTCCACGGCAGCCTTCGACCAGCGGGAAACGTCCGTCTTCATATCACATACATAAATATAAACATTATCCGATGCCGACGCAAATGCCTCAAACAACTCATTATTGAAAACATCACTCATGTTATCCCCTCCATACATTGAACATCATCCCATTACTTAGCAGGTCGTACCTATAGGAAACGCAGTTTCCTATAAAACCTGACACAAATTCTTAGTCCAATCTTATAACCTGGTTTTTTCCGGCTGCCTTTGCCATATAAAGTGCCTTGTCCACTCTGCTGTAAAGCGTGTCGGCAGTTTCATTCTTTGCCTGCGTAACTCCAATACTGACGGTCTGGCTGCCCGCCGTTTCATAAGCTACAGCCGCAAAATTCAATCGTATTTTCTCCGCCAGAACTGCTGCGTCATCCGCATTACAGTCTGTCAGCAATATCATAAATTCCTCACCGCCCCAGCGTCCCATGGAACAGGAATGAATCCCTGTCGTCGTATTTCTAAGAACGTCAGACAAAGCCTGAATTACATGGTCTCCTTCTTTATGTCCATATATATCGTTGACCTTTTTAAAGTTATCAATATCCAGCATAATCAGGGAAATATCATTGTCTGTCTCCCCATTACTGCGTTTGTCCAAAGCCCCACGAATCTTTCTCTCAATCTCCGCACGGTTATAGAGCCTCGTCAGCCCGTCCGTAACAGAGCTTAAAGCAAGCTTCATGTTTATTTCCTCCAGCTCGGCAGTGGATGCCTCAATAAAAGAAACAAAACGTCTGATAATCGGTATCTTTTCGTTATTATCATTGTCAATCTGTGCCTTGGCAATATTCACCCGTTTTCCTGTCTCAGGTGCATCCCCCTCCCGCATGCCGACAAGTACAAGCGTCACATTGAAATTAAGCATATCACCCTTGATTCTCAAAAACTCACCGTGTGTATAAAATCCTGTTGTTGGTGCGACACTGTTGAATATTGCAGTCTCGTTACTGATATTCTCATCACCCCAAAACGCCCTTCTGGCAGCACAGGAAAAAGTCTGTATCACTTCAGGGCAAAAGTCCACAACCTTCTGTCCATCCTCCCTGATACTGGCAAGAATTGTCTCTGGATCTCCATAAGCCAGTCTGACAACCGCATCTTCCTGTACGTCAGAGGACATTACTAGTGAATCGTCATCGTTGACAGCAAGCGGACACCGCAAAATATCAACGTCACCGTGTTCCAGAAAAAGTGGGAATTCCAGCGTATTGGAGAAAAATCTGTCATTTCTGTTAATATTTAAAAATTTCCGGTATACATCCAATGCAGGTTTTCCATCCAGCTCATACAAAAGCTCCCGGTCTGCCTTCGTAACCCGAAATTTTCTTTTTAATGGCTTCCACCCTGAAATAAAAGTGCTGTATGTATGAAAATCCGTTCCACCCAGCATCAAAAAAATGATGCCGTGCTCCAAAAAACCATTTCCTTTTGAAAATACGGCTGCCGTCTCATCATCCATATCAGGATTAAATGCACCACCGCCAAACACCTGAATGTCTTCCCGTAGGCTGCTCATCTCATTGCAGAATTCCATCATGGACATATTCATAATTGTTGCATGCATTTCCACTGCCTGAATCCAAGGATTTTCATCACAGCATTTTTTCAGCATTTCCACGTCCTGCACCACAGTTTCTTCCGAAAAAGGAAACTGCATAATTTTTGCCTGTGTTGACTCATATTCAAAAATAGTGCATGTTAAAATAATTTTTGTATCCGTCAGCACCCCATCCATGATATTGGCATTCGTTGTACAACCCAAATACAATGCGTCCGGCATTTCTTCATCCAAACAATCGCAAACATGCTGAATCCGTTCGAGTTCCATATCCTCTGAATATATTCTGAATACGGTAGCATAAGCCGAATGGGACGTACACCATTCTTTGATTTCCTTTAGCTTTTCAAAAAATTCCTCATCATCTTTATAGCAAATTTGAAATTGTTTCATGCCATGTCTCTCCTTCTCACTATATAATTCGATTTCGTTACACCCTCATCCAAACATTGTCGAAAAACAATTGATTATATTATATCTTATCTTTCATCATCCCGCAATCAATTTTATTTGTTACTTTCCCAAAGCTTTTCACAAAAAAATCACTTGTATTTCTTACACGCACGTAATACAATGTCCTTGAAGCATTGTATTCTATTTTACATTGTGGCTTAGCCAGTCCTTGACTAATCTGTTATCAAATAAACTTCGATGCTTTATTTCACAAAAATAGGCAGCGGATGATTTTACAAGGAAACTGGAAACTGCGGTTAAGTCCGTGAGAAGGAATGAGAAGTGGAGGATTGATTATATGACGCTAGAAATGCATTATCGGGAAAAATATGAAGAAGGCGTAGAGGATGGTCGCAGTGAAGGTATTGCCCAGGCAATTTCAAATACAATTTCAATTTTGCGGCGGAATAACTTTTCGGATGATAAAATTATTTCTGAACTTACAACTGCTTTCGGTATATCAACAGAAGAAGCTGAAAAAATCGTCCTAAACAAGGCATGATTGAAATAAAAAATCATTCAAAAATACGGTTGTGGTTACATACCCTAATTGTAACCACAACCGTATTTTATATGAATTTAATTTTTTAATGTTTCTTATTTATATTCACATCCTTACCTGCACCCTTGCTTTTTAGCTTCTTACAGCCATAGATGCCTGCGTTCCTATCTTATTTACCTTGCCTGGAATTGTAACGTGCATTATATCATCGCAAACAGCAAATATATCATCGTGACAAGAAATGCTGCCGCAAACATAATCAGTCCGAAAGACACGGATTTGGCAAGCAGGTTTCCTGTTGCCATAAACTCCTGAAACTTTATGTGCTCCTTGTGTGGCTTTGGCTCAATGCTGTTATCCTTAAGGATTGTTTTTCTTATAAAATACACAGGTCCTTCAATGCACCAGTCACAGATCCTCATAAAGAAGGTTCCGATGGTTGGAACAATGATAAGAAGAATCGGCTTATATAACATCTTCTCAAGACTAAACCATGACGGAATGATATTTTTCTTTACGGTTCTCCCGATTACAAAGTAAAGCACAAGTCCGATTGCAATGGATATGCCTGCGCCCTGAAGATTTTCAGCTGAAAAATAGTCATATGTGCCTGTAAGCTTATCAACAGCAAAAAAATCTGCACCTGCATCTACAAGCCTGTCAAGGGTATATTGCGGAACAATACCGCACACCAATGCAAATACCGCCAGCAGCCCCAACATTATATAAACCACAACTGTCGTATGCTTCGTTTCCTGAACCTTATCTTCAATTTCTGTTTCTCCCTTAAATTCTTCTTCCGTCTGTATTTCAGCCTTGCCCTGTATCTCAACCTCACCCTGCACTGCAGTTTCCGGCTTACACCAAAACAGCGGAATATAAAGCTTTAACATGTATGCCAAGGTACAGCCACCGCCTACAAGGAACAAAATTTCAAGCGTCTTGACAGCTGTTATATTTGCTGTACCGCCACATGTAATTCCTGCCCTTACAAGCTCCTGATATTTTACAAGTCCCTCATGTATATATGTTTTACTCACATAGCCCGATAACAATGGGATACCTGATATTCCCAAGACCGCTATTGTAACGATTGCTTTAATCATCGGCTTATGGTAGCCCCAGCCCTTAAGCTTATTTAAGTCAAGATTTCTTCCACATTCAACGGCAATGATTCCTACAACTACAAAGAAAATCATTTTGTAGACGGAATGATTTATCATATGCAGATAAGCACCTCTTGCGGCAACCTCCTGTGGCTCGGCACCACCGAGAATACAGGCTGTGCCAAGTCCCACAATGATATACCCAATCTGCGACATTGAGGAGTAGGCAAGTATCCGCTTTATGTTCACGGAGCAAAGTGCCCAAAGTCCGCCCACAAGCATGGTGGTGAGTCCAAAAACGAGTATCATCATGCCCCATTCATAGCAGCCCTGCATGAGATTGCTGCAAACAACTGCCATACCAATCACACCGACCTTGGAAAGCACGGTAGAAAGAAGTGCCGTCGCACAGGCTGGTGCCGCTTCATATGACTGTGCAAGCCATGTGTGGACAGGATACATGCCTGCCTTTGCACCATAGCCCAGTATAATAAGCACACAAGGTAAAAAAATCTCCATCTTACGGTCATGGGTCATACTCTCTCCCACAAAACGCAAATATGAATAATCCAGTCCGCCTATCTCATGCTGCAGAAGTAAAATTCCCGTGAGCGTTACAAGTCCGCCCATCACAGCATAGATAAGATACGATGCCGCCGCCCTCATGTCCTTTGCCGTGCCAAAATGAGATACCCACGGATAAGAGCAAAGTGACATCACCTCAAAAAAGATAAATGCTGACAGCATATCGTCACTCAGCACCATTCCAAGTGTCGCACCGAGGACAAGTAATCCAAAAAATGTAAAGGAAGCCGCTCCTCCATCCGGTTTTCCCGATATTTCATCCGTATAGCCAGGGCGGAAATAATCCCGCGAATATATCATTGCAACAAGCCACATGATTACTGTGAGAGAACAAAATACCATGCGGAAGCCATCAAACACAAGCAATATACCCGTGCCAAAAATTCCGTCAATGGAAAGTGTAAGCGTTCCCTGCGTGATATAAATATAGGACGTATACGCCATAAGCAGGGTCATAACCCCAAGCACTCCATATAAAATACCTGTTTTTTTCGCTGCATAATACAATGCAGCACCCAAAAAAGGCAGGCATACGAGAATAATCAGTAAACTATTGTTATCCATATGAGTACCTCCTATAAGCCCTGAGCCATTTGATGTAAAAATCCAACAATCGGCTCAGCAAAAATGCCCATAACCACAACGACAACCGTAAGAACAGCAAATGGCAGCTTCATCCTAAGTCCCGGGTCCGTTACATTCTCAAAGACACGTCCGTCAAACGTTTCCTCGTCAACGACAAATGCACGGATTGCAACCACCATAATATACATGGCTGTCAAAAGTCCTGAAATGAGAAGAACCACTGCACCCACATATGCAAAACCGCCCTCTATCATGGCACCCTTTATCAGGTTCCATTTGCTGATAAAGCCCGGAAGCGGCGGCACACCCGTAACGGCAAGTGCCGATATTGCAAAGCATACCATCGTGAATGGCATAGCCTTGCCAATTCCTACAATTTCATATACATACTGCTTGTGTCCCCTTACCATAATGGCACCGACACATGCAAAGAGAATGATTTTCATAAATGCGTGAGCCAGCATATGTGCCATACCGCCCACAAGTCCCTGTTTACTCATCAGCGTAAAGCCAAAAACAATATAGGACAGATTACTGACCGTTGAGTAGGCAAGACGTCTTTTAATGTGCTGCTCCTTATATGCCATACAGGAACCGAATAATATGGTTATCAGTGCTGCCGACATAACCAGATACTGCACCCATGTACCCTTAAGGATGTCCGTTCCGTAGCTGAAATAAGTAAGCCTGCCGATTGCAAACGCTCCTGATTTCACGACTGCAACGGCATGCAAAAGTGCAGTGACAGGTGTAGGTGCTACTGATGCCTTCGGCAGCCAGCCATGAAACGGGAACACTGCCGCCTTTACCCCGAAGCCAAAAAATGCAAAGGCATACCAAACCCGCATAAGCTGCTCCTTGTTTGCAGGAAGATTTTTAAGCACGCCGCCCCACACAAAGGCTGAGGTTTCACCATAATTCAGTATAAACATCAGACTGATAAAACCAAAGCTGGCACCTGCAATGGAATATACCATATAGGTCTTTGCAGCCTGAATGGACTCTAAATTTGCCTCATGCATAACAAGCGGAAGGGTCACAAGCGTAAGCATCTCATAGAACAGATACATGGTCTCAAGATTTCCTGCAAATGCCACTCCTATCGTAATTCCATATGTCATGGTATAAAAGGTAAAGAACGAATCCTTCCTGTGCTCATTTTCCATATACTCAAACGCATACAGGCTGGCAAACGGCCACAAAAAGGAAACAATTCCTGCAAACACCATTGACATTTTATCTATGTGAAACTCAATCGTAAGATTTTTTGTGAGGTCAAACAATACAAAAATGTCTGACGGAGGATTCAAAAGCAGATATGCAACTACAATTGAATTGATAATTACTCCAATTTCAACATAGATATTTCTTTTTCTGTCCGAATCAAAATGAAAGGCAGAAACCAGTATTCCGATTAACATTGGAAACAAGATTGGAAAACACATTAAAAATCCCATTACATATCACCGCCTTACATTACAGTTGCCGCAAATTCAGCAAAAACATCAGTAACAACATTTGGATAAATACCTAAAACAAAGATAAGCACAGTCAAAATAACAATCGGCACAGTCATCCATGCTGTCGGCTCACATTTTTCATATTCCTTTTTGGCAAACTCTGCCCTCGGAATATATCCTCTGATAAACACGGGGAACAAATAGCCTGCCGTCAAAAGTGCACTCACCATAAGGACAACCATTCCGACAACAGCTATCACGTGGTTTGCACCTCCAAGGTTCAGTGCCCCGCGGCACAAATACCATTTACTCAAAAAGGTTCCTGCAGGCGGTATGCCTACAAGGGTAACCGAAGCGATTGTATAGCAGAAAAATGTAACCGGCATACATCTGCCAAGCCCGTCATATTCATCCACAAGCCTCTTTCCCGCCTGGTGTATTATGGTACCTGCCACAAGGAACAGGGTAATTTTTACCATGGAATGCAGTACAACATGAATCATCGCACCGATAAATCCCGTTACATTTAAAAGTGACAGTCCAAACATGATGTAATTCATTTGGCTCACTGTTGAATAGGCAAGCCGTTTTTTAAATATTTTCTCACGGTATGCAAGCATACTTCCAAGGAATATGGTAATAACAGCCAGTATCATCCACACGGTCTGCACCCATGTTCCCCTTATAAAATCTGCACCAAAAACATAAAAAACGGTTCGGATTACTGCAAATGCACCACACTTCACTATAATACCTGAAAGTGCTGCTGAGCCTGGTGACGGTGCAACAGGGTGTGCTGCTGGAAGCCATGCATGATACGGAAGGATTGCCGCTTTTACACCAAACCCGATAATCATCAAAAATGCCGAGATGAGATATAACCTTGTATTTCCATTTAAAAAGTCCAAATCAAGGGAACCGCCCTTTACAAACGGAATGTCCCCGCCCTTGTTTGCATAAAGGGCAAACACACCAAACAGTGCGGTAAATGCTCCTGCGATTGAGAAATATAGAATACGGAATCCACCCTTTCTTGACTCCTTATTTCTTTCGTGAAACACAAACATTGCCGTGGTAAGCGACACAAATTCAAAGCTGATATACATTGTAATCAGGTTTGCGGAAAACAGCTCTGACAGAATGGATAAATAACTTAACACATAAAAAACATAGTAGGACCGTTTATGCCCATCCGCTTTGAAATATCCCGTCTGATATATGGCAATGAGCAAATACATGAATGAAGTAAGGATTGCAAATATAACACCAAGCTCATCCATTTGGTATTTAATTATAAATTCCCCGGATAATTTATATTCCATAATCCGTTCCTCCTTACGCAAACATGTCAATACCCTCAAGGATTAAATCCAGTATTGGCTGTGCATTTGTACCAAGATAAATATTTAAACAGATAAAAATAACGCAGGCAATGATAAACATAGGCTCTTTCGGATATATTTTTACCTGATCCTCTTCCTTAATCGGTCTATATACAGATATAATGGCTCTCATGAAGTAAACCGCATTTAATAAGGTACTGAACGCAAGTGCAAGCATAACAATAACCAGCTTAACCGTCGATGCATTGATTGCTGCATCCGCAAAGCATACTTTCGCAATGAAGCCTGCCAGCATAGGAATACCAATCATGGAGCATGCACCTACCGTAAATGTAATTCCCGCAATCGGGTTTTTGATTGCAGAGCCTCCCAGGTCATCAAACTCCTTACTGTCGTCAGACACATAGGAAAGACCATCCGCAGATATAAACATCATGGACTTTGCTGAGGAATGGGCGAAAAGATGGAAAATTGCCGCCATCATTCCAAGCTCTGTTCCAAGTCCCATACCCATATAAATATATCCGATCTGGGCGACAGATGAATACGCAATCATTTGCCTTACGTCTGTCTGTGCAATGGCTCTTACCGAGCCCATAATCATACCCACAACTCCAAATACAAAGAAAACATTGCCGATTCTTGTTGTTCTTATGACATCCATTCCGATAACCCGGTACATAATCTTTATCAGAAGGAAAATATATCCCTTTGATATGAGGGACGACAGCAATGCACTGGAGGTTGCAGTCGAATATCCGTATGCATCAGGCAGCCATGAGTGGAACGGAAACAACGCACTCTTGATTGCGATGCCGACACACAAAACACCAACCGTAACCGTAAGTGGAAGCTGATATAAGCCGTTTGCCGTATTTTGTGCTATCGTCTCCTTTATGTTTGACATGAGCAGATGTCCCGTCAGGTCATAAAGCATGGAAAGCCCAAGTAAAATAAGACCGGAACCGATAAGGCTCATTATCATATATTTTGCCGCCGCAACAAGGCAGTGCCCATTATCCTTAATCATAATAAGTGCACATGCGGATATTGTCATAATTTCAATAAAAACATATCCCGTAAACAGGTCATTTGTATAAACCATTGCAAGCAATGCTGCAAGCAGCAGGTCAACCATAATATAGTAAAAATTCCTCTTTTTGGGAGCAACGTCAACAAATACCCTCTTCATGCCTCCGAGCACGGACGCAAACATTACAATGGAAAAAAGGGTTGCCGTCATTGCTTCAAGAATGCCGACACGGATTTCATTTCCCCATGGTGCAGGAAAATGACCCATGTAATAGGTATAGGACTCTCCAATGGAAGCGACATAAAGCAGGGTGAGGAAGGACATAATTCCAACTGCACCAATCACAACCAGCGAAAATACCCTTGCCACCTTGTCACTCATAATCGATATGATAACTGCCGAAACCATAGAAAGGATAATACAGAAAAACGGCATGTTCCGCAAAAATTCCATGCTTAGAGTCCTCCCTTTCTGGATATGATTGCAATCTCATCGATATCGAGCGTGTGATACCTTCTGTATAATTTGACCGTGAGTGCAAGCATAATGGCAGTGACACTTACCGATACAACGATTCCCGTAAGCACAAGCCCTGCAGGAACCGGATTGATATATGCGTTTACATCCATAACATTATCGACCACAATCGGAGCCTTTCTTCCTGCAACATATCCCTTTGCCGCAAGAAACAGATAAATTGCATTGTCCATAAGATTAAAGCCGATTATTTTTTTTATCAGGTTTTTGTTGAGAAGAAGTGTTGTAAAGCCTATGCCGAATATAATAACCGCCACTGTCTCATAGTAATTTGTAAACAAATGTGTTACAAGCTCTTTTAACATAGTCTATATCCTCCCTCTTTTGAATAATGCAAAAAATCCGTACATTGTGCAGGCAACCACAAGTCCGACGCAAATATTTAAGTATAAAATCAATCCACTGCTTAATATCGCACCCGGTGTTCCAAGTGGAATCATGCTGTGCAGATGATTTGCTCCCGTAAAAAACGAATAGCTCTTTGCCAAACCGTAAAAAAGCAATGCTCCAAATGTAATTTTTTTAAAGGTTTTATAAGAAAATATCTGTTCCATACGCTCAAAGCCGTATGCATTTGCAAACAAAATAAGACCTGCACCCATGATTGCACCACCGGAAAAGCCTCCGCCCGGTGACAAATGACCGTTTAGAACTACATAAATTCCAAACACAAGGATGACTGGCACAAGAAACTTCGCCGCCTTCTCCAATATAATATCCCTCTTAAAATCAATGACATCCTCGTCAGGCTTTGGCTCGTCATCGTCATTCCGGAGAAGAATCAGAACACAACAGCATGCAATAAATAAAACATTGGACTCACCAAAGGTATCAAATGCCCTGTAATCAAGTATCATACCCGAAACGATGTTTACGGCTCCCGTCTCCTCAAGTCCGTTTTCGATATACCGCTGCGAAACAATATTATTGTCGGGATTGCTCTTATTTCCAAATTTAGGCAGATAAGCAACCGTTATCAGAAGTATTGCAATAATAATCAGGCAAATTACAGTTGACATAATACTGTAAAACTTATTTGCCTGCTTTACAAATTTTCTGTGCCTGAATGCCTGATAAAGCTCACGTCTTTGAATGTCATCCGAAGTCGTAAACTCTGAAAAAAACTCATCCGCATCCACAATTTTATCCTTTTTTTCCTGTTTTTTCCTCGCATGCGGAGTGTCAGGAAGCTCCAGATCCCCTGTCATAAAGTCAGAAAATTTCTGGCTTGCACTGTCCTTATAATTTTCTTTTAATTTACTCATGGTCCTCACTCTCACTTTCAACCACTTTATCTTCTGCGTCCCTGCCGCTTTCGTCCTCATCATCAGCATCATAGGCATTTAACGCATCAATTTTCCTTAGCACAAGGAAAAACAAAATACTTGTTACACCTGCTCCGACTGCCGCTTCCGTAATCGCAAGGTCCGGTGACTCCAAAAGGAACCAGATGACACACATTACAAGAGAAAATGACATAAAAATAACAACTGAATTAATCAGCTTTTTTGATGTACATGCCGCTATGGCACAAACAATAAGAAGCCCAAGCAGTATAATATGGAATACCGTCATTGTCTCTTCACCTCACATTCCTTTTCGAAATCCTTATTTGTCTCTATTTCCATTTTCGCAATCAGATGTGATGACACAGGTGATGTAAACATAAATATAATAAGCACAACAAGAAGCTTCAGTGACGTATAAGTGAAGCCTGAGATTATAATGATTCCAATAAGCACCAAATCCAGTCCAAGTGTATCTCCCATGGCAGCACAATGCATCCTGTTGAGTACATACCTGAAGCGGTAAACACCTGCGATGGCAAGAATTTCAACAATGATGCCGCAGGCTATAAATAATGCCGCTATACCAAATCTTATCCATTGTAATATTTCCATGTTTACGCTCCCTTCCTTGAACATCAGCCCATTTACATATCTGTCATTTATTTTTTCTTACTGCCTGTTTTTTACCAGATTCTTTTTTGTCGTCTATCGGTTCTAAACTGTCAACATCAACAATACGGTACTTGTTTGTATATACCCTATAAAGCACAACAGCAGCAACAAAGCTGATTGATGCATATATAATGCATATATCAGCCAGATACCCTTCCTTAATCCACTGGGAAAGGATTGCAATTATCATGATAATGACCGTTCCTGCCATGTTGGAGCAGACAATCCGGTCCGTAAGCCTCGGTCCCTTAATTGCCCTTATGAGAATAAATAAAATACATAACGCAAGAGCACTCATTGCTACAACAAATAAAATTTTATAAGCTGTATCTATCATTTTTAACGTTCTCCTCCGTTCTTTATCTTCTCGATTTTCCTAAGCAGGCTTACAAATACGGAATCCTCCATACCATCTGCCATGTCTTTGTCAAAGCAGTGAACCGTATAAACATTCTCCTGAACATCAACTGTTATCGTTCCCGGTGTCAGTGTAATGGAATTTGCCAGCACTGCCTTGCATGTATCGTCCTTAAGGTCCGTCTGAAACTTAACTATCATCGGCTCATTTTCATATTTATCAAGTACAACCAGTCGCATCATTGCAAAATTTGCCTTGATGATTTCCCACATCAAAATAAAAAAATATGCAATGATAAGGGGAAGGAGCCTATAAAAGCTTAATTCCTTTTTCAGGCTGTAATCCATATATTTGCATAAAAAAACAAATATGACCAAGGTAATTACAACTCCAAAAATCGCAATTTCAAGGGTAATATTCGCATTAAAAACAATCCACGCTAAAAATAATAATAGTAACATTTTATCACTCCTAACCTGTAAAAAGCCCTCTATTTATTTGAGTGGAAATCCGTTTATTTTCCATCCGTATCATCATGGCACAAAACTGTCTATTTTAGATAATCCATGCACATGGCAGGAAAAAACTACACTCTAATATATACCTATTAAAATTAAAATGCAACCTGTATTTTTACTAATATTTCATTCCTGCTCATATTTTTCCGAATATTTGAAATACTAATAAAAATTTATTAAAAAAGGAAGAACAATCATGGAAAATAAAACCCTGTACTTTTCCCTTGAGCAAAGCACACTGGTTTCCTCAAGACAGGTTCATATCGGTGACATCGCCACTGTTTTCTGTTCAGACAGGGATATCAGCCACACGGTTGAAAAAACGCTTGTAACAGTTCTTACAGATACGGAGCAGGATCAGCTTGTTATATCTGCCATGAAGCTTGTTGCACTTATTTCAAAGGATTTTAAGGATTTGAGCATTGTCAATATTGGCAGTCCTGAAACTATTGTGTACTACCGTAATTTAAAACCAGCTTCCTCGTTTAAGGGAAAAGCAAAAAGCATATTACTTATGGTGCTTGCATTTTTTGGAACAGCATATTCCATTATGTCCTACAACTGCGACGTGGGCTCCATAGAGCTTTTAAATAATCTATATACCCTGTTCACGAAGGAGACCGCCGACAGCCTGCCCATCGGACTAAATCTGGGCATGATTGCTTATTCCATCGGACTTTGTGCAGGGATGATTTTGTTTTTTAATCACGGAATCAACAAAAAGAAGACCGATGACCCAACTCCCCTACAGGTTCAGATGCGTTTGTACGAGCAGGACGTCAATACCTGTATTATTCTTGACAGTGCAAGGAATAACGAAACCTTAGATGTGGATTAAGGTCGCATTGTTTACCTTATTCTGCGGATTTGCAGGGGGAGCAATCTCAGCAGGATATGTCGCCTTCATAACACTGCTCGGCGTGTTTGAAAAGCTGACGGAAAAATATAAGGCAAACAAGTACAGCTACAAGATAGAAACGCTTACCATCGTAGGTGTGACGCTCGGTAATCTTATCTATACATTTCAGCTTAGCCCGCCCTTGGGGCTTGCAGGCTTTCTATTTTTCACCCTGCTTGGCGGAATCTTTACAGGGTGTCTTGCAGGAGCACTTGCAGAAACGCTGAATGTTTTCCCAATCCTTTCAAGGCGGCTCAATATAAGGGAATATCTTCCCTATGTTCTTGTAGCAGCCGCACTGGGAAAAGCACTTGGCTCAAGTATACAGCTTTTGCTGTTTGAATAAGACTTTAATAAGGAGGAATCAAAATGAAAGTAAAGCAAAATGATGAGGAATATAATAAATATGTGGAAGCCGTAACCCCAAAGCACAGCTGCTTTAAAAACTGTTTAAATGCATTTTGGATCGGTGGCTTAATCTGTCTGCTCGGTCAGGCAATCAACAATTTTATGAGCTCCTACTTTTCGTTTAACAAGGAGGATGCAGGAAGCTACACTTCACTCATACTTGTCCTAATCAGTGTACTGTTGACCAGCTTCAACCTTTACAAAAAAATTGCAAAGTATGGCGGTGCAGGTGCATTGGTTCCGATTACGGGATTTGCCAACTCCGTCGCCTCTCCCACAATTGAGTACCAGAAGGAGGGTGAGGTCTTTGGAAAGGGCGTAAAGGTATTTACCATAGCAGGACCCGTTATTCTTTTTGGAATCATAACAAGCTTTATTGTTGGATTTATTTATTGGGTCATCAAAACTACAGGAATCATATAGGAGGAACCTTGACATGAAAAATCAATCAGCCGGAAAACAAAGCATTGTATTTGATAATCCTCCCGTCATTATCAGTCAGGCATCCATCGTGGGTGAAATGGAGGGGCAGGGACCACTCGGCTCATTTTTTGACCAGATAGAAACAGATCCTACCTTTGGACAGGATTCATGGGAGCTTGGCGAGTCGGAAATGGTTCGCCGTGCAGTCAACACTGCAATTACAAAGTCAGGCATTGACCAGGACAAAATAAAATATATTTTTGGCGGTGACCTTCTGGGACAGCTAATCGGTACAACCTTCGGCTTGAAAGACTTTAACATCCCACTGTTCGGATTGTACGGTGCCTGCTCCACAAGCGGTGAAGCACTTTCCCTTGCAGCCATGACCGTTGCGGCAGGCTATGCGGAAAATGCGATTGCCGTCACAAGCAGTCATTACGGCGGTGCGGAAAAGCAGTTCCGTTTTCCCCTTGAATACGGAAACCAGCGTCCCTTAAGTGCAACCTGGACCGTAACGGGAAGCGGTGCATTTATCGTAAGCCAGACAAGTAAGGAAACACCTATGCTTCAATACCCCCGCATCACTGCCATAACAACAGGAAAAATCGTTGACTATGGGGTAAGGGACAGCTTAAACATGGGTGCATGTATGGCTCCTGCCGCTGCCGACAGTATATACCAGTGTCTGGAGGACCTTAATGTGAAGGCAACAAGCTTTGACAAAATCATAACAGGTGACCTTGGAAAGGTAGGAAGCGAAATACTCATCAAGCTATTAAATGATAATGGGCATGATATCAGTAAGCTGCACATGGACTGCGGTGTAAACATATACAGCAACGAGAGACAGGATACCCACAGCGGCGGAAGCGGCTGCGGCTGTGCAGCCGTGACACTTGCAGGCTACATTCTTCACAATCTGAAGCAGCACACATGGAAACGGATTTTATTTGTTCCGACAGGTGCCCTGCTTTCAACCGTAAGCTACAACGAGGGGCAGACTATCCCCGGAATAGCCCATGCACTTGTAATAGAGCAGCAATAAACAATAAGAATACAAGGAGAACTAAAATGGATTATGTAAAAGCATTTATAATAGGCGGCGTCATTTGCATCCTTGCCCAGATATTAATGGACACAACCAAGCTCATGCCGGGCAGGGTAATGGTGATACTTGTCTGCACGGGTGTAATTTTAGGAGCAGTTGGTCTTTATGAACCATTTCTTGAATTTGCAGGTGCAGGTGCATCAGTTCCACTGACAGGATTTGGCTATAACCTATGGAAAGGAATCAAAGAAGCGGTAGACAGCGATGGGTTTATCGGGTTATTCCGTGGCGGCTTTACAATGGCTGCGGTAGGTACCTCGGCAGCATTGATTTTATCCTACTTTGCCTCCCTGATTTTCCCACCGAAAATGACCAAAAACTAAATAAAAACATGATATATAAGAAAGCAAATTGTAAGGCCTTTTCTTGCAAGCATATGCTTTTTATATAGATTTTCTTTGACGGGAAATCATTTCCCAGACAAAGAAAAAGGGACATGCCAATTGCGGTATGTCCCTTAAATTATTTATTATGAAATATTCAATATCTGCTTCAAGCACATCATTCAGAAGCAGGCGGGTCTGTTGTATCCGTCGGTGGTTCTGTTGACGGTGGCTCTGTCGATGGTGGTTCCGTTGTTGGCGGAGCCGTTGACGGTGGCTCTGTCGTTGTCGGTTTTTCTGTTGTTGTCTTTTCTGTTGTTGTCTTTTCTGTTGTTTTTGACGTTGGCGGTTCCGTTGTCGGCGGTTTTGTGCCTCCACCCGTACTTTTAAAGGTTACAGATATCTTTGCATTTTTCTTTATCTTCTTAAAGGTATAGGAGGAAACTGCACCTACGCTCTTTCCGTCTACCTTGACATCGTCTATGGCATAACCGTCATATGGCGTAATGAAGATTGTCACCGTGGAGCCCTTCTCCACATCTGCAGAGGCAGATATTGTACCGCCTTCGCCTGCTGATGTTGTTATCTTAACCTTATCCTTCTCCTCAGGATGGAGTGTACATACATCCTCCGTATATGGATAATCCTTCGCATCGTCTCCAACAAATTCCTTCTTGCCTGTCTTTTCATTCACCTTTACTACAAATGAAACCGTTTCCGGACACGCATTCGTTGCAACCATCTTTGATTCCTTACATATCTTAATTGCTTCATGTCCCTGACAGCTACCCCCTTGGAAGGTTCCCACTGCACAGTAGTCCGTAAAGGTCGGGCATCCCTCCCGCGGAAGGTCTCCCGTAATCTGACAAAGGGTTATGGTACCTATGCCATCCGGTCTTTCCATAATAACCTTTGAGGTATCCTGTCCCTCAAGTGCTGCTATATCATCCATGACATCTCTCCACATACATTTTGGAGCGGATGTTCCATATCTTGCAAGGTCCTTGTTGGAGTCACAGCCCATCCAGACTGCTCCCGTATAATATGGCGTCATGCCACAAAACCAAAGGTCGTAGTTGCTTGATGTTGTTCCTGTCTTACCTGCACATGCAACACCTGATCTTAAATGTGCCATATTACCGGTTCCGACAGTCAGCGTTGTTCTCATTGCATCAAGAAGCAGCCATGCCGTTGTAGGCTTCATAACCGTATGGGATGTAGGTGTCGTGTTATCTATAATCACATTTCCATCATGGTCAATGACCTTCGAGTAAAATACAGGCTTGTTATAAACACCGCCATTTGCAATCGTTGCATATGCGGCGGTAATCTCAAGATTTGTAATACCGTAGGTAAGACCTCCAAGTGCTGTTGACTGGTTGATATCGGAGTAAACCACGCCGTCCGTGCCTGTTTCCTCCTCAACAAGGGTTGTAAAGCCATAATCAAGAAGATACTTGAATGCCACCTCTGGTGTTGCCTCAGTGATTGCCTTAACGGCAATAACGTTCATGGAATCCTCTATCGCTTTTCTTACGGAGTTGTACCCTCTGTATGTTCCACCCCAGTAATTGCTTACCTTGATTCCGTTTGCATAGTAATATTCCTCATCTTCAAACGGGGATGCAAGAGAGCCTCCGCAGGCATCAATATAAGGTGTATATGCCGCAAGTATCTTAAAGGTTGAACCAGCCTGACGTTTTGAGTCTGTCGCCCTGTTCAGTCCACGGTCAACCGTCTTCTCACCACGTCCGCCGACAATTGCCTTAACATAGCCCGTGTGCTGGTCAATGATGGTCATTGTAAACTGCGGCTGTGGCGTCGCCTGAAACAGTTCCGAATGGAAGGTGGCACCTGTTTTTTCAAGCATTGCCTCCTTGAATTCATCCGCTGCGGCACGTGCCGAGGTTTCATCCGGATATATATTGTCATACTTAGAATTTCCTGTCTGCTCCTTATAATAAGAAAGCAGATTTTCCAGACTGAAATTGATAGGCTCCTTGTTTTCGTCCATAAGCGTAAGTGCATAGGACAGACCTACACTTGTACCCTCATAGAAATACTCCGTATCGTTAAGCCGCTTATCACATATGCTCTGTATCTCATCATCCTGAACGGAATAGATGGAATAACCACCCGTAAATACCATCATGGAGGCTTCCGCCTTGGTACATCCGTAAAGCTCAACAAAATCATCCTCAAGTGCATCCAAAAGTGCATCCGTATAATAGGAGTTTACTGACCTGCTTGCCTCCTGTATGTGCTCAACCTCGTCTATCCTTGCATATACATCATCCGCCATTGCTTGATCATACTGTGGCTGTGTAATGTAGCCAAGCTCAAGCATCTTGTCTAACACATCCTCACGTCTGTGGGCATTTTCTTCCGGATATATCTTCGGGTCAAATGCAGTCGGATTTTTCGTAATACCCGCAATAACTGCAATTTCAGAAATGGTAAGCTCATCGATATCCTTATCAAAATATGTCTCCGCCGCTGCCTGAATGCCATGGGCACCACTTCCCAAATAAATTGTATTCAGATAATATTCAAGTATGGATTCCTTACTGTATTTCTTTTCAAGCTCCAGTGCAAGATACTGCTCCTGTATCTTTCTCTCAAGCTTGTCCATAAATGCATCCTCGTCACCACCATCAAATACATGGTTCTTGATAAGCTGCTGGGTGATTGTACTTGCACCCTGATCAAACTCACCTGTGCTCATACCATGATAGGCGGCACGGAAAATACCCCTGATGTCGATACCATTATGGGTCCAAAAACGCTGATCCTCAATAGCAACGAACGCATTAACCCAGTCCTGGGGTATCTCATCATAATAAACATATACCCTGTTTGAATTTATGGTTGCTATCTCGTTCTTAACCTTTCCCTCATCATCGTATATAACTGTTTTAAAGCCCTTTGGTACAATACTGATCTCATTCACGCTCGGTGCATTATCCAGTATTCCTTTCATTGCCCCAAACGCGGCACCCGCTCCTGCTATAATGACCGTTACCATCGATACAAGGATTATTTTAAAAACATTAACAAGTATTTTTCTTTGATTTCTCTGTGCCTTGGAGACTAATTTTCTTTGTTTCTTCGCAGTCTCCTGTTTTGCATATCCCATGGAAATCCTCCCTTTCCTACAACAAGTAAAATAAATCCGATGAAATTATACCAAAATTGGTATTTAAATACAACCCTAATCAACCATCAGTATACAAATGAATTGTGAAAAAAATGTTATATCCCATTAATTTTTAACTTTTATTTTATAACTTATTCTGTAAGCTGCGGATTTTCTTATATTATTTGTCCTTACAATAGCATTGTTCTGTTTCTCATGTCTTTTTTATGTCGTTATAATAAATTTCTGCAATAATTTCTGCGGTTGTTCCAACCAGCTCATCAAGGTCATCCCGACTAAATATCTTTGGCTCTTCTCCGTACTCCTCTTTTTCCTCAAATATAACGTCAACCATGCTTTGTATCGTCGCAAGCTCGTTTGCGGGATTTACCTCATCGATTGCGGAGGACGGTGTTTTTAGAACAAAATGTTCCAAATTATATTTTTCTGCAAAGTAGGGATTCATTCTGTTGTAATCACCGTAATATAGCCCGGAAGAAAAAAAGGCAGTCCGGTCATATACTTCCCTGCCATCCACCTTGACATGCAAAACCTTGTCATAGCCTGTCTCAGGCTGCATGCTTCCATTAAAAAATTGAAAATGCTGCTTCCAGTATACGTCCAAAAAACGTACATCCAGCAAAAGATGGCAATAATAGCCAAAGACATAAGGTTCCGAAAGACGTTCCCCATACTTTTCAATAAAACGTTTCAGCTCAGGTCTTCTCACAAGGTCTTCCATTGCATAGTCCGACCAGAAATGACTCAGCCTCTTCCCGCTGCCCTTTTTTACATCAGGAGCGATACTTCCTATCATAAAATCATTTTTATAAGCTTTATCTTTTATATTGCAAATCTCAAAAAATCGGTTTGCTGTTGCCATATGTATTACATAACCCGGCATAATCTGACACCTGCCATTATATCATCATCAAGATAAACATTGTTGATTTTCCGTCGAACCGCACTGCCTGTCTCCAATTTCGGCATGGTTTCCGCAATAAGTCTGTTTATCCCATGTTTTTCCCGTTTTCCGTTACAATCTTCCAGACACACAATATCATACATTAAAAGCCCCTGCATAATGCATTTAATGCGGTCGCTGATATGGTCCGTATGCTTTATCAGCGTTTCCGTATAATCCGGGCTTCTCGGCATATCAATGCATCTCACATATATGTCATCGTCAGAGCATAAATCTCTCCTCTGAATCAGTCTTCTTAAGGAACTGATAAACCCAAGCCTTACATCTATGGTATCCTTGGAGCATTCTGACAGGGTTTCTCCCACAATGGTTACATATAAGTATGTATCTGGTGACACCTTAAGATTATTTATAAATGCAAACACTGCAAGTGACACACCCCAGCGGTGTGCAGGGACAACAATGCCCACGCTCTCCGCCTCAATCAGTCCGCCATCATATTCCGTATATTTTTCCACAATGCAATCGGATAAGCCTTGTTTGATATGGGATGCAATTTCCCGCCCTTCGTCCATTTTTCTGAAATGTCCTGCTGTAGGGACGGCATCCATATCACATACATAAAATACGTAATTCATAGTCTGCCTCCTACCAGAGAATCAAAAAACATCCGAAAGGAATATCTTAAATATTCTTCCTTTGTCATGTTTAATCTGCTGTCGATATAGTCCTTCTTCCGGCTCGCCATCTGGACAATTCCACTAACCGCTGACCATATATACAACACGGTCGCCTCCAGCTCTATATCATCCCGCATCTCCCTACTCTTGATACCCTTTTCAACAAGCTCCGTTATAAGCTCCCTGAGTTCTCTGCCCATGTCCTGCTTAATCAGGCTGTTTTTGCTCTTTCGCCCTGTCGTCCGAATTTCTCCTACAAGGGTTGCATAGTATCTCGGATATCGTTCTTCAAATGCAACAATACAATCACAAAATTTGTAATAGCATGTTTCAAAATCATTTTCCTTTTCAATGCTCTGCCTGATTTGCACGGCAAGAACATCCATGTACTCACCAACAATGGAATTAAAGATATCCTCCTTACTCTTAAAGTAAACGTATATCGTTGATTTACTGTAATCCGCATATTTTGCTATGTCATCCATGGTCGTTTTTTCTATGCCATGGGAATCGAACAGTTCTTTTGCGGCTGTCAAAATATTATCCCTATTAAACTGTTCCAAAGCTTCCTTTTTTCTTGCACCCATATAAACCCCATCAACAATACTTATGGTTCGTTTATTATACTTAAAGTTCATAAATCATACCATAAGTTTTATTTTTATACGTTTTATCTTTTTAGTTTGTTTTTTGAATATAAATACTGATTAATAAACTTTAGTATTTATTTTCAAACTAAGTTATCAATAATTGTACTATGAGTTCGATTTTTTGTCAACACATTTATTTTTCCCATTTTCCATACTTTCCCGCATCTGTGCCAGCAGCTTCTTTTCCAGCCTGCTTACCTGTACCTGGCTGATGCCCAGTTCTCGTGCCACCTCACTCTGTGTCTTGTCATGAAAATACCGCATTGTTATCAGCTTTCGGTGTTTTTCCTCCAAACCCTCAAGTGCCTGTTCCACCATAATTTTGTTTATCATTCCGTCCGCCGCTATCTCACTTTCCACATCATCCTTTACCTGGTCAACAATGTAGGTTTCCCTGCCGTCATGCCCATAAACGGTCTGATACAGTGACTCGATTTCCCTGTTTGCCTCTGTTGCCATCACGATGTCCTCTATCTCCAAATGGGTTTCTTTTGCAATCTCCTCCAGGGTTGCCTCCCTTCCCAGCTTATTTGCCAAAAGCTCTCTTGCAATACTAATCCTGTAACCGTTTTGCTTGAGTATTCTCGAAACCTTTATCATGCCATTATCCCTTAAAAACCGCTTGATTTCCCCCGATATAAGCGGTACTGCGTAGGTTGAAAACTTGACCCCGTAATCTGCCTCGAACCTCTCGATTGCCTTTAGCATACCGATACAACCGATTTGATATATTTCCTCCACATCATATCCTCTGCCCATATACCTTCTCGCTATGCTCCAGATTAGCCCTGCATTGTCCGAAACTATCTTTTCCTTAGCTGCTTTATCTCCTTTTCGTGCCAGTTCAAATAGTTTCATTTCATTCATTTATTTAATCATATTGATGTTTGGAAACACCTATCTCCTTCCACATTCTTACAACCGTACCCTTTCCCATCTCGGACTCAACAGCAAGCTTGTCCATAAAAGCCTCCATAAAGGAAAATCCCATGCCTGACCTGTCATCCTCCGGCTTGCTTGTATACATGGGCTCCATTGCTTGTTTTATGTCACGGATGCCCTTTCCCTCATCCTTTACCTCGATAAAAACCGTCCTTTTTTCAATTTTTGCCGTAATGCGGATTTTCCCAACCGTCTCCTCATACCCGTGTATAATTGAATTTGTAACTGCCTCCGACACTGCTGTTTTTATGTCCGACACCTCCTCCAAAGTAGGATTCGTCTTTGTGATAAATGCCGCCACAACCATTCTGGCAAAGCTTTCATTTTGAGCAATGCCTGAAAATTCCACCATCATTTCGTTTGTATTATTCATAATATCCTCCCTTTAATAACTCCTCGATTATCTCCTCCTTTGAGTCCTTTTTCCCCACGATTCTGTAAATTCCCGACATGGTAAGCACCTTGTCTATGGCAGGACATACGTTTATGACAAACACGCTGCCTCCGTCATCATGAACCTTTCTGTACCTGCCTGTGATAAGTCCTATCCCTGAGCTGTCCATAAAGGTTGTTTTTTCAAAATCAAATATGAGATATTTCACATCATTTTTTTCAAAAACACGCTCCGTCTTCCTTTTTATTCTGTCGGCGGAGAAATGATCCAACTCCTTGGGCAGATAATAAATCATTACATGATTGCTGATTTCAAATGTCTCCATTTCTACACTCCTTTTCCCTACATTAATTTTATATTGAAAATAAGCAGCTTTGGCATCATCGTCCGTTTTCCGCAAAAAGACAAAAAAAGATTGTCACAACCAAAAACCACATGTGAACCTATACACCTTGTACGTGCTCCTTCGTTCCTATATGGCTTGTCCGTTGTGACAATCCCTTTATATGTATGTATTTACTTTCTTTTTTCTTTATTCGTTTTCTATCATCGCCCTGATATCATCCTCAGACATTCCCGTCTTTACGTTTGAGTAATCCGGTACGGAATTATCCTTCATGGTTGCCTTATTTTCCAATTCCTCAACCTTGATATTTAGGGCTGCTATCTGCTCATTCAGCTCCGTGATTGTAGTATTTTTGGTAGCAAGCTCTTCACTGTAGGACTTTAAAAGCTCCTCATTATCGCTCCGGATTTTCTTTTTCTGTGCAGGCACAATGACAAAGAATAACAGCAATATGCCAATCACAAGTCCCAGGAGAACATAGGCTCCTGAATATCTCGCAAGACTTACTTCCCCATACTCGCCAAGCTTAACCGTGCTGTCAAGCTTCGACTTTTTAAATTCCTTGAATATATTTGACTTGTCATTTTCACTCTCGCTTTCAAGTCCACCGCCTGACGTAATTGCAAGCTCCTCCATATATACATCATCCAAAAGTCCATCATCCTCAATGGACTCCTTTGACATGAGCATAATATTTTCATCCGTGTGTCCCATCTCATGTAAATACCTGATTGCCTGCGGGTTTGCCTTGTCAATCTTCAAAACTCTCCGTAAGGTTGTTCCCGCCTTCTCATAATTTTCTGAGTGAATGTATATAAGTGCAAGCAAAAGATATCCTTTTACGAAATGCGGATTTTCACCAAGCACATTTTTAAGCTGGATAATCGCAAGGTCATAGTCTCCCGACTCAGCATAGCCTAAGGCTATGTTGTATTTTTTGGTCATTTGGTCCACAAATGCAAGCCTTGATGGGTCTTTTTTCAGCTCCTTTAAATATTTGGATGCAATATTGTTTGAGTCCTCATAATTAATACTCATTACAAAATGGCTAATTGCCTCCACGACCTCGCCCATTTCGTAATAAATAAGACCAAGCAGATTTCTTGTCATCACATTCTTTTTGTTATACCGGAGCGACAGCTTTAAGGATTCTATGGCACCCGACAAATCCCTTGCGACTGCCTTGTCGTAGCCGATATTATAGTGGTAATTGGACGTATTATGTGCCTTTCTTGCCACTTCAATATGCATACCGCAGCCACTGCAATATCCGTTTTTCAGAACTCTTTCTCCACAGATGGGACAAAGAACAGGTCTTGTAACTGCCATGGCTATCTCCTCACTCTGCTTTGTATACGGGTAATATTGCTCATTTCAGCCTCTCTTAAATCCGATGTCATTTGCATCACAATATCACTGATATCCTTTAAATCATTGCTGTATATTGCTTCCTCAGCCTGATTTACTTCAGGTATCGGTTTAAATCTCTTAAGCTCTTCCTCAAAATTTATCATTTATTCTACCTCCGACAGGCTTTCACATAAGCCCGGCTCATCCACAAGCTCCTTGATTGCTCCCACAAGATAAAGGGAGCCTGCACAAAATAGTATATCATTTTCATCCACTGCCCTGCCATATGCCTTCAAAAAAAGCGTCCTTAAATCGTCATCCGCACAAACCGCAATGTCACGGCATTTGACATGCTGCCTGAAAAGGTCTGCAACCGTCCCTGCACTTACTCCTCTTTCATTTTGCAGTGCCGTCACATACAAATTCTTCAACTTAAGTTCACTGCAAAGGATGTCTGTCATTGTTATGTAGTCTTTGTCACTGCTGACGGCAAAAAACAGGGATATGTCCCTGCTGCCGTAAAGTGCCTTCACCGTTTCGGTAAATCTTTTTATGGCATCCGGGTTATGTGCTCCGTCCAAAACAAGGTGGCTGCCATAGCGTTCCATCCTGCCCTGCCACCTGAAATGTAATAGTCCTCTTTTTACCACATCCTCCGCCATGACCCCTTTTTCCACGCTGCCGTCATCAAACAGGGCATGGCATGCGTGAAGTGCCAATATGGCATTGTCCACCTGATATAATGCATTTCCATTTTCAAGCTTTAAATGGTCATAATTATAATAACGATTGCGGACAGAAAAATCAATGGTTTTATCTGTGAATTCATTTATTATATATTTTGTTTTTGCGACATTTATTGCATTTGCGTCCTTTTTGGCAGCAATTTCCTCTATCACCGCATCCGCCTCACAATATCCTGTACCATAAACAACAGGCACACCGCCTTTTATGATTCCTGCCTTTTCCGCCGCAATTTCCTCTATGGTGTTGCCAAGATACATGGTATGGTCGAGTCCGATTGCCGTTATCACGCACACGCTCGGCATCAATATGTTTGTAGCATCCAGCCGTCCACCCAAGCCCGTTTCGTATATGACAAAATCAAGGTCCTTATCCGCAAAATAAAGTGCCGCCATGGCAAATATATATTCAAAAAATGAAATATGTGCATTGCCACATGCCGTCTCCTCATCCACAACAGCTTTGATGCGGAGAAACACATCCAAAAATTCATCATCTGATATCATTTGCTCCGTTTTGCCCTGTACCATGGCAATTCTCTCATTTACCCTGACAAGATGAGGGGATGTAAATATGCCTACATTGTAACCTGCACTGACCAAAAGCTCCTTGATAAACTGTGCAGTGGAGCCCTTGCCATTGGTTCCTGCTATATGTATGGCAGGGCATGCCATGTGCGGATTTCCCATTTTGTTCATAATCCGCATCAGGTTGTCATTGCCTGTCTTGCCCCTGTCGTTAAATTTGGGAATATGATAAATGTAATCTACTGCTTCCTGATATGTCATACTTACCTGTTATCCACCTTTTCCGGGTACATATCGTGCTGTACCAGCCTTTCATATGCCACCTGCTCCCATTTTGTGCCCGGTCTGCCATAATTACAATACGGGTCTATGGAAATGCCTCCCCGCGGAGTAAACTTGCCCCAAACCTCTATGTACTTTGGATCCATCAGTTTTATCAAATCCTTCATAATAATGTTGACACAGTCCTCATGGAAGTCTCCATGATTTCTGAAGCTAAACAGATAAAGCTTTAAAGACTTACTCTCAACCATAAGCTTTTCCGGTATGTATGAAATGTATATCGTTGCAAAATCAGGCTGTCCCGTTATGGGGCATAGGCTTGTAAATTCAGGACAGTTAAATTTTACGAAATAATCGTTTTCCTGATGCTTATTGACAAAGGTTTCCAATAGCTTGGGTGAATAATCCATTGGATACTCCACTTTTTTATTTCCAAGAAGGCTGATGCCCTCCGTTTCCTGTTTCGTTCTTGCCATAGTTATTTCTCCTCCTGTCTGTTATTCTATCGGTATAATTTCATTTAGATAAAATGAGTATATAAGCTTTTCCTTAACCGTGCAACCCGTAAGTCGTTCCAAGGTCTCACCGTAATATTTAAGCTGTGCATGGTAACGGCTGATAAGCACATCCGCACTTGCCGCATCCGTCTTGTAATCCATGAGAATAATATCGTCTCCCTCGTAAAAAAATGCATCAATGATTCCCTGTACGATAATGACGTCATCCCCGCTTTCCCCATAAATCTCACTGACTGGTATACCGATGGAAAACTGCTGTTCCTTTTGCAGATTTCCCGCCTTTGCCGCCAAAATCATTCTCTGCCCAAGGGATGACTGCAGCATATCGTTTATCTTTCTTATGTTTACCGCCTTTGCTTCGATATCGGTAAATATGCCCTCCGCTACCAGTCCTGCTTTGCTTTTTGCTATCATATCCTTATAGTCACTGTCAGGCTCCAGTGCAGCAAAGTCAAGCAGCTCCATAAATTTATGTACAAGGGTTCCCCGCTCGGCACCTGTAAGCCTGTTTTGATTTTCACCATCCACCGTCGTTTCCAAAGCCGTGTCATCTGCAAAGACAGTTTCCTTATATTCTTCTGAAACATCATAGGAAGCTCCGTCGTATGCTTTCATTTTCTTGATTTCAGAAATGGACATCTTGCTCTTAATTTCTGTAAGCCGTTCATACGGGTAAACGTATGCAAAGCTTTCCCTGTACTCCCTGTACAGTGCATCCTTGGGGCTGTCTAATGCATCCTTAATAACCATATCCAAATTTACCGCCTGCTTTGCCTGTTCGTTTATTTCTTTTCCTGCAAGCTCCGACGGCTTCACAATAACCGTGTTTATTTCCGCGCCGTATTTCCCATCATTTGCAAGCTGGTCATACCGTTCCATACAGGCAAAAATCCATCCGAGAAAGGTTCGTTCCCCTGCCCTTACACCATACGGCAAAAGAACTTGCTTTGCGGTATCTGCTTTACGCTTTACATCCTCATAGGATGCAACTGTCCCTGTAAGTATCAGCTTTTCCTTCGCCCTTGTCATTGCAACATAAAGGATTCTCATTTCCTCCGCAAGGGTTTCCTGCTTCATAATAAGGCTTACGGCATCCCGCATGACGGTCTTTTTTCTGTACCTCTTATCACGGTACATCCGCTTCGATGCCAAATAATAATCCGCATGGATAATAATATTATCCCGCATATCCTGCATGTTAAACTGCTTTCCAAGCCCACTTACAAACACAATCGGAAATTCAAGTCCCTTACTTTTGTGCATCGTCATGACCCGAACCACATCCTCGTCATCCCCGATTGTATTTGCCTCTCCAAAATCAACCTCATTTATTTTCAGCTTCTCAACATAACGCAGAAAATTAAACAACCCCTTAAAGTTTCCATCCTCAAACGTTCTTGCCTTTTCTATGAGCATGTTTATATTTGCACGCCTTCTTTCTCCCATGGGCATTGCAAGGGCATAGTAATAATATCCCGTTATATCCAGTGCCTTTAACAGAAGCTCCGAAATGGACATGCTTATCTTATCCTGCTTTAGCTCCTTTAGCTTGTCAAAAAATACACCAAGCTTACGGCTGATGTCATCCGTCTTATCCTCCATGTAACAGATACATTTATCATACAGCAGCGTTGTGCTTTTCAGTGTCTCATCCCCATATTCACATATGACAGCCAGCTCGTTTTCACAAAGCCCTCCTATGGGCGACATAAGCACTGCCGCAAGTGGAATATCCTGCCTGGAATTATCAACAACGGACAAAAGGGACATTAAAATCCGTATCTCCGTTGCCTCAAAGTACCCTTGCGGATCCTCCACATAAACAGGAATATTCATGGCGGATAATGTATTATAAAGGGCATCCCCATAACTTGAAATACTCCGCACCAGTATAACGATATCCCTGTAGCACGCCTTTCGGTACTCACCGCCCTCCTCGTCAAATACATACATTGGCGACACGCCGCCCACAAGTGTCTTTATTCTTTCTCCTATCATGGCAGCCTCAAGCTTTATCTTGTCGGCTTCTATCTTTTCTTCATCAGCTTCTTCCGCCGGAAAACCTTTCTTTCCTGTTTCTGCATTTTTTTCAGAACCCATATTTTTTTTCTTACCAGCTTCCGCACCAGCACCCATATCAACTACCATCAGCTCTGCACAGCTGCTTACGTTCACGGTTTCCATCGGCATCGGATATTCCTTGGATGGTACAAGTGCAACATCGTCGTTATACTCTATACCGCCAAGGTCCTGTCCCATGAGCTGATAGAAAAAATAATTGACCGCATTTAGCACCACGGCTCTGGAACGGAAATTATTTTTCAGCTCAATTTTCACCTCTGGCACATTATCGTTCCTGCTATATACAGGAAACCTGTCATATTTACCCACAAACAAATCAGGTCTTGCCATTCTGAATTTGTAAATGCTCTGCTTGACATCACCTACAAGAAACACGTTATATTTCCCATCACACATACCCGAAACAGACATCAGGATATCCTCCTGAAGAAAATTACTGTCCTGGTATTCATCTATGTATATTTCATCGTACCGCTCCATGATGCTCCGTCCGATTTCCGTAGGAACAGCCCGCTTTACATGGACCCCATTCTCCCACGTCTCCTCGTAACCACCGCAGCAAAGCTGATATGCAAAATGCTCAATATCAGAAAATTCCATGGTGTGCCGTTTCTTTTTTTCCTCCATAAACCGAATGGAAAATTCCCGGACCAGACATAGCAAGTCGGAAAGATATATGCCTGTTTCAGCAAGCTCATCCATTGCCTCCTGCCTGCTCACCTTAAAAATATCCAATGTCTTTATACGGCTTTTATACCCTTCACGAAGCTCCTTAAATTTTGTGACAAGCCTCTCGTCAAATTCATCTCCTTTGCATGGCTTTAATCTTTGCCATGCTACGCTGCTTATCACTTCATGTATGTCGCCGTATGTATGTGCTTCGCAGAGCCGCTTTATGATTTCCTTATCCTTCCCTGCCGCTTCTTTATTTTTATATGGTCCTCCTGCTTCATCCGTAAGTGCTTCTGCAAGGCAGACCAGTTCCCATGCTTCGCCTGCCGTCTTTTCTGACAGCTTCACAAGCTCCTTTACCCACAGCAGACCTTCAAAATCCTCAGGGGTACCCGCCTCATAGGCATGCTCTGCCAAGCGTAGCCACTCCATCGGGTCAGGATATGAGCCTGCCATATTATATATTTTCAAAATCTGCTCCCTCAGACCTCCGTCATCCTTATCCCCGCCAAACAAATCTACAAGCCTTAAAAATGCAGAGCACTCCTCCTGTTTTCCATTATATTTTTCCTCAAACAGGGCATCCATAACATCAGCCTTTAATAACTCAATCATTCCCCTGTCGCCTATGCCAAAATCGGAGTCTATATCAAGCAGACTGAAATATTCCCTGACAATTCTTAAGCAAAAGCTATCAATTGTAGTTATGTCCGCCCTGTTTATGAGTGCAAGCTGCTTTGTCAGATGTCTGTTGTCAGGTCTTTTTTCAAGCTCACTCCACAGCCTTGCCGATATTTTGTCACGCATTTGGGCTGCTGCCGCCTTTGTGAAGGTCACAACAAGAAAGCGGTCTATATCTAAAGGCTTTGTCTCATCCAATATTCTGCTGCAGATTCTCTCAACAAGCACCGCCGTTTTTCCTGAGCCTGCAGCTGCTGATACAAGAATCGTTTTATCCCGTAAATCAATTGCACTTTTTTGTTCATTCGTCCACGCCATTTGGTTTACCTCCCAAGTCCGAGACAATTTTTTGATATACAAGCTCCTTGTCGCCGCTTCCATACCGCATATGCCGGTATTCGTTTCCGCCATATCTGTCGTCAAATCTGCACACGGATTTGTATGGGCAGTATTCACACGCAGCCTTACCCTTGTTCAAAACAGGCTTTTTACTGATATCGCCTGCAAGTATTTTATCCGCAAGCTCCCCTGCCTTTTTCATTGCAAAATCCGCCATGGTATTCACCATGCCGTCTGCATTATTAATTCCCTTTAAAGTAAGCTTCTTTTCCCGTTCCAGCTGTGCCTTAGCCTCATCGGCGGCATCCACATACGGATCCTTAAACTGATAATAATACATGCCTTCGGGAACTATTTTTAATTCTTCTGCATACCCCTTGCCGTACTGCTCTTTCACAAGTGCAACCATCACATTCATGTATACCGCAAGCTGAAGCTGGAGTCCCTCGTAAAGCTCATTTATCCTAAAATCGTAATTACCTGATTTATAATCGATGATTCGAAGCCTTACAAGCCCCTGCTCCCTGTCAAAATAGACGTCTCCACGGTCCACAATACCCTTCAGGGTTACGGGTGCCTTATTTTCATGCTCCAGCGGCCGTTCAAATTTGTATTCAAAAAATTCAGGCTTAAGTATATCCTTACAGGTTATATTTCTTAGCATTTCCGCTGTCCTTTGTCCAATTCGCACCAAAACGGTTTTAAGATATTGTACCTTACCGTCGTCATCATCAAATTCCGCCTCAAATGCATTTCCCACAAATGTCTCCACAAGCTTATCTCTTTCATCATCCGCAAGCCCTTCCCAGTCATTTCCCATATTGTCGTGAACATGCCTGTAAAGACGCTCCATGGAACTGTGCAGTATATTTCCGATGCTGATTGTGTTAAGCTCCTTAATCTGCCGTTCCCGAAGTCCCAGTATGTATTTTAAGAAATAGCTGTAGGCACAGCCTGCATATTGCTCCAGCCTTGACACCGACTGGGTGGACAGCTTAAGCTGTATCAATCCGTAAACATCTCTGGTAAGACGTTCAGGGATATTACTGTATGCAATACCACTCCTGATAATGGAAAGAAGCTCATGCTCTCCCAAATCGCTGTATAACCTGTAAAGACTGTTAAGGTTATTTAAGCTTTGCATATCCCCATCCATAAGCTTTTTTAAAAAGCCTATCAATATTTCTACAGAGGCTTCCTTCGTCGTTACGGCTTCCGAAGCTTTTTTCCCGTCCCTTACCGCAAGCCTTGGAAAAATATTACAGATTCTCTCTATGATATAGGACGGACGCATTGCCTCATTGTCCGCACCTGTCATCACATAGGAAATGTACAATCTGTCCTGCGGCTTTGTCATGCTCATATATAGATAAAATTGTTCCACATACACATTTATTTTGTCCGTAGGTGCCAGCTCATAGCCAAATGCCAGAAGCTTTTCCTTGTCCCTGTCGCTGATTATCTGTGCGGGATTCTCCCCGGACGGGATAATGCCGTCATTGGCGTCCAGCATAAAAATCACCTTTATGCCGTCAAGTCTGGTTCTTGTAATGTCTCCCACAATAACCATGTCAAGTGTTGATGGAATGATACCCATTTTCACATCCTTCAGTCCAAGCTCAAACAGCTCATAAAACTCATCTATGGACACAACCTGCTCCGCCATAATTTGAAGCATTTTGTCAAGTATTTCCCCAATTTTTCCGTAAAGCCCTTCGTAGAGCCTTGCCAGCTCATGGTTTCCCAGCTCCCCGTACCGCTCTGCTGCATGCCCCAGCCTGGTTTCATAGTCAAGCCGCTCCATAAACTGCAACACAGCATTTACAAAATCAGCGATGGCGGCACGCTTTAACAGTCCCTTGTTTTTGATAAAAGGAGCAAATATCTCTAATACGCACTCTCTTGCATAATCAAGCTCCTCTCCCCACGCTCTCTGCCACATCCAAAGTCCTTTGATTCCCTTGGACAGCACATAATTGTCCATCAGCTCTATGTCATCGTCATTCAGCTCACTTACCGCACCTGACTTTAAAAATGCAAACATGCTGTCATAGGAAAAGCCGTCATCCACACAATGGATTGCATGGCAGATGCCATCGATAAAGGGATTGTTTTTTACAGGTATGCTATAATCCAAAAAATATGGTATGTCATACTTTGGCATAAGCTGGTGAAAAAGACCCTCCGCCTGCGTAAGTGCTCCCGTAATAATGGCAAAGTCCTTATAGCGGTATCCTTCGTTCCGTACCAGACTTCTTATGGTGGCAGCAGCACCTGCAATTTCCTCCCTCATGTTTCCGTATCGGGTTATGGCAATATGTTCCACCTCATCCTCATACCTTTTGTAGGGATACCGAAACAAATTCGCCTCTAACCATGAAAGCTCGTTGCGGCTTCTGTCTGCCGCTTTTTCCACATAAATAGGCTCCATGATGGAAATGTTGTTTGCCTCTGCCCTGTCACAAATACTTTTTATCGTCTTTCTTGTGAGATAAAAAAGCTCATGCTCCGCCACATTTTCCTTTTCACTGTTTTCCCTGTCTATGGTCAACACGGAATAAACCTTCATGGAATGAAGCATAAGCTGCTCCACAACCAAGAGCTGAATCGGCGTAAAGCCCGTAAAGCCGTCCATAACAATAACACTTTTTTTGATAAGCTCCGAGGACGGAATACACTGTACCAAAAGCTCCGTTATCTCCTCGGCAACAATATATTCGTCGCCAAGCCTTTTTGTAAATGCATCGTGAATCAGCAACATATCCGTAAGCTTTTTTTCAAGCAGCGATGTCCCATCCCCCTCGGCTTTCAGCCGCTCTATCATTTCAGACAGTTTATCTCCCTTTATATCATACTGGTAAAGCTCTGACATCAGGGATTTGATTTCATCAATAAAGCCCGGCTTGTCAAGGGATGAGCCATATATCTGAAGCTCATCTTTGATACTTCCTGCCACCTGCCTGATTAGCATGCTCTTACCAAAATCCTCAAGCACCTTCCCATTCTTTTTTCCAAGCTCATCAAACACCCTGTATGCAAGACGGTTAAAGCCAATCACATCTATATTCATTGTGCCGCCTGCCGGATGAAGCTCAACCATTTTTCTCTGAAGTATCATGGAATATTGCTCCGGCACAAGCAATATATAGTTTACAGTTTTATTTTTCATCGACTCATTGATTATTTTATTGTATATATACGTTGACTTGCCCGAACCCGAGGCTCCAAGCACAAACTGAACCGACATACTTTACCTCGTATTATTAAATAGTAGTATTTATGAATCCCTCTCCAGGGATAAATGCTATACTGTTAGAGATACTGTGGATTGGTTCCTTTTACCTACCACACAGATGGTTTAACGGAGGCTCCAACCACAGTCTCTTTGTATATTTGTTAATCAGTTAGATACCGCATGACGGTTTATTTAGAACGAGGTTACAATCGCAAGGAGTACCTGTGGCTCTAAACAGTATCAAATACTTTATGCAAAGGAGATTTATTATGATTTACGTTGGGATTGATGTTGCCAAGGATAAGCATGACTGCTTTATCTCTAATTCAGATGGTGAGGTGTTATTTGACGCTTTTACCATACCAAACAACAGGGATGGGTTTGATACCTTGTTCCAAAGAATCGCATCCGCTTCCGATGATCCTGCTAAAGTAAAAGTAGGACTCGAAGCCACCGGACACTACAGCTACAATCTTCTGGGTTTTCTCATTAGTAAAGGTTTGCCGACCTATGTTATCAATCCGTTACATACTAATCTTTACAGAAAAAGTCTGAGCCTCAGAAAGACGAAAACGGATAAAGTGGATGCCCATACGATTGCTACAATGCTTATGTCTGATGTGAACTTAAAGCCCTACTCAGACACATCTTACCACAATGAAGAACTAAAGTCATTAACCCGTTACCGTTTTGATAAGGTAAAGGAACGGGCAAAACTCAAGACTTCTGTTTCAAGGCTCGTGACTATCCTTTTCCCCGAACTGGTGAAACTTGTCCCCACTCTCCATATGGCATCCGTTTATGCCCTCCTGTCTGAGTTCCCATCTGCTGCCGATATCGCTTCTGCACACCTTACCAGGCTCTCACACCTTCTGGAAACGACTTCCAAAGGGCGTTACGGAAAAGATACCGCCATCATCTTCCGGGAAGCGGCAAGGTGTTCCATTGGCTCTCATATGCCTGCAAAGTCTTTAGAATTGAGACACACGATCAAACTCATTCAGGAACTGACCATAGAGATTGATGAGATCGAAGCTGAAATCAAATCCATCATGGATCAGATTAGTTCACCAATCCTTACAATTCCGGGCATCAATTATCGTATGGGAGCTATGATTATCGCAGAAATCGGTGATTTCAGCCGTTTTGACTCGCCCGACAAGATACTTGCCTATGCCGGTTTATCTCCTTCCACATACCAGTCAGGACAGCTTGACGGTTCCTATTCCCACATGGAAAAGCGTGGTTCCAGATATCTCCGTTATGCGCTGTTCAATTCCACGAAATACGTTTGTATCTGGGATGAAACATTTGCCGCGTATCTCGCAAAGAAACGGGCGGAAGGGAAGCACTATAATGTCGCCATATCCCATGCTACAAAGAAACTGGTAAGAGTAATCTACCAGCTCGAAAAAACCAGACAGGCATACCACAGGGCAGCTTAACTATTTTCTGTAATATCTCCTTTTTGAGTGCCGATAACGACACTCTGTTTGTCATGCAGTTTTCAAGGTACCAAGGACTGTTTTTATGTCCTTTTTTATCTGAAATGCATTTCTGCAATTCATTCAAAAAATTTGATTTTAGGTCTTGACTTTTAATAGTTAGTCTCCGTTTTTTCTTGCCATACGTCCGTTTAAATTGTATAATGAATTGATAAAACAATTATAAAGGGGGACGCTATGGATAACACGAATTATCTAAACATTTATTCCCGATACAACAACCTGATTGCATTGAAGGTTACACCGGGACACTTTGTTACTTCATCATCACATATCAATTACTACATAGATATGACAACCCTAAAGACAAGAAGAAATGAAGCAAAGGCTGCCGCAAAAGCTCTTGTACAGGAATATGTGACAAGTACGGTTATTGATACCATTATCTGTCTTGACGGTACTGACATCATAGGTGCATACCTTGCTGACGAGCTGACAAGTGCAGGAATTCTTTCTGCCAACATCCACAATACAGTTTACATAATTACGCCAGAGCAAAATTCCGTAGGGCAGTTAATTTTCAGGGAAAATTACATGCCGATGATTAAGGGCAAAAATATACTTGTCCTTCTTGCAACCGCCACCACAGGAAAAACAGTACGGACAGCACTTGAATGTCTTGAGTATTACGGCGGACACATTGCGGGTGTATCTTCCATTTTCTCAGCCGCAAATGAAATTTACGGTCAGAAGATTAACACGATTTTCACAAGTGCAGATATCCCTGATTATGCTACTTATCCTGCGTCCGATTGTCCTCTTTGTAAGGGCAGCCATTCCATCAACGCCATTGTAAACAGCTTTGGCTATGCAAAATTTTAAATATCACATATAAGCATAAAAGCTCCTCATCGGGAATATATTTAATAATAATCTTAATGGGGAGTTTTATTATGTCTTCTAATACCAAAATAATTGTCCTTAAGTCAAAAGAACTGATTTACACAGGTATATTTATTATTCTCGGCGTACTTTTAGTACTCCTGCTGTTTTATATGTTCAGTCCTAATGATAAACCCAAGCAGGATACGGCAAGTACCGAAGCTGTAACTACATATGCTCCCGGCATTTATACCTCGTCCCTTAATTTAGGCGGTGCCCAGCTTCAGGTATGCGTCACCGTTGACAAGGACACCATTTCTCATGTGGATATTAAAAATCTTGACGAAACCGTAACCGCAATGTATCCGCTAATCACACCATCATTGGACGAAATAAACTCTCAGATAACCAGTGTCAGCTCGCTAAATGAAATAACCTATTCCAGTGACACACAGTATACTTCCATCATTATCATGGAAGCGGTAAAACAGGCACTGATTCCTGCCGAAGTAAAATGAGATTAGCCGTGGAATCGCATCAAGGATATAAATATCCTTGATGCGGCACTACTTTGCGTAACCCCTGCTATGACCTGGCAGCTATAACTCCACCTGTCTTGTATATGCTGTTTGACGGCACATACCCCCTGACTGGTGACAGTGGATAAATATTCGTGTGGCTTCCGATTACACTCCCCGGATTTAAGACACTGTTACAGCCAACCTCCACATAATCTCCAAGCATGGCACCAAATTTTTTCAGTCCTGTATCCATATCAAAGCTTCCCTCTGCATTTGTTCCCTTTACATGGACAATTGTTTTGTCGCTTTTCACGTTTGATGTGATGGAGCCTGCACCCATATGGGATTTATATCCAAGCACGGAATCTCCCACATAATTATAATGTGGCACCTGAACATTATCGAATATGATTACATTTTTAAGCTCCGTAGAATTTCCCACTACGCATCCTTTCCCCACAAGTGCATTTCCCCGTATGAAGGCACACTGCCTTACCTCGGTCTCCGCCCCTATAATTGCAGGTCCCGCAATATATGCCGAGGCAAATACCTTTGCACTTTTGTGTATCCACACATTTGGCGAAACCTCATCATATTCTTCACTGCTTAAGCTTTTTCCAAGCTCCAGGATATAATCCTTGATATGTGGAAGTGCCTCCCACGGATACGTAAGCTCCGACAGGTATTTCCCCGCCATTGTATGCTCAAGGCTGTACATATTTTTTATCATGATTTCTGATACCATGTCCATTTTTGATTACTCCTTTATTTTGCTCTCCTTTTTTGTTGTCTTCTTTTTTTGTCTTGGCTGTTTTTCCTCATAATATGGCTTTGACAAATCAAAGACCCCTTTAATTTTGTATTGGTTATCCAGACGTTTTACAAGTTCCGTGTTACTTACCACAAAGCGGTTCATTTTCTCGGTATACTCCTCCTTTGATATGGTTCCGTCCGCAACACCCGTAAGTCCCTTTTCCCAGCTTGCCGTCATTTCCGCACGAAGCAGGCTGTTAATGGAGTAGTACACCACATCGTATATGATTTCTCCCAGAAATGTAGGTGTTACAATCTGGGTTTTTTTATTCAGGCTAATGTATTTATTTGTAACAAGCTTTGTAATGATACTGTCTCGTGTGGCACTTGTGCCGATACCGCTGCCCTTAATCTGGCTCCTCAATTCCTCATCCTCTATGAGCTGTCCTGCATTTTCCATTGCAAGGATAAGCGTTCCTGAGGAATATCGTTTTGGTGCTGTTGTCTCACCCTCCTTGATGTTAAATTCCTTAACGTCTATATACTGCCCCTTCTTAATCCCATTCAGCATTTCCAATTTTTCAGGTGAGATTTTTTCTTCCGTTTCTTTTTTTCCTGATACAGCTATCTGAAGATACCCCGGCGATACCAGCCGCTTAAAGTTTGCAAAAAAATGCTCCGGCTTTTTGTCCTTCGCATCCGGTATCGTTCTTTCCAGTGTCAATGAAATTTTTTCATATTGTGCGGCAGGATAAAATATGCTTAAGAAACGTCTTGCAATGATATCGTAGACCTTCTTTGCCGTTTCCGAAAGGCTTCCCAATGCACCAAAGCCCTGACCTGTCGGAATTATGGCATAATGGTCCGTAATCTGCTTGTCATTGACATACTTTGACTTTGCTATACCCTTGTAGCCGCCCTGATTCATTATATTTTCCGCAAAAGAGGCAAGCGGGGTATATTTTTTGAGTCCGCCTATATTTTTCGCTATTTCCTTTGATACGGCAGTCGATAACACTCTGGCGTCCGTTCTCGGATATGTGACAAGCTTTCTCTCGTAAAGCTCCTGCACGATATTCAGGGTGTCCGTAGGGCTGATCTTAAACATTGCCGAACAGTCATTTTGAAGCTCCGCAAGGTTATACAACATGGGCGGTGCTTTTTTTTCCGTCTTTTTATCTGCCTTTTCCACCAGAAGTCTGACCGGTTCTTCGGCAGTGAGCCTTTGTATCAGCTCCCTTGCCGCATCCTCCTTCTTGAATCCATTTTCTTTATATAGAAGTGGAGACGCAAAGTAGCTGCTGCCTTCCACAGCCTTCCACTCTGCCTCGATGCCATCCATGGATGCAATCACCCTGTAAAACGGTGTCGGGACAAATTCCCTGATTTCCCGTTCCCGCTTTACAATCATGCCAAGAACACACGTCATTACGCGTCCTACCGCAATCACACATTTATCACATTTTAAATAATTTTTAACCGTATTGCTGTATTTTAGTGTGAGAACCCTTGAAAAATTAATTCCCATGAGATAGTCTTCCTTAGCCCGGAGATATGCCGAATCACTCAGACTGTCATAGCAGGATAAATCCTTTGCTTCCTTTATACCCCTTAAGATTTCTTCCTCCGTTTGTGAGTCAATCCAAACCCGCTTCTTTGCCTTTGTGTCACTTACCTGTGCCATTTTATCCACCAGTCTGTATATATACTCTCCCTCACGTCCCGAGTCAGTGCACACATAGATACACCCCACATCCTCACGGTTTAGAAGCTTTTTCACAACATTATACTGGTTTTCTGCAGGCTTTATTACCTCATATTTAAAATCATTTGGAATGAATGGAATTGTGTCCATGCTCCATCTTTTCAGCTCAGGATTGTATGCATCAGGGTAGCTCATTGTAATCAAATGTCCCACGCACCAAGTAATGACGGACTCCTCCGTCTCTATGTACCCTGTCCTTGTGCCTGCATTATCTGCACCCTTTACGCCGAGTGCCTTTGCAAATTCCCTTGCCACACTTGGCTTCTCGGCTATATATAAATTCTTCAAAAAAATCTCCAACTCCTTACTCCCCTGCCTTTCACGTTTCATTCATCAGGCAAGGGTGCCTGTAACATATATGGGCTTATATAATACTGTCCTCAATCGTATCTAAGAATTCCTTAAAATCTCTTCTTGCTTCTTCTATCCTTGCTTTATCCTGCTTATCAAGGGCTTCCTCAAATACGTTCATTTGTATTTCGATAATGTGCCTCGTATCTCCCGTTGCCTCCTCGTACATCCTGTCACCGCGAAGCAACAGCAGCTTGTTTTCCTCCTGCTCCCTCGGATGTATTTTAAGTGAGGCAAGGCTTGCAAGACGCTCCTCTATTTCCTCATCGCTCATATCCGTGTCCTCATTTTTGATAACGACCCTTCTGGATATTTTTGTTGAGATAACCTTAACCTCAACCTCCAAAATAGAGTTGACATCGTAAGTATATGTGACATCAATTGCTTCCTTGCCTGCAGGTCCGATTGGCACAGGAACCTCAAGCTCCCCAAGATATACATTGTTTCTGGCATATCGGCTCTCGCCCTGAAGTATTTTGACAAGTATGTGGCTCTGATTGTCAGACGCCGTATAAAGCCGTTCCGTCCTGCTTACAGGAATCACTGTATTTCTCTCTATAATAGGCAGATAATGACCATTTTCCTTATATCCGCCGCTTCTTGTCACAACGACATCCGTTCCGAGCGTAAATGGGCATACATCGGTAAGAATAATTTCCTTAACCGCCTCATTTCTCTCCTTCATGGCTGCCTGTGTTGCTGCACCGACCGCAACAACCTCGTCCGGATTGATGCTTGTATTTGGAAGTCTTCCAAACAGCCTGCTCACAAACCTTCTCACAATGGAAAGCTTGGTTGCACCGCCTACCAGAATGACCTCCTCGATATCCGCAAGCTTTATGTGTGCATCCTTAAGACTTCGTTCTATTGGTTTTTTAATCTTGCCAAGTAATAACTGGCAGGATTTTTCGTAGTCGTCTATATTGATTTCGTACTCATATTTTTCCTCGCCTATTTTACACTTGAAAACAGACGTCCTGGTCTCCTCAAAGCCAAGCTTACAAAGCTCTGCCTGTTTCCTTATGTGTGCAAGTGTTTTTGCGTCCAGCTCGTCCTGATCAATATCCTTTTCCTTGAAAAACATCTGCTCAAGAATTTCCGTAAAATCTTCTCCACCCAGAAAATTGTCTCCTGCAACCGCCCTTACCTCCATAATATTTTGGTAAAGCTCAAGAATGGACACATCAAAGGTTCCGCCGCCCAAATCAAAAACAAGAAATTTGGTATCAGAATTTTTGTTATTTAAGCCATAAGCAATTGCTGCTGCCGTAGGCTCGCTCACAATCCGCTCGACAACAAAGCCTGCCATCTCACCTGCCTTTTTTGTCGCCTTTCTCTGTGCATCATTGAAATATGCAGGCACACTGATAACAGCCTCCGTCACCTCATGACCGAGAAATACCTCCGCATCCTCCTTAAGCGATTTTATTACAAGGCTCGAAAGCTCCTCCGCAGTAAATGTCCGTTCTCCCAGCGTAAACATTTTTCCTGTTCCCATGCTTCTCTTAAACACCGACGCAGTACGGTTCGGATTTGTCATACCGTATTCCTTGGCTGTTTTGCCCACATACACCGTGCCATCCTCATCAACACTGACTACCGACGGGGTAAGTGCCTCTCCAAGCTTATTCGGTATAACTTTTGCCATATCCTCATCAAAATATGCAATTAAACTATTTGTGGTACCAAGGTCTATTCCTACTATCATTTATTTTCTATCCTTTTTAATTTTTCCTCAAACAAAGCGTTGTGACCGCATATGCCGATTGCCTTTTTGTAACACATTTTCGCCATCTCATAATCCTTAAGCTGCTCATAAATCAGTGCCTTCTCGTACCATATTTCATAGCACTCCCCATAAAAGCAGCCGCCGCACCGAAGTATTTTCAATCCCTCGTCAGCAATTGTGATTGCCTGCTTTGCCTTTTTGATTACTCTGTACAATCTTGCCATCTTGATATAATCCATCGGTGAGTTCATATCTTCCCTTTTTATTGTGGCAAGCCCCACATATGCTTTTACATCCGGTTTAAACAAGGATTTTTTGCTTAAAATTGTTTCTATTAATTCACTATAATAATTTTCTTTGTTCCCATTGTCAAGCCGAACAGCCTTTTCAAACAGACGTCTTGCTTCATCCATGATGCCATGATCCTTGAGAACCTCCGCCATTGTAACATAGGCCCGCTTGTCATTTTTATCCTTGCTGATTGCCAACATAAAGCTTTCGTTTGCCTTGTCAATGTAGCCCTCCATTCCGTATACAAAGCAAAGCTGCCTGATGCACATTTGAATATCGTCGTCGTAAGGAAGCTCGTCAATGCATTTTTTTAGGATGGCAACAGCCTCCGGCAGCTTGTCCATTCTAAGCAGAAGCTCAGAATAATCATACATAACATCCGCATTTAAACCAAAGCGTTCCGTATATTCCTCGTATACATTTCTGCTTTCCTCAAATCGATTCATGCACTGCAGGGTTCTTGCCTTGTATGAATAGATTTGTGCCTTCATTTCATCGTCCAGCTCATATATGCATGACAATGCCTTGTCATAGCACTCGATTGCCTGCTCAAACTGTCTGTGCTGCTCATATATCAGTCCCATCCGGCTATGGCAGTAGTAATTATCAGGCTCATATTTAATTGCCTCACTAAAATCTGCAAGAGCACTCTTATAATTTGCAAGGAATCTGTTTAATATTCCCCTGTTTATATAATAGTACGAATGTGGCATTACCTCAAGCTGCTTTGACAAAAGCTTGATTGCATCCGAATATCTCCCCTGCTGCTTAAGCACCAATCCCTTTTGTCCGTACGCATGCTTATGCTCCGGCCACAGCTTAATTACCTTGTCATAAAGTGCCAACGCCTCGTCGTATTTGTCACTTTTTGAATAAATACCTGCCAGTTCCATGTATACTTCATCAAATTCTTCCATATCTGACTCGTCAGGATTGCCGTTTTTGATTATTCTTTCAAGGAGTTCCACAGCCTTGTCAATATTGCCTTCCCGCTTACATATAAGTGCCTCATAAAAGCTTATACTGTCACTCTCTAATTCAAATACCTTATATCGCTCAATAATGCCTTTGGCACCGTCAAGATGGTCATATTTCAGGTACACTAATATTTCCTGGACATATGGCTCTGCAACATATGGATAAATTGCGATGGCATGCTCGCAGGCATTCATCGTCTCCTTCGTGTAGTCTAATTTGTATGACGACTTTGCCATGAAGCTATAGGCGATATAATTTCTGTCATCCCTGTTTATTAAATCCTCACATGCATCTATACACGCCTCATAGTTACCCTCATTATATTCAAGCTCACATTTTGCCTCATAGGACAGCATGATTTCCTCGTGCTCCTTCGCAAGAGCAATCTCAAGGTACTTTCTTGCTTCCTCCCACTTTTTCGTCTTGATGAGACAGTCTGCAATTAAGAAATTAACATACTCAAATCTCTTTTTCTTTGCAAGTGCATCCTCACTGTTATCGTCCTTGCCGATTTTTTCTATCTCATTTTTCCACTCATAAAAGCATTTTAATGCTTCATCATATCTAAGCAGACAGAGATAGGTTCTTCCCTTTACATTAAAATACTCGCACCTTTTTTCATCTGCTGGAACAAAGCTGTCAAGCATGTCAATTGCATCATCAAACTTATAGCTTTGATAATAGCTCCATGCCATTTCCATTCTGGAGCTGTTATCCTCAGGGTTTTCTTCTATGTTTTTCTTATACTTCTCTATCAGCGACAGATTGGATCTGATCATGCCTGCTCTTACACTGTTATCATAATGATTAATTTTTAAAAGATCCATGTACATGTCACGGGACTTTTCAAAATCACCCAAATGGTATGCTACATCTGCCAGCTTGCCATTTACTATGTACTTGTCCTGCACAAGTCCCGCTGCCCTGTCATAACATTCCTTTGCCCCTGCATAATCCTCCGCAGCCATTATAATATCGCCATATGCCATCAATATAACCGCTTCCTCAGGGAAATCAGCAGAAAGTACCGCAAGCTTTTCCCTAAGCTCATCAATCTCCGCCTTATGTAAGGAATACAAGCTGACATTTTCTTTTTCAAGCTCCTCATAGCTTGTGTCATACATCATTTGAAGCTTGTGCTTCACCACACAAAGCTCCAGATACGGATGATATACGTCAAGTTGCTCCATTTCCTCTATCAGCTTTGCCTGACTTTCAATATCATGCCGCCTGATATCTGAATCAAGCTTATAGTATTTGTCCAGAAAAATATCAATCTCCTCAGTTTCTCCCTCAAACAAATAATAATTAATAATATCGTCGTAGGTTGCATTATTAATCATGTACTCAATAAAATCTTCAGGATACTCCTCGATAAGTTCTTTTTTTCTGCCCTTGATATCAAAAGCTTCCACGAGATATGCCCATACATTTTTCGGTAGGCAAAAGTTATCCATGAGGTATGTCATAAGCGTAACAAATGCCTTATCCGAGCTGTCAAGTGATACAAATTCATCCCGGTCCAAAAGCTCACGCCAATTGTCCACCTGTATTCTGGCAAAAAAATCCGAATACAACGCATCAATTGCCATTCTTAAAGGGTCATCCTCATCCTTTCCCTTTTTATCATCGGAAACATCAGCAAGCTTTAATGCTTCCTCATATGCCATCCTAAGCTCTTTAAAGCCCTCAGGATTATCCTCAGGATTAACGGTTGACAGCTTTTCTCTATATGCGGTTTTTAATTCATCCTTATTTTTTGTAGCTGAAATTCCAAGTACGCCCCAAATATTCATTGCCATCCCTGCCTTTTCCAAGGGTATTTTATGTTTTATTCTGCCTCCATGGTTTCACGTATTGCTTTAATAAAATCTTCGCTGTTAAGCACCGTTACATTTTCAAGGCTCGTAATTAATGCCAAATCCTTGGTCATTTTTCCATCCTCAATTGTTTTGATTGTAGCTTTCTCCAGCTTATCCGCAAATTCCATAAGCTCCGGTATAGCATCAAGCTCTCCTCTTTTTCTAAGTGCACCTGTCCATGCAAATATGGTTGCAACGGAATTGGTTGATGTCTCCTCACCTGCCAGATACTTGTAGTAATGTCTCTGCACGGTTCCGTGTGCTGCCTCATATTCATATTTTCCGTCTGGTGACACAAGCACGGAAGTCATCATCGCAAGAGAACCAAATGCAGAGGATATCATGTCACTCATAACGTCACCGTCATAATTCTTGCAGGCCCAGATATATCCGCCCTCTGACTTCATAACCCTCGCCACTGCATCATCAATCAGGGTATAAAAATATTCGATTCCTGCCTCATCAAATTTTTCCTTGTATTCCTTGTCAAAGATTGCCTGAAATATATCCTTAAAGGTATGGTCATATTTCTTTGAAATTGTGTCCTTTGTTGCAAACCACAGGGTCTGCTTCGTATCTAATGCATAATTAAAGCAGCTTCTTGCAAAGCTTTCGATTGATTTGTCAACATTATGCTGTCCCTGCAGCACACCCGCTCCCTCAAACTTATGTATGGTTTCCGTTATAACCGTTCCATCCTCGCCCTTAAATACAAGTTCTGCCGTACCTGCACCCGGAACATCTATCTCAACGCTCTTATATACATCCCCATATGCATGTCTTGCTATGGTAATCGGCTTTTTCCAGTTTTTAACACATGGCTCTATACCCTTTACGACTATCGGTGCCCGGAAAACCGTTCCATCCAAAATGGCACGGATTGTACCATTAGGGCTCTTCCACATTTCCTTAAGGTTGTACTCCATCATACGTGCAGCATTTGGAGTGATGGTTGCACATTTAACAGCAACCCCATACTTTTGGGTCGCATATGCAGAATCAAAGGTAACCTTGTCCTCCGTTTCATTTCTGTATGCAAGCCCCAAGTCATAATATTCCGTCTTAAGGTCAACGAATGGGCAAATCAGCTCCTCCTTAATCAGCTTCCAGAGAATTCTTGTCATTTCGTCTCCGTCCATCTCCACCAGTGGTGTTGTCATTTTAATTTTTTCCATTTATTTTTCCTCCTAATAATTTGCTTCCTATAGGCGTTTATGAAGCTCTGCTCTTACGAACGCCTAATTCATTTATATGTTAAATAAGGCATTTTATTTTTCAAGAATTTCCTGTTTAATTGCCTTAATCACACCTTGGTTCTGCATCGTATCCGCAACAAAGCGGGCTGCGTCCTTTACCTCCTGCCTTGCACTTCCGACTGCATAGCTGTACCTTGCACATTTTATCATTCCAATGTCATTTATATTGTCACCGAACACCATAACCTGTTCTGCGGGAATCTTAAGCTTTTCCATAATAACACGTAACGCATTTCCCTTGTTTACGTCCTCACGGTTGCAATCAACCCAATTTACACCTGCACATGCAATTGCCGCCTTATCCTTCCACTTGTCCATAAACCATTCATTTACCACTGATTCTGCGTCACTCGGATGATATAGGGATACCTTTACAATATCATCCTCGACAGCAAGCAGATTGTCAACACATAAAACATCAAATCTGTACTCATTATGAATCCAGTTGTACAATGTCTCACTGTGCTTATCCAGATACACGTAATCTCTCCCTGCCAGCATGATGCTTATGTCCGGAAGAAGCATGGCATCCTTCACCAGTCCCTTGACAAGGTCAGGCTCCATCGCGTTTGCTTTCCATGTATTGTCCCTGTTGTCTATTACAAAACCGCCATTGTCAGATATATAGAATATGTCATTTGATACCGGCTCAAACAGTCTTTTTATGCTGGCATACTGCCTTCCGCTTGCCGCAACAAAGGTAATATCCCGCTCCTTTAACTGTTTGATTACGTCATATATTTCAGGGTTGATTTTAAATGTTCCATCCGGCACTAATGTTCCGTCAACGTCACTTGCTATAAGCTTAATCATTTTTTAACCGCCTCTCCTTAAAATGACTAAATTATATTATCATATTTTAATGTAATAAACAAGGCAGAAGCAGATAAGGATGGACTGGTATTTCCGTAATATATAAGGCATGGAGATATTTTATGATACAGCAAAAAATAACATATACTTCTTAAAAAAGCTGGCAAAATTCCAGATAATGTATTATAATTCGACTATAAAGGTTGAAAGGGGGAGCTTTTGATGAATTTAATCGTACCATCTATTATTTTAACAATCATAACTATTGGCATTTTAGTTTTTTCCATGAGAAACAAGAAAAACAGCTTAACAACACTTCTACTTTGCATTGTTGGTATGGCACTTTTGCTGCTTGGCATTTACCTAAAAGACGCTTCCATGTGGAGTACATTTTGCATTGCTTTCTTTGTTTTGGGTGTTGTCTTTTTTGCTATTGCAATTACACTGGTATTTCGTAAAAAATCATAGGAATACATAATATTGGGAGTTGTTACTTGAATGGTTAAAAGCCATTTGAGCAGCAACTCCTTTTTGGAATAGACATAACAAAAAACGTGTTTCATCAAAATTTTATTGTTGAACCTTAAGTCCTTACTTATCTATCAGCTTTATTACTGCTGTATTTGCATAAGTCAGCGGTTCATTGTGCACAAAAAAAACTACCCTGTTAAAAGGTGCATATAGAGTTTCGATTATATCACCTTCATATGGATTTAAAATGTTAGCTAGGGGCTGTCCTATCTCCACTTCCGTGCCTGCTTTCACCATTGGCTCAAACAGACCTGATTTAGCAGTTTTTACGGAAATCATTTCATGATCATGCACAACCTTTGAATTCATATGAGCAGATACAATATATTTTATTATTTTCTGTTCAGACATAAAATTCATCACTGCCAGAACTGCCTGACCTGCACTATTCCGGTCGATACGTGCAGTAGTAGATGTATATAACGAAAATGCCTGCGTATCCCACACTTGCCAATTATAATTCAATGTTGCTGTATCATAAGGTCTTACTTTACGGACAATAACATAAGGAAGCCCAAATTGCTTTGCAATCTCAGGGTTACTAAATCCCTCATCCATCAATCGCACATGCGGAACAAAATCTCCCGGCATATAAAACGATGCAAATTGAATACCAAAACTATACTCTGAAATTTCACGAAAAACACCGTCTGCAATTCTTTGTGTTGTCTCACCCAAATGATATCCCGGGAACATTCTATTAATATCTGTATTATCCGTTGACCAAAATCTCTTTTGTATATTCATGGAGTATGGATTAATCGATGGAATAATAAGAATTTTGTGTCCTTCCATAATTCTGTTCTCTTCTTCAAGCTGTTTCATTTTTTTTACCAATTGGGAGCAACAGTACATTTGTTGTATTTCATTTCCTCTTGAACTGCCTACAATACAAACAGATTTTTTTCCTGTGCCAAATTCATACCCCGTTATACGAAACGAGTCACGGTATAAACCCTTAATTTCATAAATTATTCTTTTATTCATAACCGCACACCTCCTTTTTCAGTATTCTTCCCATTAAAGAACCCTCAACAACCACCGGATAATCTCTTATAGTAAACAACATACCATCCTCCGGAGTCTTTACCTCATCCAATACCCGTCCCATTAATGGATCTACAATCCGACCTATGATATCATTTTTTCTTAACCTTGCCCCATGCTGTACTGTTGGTATAAAAACTCCGCCAATACTCGCATTCAAATAGTTGACGTCATCGGGATCCCTTGAAATAATTGGTTTTTTTACAGGTTTTACTTCTCCATTCCATATCCCCATTTTCTTCATCAGATTAAAAATTCCATCTACCATTTGATTGCCATATTTCTGTGTTATACGCATTCCGACACCCATCTCAACTACTAATACAGGTGTTCCAATATGATTTAAACTGTATGCAAATGTAGATTCCAACACTGTACTAGCTCCATGTACCCAAATAAAATCAACATTAGCTTCTTGTGCCATTGGCACCAGCATTTCTTGATGAAGTTCATTAATACGAATCTGTGGTATTTCCGTAAGATATATATTGCTGGCATGTATATCCATGACACAATCCGAGCCTTTCACATCTTCAATAATTCTTGCCGCCTCATATTCCATCATGCTTCCATCAATATCCCCCGGAAACAGACGATTCATATCCAAATCAAATGCCGGAATTCCTCTGGTAATAGAATCAATTCCCAAAGGATTCATGGCAGGATAAATATCCACAATTCCCTTAAGACATTCTCTGTTCTGTGCTATGCGTTGCTGAAGTTCAAAACAAATATACTGTCCTTCCAATTCATCACCATGTATACCTGTGACAATACTAATACGTTTCATATCATCTGTAAGGTTTTCCGGTGCGATACGATTTCTCTTAATTTCCAGAAACTCGTCCACAGGCAACCCAATTGCCGCTATTGTTTTAATCATACTATTTTTCCCTTTCTCTATCTTTCACTAAAACAGATATGTTCATGGACTGTGCACCACCATTCCACATAAGCCCTCGGTTTATTGCACAATCTGCTGCATCCCTTCCGTGACCAAGTTTTATATAGTTACCTAATACCAAACAATCATTTGTGGGATCAAATGCTATCCACCTGTCATCACAAAGTACTTCCACCCACGCATGACTTGCACCTTCGCCGGTAATCAACCCACATACATATCTTGCAGGAATTCCTGCCATCCGTAACAATGTAATATAAATATGTGCATAATCCTGACAGACGCCTTTGCCAATTTCCCATGATTCTTCTGCCGTGGTATTCACTTGCGTGGAGCCTGGCATATAAGAAAAATCATTATATAACCTATGCATCAATACCTCGCATATTTCATAATGACTTTTACAGGAAGAAAAATCAATTGATTTATAATATTGTAAAAGTTTCGGACCATATGCACACTTTCCATGCGGGAAACGAAAAAGTCCTATAAAATCATCCCCCACCTTTTCTTCATATCCCGTCTGTAATATTTCCACATCACCACTTGCACGGAATATAAATTTTTTGTGAGGTTCTGTTTCACAGCCATATATCTGCCTGTTTCCAAAAGCATCTATGCCACAACAATATGCCGTATTGGGGAACAATGAAATATCCATTCCCAACAAATGCTGTCTTGCATCTTCTCTTGGCATGCATTTGATTGTAAAATAACATCTGTCTACATATTCCTCATACTTTATTTCCATTTCATATGAAAAGTGCAACACTGACACATAATCACTCCCAACTTGTCACATCACTATATAATCAATTCAACATTTGACACAATTTTATAGTAATCCAAATCAGGACTTTCCACAAGACATTTTATTTGTTCCAATCTTTCATTGTCATAAGCCAATCCACTTCTTTTCACTCTTGGGACCATGCGATTTACCTCTCTGAGCAGTTCTTTTCTTTCTACCTTAAGGCGGGCATATAAATCAATACGTTCAATTCTTTTACCTGCCTTAATCATGTTTCGAACCTGTTCCGAATCAATCTGATCATCCGCTATTCCCCAAAAAGATAGAATATGGTCCATAATATACTGCAATTCTATCAACGGTGCATTGCTTAATGCTGCCCGATTCATATCATATATTGCAAGCTGAACATAAGAAAGGGCTTCTGAACCAATACTTTCCCTGAGCACAATTGCATTGTCATATGCACGATTTAAGTTGCTGATGATTGAATTCCCATCAGCAGCATCAAAGGGATAACGTTTTATAAAATCTTCCTTCGAGGTATAGATATTAGGGATATCAATTGACCTGCAAAATTTCTCATAACTGTCAATAGTCTCATCAATCATGACATCAAAGCTTTTGCAATAAAAACGTAAAGTTGTATATACACGTTCCGTATATCTTCCCAACCAATATAAATGGTCTGCCTGTTCTACTGATATAATACCCATGTGTCCTTAAATCCTCCTCCCTGTGATGAATTCACAATAAATGAATCTGTATTTCTTGAAAATCTTGTCAGTCCGCTTTTCCAAACCAACGGCTCATCTGCCATCAATACAAACGCTCTTAAATCTGCTTTTCTTTGCACAATTTCTCCATTATCTAAAATATCTAAATCCTGAAAATCGATTATTTCCTGTGCTATAAATCTTCTTGGCTCCCTCTTCAGCATAGCAATGAAATTTTCTTTTTGTTCCTTTGTAAGGGAACACCCAAATACAACACCATATCCTCCTGCCTCAGCTACATCCTTTATGACCAGATTATCAAAACACGACAAAACATACTGCATATCCTCCTCGTAAAAAGGCAAATATGTAGGTGCATTAGAAAGAATGGGATCCTCATTCAGATAATATTTTATCATTTTGGGAACAAAGTAATAAATGCCCTTATCGTCTGCCACCCCATTTCCCGGTGCATTGAGAAGTGCTACATTGCCCTTTCGGAAAACATCATAAATATGCGGAATTCCGATCAGTGACTCCGGATTAAAATTCATTGGATCTAAATACTCATCCGATATTCTGCGATATACAGCTCCTACACGTTCTTTTGTTCCATCCGAAGAAATATAATATAACATGTCCATATCCACAACCAACTCCGTGCCAGTTGCAAGATGTGCACCAGTCTTTTCTGCCAGATAAGAATGTTCAAAATATGCAGCATTATATCTGCCGGGCGTTAAAATCACCGTATGTCCCCCAGGATTGACATAATCCATTGTTCGTCTTAATAAGTCTGCATAATTACGATTATCTTCCAGCCTGTAATTATGAAAGGTTTCCGGTGAACTTCTCCTGCACAAATCTCTAGCTATCATAGGATATGATGCACCTGACGGTACCCTTAAATTATCTTCAAGTATATACCAATTGTCATCCTTTCCTTTCACCAAATCAATTCCTGATATATGGGAATATATACCTTTCGCAGGGGTTACCCCTTCGCATTCTGCCATATATCCGCTGGAAGCAAAAATAAAATCTTCCGGAACAATTTTGTCTTTCAAAATTTGCTTCTTACCATAAATGTCTTTCAGAAATAAATTCAAAGCCATAACACGCTGCTTTAAGCCTTTTTCCAAATGCTTAAATTCCTCATGTTTAATAATCCTTGGGATGGCATCAAAAGGGAATAGCTGTTCTTTGAAAACATTATTTTTGTAAATGCCAAATTTAACTCCATAGCGTGCTAACAACTCATTAATTTTGTCAGTGTGCTTTAACAATTCCATCCGTTGCATTTTAGTTCCTCCTCCCTAAAACTCCCATGAACGAACAAAGGCGTCCTGCTAATGCAGAACACCTTTGTTCATGACTGAGATACTTAAATTGTATGTTTCCTTAATATGATGGTAGTATATTCTTTTTTTTAATGCATGTCAAGCTATATTCTAATAAGGATGGTCTGGTCTGGTATTTCAGTAATATATAAAGTATAAAACTATTTTATGATATAGCAAAAAAATCCTAGAAAAGCACCACTCCAAAGGCAGTTGCTTCCAAAGAAAACAAAAATATCCTAATGGGCACCGAGGCTGTCGCAGTAAGAATTATACTATAAAATACCGAAAACCTGCTTTTGCTACGTCTTCTAAATTACAGCATAAATATTTTCTTAATACAACAGTCCCTATATTCGGTGAGTGGTTCATCTTATTTTAACTATCAGTCGTTTATGCCGACTTTGCCATAATTCTCTTACTTTGCATAAACCTCCTGCCATTCCACATCTGTCTTTTTACCGATGCTATGGTAGTATGCCAGCAGTACAAAAATTGCCGCAAGTGCAAGCAGCCTTCTTACCGTTCCGCCCTGCTTTGCCCATTCGATAAGTCGGGAAACAAGCTCCTTCTTTGTTTTTTCCGTCATTCCCCTCTTATGGTCTGAAAACCATAAAAGCAGATACGTAAAGCCTGAAATCATGGCAAGTGTCGCAACAAATTCTATTGGGGTGTTATCTGCCGTATCAGGCGACTGGTCTGTTTTATTCTGCGTGCCACCCTTGTCAGTTTTCTCATTATTGTTTCCGCCACCTTCGCCCTTTGCCATATCTTTGTAAATGATTGCATAGGTAGAGAAACGGTCTGATTCTATTGTGATAGTATCAACACTTTCGTCCAAGTCGCTCAAAATGTCAGCATTGCCGTCATGTACACGGATAACTGCAAAATTTCTTATCGTCTTACCATCTACATTCCTGAGGTTGTCAGGTATGTAAATCGTTATGGTAAGCTTTTTTGATGTCTCCGTTATGTCCGTACGGTTTTCTCCAACCAGCTTGTATAAGCTGATGTCGATATACTGTCCTACCGTATAGTCGTGCAAAACAGCGTTGACCGTTGCTTTGTCTTCATCGCTGACATTTCCTGATGCATCTTTTACATCAAGCACAATGTTAATATTCATTCCATCCGCAACCTGTTTCTTTTCTGCATCTGTAAGGAGCAGGTCCTTAAGCTCTTTTACAGGAGTGGAAAGCTTCGTGGTAGGAGCTTTGTCATCCTTATGGACGTTTGCGGATATGGCTCCTGATTCCTTGCCGCCTGTGTCTTCCGTAGTTTCTGTACTTTCTGTAGCTTCTGTACTCTCTGTAGCTTCTGTACTCTCTGTAACTTCCGTACTCTCCGTAGCTTCTGTGCTTTCTGTAGCTTCTGTACTCTCTGTGGTTTCCGTATTCTCCGTACTTTCCGTAGTTTCTGTGCTTTCTGTATTCTCTGTATCTTCTTTTTTCGGAATTGTCTTACTGATTGTTATGGTTTCTGTTTCACTTCCACATGAAACCGTAATGCTACCACTAATGCTTCCTGCCTCACTTGTAGTTGCTTCCGTCTTGGTAAGCTCTCCCACAGTTACAGTCACGTCGCCAATTCCTGCATTGCCAAGTGCCGCTATTGCTAATACAGCGTCTATCTTGT
>JAMPBO010000008.1:94964-126346 GCA_023666705.1 Bacteroides sp.
TCGCCAATTCCTGCATTGCCAAGTGCCGCTATTGCTAATACAGCGTCTATCTTGTTTTGCAGTTCCTCCTTTGTGCTGTCGTTCGTTGCCGTATAGTCGGCAAGCACATTTTCCACAATTTCCTTTGCGGCTTCTACCTTATCCTCATCTGTTACAGGCAGTTTCGCTATCGGCTTATTGACTGCCACGCTATCCGTTACAATATCTGTACCACTTCCACTTGAAACCGTGATACTTCCACTAATGCTTCCTGCCTCACTTGTAGTTGCCTCTGTCTTGGTAAGCTCTCCCACAGTTACAGTCACATCGCCAATTCCTGCATTGCCAAGTGCCGCTATCGCTAATACAGCGTCTATCTTGTTTTGCAGTTCCTCCTTTGTGCTGTCGTTCGTTGCCGTATAATCGGCAAGCACATTTTCCACAATTTCCTTTGCAGCTTCTACCTTATCTGCATCTGTTACAGGCAGCTTCGCTATCGGCTTGTTAATTGCCACGCTGTCCGTTACGATGTCTGTACCACTTCCACTTGAAATCTTAATACTTCCGCTAATGCTTCCTGCCTCACTCGTAGTTGCTTCCGTCTTAGCAAGCTCTCCCACAGTTACAGTCACATCACCAATTCCTGCATTGCCAAATACTTCATATAATTCTGCATCTATCTTTTCTTGAAGCTCCTGCTTGGTACTGTCGTTGGTTGCCGTATAGTCCGCAAGCACTTCCTCTACGATTGCCTTGGCATCTGCTACATTTTCTGCCTCTGTTTTTACAGTCACGGCGACTGTAGCTGTGTTTCCTGCTTCATCGACTGCAACAATCGTCTGCTGACCCTCTGCCGCTTCCAATGTAAATTTATCATTTGCCAAGGTAACTTCCTTACCGTCTACCTTCACAGACTTTAAATTTGCATCCGTTACCGTTACGGTCGGCGGTATACGGTAGGTTTCTCCATCCGTAACACCGGTAATTATCGGAGCTGTGCCGTCAAATACCAGCCCATCCGAAGAAATATAAGCTACATTTCCATCCATATCCGTAATTTTGGCGTAAATAATACATTTACTGTCAGGACTTATGGAAAAGGAGTGTCCTTCCACCCAGTCACTTGCTTCAAATGCCTGTACATCCGCCAGCGTCAGTTTATTTTCCGACGTATAATAATATATCTTGTCCACACCAGAGCCTTTGTCTGCCGCAGTAATCGTTACTGTTTTTGTTTCTTTGAAAAACAGTCCAAACGTAATCGTATTCAGAAAGCTTTTCCATGAATTGCTATCTATTGTAATGCTTCCTGTCGGCGGTATGGTATCAGGAAGTGCAAGCTGCAGCACATGCTTATTGTCCACAATTTTATATGCTGACCTGTCACTGTGAAAATACTGGCTGTAATCCCCATTATTCGTACCTGTAATATCTACAGATGCTTCTTCTGTCGGCACATTTTCCATTGTCACGCCAACCGTTCCATTAAATCCATCTGCAACGTTCACAGTCTTTCCACTACACAGGTATAGGTTGCTCTCTGCACCATTCTGATTACTGTTTCCAGTAATTTTGGCATTTCCTGAAATCGTGAGTGGACGGTTGATGTCACCACATTTCATGCCGCCGCCCACGTCTCCGCCAGTTGTATTTCCTGTAATGACGCCTCCTGTAATAGTGACAGCATCCGCACTGTTACCGTTTCCATAACATTCGATTCCGCCACCGCCGGATTTTGCACGGTTTCCACGCACCTCGCCACCGCTCATAATAAAGCTGCATCTATCATTCAGACAAATTCCGCCGCCGTCGTCATAATCAGCATAGTTGTATGAGATGCTTCCGCCAATCAGTTGAAATACTGCATTATCACCGCATACATTTACTCCGCCTCCGCATCCCGAACGGTTATGGGTAATGGCACCTCCGTACATATAGAACGTGCCTTCCACGCGGACAGCACCATGGCTGTCATTAATCCCGCTTCCCCCTGTATCGCTGATTCCCGCAATGGAACCTCCATACATATAGCAGGTTCCGTACACACGAATTCCACTTCCTACTGCATTTACCTTTTGGCTTCTCGTAATAACCCCGCCATTGACGGTTGCCGTCCCATTGGTCGCAGGGCTCGTAAATGTATAAGTTCCATGGGAGCCGTTACAATCGCAAAGCTTTAATGTTCCATTTACCACAATGGCATTTTTCTCCGAACCGGTGTATACCAGCTTATGACCGTTGAGGCAAAGATTGACCGTAACACCGCTGTTAATGACAATCGGTGTTGCTAAATTCATATCCGAATCTAAATAATAGCTGCCAGCAGACAACACTCCATTTTCAGATATCCCATCATACAATACGGCAAATGACTCCTGACTGCCCGATACTTGAGAGCAATCCACAGAAACAGCGTGTATGTGTGCAAGCTCCCACTGTGCATACAGCATCACATCCTCCACAATTGAAAATGTATCACCTGCCGAATAAGCAGTTCCCGTACCGTCAGGCTTCGTATTCCATCCGGCAAACCGGTACCCTTCCCGCTTTAGCACGTCACCCGACTGTACAGTAACACTGCCATTTTCATTATATCCATTGCTGTCTGATACCGTTCCTTCGCCTCCGTTTGCACCATACGTCACGTATAGCAAATCATATCCCGGATTGGTAGCAGTCAGAACGACCTGATTATTCTCCTCATCCAGCTTGGCATACCATTTACTTCCTGACGAACCGGCATCCGTAAATGTTATCTTCTTCATATCCTTTTTCTGAAGCTGATACCCTTCCACGCCTTCTGCAATTGCCCTGCCCTCGCTTGCCTCTAAATAAAGTGCAAGCGGGTACTTTAACTCCGAGCTAATCTTCGCCTTTCTTTCCGCACCAGTCCCAATATCAAGAAATACGCCATCCGTTCCCGACCCTTCCGTGCCATCTCCGGAAAACTGCACATCGCCGGACAATTGAATCGTTGTGTCAGCCGTATTACGAGACGAATAAAATACGGCACCACTGCCTGTGCGAGTGGCATAACTGCTTTTATTACCCGAAAAATATCCGCCATACAGATAGGTCGCTGTATTTGCTATGCCTGTATTGTAAATGCAGCCGCCTATTCCTTCTGATGTGTTGCCAATAAAGCTGCCGCCATAAATTGTTACGGTAGAGCCCCTGTTATATAGAAAGCCACCACCATAAGAGCTGGTAGACGTTGTGGCATTCCTGCTGTAGCTGCCACTGTAAATAGTCAGACTACTTCCATTATACATGTAAATAGCACCGCCATAACTGGTTGACTGACAGTCCTCTATTGCAGCATCCCGTAAAACTGCATTGCCTCCAGATATGTAAAGGGCTGCACCATCTGACGATGTCTTGTAGCAGTGGTGAAGCCTACTCCCTGCAGACAACTCTACCGCTCCACCGCCTGTAACAGATATCATTGAATAAGATGACGACAGTGACGCACCATCTACCTCAATATTTTGCAGCGTCAGTTTATCCCCGCTGCCCACAGCAAAATAAGCACCGGCAGCTCCCCGCACAAGCTTTCCACCGCCCGTTATGGTGACCTCACCCTCCACGGTAAGCGGTCCCATCAGGGTCACTGTTACCCCTGCTTGAATTGTATAGGTTCCCGACAGCGTGCAGGTTTCCCACGTTTGATCCGAGGTTGTGACTGTATCAGGTGCTGTTACGGTTTCCTCCGCCAGCATAATCTCCTCTGACGCTTCCATGATTTCTATCTCTGCTTCGTTGTCGGTTTCGGTTTTGCCTTCTCCATAGCCCATCTCTGTTTCGTTGCCGTTTTCATTTTCAGGTTCCCTTGTAACCGTTTCCGTTAGCTGTACCTCATTTTCAGCCTCTTGTATCTCCTCCGTAGCCATCTCCGTCGGCTGTAACTTGTTGTCGTTTTCACTCTCAGATTCCTGTGTTTCCTCCGTAACTGTTTCCGCCTGCTGTACCTCGTTTTCAGTTTCAGACTCTTGTGTCTCCTCCGTGCCTGCCTCCTCTGATGAGATTTCTATTTCTAAACTTTCCGAATGATTTCCCTCTTGCTCCCCTGAAACAGGCTCCGTTTCCTCCGTGTTTTCTACAGTATTCCCATCCACACTTTCCTGCTGTTCACTTTCTCCTTGCAAATCAACGTTTTCCTTTGCCATTACGTTAATCGGAGACACGCCTTGTGCCATTCCCAACGCCAGCACCACAGAGAGCAGCACCGCCAGCATTTTCCGCAAAAATTTTCTTTTTCTGTTTCTCACAATCATCATTCCTCCATTCTTCACATTCATTTATGTTGGTGGTTCTGTTTTTTGCTCATGTTTCAACTTTATTTTACATTTTATGATAAAAATATTTTAGCATATTTCCATTTCTCCATATGTGTTAATTTTGCTTCTAATCATGCTAATTTTGCTTCTGGGACTAATTTTTTAAAACACGGAGAATACATGAAAGAGCGTGTCTTACTATTGATTTCAAAGAAAAATAACTTGAACATATCAGACATAAACTATATACTAATTGAAAAGAACAAAGTGTCTTCGACGCTGCAGTTCAATTTCTAGCAGGATTTTTAATCCTGCCTTATAAGAAAGTCCGGAGAACTTTCTTATAAAAGAGCAAAGTGCCTTTATGCTGCCATAGCTTTAATGGCACTATACTTCTTTTTTCAGGAGGATATTATGAGCTATAACTACACGGTTCCAAAAAGAAAATATAACCGAATATCATACAGGGTCATGGGTATCATTTTTACAGCTATTTGTGTTCTGCAACTCATCGTGATTTTCAGAGGGCTTTCAAAGCATATTATGTTGACTGCAATATTTGCATTTGCACTCGGTGCTTATGGTATCTATCTAATCATGTCTTCCTTAAGAAGACAGGCATTTGATATCACCTACACATTTTCCGACGAGGGAATACGGGTTTCCCATCACTATGGGGAAACCAATTACAGCTATGATGACGTTGATTTTATCACAATGATTATACCTGACGACTCCATGATGTTTTACATGTTGAATTTAAAGGCAGGAAAACAAATATATGCAATTCCATTTACCATGAAAAAAGAATTGTGTGAGACGATATACGAGCTTGTAAACAGCCATATCCCTGAACGGGATTAACATGGGCTGCCGCACCAAGAAAGTCCATGCCGTACGGGTAGCTTAAGTACCGACGTCTTTCATTAATCGAATATGATTTTTACGGCATGGACTTTCCTGATGCGGCTCCCTTTGTTACTTATACGCTGCGGTATATGATATCATCCCTGCCTGGTCCATTGGAAACCATCGTGATTGGAAAACCAATCTGTTCCTCAATAAACTCAATGTATTTACGGCAATTTTCAGGAAGCTCCTCATATTTCCTGATTCCACGTATGTCGGTTTTCCAGCCCGGAAGTGTTTCTAACACAGGTTTTGCCCGATTGAGCTTATTTGTTGTCGGAAAATCCGTTGTTATCTCTCCGTCAATGTCATAACCGACACATACAGGTATTTCATCCAGATATCCAAGTACATCAAGAACCGTAAATGCAACATCCGTGGTGCCCTGAATACGGCATCCATACTTTGAAGCCACGCAGTCAAACCAGCCCATACGTCTCGGTCTTCCCGTCGTTGCACCATATTCTCCGCCATCGCCCCCGCGTCGTCTCAGTTCGTCTGCCTCCTCACCAAATATTTCGCTGACAAATGCTCCTGCACCTACCGCACTGGAATATGCCTTACAAACGGTTATGATTTTCTTTATCTCATACGGAGGGATTCCTGATCCGATTGCACCGTAGGCAGCAAGGGTTGAGGATGAAGTTACCATTGGGTATATTCCATGGTCAGGATCCTTTAACGAACCAAGCTGTCCCTCCAATAATATGTTCTTTCCTGCCTTGATTGCCTCATAGAGATATAATGACACGTCACACACATATGGTTCAACCATCTTTTTATATTCCATCAGGGTATCAAATATTTCATCCACCTTTATCAATGGCTTATGGTACAGATGCTCCAATATAATATTTTTCTGTACGATAACCCGCTCAATCTTTTCCTTAAGAGCCGCCTCGTCAAACAGCTCACTCACCTGAAAGCCTGTCTTTGCATATTTGTCAGAGTAAAAAGGTGCGATACCTGACTTTGTGGAACCAAATGATTTTCCTGCCAGCCGTTCCTCCTCATACTCGTCAAATAATATATGATACGGCATAACAATCTGTGCCCTGTCGGATACCAAAATCTTCGGCTTGGGAACATCTTTGTCCGTGATAGACTTTATTTCATTAAACAATACAGGAATATTGAGTGCTACACCATTTCCTATGATGCTTGTTGTATGGTCATAAAACACACCTGATGGCAGAGTATGTAATGCAAATTTTCCATAATTATTTACTATGGTGTGACCTGCATTTGCTCCTCCCTGAAATCTTACAATTATGTCTGCCTCACGGGCAAGCATATCTGTTATTTTGCCTTTCCCCTCGTCACCCCAATTGGCTCCTACTACTGCTTGTACCATTTTTAATACCTCCGCTTATATTCATGTTTTTATGCTACACGTTTATCTCTGCCTTTATTCCGAGTAGCTCCCTGTTTGCATCCAAAATAGGCTTTACCACCTCTGCGAGGAATTCTTCTGTCTGTTGTGGTGCACGTCCCACAAAATTAATCGGCTCTAACAATACCGTTATCTCCTCCTTTGTCATTCCAAACGCTTCGTCGGCTGCAATCAGGTCAACAAGATTATTTTCATTTCCGTATACCTTTACCTGCTCGCCTGCCATCATGGAATAGCTTCTTATTTTTTCGTGGAGTTCCTGTCTGTTTCCCCCACGCTTAACAGCATCCATCATAATATTTTCCGTAGCCATAAATGGTATTTCTTTCATAAATCTCTGATGGATTACCTTGTCATAAACAACAAGTCCATCCACCACATTTAAATATAAATCCAAAATCCCATCCACTGCAAGAAATGCTTCCGGCACGGATATCCTCTTGTTTGCCGAATCGTCAAGCGTCCGCTCAAACCATTGTGTCGCCGCCGTAATGGCAGGATTTAATGCATCCACCATAACGTAATTTGCAAGCGATGCGATTCTTTCACTTCTCATAGGATTTCTCTTATATGCCATGGCAGAGGAACCAATCTGGTTTTTCTCAAACGGTTCTTCAATTTCCTTCAAATGCTGAAGCAGTCTGATATCATTTGAAAATTTATGGGCACTCATGGCAATTCCGCTTAAAACATTGAGAATTCTTGCATCAACCTTTCTTGAGTATGTCTGTCCTGAGACAGGGTAACACGCCTCATATCCCATTTTCTTTGCTATGATTCCATCTATCTTTCTCACGGTATCATGGTCACCATTGAACAGCTCAAGAAAGCTTGCCTGCGTTCCCGTTGTACCCTTGGATCCAAGGAGCTTTTGCTGTGATATCATATACTCGATATCACTCAAATCAAGAAGCAGCTCCTGCATCCAGAGCGTTGCCCGCTTCCCTACCGTTGTAGGCTGTGCAGGCTGGAAATGCGTAAATGCAAGTGTTGGAAGTGCCTTGTATTTATCTGCAAATTTTGCAAGCTCATCTATTACATTTATCAGCTTTTTCCTGACAAGCTTTAATGCCTCTGTCATAACAATAACATCCGTGTTATCTCCAACATAGCAGCTTGTCGCACCAAGGTGAATAATGCCTGCCGCCTTAGGACACTGCTGTCCGTAAGCATACACATGACTCATTACGTCATGCCTTACCTGCTTTTCCCGGTCCTTGGCAACATCATAATTTATATCGTCCACATAGCTTTTTAGTTCTTCTATCTGCTCATTGGTTATTCTCGGATTTCCATCCACATCCTTAAGTCCCAGCTCCTGCTCTGTCTCTGCAAGTGCAATCCAAAGCTTTCTCCATGTTTTAAATTTCATGTCCGGTGAAAAAATATACTGCATCTCCTTACTTGCATATCTTTCCGACAGCGGGCTGACATATTTATCGTTCATACTAACATCCTTCCGTGGTTTTTTGTTGGAGCCTGTCACAGCCCCTATTACACATGTAAATTATGCCTTACTTGATTAAAACTGTCAAATATTTTATGTTTTATTTTCTTATTGGGCAATTTTTCATAATAAAATCCCTTTTCAGAAAAAATTTGTGGCAATATGTATAATTTTTTGCTATAATATTGTTAATTAATTTATTCGGAGGAATTGCATATGCAGGAGAAGAGAAAATACAAAAGATTACCTATCAAAATGACACTCGAAGTTTCTAACCTGTTCAAGCAGGACGGAATAAACATAGATGACTTAGATGCTGAAATTGAGGTCTTTGATATTTCCAAAGCGGGTATCGGCTTTATTTCCGAAAGCAAACTTCCGGTTGACTACTACTTCAATGCTACCATTGAATTTGAAGGAATTGAGGAAATTATTCTTTCCGTAGTTAAAATTCTTTATGTAAAGCCTTTGGAAAACGCAGGATTCCGCTACGGATGTGAGTTTGTAGGACTCCCATCCATGTATCATCGTTTATTTGATGAGTACGAAAAAAGATTACAATAATATGCAGGATGTTTCATCCTGCCTTATAAGAAAGTTTAGAAAACTTTCTTAATAAAATAAGGCTTCCATACTAAAATCTTTTATGCTATCGCATAATTGTTTTTAATATGGAAGCCTTATTTAAATCAGCAGCCATGTTTCTTCAACAGACATTTTGTTTTCGGACCCGTGCATTTCTTTCAGACTATACTAAGACATATATTCCTTTAATGCATCCTTCCAATCGGCAAATTTATAATCCGTTGTAAGCTTAAGCATATAATTATCCAAAACAGAATACGCAGGTCTCTTTGCAGGCGTAGGAAATTCCTCCGTTGTAATATGCTTCACCCTTGTCGTCTTTCCTGCCAGCTTAAATATCTCCTCCGCAAAATCCGCCCATGAGCATGCACCCTCACAAGTTCCGTGAAACACTCCGTAATTGTCCGTTGGCTCCAAATACTTTATCATTCTTGCAAGCTCCATTGCACTGGTCGGAGAACCAACCTGATCCTTCACCACGCTCACTTCATCATTTTTTTCCGCAAGCGAAAGCATTGTTTTAACGAAATTCTTCCCATCTCCATAAAGCCATGCCGTTCGGATGATAAAGAAATCCCCCGCAAACTGCTTTACAAATTCCTCACCTGCCAGCTTGGTTTTTCCGTATGCACCAAGCGGGGAAACCTTTGAAAATTCCGTGTATGGTATATCCGAGGTTCCATCAAAGACATAATCCGTTGACACATGAATCAGCTTTGCACCGGTTTTCGCTGATGCGATGCTCAAATTTCTTGGTCCTATGGCATTTATTTTATATGCCAGATCCCATTCGCTCTCACATGCATTGACATTTGTGTGAGCGGCACAATTGATAATGACATTTGGATTTGTTTCTTTTACAAATTCTATAACGGCACTTACGTCGGTTATGTCCAAATCAGCAACATCCGTATTGATAAGCTCCGCCTGCTCATTTTTGTATACTTCATTTATCGCTCTGCCAAGCTGCCCATTGCAGCCCGTAACCAATATTTTTTTCATACCCATCTCCTAATTCTACTGATTATTTTCCTCATTTAACGCATCATATTCCTCGAACAAAAGCTCCTCCTCTTTGTGAAATGCCTCCGTACTGTCCTTTTTAAAGATAATAATCAGCGTCTGAAAAATAAGCTTGATATCGAGCCACAAGCTGTATTCCTCAATGTACATCAGATCCAAAATCAGCTTGTCCCTCGGCGACGTGTTGTACTTTCCTGCAATTTGTGCATATCCCGTTATTCCTGCCTTAACCCTTAATCTGTACTCAAACTCAGGAAGCACAGATGTATAATTAAATATATTTGCAAGCATTTCAGGACGTGGTCCCACAACACTCATATCGCCCTTTAAAACATTATAAAACTGCGGTATCTCGTCGATTCTGTATTTTCTTAAGAACCGTCCCACCTTTGTCACCCTGTCATCATTTTCAATGACGGAATAATTTTCAACGTCCTCTTTCATTGTCCGAAGCTTGTAAACCGAAAAAATTCTTCCGTTTCTGGTAGCACGGTTTTGCTTAAATATAACACTTCCCTTATCCTCAAGCTTTATGCATATAACCGCAATCAGTAAAATTGGGGAGGTTATGATAAGTGCTATCAGCGATATAATAATATCAGATATCCGTTTGACAAAACGCTGTTCCAGCGTGAGGGTCTTTGCGTAATTTCCAAAAAGCGAAACATCATCCAAAATAATATGCCTTGAGTCCCGCTCAATCACATCATGCATATTCGGATTATAAAAAACATTTTTCATGTTCTGATAGCAGTATTCAATTATCTCTGTCCGCTCCAGTATGGGAACATCATAAATAAATACGGTATCATATTCCATGATATATTTTTTCAGCCTGCTGTCCCTGTAATCTGCTATTTTTGCAATATCATACTGAAGCTTATATTTGCTGATACCCCTGATAACCTCGTTTAAGCTTCTTTGTGACGATGTGATGATAATGCATTTTTCAGGGTCGTAAAGTCTGAAATAAAGTGCATTTCCACCGTAAGTAAACGCAAGTATAATTGCTATCTGTATCAACAAAACAATCACAAGCAGCCCCGGCTGCTCCAGCTTAAAGGTTTTGTTGTTATTCTGGTTCGTATTCATGACAGACAGCATAAACACGGATATAATATCCGTAAACAGGGTAGCCAGTATCAGGGAGTACACGATAGGCTTACTTTTTCTTTTGCCGATATCAAAACGCCCATATATATTGGCAAACATATAGCCCATAATAATATATGTCGCAACAACGATTGCAGATGTTCTTGATATATTTAGCATCTGCCAGTTTTTTCGCGAATAAGCGTAGTAAAACACAACAAATAATATAATATACAAAAACATCTTTAAGCCAAATAATATTGAGGTTTCAAACTTTCTAAGTTTTATCTTCATCCCATTACCTATGATTACTGCACTTCATAGCCCTTTTCTTTGATTACCTGAACGACTGACTCTGCACACTCCCTGCATATCTCATCCGTCTCGGCCTCAACCATAACCCTTACAACAGGCTCGGTGCCACTTTCGCGAAGCAAAACACGGCCATTATCTCCCAGCCTTTTTGCCACATCATCAGTTGCTTTTAAAACGTCTGCATCATTCATAACCGGTTTTTTATCTGCAACCTTTACGTTAATAAGAAGCTGCGGATATATTTTTAGGTTTCTCGTAAGCTCTGACATAGCCGCTTTGCTTTCAATCACAACCTCCATCAACTTCAATGAGGTCAAAACTCCGTCACCTGTCCTTGCATACTTTGAGAATATAATATGCCCGCTCTGCTCTCCGCCTAGTACATATCCGTTTTCCAGCATACACTCATAAACATATTTATCCCCAACTGTCGTCTTTTCATACTTGATTCCTTCTGCGTCGAGTGCCTTGTAAAGTCCTATATTGGACATAATCGTCGTCACTATCGTATCCTGATTCAGCTTTCCATTGTCCCTTAAATATTTTCCGCAAATATACAAAATCTTATCTCCGTCAACAAGATTTCCCTTTTCATCCACTGCAAGACATCTGTCTGCGTCACCATCGTAGGCAAAGCCCGCATCCAGCCCGTTTTCCACAACAAACTTCTGCAGCCCTTCTATATGTGTGGAACCACAGTCCGTGTTAATGTTCGTTCCATCAGGTGAATTGTTAATCACATAGGTCTTTGCACCCAAAGCATCAAAAACAGCCTTTGCAACCGTGGAAGATGCACCGTTTGCACAGTCAAGTCCGATTTTCATATTCTTAAAGGAACGTGTTGGAAGTGTCATAAGATATCCGATGTATCTGTTTCTTCCCATGGAATAGTCGGTCGTCCTACCGATATGCTCCCTTGTCGCAAGGGGTATCTCAGGAATCAAACCATCTATATACTGCTCTATTTCCTCCTCAACCTCAGCCTCCATCTTTGAGCCGTGGCAGTTAATCAGCTTAATTCCATTATCGTAAAAAGGGTTATGGCTTGCCGAAATCATAATTCCGCAGTCAAACTCATCCACCCTTACGATATAGGACACACTTGGAGTAGGCGTAACGTGCATCAGATACACATCAGCACCACTTGCCGTAATTCCCGAAACAAGTGCATATTCAAACATATAGCTGGAACGTCTTGTATCCTTGCCTATGACAACTCTTGCCCTCTCGCCATCTGCCTTTTTCTTTCCAAAATAATATCCTACGTACCGCCCCACCTTATATGCGTGCTCGACTGTAAGAAATACGTTTGCTTCCCCTCGAAAGCCATCTGTTCCAAAATATTTTCCCATAGGAATAATTCCTTTCTTAAACATAATTGCATAACATCATATATTTTCCATTATATGCCAATGCCCTTAAAAAGTAAAGCAGGCTACTCCCATCCGTCATAGTAATCATCAAATTCCTCTTCCTCAATCGAATCTTCCGTCGCCACACTTTCCTCACTGCCCTCGGTAATTCCGCTGTTGGCATAATTTGCATAATGATAGATGCCCACTGCCTTCTTTTCATTTGTAATTTCTATCTCTTCCAAATCTCCGCCATATTCACCGTCAAGCGTCCATTTGATTGGCACTTCACTCTTGATTTGAATTTTGGATGCCTTTATCTCAAAAAACATTTCGTTTCCATCAATGTCATTTGCAAGCAGGGCTGATATAATCTGCTGCAGCTCTGCAGGATTTTCCGGCTTTTTGATAAACAGACAGTCAAATTTTCCGTCATCTAAAACAACGTGCTTCGTTCCCCTTATTTTAAAGCCTGCAACCGAAAACGAATTTGTTATCATTCCGTAAATATATTCGCCTGTCAGCACAGCATCATCAAATTGTCCCCACAACTTGTAGGTCTGGAAATTTGTAATATTTTTTAATGCCTCGACAACATATGCCGTGTGCCCCAGCACTTTTTTAAGCGACTGCTTTGTACTGTAGGAAATATCCGTAAATATGCCAAATGCCGCAATGTAAACAAAATGCTTATCGCCAAACCGCCCCACATCTACAAACTGCTCGGATCCCTTTACAATCTGCTCCGCCGCCTCAAGCGGTTTTCTGGAAATACGGAGACTTCTTGCAAAGTCGTTTGTCGTGCCTACTGGAATATATCCCAAGGATACCTTTTTTTCTCCCATTTCCATATATCCGCATACCGTGTCCCTTAAGGTCCCGTCGCCTCCTGCACATACGATACGGTCATAATTTGTGCCATCCTCCTGAACCTTTCTGCATGCATCGTTCGGTCCCTTTGTCGGATAAACCTCCACATCGTACCCATCATGGGCAAATGTCATAATAATTTCAAATAAATCGCCCTTTATTGCAGTTCTTCCTGCATTAGGATTAATTATAAACAATAATTTCTTCATAATTCCTCCCTGTTGCTACTTCTCTTTGTTTTTCAAATATGCATCTAACCCTTTTTTTCTGAGCTTGCAGGCAGGACAGTTTCCACATCCGTCCCCACGGATACCGTTATAACATGTAAGCGTCATACTGTGCACTACATCAAAGCCTCCAAGACGGTCCGCAAGCTCCCATGTTTCTTTCTTATCAAGCCACATAAGCGGCGTGATAAGGTCAAACTCATAATCCATCGCCAAATTCAGCGTTGTATTTAATGACTTTATAAAAATATCCCTGCAATCCGGATAGCCCGAAAAATCACTTTGGGATACCCCTGTTATTATATCCGTAATGTTCCTTTGTTTTGCAAAAATGGCAGCAAATGTTAAAAATACCATGTTTCTTCCATCAACAAAGGAATTTGGCGTGCCAATATCCGGTGCATCCTCATCCACCGCAATATCCATTCTTGTAAGTGAGTTTGGTGCAAGCTGGTTCAAAAGCCCCATGTCAAGAATCGTGTGCTCAACATTATATTTAGCACATATTTCCTTTGCACACACGAGCTCCGCACTATGACGCTGGTTATAATCAAACGAAACCGCATATACCTTTTTATATTTTTCCATTGCAAGCAGCAGACAGGTTGTACTGTCCTGTCCTCCACTAAAAACAACGACTGCCTCATCCTTATTTTTCATATCATATTCTCCACATTTTGAACATCAAACCATTACTGCCTTACAAGCAACATTAACCTTTTCTGTAAATCCCCATCACTCTCAAACTTTCCCTTAAGGGTCGTTGTAAGCGTTTTCGCCTGTGCATTTTTTATTCCTCTGGCGGTCATACAGCTATGGCTTCCCTCAATTACAACCGCAACGTCAGGCGATTTTGTCACCCGTTCCATAATATACGCGATATCCGAACCAATTCGTTCCTGAAGCTGCAATCTTTTTGCAACCATATCTGCTATCCGTGCCACCTTGCTGAGTCCCAAAACCCTGCCTCTTGGAATATATGCAACCGAAACCTTCATATTGTACATCAGTGCCATATGATGCTCACAATAGCTGAACACCTCGATATCCTTTACCAGTACAATATCGTTGGAGGAACCCTCAGGCTGCTCAAAGGACTTTGAAAACATATCGGCAATTTGGTCATTGGTATAGTTCATTCCCTCAAAAACTTCTTCGTACATCCTTGCCACTCGTTCAGGCGTTTCCTTAAGTCCTTCTCTGTCAGGATTGTCACCCAATGCCACCAGTATTCCCCGTATATGCTCCTTTATTGCGTCCTTGTCTATTGCCATTTTAAACACCTCTTCTATCCGGCTCCCAAATGTATTTATGCATCTGAAGCTGCACCTTAATATTATTCATATTTTGTTCCTTCATAAACTTGACGATATCTTTTGTCTCAAACTGACCATAGCACGCACTGACATATACAGCAGCACTGTTATCGTCAAGTCCGTACATCTCTATAATATTTTTTGTCTGAATCATGTCAGCCATGTTGGATACGACAAATTTTATCGTATCCTTTCTCCTTGCCGTCTCAAAGTTTTCAATACGCATATTACTTGACATACCGCTTCCCAAAAGCTTGTAATCAATCGTAAATGTAATATTTTCACCAATGCTTCCGAATTTGGTAACGGCAATGGAACCGTTTGTCTCTACATCAATCCGAAGTGCCTTGTTTGAGGAAAGCTTTTCCAAAAGCTCCGATATATTTTTGCAGGCAAGCGGCTCGCCACCTGTTATTGTTACATTCGGCACCCTTGTGCTGATAACGTAATCATATATTTCATCACTTGTCAATAATTCACATTCCACGTCAGGCTCATTTGCCCATGCCGTATCACAATATGTACAATGAAGATTACAGCCCGCAAGCCTGATAAAGCATGCAAGCTCTCCAGCTCTTCTACCCTCTCCGTTTATACTTACAAATTTTTCAACCACCTTAAATTGATTCATTTTAATTTCCTCCCCCAATTCATTTGTTTTTTCGCTACCCCAACATCTGGCTGTATGTTGCACAATTATTTGGTGTCTCATATACTGTACATTCCTTTACCGTATACCCCTTATCTGAAAACGCATCATAAAAATATTTTGAAAAATTTTCTGCAGTAGGTCTTCGGTCAAGCTGCACAATTTTAAAATTTTCCTCCATAAGTGCCCCTAAGGTTTTTTCCTTCAGACTTCCTTTTTCAATAATAAGGCAATGGTCAAAGCTGTTTACCATTTCCTTTAATTCATCCTTAAGCCTTGAAAAATCCACTACCATTCCGCTACAGCTTCCTGATTTTTCAAGGCTCTCTCCACAAACAACGATCTCGACAGTCCACCTGTGCCCATGAATATTTGCACATTTACCCTCATATCCCTTTAAAAAATGGGCACTGTCAAAGCTTGCACTTGTTTTTAGCGTGTACATAGACTCCTCCTATTCATGAACAGAAAAGACTGTCATACCAATTTTCATAGTATGACAGCCTCTGAATACATTTATTTTGCAAAGAGAAATTTCTTTACCTCGTCTAACATGTTTTCCTTGTCGCATACTGTATTGTGTCTCACCGGTGCTGTTCTTATATCCTCAATTGCCTGTGGTATCTTAACACCCGAAAGCCTGCAAAGCTCATCGACAAGTTCAAAATCCGACTGCTTATCATACTCTGAATTTATGGAGTTCATCACACTTCTCGTAAACTTGTACGGACTTGCAGTTGATGCAATCACCGTTGGTGTGGTATCTTCCGTCTCAGTCCTGTACTTTTCGTATACAGCAGCCGCAACCGCCGTATGGGTATCCATGATATAGTGATCAGACTCATAAACAGCTTTTATTTTGTCTGATGTTTCCTTCTCCGTTGCATAATTTCCATAAAAGTCTGTAAGCTTTTCCTTCATATCTTCGGTAATTGAATATTCTCCCTTTCCCGAAAGTGCCGCCATAAGTTCACTGTTCTTTACCGCATCATTACCTGCAATCTTGTAAATCAGTCTCTCAAGATTACTGGATATGAGAATATCCATTGACGGTGAGCTTGTGAGAATAAATTCCCTGTTTTTGTTGTAGCAGCCTGTTGAAAAAAAGTCATATAAAACCTTATTTTCATTGGAAGCACATATAAATTTATGAATTGGTAGCCCCATTTCCTTTGCATAGTATGCTGCAAGAATATTTCCAAAGTTGCCCGTCGGGACAACAACATTTATCTTGTCACCTGATTTTATCTCGCCTGATGCAATCAGTCTCGTGTATGCATATACATAGTAAACCATCTGTGGAACCAGTCTTCCTATGTTAATGGAGTTTGCAGAAGAAAACTGGTATCCCTTTGATGCCAGATATTCATTTAACTCCACATCGGAAAACATTTGCTTTACACCTGTCTGTGCATCGTCAAAATTTCCCGTAATACCCACAACAAATGTATTGTCCCCTTTTTGGGTCACCATCTGCTTTTCCTGAATCGGACTAACACCGTTTTTCGGATAAAATACGATTATTTTGGTTCCCGGCACATCCGCAAAGCCTGCCAAAGCCGCCTTTCCTGTATCGCCTGAGGTTGCAGTGAGTATCACAATCTCATTATTAACGTTGTTCTTCTTTGCCGCCGTTGTAAGAAGATATGGCAGTATGGAAAGTGCCATGTCCTTAAATGCAATGGTTGAGCCATGGAACAACTCCAGGAAATGTGCACCTGCCTTTTTTTGAAGCACCGCTATCTCTTTCGTGTCAAACTTATCATCATATGCCGAGTTTATACAATACATTAGCTCTTCCTCGGTAAAATCGGTAAGCATAAGCTTCATGACATGGTATGCAACCTGTCTGTAATCCATGCCTGCAAGCTCATCCAAGCTCTTATCAAATGCAGGAATTGCATCCGGTACAAAAAGTCCTCCGCCATTGGCAAGTCCCTTAAGTATAGCAAGCGACGATGTTACGGTTTCCCGTGAATTTCTTGTACTTTTGTATGTAAGCTCCATGTTAATTCAAACTCCTTAATTAAAATAAAATTTTTCAAAATTAACGTCCATATAATATCACAACACGCATATAAAAACAAGTGACAATAGAATTTCCTGTTTGAATCTTAGTAGTTTTCCATAACGTAATAAAGGGCTGTCCACCAGAAATTTTTTCTGATAAAACAGCCCTGCTTATTACTTTACAATATATACGGATGCCGTTCTCAAACCGAAGTTAAGTGCTTCCTGATGTGAATTAAAGAATATATCAATTCTGTTTCCTACGACTGCTCCGCCTGTATCTTCCACTGTATATATTTGTCCGTTAATTAAAAGCTTTGTTCCAAATGGGAACTTTGACGTGTCAGCAGCAATTGTTCTTCCTGCCGTTGCAGTTGTTCCACTTGCCGTCGTCGGATTTGCCACGTTGCTCCACTGTCCACAGCAAATCGTACATGGGCAGTAAGCAGTCAAAGTAAATTCTCCGACATATTCATAGTTGCCGTTTTCATCCGCAAATGTTACAACAGCCGGTGCAGGTGTCGGAGCCTGACTGGTTTCCTCCTGCTTGCTTGAAACCTCAGAGACACTGCTTGTCGTAGCAGTAAGCTGCTCAATAACAGCCTGTTCTTTTCTGCTCTTTGGCTTTGATGCGAGTATTTCTTCTATTTGCTTTTCAGACTTTTCAATTTGGGTAAGCTGTTTTGTTTCATTTGTAACATCCAACATTTCATTATAAGAAATGGATGCCACATCAAATGTATTTCCGCTAAATGCTGCATGCCCTGCTGCCACATCTGACACGGTAATCATAACGCCCGCCGCTTCATTTGCATTTATCTGCCTTGAAACAGCCGTTGCCGTACATACAATTCCAAGTGTGGCAACTACCACGATTGAGGTAGCCTGCTTATAATATTTTCCTACGTATTTTTTTGTGAGTTTTTTGTATTTGTCGATGTCAAGCTTGTTGTAAAGTGCTTTAAAAGCGTTTACACTATTCTTCAAATTCATACTTCACCTCTGTGTGACTTTTCTTTTTCGAATTTGTTACAATTTCGTTACATCTCCACACAAGCTGATTGTAGTTTACATAAGCTATATAGTCAAGCATTTTAATATTTATTTTTTTATTTTTGTTAAATATAGCTATATGAATTTGTGCATTTTGTGCACATTCACTGTATCTGCCAAATATTTTTAATTTTATCTGGAAATTTCGTGCTAGACATATATGGAAGGAATTATTATACTGATTAAAACAGCATGAATGATAAGGAGATTGTTTGTCTGCTTTTTATCTTCCATGCTGAATGAATCAGGGAGCTTTGCATATATGAAAGGTGTTTTTACCACAAGAAAAAAAGATAATTCCATATCCTATAGGGTATCCATAACCTTACATGGAAAGCATATCAGTCTTGGAAGCTATCATGACGAAGAGACGGCAGGAGCTGTATACCTTGACGGAAGACGTATCATCGACGATATGCTTGCTCCTGAGGATTACAAAGGTGAATTTGCGATACCACACGATAAATTTATCGTTCTTTCCAATTATGTAATCAACCACCTTTATGTGCCAACACCGATTTTCCTGCGAAAACAGTATTTCGAATATTATCTTTCCGACACAGACATCCTGAAATTTGACCGTGATGACTTATTCTTTTATTCTGCCCATAAAATCCAGAAAAAAGGCGGATATTTATTTGTAAGTGACTACGGAAGCCAGTATAAAATACTTGCAAGATACGGGATACGTCCCTTTGCCGTCTATGGCAGGGATTACATTATGGTGAACAACGACCGAAACGACTACCGCTATTCCAATATTAAAATCATAAACAACTATACGGGTGTACGTAAAAAGACCTTACGGGAGAAAACCGTTTACGAAGCATATATACACGTCAATGGGGATTATATCGTGGGCAGATATGGGGATGAAATCTCTGCTGCCATAGCCTACAACAAGGCAGTTGACACCCTCAAAAAAAACGGCATCAACAAAGCCTACATCAAAAATTACATCATTTCCTATACGAAAGAGGATTACCTGTCACACTACGAACGACTTTCCATATCTGATAAGCTGTCAAACGTAAGCATACCGGCGAACGCATAAAACACTAGGAGAACATTCTTATAAAATAACCGCAGATAAGCTCCTGTAATTCCTCATAGCCTGAAACCTGGTTGATTTTCGCCCTTAACCTTGCAGAATCCTGAAGCCCCTGTGTGTACCACGCAACATGCTTTCTCATTTCATGGATTCCCGTAAATTCTCCCTTATATTCTACCATGAGACGTGCATGCCGAAGCATCATTTCACATATTTCATCCGCACTTGGACGGCTTATGACTGTTCCATCCTTAAGATATTGCTTTATCTCCTTAAATATCCACGGATTTCCCTTCGCCGCCCTTCCAATCATCACACTGTCACAGCCCGTCTGCTCCTTTATTTGAATGACGTCTGCACCGCATGCGATATCTCCGTTTCCAATAACGGGAATGGAAACCGACTCCTTAACCTGACGGATAATATCCCAATCCGCCTTTCCCTGATAATATTCCTCCCTTGTTCTTCCATGAACAGCGATTGCCGCTGCCCCTGCCTCCTCGGCGATTTTGGCAACCTCAGGTGCATTTACCGTCTCCCTCGTAAAGCCTGCACGAATTTTAATTGTAACGGGTATGCTGCATCTGTTTGAAATTTTGTAGACAATATCGCCAATCAGTTTTGGGTTTTTCATAAGGGCGGAGCCTTCATTGTTATTTACAATCTTTGGCACGGGACATCCCATGTTGACATCAATAAAATCAAAGCCCATGTCAGAAAGCCTTGCCGCCTGTTCCGCCATCAGGTCACCCTCGCTTCCAAAAATCTGGACACCTATGGGTTTTTCCCTGTCATCGGTCATAATAAGCGGAGCCGTATTTTTGTTGTTGTAATACATACCCTTTGCACTTACCATTTCCGTATATAATATGTCGCATCCCTGCTCCTTGCAGAGCAAACGAAATGGCAGGTCGCAAATTCCTGCCATCGGTGCCAATATAATTTTATCTTTAAAATCAATCATGTTACTTCTCCGCACACATCCGTAAATTATTGCTTCTCATATATTAACCGCAAGCCCTTTAGTGTCAGATTCGGGTCATATATATCTATCTCGTCCGTATTTTCCGAGATAAGCTTTCCAAGACCTCCTGTGGCAACTACCTTAATGCCATCCAGCTTGGCGGCTTCCTTTATCTTTTTTATAATGTACTCCGTCTGACCAATATATCCGTAAAATACACCTGCCTGCATACTTGATACCGTATCCTTTGCCAGTATGGACTCAGGCTTTCTAATCTCAATCTCAGGAAGCTTTGCTGCACCTGTCCACAGTGCACTTGCCGCCAGCCTGATTCCCGGTGATGTAACCCCGGAATGAAAACTTCCGTCAGCCAGCACAAGGTCATGCGTGGTTGCCGTTCCAAAATCCACCACAATGACAGGACCGCCATATATTTCATATGCCGCAACTGCATCTACCAGTCTGTCAGACCCAAGTGTCTTAGGATTCGGAATGCTTACGTTGATTCCCGTTTTGATTCCCGGTGCAACTATAATCGGATGAATATGGAAATATTTTATAATTCCGCTTGTCAGTGAATGCATGACATTCGGCACTACCGATGCAATAATGACGGCATCAATATCACTAAGCTTCATATTTCTTAAATGAAGCCATTCTCCGAGAAACATTCCGTACTCGTCTGAGGTTCTTGCTATCCCTGTTGTCATCCGGAATGTATTGACAAGCTTATCCCGATCAAACAATCCCACGGTTATATTTGTATTTCCCACATCAATTGCAAATAACATACCAACCTACCTCGTTAAAAAAATGCCTGAAAATATTGCTCAAGCTGATAGAACAATTCCTTTTTTGTTTCCTGAAGCTGTTTTACCTTAAGGACACTTCCGATTTCATCATATAAAATGTCCTCCTCATATGCCTCCGTCTTTATCTGAAGTGAGCCGTTTTCGTCGTACTCAAGCAGGATTACACCTCCCACATCCTCCGTAAACAGCACACACATGATTTGCAGCTCTTTTTTTACTTCATCGGGAAGTCCCTCAAAATCTTCATTCAAATAATATTTCTGTGTGTATTTTGAAGCACTGCAAAGCACAATATTATCCTGATACATAGCGGTCTCCTTACCCTTAAACAAAAAAGTCATCCTATCACATCTGCCATATCATACATGCCTGCCGGTTTTCCGGAAAGGAACTTTGCTGCTTCAACTGCACCCTTTGCAAACACAGACTTTGAATACGCCGTGTGCTTAAACTCGATTACCTCGTCAATTCCCGCAAAGATTACCTGATGCTCGCCTACAATGGTTCCACCTCTCACGGCAGATATTCCAAGCTCCTTCGCCCCTCTTTTTTGTCTTACCTGTGAACGGTCATAGACATACTCATATTCATTATTTCTTGCATCATTTATGGCATCAGCGAGGGCAAGGGCAGTTCCTGACGGTGCATCCACCTTTTGGTTATGGTGCTTTTCCACAATCTCTATGTCATACCCTGCAGGAGCAAACACATTTGCTGCATCCTTCAATAACTTCATCAATGTATTGATTCCGAGACTCATATTTGCCGACTTTAGGATCGCCACATTTTCAGATGCTATGGAAACCTTATTTAACTGCTCCGGACTAAGTCCTGTCGTGCAAAGAACAACAGGGAGCTTTTTTTCCTCTGCGTAATGGAGCAGCCCGTCAACCGCAGGTGCTGCCGCAAAGTCTATTATGACATCCGCAGGGGTATCACAAGTGTTTATATCAGTAAAAACAGGATATCCGTTATCCCTATTGTCAACTACATCTATACCTGCAACAATCTCAACCTCTGAGTCTGACTTACATATATCTGTTATAACCTGACCCATTTTTCCGTTACAGCCATGCATGATTATCCTTGTCATAGTATTTTCCTCCTAAATATGAACATCCGCCCATTCCTTTTATGGCTCCGATGTTAAGTTTATTCCGAAGTCCTTCATTGCCTTTACAAGCTTTGCCTCATTTGCCTCCTCAATATCACTAAGCGGCATTCTTAACCGTCCGTTGCCATAGCCGATAAGGGAAACTGCCTTTTTGACAGGAATAGGATTTACCTCGCAAAACAGTGCATCACAAAGCGGAATTGCCTTAAGCTGTATGTCAAGTGCACCTTTCACGTCTCCCTCTAAATATTTTACAACCATATCATGTGTTTCCTTCGGTGCCACGTTTGAAAGAACGGAGATTACACCCTTTCCACCAAGGGAGAGAATCGGAATTACCTGATCATCATTTCCCGAATAAATATCTATGCATCCGTCTGCAAGGGCAGCAAGCTTGACAACCTGGGAAATGTTTCCTGAGGCTTCCTTGATTGCCACAATATTTTCTACTGTCTTTGCCAGTGTGACTGCTGTTTCAGGAAGAATATTTACTCCTGTTCTGCTTGGCACATTATATAAAATAATTGGAAGTGACACACTTTCCGCAATTGCCGTAAAATGAGCAATCAGCCCCTTTTGTGTTGCCTTGTTGTAATATGGGGTCACCACAAGAAGTGCATCCGCACCCAGCTTCTGTGCCTCCTTGGAAAGATAGATTGCCGTATCCGTACAGTTTGAACCTGTTCCTGCCACAACGGGAACCCTCTTATTTACAACGGATACACAAAATTTGATACATTCAAGATGCTCCTCATGGGTAAGGGTGGATGCCTCTCCTGTAGTACCACATACAATGATGCTGTCTGTACCCATTTCTATCTGATACTCAATATGCTTCCTGAATGACTCATAGTCCACCGACCCATCCTCATGGAACGGTGTTGTAATTGCTACTCCTGCACCTGTGAAAATTGCCATTTTAATATCCTCCTAACAAAAATACGGTCAACACTGATAAAGTGCCAACCGTAAAATAAAATCTCATTTATTCTACAAGTAGCGCTCCATCCTGCGATGACAGTCATACAGCTTTTAACTGCACAACCAGGAAAATAAACCTTAGAACCTATCTTCCTTCGGCAACATCCCCTTTTCCCTATGCTCAACTGCTCTAAGACATCCCACAGGGTACTCTTGAATATTGCACCTCTACTATGTAACCATTAATATCTACCAACACATACTAGCACACATAACATGCATGTGTCAAGAACCAACGTTGCACATATTTGGCTATCCCTCAAGACATTCCATTTTGCTGACGGAAACCTCATATGCAACCTTATTTACAATTTCATCCTGACCTACCTTTTTCTGATACTCTCTGCTTTGAATTCTGCCCCAAATTGCCACATGCTCACCCACGGCAAGTTTTCCTGCAAATCTTGCATTTCTTCCCCAACATATGCACGGTATGTAATCTGACTTGCCATATGCACGGTTTACCGCCAAAAGAATATCCGCAATCTCTCGTCCAAGCGGCGTCATCCTATAGATTGGCTCCTTGCAGATGTAGCCATCAAGATAAATCTGATTTGGTTTGTTGTCCCTGTCATCATCCTCTCCAAGTAGTTCAATTTCTCTTACAAACACGGATAATATAAGCCTGTTCTTATTTTCCTCATGCTTGTTGTACGAACGAAATTGTCCTTTTGCAAGAACCTTTTCGCCAATATGTGACCCCTCCACGTCAAACAATCTGTCTGACACCATAAGCGGGATAACGTCATGCGCATCGCTCAATCTGCTGACAATAAGATCAACCATGTAAAATCCCTCCCCGAATATTTCATGGCTGAACCGAAAGTCCGATACGATTTCTCCTGCTACCACTACCTGATTGTTGTTTAAAATTTTCTCTGTCATTATTTTTTTCCTCCCCTTCTTTGAAACATCAGGTTTTCAACCTGATACAATCTCTTTGGAACCGTAATGTAAATGTTTTCATACAGTGATTACCTGTACATATTAAATATATTCCGTTTTTTTCAAAATAGACCATAAATTTTTATTAAATTCTCTGACGCAATACCTCGTATGCAATGATTGATGCCGAAACTGCCGCATTCAGGGATTCCACTTTTCCCTGCATTGGTATTCTCAGCAGAAAATCCGCCGCTGCTTCGGTCTCCCCGCACAAGCCTTTTCCCTCATTTCCAATCAAAAAAGCAACAGGCGTTGTAAAATTCATGTTATACATGCTGTCGCCGTTTAAATGTGCTCCAAATATTGTCACTCCCCTGTTTTTAAGCTTGGCTATATCCGTCAGTAAATCCTGTGACGCAAACACAGGCATCCGAAACAGAGATCCCATGGTTGACCTGACAACCTTGGGACTATATATGTCCACACAACCCTGGGAAAGCATAATGCCCGACACGCCCGCTGCCTCGGCAGACCTGATTATCGTTCCCAGATTGCCGGGGTCCTGAAGCCGCTCAAGTATCAGAATAAACGGATTGTCACCTATACATATGCTGTCCAACGTATGTTCCTTCATTTTGACGAGTGCCAGAATGCCCTGCGGCGTCTCCGTGTCGGAAACGCTTTTAAATACATGGTCGGCAAGTACCGTATAGTTCCCATGCAGGCGGTCACCGTATTTTTCCATCGCTGACTCACAGACATATATGTCAAGTATGTCTTCCTGCGGTATTTCGGCAAACATTTTTATGCCCTCAACTACGTACATCCCCCGTTCACGTCTTTCCTTGGAGGATTTTACAAGCTTTCGCAATTCCTTCACCTTTTCATTAGAGTTTGACCCAATCACCATAATATGCTCCTTATTGCTGCTTCTTTTTCCTTACGAGGACATTTTCATCCCCCCATAACAGCTTCATTCTTTTTAAAGTCCCATCATTTGCCTTGACTCTCCTTGCTCCAAGCTTTTTCATTTTTCTGTCACTTTTTAGCATAACAAAAACTTCTGCCTGTCCCTTATTTTCATCAGCAATTCCATAAAGGTCCTCCTCTGCCGCCATGTAAGCCGCCTCATCCGCAAAACAAATCCAGACCTCCTTGTCTGCATCCTGCATTTCATTTTTGTACTCATCAAATGTTTTTATGTCAGACAGCAAAAGCTTTGCCTCTTCCTCCGATACGGAGGAATTTCCCCTGATAATCACCTTGTTATCCTTTGAAATGTAATCCCTGTATTTTGCGTAGTCTCTTGGAAAAACAACAATCTCAACGGTTCCGTACAAATCCTCAAGGGTAATAAATGCCATATTTTCTCCCTTACGTGTTGTCTTAATTGTGATTGCCGCTATAATTCCGCCTATGACACAAGGAACCTTATCATGTACGGCAAAGCCATCCTCATCATCATAAGAAAAATCTGTTGACTTTACGGTCACATACTGTTCTATAATATCCATGTAATCGTCAAGCGGGTGTCCTGACAAGTATATACCAAGCACTTCCTTTTCCTTTGCCAGGAGCTCCTCTCTTGAAAATTCAGGAATATCCGGGTACTTTATGGAAAAATCATTTTTTTCCTCCTCACCCAGAAAATCAAGCAGCGACATCTGACCACTCATGGCACTCTTTTTGTCCAAGGTTTCCTTTTCTATTATTTTATCATATACCGTTATCATCTGTTTTCGGTTCTTCCCAAATCCGTCAAAGGCACCTGAAAAAATGAAGCTCTCAATCGTCCGTTTGTTTGCCTCCTTGTTGGAAAGCCGCTTGACAAAGTCCTCCAAATCCTTAAACGGTCCATTTGTTTCCACCTCCTGCCGTATGATGTCAGTAACTCCATCACCAACACTCTTTATGGCAGATAGCCCATACCTGATACTGTCTCCCGTCACGGAAAAATCGCCCCTGCCAAGATTGATGTCAGGTGGAAGCAGCTTGATTCCCATCGCCCTTAATGATTGTATATATGCCGTCACCTTACCTGAATTTTCCTTTACGGATGACATGAGTGCCGCCATAAACTCAACCGGATAATGATATTTCAGGTATGCCGTCTGGTATGCCACCACCGCATAAGCAGCCGCATGGGATTTGTTAAATGCGTACTTTGCAAAATCTGTCATCTCATCAAATATTTTATTTGCGACGTCCTCGCTCACACCATTGTTCACACAGCCTGGCACGCCCTCCTTAGGATTACCGTATACAAAATTTTGCCGTTCCCTTGCCATGACATCTGCCTTTTTCTTCGACATGGCTCTCCGCACAAGGTCACTTCTTCCCAAGGAGTATCCCGCAAGCTCCATAACAATCTGCATCACCTGCTCCTGATATACGATACACCCGTATGTCGGTGCAAGGATTTTCTCAAGTGCAGGATGATCATAGGTAACCTGTCCCGGATTTTCCTTTCCCTTAATGTAAAGCGGTATAAAATCCATCGGTCCCGGGCGGTACAGGGATATTCCTGCAATAACATCCTCAATACTGGCAGGCTTAAGCTCCTTCATAAAGTTTTTCATTCCCGCACTCTCAAGCTGGAACACACCCTCCGTCTTTCCTGCGGAAATCATTTCAAACACACCGTCATCCTGAAAATCCAGATGGTCAATATCGATATCAACCCCATGATTTTCACTTATCATTTTCACCGTGTCCTGAATAACAGTAAGGTTACGCAGTCCCAAAAAGTCCATTTTAAGAAGTCCCAGCTCCTCTATGGTTGTCATGTTATATTGGGTTGTGATTGCATCCTCACCGCCCCTTGACAGCGGCACGTACTCAATAATCGGGTCTCTGCCGATAACAACACCTGCCGCATGCATGGAGCAATGTCTTGGCAGACCCTCAAGCTTTATTGCCATATCAATCAGCTTTTTTATATTCTCATCACTGTCATACAGTGCCTTAAAATCCTTATTTGTCTGTAATGCCTTTGGTATTGTCATGCCAAGATCACCCGGTATTGCCTTTGCAACCTTATCACACATGCTGTATGGCAAATCCATTGCACGTCCCACATCCCTGACACACATTTTAGCAGCCATCGTACCAAAGGTGACAATCTGAACAACCCGTTCTTTTCCGTATTTTCTTACGACATAATCAATGACCTCCTGCCGTCTGTTCGGACAAAAATCAATATCAATATCGGGCATGGTAACACGCTCAGGATTTAAAAACCTCTCAAACAGCAATCCAAACTCAATCGGGTCAATATCGGTGATATCCAGACAATAAGAAACAACGCTTCCTGCCGCAGAGCCTCTTCCCGGTCCTACCGCAATGCCATTGTCTTTCGCATATCTTATAAAATCAGATACGATAAGAAAATAATCCACGAATCCCATATCATTGATTGTATTCAGCTCATAATCAAGCCTTGCCTTTAATTCCTCCGTTACGGGCTGGTATCTTCTTTGAAGTCCCTCCTCACAGAGCTTTTTCAGATAGGAAAATGCATCGTAGCCCTCCGGCACATCAAACCGTGGAACCTTCTGTTCCCCAAATACAATTTCAACATTGCACATGTCGGCTATTTTACATGTATTTTCAATTGCCTCAGGTGCATATGTAAAGAGCGATGCCATTTCCTCTGGTGACTTTAAATAAAACTGTCCACCCTCATATCTCATTCTGTCAGTATCACTTACAACCTTGCCCGTCTGAATACAGAGGAGCACGTCATGTGCCTCCGCATCATCCGCACTGATATAGTGGGAATCATTTGTGGCAACAAGCGGTATTCCCGTTTCCTTGGACAGACGCATAATACCTGCATTTACATTTTTTTGCTCCTCCATGCCATGGTCCTGAAGCTCAAGGTAATAATGATTTTCCCCAAATATTTCAAGATGTCTTAGGGCAGCCTCTTTTGCTCCCTCATAATTATTTTTTCTTAAGTTCGTTGCTACCTCACCTGCAAGACATGCACTTAATGCAATAATGCCATCACTGTATTTTTTAAGCACCTCCATGTCAACACGCGGCTTATAGTAGTAGCCCTCAATAAATCCTGTGGAGACAATTTTTGATAAATTGCGGTATCCCTCATCATTTTCCGCCAGCAAAACAAGGTGATAATACCGGTCATCCCCCTTTACAATCTCCCTGTCAAATCTGGAGCCTGGTGCCACATACACCTCACAGCCGATGATAGGCTTGATGCCCTCTGCCTTACATGCCTTGTAAAAATCAATTGCACCGTACATAACACCGTGGTCAGTAATTGCAAGTGCTTTCATCCCAAGCTCCCTTGCTCTTGCCACAAGCTCCTTTATTTTTGCAGAACCATCCAATAAACTATATTCCGTATGCACATGCAAATGTGTAAAATTCATAATGATACCTTAACCTTCCTAATCCACTTTTCTCTTTAGAATATATACTTCAAAAACGGAAACCATTTTGAAAGCTTTTCAACCCGCAGAGGGATAATCTCCTTATTTTTTATATAACGAAAGGTGTAATCCTCGCCCTTTTCCTTCAGCATAAAAAGATACTTTTCCAATGTTTTTTTTGTATCAGGGTGCAAAAGCTTGCCTGACCTCCCCCTCATATAATATTCATATGGCTGGTGGTCATTATAATTTTCCTTGTTATATGTTTTGCATGCCGCTACCCTGTCACAAAACATTTCTATAATGTATTCCTTTGGCATGGGCATACCGACAATTCCCTTAGACTTGTCAACGCTGTAATCAATCCAATACTCAAGATGATGGCGGTTTCTTCCCTTGTGGTGAAGCCATGCCGTCGTGTAGCCCTTATCCTCACGCTCCGCATCATTTGGGCTTCGGTTACCCTGATAATATTTTGCTCCCATGGAAAATTCCGTCCATGAATATTTTGAGAGATCATGTAAAATTCCCTGTTTATACAGTCCTACTGCAAAACAGTTTTTCATAACCTCGACCTTATGCTTGTTAATTGTTTTTAAATGTTCCAGCCATTTCATTCCAACACCACCCTATATAATTTCTATCTGGCACATTTCCATAGCCCTAAGTGCATTTTCGTGACTTTCAGGCGTTACCCCTGCCGAACAGTCTTTCACTACCTTTATGACAGCCTCAGGCAATGCTGCCTTAACCAGCATGGCATTGGATATCACACAGATATCCGTGCAAAGTCCGAGAAGTGTTATCTCATCAAACGCCTGTCCTGTCACGTAATCCATGAGTGCCGTACTGCCAAAGCCCGGCTTATCCAGTATTATTCTGCCCACAGAAAACGGAATTAACGCATCACAAATATTCCATCCCTTACTTCCCTCTATGCAGTGGGGAACCGGCAGCTTTTTTCCCTCCTGTGTCTCCATGTAATTTTCGTGGTGCGTATCCCTTGTAAACACAACCGTCACGTCATCCCCGATTGCTTTTTCAATATAGCGTTTGGCAGGTTCAACAATACCACATGCCTCCTTCGTTCCCAAGGCTCCGTCAATAAAATCATTTTGCATATCCACAACTACAAGTAAACGTTTCATTTTTTATCCTCATTTCTGTTTATTTTTATTGAAGGCTGCGAAACTTCGTATTGTAAAATCTGGTTATACAACCTTCTATTTATGTTCGGTAAATATATCCTTTAAGCCATCCGTCACTGTAATGTTCCCATTTTTGTCTATAAATACTGCCTCTGCATCGTATTTTTTTAATAGAGCAAGAGATTTATCATAACCCAAAATAAAACATGCAGTGGAAAGTCCGTCACTTGCAAGCCCTGACTTACATACTACCGTCACGGACATCAGCCCGCTGTCACTAGGCGACCCTGTACTTCTGTCAAGTATATGGTGATATCGTTTTCCGCCTGCTTCCACATATTTTTCATAATCGCCTGAAGTAGATACACAAATGTCCGCATTTCCACGGAAGGTAAGCACTCCAATCATGTCATCCATTTCTCCCCTTGGATTTCTGATACCAACCGTGAACGCCTCGTTGTCAGGCTTTCTTCCATACACGAGTATGCTTCCACCCACCATAATACAGGCTCCCTCTGCACCCTGTCTTGCAAGTATATCCCTCACAAGGTCAAGGGCATACCCCTTTCCGACGGCACCAATGGCAAACTCCATGCCATCCTGGTCAAAAAGGATATAGCAATTATCATTTTCCGTATAAGCCCTTACATGTTCGTAGCCGATTTTTTCCTGTATATCTTTTATTTCCTTTTCATCAGGTATTTTAAATTCCCCGTACTTTCCGTCAATCGCCCAAAGCTCATTTAATGGCTCAATTGTGACATCCAAGGCACCATTGCTGTCCTCACATATCAAGAGCGACTTACCCAAAACATCAAACAGCTCTTCATCTACCTGATATGGTTCACCAACCTTGTAATTTGCTGTTAAAGCATCCACCTGTGATGTAAGTATACTTCCGTCCAGCTTATCGATACACGAAAATGCCAGTTCCGCATTTTCCTCAGCATGTTCTCCATATAATGTAACACTTACGGTTGTACCCATCCTGTAACCGCTGAGCACACATTCCTGTCCATTTTCAGATACGCTTTTGTAACTGTATTTTGACGTATCCCTGTCAATATTATTTTTTTCTTTGTTCTTATTTCCATCAGCAAGCTGATACAAAAATACGAGTGCCAGCGATAATGCCAGCATTTTTAATGCAATAGAAATCTTTTTTTCTCCCAATGCCTTAATGATGATATCCCTCCATACGCTTCGTGAAGTCATCCAGCTTAAGCTTTAACCGTTTGTAATCCTTATCACCAAGTTCTCCCGACTGTCTCATCTCCTCCAGCTTTACCTCTGCACTCTTTCTTGCACCAATTGCCAAATCCTTGTAATTGTTTTCCAGATTAATCTGTATATCATGAAACAGTGCCTCAATCTCACGGCAGGCACGTTTTGCTTTCGAATTAAACATATGGGTCCCTCCTTCTTTGCGGGTCTGTCCTAAGGAATCCTCCCAGCTTCGCTGGGTCCCTCCTTGCTTCGCGGGTCTGTCCTAAGGAATCCTCCCAGCTTCGCTGGGTCCCTCCTTGCTTCGCG
>JAMPBO010000008.1:126446-132401 GCA_023666705.1 Bacteroides sp.
GGTCTGTCCTAAGGAATCCTCCCAGCTTCGCTGGGTCCCTCCTTAGGACATATCATATCACGTTCATCCTATTGGAAACAATATTTTTTTGATAGAATGTGATGGTAATGACAAAAACAACAACGATGAAAAAAATTGCAATCATCATATAGTCCTCCTCTTTTTATTTTACACATAGGCAATTGCGGAACTCTGTCTTTTGAAACCGTTCATTGTACAACTACTTTTCGATAATATGACATTTCGCAATTACTTACATTTTTCACAGAAATGTCACTTGTATTTTTCATACGCATGTAATACAATGTCCTTGAAGCATTGTATTCGATTTAATTTTATGGCTTAGCCAGTCTTTGACGAATCTGTTATCAAATAAACTTCGATGCTTTATTTCACAAAAATAGGCAGCGGAGTGCTGTAACAAAGATTTCGATTACGAAACAAACTGTATTTAACAGATTGGCTCAAGGTTGGCTCACTTTAAAAGCATATTTGTTCAATACTCTTCTCTGCCTGATGTGATTGACTATTACTGGCAACAAATTTGGTTTTACACGATGATAAGTTTCGAAAGGACTCTGTAAAACCATGGTACATGTCCAAAGTAGAAATGAGCAAAACATTACTTTTGTGAACTTTCGTTGCACAACTAAGTTTTGAAATCGTACATTTTGCTCATCTCTAAATCCAAAGGACAAGGGAGGAGATTGAATGAACAAAAACAAGAACGAAAAGAAAAACGTCAAACGCTTTGAGGAACTGGAACTTAAGGATGATTTCATGTTTGGGGTTATTATGCGGAACCCCAAGTACTGCAAGCCGTTTCTGGAAACAATACTTGGTATCCGTATATCAGACATAAAATATCCAAGAACGCAGGAAACAATAGACCTTGCGGCAGATGCAAAGTCTGTAAGGCTTGATGTTTATGTTGAAGATGACAAAAGTACGGTATATAATATAGAAATGCAGGTATCCATAAATAAAAATCTGCCAAAACGTTCAAGGTATTATCAGGGGATAATAGACCTGAACATACTGGAAAAGGGTGGGGACTACCAAGACCTAAAACGGAGCTTTGTCATTTTTATCTGCACCTTTGACTTATTTGGCAAGGGACGGCATATTTACACATTTGAAAACAGATGCCTACAGGATTACGACATCGGTCTTGGCGATGAGACAACAAAGATTATATTAAATACCAAGGGAACCATGAATGATGTAACACCTGAAATGAAACGGCTCTTGGATTACATAGACGGACAGGCGGCATCGGATAAATTTACGAAGGAACTGGAAACTGCGGTTAAATCCGCTAGAAGTAATGAGAAATGGAGGGTTGATTATATGACGCTTGAAATGCATTATCGGGAAAAATATGAAGAAGGCGTAGAGGATGGTTTAGAGCAAGGTCGCAGTGAAGGTATTACCCAGGCAATTTCAAATACAATTTCAATTTTGCGGCGGAATAACTTTTCAGATGATAAAATTATTTCTGAACTTACAACTGATTTCGGTATATCAACAGAAGAAGCTGAAAAAATCGTCCTGAACAAGGCATAATTGAAATAACCAAATCATTCAAAAATACGGTGGTGGCTGCATACCCTAATTGTAACCACCACCATATTTTGTATGAATTTAGTTTTTAATGTTTCTTATTTATACTTCACATTCTTACCTGCGCCCTTGCTCTTTATCAGCTTCTTGTATGCAGCCTTCTTGTTCTTCGGAACTTTAACGGTTGCCTTGGAGTAGATGCCCTTAAATGCATTTGCCCCCACATTTGAGTTTTTCAGTTTCGTTGTCTTTATTGTTATGCTCTTTAGCTTCTTACAGCCGTAAAACGCCTGCTTGCCTATCTTCTTTACCTTGCTTGGTATAGTGACAGCAGTAAGTGCCGTACATTTGTTAAATGCACTGTCTCCAATTGTGGTAAGTCCTGTTCCAAGGGTTACCTTTTTCAGCTTCGTACAGCCTGCAAATGCTGACTTGCCTATGGTTGTCACCTTACTTTCAAGCTTTATTTCTGCAAGTGTCTTACAATTATAAAATGCTTTATCACCTATCTTTGTCAGGTTTTTGTTGAGGGTTACCGTATTCAGCTTCTTGCATCCGCTGAAGGCTTCACTTCCAACTGATGTAATATTCTTGCCGAAAGTAACTGCGGTAATTCCTATCTTATTCTTAAATGCTGCCTTATAGATTGCTGTTACCTTATAGCTTTTGTTTTTGTATGTAACTGTTGCAGGTATTGTCACCTTTCCTGATGTTGCAGTTGTCTTTATGTAAGAAACTGTCTGCTTGCCTGTAACCTTGTATTGTGCCTTTGATTTGGTATCTTTGAAGGTGTCCCCAACCTTAGGGGCTTTGACAGGGGTTGTTGGTTTTTCAGGTGTTACAGGTTCGTCTGGAGTCGGTTCTTCTGGTATACTGCCAGCCACAAACTTGATGTTATTCTCAATTGCATACTGTTCTGCATAAGAGCCTGTTTCGGTATATATTGTAAGATCAGAATTACAGCCCCAAAATGCATCTATACCTATATTCATCACATTTACTGGGATTTCTATCTTAATTAAGTTTCCACAAACACCAAATGCCATTTCTCCTACACTGGTTACACCCGTTGGGATTTCTATACTAGTCAAGCTTTCACATGCATAAAATGCCATTTTTCCTATACTCGTTACATTTGTTGGTATATCAACGCTAGTTAAATTGTTACATCCTTCAAATGTCTGCTCGCCTATACTTGTTACCCCTGATGGTATTTCTATTTTTGTCAGATTATCACAAGAAAAAAATGTACCATCTCCAATACTCGTTACACTCGATGGGATTTCTATGCTTGTCAAGCCTTTACAACCATCAAATGCCCAATTTTCTAAACTTTCTACTCCATTCGGAATTGTTACATTTCCTTTTTTACCTTCTGGGCACAATATTAACTTTGTTTTATGTTTATTATAAAGTATACCATCCTCAGAAGCATAATATAATGACGCAGCATCTACATTTATATGTGTCAAATTGCAACACCTATTAAAGGCTCCTGATTCTAAGTTTGTTACACTCGACGGAATGTCTATACTTGTTAAACTTTCACAACAATTAAATGCCCCATCTTCTATATTCATTACACCTGATGAAATTGTTACCTTTGTCAAGCTGTCGCATCCTTCAAATGTATTTTCACCTATACTTACTACGCCTGATGGAATTTCTACATTTCCCAATTTACGACAATACCAAAATGCACTATCTCCTATATTAGTCACGCTTGTCGGAATTTCTATGCTTGTAAGACTACTACACCACCCAAATGCACTAAAACCTATGCTAGTTACACTTGACGGAATTGTTACGCTTGTCAGATTGTTACATTCTTCAAATGCACTGCCACCTATATTTGTTATTCCTGATGAAATTTCAACACTTTTTAAACTTTCACAGTTAAAAAAAACACTCGAACCTATACTTGTAACCTTTTTCCCGTCAATCTCATTTGGTATCACAATATCTGCCTTATTTCCCTTATATTTGGATATTTCCACAGTTCCGTCATCAAGTTCTTTGTAAACCCAATCTTGTTCCTCTGTCGTAATTTCTTCTGTCGTGACTTCCTCTGTCGTGACTTCTTCTGTCGTGACTTCCTCTGTCGTGACTTCCTCTGTCGTGACTTCCTCCGGCATACCTATAACAACAAATTTTATATTATGATTTGCCGCATATTGCTGTACATAGGAATCTGCTTCTCCATATATCGTAAGATTAGGACATTCAACAAATACATCACTACCTATACTTGTTACATTTGATAGGATTTCTATACTAGTCAAGGCACTGCAATAACCAAATGCCAAACCACCAATACTTGTTACACTTGTTGGAATTTCTATATCTGTCAATCCACTGCAACCATAAAACGCACTATTCTCTATACTTGTTACATCTGTTGGAATTTCTATATCCGTCAATCCATTACAGCCTTCAAATGCTGATATTTTTATACTTGTTACGCTTGTCGGAATTGTTATGTTTCCCCGCTTTCCCGCAGGACATTGTATTAACTCCGTTTTATCCTTATTGTACAATATACCGTCCTCAGAACTATATTTTTCTGATTCGTCATTCACATTTATACTTACTAAGTTTTCACAATGACAAAATACACCATATCCCACACGACTTACACTTGATGGGATTTCTATATTTGTCAAGCTACTGCAATTCTCAAATGCACAACCTCCTATACTCGTCACACTTGATGGAATTTCTACATTTGTCAGCTTCTTACAATCTTCAAATGCACTTGCTTCTATACCATGTACATCTGATGGAATTATGACATTTCCTTGTTTTCCCGCAGGACACTTTATCAACTTTGTTTTATCCTTATTATATAATATACCATCCTCAGAACTATATTTTTCTGATTCAGTATTTACATTTATATCTGTCAAATTTACACAACATTCAAATGCAGAGTCATCTATACTTTTTACACTTAATGGAATTTCCGCACTGCCTTGTTTTCCTCCAGGACACTTTATCAACTTTGTTTTATCCTTATTATATAATATACCATCCTCAGAACTATAATTTGTTGATGCATCATCTACATTTATGCTGGTCAAGCTTATACAATAATCTAATGCACAATTTCCTATTTCTACTACCGCCGATGAAATTTCTATGTTTGTTAAACTACTACATTCAAAAAATGAAAAATCTGCTATCCATGTCACACTTGATGGAATTTCTACACTTGTCAAAGCACTGCATCCCATAAATGTACTAGGTAATATACTCTTTACTCCTGATGGAATCTCTATGCTTGTCAAGTTGCTACAATAACTAAATGCACCAGACATTATAACTGTTACAGTTGATGGAATTGTTATATTTATTAAGCCTTCACACTCATAAAATGCTTCCTCCCCTACTCTTGTTACAACTTTTCCTTCAATCTTTTCTGGTATCACAACCACTGTATCATTTCCGACATACTTAGAAATACTAACCGTTCCATTGCTAAGTTCTTCGTACACAAAATCTCCCGCCTGTAATGTTTCGGTTTCAGCAGCCCTTGTCGATTCTGTGTATGCAAATGGTGTAATAAGACTGACCACAATCAATACACTTACAATCATACAAATTACTTTCTTTGCTTTCATTATAAATCCTCCTCGTATAATGTTTATAAATACATATTTGCAAACAACTCCTCATATTTAGAAAATTTGGTTGCATTTATTTCACAACAAATATTTTAAAAACAGAGCTTAATTCTATATCAAGATTATTTTACGACACATTACAATTATTTACAAGGTAAACATATGTAAAGGATAGTGTACTTGCAATATTTTTCTTTCCCTCAATAGTGACCTGAAAGAATTTCATTCCAAACTTTTCACAGAAAATCACTTGTATTTTCCATACGCATGTAATACAATGTCCTTGAAGCATTGTATTCGATTTAATTTTATGGCTTAGCCAATCTTTGACTAATCTGTTATCAAATAACTTCGATGCTTTATTTCACAATTGGGCAGCGGAGTGCTGTTTGAGACTAAAACTTATATTTGGAAGGTTGACCTAAGCAGGAATACATGCAAGGATTTAAAGAGTGTAACTGCACTCTGTTCAAAAAGTGTAAAAAGGCATGTATATATTGGCTTTCGATACAAAATATATTTATTCAAAAATCTTCTCTGCCTGATGTGATCGATTATTACTGGCAACAAATTTGGTTTTACATGATGGTGTATTTCGAAAGGAACCTGTGAAACCATGGTGCATGTCCAAAGTAGAGATGAGCAAAACATTACTTTTATGAACTTTCGTTGTACAACTAAGTTTTGAAATCGTACATTTTGCTCATCTCTAAATCCAAAGGACAAGGGAGGAGATTGAATGAACAAAAACAAGAACGAAAAGAAAAAC
>JAMPBO010000009.1 GCA_023666705.1 Bacteroides sp.
AACCTTATGATACCTGTTGAAGATGCACAGATACAGCGGATTGATACGAAAATCCACAAACATGATAATATGGATACAAGAAGGAAAAAGGATACATATTTTGAGGTTGGGCATACCGCAAAGCCTTGAAAATAGGGGAAAATTAAATCAGTTAGTAGATAAACCGGAATTTACTGTTTTACTCCCTCCTCGGTAAACGTTCCTTTTAAGGCTCGTTCTGTCGGGAAAATAGCTAATATCAAAACCAGACATTGTATTGTACATAGAATTGCCGCAATGATTCCAATCATATTCTCTGAACTATGATAAAAAGGGAAGTGGATAACAAATGACGGTATCAACATAATCCAGCCAATTTTCCACCATAATCTACCACAGTGTTCCTGTGCAAATTTCCATGTGTCCATATTTTTCATAGAACGTGCTGTTCGATAACCAATTATTCCATTGATTTTTTTTGGAGCATGTTTCCACATCATATTACCAGCAATAATCATCATGATTGGAATAAGTAAATCACAAATAAATATAAACCACCAAAACCACATATATTTCCCTCGCTCATAAATGCCGATTTACCTTTCAAATGTCCTATCATATCCAAGACATTCCCTCCGTTCTCTGCATTACATCCTTTCATTTATTACCTATTAACCTTCTAACAATTCTTCCCGGAGTCTCTTGGAATTTTCTTTCAAATAACGGTACTTTGACTGATCAGCCAAATCTAAATACTCATTCAGCTTATCAGAGCCAATCGTATGCAGTACATGAAGCACCATTATTTTCTGATATTCATTCCCGTAATCATCATCCTTATATTTATCTCTATGCCAAAAATCAATTGCGTATTTTTCAGCTTGTTCCGGATAAATATATGCCAGTGACATTAGGGCAAGCCTTTCTGTATATTCGTCATCAATTTTTAAAAATTCATAAATCAGCTCACGAAGATTATCTTGTCCTTTATAATCCTTCAAGCTCTCGGCGAATTGCCATTTCGCATTCCTATAATCCGTTGATAAAGACTTCCTGCATAGTACAGAGTACCACCCGGAATAATCAATCAGCCTATTCACGATACGGGAACATTCATTATCTCTCGCAATCCCAAACAACATATCATCAAGCATTTGTTCCGTGGCTTCTGCATATGATGCACTTTCGATTATATCAAAAATAACACTGCACATTTCGTCAAACTCAAAAAGACCGATTTCCCACTCTCCATTATCATTGCTTTCGCTCCAATGGGGATAATCTTTATCGGCTCTGTGCTTAAAGCGATTCACTTTTTTATGCAGCGTTTTTTCATAGTTTATATTCATATCGTACCTCTGGAAAGCTATATCATTTACCTATAACTTTTGATTTGCCTTTCAAATGTTCCGTCATATCCAAGAAATTCCCTAAATAATTGTGGTTTCGGATATTCTTATAGAACAAAGCGTCTCCGACGCTGTAGTTCGAATCCTAGCAGGATTTTTAATCCTGCCTTATAAGGAAGTTCGGAGAACTTTCTTATAAAGTATAGGAATACCCGAAACCAACAATTGATAGGCTACATATCAAGCTCCCTTATTTCACGTTTTCTATAAGAAAAAATACTGATAAGAAACCCTGTTATTCCTGTCATTAAAAACATAACTGCCATACCGCTTCCTTTGCCGTGTCCAACAATAACCCTCAGGTAATCTGCAACGGCATGGTCTGACCTCATAAGCGGCTCGAAAACATGATCTGCAAGGAAACCGCCAAGCAGAATGGCAAACGGAATTGTGCCAAACTGTATTGCATTTCGCACTGCAAACACTCTCCCCTGCATTTCATCAGGAATTTTACTGTACATAATCACATTCTGTCCCGCCATAATAAACGGTATCGGCAGGCTTGCCGCAATCCCTGCTACTGACCACATGAAAGCGTTTCTTCCGACAGCCATCATAATATCGCCAAGCAAAAAGGAAATGGCGGCTGAAATATATATCATCCCTGCGTTTTTCTTTGATGCCTTTTTCAGCGATACGATAAAACCTCCTGCAATTCCTCCGATTCCCATGGCTGCATTTACAATTCCAAGGGTTCTGCTGTTTCCGCCGCTTCTCGATAAAATCATCGGCGAAAGGATATTCTCATAGGTAAGTCTTGAAAAGAAATTGATAAGTGCCATTGTAAGCATAATGTAAAGCAGTCCCTTTTCTCCCTTGAGAAACCGAAAGCCCTCCTTTGTGCCATCCAAAATTGATTTATCACGAACCTTAGTATTATCCTCAGGTATACGGATAAGCAGCAAAAGCACAAGAAACGCAAACAGAAAGCTTATCAGGTCAATCATCAGTATCGTCCCCAAGCCGCGAAAAGAAAAAATAAATGCGGACAATACAGGACTTAAAACGGTAATTAAATTACTTGAAAACGAATTCATGCCGCTTACATTTGACAGCTTTTCCTTTGGAACAATCCTTCCTACGGCTACTGCAGAGGCAGGCTGCTGAAATGCATTCATAAACCCTATCACAATATTGACAACGTAAATGTACCACAGCTTAATGCTTCCCATCGTCCATAAAACAAAAACCGCAAGCGTGCATAAGGCAGCAACACTGTCAGAAATAAGCATAATTGCTTTTTTGCCGTGCCTGTCAATAAACGACCCTGCAATCAGGCTCACAATAATAAACGGAACATAATTACAGAATGTCATGATTGAAACTGCCATTGCGGAATTTTTCTGCTCATACGTAAGCAGTATAAGGGCAAATGCCGTCATTGCACTGCCTAGCTGAGAAACGCTTTGGCTTAACCAAAATATAATATATCTTTTATAATTATTCATCGAATTTCACTCCTCATATAATTTATAAATCCAATTATATGTACAAAATCCGATGCGGACGAGCTTTTACCTCTGTACAGATTTCGCCCTTTCATCAGACCCTGTACAGAGCAAAATGCTCAAATCTATAATTAAATGACAAAGCATTTGCTTCACCTCCCATTCAATTCAGGCACCTGCTTCCACGTAAGATTAGAATATAAGTGTAACTTCCTCCGAAGACAACTTTCCTGCTTCTATCATTCTTAAAGCATTGAAGTTCCGAATTTTTCTGATTTTTTGAATGATATTCGGCACCTCAAAGCGAAAAAAGAAAGATAAATGCTTTGGGGAGATGATAGCACAAAAGCGTATATAATGCAAATGACAGTGTCCATTATTCTATTGAATCTGTTCTGTAAATAAATTTCACAGTACCGACTGCTCCGTCCGCTTTTCCTGCGAAGGTCTGATAATTCTTTGACACATCAATCATTGCCTTTATCCGCCCAACGAGACCCTCCATGTCTCCATCAACTGCCTCCACAAGCTTTTGGATGCCTTTTTCATTAAACTCACTCATTCCATCAGCAAGCTTTGAGGAACCTGAGTACAATTCCGTTTCTCCCGATATCAGAGTTGATGTTCCCTCCTTCAGCGTTCCGATGCCACTATAAAGTGTACCTGCTCCCGTTTTGAGTGTTGCGGCTCCGCTGGAAAGTGTTGTAGCTCCACCAGAAAGCGTTGTTGCTCCGCTGGAAAGTGTTGCGGCTCCATCCTTTACTTTTTTCGAGCCCTTTACCAGCTTCTTACTTCCGCTGTAAGCAGTGTCAACACCTGATGTATATGCCACAACTCCATCATAAAATGTTTTGTAGCTGTCAAGCTGGGTTATAAGTGCCTGTATGCTGCCCGAACCGGACTGTGCCTGATTCACTGCTGCCTCTATCTTTGTTGTAACATCTGACGATTTCATATTTTCTGCTATCAGGGACTGTACCTTTGCCTCCGTATTTTGCTCTATGGTTGCCTGAATATCCTCCGTAGCCATTTGAGCCTCCACTGCCACATCCACAGAAGCTATGGCACCATCCTCAATCAGACCACCGCCTGCAGCCAGTGCCTCCATGTATTGGTCTACGGTTGTGCCTGGCATTGCCTGTGCCAAGACAGCCTCCAAAACAGTTCTGCGGACTGCCTTTTCCACCTCTGCACGAATGGTTGGTCTCTGTGCATTGACCGCCTCCGTCACCTGTGATAGTGCGGTATTATATGCCATACTATAGACTGTGTCTGCATTTAATGAACCAAGTACATTGTTTAATGTCGTTTTGTAATTTTCAATTGTTAGCTTTGGCACGCTTAAGCCCGCTGCTGCAAGCTGGCTGTCAGCCATTGCAAGAAGGGAGTTAAATACCTGCTTTGCTCCATCCCTCAAATCCTTGCTGTTTCCATTCAGCTCCTTAAGCCCTGCATTTAATGATTTGATTCCTGTGTCAAGCTCCGCTGTTCCTGTTGCAAGTGTCGCTGCTCCTGTTGCAAGTGTTGCGGCTCCCGTTTGAAGTGTTGTTGCTCCCGTTGACAATTCTGCTGCACCTGAGCTTAAGGTTCCTGCTCCCGCATACAAATCATTTACACCTGATACAAGCGTTCCCGACTTTTCAAGCAGTGTTGCAAGTCCCGTATAAAGTGCGGATGAGCCGTCAACAAGCTGCAGGGATGATGCAGATAATGTATCCAGTGCATCCTTTAGCTGTTCTGCCGTATCAATGCCATCTAAATCAAGAGTGTTAAACACATCGTTTGTTGCCAAGGTCACCGTTGTAGTGAGTGCAAAATCCTTGACATCCGCCGTTATCTCAACATAGTCAGGAAGTGCAAGCTTCGATTGATCCAAGCCTAGATTTTCCTGCATACCGGGAAGTGCAAATCCCATAATGACACATCTGTCACCGTCATTGATAACCTTGCCGTTGGATACAGATATATTGGTAAATTTGGTATCATCCACTAGCATTCCCGTAATCATGACAAACGGCACATACATATTCTGCTGCTTTCCATCTATCTCAACTATTTGTGATTCATTATTTTTGTAGTCAAACCGCATTTTAAGCTTTCCGCTTTTTCCTGCAAGATTTTCTGCCGATATTGTTTTTCCATCCAGCTCATAGCTGATGGATACATCTACAGGAAGCGACTTATCAGTTGTTCCCTGATAATAGATGTCATTTCCCTGTGCGTCCCAAATCTTCATATTGTCAGGGTTCATCGTATAGCTCTCATCACCCTTTACATTTTCTATATCATCCAGTTCTGACGCATCGGTGATGGTCTGGCTTTTGTTTGGATTTTTCAGCCAGTCACTTACGATAACCTTATTTACCGTACCATCCGCACTTGCAAGGACATATACAGTTTCTTCCTTATCTATGGCACGCTGCTCATCAATAATAGCGGAAACTGCATCCTCATCCGTTGCAACCGTTTCATTATTTGTTATAATTGGTGTTTCTGGTGCAGTGCCCGCTGTCGGCTTCGCACTGTTTGCACCTGCTGCATAACCTGCACTGCCTGCAATTAATGCAGCTGCTACCGCCAAAGAAGTTACTTTCATCATATTTTTATCCTTCATTACAATTCCTCCAATCATTTAAATACCAACCCATTACTTATCCGCTTTTTGTAGGCATGTACCTATCCTTCAGCAAATAGACCGTCATGTACCATCATTGTTCACTGCTACGCGGCTTAAATCCTATGCTGGTTGCACAAATAACTTTATCAAACAGCACAAGCAGTGATGGAAGTACCAGTATAACGGATACCATGCTGACCATTGAACCCCTTGCCATCAGAAGACACATGGAGCTTATCATATCAACCTCAGAATATATACCAACGCCACAGGTTGCCGCAAAAAATCCCAATGCACTGACTACTATGGAAGGAATTGAAGCTGAAAGGGCATTTTTTGCCGCTTCCTTTTTGGCTAACCCTGTGATTCTCTCGCTTTTATACCTCGTTGTCATCAGAATGGCATAGTCTACAGTTGCTCCAAGCTGAATCGTACTGATGCATATCGGTGCCACAAACGGCAGTATCGTGTTTGTGTAGTATGGTAATCCCAAATTTATAAATATGGCAAATTCGATTACTGACACCAACAGCACAGGAAGAGATACACTCTTGAATACAAACAATATAATGATAAATATAGCGGCAATTGACAGCCAGCTTACAACCATAAAGTCATGGTCCGTTATCTCTATCAAATCCTTTGTACAAGGTGCTTCGCCGATTAACATCCCGTTTTCATCATATTTTTTTATGATTTCATTAATGGCATCTATCTGGGCATTTACATCATCCGTCGCCACCTTATATTTGGAGCTTATCATCAAAAGCTCATAGTTTTCACTCTTAAGCACTGAGAGTACAGATTCAGGCAGCACATCCTCAGGTACTGTGGAGCCTACAACGGACTCCAAACCCAAAACGGCTTTCACACCCTCCACCTCGTCAATTTCATTTATTAATTCTTTCATTTGCTTTTGTGGCATTTTTGCATCTACAAGAAGCATATGTGTACTTCCCATATCAAACTCCTCCTGAAGCTTTGTGTTTGCTATGACAAAATCCATGTCCTTAGGCAGCGACTCGGAAAGATCATAGTAAACTCCTGCTTTTTGATAACCATAAAATGCAGGTCCTACAATAGTCAAAAACAATAGGATAAACAAAGGAGCCAGCTTTACGACGCCATTGGAAAATTTATCCATATCTGGAATAATCGGCTTATGCTTTGTCCTGTCAATTGCCTTATCAAATATCAGTATCATGGAAGGAAGTGTTGTTACGCATCCGATTACACCAAACACAACACCCTTTGCCATAACAATTCCTAAATCCTTACCAAGTGTGAAGCTCATAAAACACAGTGCCAAAAATCCTGCAATTGTTGTCACTGAGCTTCCCACTACAGATGTGAGTGTCTTGCCAATTGCGTTTGCCATAGCAGTTTCCTTATCATTTCCAACGGCAGCCTTTTCCTCTGTGTAACTGTGCCACAGGAATATAGAGTAATCCATTGTAACTGCAAGCTGCAACACTGCCGAAAGTGCTTTTGTTATGTAGGATATTTCTCCGAAAAACAAATTGCTTCCCAAATTGAGCAATATCGCCATTCCTATACTGATAAGGAATATAAATGGTATCAAAAATGAATCCATAAACAGCATCATAACGACAGTGGCACATAGTACGGCAAGGGCAACATAAATCGGCTCCTCCGTTTCACACAAATCCTTAAGGTCAGTTACCATGGCGGACATGCCTGTAACAAAGCACTGCTTCCCCATCAGCTTTCTTATGTCACGTATGGCGTCCATTGTTTCGTCTGCACTGGTTGATGTGTCAAAAAATATTGCCATCAATGTGGCATCGTCCTTATTAAAGACCTCATAATACTTACTTGGAAGAAGCTCCATCGGAATGGATACATCTGCAAGTGAGTCATACCATATGACTGTTTCAACATGGTTGATTTCCTCAACCTTTGTTTTCACCTCCGTTATTTCCTTTGGGCTCATACCCTCAATTACAACAATGGAAAAAGCCCCCTTACCAAAATCATCAAGAAGAATATCTTGTCCCTTAACAGTCTCAATATCTCCCGGCAGATAATCCAGCATATCGTAGTTAATACGCGTGCTTATCATTCCGAATAGAGAAGGTACAAGGAGTGCAACTGCGATGATTAAAATAGGAACTTTGCATTTTACGATTGCTTTTCCAAATTTACTCATAGCTACTACCTCTTTTCTTTTTGCTCATCTCTTTTTCTTTATTTCAATGGAAATATATTACATATTTGGGGCAAAATCCATGGACACAAAAAAAGGTGTGTACAAAATTTGTACACACCTTAAAAATTGTCCTAAAAAATTATTTTGTTTTGCTTATTCTTTCTAACGTAAGTCTTATATTGCCATCAAAAATTTTGCTAAGGTCAAGAATTACTTCCTCCGCATTATCTTTCATGTCTCTTTGAAGCCATTCAAGAATGATGCCCACTACCGCATGTTTGTAAAACAGGGAGATATATGTAATGTTTTTTTCTGATACGTCAAGCCCCTCTGCCTGCCCTCTCACAAAATCCATCATAATCTCCTGCGTAACATTGAAAAGATATCGTTCAAGCTGTTCACGGTTTACTGAATTGTATATATGGTATATGGCTCTTTTATTTTTTAGTGCGAACTCAGTTGTTTGAATGAGAGCCTCCTGCCATGAATCACGTGGCTTATGCTCCAAATATATATGCTGTGCCTGTGTTTCAAAGATATCCTCAAGCAAATCGTATATATCCTTATAGTGGTAATAAAAGGTGTTGCGGCTTATACCGCACGCCTCCACAATCTCCTTGACCGATATTTTTTCCAATGGCTGCTCGTTCAGCATCCTCATAAAGGTCTCAATGATTACCCTTTCGGTTACTGATTTATTCATGCCTTACCTACAGAACCAAAAAGCTCCATCTTCTCTTTTACAGTTGCCTTGATTGCATCTGCACCCGGAGCAAGAAGCTTACGTGGATCAAAGCCTTTACCCTGCTGATCCTTGCCTTCCTCGATATACTTTCTGGTTGCTTCCTGGAAAGAAAGCTGGCACTCCGTATTAACGTTAATTTTTGATACGCCAAGTGAGATAGCCTTCTTTATCATGTCCTCAGGAATTCCTGTACCACCGTGAAGCACGAGCGGCATCATACCAGTCTTCTCCTGAACGGCTGCAAGCGTCTCAAAGCTAAGACCAGCCCAGTTGTCAGGATATTTACCATGGATATTTCCAATACCTGCTGCAAGCATATCTACACCCAAATCAGCAATTGCCTTACACTCGTTTGGATCTGCACACTCGCCCGCACCGATAACACCGTCTTCCTCTCCACCAATGGAGCCAACCTCTGCCTCGATGGAAAGTCCAAGATTGTGGGCTACATTAACAAGCTCGCTTGTCTTGGCAATGTTCTCCTCAATTGGATAATGGGAACCATCAAACATAATGGAAGTAAATCCTGCCTTAATACACTTGTAGCATCCTTCGTAGCTGCCGTGATCCAAATGAAGTGCAACAGGAACGGTAATTCCAAGCTCCTCATCCATAGCCTTAACCATTGCTGAAACTGTCTTGAAGCCTGTCATATACTTTCCTGCACCCTCAGACACACCAAGAATAACTGGTGAGTTAAGCTCCTGTGCAGTTAAAAGGATTGACTTTGTCCACTCAAGGTTGTTGATATTAAACTGACCTACAGCGTACTTACCTTCCTTTGCTTTCTTCAACATCTCTGTAGCTGAAACTAACATTTTGCAATTCCTCCGTTTCATTTTTTATTGTATTTTTGTAATTCGCAGTGCACACCACACTGTTAATTGCTTTCTTCAAGATTATACTATATGGACAGCAAAAAATAAAGTAATTGTTTATTGTTTCTGCCATATTTAGGCAATTTCCGTATGCTTGCACTACTTAAGATATTTCTTTAAATATTTCCCTGTATAGGATTTTTTATTTTTTGATATCTCCTCCGGGGTTCCGGCAGCAACAATGGTTCCACCGCGTTCACCGCCCTCCGGTCCGATATCAATAATGTAATCTGCCGTTTTTATCACATCCAGATTGTGTTCTATCACGATAACCGTATTACCGCCCTCCGTAAGCCTTGTAAGAATATCGACAAGCTTATGGACATCGGCAAAATGCAGCCCTGTGGTAGGCTCATCCAATACATAAATCGTCTTTCCCGTGCTCCGCCTGCTCAGCTCTGTCGCCAGCTTGATTCTCTGTGCCTCGCCACCTGAGAGCGTAGTGGATGGCTGTCCCAGCTTGATATATCCAAGCCCAACCTCCTTTAAGGTTGTTATTTTTCTCAGCACTGACGGTACATTTTCAAAAAACTCACATGCCTCATCCACGGTCATGTCAAGTACATCATATATATTCTTGCCCTTGTACTTGACTTCAAGGGTCTCCCTGTTATACCGCTTTCCGTGACATACCTCGCAAGGCACGTACACATCAGCAAGGAAATGCATTTCTATTTTTATGATTCCGTCACCCTTGCATGCCTCGCATCTTCCTCCCGATACATTAAAGGAAAATCTTCCCTTCGTATATCCCATTGCTTTGGCATCCTTCGTGTTGGCAAACAAATCGCGGATAAGATCAAACACCCCCGTATAGGTTGCAGGGTTGGAACGTGGACTTCTTCCGATAGGTGACTGATCGATATTGATAATTTTATCAAGCTGGTTTACACCAAGGATGTCGTCATGATTGCCAGCCTTAATCTTTGCCCTATTCAGCTCTCTTGCCAGCCTTTTGTATAATATTTCATTTACAAGCGAGCTTTTGCCTGAACCTGACACACCTGTCACACAGGTCATAACACCAAGTGGAAATTTCACGTCAATATTTTTTAAGTTGTTTTGTCTTGCACCCTTAACCTCTATAAAGCCTGTCGGCTGTTTTCTCTCTGCAGGTACAGGAATTTTCAGCTTTCCACTTAAATATGCACCTGTTATGGACTGCTGACATTTTTTGATATCCTCAACCGTTCCCTCACATACGATTTCGCCGCCGTTTCTGCCTGCCCCCGGTCCGATATCAATAATGTGGTCTGCCGCATACATGGTATCCTCGTCATGCTCCACTACAAGCAGTGTATTTCCTAAATCCCGCAAACGCTCCAGTGTTTTAATCAGCTTATCGTTATCTCTCTGATGCAGCCCGATACTTGGCTCATCCAAAATATAGGCTACACCCACAAGCCCCGAACCAATCTGGGTTGCGAGCCTTATTCTCTGTGCCTCACCACCTGATAAGGACGCTGTTCCTCTTGCCAGCGTAAGGTAATCCAATCCCACATTCATAAGAAAGCTTAATCTGCCCCTGATTTCTTTTATAATTTGTGCACCGATTGTTTTCTGCCTGTCCGTAATGTCAAGATTGTCAATAAAGTCTATGAGTTTTCCGATGGAATACTCAGTGACATTTGCTATATTTTGCCCTCCCACGGTAACAGCAAGTATTTCAGGCTTAAGCCTTTTTCCTTTACATTCCTCGCATGGCACTGTAGTCATAAAGGTTTCGTATTCCTGCTTTATCACCTCTGCGGAGGTTTCCCGGTACCGCCTTTGGACATTTTTTATCAATCCCTCATAGGCAACCATGTAAACATTTGCTCCACGTGTACCCTGATAACTCACCTTTATTTTGTTGCCTCCCGTTCCGTATAAAATTACGTCCTGTGCCCGCTTGTCCAAATCCTGAAATGGAACATCCAACGAAAAACCGTATTCCTTTGACAAAGCCTCCAGACATGCATGGGTATAGCTTTTTTTGTCACCGCTTGACTGCCAGCCAATAACCGAAATTGCACCCTCATTAAGCGTAAGCGTTGTGTCCGGAATCATAAGCGAAACGTCAAACTCTCTCTTAAAGCCAAGTCCCGTACAACAAGGGCAGGCTCCATACGGATTGTTGAAGGAAAAGCTTCTCGGCTCAATCTCATCTATACTGATTCCGCAGTCAGGACAGGAAAAGCTCTCGGAAAATACCATTACTTCACCATCAATCACATCACATTTCAATATTCCCTCCGACATTTTGAGGGCTGTCTCTATAGAATCCGCAAGACGACGTTCTATGCCTTCCTTCACTGCGAGCCTGTCCACCACGATGTCAATATTATGCTTTTTATTTTTGTCCAGCTTTATTTCCTCAGACAGCTCATACATGCTCCCATCAATAATGGCACGGACAAAGCCGCTCCGCTTTGCCTGTGCCAGCAGCTTGACATGCTCGCCCTTTCTGCCGCGGATAATCGGTGCAAGAACTTGAAATTTGGTTCCTGCGTCCAGCTTCATAATCTCATCCACCATCTGGTCAACCGTCTGCTTCATGATTTCTTTTCCACACTTTGGACAGTGGGGAATTCCGATTCTCGCATAAAGCAGTCTCAGATAATCATATATCTCCGTTACCGTTCCTACCGTAGACCTCGGATTTCGGTTTGTTGACTTCTGGTCTATGGATATGGATGGTGACAGTCCCTCTATTTTTTCCACGTCAGGTTTTTCCGCAAGCCCTAAGAACTGTCTGGCATATGAGGACAGTGACTCCATATATTTCCGCTGTCCTTCCGCATAAATTGTATCAAATGCCAATGATGATTTACCCGACCCGGACAACCCTGTCAGCACGACAAACTTGTCTCTTGGTATTTTTATATCTATGTTTTTGAGATTGTGCTCCTTCGCACCTTTAATTGTAATGTATTTATGTTCGCTCATTTGTCCCTACCTACTACCTGTGTTGCATTTGTTGCTTATCTTTCAAGCTGTGCCTGAAGATTTTTCAGCTTCTCCGTATATTTGTCAACGTATTTTTTAATTGTAAGCTCCATGTCAATTTTTTCCTTCTTGTCAAGAATATAAAGTGCACATGCTGCACCCATAAGGAAAAATGTCATCATCAGGGTGCATACAATACATTTTTTCCTTTTTTTACGTTTACATTCTTCCTCAACAATACAATCTCGTTCTTCCAAAACTTCCTCAACTTCTTCCATCGGAATGTCTCTCCTCATGGATATTTCTGCTGCCATTTCATCTCTTAACATATTCTTTTCCTCCTTTATTGATTAAATTTTAGGACATGGTCCTAAGGAATCCGTCTGCTTCGCAGACACCTTAGGACATATTATACATCATTTTAGGCATCATAATCACGTAAATTTATTTTATATTCTTTTAATTCATCGCGAATTTTTGCTGCCTCCTCAAAATTCAGCTCTGCCGCCGCCTTATTCATACGCTTCGTGAGTTTTGCTATCTCCTCCTTAAGCTCCTTTTTGGTCATGGATTCCATATCCTTTTTGTTTTTGTCCTTCTTCTGTGCTTCGGTCTCTTCTCCTGCCTCGATGGATATAAGATCCCGCACCTCTTTGCGTATTGTCTCAGGCGTTATTCCGTGTTTCCTGTTGTATTCATCCTGTATTTTTCTTCTTCTGTCGGTTTCATCCAATGCATTTTGCATGGACTGCGTAATGGTATCCGCATACATAATGACACGTCCATCAACATTTCTTGCTGCACGTCCGATTGTCTGTATCAGTGACGTCTCTGAACGCAGGAAGCCCTCCTTATCCGCATCTAATATTGCAACAAGGGTAATTTCAGGTATGTCAAGACCTTCCCGCAAAAGATTAATTCCCACCAGAACATCAAATATTCCCATCCTCAAATCACGCACTATCTCTGTACGTTCCAATGTATCAATATCAGAATGGAGATATTTCACCTTTATGTCAAGCTGCTTCATGTAGTCCGTCAAATCCTCAGCCATCCGCTTTGTAAGCGTCGTAACCAGTACTTTATGACCGTTTGCCGTTTCCCTGTTTACCTCAGCTACCAAATCATCTACCTGCCCTGTGACAGGGCGGACCTCCACAACAGGGTCAAGCAGACCTGTCGGACGTATAATCTGCTCCGCAAAATTTTCTTCATGCTCCCGTTCATAAGCGGCAGGCGTAGCAGACACATATAAAATTCTGTCAACCCGTTCCTGAAACTCATCAAAATTCAGTGGACGGTTATCCAGTGCAGATGGAAGCCGAAAACCATAATCCACCAACGTCTGCTTTCTTGCCCTGTCACCTGCATACATGCCCCGCACCTGTGGCAATGTCATATGGGACTCGTCTATGATGAGCAGGTAATCATCCCCAAAAAACTTAAGCAGCGTATTTGGTGTTGCACCCGGTTCCAGTCCTGCAAGAACTCTGGAATAATTTTCCACACCCGAACAAAAGCCTGTTTCACGTAGCATTTCCATATCAAACTCCGTGCGTTCTGCTATACGCTGTGCTTCTAACAGCTTGTCATTTTCCTTGAAATACTTTACCCTCTCATCAAGCTCCTGTTTAATCTCCACCAGTGCACGCTCCAGCTTGTCCTCTGCAACAACATAATGGGACGCCGGAAAGATACATGCAAAATTCAAGGTTCTTTTTATTTCACCCGTAAGCGGGTCAAATTCAACAAGACGATCTATCTCGTCACCAAAAAATTCTATTCTTATACCGTCCTCAAAGGTTGACACTGGAAGTACATCAACCACATCCCCTTTGACACGGAAACAGCCTCTTGAAAAATCCATTTCATTTCTTGTGTACTGGATGTCTACAAGCTGCCTGATTACCTCGTCCCTGTCCTTACTCATACCAGGACGAAGCGATAACATCATGGACTTATAATCCTCAGGGTCACCGATACCATAAATACATGACACAGACGACACAACAATAACGTCTTTCCGCTCAATCAGGGCCGCAGTTGCACTATGCCGCATCTTATCAATTTCATCATTGATGGAGGAGTCCTTTGCAATGTATGTGTCCGTTGACGGCACATATGCCTCAGGCTGATAATAATCATAGTATGACACAAAATACTCCACCGCATTCTCAGGAAAGAATTCCTTGAATTCTCCGTATAGCTGTGCCGCCAGTGTTTTGTTATGTGCCAGCACAAGTGTTGGTTTATTTAATTGCTGAATAATATTCGCCATTGTAAATGTTTTACCCGAACCCGTGACGCCAAGCAGGGTCTGCTGCTTTTTTCCGTTTTGGAAGCCCTTGACAAGTTCTTCAATCGCCTGTGGCTGGTCACCCGTTGGGGCATATGGCGATACCAATTCAAAGTGGTCCATATGTTTCTCCTTTATTTACAACAATACCATAAATTTAAATTAATTTTGAACTATCGGGAAAAGCTTGGTAGTTACTATCATCATTTTTTTATTATAGCACAGGTATACAGAAAAGTACAGAGCAAAGTCGAACTTTTGTTCTATGTCATAATACCTGACAAAAAATCCTCCTAAAGCAATCTGAATTTTTCATTCATCTGCTTTAGAAGGATCACATATGCTATATTTCATATGTACTATGCCTGAAAATGCATTGTTTATTCCCCGCCCTGCATTTTCATTACAGCATCCGCCCGTTTGGCAACCTCCTTTGAATGTGTAACAACGATTACGCACTTATTATCCTTATGGGCAATACGGAGAAAAATGTCCATGATTTTTGCTTCATTTTCGCTATCCAGATTCCCCGTAGGTTCATCGGCAATTAAAACGGAAGCACCACAGGCAACTGCCCTTGCGATTGCCACCCTCTGTTGCTCCCCTCCCGAAAGCTTTAATATTTTCCTGTCAGCCTTTTCCCTGTCAATTCCAACATGTTCCAGCAAGTCATAAACAAGCTGTGAGTTGTCCTTCTCATGCTTTCCCGATATATGAAGGGACAGGCTGATATTTTCTGCTGCAGTGGCATTTTGCAGCAGATTACAGCCCTGAAAAATCACGCTAACCTTTTGGGAACGGTATATATCCCGGTTTATTTTTGTAATATCCTTTCCCTCAAACAGAATTTTTCCCGAAGCAGGTGCATCAAGCCCCGCAATAAGTGAAATAAGTGTACTTTTGCCCACACCCGACCCACCTGTAATACAGTAAAGCTTTCCATTTTCAAAGCGGTAAGAAATATCATTGATAACCTTGTTTTCCATATTGTCATATCGATAGCAGACATGCTCTAATTTTAAAATCTCCATACTGTTAATTCCTTTCCACAAGAATTTTCATCGGTTCATGCCGCATGACAAAAAATATGGCACATAAGCCTGAACCTATACTTAATACAACTGCCATCAGCGTACATAAGGAAATATCATGTACCGAAAGAGACATATTCACTTTTGACATTCCCACCAAAGCCGATGCAATCGGCTCAATGAAAAGCATGGAAGCAAGCATACTGCTGCCAAAGCCAATCAACATAAGCATAAGCGTTTCATATGCCATTCCTCTTGCGATACCTGATTTTTTCATACCTATAGCCCTTAACACCCCAATTTCATATTTGCGTTCCCTCACATTTATAAATGAGAGCAGGAAAATGACTGCGGCACCCACCACGCAGATACATAAGGTAAATATTTTGGCAATGTTTGAAATATTTTCCAGCGGTTCCGTATTTTTCCGGTATTCCTCAGCGGAATTTGTGCAGGATAAAAATTTATACTCACTCAATCCCTTTTTGTGCAGCTCCTGCTCAAATAATTCCGCACATTCAGGGTTTTTCAGCTCAAAGACAGCCTTATCAACACCAATCCAATGAAACCCACTGTCAGCAACCGTATGAAAGGTTGTGTAAACATAACCATAGGCATCCCCAAGCGTCTCGGCACTTGCTTCACTCCGGCTGGCAGTATAAATGCCCGTTATTGTAAGCACGATATTATCTGTATCCGTTTTGTCAGGTCCTGATATTGCAATCGTGTCCCCAATCTCCAGACCGTTATACTCCGCATATTTGCTGCTCACTATACACTCGTTATCCTGCTCAGGAAACCGTCCATTTTTCAATTGATTTTCACCATTGGAAAACTCCTCTACAAGCGAAAGATTTGTATATCCAAACAGCATCCCCACACAATTGTTCTTCATATTTAACACCTGTTGCAGTGCTTGTTCGCCACCCAGCTGTTCCGCAACCTCCGCCTCGGTTTCCACATGAAAGAAATTTTTTAATTCCTCCATACCCATACCGTCCAGGGTAATCATACTTTCATTCTCATGAAGATTATCAGGTACTGCTGCAAGACCTTCAGAAGCAAACTGAACCCATACCAGATATTGCATTCCTTTTACATATCCGGAATTGGAATAATTTATGTAGTCCTCCAATTTCGTTTCGGGAAGCTCATAGGCAGACTCCCATGTCGTGCTGCCATCCTCATTTTTGATTTCCTTAGGTGGAAAATCCTGTTCCAGCTTTTCCCAATTAAAATCAAGGGATGCATCAACATGAAAGCTGTCCCGATACTGCGTGATTGCCTGATTTGACAGTGTATGAATGGCGGATGCCAATGTTACTGATGTAAGCGTAATCATGGCAATCAGAAAAACGATGAAATTTCTTCCCTTATTCCGCCACAGATTTTTACAGGAATTTTTAAAGATATACATTTTTTATACCTCCTTTTTTGCTTCATTATAGAAGGGATAAATGGAGCCTGTATGGAGATATAAATTTTTTAGAAATCCACCTGAAAACGCATACCCTTTTCGTATGGTTCAAAGGAATACCGAAGCTCACAGACACTTAATATCTGATCCGTAAAATATAATCCAAGCCCCGTGCTTCCCTGATGCCAGCCGTCCTGCCGTTTGGAGCGGTAAAATGGCTCGCCCAGATGTGACAGTTCTTCCTCATTTAACGGTATGCATTCATTTTCAATTACAACTGTATTGCTCTGCATAATGATATTAATATTTTTTCCTGCGTCCGTATATTTAACAGCATTGGAAATCACATTAGAAAATGCCTTTTCAAGCAGCTCCCCTGATACCATTACATACAAATCCTGATTCATGCAAATGTTTATGGTTATTCCCCGTGCCTGTGCAATGGTATTGTATGTACCACAAACCTGACGTAACAACGCTCCAATATCCGTGTTGCTTTTCTTCCTTGCTGCAAGGGATACATCCATTTTTGAATTTTCCAGAATGCTTTGCAGCAATTTTGTTAAATCCGTAAGTGCAGTCTGACATTCCTGCAAATATGTGTCACGGTCTTTATATACCCCCACATTATAAAGCATTCCGTCTACCATTCCGCGGACAGCCGTAACGGGTGTTTTCAGTTCATGGGAAGCAAGTAAAAGAAAATCCAGCTTTTCCTGCTCCACCTTTTTTACAATATCAACCTGTTGCTCCAAATCTGATATTACGGAAAGGAGCTTATCATACATATCGTTAATATTTTGGGATAAAATACCGATTTCATCATCACTTCTGATTTCACATGCTGCCTGTGGTGCTAACTTTGCCATTTGCACCGTTGTGTCCGTCAGTGATTGAATTGGCTTTACGATAGAACGGGCATATAAAAAAGAAGCGGCAGCCGATATCAATATGCACAGCACCAGCAGTGGTGGAAACACGACCAGCAAAACAGAAACGGCATCATCAATAGGCTGCAAAGACGCATTCAATGTCACAATGACCGTCTGGTTGTCTGCTGCCTGAAACACTGCTGATGCTTCTGCAAATTCAATCACCACATCCATGGAAACGTCGCCGCTTACCTCTCCGCCAACGTCCCCCTCGGAAAACATAACACCTGCTCCCAGCTTTACCGAACAAATTATTTCTCCATTTTCACATACCGCAGTATACCCGTATTCCTTGCCTGCTGCATAAGCGGATACTGCCGCAGCGATATCCGTCACATCTACATTCTGCAGTTCAGATGCCAAATGCTTCACCGCCTTTTCAATTTCCCTTTGCTTATATTGCCGGTAAAAGGATGGTAAAAAGCTGTATAACAAAAGAAAGGTCATAAGCAATACCACTACAATCAGTGCCAGACAACGAAAAAACGTTTTCGGAAATAATTTCATATTTTTCATTTCGTCACCTCAAATTTGTAGCCGACACCCTTCACGGTGTGGATTGCATCTGTTTCAAGCTTCTTTCTCAGATTTTTGATATGCGTATCCACAATACGGTCAGAGATATCACTGTCAAAGCTCCATACTGCATCCAATATCTGCGTGCGTGAAAGAACCTTACCCGCATGCTCAAACAGTGCCTTTAAAATCTCTATTTCTTTTGTTGTCACGGGAATTTCTTTCCCATTTTTTGAGACGGTATATGCGGAAAAATCCACAACAATATCCTCAAAGCAGACCGTTGTTTTATCTACTGGATAACTTCGACGCAGAAGTGCCGCCACACGTTTTACAAGCACTGCAGGTGAAAATGGCTTCGTCACATATTCATCCGCCTGTAAATCAAAGCTTTTAATCTGGGTATACTCATCCCCAAGTGCCGTGAGCATAATAACAGGGACATGGCTTAAGGAACGAATCTCCTTTAATACCTCCATCCCATTTTTCTCTGGCAGCATAATGTCTAACACAATCAAATCATATTTTGTGCCGTAAAATTTTATAATAGCATCCTCACCGTCATATGCTGCAACAGCATGGTAACCTGCATCCTTTAAAAATTCGCAAATCACCTGATTTGTGTTGCGGTCGTCCTCAACGACTAATATATGGTACATACGAATTTTTCTCCTTTTTCATATTTGGAAAATGGTATCATCCTAATGTGGAGTTGGTGTGGAGCCTAAGGGCTACCACCTATTTTTTCATCTCCATATAAGGCAGGACAGTAAACCCATTTTTCCGGTACACATGAACGGCTCTCTCATTTTCCGCCTCCACCTCAAGACGCAATATGGCATCGGCATACTTCTGCTCAATATAGTTCAAAAACTTTGTTCCCATTCCCATTTCGCGATACGCAGGCTCCAAATATAAATCTTCAATCCAAATACATTTTTTCCCGAACTCCGTTGAAAAGCTTTTTGCAATCATGGCATATCCTGCCATTTTACCACAATCCGCAAAAACATATCCCTCTCCCTTTATCATGCAAATGGGGCTGTCACACCAAAAGACAGCTCCTTTGCAGACCGCTTTTCATATGACAACCCCATCACTTAGCAGGTTCCATCAGGAACGCACCTATAGGAAACGCAGTTTCCTATAAAACCAAAATTTGCTTTCAGCAAATGGTCTGACAGAACCTATAAAATACTGTTGATTAAAATTTCTCTTCCAGTGCTTTCACAAGCCAGTATATCATACTGTGAACAGGTGCAGGCACATTGTTCTCTGACGCAAGTGCCAGCAGGCTCCCCGTCAATGTATCTATCTCCGTTTTCTTTTTCTTCTCTATATCCTGAAGCGTTGATGACCTGTGCCCATAGGTTTCCGGAATCAGCTTTTCAAAAAGCTCCTCCCTGTATGCATCGGCATCCTGCCAATATGTATTTGCACCAACCGCCCTTATAATTTCAAAGGTTTCCTCTATCATTGTGTCCATAATGGCATGTGCATATTCAGAATCCGCAAGCTCACCGTATGACATACCCAAAACAGCTCCCAGTGGGTTCAGCGTTGTATTATAAATCAGCTTTGCCCACAAATCCATCTCTATATTATCGGACACCTCTGCAGACAGTCCCGATGAATTTAAGGCATCCACAAGTGGTGATAAAATGCTATTGTCATTTCCATAAATGGAGCCTAACAGTACAGGTGCCTGATGAACCGTAACCTCACTTACGTTGTTTGCTGATTTTTCAAAGCCTGTGATGACTCTGCTGTGATAGATATAAGACTCATCGAAATACTCTAAAAATGCATTTTCGTATCCAATTCCGTTTTGCATAAAGATAAGCTTACAGTTTTCCTTCATACATGCCTTGTTTCCTGCAAGCTCACTGCTTACATCCTCATTTGCAGTTGTCTTTGTAGCTATGATGATGAAATCATATTGATCCGCTGCAAGCTCCTCATATTTATCAAAGCATCCCACAATCTGTGATGAAATATCAATATTTTTAATTGAACCTTTTCTTGAAACCCCGTTTGCTGCTATGGAGTTTTTCGTTTCCCCCCTTGCAATGAAATCAACACGGATACCCCCGTATGCAAGCGATGCACCTATTCCAATGCCGACTGCTCCTGCTCCTATAACCAATACATTCATTTGCTCACCCACCTCTCATTTTGCATAATAATAAAATGATTGTAACACATTTATTCGGAATAATCTACACATTAAGTGTTGTAAAAAAAGATAAATAATGATACAATGAATTCGAACAGATGTTTGTTTGATAAGGAGTGATACTTATGAACAAACTCATACCATTATTTATCATACCATGCACCTTTTTATTGTACCTGTTGAACATACGGGAAGGCATATTTGCAGGCTATGCATTTATGAACCAAAAGACAGAAATCCGTGGTGAACAAGCTGCGGCAACCACCGGGACACCGCATGGCGGCGACACCCATGCGACGGATGAATACACACAAAGCAGTGGTACCGAAACAGTTACGGGAGCTTCTTACAATACTCATACGGAGACAGCCACGGAAGAATCTCATGACACTGACACCGAAACAACCAAGGAAGAGCCCCATGACACTGGCACCAAAGCAACTACAGAAGCACAAGACACCTTCGACGCACCACTCACGGAAGCAGGCTCTTGTGATTTGTGTGTATCCTGCCCAGGCTCACTGATTGAACAGGTAAACAGTTATCGGGAGGCAAACGGATTTAGCAGCCTGTCCCATAGCAGTGAGTTAGATAATGCGGCAGCAATCCGCTGCCGTGAGCTTGTAACAAATATGTCACACACACGCCCTGACGCAAGAAGCTGCAGCACCGTCTTCACAGACCTTGGAATATCAGCATCCGTTTGGGGTGAGAATTTAGCAGCGGGATACGATTCATCCGCAGAGGTTGCCGCCGACTGGATGGCATCCTCCACCCACATGGCAAACATATTAAACCCCAGCTTTACCAGATGCGGCGTTGCATATCTAAGCTGTGACACAGGCTACGGAAGCTACTGGGTAATTCTCTTTGCCGATTAGGAGAAAAGGGGCTGCCGCAGCCCCCTTTTTCTATTCAATGGATTTCAATGACTCCGCCATATCGATTGCCTCAAGCTTTCTTCGCATAATAAGGTCAACAATGACAAGGAACAAAAATACAATCAGTATACCCAAAACATAGCTGATAGGGAATATCGTTATCTTAAAGGCAATCAGGTCAATTTTAATCTGGGATATAACAAATGCATGCAACCACTTACCAAGCGGAAGTCCGACAATAATTCCAAGCAGCGTCAAAACAACATTTTCCCGAAATACATAGGCACCTGTCTCACCTGCATAAAAGCCCAACACCTTTATGGTTGCAATTTCCCTGACACGCTCCGTTATATTGATATTGCTCAGATTAATCAACACAATAAATGCCAACGCAGCTGCACATCCTATAATAAGCCAGACAATGGAATTGAGCATTTTCATCATATTTGCGATTCGGTCTTTCAGTGCCATAACAACATTTACATTCATGACACCCTCAATATCCGTCAGGGCTGCACCTGCCTCATACGAAACATCTGCATCCTTAAAATTTATGTACATGGAATTTGGCTCATACTTCTTTCCAAAAAAATCCTCATACATCTCAGGCGTTATGTATGCATAATGCCATACATAATTTTCAAAGGTATCTGAAACCTCAAGTGCAACCTTTTTTCCATCACTGTCGGTCAGTGTAAATGTATCACCCGCTTTTACTCCTGCTGTATCCGCAAGCATTTGGGAGAGCATCACCTTCCCATACTCAGGGTATTCCACCTGCGTTCCATCCTTATGGAAATCAACAAATCCGTTCAGGCTCTCACCCTCCGCAACAGTAAGATAAACCGTCTTTGATGTATCTGACGACTGGTACTCTAACGATGTTTTATAAAGCTCCGTGCTCTCCTTTTTATCATCTCCAAGTGCCTCGTCAACCTCAGCCCTTATACTGTCATTTACAGGCTCCGAAAAGGTTGCATCAATATCAAAGACCTCTATCTCATCATATTGAAAAGCAGCGATATTTGAAATGGAATCCTTAAGTCCAAGTCCCGTCATCACAAGTGCCATGCAGCCTGCAATACCAAGAATCATCATAAACATACGCTTTTTAAACCGAAATACATTTCTCGCCGTAACCTTATATAGAAACTTCATATGTTTCCATATCGGCGTAATTCTCTCAAGTAAAATTCTTTTTCCTGCTGTCGGAGCCTTTGGTCTGATTAAATCTGCAGGTGTGCACCGCAACTCATTTTTACATGCAATAAATGTCGTGCCCGCTGAGCACAAAAAAGCAACAATCAGTGATATTACAAGCATCACCGGTGAAAAATAATACTTGATATCCGCAAATCCATACATCATGTCATATGCCGTCCATATCACATACGGAAATACATAGGTTCCTCCAAAAAAGCCGGCTATTCCGCCAATTCCTGCGGCACTTCCCGAATAGATAACGTACTTGAGTATAATGGAGCCGTTGCTATATCCCAATGCTCTTAAGGTTCCAATCTGTCCCCGCTCATCATCAATCATTCTGGTCATGGTCGTGGAGCATACAAGTGCAGCTATGAGAAAGAAAAACACAGGAAAAACCTTTGCCATTCCCTCAACAATAGCCGAATCATTCTTAAAGCACACATAGCCTATATTGGAATTTCTATCCAAAACATAAATCTCAGGCTCCGCAGGCTCAGGCAGCTCTATCTCGCCCACCAGTGCATCAATCTGGTTGTCAATTTCCTCCTGCGGAAGTGAGAGTGTGCCATCCCTTAACAGCTCGTCTATAATATTCTCGGTATATCCTGCCTCGAGCAAATTAGCGTAAAATGCAAGCGTATACTGCTCATTCACCTTAGCCGTTATCTCGTCAACCGCTTCCTCATACTCCCTGTCAATGTCCTCAAGCAGCTCCTTGTATCTGACATCCACGGTCTCCTCCAGCTTGCTTTCCACATAATCCGTTATACTCTCAATATAATCATCATACTCATCCGTATAAATATCAAAGGTATCCTGACATTTTAAATACAGTTCCGTATAATATTCCGATGTAAATGTCTCTTTTGGCAAATAAACAAACCCGCCTAATCTTCCGTTGCCAAGTGAAGTCGTTCCCCTCTCATAATTCAGGTAAACCGGCGACGAAACAGTACCCACAACCGTATATGTACTACTTTCAAACATATCCTTTATTTCATCCGAATTACTGTCATCTATGGAAAGCTCTTTTCCTATCATGTCTTCACCATAGGAATACGCATCCAGCACACATTCATTTTTATTTTCAGGGAGACGTCCTGCAACAAGCTTAAGGTTATTTACATGATCCGTTATAGAGCATGCTTTGATAACTGATTCATTTCCCTCGGAGTCCACATAAATGAAATCCTGACTATATGCCCCCTCTGCTTCCATAAACAGCTCTTTCATTGTGTCAACCTCATCTGCCGTAAAACCATATGTAGAAAGAAGCTTAAAATCGTACAGGTTATGCTCCTTTATGTAAGAATTCCCTGTTTCCACCATCGCAGGCTTTGAAACCTTAAGACCGGAAAAAAAGCCGACACCCAAAGCCACAATTGCCATAATTGCCAAATATCTTCCAATGCTTTTTTTAATTGTACGGGCGATATGTTTCCCATATGCATTCTTCATGTTTTCTCTCCGTTCTTGAAGCTTTACCATTCAATCTTTTCTATCGGAACAACATTTTCGTTGATTTTTACAGATGAAATCTGACCATTTTTTACCTTGATAATTCTGTCTGCCATTGCCGTAAGTGCCTGATTATGGGTTATAATTACAACCGTCATACCATTTTTCCTGCTACAATCCTGAAGCAGCTTCAAAACAGCCTTACCTGTCTCATAATCAAGTGCACCTGTCGGCTCATCACACAAAAGCAGCTTCGGATTTTTTGCCAATGCTCTGGCAATGGACACTCTTTGCTGCTCCCCGCCTGAGAGCTGTGCAGGGAAATTGTCACACCGTTCCTTTAATCCCACCAGCTCCAGCACCTCCTCAGGATTCATCGGATCCTTTGAAAGCTGCGTTGCAATTTCTACGTTTTCAACAGCCGTAAGATTTGGAATCAGGTTATAAAACTGAAATACAAAGCCTATATCCTGTCTCCTGTATGAAGCAAGCTGCTTTTTATTATATTCAGATACATCTTTTCCGTCCAAAAAGACATTACCTTTTGTGAGCTTATCCATGCCACCAAGTATGTTCAGCAAAGTCGTTTTTCCTGCACCGGACTGTCCCACGATAACACAAATTTCACCCTTGCCAATCTCAAAGCTTGCATCCTTCAGTGCCTCAACCTTGATGTCCCCGCTTTTATATGTTTTATATACATGTTTAAATTCTACGTAACTCATACACCCTCCGAATCACCATTTATTGTACCCGCATCTAATATCTTATTTTAATCATTTATATTAAATTGGTCAACACCGATTGTGTCTGACATAAATGATTATGTATAGGGATGTGCAAACCATATTACTTCAAAAACAAAGTTTTGCTCATGACTAAAGATTCAGATAAAAAACAAAACCTGCAAATGTATGATTGATTCATTCACAGGTTTCAGATAATATCTTATATAATTTTGCTTTTAAAGCATGAGATGATGCATGTGTCATTTAGACGATATATCAACTTGTATTCCGCCAATCCCTCAAATTACTCCCCAAGAATTGTAATAAGCGTCCGTTCTTTTTTTTAAACAATAACATTTCCAAACTCCCCTTTTAGAATGTCTTGTTTATTTATATTTGAGACATTGACCCACAATAATAATTGTACATTACCTCCAATCTAACTGTCACATCATCAATCTCATGCTCTATTTGCTAGGCATCTCCCAGTGCCAAAATTATAGTAACACATTTCTTGTCACTATTACCGTTTTTGTCCTAAATAGTAATAAAAACGTCCTGAATCAATTTTTGGGGCTTTTTTTGTAGGCATTTTCAGGATTTTTTCAAGAATTATACTGTGTTTTTTTGTATAAATTTTAGTCAATTTTTATCTTTTGCGGTTTTTACACTCATTGTGTCTGATTTTTACTGAAAAATGGGCATAATTTGCTTATTTCCCGAAAAATTTACAATCAGGTAATTTGTCTTGGGTGAAGTAATTTTTGTCCTGAATAAAATTACACTTGGCAAGAACACACAATTTTTATTTATTTTATCTCTTGATTTATTATTCATTTTGCTGATTTCTTAAAATTTTTTGAATAAACTACTATAATAAACGAAAATGAGACAGTTTATCCCCTGCGGGTTCTGTATTGTATTCCGTCAATTGTATTCATATTATTAACGTCCCTGGATAAGAAATTTAATGCACGTTACTCTTAGTCCTGCACAAGTCCTGTTACTTTTTTGTCCGAAACTATTTTCATATATGGAGTTATATAATTTTATAAGCGTTAAATGGGTGATTTTTATTTGATTTTTCCCCAAAAGCAATGCTTCGAAATAAGGAATATGTGCATTGCTTTTGGGGACTTTGTTCCTGATTTTACTTACTTCTTCTCAGCAGCCTTTTCCTTTAAAGCATTTGGAAGCTTTGGCTCATATAAAGCAATCGGAAAACTCTTTCCTACCGAGTTATAGGCGGTATGCTTCCCTAAGGAGCATACTATGTCTTTGATCTTCTTCATTGCCACTCCCTCCTTTCTCTTTTGCAATGATTCTATATACACGGATATGGTGCTTTTACATAATCGCCATATCCCTATTTATAGCTTTTTCAGATTAAGCGGATTTTATTACATTTTTGATTATTCGCTGATTTTCAGCTTTTCAATTTCATAATAATGTGTTAAAATCTCTTTAGAATTCCTTACTACTATATCATATTTTTGTCGCTGATTTTTAAATCTGTCCTGAATACATTAGAATTTGTCCTGAATGTAAACTCCACTGAAATAACTTGCAAAAGAAAGGCAGATTTCAAGCTTATGATTGTATGATTTAAATAGTATTTTAAGGAAATATCGTTACCGTTTGAAAATCTGACATACAAGACACTATAGGAGAAAACGATTATGGAGATATTTATAAATTATGCTTTCAGCATACTATACATGCTTTGTAATTTCTTTGTTACAAACATACATAACATTCCTGCAAGGAAAAAACCTGCCGCATTTTTTACATTATTAGCATCTAATGTTGTAATTGCACTTTTTTTGTGGGACTATTACGCTATCTGTGCATGTATTATAGGCGGCTTAATATTATGTATTTTTTCCATGAACAAAATAATTGCACTTTTCTTTTCCTATACCAATTATTTATTTCTCGTATGCAGCAATTACATACTGCTGAGTATTGCATATAATTTTGCACACCTGACCGAAGCTGAGATGGCACAAAATGCAACATATGCCTTTATTATTTCATCTATTCAGCTTGTTATCGTTGTTATTTCCGCCTTGGTTTTTTCAAGTCTGCAGTTGAAATTTTTGCGTTCCTCGCTGTCAGGCTCCCACAAACCATTAATACTCCTTATGGCATTTATCGCAACCTGTCTTATCCTGTTTTTAGTGAACATAACCTACGAACAGGCAAAGGGATTCTCGCAGGAGCTTGTAATGTATAACAGCATTATTTTCATTGTGTTCTTTGTCCTTACGGCTATTTTCCTTATGAGTGCTATAAAGCTTTTATTAAGCAACGAACAATTGAAGCACCAAAATGCCCAGTACAGCTCCTTGAATGATTACACTGCCAATCTGGAAAAAATGTACAGAAACATCCGTGAATTTAAACATGAATACTTAAATCTTCTGCTTACCATGCATTTCTACATAGAATCAGGCGACAACGATTCCTTAAGAGACTATTACAGAAACTATATTCTTCCCACAAAAGGAAGAATGACAGACTCCATTCAGGACTTCACCAGTCTAAAAAATCTTGATATTGCAGAAATTAAAAGCCTTGTATATAATAAGCTTATCCGTGCACAAGAGTTAGGCTATACGATTCATGTTGAGGTCAATCACTTAATCAGCGAATTCAAGTTAAAAACTGAAATCGCGGAGCTTCTCGGTATCTACCTTGATAATGCAATCGATGCCTTAGCTGATGCACCTGACGGTATTGAACCCGAACTATTTTTTGCAGCTTTTATTGAAAATGGCAGCAAAAATTTTATAGTATCAAACAGCTTTTATGCATCAAATATAGACTTCAACTCACTAAACCGTCTGGGCTACTCCACCAAGGGCGAAGATAGGGGAATGGGATTATATTTGGCAAATAAGATACTTGAAAAAAATAAAATTATTACACACAATACAATAATAGAAAAAAACATGTTTACCCAAAAACTTTCCATACCATGCACGAATAAGGAGATTTAACATTATGGTCACACCCGTATACATATGTGAGGACAGGCGTGAGCTTGCCGAACAGTACAAAGCATTAATACAAAAAAACATATTGATAGAAGAATACCCAATGGAAATCATAGGTACCTTCACAAATCCGTATACACTGATATCCGCCGCAAAAAACCAAGTTGAGGCGGGCAATGTACGCGGTATCTATTTCCTTGACATTGATTTGAACAGTCACATAAACGGCTTTACATTGTCAAAGCTAATCCGCAAATTTGACAGCCGTGCATTTATTATATTTATTACAACGCATGCAAATCTTGCACTTATGAGCTTTCGGCTTCATGTCGAGGCTATGGATTTTATTGTAAAAGATAATATACCTGATTTTAATGAAAGAATAATTGGTTGTCTGAAGCAGGCGTCTCTCAGGGTTTTGGATAAGACGGATGCACCGACACTTACCATTCGAAGCGGCGGCGAAAGCTATATTTATAAGCAGGCTGATATAATATACTTCACTACCTCCGAGACACCTCATCATATAAATGTTATTACAACCAAGCTTACAAACACATTAAGAACCAGTCTGCGGGATTTGCAGAATGTTCTCACAGACGGATTTATGCTTTGCCACCGTTCTGCGTTAATCAATACTGCACACATTAAATCTGTTGACTTTGGCAATAAAACTGTCACAATGTCCAATGATGATACACTGCCTGTGTCTGCAAGCGGAGCCAAAAGTCTGTCAGCGTACATAAACAGCATTAATATCAAAAAATAAAATGGGCTGCCACACTAAGAATATTTATACCATGATATAAATATTCTTAGTGGACAACCTATTATCAACCATTAAATATTTTGCCTCACATATTGTTCGGCCTCTTAAGCGCCATATATTACTGTATTACATGAATCCATCCCTCAGGAGCTTCTATTTGACCCATCTGAATTCCTGTAAGCGTATCATAAAGCTTTTTCGTCACAGGTCCCATATCGTCCATGCCGCTTGGGAAGCATATTTCATTGCCATGGTCAACTATCTTTCCGACAGGTGAGATAACAGCAGCAGTTCCACATAATCCACACTCAGCAAAATCCTTAACCTCATCAAAATATACTTCTCTATGCTCAACCGTCATACCAAGATATTTTTCAGCAACAACCATAAGAGAACGTCTTGTAATGGATGGCAGAATACTATCTGATTTAGGAGTTACAAGCTTGCCGTCCTTGGTAATAAATATAAAGTTTGCTCCACCTGTCTCCTCAACCTTTGTACGGGTTGCTGCATCAAGATACATATTTTCCGCATAACCTTGATTGTGGGCGTCCACAATTGCATGAAGACTCATTGCATAGTTCAGTCCTGCCTTGATATGACCGGTTCCATTTGGTGCCGCCCTGTCAAAATCACTTACACGAATGACAATCGGCTTTGCTCCTCCCTTAAAATACGGTCCTACAGGAGTTGTAAATACACGGAATTGGTATTCATCTGCAGGCTTTACACCTATGACAGCATTACTTCCGAACATGAATGGACGGATATAGAGCGTTGCACCGGAACCAAACGGCGGTACATAATCTGCATTTGCCTTTACAACCTCTGTCACAGCCTGCACAAATCTGTCTTCCGGAAAAACAGGCATCTCAAGTCTTTTACATGTATCTGACATTCGGCTCGCATTTAAGTCAGGGCGGAAGCACACAATATGTCCATCCTCTGTTGTATATGCCTTTAATCCCTCAAAGCATGTCTGTGCATACTGGAGAACGCAGGCACATTCACTTATCGTAACAGTTGCATCTGACACAAGGGTACCCTGATCCCATGCCCCATCCTTATAATTCGATACGAATCTTTTATCCGTCTCCATATAGCCAAATCCCAAATTTGACCAGTCAATATTTTTGCTCATATGATTACTTCCTTTCCATCGGCTCATCAAATGCCCTATATTTTATCCATTGTTTATCAAAACAAATCACGAACTTAGTTTACCACCAGTATATTAAATTCGCAATAGTTTTACGTTACTTTGTTTTGATTGCAACCGCCTCTATCTCAATGAGCACATCCTTCGGCAGTCTTGCAACCTCAACGCAGGAACGTGCAGGGTAATCACTTATAAAAAATTCAGCATACACCTCATTCACCTTTGCAAAATCATTCATATCCTTAATAAACACTGTCGTTTTAACCACAGAGCCTGCATCTGAGCCTGATGCCTCCAAAAGTGCAATAAGATTTTTAAATGCCTGCTTCGCCTGTGCTTTTATATCTCCTGTTTCCAGCTCACCTGTCTCAGGTATAATCGGTATCATACCCGATGTGTAAATCATATCTCCCACTACAACAGCCTGTGAATATGGTCCTATCGCTGCCGGTGCCTTACTTGTTGAAATAATTGTTTTCATAATGTCATTCTCCTTCTTTCTTATTTATTGCCTGATTGATTTGTAATCTCAATCGTTTTTTCGGTAATTTTTATTTTTTTCTCCTTGAGAAGTCGTCCTACTGCCCGCTTAAACGCATTTTTACTAAGACCGAATTCCCTTTTTATTATTTCCTTATCTGCCTTATCCGTAAACGGAAGTACACCCTGATAGCTCTTTATCACGTCATAAACCATGTCACTGTCCTCCTCCATCTGCTTGTAAGCAGGATTTCTTAATGTGACATTTGCCTTGCCATCGTCCCGTATGTCCAGTATTCTTCCCTCGACCTCATCTCCCGGACAGACCTTGCTGTAAAGCTCACTCTCATGGATAAGTCCCGGATAAATGTCATCAATTGCAACAAACGCACCAAGTCCCTTTTTGTACTCGTATACAATTCCCTTAAAGCTTTGTCCTTTTTCATACCCCGTAATAGGCTTAAGATACTTATAAAGCTTCATCGTTACACAAAGGCGGTCCGATTTATCCGCATACATTCTCACAAGGTACTCTCTGCCTTCTTCCACCTTGGCGGTCTGCTCCTTAAACGGAAGGAAAATATCCTTTTCCAGCCCCCAATCCATAAATGCTCCTATTTCCGTCACATTTCGTACTCTCAATCTTTTTATCCCACCAAGTGTTATATATGGAACATTTGTGGTTGCGATGGGTCTGTCCTGTGAATCACGATATACAAATACATCCATCGTGGCACCTGCTTTTATTTTCTCAGGCACCTGCTTTCGCGGCAGCAAAACCGTTTCCCCTGCGTTGCCGTCCTCTCCCAAATAAATTCCAAAATCCTTAGAGCGGATAACCTTAAGTGTATTCCATTTTCCAACTTCAATCATGTTTTTCTCCCAACCGCTGACAGCGAAATACAAAAGGAGCCGAATAACTTCGAGCTCCTCTAAAAAATGCTTCTATTTCTTTACAGACTTGTCCGTCTTTAAAACCCTCTGCTTTATAAATGCAGCCTCCTGGTCTGATGCTTTTTCAAAACCATACTCCTGCAACTTATCTGCTGAGTTGGTTAGTGAAAAAACAGAAATTCCCTTTTCATTTTTCTTGGACTCATATCCGTTATAAACATCTATTATTACATACTTATCCTTGCTTCTTTTATCAGGATTGGGAATTATCTTTTTGATACACCAATCCCACACAGAATCTCCTACGGCAAGCTCTGCAACCTCATCACCCGGAACCTTTTTTATATATACACTATCAGTATCACATATAGCCCATGGCACAACATAAACTATGCTACTCATAATCTTCCTCCTAAATGTTTATAACACGGCAATTCTAACCCAAGATTATCGTTTTGTCAAACTATTTAGAAAAATAATTTACTTTTTCTGTCGAAAATTCTCCAAAAGAAGTTTTAAAAAAGGCTTGCATTTTTTCATTTCATCCTTTATAATCTGTGTTTGAGTGATGTAGAAATCATTCTGATGGGCTATCGCCAAATGGTAAGGCACTGGACTCTGACTCCAGCATTTCAAGGTTCGAATCCTTGTAGCCCAGCTTACAAAACCGACTTCATGAGGAGTCGGTTTTTTGTTTAATTGCTATTAAAAAAGGGCTATAAATCAAAAAACTGCCATACTGATTCCAGTATGGCAGTTTTTTAACGCGGCTGAGAAGATTCGAACTCCCGACACCTTGGTCCGTAGCCAAGTGCTCTATCCAGCTGAGCTACAACCGCATATACCACTGTCACCGTTATATTCGGCAACAGTGGTTATTGTACAATATTGAATAATCTTTGTCAAGAGCCTTACTATTATAAAAATTCGACTGAGCCATCCTCCAGATGATAAACGGCTCCGCACACCTTAAGTCCGCCCTTTTCTTCCAGCTCCTGAATACTTAAGCTCTTTTCAATCGTATCCACGCTTCTCTTAACATTTAAGCAACATGCTTTAAACTCGTCCTTTTCATCACCGATTGCAGCACAAATCTCATCTGTTATGTACTTAATATAGCCCTCAGGCTTATGATGGATTGCTGCTCCAACTGCTCCACAATGGTTATGTCCCAATACAACTACCAGCCCTGTGCCCAAATGACCTGCTGCATATTCAATACTTCCAAGCTGATGCTTGTCAATTACGTTACCAGCTACACGAATTACAAATAATTCACCAATTCCTGCCGAGAATATACTCTCAGGAATTACTCTGGAATCCGAGCAGGTTACAACAATTGCGTAAGGTGTCTGTCCCTCATCACACGTAGTCTTTCTGATTTGTGGCGATATGTCTCCCGAGCTTGTCGTTGCTGATAAATAGCGTTGGTTTCCTTCTTTTAATTTCTCCAAAGCCTCTGATGCAGATAAATTTTCTTTTTGCATGAACTCCTCCATTTCCGTCGCACACCGTACGCTGCGACTTATTTGTTATGTATGCAGTATATCACAGATTATGACAAATTTCATCCATTTATTCACGCAGGAAATATTCAATTCCAACTAATGTAAGTCCGCACGCTTCTGCCTTCGGTCCTGCCTTCCCACGGTCACATGCCTCAAGAATTTCCCTGACATGTTCAGGCTCATACATTCCCATGCCGCACTTAAGCAAGGTCCCCATAATGATGCGTACCATATTATACAAAAATCCATAGCCTTTTATGCACATGGTAATCATATTTCCCTCTTGGGAAAACTGAATGTCCGTAACACGACGCACGGTGCTCTCCACCTGTGTTCTTGCGGAGCAAAAAGACTTGAAATCATGCTCTCCTATGAGATAGTCTGCTGCCATCTGCATTTTTTCAACATCAATATTATAATATACAAACTTAGAATACAATCTTACCATGGGATTGGGAAATCTGGAATTCCAGATTTTATATTCGTAAGTTTTGATTGAATCGCAATATCTCGGATGAAAATCATCCGCAACCTGACAGGAATTTTGAATTCTTATATCGTCAGGAAGCCTCTGGTTCAGGGCAAAGGCAAGCTTCTCAGCAGGTATCCTTGTTTCCGTGTCAAAAACAGCAACATTTCCAAGTGCATGCACACCCGAATCCGTCCTGCTGGCTCCAATTACCCGAATATCCTCGTGCAAAAGCTCCGACAATGCCTTATTTAACACTTCCTCAACTGTTATTCCGTTATCCTGTATCTGCCATCCGCAATAATTGGTACCATCATATGCGACTATCAGCTTTACTCTTATCATCCTATATACTCTCTTTGGATTATTTACTGCTCAAGCTCCTCATACTCTAACTCTTCATCCCCTGTTTCAGCGAACTCTTCAAGCAGCTTTTCATATTCCTCCATGGTCAGTTCCTTGATTGTTGCATTTTCAACTATAATATCTATTACCATATCCTCAAGCATTGCACTTCTGATATCTTCTCTTTCTACGGTAGCCTCCATCGCTGTTGCAGACTCGTAACCATACAATTCCGCATACCCCGGCAGTCTTTTGTTATATTCTTCATCCGTAACCGTTATATTTTCAATTTCACTTATCTCGTCAATTACCATCTGTCTGTAAATAAGCTGTACCACCTCATTTTCAATGTCCTCGTCCGTAAGACCGAACATTTCGTACACCTCTTCCACGCTTTCGCATCCAAACATTTCCATATATGCTGCATAGCTTGAATCTACAACTTCCTTGCATGCATTGTACATTTCGTCTGTGTAACCTGCAAATGTAGTATCATCAATCACCTGCTGAATCAGATTTTCCCTCATATCCTGAATACTATATGTTTCATTGGAGGACTTAAGCTCCTCTGTTATCTTTGTCCTCATGTCATTCTCTGACTCATAACCAAGCTCAGCAATCAAATCCGCTGTAAGCTCAGGCATGACCTCCTCTGTAATAGCGGTAACATTTATACTGTATTCTACCGTATTTCCCGCAAAATCTGTATCCTCGTAATCCTCAGGATATGTTATTTCAAAGGTCTTGCTGTCTCCCACGGAAACACCTGTAAGCTTCTCATCAAACTCCTGTCCCAAATCAGCCATTCCAATTAAGAAGTCATATCCGCCCTCTTCCTCGTCTGTAAAGTCCAATACAACCTCACCATCCATCTTGGCCGTAAATAATACATTTACATAATCTCCTTCCTGAGATGGTCTGTCTACATCAATATAGTCTACATAATCATAGAGCAATGAATCGATTTCAGACTGGATTTCATCATCGGAAACATCATATATAACCTTATTTGCCTCCAGTCCCTTGTACTGACCAAGCTTAAATTCTCCTGTTGCCTCAGATGCAGTTGCATCACTTGACGTAGCTGCCTTTTTTTCATCCTTATCCTTCTTGGAACCGCAGCCTGTAAGTGCCATTGCTGCTATAATGAGACATATGATTCCTATTTTCTTTTTCACTGTTATTCTCCTTCTTTTGACTTTTTATTAATAATTTTTTATCAGTGACATTTTATCATAACTTTTATAATTTAAAAACACTTTCACACTTTTTTTACAAAATTCCTGCTGATTTTTCTAAAATTTAACAGCTAAAAACAATGCCAGTCCAATTACACAAATCAGAAACAAATAAATTACCAAATCGCGTACATTGTATGACAAGGGTTTTAATTTTGTCCTGCCCTTTCCTCCCGTATAGCATCTTGCATCCATAGCTTCGCCAAGATTTCCTGCCCTGTCTATTGAATTTTGAAACAGAGGGACAATAATACTTTTCAACCGCTTTAATCTGGTAACGGGACCTCCGATCTTAAAATCAACGCCTTTTGCCTCCTGTGCCTTTAAGATTCGGTCAAGCTCAGACGATATCACGGAAACAAATCTAAGTGCAATCGTTATTGTCATTGCAACAGAGCCACTTAAATGAAAGCACTTTTCCAATCCATCCGTCAGCTCAGAGGGTGTCGTTGTATACATGAGCATGGATGACATGAGTATAATGAGTATCATTCTCCACAAAACAAATCCAAACTTGATGATACCCTGCGTCGTGATTGTAATACTTCCCAACGCAACAAGCACATCTCCCGTAGTGGTAAATATGTTGATTGCAGAGCAAACCGTAATAAATAAAAATATGCCTCTTGTCCCCTTGAGCATATATGCAAATGGAACCCTGCTAAGCAGTGCTACTACAAAAAATAGCATTGTCAACATTCCAAACAACAGACTATTCCTGTCAAGCAGGGACAATATGATATACACAAGCACAAATCTTATTTTTACACGCGGGTCAATACTGTGAACCGGCGACTTTGTGCTGTAATACTGCCCCATCGTTATATCTCTCAGCATAAAAGTGTCTCCTTTTATCTTCCCAGTGCTTTTTCTATCGCTTTCACACAACGGTTCACATCAGTTTCAAAACAGTCAACATCCATCCCCAACTGCCTTAAATTCACAAGAAGCTGCATTGCATAGGGAAGCATATTGATATCCCCGTCCTTCCTGTAAAGATGGTAAAATGCCTCAGCAGGGGTTCCTCCATCCGTAGCGGTCTTATTTTCAACAATAAGCACCCGTTCCGCATATTGTGATACACTCTCCACGTCATGGCTTACCACGATGATTGTTATGCCTGCCTCCTTGTGGAGTGCATCTATAATCTGCAGGATTTCCCGTTTGCCCTCAGGGTCAAGCCCTGCTACAGGCTCATCCAATATCAGATAATCCGGTTGCATTGCAAGCACACCTGCAAGGGCGACACGCCTTTTCTGCCCTCCTGAAAGCTTATCCATAGGCATATCATAAACATCCTCAGGTAATCCCACCAGACGGATTGACTCATATGCCCTTTTTTCTGCCTCCACCTCGGACACCCCTACATTTCTCGGTCCGAAAACCACATCCTCGTATACATTTTTTGCAAAGAGCTGTTGCTCAGGATATTGGAATATAAATCCAATTTTACACCTTATGCTCCGCAAATCCGTCGTTTTATCCCATATATCAATGCCGTCCACAAAAACATTTCCCTGCGTGGGCTTTAAAAGTCCGGGAAGCTGTTGCAGCAATGTAGACTTTCCCGCTCCCGTTCTTCCCACAATTGCCACATACTCGCCCTTTTCAATGGAAAATGAAACATGCTCCAAAACCTGAGTTCCACCATAGGAAAAACCCATGTCATTTACGATAATTGCCCTCATGGGATTTTGTTTCCTATGGGAAATACGTTCTTTCGGCATAGCTGTGTCCAAATAAAACCTGTTCGGATACTTGTGCTTTATATTGTCTGCCACGGCAGCTGCCGTAAATAAATCATCCCTGTCCACGATTCCTTTCAAAAACAGCAGCTTTGCCAGCCTTGCCTGAACAGGCACCTCCAGCCCCAGGCTTTTAAGCTGCTCCTCCCTGTAATAAATTTCCTGACAGCGTCCCTTCATTGCTACGGTGCCCTGATGCATGACATAAACCTGATCCGCATACACCAGTTCATCCATTAAATGTGTTATCATAATGATTGTGATACCCACCTTTTGATTCAAGACACGTAACAGGGACAAAATTTCGTTCCTTGACTTCTGATCCAGCATGCTGGTCGCCTCGTCAAGCACAATACAGTCAGGCTGCATTGCAAGCACGCCTGCAAGGGCTACCTTTTGCCGCTCACCGCCTGACAGTTGGTTTATCCTCTTTTCAGAGTAGTTCTTTGCATCATCAAAGCCAACCGTCTCTAACGAGCCTATGACCCGGTTCCAAAGCTTATTTTCGGCAACACCGATATTCTCTGCACCAAACGCCACATCCTCTGCGACAATACTGCCTATCAGCTGGTCGTCCGGATTTTGAAATACCATGCCAACCTTTTTCCTGATTTCCATTGTATTTTCTTCATCCATGGCATCAAGTCCCGTTATAACAACCGTTCCCTCTATCGGCACAAGCAGTCTGTTCAATATTCTTGCAAATGTACTTTTACCCGAACCGTTTTTTCCTGTTACCGCAATGAAATCCCCTTTTTTTGCACTAAAATTAATGCCGCGGATTGCATTTATCATTTCCGTTAAATGCCCCTCGTCATCCCTGTCAAAATATTCAAAAGCCAGGTTTCTTATTTTAATCATAATTTCTCAAGGATATCCCATACATTATAATTTATTTCATAACAAATCCCCAGGACTCCGTCTGCTTCGCAGCCACCTCAGGACATATACAAAAAAGCCTGTCACACGTTAGCCGTGCGACAGACTCTTTCCATTACTAAATATTATACAAGCTCAAGTATAACCTTCATAGCTCCGTCACCGCGACGCTCGCCAATCTTGATTATTCTGGTATATCCACCCTTACGGGATGCATACTTTGTTCCATACTCATCAAAAAGCTTTGCAGTAAGGTCAACCTTTTTTGTGCCTGCCTTTCTTCCGGCAGCCTCTGCAGGAACCTCAACCACAGGATAAAGAACCCGAAGCATCTGTCTTCTGGCATGAAGTCTGGAAGGCTGGTCCTTCTTAACTGTCTTTTCTACCTCAGTATACTGGGTTACCTTCTTTCCATCAACAACTTCCTTGATTCTCTTTCCGTCCTTATCCTTCTTTGCAACCTTAGCCGTTACGGTAACCTCATCAAAGTTATCCTTCTCCCTGACTGCAAGTGTGATAAGGTGCTCAGCAATCTTACGAACTTCTTTTGCTCTTGCCTCTGTTGTCTCAATCTTTCCATGATAAAGCAACTGAGTAACCTGATTGCGGAGTAATGCCTTTCTCTGGTCTGACTTTTTTCCAAGCTTTCTATACATAGCCATGATAATTTTTCCTCCTTACCTCTAATTCCATTAGAGTCTTCACTTTGCTTACTATTATTCGGCTTAAGTGGATTTGTCCTAAGGTGTCACGCAGTGACGGATTCCTTGGGACCGTCCCGCGAAGCCTTAACCTACTCGTCCCCTGTCTTAAGTGACAGACCGAGTTCCTTAAGTTTGCCAAGAACCTCCTCCAGTGACTTACGGCCAAGGTTACGGACCTTCATCATATCCTCTGAGGTCTTGTTTGTTAATTCTTCTACGGTATTAATACCTGCTCTCTTGAGACAATTGTATGAACGAACGGAAAGCTCAAGCTCATCAATATTCATCTCAAGTACCTTTTCCTTTGCATCGTCTGTCTTCTCAACCATGACATCCACGGTCTTTGCATTTTCTGACAAATCAATGAAAAGATTCAGATGCTCGCTAAGTACCTTTGCGGCAAGGCTTACTGCCTCGTCTGGTGCAAGCGTACCATTTGTATATACATCAAGTGTAAGCTTATCGTAGTCTGTAATCTGTCCTACACGTGTGTTTTGTACCGTAAGGTTGACACGTTCAACAGGTGTGTAAATGGAATCAATCGCTATCGCATCAATTGATGTGTCGATATCCTTGTTCTTGTCTGAGCCTACATAACCTCTGCCACTTGTGATGGTAAGCTCCATCTCAAGCTTCGCATCTGCACCGCTTAAATTTGCTATTACAAGCTCAGGGTTAAGAATCTCAAGGTCACCATCCAACTGAATATCACCGGCTGTCACAACACAGTCACCTGAGGCTTCAATGTATGCCTGTCGTACTTCATTTGTAGTTCCGTTATTCTTGATACAGAGTTCTTTTATGTTCATAACGATTTCCGTCACGTCTTCCTTCACACCAGGAATTGAAGAGAACTCATGTAATACGCCTTTAATCTTGATTAGGCTTACTGCAGTACCCGGCAATGAAGATAACATAATTCTTCTAAGTGAATTGCCAAGCGTAGTACCATAACCTCTTTCCAAAGGCTCAACTACAAATCTTCCGTATCTGTTGTCCTCAGAAATCTCGGCGATTTCTATTTTCGGTTTCTCAAATTCAAACACTACTGCCCCTCCTTTTATATGTCATCTCTAGTTACATTTAGATTTTACTTTGAATATAACTCGACAATAAGGGTCTCATTTACAGGAACGTCAATCTGTTCTCTGAGTGGTCTCTCCAAAACAGTACCACTTAAGCTCTCAAGATCAGACTCCATCCATCCCGGACAGGTATGTCCGGCATTTGCCTCCACGATATCCTTATATCTCTGAAGTGATTTGCTCTTTTCTCTTATTTCAATCTTGTCCCCGGCATCAACTCTGTATGATGGAATATTAACACACTTGCCATTTACTAACACATGCTTGTGGTCAACAATCTGTCTTGCCTCCCGTCTTGTTCTGGCAAATCCCATACGGAATACGATGTTATCGAGTCTTGACTCAAGCAGCACCATAAGATTTGGACCTGCAAGTCCCGGCATCTTCTGTGCCTTCTCAAATAAATTACGGAAAGGCTTCTCAAGTACACCGTAAATGAACTTAGCTTTCTGCTTCTCACGAAGCTGCATGCCATACTCACTTACCTTTCTGTTTGCCCTGTTTAACTTTCTCTTTGACTTTTTATTAACACCGAGATACATTGGCTCCATACCCAAAGATCTGCATCTCTTAAGAACTGGGGTTCTATCTACTGCCATTTTCTTTGTACCTCCTATTAAACTCTTCTTCTTTTTGGTGGACGACATCCATTGTGTGGAACAGGTGTAACATCCTTTATACTAACAACTTCAAGACCGCATGCGGAAAGAGCACGAATCGCTGCCTCCCGTCCTGAACCCGGTCCCTTAACCATAACGTCAATTGTCTTAAGTCCGTATGGTGCAGCAGCCTTTGCTGCTGTTTCTGCTGCCATCTGTGCAGCATAAGGTGTAGACTTCTTAGAACCTCTGAATCCCAATCCGCCTGCACTTGCCCAAGATAATGCATTACCCTCGGCATCTGTTAATGTAACAATTGTATTGTTAAATGATGACTGAATATGAGCCTGTCCACGTTCAACGTTCTTTCTGACACGCTTCTTTGTCACTTTTTTACTAGCAACTTTCTTAGCCATTAACCTAAACCTCCCTGGTTATTCTCTATCTGACGTGACATGTCACGCTACGCCTGATTACTTCTTCTTGTTAGCAACTGTCTTTTTAGGACCCTTACGGGTTCTTGCGTTTGTCTTCGTCTTCTGTCCACGAACCGGCAATCCCTTTCTGTGACGGATTCCACGGTAACAGCCTATTTCCTGTAAACGCTTAATGTTAAGTGCTATTTCTCTACGTAAATCACCCTCTACCACCTGAGTCTCGTTGATGATTTCACTAATTCTCTTAACCTCATCATCCGTCAAATCACGAACTCTGGTATCAGGATTCACATTTGCTTCTTTAAGAATTCTTGTTGCTGAGGTTCTACCTATACCATATATATAAGTAAGACCTATCTCGACACGCTTCTCTCTTGGTAAATCAACACCTGAAATACGAGCCATTCTAACATACCTCCGAATTTTTTCTTCTTGCACCTTTTTCTGCTTTTTCGGTATCCTTTGTCCTGAATTGGTGCATGATATCCACATACAAAGGTGAAATGCATACCGACGGTAACAGAAAAAACAAATCTGTACTAGTTATATAGATAGCATATCAAATGCTACAGCCGCTTTTTTGTTGACAGAAAACATGGTTTTCCATCTGCATGTTTCCCATGCCGTAAGTTAGTAACGCGATACGGAATAATACCACGTGCACAAATACAAGGCATAGTTACAGATGGGCCATCATCCTACATACCTTGTTCTAACTTCTTCGCCAATTGGATTAAAAGAATTAACCCTGACGCTGCTTGTGCTTTGGATTTTCGCAGATTATACGAATACTGCCTTTTCTTTTAATGACTTTGCACTTATCGCAAATTGGTTTTACTGATGCTCTAACCTTCATTAAAATGCACTCCTTTCAAAAAAGTCCGCTACAAATTGGTATTCTAACATTTATCAGAATATATTGCAAGCAATTTTTAACATATTATTTTGCTCTCCACGTTATTCTTCCTTTTGTGAGATCATACGGGGATAAAACAACCGTTACCTTATCTCCCGGAAGAATTTTAATGTAGTTCATTCTAAGCTTTCCGCTTATGTGTGCAAGAACCTTTAGCCCGTTCTCCAATTCAACCTGAAACATTGCATTTGGAAGCTTTTCGAGAACAACGCCTTCCATTTCTATTTCGTCTGCTTTTGGCATATATATATCCTCCTATACTCTGCTGCACGCTGACGCGTGCTGCTCCTAAGGCATCCTCCCACTTCGTGGGTCCCTCCTTAGCTTTGCGGGTCAGTCCTAAGGCATCCTCCCACTTCGTGGGTCCCTCCTTAGGACATGCTACAACTCAATTCCCTCTGCCTGTGACAGAATTACGGGATCACCCTTTGTTATAAGAATTGTATTCTCATAATGGGATGAAAGCTCTCCGTCTGCCGTAACTACCGTCCAATCATCGTCTAACCACTCTACCTCATAAGTACCTGCATTAATCATAGGTTCCACAGCTATGGTCATTCCCGCTTTCAGCTTTGGACCCTTTCTGTTTCTCGTGAAGTTTGGAACCTCAGGAGCCTCATGGAGGTTTGCTCCTACTCCGTGTCCCACCAAATCTCTTACGGCAGAGTAACCTCTTGCAGTGATATAATCAAACACTGCCTTTGAAATATCATTTATAAAGTTTCCTTCCCTGCACACTTTCAGTGCCTCAAAGAAGCTTTCCTTTGTAGCCTTCATAAGCTTCTCGGCTTTCTCACTGACCTCACCTACCGGATAAGTTCTTGCTGAATCCGAATGATATCCCTTATATATTACTCCGGCATCAAGGCTTATGATATCGCCCTCCTGCAGTATTCTTTTCTTTGATGGAATACCATGTACCACTTCATCATTTACCGAGGTACATATAGATGCCGGATAACCATTATAATTTAAAAATGATGGTATACATCCAAAGCTTCTTATTACCTCTTCTCCCCGCTTATCAATCTCGTAGGTTGATATGCCCGGTCTGATAATCTTCTTAATCTCTTCATGGGTTATGGCAAGTATTCTGCCAGCCTCTTTCATTAATTCGATTTCTCGTTGAGATTTAATAATAATAGCCATTTTTTTCTTACTCTCCTAATATACTGACAATCGCATTAAACACATCCTGCATATCTACCGTTCCGTCAACCTCAGCGATAACGCCCTTCTTTGTATAGTAATCAATGAGCGGCTGAGTCTGCTCATGGTAAACGGAAAGTCTGTTTAATACGGTCTCCGGCTTATCATCATCCCTTAAAATAAGCTCCTCACCACAGGCATCACATTTACCCTCAACCTTTGTAGGATTGTACTTAATGTGATAGGTTGCTCCACAGCCTACACATGCTCTTCTTCCTGACATTCTGTTTACAATGTTCTCGTCAGGAACCTCAACATTGATTGCGTAATCTATAGTTTCACCGTTTGCGGAAAGTGCCTCATCCAACGCTTCTGCCTGAGGTATGGTTCTTGGGAACCCGTCAAGCACATAGCCGTTCTTGCAGTCATCCGCCTTAAATCTATCCATGATAAGGTCCACAACAAGCTCATCAGGAACAAGAAGTCCCTTATCCATATACTCCTTAGCCTTTGCACCAAGCTCTGTTTGGTTCTTTATATTTGCACGGAATATATCTCCTGTTGAAATATGTGGTATTCCATACTTTGCTGCTATCATTTTAGCCTGTGTTCCCTTACCTGCACCAGGTGCTCCTAACATAATTATCTTCATAAATGCAACCTCCTAATACCTATTTTTTTAACTCTTTAATATCATAACAGGGCTGTCACACAGAGCCGTTTTTTCTCTGTACGACAGCCTCATCATTAGCTGTTTAAGAATCCTGAGTAGTTTCTTACAATCATCTTTGACTCTATCTGCTTAATTGTCTCTATAATAACACCTACGATAATGATAAGTGATGTTCCACCAAAGGAAACATTTGCACCAAACCAACCGTTAAAGAAGATTGGAATAATCGCTACTATTATAAGACCAACCGCACCTATAAATACGATGTAGTTCAATATTTTATTCAGATAGTCCTGTGTTGGCTTACCCGGTCTGATACCCGGAATAAATCCGCCACCCTTCTTCATGTTGTTTGCTATCTCCATCGGATTAAATGTAACCGAGGTATAGAAATATGCAAAGAATACAACAAGGAGAATGTAAACAAGCAAACCAATGCTTGCCCATGGGCGGTCGGGATTACACCAGTAACCCTGATTTAAGCCCTCTAATATTTTTGCCCATGTACCCGATGCTTTCAGGTTAAACAAATTCATAACTACGGATGGAACGGAAAGTATGGAGGATGCAAAAATAACCGGAATAACGCTTGAGGTGTTTACCTTAAGCGGTATATAACTCTGCTGTCCACCAACGCTTCGTCTTCCCTGTACCTTTTGTGCATACTGAACCGGTATCTTTCTGACACCATCCTGAAGCAGTACAACAAGCACAACCGTAACCAATACAACTGCCAAAACAATGGCTACCGCAATTACCTGGTCTACAATATCCTTACCCTTTACGAACATAACATAAAGGTTCTTAAAATCGCCCGGCATTCTGGAAACAATGTTAATCAACAGTATAATTGAAATACCATTTCCAACACCGTACTCCGTAACCTTTTCTCCAAGCCACATAACAAAGGCACTACCTGCAGTAAGCGTAATGAGTACAACAAAGTATCCAAGCGTTGTATTGATTGTGTAGTAGTTTCCTCTGTCAAATCCGATTGCAAGTCCTAAGCTTTCTATAATAGCAAGAAGAATTGTTACATATCTTGTGATAGCTGTTATCTTCTTACGTCCATCCTCGCCATCCTTCTGCATTTCTTCCAGTGCAGGAATCGCTATCGTGAGGAGCTGTATGATAATGGAAGATGTGATATATGGGGTAACATTAAGTGCAAAAATGCTCATTTGCTCAAATGAACCACCCGTAAATGTATTAATCAGACTACGGGCATCTCCAAATGCTGATTCCATATACGCCTTTATCGCTTCCGTATTCAGTCCCGGCACCGGAATCATACATCCCAGCCTGACTACAATCAGAATAAAGAATGTAAAGAGCAACCCCTTACGTATATCCTTTACTCTAAGAGCATCTCTTAAGGTTTTGAACATACCTAAATCACCTCTACTTTTCCGCCGAGAGCTTCAATTTTCTCAGCAGCAGACTTACTGAATGCATTTACCTTTACAGTAAGCTTTTTTGTCAACTCTCCATTTCCTAATATTTTAACGCCATCTTTTGGATTTTTGATAACTCCTGTTTCGATGAGTGTTGCAACCGTTACCTCTGATCCATCCTCAAATCTGTCAAGGACAGATACATTGATTGCAACTATTTCCTTATGGTTTCTACATGTGAAGCCTCTCTTTGGAATTCTTCTGTAAAGTGGCATCTGACCACCCTCGAAGCCTGGTCTTGGAGCACCTGAACGAGCCTTCTGACCCTTGTGTCCCTTACCTGCAGTCTTGCCATTTCCTGAACCATGACCACGGCCTCTTCTGAAATTATCGCTTTTAACAGCACCCTCGGCTGGCTTTAAGCTTGATAAATCCATGACTGTACCTCCTTTAATTCAAATCGTTATTAAATCTCTTCTACCTTAACCAAGTGACTAACCTGCTTCACCATTCCGAGCGTAGCAGCATTGTTCGGCAGCTCAACGCTTTTGTTAAGCTTCCTTAAACCAAGTGCTGCAACGGTTGCCCTATGCTTTGGAATAGATCCGATTGTTGACTTAACTAATGTAACCTTTAACTTATCTGCCATTTTACAATTACCTCCTTAGTTAAGAATCTCGTCTAAAGATTTACCACGAAGTCTTGCAATTTCTTCCGGTGCTTTAATCTTTGAAAGACCTTCGATAGTAGCAAGGACTACGTTCTGCTTATTATTTGAACCTAAGGACTTTGTACGGATATTCTTGTAGCCTGCAAGTTCCAAAACAGAACGGGCAGGACCACCTGCGATAATACCGGTACCCTTTGGTGAAGACTTAAGTAATACCTTAGCACTACCAAAGTTTCCTTCCCAGTCATATGGGATACTTCCATTTTCATTTATGTTTACTTTAACGAGTTTCTTGATTGCGTCCTCTTTACCTTTGCGGATTGCTTCAGGAATTTCTGCTGCCTTTCCTACACCGGCACCTACATGTCCATTCTTATCACCCACAACTACAAGAGCAGCGAATCTCATGTTACGTCCGCCCTTTACAACCTTAGTAACACGCTTAATGTTTACAACATTTTCTTCTAATTCTAGCTTACTGGCATCTATGATTTCATGCTTCATACGTCGCTTTTCCTCCTTATTAGAATTCTAATCCAGCTTCTCTTGCTGCGTCTGCTAATGCCTGAACCTTACCCTGATATATATAACCGCCTCTGTCAAAAACAACTGTTGTGATGCCTGCGTCAAGTGCTCTCTTGGCAATTACCGTGCCAAGGTATGCTGCTGCTGCAACATCGTTTGTTTTCTCAAGCTGATCCTTTACATCCTTTTGAACTGTTGAAGCTGACACTAAAGTGTGACCTGCCGTATCATCAATAATCTGAGCGTACATATGATTATTACTTCTGAATACTGCTAAACGAGGTCTTGACGCCGTGCCGCTAAAACGGTTACGAACTCTTAAATGTTTCTTAGCGCGTATAGCACTTCTTGATTCCTTCTTAATCATTTCATTCACTCCTTAATTATTTCTTACCGGTCTTACCAACCTTACGTCTGATAACCTCATAATCATACTTGATACCCTTGCCCTTATATGGCTCCGGTCTTCTCTTCTCTCTGATTTCGGCAGCGTACTGTCCAACCTTTTCTTTATCAATACCACTTACGGTAATCTTGTTTCCGTCAACTGCTGTTGTAATTCCCTCAGGGTCAGTCATTTCTACCGGATGTGAATATCCGAGAGAAAGTGTAAGCTTGCTTCCCTGCTTTGCAGCTCTGTAACCTACACCATTGACCTCAAGTGTCTTTACATACCCGTCTGTAACTCCAACAACCATATTGTTAATCAGTGTTCTTGTAAGACCATGAAGTGATTTCATTTTCTTTAAGTCATTTGGTCTCTTTACCAATATTTCAGCACCCTCCTGAGTGATTTCCATCTCAGACGGAAGCACTCTCTCAAGTGTTCCCTTAGGTCCTTTTACAGTCACCTTATTATTTTCTGCTATATCAACAGTAACACCTGCCGGTACAGCGATAGGCATTCTTCCAATTCGTGACATTTCGCCTGTCCTCCTTATATTATTTCAGATAAATTATCCATTTATTACCAAATGAAAGCAAGCACTTCTCCACCGACATTCTGCTTTCTTGCTTCCTTATCCGTAAGTACACCCTTGTTCGTTGAGATAATAGCTGTTCCAAGTCCTCCAAGAACCTTTGGAAGCTCATCCTTCGATGCATAAACACGAAGACCAGGCTTAGAAATTCTCTTAAGACCTGTAAGAATTTTTTCATTCTTGTTTGCACCATACTTGAGTGTAATTTTTATTGTCTTGAAGTTTCCTTCCTCCACAACGTCAACTGCCTTGATATAACCCTCTTTGAGAAGAATATCTGCAATCGCCAGCTTCATTTTTGATGCCGGTATATCTACTGTATCATGTTTTGCAGTATTTGCATTACGAATTCTTGTAAGCATATCTGCAATTGGATCGCTCATTGACATAATTCTTTTGCCTCCTATATTATTTAGAAATTGCTTCGTGGATCCGCCCTAAGAAATCTTCCCACGCTTCGCAGGTCGGTCCTAAGGCATCCTCCCGCAAGCGGGTCCCTCCTTAGGACATTTACCAACTTGACTTCTTAACGCCAGGTATCTGTCCCTTATATGCTAACTCACGGAAGCAGATTCTGCAGATTCCGTATTTTCTCAAATATGCATGTGGACGACCACATATCTTGCAGCGGGTGTACTCTCTTGTTGAAAACTTCTGAGGACGCTGCTGCTTAATTTTCATTGATGTTTTAGCCATGTTAATCCCTCCTATAACTTCTTAAATGGCATACCGAAAAGACCTAATAATTCACGAGCTTCTTCATCTGTATTTGCCGTAGTGACAAATATAATGTCCATACCTCTTACCTTATCAATCTTATCGTACTCAATCTCCGGGAAAATAAGCTGTTCCTTAATGCCAAGTGCGTAGTTTCCCCTACCATCAAATGCATTAGGATTAACACCTCTAAAATCACGCACACGTGGAAGTGCAAGGTTTACAAGTCTGTCAGTAAACTCATACATCTTCTCTCCACGAAGAGTAACCTTACATCCGATAGGCATACCCTCTCTAAGCTTAAAGTTTGCAACTGACTTCTTCGCACGTGTAACAACAGCTTTCTGACCCGTTATCGTCTCAAGGTCCTTTACAGCTGCATCCAATACCTTGGCATTTTCTCTTGCTTCACCAACACCCATGTTGATGACAATCTTTTCAAGCCTTGGTACCTGCATAACATTTTTATATCCAAATTTCTTTGTCATAGCATCTTTAATTTCATTGCTATACATATCCTTAAGTCTGCTCAAGTTGCTGTGCCTCCTTTCCTATAATTCCTAGTCGATGACTTCGAGCTTGCCGTTTACCTTTGCTGCTCTTGCCTTGTCCTTTTTCTCGCCTGTAAAACCGATTCTAACCGGCTTACCCTTATAAAGGTACATTACGTTAGATATATCGATAGGAGCTTCTTTATCTATAATTCCGCCCTGCTGATTTTGCATGCTCGGCTTACTGTGTCTGTGAACAATATTAACACCCTCAACAAGCACCTTATTATTTTTAGTATCAACTGCTAATACTTTTCCTTCTTTGCCTTTATCCTTACCGGCAATCACTCTGACAAGATCGTCTTTTTTGATTTTCATTGTTGCCACAGCCTTTACCTCCTATAATACTTCTGGTGCAAGAGATACAATCTTCATAAACTTCTTATCTCTTAACTCTCTTGCCACAGGTCCAAATATACGGGTTCCTCTCGGGTTTCCGTCATCCCTTATAATAACTGCTGCGTTTTCATCAAACTTGATGTAGGAACCGTCCTTACGGCGTGCGCCCTTCTTGGAACGTACTACTACCGCCTTGACAACGTCACCCTTCTTTACAACTCCGCCTGGTGTTGCATCCTTAACAGAGGCAACTATGATATCACCGATGTTTGCATATCTTCTGGTTGAACCGCCTAATACCCTGATGCAAAGAATTTCCTTAGCACCCGTATTATCAGCAACCTTGAGTCTTGTTTCCTGCTGAACCATTGTTTACGCCTCCCTTACTTAGCCTTCTCAATTATCTCAACAAGTCTCCATCTCTTATCCTTGGAAAGTGGTCTTGTCTCCATAACTCTTACTCTATCACCAATCTTACACTCATTCTTCTCATCATGAGCCTTGAGCTTGTAAGTTCTCTTTACAATTTTACCGTAAAGAGGATGCTTTACATTATCAACGATTGACACAACAATTGTCTTATCCATCTTATCACTTGTAACTAAACCTACACGTGTTTTTCTCAGATTTCTGTCCACAATATTTCCTCCTTTTACGATAATTACTCAGCCTTCTGGGCTATTACTGTCTGAATTCTCGCGATGTTCTTTCTAACATCCTTAATTCTGCTTGTATTTTCAAGCTGATTAGTGGCATTCTGGAATCTTAAGTTAAATAATTCCTTCTTAGCAGCTACTAAATCGCTCTGTAAATCCTCAAGTGATTTTGCCTTTAATTCTTCTTTATATTCCTTAAGCTTCACTGCTATTTACCTCCCTCTTCAACTTCTAAGTCCGCCTTAGCAACTATCTTACACTTTAAAGGTAATTTGTGTACTGCGAGACGAAGTGCCTCTCTTGCAGTTTCCTCAGGTACACCGGCAATCTCAAAAAGAACTCTGCCCGGCTTAACAACTGCTACCCAGTACTCAAGGGAACCTTTACCAGAACCCATACGGGTTTCAGCCGGCTTGGCTGTTACAGGCTTATCTGGGAATATTTTAATCCAAACCTTACCATTACGCTTTACATAACGTGTCATGGCGATACGGGCTGCCTCTATCTGGTTTGATTTAATCCATGCAGGCTCCATAGCCACGATACCGTACTCACCATTTGTTATTTTATTTCCTCTAAGCGCCTTACCTGCCATAGAACCTCTGAACTGCTTACGACGCTTAACTCTTTTAGGCATTAACATTATTTATCGCTCCCTTCCTTATTTCCCTTAGTAGGAAGTACTTCTCCATGGTAAATCCATGTCTTAACACCAACTTTACCGTATGTTGTATCTGCCTCAGCAAAACCGTAGTCAATATCAGCACGAAGCGTCTGAAGCGGTATTGTACCCTCGCTATAGAACTCTGTTCTTGCCATATCTGCTCCGCCAAGTCTTCCTGAACAGGAAGTCTTAATACCAAGTGCACCTGCTCTCATGGTCCTGCCCATGCATGACTTCATAGCTCTTCTGAAGGAAATACGGTTTTCAAGCTGTGCTGCAATGTTTTCTGCAACAAGCTGTGCATCCAAATCCGGCTTCTTGATTTCCTTAATGTCAATGATAAGCTTCTTGGAAGTAAGCTTCTGAACCTTAGTCTTAACCTTCTCGATACCAGCTCCGCCCTTACCTATTACGACACCAGGCTTTGCAGTATACACACTGACCTTTACCCGGTCTGCTGTTCTCTCTATTTCAATCTTAGAAATATTAGCCGCATAAAGCTCTTTCTTTAAATATTCTCTGATTTTATAGTCTTCAACAAGGTTGTTTGCGAATTCACCGTTCTTGGTATCGGCATACCACTTTGAATCCCAATCCTTGATGATTCCAACCCTTAAACCATGTGGATTAACCTTCTGTCCCACTCTGCTTACCTCCTATCTTTCATCCAGCACAATTGTAATGTGGCTTGTTCTCTTTTCGATTCTGTAAGCCCTACCCTGTGCTCTTGGTTGAATTCTCTTCATTGTTGGTCCTTTATTTGCGTAACATTCAGCAATGTAAAGGTCCTCTGCCTTCATTCCGTTGTTATTCTCTGCATTTGCGATAGCAGACTTTAAAAGCTTCTCAATAACCTTTGAAGCGTATCTGTTGTTGTAAGCAAGAATACCAAGTGCTGAAGTTACATCCTTGCCTCTGATTGCATCTAATACGAAGCATGCCTTTGTCACTGAAACTCTGGCATAAGATACGGTAGCCCTTGGCCTTGTATCCTTGTTCTCATTTCTGAGTCTCTTAATCTGGGATCTATGTCCTTTTGCCATGAATGTCTCCTCCTCTCAACTTATTTCTTCTTACCCTTTTTCTCATCCTTGCCATGTCCTCTGTACGTTCTTGTTGATACGAACTCACCAAGCTTATGTCCAACCATATCCTCAGTTACGTATACAGGCACATGCTTTCTTCCATCATGTACTGCTATTGTATGACCCACAAATGAAGGGAAGATAGTTGAACGACGTGACCAGGTCTTAATAACCTGCTTGTCATTTGCTGCATTAAGAGCATCTATTTTCTTTAATAAATAATCATCTGCAAATGGTCCTTTTTTTAATGAACGAGCCATATGTTACCTCCTTACTTAACGTTCTTACCGTCTCTTGTTCTTATTATCATCTTGTTAGACTGCTTATTCTTCTTTCTGGTCTTAAGTCCCAGTGCCGGCTTACCCCATGGAGTAGATGGTCCCGGTCTACCAATACTGGTTCTACCTTCACCACCACCATGTGGATGGTCGTTCGGGTTCATAACAGAACCTCTTACCGTAGGTCTTATTCCCATGTGACGCTTACGTCCCGCCTTACCGATGTTAACAAGTCCGTGCTCAATATTTCCAACCTGACCGATTGTTGCACGGCAAACGATAGGAACCATTCTCATCTCGCCTGAAGGAAGACGAAGTGTTGCATACTTTCCTTCCTTAGCCATAAGCTGAGCGGAGTTACCTGCTGAACGGACGAGCTGTGCTCCCTTACCAGGATAAAGTTCAATGTTGTGAATTTCCGTACCAACCGGAATATCAGCAAGTGGTAAGCAGTTACCAATCTTAACCTCTGCATTTGAACCATTCATAAGCTCATCGCCTATCTTAAGCCCCATAGGAGCTATAATGTATGCTTTCTCACCATCTACATAATGAAGAAGTGCAATGTTGGCAGTTCTGTTCGGGTCATACTCGATTGATGCCACCTTAGCAGGTATATCATCCTTCCTTCTCTTGAAGTCGATGATTCTGTACTTTTGTCTATTTCCACCACCGTGATGTCTCACTGTGATTTTTCCCTGATTGTTACGACCGGCTGTCTTTTTTTTCTTAGCCAAAAGAGACTTTTCAGGAGTGCTCTTTGTAATTTCCTCAAAATCAAGACCAGTCATGTTCCTTCTGGAAGGTGTATATGGGTTATACGTCTTAATTCCCATTTTCTTTCTCCTTTCGATTTACATTCTACAGTCCCTCAAACAACTCTATATCAGCACTTTCAGCCGTAAGCTGAACAATTGCTTTCTTAGTCTTTGCAGTCTTTCCATATACCGTGCCGCGTCTCTTGGTCTTTCCCTCGCAGTTCATGGTATTTACCTTAGCTACCTTTGTTCCCTCAAACATCTTCTCAACAGCCTCTTTAATCTGAGTCTTGGTTGCCTCCGGATGTACAAGGAAAGTGTATTTCTTTTCTGCCATAGCGTTCATACTTTTCTCAGTAAGAACAGGCTTCTGTATAACGTCATAATATTTAATATCTGCCATTATGCGTACACCTCCTCGATTGCTGCTACAGCATCCTTAGTGATTACAAGTGAATCGTACTTAAGAATGTCATATACATTAATTGAATTTGTCATTGCAGTCTTTACAGTTGGTATGTTTCTTGCGGAAAGAATCACCTTATCGTCCTTATCCTTCGTTACAACCAACGCCTTAGAAGCCTTAAGATTGTCAAGTATCTTTACAAATCTTGAAGTCTTAATCTCATCAAGCTTAATCTCGTCCACAACGATAAGCTTCGACTCCTGCACCTTTGAAGTGAGTGCCGACTTCATTGCAATCTGCTTCTCTCTCTTGTTCATTTTCTTTGAATAATCTCTTGGCTTTGGAGCAAATACAACTCCACCACCTGTCCACTGAGGAGCTCTTGTTGAACCCTGTCTTGCATGACCGGTTCCCTTTTGTCTCCATGGCTTTCTTCCGCCGCCTGATACCTCAGAACGTGTCTTTGTGCTCTGGGTTCCCTGACGACTATTTGCTAACTGGCTTACTACAGCCTTGTGTACTAAATGTTCATTTATTTCAACACCGAACACGTTGTCATTAAGCTCAAGCTTATCTACTTCCTTACCTTCGATGTTATAAACAGCTACTGTTGCCATCTAAATGTTCCTCCTTCCTGAAAAACCGATTATTTACCGGTTTTTACTGTTTCCTTAATCATTACTAATGATTTCTTAGGTCCCGGAACTGCGCCCTTTACCAAGATTACATTGTTTTCAACATCTATCTTAACTATCTCAAGATTCTGTACAGTAACTCTTACATTACCCATATGTCCAGGCATCTTCTTTCCCTTGAATACCCTGCCCGGAGTAGTTGCAGAACCATTTGAGCCCGCATGACGATGGTACTTTGAACCGTGAGCTGAAGGACCTGATCTCATGCCATATCTCTTGATACCGCCTGCATATCCTTTACCCTTTGACTTAGCAGTAACATCAATCTTGTCACCCTCTGCGAAGATGTCAGCCTTAATTTCATCGCCTGCATTATAATCTGCCACGTTCTCTAACCTGAACTCTCTCACATATCTCTTAGGTGTCGTTCCTGCCTTCTTGAAATGTCCTACCTCAGCCTTGCCGGCGCCATGTGGGTTTCTGATAACTTTCTTACCTGAAACATCCTTAGTAGTAGTTCTTTCTTTCTTTTCGCCAAGTCCAACCTGAATTGCATCGTAACCGTCATTATCAACTGTTTTTACCTGAGTTACAACACATGGACCAGCCTGTAATACTGTTACCGGTGTAAGAACACCGTCTTCGTTGAAGATTTGAGTCATTCCGACTTTTGTTGCTAAAATAGCCTTCTTCATTATTAAACTTCCTCCTAATTTTAATTCACAGCGGATTGCCTTAATAAGGTAATCATACTAAATTCATTTATAAAAAATGTAATTAGGTATTTACTGCATTTTCTTTCTTATTACTTTACTACTTCATCTTAACATCAATATATACACCTGCAGACATATCAAGCTTCTGTAAAGCATCAATTGTCTTCTGTGATGGTGTCAAGACATCAATGAGTCTCTTGTGGGTTCTCTGCTCAAACTGTTCTCTTGAATCCTTATACTTATGAACAGCTCTGAGGATTGTAACCTTCTCAACCTTTGTAGGCATTGGAACCGGTCCGCTAACCTTTGCTCCCGTACTCTTTACAGTTTCGATAATCTGCTTTGCAGCCTGATCGATTAACTTGTGATCGTACGCCTTCAATGTGATTCTCATAATTTGACTTGCCATAAAAAAAGCCGCCTCCTTTTCGCACTTAATAGTAGTACGACAAGTGGTGACTGTACAACTTTCCCGTGTGTGTCATATTTTAAAACATTCCTTAACTTTCACACGTCATCTCCGCATTCTTGGTAATAGCCAAATCTGCGGATGGTATTAAGTACAGTGACTTGTCGCCAGTTATCTTTAATTGACATTCGCTCCACGAAATAACCTGCTTCATGTTACGCAGCAACCTTCGCTTCCACGCTATCAATGTCACAGCAATGGCTATTATATAACAAGGAAATACATAATGCAAGAACTTTTTAAAATTATTTTCAAAGTTGACAGACGCTTAAGAACAACAAAACTGCCGCATCAATACCAAATGCGGCAGTCTCTTTCTATGTTTACCCCCCTAAAACTCCGGTTCAATCAGTCCATATGTGTTTCCCTTACGCTTGTAAACTACATTTACTTCCTCCGTCTCTGCGTTGCGGAATACATAGAAATTGTGTCCAAGCAACTCCATCTGGATACAGGCATCCTCAGGATACATAGGCTTAACGGCAAATCTCTTGCTTTTTATAATCTGGACTTCTTCGTCGTCAACGTCGTCTAAATTGAAGAAATCATTTTGAATGTATGCTGCGTTCTGTTCCTTATCAACAATTTTCTTTTTGTATTTTGTCACCTGACGCTCAATCACCTCAACCACCATATCTATGGAAACATACATATCATCACTTGACTGCTCTGCCCTGATTATATGTCCCTTCATAGGGATTGTAACCTCAATTTTCTGTCTTTCTTTCTCTACTGAACAAGTTATCTGAACATCCGTATCATCAACGAAGAATTTCTCTAACCTCCCGATTTTGTCATAAATAGCCGATTTTAAGCCCTCTGTAATTTCAATATTTTTGCCACTTATAATATAATTCATGTGCCCCACTCCTTTTTGGTCAAACTCATGTATCACAACAGGTAATACATTGGTACAATTATATCATACTGTAGTAATTTTTCCAACAAATTTTTGAAGCCGCATAAATTAGCGGATTATTTATCCCTCCATTATTTTTCCATCCAAAAGATAAACGATTCGGTCTCCCCTCATTGCAATTTCTTCATCATGTGTAACCAAAACGATTGTTTTTCCTTCATCCCTTAACTCTCCAAAAATATTCATTATTTCCTGCGTGTTTTTGTTATCCAAAGCACCTGTTGGTTCATCTGCCAAAATATACTTATTATCAGATACATATGCTCTGGCAATCGCCACTCTTTGCTGTTCTCCTCCCGAAAGCTGTTTTGGAAATTTATCACGAAGCTCATATATCCCCAGCCTTTTCATTATATCCGCAATTTTTTGTTTTTTCTCTTTTCTCGAAATCTTTTTTGCATTCATCGGAAGTTCTATATTTTCATATACTGTATATCTGCTCATCAATTCATATTTTGGGAATATAAAGCTTATTTTTTCCCTGCGGAGTCTATCAAATTTATTTGCACTAAGCTTGCCGACAGAAACGGTATCCAGGCAATATTCCCCACTGTCCGCCTGATCCATACAACCGATTATATTTAATAATGTAGTTTTTCCGGAACCGGATTTTCCCATGATGCATACAAATTCTCTTTCATTTATTGTAAGAGAAACATCAGACAAAGCATCCGTTTTTCCATTGATACTCTTATATGTTTTGCTAATATTTTGTAATTCAATCATTCTTCTTCTCCTACTAAGCTAACAGGCAGATTTAATTTTAATTTAATAATGACTGGCAGACTGCTAACCCATATCAGTACAATTCCAAGGACAGCGGTTCCAAGCAGTAAAGGAACCATATTTATATTGCCGCTATATTCAACCGCACTTTTGTCGCATAGCCAGTATAAAAGCATAATTGCAAATGCAGCAACTGATTTATACCCATTTTCAAACAAAAAAATCCAGGAAATATCTCTCCTTGTAAATCCGTTCATCAGCATAATATTGGTATCATGCCGATTCACCTTGTAAGAAATCAGGGTAGCAAGAACTATCCCGATGCAGGAGCAAATAAACAGTACAATCGGCATATAATAATCTTCGCCTGCCATATCCATTGCATCCCTTGCCTGCCTCTCAAATAATATGTCCAGACTGTTTATGCCATATATATCAAGTCCCAGTTCATCAGCCTTATTCTTAATGTCCTGTTTAACCTGTTCTATATTATCCAAATCCGCAACACAAAAATAAAAATTATTTATAATTCCATTGGTTATATACACATTTTCTTCCCTGATAAGCTTATCAGCATCCATCACGATATAATTATCAAGATTAACCAAAAGACCATCGGAATCAATAAAGCCGTCTCCCCAAAAAACAGACCCTTCTGGCAGTACATTTTGTACCGTATAGTTACAAAGTCCCTGTAACTTTTTCCCTGCCGGAAAGGCATCTGCCATATTCGCTCCTGTCCATGCACTGTTTACATTTTCATCAGCAGCAAGTGTAAGACCACACAGCATTCCCAACTCAGGAGTAATATAAAGTTCATTTTCCGAATAAAAATAAAACCCACAAAAAGAAATGTCCGGCAGCTCTTTTATGTAATAATACAATTCCCTCAGTTGTTCCTTTTCTTCCGTGTATGCATATACATATTTAAAAAAATTAATGTTATAAATATTTTCAATATCATAATCCGTTGTTTTCTTTGCGACAAGCTCAGCATTATGAAAACGGGCATATGTAACTCCTGCATAACCGACAAGTATGAATCCCAAGGTTACCATTGCCGTTGTAATAATTGCCATAATCTTATTTTTCATTAACTGTGCCAGTGCATACCACATACAATATTTCATTATCAATCTCCTCAGCTTCGAACGTCAACCCATTAAACCAACATAGATTAATCACACTCTTTTATTAATGTATTAGGATTGTCCATGCATATTCGTATAATCAGGGGTGTAAGCACCAGTGGAATTGTCACCACAATGTATCTCAACACCATGCTGACCTGCCACAAAAAATCTCCCATACTGAATATCGCAAAAGAGCCTTCCATTTTGTTCAAAAAAACCATAAATAATTCAGAAGCAATGATTGCAAAAAACAACAGTCCCAAAATTCGTTTTAATACCAATAATATAACATTGCCTTTAGAATACCCATAGGCACGCCTTATTGCTATTTCCTTCTTGTTACTGATATACCAGTAAACAATTGACAATATAACCAGCACGACAGAAAAGACATATATGAGCATGGCAATTTTTCTGCTTTCCGAACGGACTGCAGCACTGGAATAAAACTCCTGAAAATCCGCTGCAAACAAATTTTCAGAATACTCCTCCTCGTATTGATTAAATAAATCTGTATATACAGACATATCTGCATTAGAAGAAAACACAAGAAAAACGCCTGCATTATTTTTGTAATACTCCAAATCCCTTAAGACACCTGTGCCACTATTTTCATAATACAAAATAATCTTGTGATTAAATATAGCAGAATTTTCAGCGGCTACATATCCCGTGACATAATATTCATCACCATTTATCTTTATGTAGTCGCATCCATTTCTGCTATATGTATCTTTTTTTAATGACTTGCCCAAAACAACACATGATTCGCCCGATGCAAAATCCTCCTGTGTAGGGTATCTGCCCGCTATGATAGGGTAAATTAATTCATTGTCGTGCATTACCACCTCTGCCGTTCTCGGAAGCTCATGATTTCCCACGTAAAACATAGTATCCATGACTACAGCATTACAGCCAATAAACCCCTCATACTGTATATCTTCCAATTGAATTTCTTTCCCATATACAAAGTAAGCTTCTGTATTGTTATACTGATACGTTTTTATATCATCAGACTCATTTTTGTCTATTTTTTTTGCTGTATCGTAATAACAAAACATAAAAAACGACAATGCAAGACCAAAGAAAACACTTATTCCTACAAAACCGTACCTGAATAATTTAATCAGTGCCATCTTGTAGATATTTGCCATCCTGTATAAATTTGTATTTGACATTCACTCTTACATCCTTATTATCCCTTTTTATTTCCAGCCAATACCAGCCGTCTGAAAGGTCATCCAGATTATATGTATATACCCCTGTTTCTGTAATATGCTCGCTTCTTATTAAATCGCCAACGCCTTCATCCGGCTTATCAGTATTATGATCATAGTAATAAACATTAAACGTCACACCGCCATCCGTCACTTCCGTATCCATCGTAAATGTATGCTTACATGGTGCTTCAATCTGGACCTCACCGCTTATTGCATCAAAATTAAGACCACTTTCAGGGTAATATCTTACTTCCGAAAACCATTCATAATAACCACCAGACTCATCTTCCTGATTTGATTTGTCGTTATAATGCCGGATAACAATCACGCCAACTGCAATAACAAGCAATACCAATATACTAATAATGATTCTCTTCTTCATAATTATGGCTCCTGTGTCAAATTAATCTGCATATATAGCGGCTGAGCCGGATTGTAGTTTGAATCCAAGACAAAATGACCGCTGAGTGCACTTTTGATTTTATTACCTGAAATACTTTTTGTTGCCGTTGCCACAAAATTATATGCTGTGGTAGTCGAATTGCTACCGAGTGCAACACCGTTTTTGTCCTTTACGATGATATTGGCAACATTTTTATATCCATACGGTGCACCTTTCGTATCAGCGGTTCCGCTACCGGTGGTACATGTTATGCGGCAGGATATACTTAATTCCCCAAAATTTCGGGTTACATAGCCGGATGTCTTGGCAAGTGCATTAACAGAAAACACATGACTGCAAAAACTAGAATTGCAAAGAAATTCCTCACTTTTTTCTTCATAATAGCTCCCCTTTCTAAAATAAAAAAAATATATGATTGTCAAAGTATACTATATTATGCCAGATAATGTCAACCTTAACCTAGAACATTTCTGTCATTTTTTGTCATTTTCTAAATAACAAAAAAATATGCCACCCGAAATTCGGCATCAAACCGAACATTCGAATGGCATATTCCACCTTATTATAAAAGTTGAGTGTGATATCAGTTGACAATTCTTCTGATTGTATAAGGAGTGTTCAGACTTGAAATCACAATTCCTGTACTGGAGTTTTGTGCATGTACAATCTGTCCGTTTCCTATATATATGGCAACGTGCTGAATTTCTCCCGTACCGTAATCATAAAATACCAAGTCTCCCGGCTGTATGTTTGCCTGACTTACCTCCGTTCCCTCAAACGACTGATAATATGCTGTTCTCGACAAGCTATATCCAAAATTGCTGTAAACAGTCATTACAAAACCTGAGCAGTCAGCTCCATTCGTAAGACTGGTTCCACCATAAACATAAGGGTTGCCTACATACTGTACGGCAAAATTTGCAATATCAGAACCTGTTCCCGAGCCTGACACAGGCGGTGTGCTGCTTGGTGCTTCTGTTGTTGTCGGTGCTGCCGTGGTTGGTGCCTCCGTTGTCGTCGGTGCTGCTGTCGTTGTGACAGCCTCCGTTGTTTCAGTCGTCCGTTCCTCTACATCCAACTCATCCGGAGCAACAACCGGACTGGCTGTTATCATATTATATGCTATTTCTATGTAGTCATTTTTTACATAACCATTTAAAGAACTGTCCGCCTTAATGTATGTCCACTGGTCATCCTGTGCAAGGACCTCATATCCCAATCCGTTTGGCAGTGTCGCAAGACACTCACTATTCTCATCCTTCTCAGCCCTAAGACTTAATGCTGAAGCCGTAACATATGCTTTCTTCGTCATGTTTGCCGCCGCATAATCTGCTGCATCGGAGCCAAACTTGAGGAAATCATTCTTTATATATCCTCTGCATTCTCCTGAGGTGATAAGTGACCATTCATCTCCTTTTTCATCCACGGTAACAATCGCCTGCGGTAATATCGTTGCAATAATATCACTTTCCACATCCGCATACTGACGAATATTTACATAATCGGAAGCTACCACAACTGCCTTTCCGCTGAAGTATATGTATCGGTCTTCCTCCTCCGTTTCCTCAGTGCGGGCCTCCACGCTTACCTCCACTGTATCATTTAAATATTTTAATATTGTACCTATCTCTGTATTAATTTCACATTCAAATACGTCCGCTCCTGATGCTATATATCTGTCTACCGCAACAGATAAGCTGACATTTTCATCCGTGTACAGCACTTCGTTTTTGGCAAAAGCCGCAACAGCACCTGATGCACACGCAAATGCTCCAGATAGGGCTAAAACCTGCAATAATTTCTTGCATGGCTTTCCCATACTGACACCTCCATTTTAGTATGTAAATTTCAAAGTCGTATTTGTTACAAATTTGTTACGACTTGTTACAAAAACGATAATAGCATTTGTTTTGCGTATTGTCAACAGGTTTATTGATTTTTTTACTATTTTTGACGTATTTTTTGCTTTTTATTGCTTTTTATTTCCAAAAAGTTGTTGCATTGATGAAACATTTAAGCTATAATGTGCACAAGATTAATTCATGAAAGATAGGAAAGGAGATGACAATATGAACATTAATGCATTAAGCAGCACAAACTTATCTATCAGCGACACCAGAAGCATGAACGTGATAGATATTTCATTATTAAAAAAATCTCTTGACAGTGCGGAAGTTAGCGGGGATATGATTACAAAAATGATGGAGCAGTCCGTAAATCCTAATATAGGTGCAAATGTAGATGTACGGATTTAAAGCTTCCAAATAAAAGAAAGCGGGCTGTCGCATCCAGTTAGTGCGGCAGCCTTTATTTATTTTAAGTACATTCACTACTCTACCATTTTATCTAATCTTCTATAATAACCACAATATAGAATTCAATTTTAATTTTAAAAATTTCTTGGGAATGTTATTGATGAAACTAGAATTAAGATGTGTCATTTGAAAATCACTTCTGATTTATGTTAATGTACATGATGTCAATATTTCAAAAAAACTCCCCAAGGACTGTAATAAGTCATTCTGATTAACGCAAACGCTCCGAACTCACCCTTCGAAATCGTTTGATGTTTTACCATTTTTCTTCCTTTTTCAACCTGTTTGTTAAATTATAGCATACATTGTTTTTATTGTCACTAGGACAATGCACTAATTCATAAGTGGCTTGTCCTAGTTTTCTGCATTTTGCGTGTATATAACAAATAAAAAATCGTTTAAAAACACCAACACTAAAAGTTGCCTGCATAACATGACATATGCAGACAACTTTTAGTACCGTTACATCTTTTATTGGACGAAATTTTTTATTATTGGGACATAATATTTTTTAATGTGGCAGCCTCATTTTTATCTTCCTTTTATCCATTTGTATACCCCCGCTGCTATTGCTGAAGCAATATCCTGCTGATATGTTTCCTCAACAAGACATGCTTCTTCCTTGGGATTACTTAAAAAGCCACATTCCACTATAATGGCAGGGCACATACTTTTTCTCAATACATAGTAATCATTGCCCGCCTTTGCTTTTCTTTTATTATTTTCGTCCAGTGCCTTTACAAGCTCACCCTGGACGGTAACTGCAAGCTCCTCACTTTCCTTGGAACCGTTATAATAAAATGTTTGGGCACCCTGAACGGAAGCATCCGTAAAGCTGTTTTGATGAATACTAATCAGCAAATCCGCCCCCGAATCATTTACAATCTCCATCCTGCGGTTCATATCGGATGTTTTCTTGTTTCTTGCCCCCTCAACCTCAAGGCTTTCATCACTGCTCCTTGTGAGAATCACCTTAATACCCTTTTGCTCCAGCTCATCCTTAAGCTTTAATGCTATGGATAAATTAATATCCTTTTCTTTTGTTCCATTTACGCCAACCTTGCCGGGGTCATTACCGCCATGTCCTGCATCCACAACAACCGTAATCACATCGTCCGTTTTTACCGCCTGACAAAAATAAATACATATGTTGATTATGACCAGAACAGCCATAAGGACAACCCCAAAAACGAACCTTGTCGTTCTCCGTCCAAAAAAAACCGAAAGTCTGTTGTAACATTTAACTCCACGTTCCTTCATATATCCCATACATAACCCAAGCAACGGTATTTGCTTTAATATATGTCAATTTTAAATCAATCAGAACAAAAACAGGGCAATCCCAAGGTCATAAATAACAATAATGTTCGTTTTATGACTTTACGATTACCCCAAAATACTACTCTGACTCCATGGAACGCCGTTTTTCCCTCATTGCATCAATGATAATTTTACGTGCCTCTATCGCCTGATCCTTTGTTGCCTCTTCCACATCCTTAAGCACATAATCGATTCCCATTTTCTGATATTTTTCTTTTCCCATGCTATGATACGGAAGCACATCAAGTGCCTTTACGTGACGGAACTGTGCAATAAATTCCCCAAGCCTCTTTAAATACTCAGGTATTAATGTTATGCCCGGAACAAGAACATGCCTGATCCATATTTCCTTTTCCTGCTCATCAAGAAACTTTAAGAAGTCAAATATATTATCACATGGCTGCGACGTGAGCTTCCTATGCTCCTCAGGGTCAATGTGCTTTATGTCAAGCATAATAAGGTCTGTGGATTTTATAAGCCTGACATACTTCTCGTATATTTCAGGTTCATTTCTTCTGAACATAATCCCTGAAGTATCGAGACAGGTATGTATGCCACGCTGCTTTGCCTTTTCAAACAGTTCAGTCAGGAAATCAATCTGCACAAGAGGTTCTCCACCTGTAACGGTTAATCCGCCGCCCTTTAAAAACGGCTTGTATCTCTCATAGTCATCCAATATTTCGTCTGTTGACATTTTTGTTCCGCCCGCCATTTCCCATGTGTCAGGATTGTGGCAATACTGACATCGCATAGGACAGCCCTTTACAAAGACCACATACCGGATTCCCGGTCCGTCAACCGTTCCGAATGTTTCAATCGAATGTATCATTCCTTCCATATTTTGCCGCTCCTAACTTCAAAGAGAGGTGCCACACCAGTGACACCCCTCCTGATAATCTTACCTGTTAATAAGTTCATCAAAAATTGATGTAACGTATCCATCAGCAGGAAAATTTACATAGCCTCATGGAATGTACGTGAGATAACATCAGCCTGCTGCTCCGGAGTAAGCTTAATAAAGTTTACTGCATATCCGGATACACGAATTGTAAGCTGTGGGTAATTCTCAGGATGCTTCTGGGCATCAATAAGAGTATCCCTATTGTACACATTTACATTGAGATGGTATCCACCTTTCTCGATATATCCATCCAACATACCAACTAAGTTATCAATCTGCTGAGTGCTAGCCATAATTATAATCCTCCTAAATTCATAATATTATTCATTAAAATTAATCTTCTTCAAAAGCGTCGTCAATGCCCTCGTGTAATGTAGGCACGGCACATGCCAAATTTCCTTTGGCACAGTCTAAACAAGCTAATGTTTCTACTGATTTGCCGTCCTGCTCAGGGTCATAGGACACATGTATGTGTCCATGACCATTTGCAACCATTCCATCAATCATTGCGACGATATCATCAACATTACTTAAACCATTATCCATTCAATCATTCCTCAACTTTACATGAATTGAATTTTAATACCGCTTTGTGAAAAGCATTACAGTTTAAGATCCACGTCAAGGTCACCTGCAAATACCTGATCCTCTTTACCAAGAGCACCCGGAATAATGGAGAAGGTATTTGAAATACCATCCTGTGAATCCATAAACGGAAGCTTTGCAACTGTTGCAAGAGATGCAAGTGCACCATGTGTATCTCTCTGATGCATTGGGTTTGCACCAGGTGCAAATGGCTGACCATGCTTTCTTCCACAAGGAGTATCTCCTGTGTTCTTACCATAAGTTACGTTTGAAGTAATTGTAAGAATTGACATGGTTGGGAAACCATTTCTATATACGTGATGCTTTCTAAGCTTGTGCATAAAGGTTGACACAAGACTTGCTGCAATCTTGTCTACTCTGTCGTCGTTGTTACCATACTTAGGGAAATCTCCCTCTGTCTCGTAGCTTACTACAACACCCTGCTCATTTCTGACTGCCTTAACCTTAGCGTACTTAATAGCAGAAAGTGAATCAGCTACAACGGAAAGTCCTGCAAGACCTGTTGCAAAATATCTCTTGACGTCTCTGTCATGAAGAGCCATCTGGATTCTCTCATAAGCATACTTGTCATGCATATAATGAATGATGTTAAGTGCACTTACATATACCTTAGCAAGCCACTCCATCATGTCATCGAACTTCTCCATAACCTCATCATAATCAAGATATTCTGAAGTGATTGGTCTGTACTTAGGACCTACCTGTACACCTGTACACTCATCAACACCACCGTTGATAGCATAAAGAAGACACTTTGCAAGGTTTGCTCTTGCTCCGAAGAACTGCATCTCCTTACCGATTACCATGGAAGATACACAGCATGCAATACCGTAATCATCACCATGGATTGGTCTCATAAGGTCATCATTCTCATACTGGATGGATGAAGACTTAATTGACATCTTAGCACAATACTGCTTCCAGTTCATAGGAAGGTTTGTTGACCAAAGAACTGTAAGGTTCGGCTCAGGTGAAGTACCTAAGTTGTCAAGTGTATGGAGATATCTGAAGCTCATCTTTGTTACAAGCGGACGTCCATCAACACCCATACCGCCAAGTGACTCAGTAACCCATACAGGATCACCTGCAAAAATTGAATTGTACTCAGGAGTTCTTGCGAACTTTACGCATCTCAGCTTCATAATGAAGTGATCAACAAACTCCTGAATTTCTGACTCTGTAAATGTACCATTCTTAAGGTCTCTCTCTGCATAAACATCAAGGAATGTAGATGTACGACCAAGTGACATAGCCGCACCGTTCTGCTCCTTAACGGCACCAAGATAACCGAAGTATAATGCCTGAATTGCTTCCTTAACGTTTGTAGCAGGCTTTGAAATATCAATACCGTAAGCTGCAGCCATCTGCTTTAACTCACCGAGAGCCCTAATCTGCTCTGAAATTTCTTCCTTACCTCTGATTACATCGTCAGTATAGACATCACCAAATGACTCCTTCTGTATCTTCTTGTCCTCAATCAGGAAATCAATTCCGTAAAGAGCAACTCTTCTGTAGTCACCGATGATACGTCCACGACCATATGCATCTGGAAGTCCTGTAATAATGTGGTTTGAACGGCATCTTCTTATCTCTGCATCATATACATCGAATACACCTGCATTATGAGTCTTTCTGTGAGTGGTAAAGAACTCAACAACCTCAGGGTCTACCTTATATCCGTTGTCCTCACAAGCCTTCATAGCCATACGGATACCACCATATACGTTCATACCTCTCTTGAAAGGCTTATCAGTCTGGAATCCGACAATCTTCTCCTTGCTCTTGTCAAGATATCCTGCACCATGGGAAGTAAGTGTTGAAACTATCTTTGTATCCATATCGAGAACGCCGCCTGCTTCTCTCTCCTTCTTGGAAAGGTCAAGCACCATCTGCCACAAATCCTTCGTGTCCTGAGTTGGCTCAGCCAAGAATGAATCATCGCCCTCATATGGAGTGTAGTTCTTCTGAATGAAATCTCTTACCTCAACTTCCTTCTGCCACTTTCCAGGTACGAAGCCGTCCCATCCTTCTGCTTCCAATGCATCAAATTTTAATAACATTGTATTTTATTCCTCCTTTTTTCTTCCGCTGTCACTGTGCGGATTGTCTTAAAAATAAATTGAACAGTTCCTTTCAGAAACCGATATCAGCTTCCGCCCCCATTGCAGAAAACTAAATCAGTAACTGACGTTGTATCTATTATAATTTCAAATTGTATACACGTCAATGTTATATCCATTAATTTTTGTACTTTTTTTGATACATTAATTGTATACTGTATACAAACATATTTTTATAGACAATCGTATATCATATATGGTAAAATATTTAAGAATTTTTAGCGATAGGAAACATAATTTCCTATTAAAAGCAAATTTAATTAAACAAAAAGATTAGGAGGTCAGATAATGGCACAGACAGTTGATAAATCTATGTTAATCCATGAAATTATAGAAATCGACCCGGGCAATGCTGCTATTCTGATGGCGGCAGGCATGCATTGTGTCGGTTGTCCATCAGCAGCAATGGAAAGCTTAGAAGAAGCCTGCATGGTTCACGGTATGAACGTTGATGAGGTGATTACCTCAATTAATGGATACCTTGCAAACAAAAATGCACAATAATTTATTTTAAAGGGAGGTAATTTTATGTCACTCAACAGACAGGAACGTTACATGGAACGCCAACACTTTCATGCCGGTGAACTGGAAATATCAGAAAGAGCCTACAACCTTATTATAGGCGGCACGCTCCTTTACGGTTTTCTTGTAAACTGCTTTATGATTAAGTTTTGCTACGGCTTTGCAGTAAATCTTATACAAACAAGTGGTTGGTTATTTTTTGGTCTGTACTTCATAATGTGTATCGCAGGAAGTGCCATGGTAAACCGTTCAGTCAATCCGGTTGTGAGCTTCATCGGCTATAACCTGATTGTCGTTCCACTTGGTCTTGTACTTTCCATTTTGGTAAATGTTTACATTGCTTCAGGATACAGCAATACAGTTGTAGCTGCATTTGGAATTACAAGTCTGGTTACCGTAGGTATGATGCTTTTATCAACGATTTTCCCATACTTTTTCCTTAACATGGGAAGAACATTACTTGTAACGCTTTTGCTGACAATAGCCATAGAGCTTATCATGATGGTTGCCGGTGCATCACTTGGCATTATCGATTATATTGTAGTATTTATTTTCTGCGGATACATTGGTTATGACTGGGCAAGAGCAAACAACTGTGCACGGACCGTTGACAATGCGATTGACTCGGCCGCTGAGCTTTACGTAGATATCATAAATATCTTCGTCCGGATTCTAAGCATACTTTCAAGATCCAGCAACAACTAATAAAATACAAAATAAAAGACTGTTGTGTTTTACAGCAGTCTTTTTATTTTGCATTTTTCCGTATTATTTTCCTGGCACGCCAGTCTTTATTGTTGTTTTCTTAGTTGAATTTTATTATTTGATTGCTTCCTTAATTGCTGCCAAAAGTTCATTAAATTCCTCAAAAGCAGGAAGCTCCGGATAATCTGCCTTTATCTGCTCCGTGCTTCTGAATAAAAATCCCGCCTTACTTGCTTTTATCATACCCAAATCATTGTGGCTGTCTCCACTTGCAACCGTATCATATCCGATAGACTGCAACGCTTTCACCGTAGTAAGCTTAGACTGCTCACATCTCATTTTGAAACCTGTTATCTCACCTGACTCTGCAACCTCAAGGGAATTACAGAAGATTGTCGGGTATCCAAGCTTTGCCATAAGTGGTCCGGCAAACTGCGAGAATGTGTCACTTATAATAATAACCTGACAGATAGAGCGAAGCTCATCTAAAAATTCCTTTGCTCCCGGCAACGGGTCAATGGTTGCAATTGTATCCTGAATTTCCTTAAGTCCCAAGCCATGCTCCTTAAGAATTCCCAGTCTCCAATTCATCAGCTTGTCGTAATCAGGCTCATCTCTTGTTGTCCTTTTCAGTTCAGGTATTCCACTTGCCTCAGCAAACGCAATCCATATCTCTGGTACTAAAACCCCCTCTAAGTCTAAACAGGTAATATACATATTGTGCTCTCCTTCTTCTTACATCAGCTTTCTTAACCGTTATTTAACAGTAAACCGATGCATGGCAGTTCTTCCGTAAAAGTCTGTCATTGTTTTTTAGTATTTTTATATTGCACTCAGGGTTTGTATTGCGTTATCCTCAACAATCACCTTATAATGCTCCTCGTAGTGCTCCAAGGTGGCGTAGGTCGCCTTTACCTTATCACCATACTCGCTTATTATATTACATACCCTTATAAAATCTCCGTCTGAGGTTTCACCCTTAATCAGATAAAGATAATATTTGTTATCATTTTTACTCTTATATAATGTGCTGTGTCCCGTGTACACATCACCGACGCTTTCCGATGCCTCCATAACATCCTCAAGGCTTACAAATGAATACACGCGGAATACATCCTGATGCATTTCAGCTACAGGCTCGGAAGCTCTCTTTGTCTTATGTCCGCCCAATGCACTTAACCCTTCCGCAAGATTGCCAAGAGCCTCTATCAACCCATCCGCAGCATGGACAGCCGATGAACCAACATCAATATGGGAATCATCGTCATCCTCCAAATCCTCACTGTCATATGGTTCCACATCTGCAAGATGTTTCGTAAATCTGGAGAACCTCGTATCTAACTCATCCGGATCCTCAACCTTTGTAATAATTAAAATGAGACACTCAGAGGATACAGGTATGGCTTCTATCATAAGTGGAATATTATCCACTTCAAATCCCAATTCATTTGATGCCTGCTGCATCAGCTCGCGAAAAAGCTCTTTTGCCTTGTCAGTGCCATATGCAAGCTCTGATAATAAAAGCTCCTTATCTGCCAAGTCAGCTTTATTAAGAGTACACCTTATTTGATTTTCACTTAATCTTTCAATCTTCATATCAGTCACTCCTTAGCAAAATGATATTATTAGTTTATCACAAAATGATTACATGTAAAGATAATTCTTCATTTTTTCACAATATTTTGCTGGTAAAACAGAAAAATAATGTTGCTTTTCTCTTATTTTTATAGTAAAGTATTTGTTGTAAATATTGGATAATTCAGACTTTCAACGACCTTTCTTTTAGTCAATCCTGTATTTTGCGGTTTCCCGCATTTTACCCATTAGCAAGCTAAAATATAAGTGTTTCATTGTGTTTTACCTAAATTATTCCATTATTTATTTGATAAGAACTGCATATCATTTTTCAAGGAATATATTTTGAAATATATCACATCATTTTCTTCTTATGTCTTAGAATTATGATATGCACTACTTAAAAAAATTTTTCAATATTATAAATAAAAAGGTTGGTGGTATCTGACAATTATTCATAACACAAACAAAACACATTTGCAAGTAGTATAATCAGAAAACCCTGTTTTCTGTTAAATACAAAAAGGGAGTGCATTTTTGTGCACTCCCTTTGTTCCTTGATGTACTGATTATATTACTCTTCTGAGATAACTCCAGTCGGACAAGTTCCTGCACATGCTCCGCATGAGATGCAAGTATCAGCAGAAATTTCATACTTTCCGTCGCCTTCACTGATTGCTCCTACAGGGCAAGCTCCTGCGCACGCTCCGCACATTACACAACCATCATTAATAACGTATGCCATAACATTGAACCTCCTTCACCATATATAATGATAATTATTTTCAACACGTGTCTATTGTAATCCTTTTAAGTCGATATATCAAGTATTTTTTTATAAGTCACCCTCTATACTTTCTCTTTCAACCTCCTTGCCGTTTAATTTGAAGTCGCATCGTCCATTTACGATTTCAAATACTTCAGCTCCTACATCAACACCCAAATTATTTTTGACAGTTGTTACCAAATCTGAATTTTTTACATATATACTCGCATTGCCTGGTGTATTTCCCATCGCAATTGCTTTTTTGCCTTGAACGGATGCCGAATAAAGTGCCGATTCAATCGTGATATCTGCCGCACCATACATATTTCCAAGACCGCAAAGACGCTCGGAACGTGCACTGATGTCAAGGGAAGCCTGTTCAACAAATATTTTACATTTTTCACCCCGAATCGTTCCAATACCCGTACATTCATTGCCGCCAAAGGATGCCTTGAGTCCCACATGGGAAATGGACAAGTTGACGTTTCCTTCCAGCGAGCCGATGCCCACACTTGTAGCATTTGCAATGTTAAAGTCCATTTCACACATTTTGACTTCCTGGTTCATGTCCGCATAAAGCGAGCCGACACCAACAGCCTCCTCACCTGCAAGCTTTATCACATACTTGCCGCGGTTAATGTAAATGTTTCCACCATAGCCGGAACCAATTCCAACCCCATGCATCGTATTTCCGCTTATTTCAATGGCACCATCCTGCTCAAAGTACAGGTCTCCATGTCTTTCGTTTTTGCTGTTTCCAATGCCGTATCCGTCTGTTGCAATCTGCTTTATGAACAAATCGCCGTCACCCTGAACCGTAAGCTTAGAGCTTTCAGGAACCAGAACTCCGCCCTGCTCCAAAATATTTTCTCCCGTCAGGACAAGGGTTACGTCGCAGTTCTTTCCAAGCTTAATTCCCGGCTGGTTATTGTGCTTGCCCAAATCTACATCCTGCAATTCTATTCTGCCTGTATAGGAATCCTTCACGACAATATCCATGTTTGCCTGAAATCCCGGTAAGCCCACAATCTTAATATCACGGTGAGGCATATTTCCCTCACCAAAGCAAATTCCCGAATACTTACCCGTAACAAGCTTAACAAGCGAAATGCTGCTTTCGGTTCCCGCATTATAAACCTTGCGTCCGCTCTGCTCCAGCGTCAACTGGCTGTACTGTATGATTTCATTTTGAATGTTGTGATTCATATAACGGCATATTTCGGCAGACGGCTTTGCGGTGTAAAATCCCTGAATCAAATCCACGCCCAGCGAAATAACCATCTTAAGCTCCTCGGAGGTCTCAACGCCCTCTGCCAAGGTCTTAATGTTATTGTCATGTGCAAATTCAATGATTTCCTTGACAAAATGCTGCTTCTGCGGGCTAAGCTGGATATTCGACAAAAGCATTCTGTCTATTTTAACGCAATTCGGCATATAGCGGAGCAGGTTTGTCACATTGGAATATCCTGTTCCGTAGTCATCTACTGCCGTTTCTACACCGACTCTCTCGTAATCCGCTTTCATTTTAGCCAGTTCATCATCATCAAGCTCTGCCTGCTCCGTAAGCTCAATTACAACCTTTCCGCTGTACTTTTCAAGCCTGTCCTTAACCATTTCAAAGTCATCCGGCTTTAACCGGTTACCCGGAATGCTGTTTATAAATATCTTTTTCCCTATAAACTCTTCCTCATGGTTTTCAATACATTCCAGTACATTTAAAAAGGTTGCCCGCTCCACATCGTATAATCTTCCCAAATACTCGGCAAATTTTAAAATTTCCAGCGGTGAAACAAACTGCTCGGTGTTGGAACGCATCAGTGCCTCATAAGCAAAAATTTCTCCTGTCCTCGCATCAACAATCGGCTGGAAATGATAGGTAAGCCTGTTATTGTCCAAAATATCGCTGACAACATCGACATTTTTTTGTTCCTCGGCACTAAGCTTAATCTGGCTGTTTTTCTGCACCCTTGCCCGGTTACCATTTTTGATGCTGACTGCCTTATTGACCAGCCGCTCAAATTCCTCAGCACCGCTGACGCTATCCCTGCTTCCACCCACAACAATGGATAATGCAGGCTCAAGTCCTTTTTCGTCATTATATGTATCAAGCTGTTTTTGGATTTTCTCCGTAATTTCAGACATCATGCTGTCTCCGTCCACTACCGAAAACATCGTAACGAGAAATTCGCCGTTTCCAAATGAACATCGCACTCCACTTCCTGTATTGTCCAACAAAATGCGTGAAAAGTCAGATATAATTTTGTTGCTTCCGTGAACGGTATTATTTCTGCCGATGTCATTCAGACCCAAAATATCTATGGCAATCACATCTGCATAACCTGTCGCATTCGGAAACTTTCCAAGTACATCCATACAGCTTTCCATAAATCCATTGTAATTGTACAGACCTGTAACCGGATCACGAACCTGTGCCGCTTTCAAAAGAACATTTTCTTTTTTGAGCACATTGACACGACGGAAGTATTCCAAATTGTATATAATTGTTTCAAGCCACACCCTGTATTTCTCTGTATAACAGCGTGTTTCCTTTCCATAGCTGATGGCAGCAAAACCAAAACAGCGTTTTTCAAAATATAAAGGTGTGAGCGTGTATGCCTTTGGATAATCCTCCACCTCAAAAAGTGACTCAATCAGCTGCTTTTTATCATATCTTGCCGTCAAATCCACTTTACTGTCTCCCGGTCTTGATTCATTACAGCCAAGTGCATGAAGCAATTTTTCTGTGTAACCACAGCTGCTTGCGGCACTCTCCGCCCAATCCGTATTCAGGCAGATATGAAAACCATCAAACGGCTTAATCTGATGTACATATGAAAATATTGTATTGATAACGCCGTTCTCATCCGTCTGGAGGAGCAGGTCGCTTGCCATATAATTTGTTCTGGACTGGAAGCTTTCCTGATACCCCTCAATATCCCATGAACCTGAATTTCTGTTCTCCTCTGTATCCCGTTCCATGCCACAGCCACAGCTGCTTCCGATGCACAGCTCAACCTTGGCATTAAACTCAGGCATTTCCTCACCTGCGAATATTGCATTGATACACCTGATTGCATGTGCTCCACATTCCTCTGCAGGAACCGGTGCCGATGTAAGCGTATCTCTTCCAACTCTCGCCTCAGGCAGGACATCATATCCTGTCACGGCAATATCCTCGGGAACACGGACGCCACCCTTTACAAGCTCTCCCGCAAGTCCTATCGCCATACAGTCATTGGCACAGGCAACAGCCTGAGGTAAATGCTCCTTGTCATGCAAAAGCTGCTTGGCAACGCTGATACCACTGCTGTACCAAAAATCGCCATAAAACACACGATTATCCGCCACCGTAAGTCCATGTTCCTCCATGCAGTCCAAAAACGCCTGCAATCTCTGCTTGGAATGCGGATGAAATTCCTTTCCCGTAAGATATGCAATATCGGTAAATCCATGTTCCTCAATCAAATGCTCCACAAGCTGTTTGGCAGGTGTATAGTGATTTGTCGTGACTGACCTGAAATATTTGCTTTCCCCATCAATACAAATAACAGGCTTTTTGCTTTGGTAAAGCTTTTCTTCTATCCAGTCTAAAACCCCTGGTGTCTGTATGGTATCTGACATGACGACGAAACCGTCAAAGGAGTCGCAGTCAACAAGAGAAAAAATGTTTGACTCTCCCTGTTCCTTTTCCTTTGTATCCTGAAATTTTTGATACATGGCAAAAATACACACGTCAAAATCACAGTCAAATGCCTCTTTCAAAAATCCCTTTATAAAGAGGCTTTGTTGATTTTCCTCCGGTTGTCCTATTAATAATGCTAATCTCCTACGCGTCCCCACAATAAACTCTCCTCCCTCGCAAGTCGTCACAATTTGTCTGCAATCTATATCATCACCGGCTTTACAGCCCTGTCAAGTATTCCCTGCATAAATGCAATCACCGTTCCATAATTTGTAAATGGCACTCCCGCATCCTCCGCACACTTCATTCGGTAGAGTACCTCTTTTTCATTCAGCATACATCCGCCGCAATGCACAATCAGCTTGTACTTTGTAAGGTCATCCGGAAATTCTCCTCCCGATGTATAAGAAAACTGAAGATGCTTCCCCGTGTATTCCTGAAGCCATGCCGGAAGCTTTACGGTCCCAATATCCTCACATTGTCTGTGATGGGTACATCCCTCGCAAATCAAAACCCTATCTTCTCCCTCCAGTGTATCAAGGGTCTTCACGCCTGCAACTGCCGTGTCAAGAAAGCCCTTATACCTCGCCATAAGGATGGAAAAGGATGTAAGACTTATATCCGTCGGCACGATATGCTTTACAACATTAAACACCTGACTGTCGGTAATTATCATACGCGGCTTTTCCTTTAATCTATCCATGGCATCCACAAGACCACTTTCCTTCACTACCATGGGAAGTGCTCCTGCATCAAGTAAATCCCGTATCACCTGTTGCTGTGGAAGTATCAGTCTTCCCTTTGGTGCAGCAGAGTCTATCGGCACTACAAGAATAACAATATCCCCACCTTCCACCAAGTCGGAAACAAGCGGTTTTTCCTCCCTGTTTCCTGCTATCAGCGTTATTTTCTCTTTTAACTGGTTAATATTTTTCTTGTCCTTTGCACTGACAAGCACCGCATTTTCCTCCTCGGCAAGCCTACGCATATCCTTAACCGAAAGAAGGTCACATTTGTTATATACTACAAGATATTTGATACCTTTATCCTTAAATATCTCTATCAGCTCGTTGTCATTATCGCTCATCCCTTCCGTGGAGTCCACCACAAGAATGGCGACATCGGTTTTATTGAGCACCTGCTTTGTTTTTTTGACACGAAGCTCACCTATTTCACCCCTGTCGTCAAAGCCAGGCGTATCTATAATAAGAACAGGGCCTATCGGTAAAAGCTCCATCGCTTTTGTGACAGGGTCCGTCGTTGTTCCAAGCACATCCGAGACAACCGACATATCCTGATTTGTGACAGCATTCACCACCGAAGATTTACCTGCATTTCGTCTTCCGAAAAAGCCTATATGTAATCTGTTAGCCGATGGCGTCCCATTCATCACCTTATCCCCCTGTCAAATTTAAAATCTGAAATCTCTCATTCCATTTTCAATATTCTTAAGATTTTCCCTGCATATTTCACGTACCTTTTCCTTAGGAATATTGTTAAGTTCTGCCTCTATCAGTGCCTCGCCGATTTTTCTTGTATCCTCCGATGCATAATCGCAGAGAAATTCCTTCAACGTCATAAGTGCATTTGGATGACAGCAGTTTTGAATTTGACCTGATTTACAAAGGGACATGAAACGATCTCCTGTTCTGCCCTCTCTGTAGCATGCCGTACAAAAGCTTGGTATGTAGCCAAGCTCCATAAGCCATTTTACAACCTCATCCAAGGTTCGTGTATCGCTCACATCAAACTGCTCAGAGTTTTCATCCTCCGGCTCAGGCTCATAATATCCTCCAACACTGGTTCTTGATGCACCACTTATCTGGGAAACACCCAGACGGATAACCTTTTCCCTGACCTGTTTGCTCTCTCTTGTGGAAATAATCATTCCCGTATATGGCACACTGATTCTTATGAGTGCACATAACTTTGCAAATATATCATCATCAATTCCATTATCAAATGCATCCGGGTCTATATCATCCGCATGCTTTATCCTCGGAACACTTATGGTATGGGGACCCACACCATGAACCGCCTCCAAATGTTCTGCATGCATGAGAAGTCCCGCAAACTCATATCTGTAAAGTTCAAGTCCGAACAATACGCCCAGTCCCACATCATCAATGCCACCCTCCATGGCTCTGTCCATTGCCTCCGTATGGTAGGCATAGTTGCTTTTAGGACCATATGGGTGCAGCTCCTCATAACTCTTTTTGTTATAGGTTTCCTGAAACAAAATATATGTACCGATGCCTGCATCGGCAAGCATACGATATTCCTCAACAGTTGTTGCGGCTATGTTTACATTTACTCTCCTGATTGCTCCATTTTTGTGTTTGATGCTGTAAATAGTTTTAATACACTCTAATATATACTCTATCGGATTGTTTTGAGGGTCCTCTCCCGCTTCTATGGCAAGCCGCTTGTGCCCCATATCCTGCAGTGCAATAACCTCTTCCCGTATATCCTCCTGCGTAAGCTTTTTTCTTGCAATATGCTTGTTTGATATATGGTACGGACAATATTTACATCCGTTTATACAGTAATTGGACAAATATAGCGGGGCAAACATAACGATTCTGTTACCGTAAAAATCTTTCTTGATCTGCTCTGCCAGTGCATACATTTGCTCTATCCTGCCTGCGTCAGAACACGCAAGCAAAACCGATGCCTCCCTATGGCTAAGCCCCTTTCGCTCCTTTGCCTTTTCCAGAATACTGTCAATTAGTTCGAAATTGTCCTTGTTTGCATCTGCATATGCAAGTGTTTCTTTTATCTCATCATCATCTATGAATTCCTCTGCCTTCAAAGATTTTGGATTGTACATACGATCCCTCTTCTCTTAATTAATTTACTCAACTGCTTCTACTTTCAGAATGTTTGTGTTGCCTGAAACCCCAAGCGGCACTCCTGCCGTCAGAACAATCATGTCCTTTGGTGACAGAAGTCCTCTGTCCTTTGCCGTATCAACCGCATGATCGAACAAGTCAAAGATTTCATTTTTCTCCTCAAGATGTATCGGTGTTACGCCCCATGACATATTGAGCTGTCTGTATGCCTTATTGCTCGTCGTTCCCGCAATAATATTGCAGGTAGGTCTGTATTTTGAAATCATCCTTGCAGATGTTCCTGACTTTGTGACCGTGACAATTGCACTTGCATTTAAGTCAATGGCAGTTGTACACGTTGCGTGGCACACCGCATCTGTCACATTTGGATTTGCTTTTCTCTCTCTCTGGAAAAACCGCTTTCTGTAATCAATATCTTCTTCCGTTCTCTCTGCAATTCTCACCATGGTCTGAACTGACTCCACAGGATAAAGTCCTGCCGCAGTTTCTCCTGAGAGCATAATTGCACTTGTTCCGTCATAAATTGCATTTGCAACGTCTGTAGTCTCCGCCCTCGTCGGACGTGGATTTTTCATCATGGAGTCAAGCATCTGGGTTGCAGTCACAACCTGCTTTCCTGCATTATAAACCTTTCGGATAATCATTTTCTGGACAATCGGAACTTCCTCTCCCGCTATCTCAACACCCATGTCTCCTCTTGCTACCATAATGCCGTCTGAGACATATATGATATCATCAATATGATTAATACCCTCTGCATTTTCTATCTTGGATATAATGTTGATATCCTGTCCGCCATTTGCATTTAACAAATCTCTAATCTCCAGTACATCCTTTGCACTTCTTACAAACGATGCAGCAATAAAATCAACATCATTTTCAATACCGAATTTGATATCCTCAATATCCTTTTCACTCATGTAAGGCATGTTGAGGTGAACGCCCGGAACATTGATTCCCTTGTGATTGGAAATAAACCCGCCATTTATTACCTTACAGCGGATATCCTCATCATTTATCTCCTCAACCTCCATCTTTATCAGTCCGTCGTCAATGAGAATGGTCGTGCCAATCTCGACGTCATTTGCAAGGTCCTTATAGGTAATGGAAGCAACCGTGCTGTCTCCCATGATTTCTCTCGTTGTGAGTGTAAATGTCTGTCCCTCAACAACCTCAACCTTCCCACCCTCAAAATCCCTGGTTCTGATTTCAGGTCCCTTTGTATCGAGCAGAATTGCCACCGGCTTGTCCAGCTCTCTCCTCAGCTTTTTAATCATTTCTATACGTTCCTTATGGTCATCGTGGGTTCCGTGGGAAAAATTCAGCCTTGCAACATCCATGCCCTCCTCAATAAGCTTCCGGAGAACAGCCTCATCCTTGGTTGCAGGTCCTAAAGTACATACTATTTTTGTCTTTCTCATACTGATTTCCTTTCTGATTTACAAAACATATTTTAATTCTAACCCTTATCCGTTCAAAATATAATAATTATTTTCATTATACAAACTGGCGGCATATTTGTAAATCAATTTATTTGTGATATTTCAGATTTATTTGCAGACAATATTTAAGCTGCCTGCAGGATAGAGCATATGCAGGCAGCTTTTAGTACCACTTTCACCTATTCAAATTCATACAAAGGGTAGTCTTCACCCTCACTATAGTCATATGCCTCCTTTGTACCATACCGTATTGTCACGCTTCCCCCATACATACTGCTGCATGCTTCTGTGACCGTGAGGTCCAAAACGTAATCTCCCCTATCATAAAATAGGCTATACACTATGGTTCCTCCTCCCTTTTGCACCGTATCAGCAAATTCTTCCTGCTGCCCCTCTCTGTCCGTAAAAGCGGTTGTATTCATTATGGCATATATTTTTGACGGCTTTCCTAATATTTCCATAACATGTGGTAATTCTTCCCGTATTTTATTTTCATTATACTCCGTAAATGGACTATACCCTACATTATCCACATAGACAAATTGATTATTTTCTATGCACTCTTTTAATGTAAGTGATTCGTCTGTCATGTTATACACATCTATCATCATACACTTGTTATAGACATCCTTGTCTTCGTATACCCATACGCTCCATGACTCCCCTGGTGATACTTTCTTGTCTGTATAATTTAATATATCGTCAAACGAATATGTTTCGATTCTGTCTTCCAAAGGTGGCTTGCAACTAAAATAATGATACGACATTATCATATCCTCTAAGCTTGCTCCAAACGCAAACTTATCCCAAAACATTAAGCCTCCAAAATCCTTTTCCTCATATGAACCTAAATCAGCATACTTTAACCAAAATGGCGGATAGCCATATTCCTCCTCTTCCTCCCAGTTTCCTGAAAATTCTGCCACAGCCTGCGTAGTATCAGTTTCCTCCTCTGTATCTGTTATTTTTGTATCAACAAGCTGTTCTTCCATTTCCGTCGTTACCCCGCTGTCCACAGCCTCATCTGATTTGTTGTTTTTCACTAACGCAAATATGCCAACTCCCACCACAGCCATAGCCACAGCTCCAATGGCTATTTTAACCTTTAATGCAACTCCTGCTTTCATCATTCCTCCCACAACTCCTTTTCCTGTATTTCCTGCAATCATTCCGACTGCGTTTCCTGCTCCACTTTCTGCAACTGCTCCAGCTACATTTCCTGCTCCATTTTCCGCAACTGCTCCGACTGCGTTTCCTACTCCATTTTCCGCAACCGTCCCAGCTACATTTCCCATTACATCATCTGTCGCATATGCCGACATCGTTCCTCCTGCAAAGCTTGTCAGGATTTGCCCCATAATCTGTGGCAGCATATCAGGTATGATCATGGAATTTACTTCCTCGTACAAAAGACGCATAAGCAGCGGCACTCCTACAACAGAGTAAAGCTTATCGTTGTTTTTGTTCTCGTATGCCTGTACACCGTCCCTGATTTTTGCACGTGCAACACTCAGCCTGTATTTTACCGTTCCCGGTGGACACTCCATAATATCTGCTACCTCATCAACAGTAAGACCGTTAAAATAATAAAGGATTACCGTTTGGTATTGGATATCCGTGAGGGACGTTCTCATAATGTCCATAACAAGCTTTCTTTTTTCCTTTTGGGTAATGTATTCCTCTGGAAGAAAGTTCTCGTTTTCCTCCGCCAGCTGACTATCCATGTCCTCCACATCTACAAAGGACGGCGTCTTTTTCATTAATATCTTCTTGCATTTATTCACTGCAATATGGTTAATCCACGGAACAAATTTCCCACCATCATTCAGCTGCCATAGTTTTTCATATGCAATTGCATACACCTCCTGCACAACGTCCTTTGCATCCTCCTCATTGCCGAGCAAACTGACACAGATAAAATACACGGCTCTGCAACTTACCATGTACAATGCTTCAAATGACTGCTGATTACCCTGTTTTACTTCCTCGACCAGTTGTCTGATTTGGTTTTCATCCATTTTTTTCCTCCTTAGCCCTAAATATTGTTTCATATATATAGAGGCTTATTTTTTCAAATTAGTTGGCTTTTTAAAAAAAATTGTAAAAATTAACTTTTGTCATTCATTACTTTATTCCCGCTATTACAAACATAAAAAAATCAGCTGGTCATTTGAGCCCATATTCAAATGACCAGCTGATTTTTTTGATTTTTCATAATGCAGTTCCCCACTTTGGAACGAAAAAAGATGTCATATCTGCCTTTTCTAAATTCAGCAGTTTCATTTTTTTATCAATGCCCCCTGCATATCCTGTCAGGCTGCCATTTGTGCCCACAACACGATGGCAGGGTACAATAATTGAAATCTCGTTATGTCCTACCGCACCGCCAACTGCCTGGGCTGACATACGTTGCAAGCTCCTTTTTCCGGCAATCTGCTTTGCAATTTTCCCGTAGGTTGTAGTCTGACCGTATGGTATGGAACAGAGTATTTTCCATATTTCATTTTGAAAATCTGTTCCCATAAAATGAAGCGGAACAGAAAAATCAGGTTCTTGTCCCGAAAAATAAATATCAAGCCAATGCTTTGTCTGTTCCAATAAGGGGATTTCCTTTTCTTCGTGTTCTTCATCCAAATTGAAAGCAAAATATTTCTGCCCCTCAAACCATAGACCTGTTAAACCAATATTGTCTGCCGCTAAAAGGACATTGCCAAGAGGTGATTGATAATGACTGGTATATTGCATATTTAATCTCCACTTATTTGTCTTCTATTTTCCCCTCTGTTACTGTTTCATCCGTTTTGACAGCTTCTTCCTTTTGCCCAGTCTCATTCTTATCATCTTCCGCATCTACGTTTGCCATGTCCTTCAGTTCTGCATCGGTTTCTGTCTGACCAGTCTCATTCTTTTCTTGTTCTATATCTGGTTCTTCCGTTGCAATTTCTTCCCCTTCTGCTTTCTCACTTTCGGCGGTTTCATTCATTTCTTTTATTGTGGTTTCGTCCGTTTCCTCCGTCTTTACCGCCTTCACGGTTTCCTCAGGCTGAAGAAAAACCTTAAAGCACCGCAACATCAAAAATGCGAAGAAATACAAAAGTATTCCAAAGCCAATCAGCACAAAAAAAACAATGGAAAGCAGCGTTTGATATTTGAAAACAAGTGCAACCACTGCCATAGTAAGAACAATTCCGATGGTGGTAGGTACATACCGGATGCTGAGCAAAAACGCATTTCTTATCTGTACCTTTACTGTGTTATCGAATTTTGCCTGTAATGGAAATGCAAATATAAATGTCATAACGGAAAGTGCAAGCAAAACTACGCTTAAAATGAGCAATGCCTGTGCCATAAACCCACCTGCGTGATTGGCATACATATTTTGCCAATACCACACATCAACACCAAATACGATAAACAATGCCATAAATATCAACCACATGACTGTTGACTGTTTAAAGTTCTGCTTAAAGCTCTTGATAAACTTTTTCCAGACATAGCCGTCACCGTTTATCACTCCATGCATGGCAGCATAATATCCTGCCGTAAGTGCAGCACCTGCCGTAACAATCGGTATACTGAAAATCACTGTCAGGAGAGACAATATCATTGCATCTCCTATTCTGTTCAGTCCCCTTACAATTATATTATCGTAATTTATTCCTTCGCCCGCCATTTATAATCTCCTAATTTCATATAATATTAAGTTAGGCAATTGCAATATTTCATATTATCAAAAAAGCAGTTGTACAATATTTGCAATTACCTATACATTCAGTCACTCAAAGGATTATAACATCATTATATAACGTTTTCAATTGACAAATTTATATTTTAATTCTATATTAAGTTATTATGTATATGACAACGAACCAAAGGAGGTACAGTATGAAAAAACCATTTATTACAAAAGAACAGATAGAGGAAATCGTGAAAACATATCCGACACCATTTCATATATATGATGAGAAAGCCATCAGGGAAAACGCACGTAAATTGAAGCAGGCATTCTCGTGGAACAAGGGCTACAAAGAATTTTTTGCAGTAAAGGCAACTCCAAATCCGACCATTTTACGAATATTGAAATCAGAGGGCTGCGGCTCGGACTGTTCATCATACACGGAATTGCTCATGTCAGACAAGGTGGGGATAACAGGATCCGATATTATGTTTTCTTCCAATGACACGCCTGCCGAGGAGTTTCAGCTTGCTGCCAGGCTCGGTGCAACCATTAATCTTGACGATTACACCCACGTGCAGTTTTTAAAGGATACCTGCGGAATTCCAGAAACAATATCCTGCCGCTACAATCCGGGCGGAACATTTTCAATTTCAACAACCATTATGGACAATCCCGGAGATGCGAAATATGGAATGACCAAGGAACAGCTGATACAGGCATACCTTGACCTTAAGGAGCTTGGTGCAAAGCAGTTTGGACTCCATTCATTTCTTGCAAGCAACACCGTAACCAACGAATATTATCCTACCCTTGCCAAAATCCTTTTTGAGGTGGCAGTTGAGGTCAAGGAACGGACAGGCATTGAGCTTAGCTTTATTAATCTTTCAGGAGGCGTAGGTGTCCCATACACACCTGACAAGGAGCCAAATGACATTCTTGCCATTGGCGAGGGCGTCCACAAGGCATACGATGAGGTGCTCGTCCCAGCAGGCTTGGGTAATGTAAGCATCTACACGGAGCTTGGAAGATTTATGCTTGCACCGTATGGTCACCTTGTAACAAAGGCAATCCACGAAAAGCATACCCACAAGGAATATATAGGCGTTGACGCCTGTGCAGTAAACCTGATGCGTCCTGCAATGTATGGTGCCTACCACCATATTACCGTTTTAGGAAAAGAAAATGAGCCTTGCAATTACAAATATGACATCACAGGCTCACTTTGTGAAAACAACGATAAATTTGCAATTGACAGGGCACTCCCTAAAATAGATATGGGAGATTACCTCGTCATACATGATACAGGTGCCCACGGCTTTGCCATGGGATATAACTACAACGGCAAGCTGAAATCTGCCGAGCTTCTTCTTTGTGAAGACGGCACCGTAAAACAAATCAGACGTGCCGAAACACCTGAGGATTACTTTGCAACCCTCGACGGCTACTGGGATGTATAAGTATACATCGTATTGCTCTGCATACTAAGGGAATTTTCAAAGCTTCCCCTCGTAACTCTTACTTCTTCACCCAAAATAGGGTCATAGTACCTAATATGGGTGGAGTTGTAACTGATTACAAGTACATATCTTCCATCGTCAATACATGCCGCAAAAGGCACATCACGGTCAAGGAAATACAGTGCCGTCTGTAAATCGATACCTGAAATATTGATACCCACGCCGTTTGTAAGCTGTTCAAATGCCTCTTCCCAACTGTCATACTGCATAACATCCTGATACTCGACCTCGCTGTCCAAATATTCAATACACATATATGCACAGGTCATCCATGTGTCCTTCACATTTTTACAAGGGTATTCATCAATAGCATCTGCAACGGTATTGTAGCTTGTTGCTTCCAACGCACGGTAAACCGTATTTCCATTTTCATCAACCACAAGCCCTGAGCTGTCCTGTGCAACACTGACAATTGCCTTTCCCGCACTCCTATATGCACCTGCATAACCGCCATCATTAAACACATAGTACAGTCCCTCTCTCGTACCTGTCTTTATGGACAACTCCTTATATTCCTCAGCCGCCTGTGTTTTGGTCATAACAAGCTTTGCAGACTCACCGATATACATGTCCGGCGGAAATACCAAATCCCGTACATTCATTGCATAATTGTCAAAATAATAGCTTTGATTTATATTTTCGTGATTTTCATCCATTTTATAGGAAATCGTATCCGCCTCTGCGGCCTCAAAAAAATTATTATGCTTATATGCTCTTTGCAAATATATCTTTTCTTCCTCAACCTGGGCATCCATGATATACATATCATTTTTTGAATACTCCTTGATAATCTGTCCACCCGGTTCCACGACATAAAGCTTTTTCATGGGAAGTATGGCCTCCCCATAGGACGACACAAGAATATCGGATTTATCTGCCACTCCGTATATCAGATCATTTCCCACAAAACCCAAGGCAGACATTCTTTCATTTGCACCACAGGTTTCCTCATAATCATGTCCCGTTTCAAAGTTCTTTATTATGATGCTTGTAACTTCCATGTCATCGTCCGTATTTGGATAACCTGCTATTTTCCTGTTTGCTGAAACCATGATTTTGTCGGAGGATAAGCCCGTCACAAGCAAATCCTGCGTCATTTCATTCATATTTATCTCATAAATCGCCCCGTCCAACAAATAATAGAAATGTCCCTTATCATCATAATAGGTAAACCTTCCGATTTCCTGCTCCATAACATCAAACGGCTCATCACATTCAATAAATATTTTCTCCTGTATCTGTGCATCCCCCGCCGTGTAATAATACAGGGAAACTCCATTTTTACCCTGATGTTCACCCATGCTCATATATCCATAAACAACAAAATAGATGTTCCCTTCGTCATCCATTCCCGCTATGTTAATATCCATATTTGTGTTAATGTTTCTCGCATCAGAATAGTTACCCTGCGTAAACCGGAACACACTCACAAGCTCCTGTCCGTCATAATCATAAAGCCATAACTGTCCCTCTTTCACAAAGGCAAGCTTCCGGTTCCCGTCAGAGGTTAGATATTCCGTCACTCCGCCAGCGATGCCCATGGAAATGCCATTTCTACTCTTGGTAACATAATCCGAATCAAAAATGCTTTCCATATATCGGTCAAAGCCTAAAAGCTGTATATCCTTTGTTGGCTCATCAAACAAAAGACTATAATACTCATCCACATTGTAATAATGTATTACGCCATCCTGAACCGATTGTATTACATAGGAATAATTTACTATGCCATATTCCTTATCAAGCTCGGTTATGGTCGGCACTACTGCTGAAACAATAACCGGCTCCAAATTTCCCCAGCTTACCATATCATAATTTGATTTCAAGCTTACATGAGACAAATCATAAGTCGTTCCCTCACCTGACGTTCTCAGCCTGTCATATACAAAGTTACCTTCTGTTTCGTGTACCTTTTTCTCAAATGATGTCTCATGGAATTCATTTGCGAAATCGAGAAACTGCTTCATGTGCTGTTCCTCAATATTGACAACCCTCATGTAATATCTTGCCTGCTCTCCCTGTGGATTTTCTATAATGAAGACCAGCACATACTCCCGGTTTGGTTTCATATCCATACGAAAACGGACAAAAAACTGCTGCCTGTAGCCATCGGTTCCCTTTGCCTCAAGTGCTCCATCCTCGACAAGGGAATCTCCCGCAATTGTCCTAAGCTCATAGGAATACTTGGTCCCATAACCATACTCATCATCCACAAGCAAATCCACACCATACCCCTCATTCAGCGGAACGATGGCATTTCTCATTAGTGTGGTTGACATAACTTGAGTGTAGCCATAAAGCCGGTTCAGTGTTTCCCCCTCAAACTCACAATACACAAGCGGTAATGTTGCCTCGTCCATCTCCCTCGTTGCCTTATCATAATTCCTGTTATTTATTTTATTTACTAAAAAGGCTGTTCCAATAAACATAATGATAAAAACAAGAGCCTTTAAAATAATATTTTTCATACGCTAAAAGAAATGTCTCCTTCTTTTATATCTGCTTCTCCTGACCTGATATTCGTTACACACAAGAACCTCTATCAAATATCTCAGCTCAGGATTTTCCTCATAACTGACTTTGTTATATATTTTTCGTGCAATGCCAAGCATCGTTTCCTTATCAGGGTAAGTCGTAAGCATCGGACTTCCCTCGTACTCCATTCTGTCACATTCATCCTGCACCATAACCATGATAATTCTTGCCTTGGCAGGGTACATCTGAAGCAGGTATTCCCTGTCCTCCTCCAGCTCTCTCTCGTCCACAGCCTGAAGTCTTAACATGCCCATTCTCTCATTAAACATATTATCCATATATACCTCAAAAATACAATCGGAAAACTTGTTTTAGTCTTCCGATTGCTTTTGTTTTACATTAGTATATGCAGATAAAGAATGTTATGTGAGGCAGTTTAATCTCCAAAGGATATTCCAAGCATCTTTGCATTTTTAACGATGCTGTCATCCGGTGAAACATATTTCAGCTTTCCTGCTGACTCCGAAAGTGGTATTGCTTCAACCTCATTATTTCTCATTACAACAAGCTTTCCGTAATCCTCGTCCCTAATAAGCTCTGCTGCCTTTGCCCCGAAACGGCTTGAAATCACTCTGTCATATGGTACAGGGCTTCCACCTCTCTGTGTATGTCCCGGCACCGTTACTCTAATATCAAATCCACTGTATTCCTTTATCTGGTCTGCAATCTGGTATGCAACTGACGGATATTTTGCTGCTGCCTCCGCAACGGCTGCCTTTCTTTCCTTCTTGGAAAGTGCTGCAACCTCTTTTGATATGGCACCCTCTGCAACGGCGAGAATGGAAAATCCTTTTCCTGCCTTTGACCGTTTCTCAAGTGCCTTGCATACCTTTTTGATGTCATATGGAATTTCAGGTATCAGTATTACATCCGCACCTGAAGCAATTCCTGCATGCAGTGTAATCCAGCCAACCTTATGTCCCATAACCTCAATAATAAAAATCCGGTTGTGTGACGCCGCCGTCGTGTGGATACAGTCAATTGCCTGTGATGCAATATCAACCGCACTTTGGAAACCAAATGTCATGTCCGTGCCCCATATATCATTGTCAATTGTCTTTGGAAGCCCTACTACATTTAGACCCTCCTCACTGAGAAGGTTTGCCGTTTTCTGTGAGCCGTTACCACCCAACACAACAAGACAGTCAAGCTTAAGCTTCTTGTAGGTTTCCTTCATTGCCTTAACCTTGTCAAGACCATCCTCCGTAGGAACATTCATAAGCTTAAACGGCTGTCTTGAGCTTCCAAGAATCGTACCACCCTTTGTCAATATTCCTGAAAAATCTTCGGCTGAAAGCTTTTTGTAGTTGCCGTACATAAGTCCCTTATAACCCTCAAGGAAGCCATAAACCTCAACCTCCTTAAAGCATCCGTAAAGACCCTTAACCACACCACGCATTGTTGCATTTAGTGCCTGACAATCTCCACCGCTAGTCAACATACCAATTCTCTTCATAGTACATACCTCACTTTCTTTGACCTTAAAACGCCAAACTATATAGTTATTCTTCCCTCCAGTGCACGAAGAAGCGTCACCTCATCGATACATTCCAAATCCCCACCCACGGGAACACCACTTGCGATTCGCGTGGTTTTTATGCCCGAAGGCTTTAAAAGCTTGGATATGTACATGGCTGTCGCCTCGCCTTCCACACTGGAATTTGTAGCTATAATTAACTCCTCTACATCCTGTTGTTCCAGTCTTACAATAAGCTCTTTCAGCTTTATATCCCCCACACCAATTCCAAGTGCAGGATTGATAACACCGTGCAGGACATGGTACACCCCATCATATCGTGCAGTCCGCTCATAGGCGGCTAAATCCCTTGGAGATTCAACGACCATAATAAGCTTATGATTTCTCTTTTCAGATGCACAAATGGGGCATTCTTCCCGATCCGTTATAGTATAGCATGTTTTACAATATTTTATATTTGTTTTTGCATCTACAATGGCATCCGCCAAATTTTTTGCCCTGTCCTCAGGCATGTTTATAATATAAAATGCAAGTCTTTGTGCCGTTTTGCCTCCTATGCCGGGCAGCCCCGACAGTTCGGCTATCAGCTTATTGACCTGTCCTCCGTATACGTCCATTAGAAAGGAAATCCTCCGCCCATTCCACCGGTTATTTTACCCATCTGTGCCTTCTCATCCTCGCTCTGCATCCTGATTGCTTCATTGACTGCCGCCATAACAAGATCCTCAAGCATTTCTATATCATCCTTGTCAACAACCTCCTCATCGAGGTGAAGCTCCGTAATTTCCTTCTTGCCGTTTATCTTAACCTTAACGACCCCGCCGCCTGCTGTTGATTCATATTCCTTTTCCTCAAGCTCCTTGGTAGTCTCCTCCATCTGCTTTTGCATCTTCTGTGCCTGCTTCATCAGATTGTTCATGTTTCCCGGCATCATGCCTCCTCCTGGGAAGCCTCCTCTTTTTGCCATTTTATTTTCCTCCTAATATTTAAATTCTATATTATTAAAATGTATCTTTGACAAATCCCAATCCTTAATATCCGACTTTTGGAAATCCTGTTGTTTTATCGTTCTCATCGCAACCTTGACATTTCTCTCCGTAAATTCTGCAATAGCATCAGAAAGGGCCTCCAGATTGGCAGGCTCCTTAAAATACTGGATAGCAAGAAAGTTTTCGGAGCTGTCCGTAATCACTACATCAATTGTGCCCGCCGTTTCTCCCGGTACAATGCTTGCCTTGTCAAGATAGGTTCTCTCCATCCGCATAAGCGACGCTTTAATATCACGCCATGCCGATACAATCCTCATAATTTCCTTGTAATCTGCATCCTTATATTTTTCCCTGTAGTTTTTCAGAACCTTTTCGCTCTGTGCCGCATCCGCAGACTCTGCCTTCTTTTCTTTTGTTGTATCCTCAGTGCTTACCACGGTCTGCTGCATTACTTCCCTTTCTGTGGCAACGTCATGCTCCGGTACATAATGAACCGCTATTCCCTCTCCAGATTCAATGGCGGAAATTTTCTCCTCAAGCTCCTCAATCCGCTTTAACGCCGCATCGTAGCCCTCCTGCATCTGTGGCTTAATCATTTTTATGACTGCAACCTCAAGGACAATCTTTTTTGTGGATGAGCGGTTTATTTTCGTCGCCGCCTCCTGAAGTATGTTGATATAATTAATCAGATATCCCTCTGACAGTTTTTTACCCAGTTCAATCAGAACCGGAACATTTTCCGATGTGACATCCACTGTCATTTCAGGATTCAGTTTAAGTACCAGTATATTTCTTATAAAGCCCGTAAACTCATTTACAACCTGTGTCAGATCCTTGCCATTCCATACAGCATCATCCACAATATCTATGGCAGTGAGTGTATCTCCTGCCAAAATGGCTTTCATCAGCTTGACATATATATCAATATCCACGGCTCCCACAGTCTCTAATACCTTGTCATAGGTAAGCTGCTCGCCCAGATTAAATGCAATGCATTGATCCAGTATGCTTAACGCATCACGCATGGAGCCATCTGCTGCTTTAGCGACATACTCCAACGCCTCCCGTGTAGCATCCACCTGTTCCCTGTCAGTAAGTTGCGTCAGCCTGTCGGTAATTGTCTCAATTGAAATTCTTCTAAAATCGTACCTCTGGCATCTTGACATAATCGTCGCCGGAATCATATGCGACTCTGTTGTCGCCAGAATAAATATGACATACTCAGGCGGTTCCTCAAGAGTCTTAAGCAGTGCATTAAATGCCCCCTTAGACAGCATATGAACCTCATCAATAATGTAAACCAGATATTTTCCCTGCGTAGGTGAATATTGAACCGCACCGTTTATCTGTCTGATATTATCAACACCATTATTTGATGCCGCATCAATCTCGATGACATTCATGGAATTGCCTGCCGAAATAGCCCTACAGCTTTCGCATTGGTTACACGGACTGCCATCTACGGGGTTTTCGCAGTTTACCGCCTTTGCCATGAGCTTTGCAACCGTAGTTTTTCCTGTTCCTCTTGTTCCACAAAAAAGATATGCATGTCCGATTCTGTCATTTTTTATTTGATTTTTCAGGGTAGTAACAATGTGTTCCTGCCCCTTTACCTCCTGAAATTCATCAGGACGCCACTTTCTGTATAACGCCATGTAAGACATATGGCAATTCCACCCTCAACCTCTATTTTTCAAACTTGAATATCTGATCTAACATTCTAAGTGTTTTAAAGTTTCCCTTCGCAGTAATTTCACCTGACATAAAGCCCTTCTGGAAGGTAAGCTTTCCTCCGATAATCTTCTTCATCAAGGTGCTGTTTAACTTCATTTTTACATCTGACTCCTGCATTTCCCCGTACTCACAGTAAAGCTCATTTCCAACATCGATAATAAGATTTTTGCCTAAATCCGCAATAATAATAACATATTTTGCCGCAAAATCCTTTTCCGGATGGTAATGTGTATATAATGCTTCTATAAAATCATCATCATATACCCGTTCCGGCTGCTCCTCACCGCCAAGCATCTGTTTAAACATTGCTGACAGCTCCTCGATATCCTCTTTCTGCTTTTTCACATAACCGTCATCCGCAACAAACTTGGAAAGCTGCTCACTCTCCTGAGGTGTAAGCTTAATATTGTGCGTTTTTATTATGTTGTTCTTGACTGCAATATTGCTTGTCGGCAGCTTAACCGCCTTTTTATTAATGTTTCTGTAAAGATTTTCTGCCGTCTTTTCGATTATGGCAAGATATGCAGGATTCCGCTCAAACACCTCGTGGCTGTCCACATAAGAAGCAAGTCCGTTCATGGATATGCCTCCCAGTATATCCCACGCCTTACGGAGTAACATTTCCGCATCCTGCTCTCCATATGCCGTAGCAACCACAATCGGAAGCATATATAATGTGGAAATTTTTTCCTTATCACCATACAGCCAGCACATGTCAAGAAACTGCTGCATATACCCACCTATACTAAACCACTCAAGACTGACTGCAAGTATCACACCGTCACAATCCTTAAGTGTATTGGGAAGTGTTGCAATTCCACTTTTATCCTCGTACATATTATATCTGTTTACTTCAACACGAAGCTCCTCAAGTACCTGTATCACCTTGTCCAAAACAAACAATGTCGGATCCTCAAGCAGCCCTCTGCCACCGTAATATACATTAACCTTCACTTTTTCCACCTCTTAAAAATAATCGCAGTTTCCTATAATATAACAAAAATAGCCTTTTTAGTAAAGGCTATTTAACGAAGAATTCCTCATTGGCAAATGATATGATATCTCCCTGTCGCAATATTCGCCCTTCCCCTTGCCCTAACCGCTCATAGTTTAAAAATGTTCCATTGGTCGAATCTGCATCTTTAATTATTATTTCATTTCCCTGTTTATATATACATGCGTGGATACGGCTTATTTGATTTGTGGGCAATCTGTAATCCGATTCCCGTTTTCCGCGTCCAATGACAATCGTGTCGCTGTATTTGTCGAGTTCCATTGCTTCCAGTGCCCCGTTTGTCAGTGGAACAAGTCCCGTAATTTTAGGTTCCTCCTTATCATTTGTTTTTTTGTCTGTTATGATAATTTCCTCATCCTTAATTTCCTCCAAAACACATCCCCTAAACTGCTCCAGTGCAACTGCATCCCTGCAAATCATGTCATAAAGTCCATACATATAAACCAGCCCCGGTCTGTCCCTGTGGTCAAACCTTTTCATAAGCGTTTCCAGTAAACCCCGTATTTGAAGTTTTATGTCCCTGTTATACCCCGGAACATAGATTAGTCCTATGTTTCTTAAATCTGCCCTGTACAAAATATACTGCGGTTCCAGTACAAGATCCTCCGCATCCAAAAGATACTTTTCCAGGCTTGCGATACATTCACATATTTGTGAAAAGATAAGCCGCAGCATGGCACCGTCAAGCCGAAGCTTATACAGCACCCGCTCCAAAATATAGGATGTCCCCGTATGATACCGTAGCCATATTTCACCATCTATCTCCCTGCTTGAGGGCTTTAACATATATGGTATGTGATTTTCCTCAAGCATAGGCAGTTTATAACCGATAGGCGACACTTTAAGCTCCCTTTGATTTCCAATTTTGATATCAACAAAATTTTCCAAATCACTACTCCTGAAAGATATCTCCATATGCCTGCCACCTCCTTAATCGTCCGGTACATTTATCATACTCCGTACAATATAAAACAATGGGATTGCTGTATCCTAAAATCCCCTTTATACCGCTTGGCTGTGCCTTGACCAAGCCCTTTTCCGTATAAATTTTTATGTTCTTGTTATTTGCGTTTGCTACATTCTTACCATCCATATTTACTTCATATGTATAAATTGTACTGTATGCCACTTCCTGAGCCTTGCCGTCAACAATTGTATTGACCAAAAGTGCCATACACAGTACGACAATGCCAAGTACAATCGGCATAATCAGGCACATCTCAACGGTTATACTTCCCCTGTTATTTTTTATATTATCTTTTATCATATCGTTTATATTATCTTTTTGGTTATTTTTTATGTTATATTTTTTGTTCCATTCATTTTGTTTTTTGTTCATGATATTTTCCCCTAATTTCAATCTCACCTTCCCCCACATCTGATGCATGGCGGTAAAGTTCCTACCTCACGTAAGCTTACCTTATAAACAGTACGCTTAAGCCCACTGCAGGTTTTGTCTGAATGATATGCGTTTCCTGTTGATGTTATGTAAACAAAATTGCCACATTCCTGTCCGCAAAAGCTACAGGGTCGCAGCCCATTCTTGTCTGCTACCGTTCTGCTGACGCCTGAAACCGACAGTGACAAGTGAGTACAACTCCTGCTCAAATGGTATACATCCCTGTTGTCCGTAACATATACATATGTTTCATCACCACATAAATCTTCATCCGTGCCATTTTTGTAACCGATGTAAGCTTTCTGGGTAATCGTGTAATTTTTCTTTCCCGCAAATGCTCCAAAAAAAGGAACTCTTACACTTAACGTATAGCTTACATTAAGGGTAACCTTGTCCTTTTCGTCCAAATACACGGAACCGAAAAAGCTCACTCCTGACACTCCGCCCTTCACATATTTTTCAACAAGAGCTTCATTGTCCAAATAGTTTTTAAATTTATGCTCTGCAATCAATCCGTTTCCGTCTCCGATGTAGGCATACTCCGCCAAATATTCTGCAGTTTCCGATGCCGCCTCAAATATAAGATTTTCCGCAATTTTACACTGGCAGAATCCATACAGGGCAAGCATGGCAAACAAAAAAATTGGCAGTATAAGCGTTGCTTCCACAACTGTGTTCCCTCTATTATTTTTAAGATGATTCATAGTTTTTAATGTCCTTTCTCCCAACGTCTCTGCCCTCAGTATAGTTTGCACCCGGAGAGGATTTTTTTAAGATGGCAGGACAGAGGACGCTGGGGCAAAGGACATTAATATCCTCCCTGCTGTCTGATATTGTATTGTTTATTTTGATATGTAATCCGAAAGTCAATCTCTACATTAGTTGCACCATTTGCAATATCAAAGCTTTCATCGTCAACACTGGCATTTACATCCATAAGGTCAAGCATCCTAAGATATGTCCTATCCATGCTTGTGGCAAGCAGCAGCATAATATAGTCCTCATAGCCGGTTCCCTCCTCACAGCCCTGCCCCTCAAATATGCTTTCGCCCAGATTATTTAAATCGGTTATCCAGCTTTCATTGCTTTTTAAAAAAGGTATTTTTTCGCCATGCATCAAAATTCTCACATCTGCAATTCCCTCCACATAGGACCAGCAGCCCGCTATCAGAACCTTGTACACCGTAGCAGGTATTTTTGTTTTGACTGCAAGAGCCCTCGCAATCTTCATTACCTTTTTCATTCTTGCTGTATCTGAGAGGAGATACGCGTAATTTTGCGGGAATCGCAAAAGGATGATTCGTTCCACTGTTTTTTTCAGGTTTTTCTCATCCGTATTTTTGCCATTCACAAGGTACTCAAGCTCATAGCTTAAAACAGAGCTGTCATTAATCTCTTTATTTGTGGCACAGTTAAAAACCTCTAAGCTGTAGGACAAGCCACAGGCTGATGTAAGCAGACCTTCCTTCCAGCCCTCCTGTGATTTCATGTCCTTTATCATATCGCTGCAGCTGTCAAACCTCATATTTGTATTTGCCACATTCCAAAAAGCACCTTTTAATTGATTTGATATACATGTCTTCGTATTAATTTCGGCGGCACTCACTTCAAAATCCTCAGGCAGTACAAGCATAAGCAGACCTGATGCATTTAATGACCTGGTAAAATCCCGTGGATCACGGACACTGCTCTTATGCGTGCTTCCTTCTGCCTCCTTATCATTATTTTTTTTGCTACCCGTCTCTTCTTTCCCCTCTTCCTTTTCACTGCTTATATTTTCTTCTGCCCTGTGCTGCTCCTTATCCTGGTTTTCCACCTCAGAAGCCAGATCATTTGGCAGTGTATCACTTCCTTCTCCTATGTTTTCAATCAGCTTTTCAGCTTCATTTTTTATCACGGCATATTTCGTATAATCTTCAATCTGTTTTTTCAGCTCCTGACATTCATTTTGCCATATATATGTATAGTCATTTACAATTGCTTCCTCCACACTGAAATTTTCTCCCAGCCTTTTTGAAATATTATTTTCAAGTCTTTGTTCTATATCCGCCTCCCCAAGTCCTCCTAAGGTTTTATCAAAAAGGAGAACATGATAATGTTCAAATATGTAAGTGTTGTATTCAGCCTTTACATCCGATACCACTGATTTTGTTGCAATCTCAGCCTTTTCTTTTGCTGACAGACTGTTAATGACTCCTATTACCGTCATTGCCAGCAAAAGCATTCCACTCATCATCAGACATAAAAACACTGTTATCTGCCCACTATTTTTCATGTTCTCCTCCTCTCTTTGAACATCCGCCAATTCCTTAACAGGTTCCTTTCGGAACATGCCTATGGGTTGACACTGTATGTTGTGAATTTCATAAGATATTTATGAATAAATATCTCCGGCATCTGCATTAATTGATTTCCATATATTCATGACCAATGCCTTTATCTGTTTCTGAAATATTGCGACCATTGCAATCAGAACGACCATAATTAAAATCACTTCCACAACACCCATACCATCTTCGTCCACCATAAACCTTTTTATCATAATATCTGCCTCCATTCACCACCTTCTTAGTTATAGACTCACCAGAACCGGAGTAACTATTATGAGCATCACGACAAGAAGCATTACAACCATGGGAATTAAAAGCTTCGTTGAAGCTTCCTCTCCTTTTTTCCTGATATTTTCTTTCCGTATTTCCAAAGAAACGGCGACCTCGTTTTCCATAAGCTTAAGCAGATCCTTTGTTCCTATTTTTATATTTCTGCTTATCTGGTTCATAAGCCTCCGGTAAGCCGTCGGTCCTAATCTTTGACCCAGCTCCTCGTAGGCTGTACACTCATCCAAGCCTGAGTCAATTTGATTTATTGCATGCTCCATCTCTAAAACTAAAACATTCTTTTTATTATTCATTTTAATCAGTTGACACATCCCCGATTTCACCGTTAATCCCGCACTTAGGAAAAGCCATAGACTGTTTACAAGCTCAGGATATAAATCCATTAGCATCCTATTTCTATCACTGACCCTTTTTCGCTCATTCACAGCTTCTCCCAGTGCGAAAATAATACAAAAAATAATACCAAACGTAAAAATTTGAACAGATGTATTGTTTGTTTCTTGTTGTAATGATAGCTTCACTCCAAATATGTCATTTGGAATTTGTATCTCACTTTGGTTACGATTTTCCTTTTCCAAATTGCCAAGTACATCCTTTGCCCTTGTGAGCATCTCACTTTCCCCTATCGGTTCTATTCCGAGAGTATACTCATGCCTGTTTGTATAATCCCCATATTCAAGTACGGCGGTGAGAGTAACATACCTTTTTTCATTCAGCTTATCCCGATTCACCTGCCCGCTTGAGGCTACGATATCAGGTTCACTCATCATCCACGTAAGCTCAAAATCCTTTAGATGCTCCTCTGGAATCGTTATGTCATTGCAAACATGCATTAAATCCGTGTTACTACCGATCAGCTCTCTTTCATATTCCATAAACAGCTCTTCGCTTTTTTCGTAAAACTCAGATGCTGTATATTCCAAAGGCATAACCTCATAATTCAGCTTGGTTTTATCACCCTGATAATCCATGTTTATTTCATATTCCTTTACCTGTCCACCATAATCATCCCGTACTATAATATTGCTGCCATCCTCCTCCTTTCTTTCCACAATGGCGGCCGTAAGCGATATAAGATTAAATACGAGAAATAAAATCATACAGGCAATCATCCGTTTCTTTGTAATGGGAAACGGACCTGCAAAATGCTTCCTGACAAATTCGGACCGTCTGCCGCCGCCCTTATATTTACTGAAATGGTGCCTGCTTACAATAACAAGAAATATGTAAAAAACAAGCACTAAAATGTTCACTGTAATCACAGTAACTCTCCTTTCACTCCTTCATTTTTAATAAGCTTCTATTGCCGTAATTTTATCAATGACAAATGCCATTCCGATTGTCACCCCAAGACATATTGTCATAAAAATATGACCAAATAAACTGTCATATAAAACATTGGAATATGACACTCCCGTAATCCGCAAATACAACATAATTGCAAACGGCATAACTGTCATGATTCTTCCCTCCAGCCGTTTAGAAGCAATCATTGTATTGATTTCAAGCTCCGTCACACTTTTTTCCGTCATACTTGCGGAAAACTGCCTGAAAATATAAATCATGTTTCCACCATATTTTTTTCCAATTGCCAAAAGTCCCGACAATTGGCTTATTTCCGGTATTTCACTTTTTTCTCCCAGCTCGCTCATTGCCACATGCAGCTCTTCGCCACAGGAAATCTTATTCAGCATAAGCTTAAGCTCTTCCCTCATATAGTTTTCTTCCCCTGACTTTGACATTTCGCCCAGTACATAGGCAAGTGCATTTTCCATGGAATAACCTGCCGATAATGCAGCCGATAACCCCACTACCACATTTTTAAAATCCTCCCGAAGAAGTTTTTTCCTGTCATTCTTAAATGCACGCATGTCTTTCCAGTGCAGGTATGCCAGATACGGCAGCACCATAAATATCCCCCACCATCTGTCATAAAACAGAAAGCTGCATACCGCCCCTATTACAAGAAGCTTCGCCGTATTTCCTGCGTACCAGCCTATGCTTGGGATATAAAGCTTATATTTCACCCAGCACCTCCCGATATCGTTTCATCAGTCCCGCACTTTTTAGCTTGGAAAGATTAATCATGTCATTTACCTTTTTCAGACTACCCTTCACCTTGTCATCACTGTCAGTAAGCTCCACGAACTCAAACAACGTATTTAAATTCACATCATCCTTCACTTCCTTACACACCTCCTCTATGGAAATCACCCGTCTTGTCTTATCTCTAAGTCTCCCTAAATGGATAATAATATCTACCGCAGAGGCTATCTGCATCCTTACGGCTGTAAGCGGTATGTCCATACCCATAAGCACCATCGTCTCCAGCCTGCTTATCATGTCCTTTGCCGAATTTGCATGTCCCGTGCTTAAGCTTCCATCATGTCCTGTTCCCATTGCCGCAAGCATATCTATGGCTGCCTCATCCCTCACCTCCCCCACTATAATTCTGTCTGGCCGCATCCGGAGACTTGCCTTAATCAGGCTTCTGATTGTAATTTCATTATCGCCTTCAATGTTGGCACCCTTTGCCTCAAGACGCACCAGATTTTCCACACCTTGAATTTGCAGCTCTGCAGAATCTTCTATCGTTACAATTCTTTCATCCTTGGGTATAAAGTCCGACAATGCATTTAAAAATGTTGTTTTGCCTGAGCCTGTTCCTCCTGAAATAAATATGTTATAGCCTGCACGCACCAACAGTCTTAATATGTCTGCAACCCGTTTATCTAATGACCCCATCTGAACCAGCCGCTCCATCGTAATTTCATTGTGGGGAAACTTTCTTATCGTCAGCACAGGTCCACCGAGTGACACGGGATTTTGAACCACATTCACTCTGGAGCCATCTGAAAGTCTTGCATCAACGATAGGGCTTGACTCGTTTATTCTTCTGTTACACCCCGCAACTATTTGTTGTATTACCGTCCGAAGCTTCTCCTCACTTTCAAAATGCCGTTCCGTCCTTATCAGCCGTCCCTTTTTCTCGACAAATATATTGTCCGCATTATTCACCATTATTTCGCTGATTTCATCATCCTCAAGCAGCTCCGTAAGGATATCCAGTTTTCGGAACGAGTTAAACAACTCTACCCGAAGTCTCACCTTCTCCTTTAGTGGGATGTATGTTTCCGTACTCTCCTCAAGTATGCACTTATCGATTGCCTGTCCAATATCCTTATCCGTAAGCGTTGCCGCCATGTCCATGTCATTCAGTATCTTGTTTTTCAGTTTTTCTTTTAATCCTGCATCGTCCACATCCTGTAATTCCTCCCTTTGTAATATTTTTAAAGCAATGCTTCTATATCCTCCGTCCCAATATCACCCTCCGTCATTTCAATATATTTTATTTTTTGCCAAAGCTCCTTTCCCATTCTTTCTTTTACATAGCTCCGGAAGCTGTTCAGTTTGCACATGCCTGCAGCGTCCCCCTTATAAGGAACAATTACAGCATCAAATATGTCCAGCATCTGTATACTTGTCAGCGTGGCTGTACCAAAATCCCATACTACATGTCCAAAAATGTTTTCCTGCAGCATGTGCTCCTTTAGCCAGCTTAGCATCTTAACATTCACCTGCCTGTCAAAATAAACAGGCGTTCCTGCAAGCCGCACATACCCGTCACTGTTTTTATTTGATAAGGAAAGACGCTCCAAAAGCTGGAATACCGCATCATTTTCAGATGCAAGATAATAGAGAAAAAGCTCTCCATCCTTAAGCTCTGCTCCGTTTGGTTCAAAACTTATGTAATCTTCCAAATCAACATACAGACTTCCTGTAAGATATGCACAGATTTTCCGTGCAAGCGTTGTTTTTCCACATCTGCCCACAGGTGAATAAATACAAATCCACGATGCCTTCCCTGTCTTTTTTCTTCCAAGTCTGTCCATAATTGACCTTCCGATTGCATCTGCACTTTGATACTTATATATCCCGTCTTTGTTGCTTTTTTGCTCAAGCAGGCTGGTCATCGGAATGCAGCCATCCCTGACAGACTTTTCCCCACTCAACAGCAGCATATCCAGGTTGTTGCTTTGAATGTATTCCTCCACCGCCTCCTCTGTCGAAAATACCGCAACCTTCAATGGAATTTCTTCATGGCAATTTAAATATTCCATGAGTCTCACATTGTAATGAAAATCTCCTCCGCATATACCAATTTTATAGCGATACATTTATACCTCCCAAATCCTCAGCATAAGGAATAAATATAGCAGCCTGCCGTGGCAACAAAAATCGGAACCGACATGTGTATTTTTGTTCTGCATGCAAAAATTCCTCCTTTCCTTAATCCAAGCAGCAACCCATATACCGCTGCCACCACAAACGATGCTGCCGCTATGTAAAGCACCTTATAACATATGAATGAGCCCATTGCCGCGAACAGCTTTATATCTCCTGCACCGATGACATTTGCCGCATACAACATCATAAATAAAATAACCGGGCAAAGCATCCCACACAGACTGTCCAATATGCCTTTTGCACCATTTAACAGGGTGCTGTATGCCATCCCGCAAATACATCCGCAGCCCGTAAGCCTGTTTGGTATGCAAAAGGTTTTTATGTCATATATAACAGCCATCCCTGACAAAACCATCAGAAACGCAAATTCTATTTTCCATCACTCCTTGTTCCCATACTGCCTTGAATTTAAATTAGATAATAAATACGAATGTAAATTGATATAAAGAGTGTGATCCCAAGATAGCCGAACACCATCTCTCGAACACAATGACACTATATCACAGAATTTTTTAGTATGTAAAGCGACAAATTGTATTCCAAAACTATACAATTTGTAAATAAAAAAGCTTCTTGAAGTCTGTATCCATGAATGTAAGACAATTTTTCTTACACCAAGTAAAAAGGCTGTCTGAACGGATTTTTCATTTCACTGTAAATCAGAAAATATCCTTATCAGACAGCCTCAAACATATATTTGTTTCCTCGTCGTTTTAAATTATGTAAACTAAATTATTTTTCTTTGTAATTGACAATCTCATCCAAAAGCTTTGGAAGCTTTTCATCCATGTCCTCATCCGAGAATTGGCATGTTCCAACCTTTTTGTGACCGCCGCCGCCATATTTGAGCATCAGGCTTCCCACATCAACATTTGATGTCTTGTTAATGATACTGTAACCGACAGCAGCAGAGCAACCATGTCCGCCTTTGCCATTTACAATCCAGACGGATATATTTTGCTCCGGATACAGACTGTAAATATAAAACCGGTTTCCTGTATAAATCGGATCTACACCTCTTAAATCCGAAATGATTACATCCTTTTCCACTCTCGTGTGTGCCAGCACCATCTCCCTGAACTTTTCCGTCTGCTCATTATAAACTTCAATTCTTTCAACTACATCCGGAAGATTTAATATCTCCTCTGTTGACATGGTACGGCATGCGTCAATCAGTTCTTCCATAAGCTTGTAGTTTGGAATTGTAAAATTTCTCCATCTTCCAAGACCGGTTCTTGGGTCCATAAGAAATCCTACCAGAATCCAGCCCTGTGGGTGGAGAATTTCATCCACGGTAAGGTTACCCGAATCAACCTTATCAACTGCCTCCATCATATCATCGAACTGCGGGAACCGTTCCCTGCCGCCATAATATTCATATATAATTCTGGCACACGATGGAGTTATCCTGCTTTCTCCCTTGTATTTACCCTCAAGCTGGTTTCTCTCAAACTCGCTTGAATGGTGGTCAAACCAAAGACCACAGCCCTCAACAAATGGTACGTTTGCAAGACAGTCATTTTCATCAATCGGAATCAATCCATCCTGTAAATCCTTTGGATGTGCAAATGTCCAGTGGTCAATAATGCCTGCTTCTTTCAGCAATGCACCACATGCCAAGCCATCAAAATCTGAACGTGTAACTAATCTCATATTATTGCCCCTTTACGTATAATTTTTTCCCAATAAAACATATAGTATAATGATATAATATTTCGTCATTTTTTTCAAGAATAATTATGGAGGATATCATGCAATTCTTATTATATGTATCAAAATATGCCATACCGCTCATTATCGGTTACATTGTATTTTACGGAATATCGCACAAGGTCCGTGTATACGAAGTGTTTTTGGACGGTGTACGCGAGGGCTTCCGCCTTGTCATTGATATTGCCCCGACCCTCGTGGGACTTCTTGTGGCAGTAGGTATCTTCCGAAGCTCAGGCGGTCTTTCCGCCTTATGCGGCATATTTCACCCACTGGCGAATGCTTTTGGAATACATCCTGAGGTGTTCCCAATCTCTATTGTAAGGCTTTTTTCTTCCTCCGCCGCAACAGGGATGGTTTTGGATATTTTCAAAACATACGGTCCTGACTCCATCATCGGAAACACTGTTTCGGTGCTGATGAGCAGCACGGAAACCATCTTTTACACCATGTCCGTTTATTTTCTTGCAGTGGGCGTCACCAAAACCCGTTGGACACTGGCGGTTGCACTGCTTTCATCACTTGCAGGCATCGTTGCAAGTATTCTCCTTGGAATGATGATGTGATGGTCACTATAAGCGTTCCACACTAGGATTTTATGGCATCCCCCTGTCTTGCACCCAGTTCCTTCATTCTCTTGTGGAATGCATTCAGCACAGCCCGCTTGTTTGCCGACCACTCTGGTGCAATCAGTATTTTTTTTGGTCCGTCTCCCGTAATTCTGTGAATAACAATCGTTTCATCCGTATTTTGCAGACATTTTATTGCCAAGTCAATATATTCCGCCTGCCCAAGCACCTGAAACCGTCCTGCCTTGTAATCGTCCGCCATGTCCGTACCTGCCAGAACATGCAAAAGCTGCAGCTTTATTCCATTTGGCCCACGATTCGTTATACATGAAATGTCACTGACATACTTTACTGTTTCCAGCATCATGGCTTCATTTTCTCCCGGAAGTCCAAGGATGATATGTGTAATAAACGGAATTTGCAGCAGCTTCAGGTTTTTTACCGCCGCCTCGTAAGCCTCCAGACCATAATGCCGCCTGATATACTGTTCCGTCTTTCTATGAATAGTCTGTAACCCAAGCTCAATCCAAATAAATTTCTGCGTAAAACGGTTCTTTAATTCCTCCAGCAGTAACAGTACATCCGCCCCAAGACAATCCGGTCTTGTGGCAATTGATATTCCAATCACCCTTTCATGGCAAAGTGCCGATGTAAAAAGCCGTCTCATATCATTTACATCGCCATAAGTATTTGTGAATGCCTGAAAATATATTACAATATTTTTTTCGGTCAGCTCATCGATTGACAAAAGTGCGTCAGCAAGACCAACCGCAAAATCACCGCTTCCTCCTGCACTGCAAAAAACACACCCCCGCACGTCCAGCCTCCCGTCCCGGTTTGGGCAGGTAAAGCCTGCGTCAACCGCAAGCTTGTGGCACTTCGTGCCGTAAGTGTGTTTAAAATATGCATTCAAAGAATAGTATGGCTTTCCGCCCCAATCCACATTTTTCATCGTAATCTGGCAAGCCTCCTGCAGTTAAGCGTAATTGACACGAAACCCTTTACCACTCGTAGCGGTGCAGATGCCCCTCTATCTCCATACCCGAAAATCCTCTTTGCCGCATTGCTTCATACAAAACGATTGCAACGGAATTTGACAGGTTGAGTGAGCGTTCATCCTTTACCATAGGAATACGCACACAATTTTCCTTATTTGCAAGCAAAAGCTCCTCAGGTATACCTGCACTTTCCTTGCCAAACATAAGATAGGCATCCTCCTCATAGGTGACATCCGTGTACGTCTGCTTTGATTTTGTCGTTACCATGTAAATCTTTGCCTGTGGATTTTTCTGCAAAAATTCATCATAATTTACATAGGTCGTAACGTCCAGCTTATCCCAATAATCAAGTCCCGCCCGCTTTAGCATTTTATCGTTTATGAAAAAGCCCATCGGCTCTATCAAATGCAGCCTGGCTCCCGATGCAACACAGGTGCGTCCGATATTTCCTGTATTTGCCGGCATTTCCGGCTCAAGTAAAACAATATTTAACACCAGTCTATCCTCTTAATCCGCTTATAAAATGATTGATTCTTCCCATAGCTTCCTTTAACTCATCAATGGAATAGGCATAGGAAATACGGATAAAGCCCTCGCCACAATCACCAAAAGCAGTTCCCGGAACGACCGCAAGCTCCTGCTCCTCAAGAAGTCTTGTAGCAAACTCATCGCTGGTAAGCCCAAACTCCTGAATACACGGAAACATATAAAATGCCCCCTTCGGCTCAAAGCACGGCAAACCCATTTCTTTAAAGGTAGAAAGAAGAAAATGCCGTCTCTTGTCATAGGATTCCCGCATTCTCTCAATATCCTTGTCTCCGTCCTTAATTGCGGCAATTGCGGCATACTGGCTTGTGGTAGGTGCACACATAATTGCAAACTGGTGAATTTTCGTCATTTGCTCCGCAATTATCTGAGGTGCAAGTGCATAGCCAAGCCTCCATCCCGTCATGGCATACGCCTTTGAAAATCCGTTTATGATAATCGTTCTCTCCTTCATGTCAGGCAGGGAAGCAATTGTACAATGCCCCTCACCACCATATGTAAGCTCTGAATATATCTCATCGGATATCACATAAATATCCTTTTCCTTACATATTTTTGCGATAGGCTCAAGATCCTCCTTCGTCATAATTGCACCTGTCGGATTGCTTGGGAATGCCAGCATCAGAACCTTTGTCTTTTCCGTTATGGCATCTAAAAGCTCCTCAGGGGTAAGCCTGAATTCATTTTCATTTTTCAATGAAATCGTTACGGGTGCACCACCTGCAAGCTCAACACATGGTACATAGGAAACATAACACGGTTCTGGAATGATGACCTCATCCCCCGGGTCAAGCATGGCACGGAGTGCTATATCGATACCCTCACTTCCGCCTACAGTCATCAGTGCCTCATGCCTGAAATCATATTCGACATTATATTTTCTCTTGTACCATTTACAGATTTCTTCCCTAAGCTCAAGCAGTCCTGAGTTTGATGTATAGAAAGTCTTTCCCTTTTCCAGAGAATAGATTCCCTCGTCCCTGATATGCCATGGGGTATCAAAATCAGGCTCCCCCACACCAAGTGAAATTGCATTTGGCATTTCACTTACGATGTCAAAAAACTTTCTGATACCAGATGGCTTTATTTCTGTTACTTTCTTTGATAATGGATTTCTCATGGTGCAATAACCAACCTTTCATCCTGTTTCACTGCATCAAAAATGATTCCGTGATCCTTGTACTTTTTAAGAACAAAATGTGTGGATGTGCTTATAATTGCCTCCATCGTTGAAAGCTTCTCTGATACAAATCTTGAAACCTCTTTTAAGCTTGTTCCCTGAAGTATTACCGTAAAATCAAAGGCTCCCGCCATGAGATACACGGCATTGACCTCCTCAAAATTATATATTCTTTCTGCTATCCGGTCAAAGCCCTGTCCTCTCTGCGGTGTAACCTTAACCTCAATCAGGGCAGTTACCTTTTCCTCTGCAACCTTATCCCAATCAACCATGGTATGATATCCGCAAATGACTTTGTCCTCCTCCATCGCCTTAATGTCCGCTTCCACTGCCGCCTCATCAAGTCCCAGCATTTTGGCTATGTCACATGCCGTCATTTTACTGTCCGTTTCCAAAAGCTTCAAAATCTCAATATTCATTGCTTTCCTTCTTTCTTAAAATTTATATTAACATGCCGTTTCATGACGCATGTCACTTTCTATAGTATATTTAGTACCCTGTATATTTCATCACCTCTTGGGGGTTCCAGAAACCGTTTATCCTCTCCGACGGTCACAACCCGTTCCCTGCCCGAAGTAACCGTTCCGATAATACAGGACATAATCCCTGCCCTGCCGAGTGCCTCCACTGCTGCCGGTCCATTTTCTGTGACAGCAAGCAAAGCTCCCGTTCCATCCAGCATATAAGGATTTATATCATAAAACTCACAAAGCTCCACCGTTTCCTGTCTGATTGGAATTTTAAAATTATCGATGGTAATTCCTTTTTTTATTGCCGTGCCAAGCTGCCAAAGGGCACCATACACGCCCCCGCAGGAAACATCATGCATATAAGAAATGTTGCATTTTTCCAGTATTCGTGCTGCAGGTAATATACTGTAGCCTTCCTCGTCTGTAAGCATATCTGCTACATAGTCTGGTGAAAATCTGCCTGCCAGTTCTCCGCTGCATTTTTTTGCAATCAGGGAAGCCCCCATAAGTCCCGCATATCCCGCCATAACAATGTCAAAGCCTTCTTTTATTTTATCCCTGCACGGACAAAACTCCCCTGCCATTCCATACGCCTGAACGCAGACACTCAGTACCGCATATGCCGAAGAGACCTGCGTATGTCCGCCAAGTATCTGTACATTTGCCTTCTCTGCAAGACTATTGAAACAGTTCATGCAGTCCTTTATCTCTTTTTCGGAAATCTCAGGAGGCAAAAGCAACACAATTCTGACACCTACAGGGGCTGCTCCGGAAACAGCCAGATTATTAAACGCCTTCACCCAACCAATGAACGGGTCTGCGGCAACTGCCTCCGTACATACAAGGTCGCCGTCAAGCCTTACCCTTGCATAATCACTGCCCACTGCGGCACCTGACACAACCGCCTTATTTTTCTTTCTGATATGCTTTGTAACTGACCGCGTAAGATAAAGCTCACCCAGTGTTCCCTGTTCCATATGGTATTCGTCCTTCTTGAAAATTTGTTTCTGCTATGTTATGCTACTTTAGAAAAAACTGCTGACAAGAAGTCCTACAACCATTGCAAATACAAGCAGACCTGCAATGATACCGGAAATCAGCCGCTGTTTTTTCTTATTATTAAAATTAATCATGTTTTATACCTCCGAAAGGATTAATTAATATGGGTTTATTATTTTTTATTTTTGTAATTTCATTTTCACTTACCGTTTTGAGAACTGCTGCGAAATCCAACCGCCACCAGGAACATGAAGAAAAAAACTTCTGGTCACGGGAGACCTCTGCAAACTTTGCAAGGCGGCAGGACATATCCAAGCTGGATTATCTGCAAATCCCCATGGATAAGCTCCCATTAGAACAATTAAATGCACTTGGCATGTCACGCTCCGTTGAAAAGCTGACTGCATTATCCAAGGAAAAAATCATTAATCTTTCCCAATATTCAAATACGGATTTGAAGCTGATGTATGGTCCCGCAAATTTGGAAGACCTTACATACTTTGACACAAATTTCACATCACTCATCAGGTTACTTGACCAAATTGGCAAGGACCTTATAGCCGCAGGGCAAAATGACCTTGCACTTACTTTTTTTGAATATGCCGTATCCATCGGGTCTGACATCACTTCGACGTTCACGGCTCTCGGCAGCCTTTATGCCAAAAAGGGTGAGACAGCCAAGCTTACATCCCTGATAAAAACCGCTGAGGGCATTACATCCCTTTCCGGTCCCATAATTGTAACCAAATTAAATAATATCAAATAGCCCTTGAAATATCAAGTATATATCCCTACCAGATAATTGATAAACTGTTGTGCGGTCCGTCCTGAAACTCCACCATGTGACATCTCCCATTTATTCGCCTCCAGAATCAGCTCCTCCTCGGAAATATGAAGCTTCGGATACCGCTTTGCAAGCGTTACCACAATATTGTTAAATTCCTTCTTTGACGGCTTGGAAAAGCTGATTGTCACACCAAACCGGTTGACCAATGACAATTTTTCCTGCATCGTATCCGACTGGTGCAGCTCAGCGTTGTAATCCGACCTGTCATTCCAAGTCTCCTTAATCAAATGTCTGCGGTTTGAGGTAGCATAAATCAGCACATTATCAGGCTTCGTCTCAAGTCCACCCTCTATGACCGCCTTCAAATATTTATACTCTATTTCAAACTCTTCAAAGGACAGATCATCCATATATATGATAAACTTATAATTCCTGTTTTTGATATGCGATATAATCGTTGACAAATCCTGAAACTGATGCTTGTAAAGCTCTATCATTCTAAGTCCCTGCTCATAATACTGATTGATAATCGCCTTTATACATGTAGACTTTCCCGTTCCGCTATCGCCAAACAGCAGCACATTGTTTGCCATTTTCCCTGCAGTAAACGCCTCGGTATTGTCCACAAGCTTCTTCTTTTGAAGCTCATACCCAACCAAATCGTCCAAGGTCACCTGTTCGGTATTGTTTATCGGGATAAATGAAATCGGCTTCCCCTCCTCATGACTGATTCGGAATGCCTTGTTTAAGCCAAACATGCCCACGCCATATTTTTCATAGAAGTCCGTCATAATATCAAATATCTGCGTTGCATTTTCAGCGGCACTTATGCTGTCGCTTATATACCGGACCTTTTGGCTCACATTTTTGTTGTACATCTGCTCCTTCTTGTGCAGCGACTTATAATTTGTTATTGTAGAAAAGCAGTCTATGCCAAGCGAAGCTTCAAGTTCACTGAAATCATAATGAAGCAGCTTCATAAATATTTCGTAGTCATTTTTTGCAAAGCTGTTTACCGAACCATCCTTAGCTCCCGTCTTTTCACAGGTCAGTGTAAATGAATTTTCATTTGTAATCAGTATATATGCCAGATAATCCTGCCATAAATTTTTGTCAAATCCATAACTGGTTGCAAGGTCAAGCAGCCTTTTTATCTGCTGATAGATTCTGCTGACCAGCACCTCATTACTCTCCCCGCCCTTATCCTTATCGCAAATGATATCTGCAATTTCTTTCAATAGGCTGTTTTCGCCCAAATCCCGATACAAAACCAGCTTCGGTATATATCTGTACATCTTATCGCCTCTCAATTATTCTTCGTCTTCTTTTTCTTTTTGTTCCTGTGCTTCCTTTTGTTTTTCCTTTGCTCTCCGTGCAAACATTCTTCGTCTGCCCTCCATCAGAGGGACGACATCGTCAGGTACCGACTTGTTATCCACATTTATGCTTTTCTTTTTCAGCTTGCGGTAAACGAGGCTTCTCACATAAGCATAACCCACTGAAACAAGCGGAATGAAAACAACCATTCCGACAACGCCCATCAGGTTTCCGCCAACTAAAACTGCCAGAAGCACCCATATAGCCGAAAGTCCGATATCCCCGCCCACAAGCTTTGGATATATAAAATAATTTTCTATAAACTGCAGGACAAAGAACAGCACAACAAACCATATTACAAGATTTGGTGACTCAATCAATATCAGGAACGCACCGATAAACAATCCGATAAAAGCTCCAAATATCGGTATCAGTGCCGTGAATGCAATCAATACTCCTATGGTAACCGGATACGGAAGTCCAAGCAACGCCATTGCAATGGCAAACATGGTTCCCAAAATAATTCCTTCCCGGAACTGTCCCGTAAAAAACTTTGCAAATGTAGTTTCTGCCAGTTTCCCAAATACCAGAAGCTCGTCCGCCGTTCCCTCCTTGAATGTCGAATAACAAATCATTTTCGCCTGCTTTGCCAGCTTTTCCTTTTCTATCAATATATACATTGAAAAAACAAGCCCGATAAATGTATTTACAACTCCGCTTATAATAGAAGAAAAAACAGAAAATGTCTTGGACAAAATCATGGTTCCATTATCCTTAAACACTACTCCAAGCTGCTCCCATTTTATTTCTATATTGCTGATTTCTTTTGTAATCTGGCTTGTGATATCAGGGTACTTTTCCGAATACCGCTGCACCCACTTCGTTACATCCTGAATGACACCAGGCAGCTTGAGCCGTATTGTGTCGATTGTTGCCGCAACCTCAGGTACTACGACAAATATAACAAGTCCCACAACTAAAATTGCCAAAATATATGTGATAATCATGCTGATGACACGCTTATATTTATACAGCTTTCCATCTTCATTTTTGAACAGTGAAGCCTCTATGCCGTTCATTGGAATGTTGATGATAAACGCAATTCCACACCCCAGCAAAAATGGTGTCAGCAATGAAATCAAACTGCCCAGAAGCTGAAATATGATACCGAGATGATTTAACAGATAAATCAGGATAACCGTAAATGTTATAACACCCAGTATTGTTTGTATGTTTTTCTTTTTCTCGCTCATGATACTCCCTTTCTATTTGTATATCAGTCCATTACCAAAACATATCCATAACATCATATTTTTTGCATGACCTGACATAAGCTATGTTTCATCTGTAAGCCATACGCTTATTATGTTATAGAGTACCACTTTTTTTTGATTTGGCAAGCCTTTATTTCAGAATCCTCTTTAAAAAGCCGTTAAAATATTGTAGAGTAATACTATAAATTATAAACAGTATACGGAGGAATAAGCCCATGATTACGATTTCCGTTTGCATGATTGTCAAAAATGAAGAACACCGCCTTGCAAGCTGTCTTGACAGCCTCACCACCATTGCGGATGAAATTATCATTGTTGACACAGGCTCCATGGACGATACAAAGGAGATTGCCGCAAGGTACACTGATAAAATATTTGACTTTAAATGGATTGATGATTTTTCAGCAGCACGAAATTTTGCATTTTCCAAGGCAGGCTGTGATTACATTTACTCCGCCGATGCCGATGAGGTAATCGACGAGGCAAATCAGGCACGGTTTAGGCAGATAAAAGAAATTTTGCTGCCTGAAATTGACATTGTCCAAATGAAGTATATAAACAAAATGGAAAACAACACAACCTACAACTTCCAGACAGAATTAAGACCAAAGCTTTACAAAAGGCTACGCACATTCACATGGACAGACCCGATACATGAAACCGTAATCCTTGACCCTGTCATATATGACAGTGAAATTGAAATACAGCATATGGCACAGGGCAATCATTCCAAGCGGGATATCAAAGCCCTGCTCAAATGCTTTGACCTCGGAAAACCATTTTCCAAAAAGCTTCACAGTATGTATGCCAAGGAGCTTTTTATTGCAGGGGATGACAGTGACTTCATGGCAGCCCGCCATGTATTCGAGGACACAATAAAAGACCGCTTCCGAAGTGCGGATGAATTTAAGGAAGCCGCCTGTGTCCTCGCAAGATGCTACAGATTAAGCGGTGATACGGACGAATTTTTCAAGCTGTGTCTCAAGGATATGGTCACAACTCCATGTGCTGAAATTTGTCTGGAGCTTGGCAGCTACTTTTTTGACAAGGGTGATTACGAGGAAGCCTATGTGTGGTTTCAAAATGCACATTCCGAAACAGAAAGCATTATATATGTCAGAAGTTCAGGCGACCTGCCGTTGATGGGGCTTGCCAAATGCTGTACACAGCTTGCCGCCAAATATGAAAAGACGGACAAGCATCGTTCGGACCTGTACCTTAAGGAAGCAGAAAAAAATGCAAATGCTGCCGATGCGTGGCAATTGCCGGTGAGTGCTGTCTAAAAATCAAATTTCCTACGTTAGCATGCGATATAAGCCAACTATTTTTCTTTTAGACGGATGTTTTATATGATATAATGTGCATTGGGGAGAGTTTTTCCAAAGGCAGAAAAACTTTTTTCGCAGATAAAAAGGAGATTTTTAATATGGGACGAAAAGCATCAAAAGCAACAGATAACATATATTATATTTCCCGTATAAAAGCCGCGAAAGAAAATGAAATCTATACAAGTCGTGAAAAAGCTGCTTTAAAATTGGGAATAGAACGAAGCCGTTTAGCACGTATTGAGCTTGACCAGATTGAACCTTATGCTGAGGAAGTTGACATTATGGCAACTGCATATAATGCACCGCATTTGTGTACGGATTACTGTGACAACATATGTCCTATCGGTATTCACAAGCTGGAAGAACAGGCAAAACACACAGAACCTGAATCCATCGAGCGGCTTGTACTCAAGTTTCTCAGCTCCTCCCAGTGTATGACTGATCTTTCAAAAATACTTGTTAACATTACGCAGGATGGTGTGATAGACAAAACGGAAATCCATGATCTTCAGGATGTGTTTAAAGCGATGGATTCCGTGTCTGAAAATATAGAGGCTATCCGGTTTTGGATTATGAGCGACCCGACGCTTCGCTCATACTTTAACGATGACGCCAAATAAGCTTATATCAGCTTGGAATATTCATATATATCACGTTTTGATACTCCTCGGTCCTGAGCCACCTGTCTGGTGGCTTCTTTTTTGTCCATCCCCTGATTGATATATAGCTTGATATGCTCACATACGTCAATATTTTCCCATTTTTTAACAGCCTCCATGGCTATCTCCTCGTGGGGCTTTCCTTTTATAACAAGCAAATACTCACCCTTTGGCTCATTTTCCGCAAAAAATGCCTGGGCAGCCACGATTGTTGTCTTTAAAAAGGTCTCATGCTTTTTGGTCAACTCCTTGCACACAGTAAGCTCCCTGTCCCCCAAATACCCATTAAGCTCCGCCAGTGTTTTCACCAGCCTGTGCGGTGCCTCATATATGACAATCGTTCTCGTCTCATTGGTAAGCTCCGTCAAAATGGTACGTCGTTCCTTTTTGTCCATAGGCAAAAAAGCCTCAAAAGCAAATCTTCTTGCAGGCTGTCCCGATGCAACAAGCCCGTTTACGGCAGCACACGCTCCCGGCACAGGAACAACAGGTATTCCTGCCTCATAGCATTTTTTTACAAGCTCCTCACCAGGGTCAGAAATTCCAGGTGTACCTGCATCTGTTATGACTGCAATGTCATCTCCTGCCAAAAGCCGCTTTACAAGCCCGTCTGCCTTTTCATATTTATTATGCTCGTGATAGCTTGTCATAGGGGTTTTGATTTCAAAATGATTGAGCAGCTTTCTACTGTTTCGTGTATCCTCCGCCGCAATAAGCGTAACTTCCTTTAAAACCCTTACCGCTCTGTATGTCATATCCTCCAGATTGCCTATGGGTGTTGCAACCAAATACAAAATTCCCATGTCTGCCTCCTATCCGTCATAACCATTTAATGGCTGTATCTTCTTAAAAGCTCATCCGTATATCCGCCGTCCTGATTATACACAACAAGGGTCGGTTCTATTTTTATCATTGCCCTGCCACCCTTTACTGCCTCGATTAAAACCATATTAGGTTCCTTGTCCATGCCTGGCTGGACGAGACACATCCGTTTCGGCTCCAGCCTGTATGACATGAAAACACGAAAGATTTCTGCCAGCCGAAACGGCTTATGCACCATCGCAAAACTGCCGCCCTCCTTGAGCAGATAAGCTGCTGCACGGACCACATCCTCTAGCGTCACTGTTATTTCATGTCTTGCCATGTTTAACGGTGATTTTTCACTTTCCAGCCCATGATTTTGATTTATGTACGGCGGATTTGATGTGACCACGTCAAAAGAGGCTGTCTTATATAAGGCAGCCACATTTTTTATATCACCGTTTATAATATCAATTTTTGATGAAAGACCGTTTAAGGAGACACTGCGTGATGCCATGTCAGCACTGTATTCCTGAAGCTCAAGTCCGACAAAATGCCTGCCCTTGCCCTGTGCCTCCATCAGCATCGGTATCACACCCGTACCCGTGCCAAGATCCATCACAGTATCCTTTTCCTTCCCTGCTGCAAAATCTGACAAAAGCACGGCATCCATTCCAAAACAAAACGTGGATGGATTTTGGATAATTCTATATCCTCTGCACTGCAGGTCATCGATTCGCTCCCCATCCTTAAGCAGCTCATCCTCCGCAAGCGGCTTCTCATTACTCATCATCAAGCTTTGACTTTCCTTCCTTATGTTCAAGTGCTTCAAGCATCTTAAGCTCATCATCACTGATATTGGTATCCGTTTTTCTTCTTTTCGGCTTAAATTTAAGCTCGTCTATTTTGTATATTTCGATTTCCTTTGTATCATCATCCAGGGTGACAATCAGCTTAACATTCTGACGCAGGACATTTACGGATGCAACCTCGCCCTTCTTGCCATCTATCGTTCTTACAAAATCGCCGACATTCGGAAGCTTGCTGTTCAAATACTCATACGTATCCTGCTCATGCTTCAGGCAGCACATAAGACGTCCGCATACACCTGATATCTTTGTAGGATTGAGGGATAAATTTTGTTCCTTTGCCATCTTAATTGACACAGGCACAAACTCCGACAAATGCTTGTGACAGCAAAGCTCACGTCCACATATGCCGACTCCGCCCACAATCTTAGTCTCATCCCTGACACCAATTTGCCTAAGCTCAATTCTCGTCTTAAACACAGATGCCAAATCCTTTACCAGTTCACGGAAGTCTATTCTTCCGTCAGCCGTAAAATAAAACAACACCTTATTGTTGTCAAATGTGTATTCTGCATCAATCAGCTTCATTTCAAGATTATGCTTTTTGATTTTTTCCAGACAAATTTCAAACGCCTTTTTGCTCTTTTCTTTATTTTCTGCGTACTTGGCAGCATCCCTGTCATCCGCCAGCCTTATGATTGGCTTGAGGGGCGATGACATCTTTGTTTCATCAATCTCCCTGATTCCGAGCACAACCTTTCCGTATTCCACTCCTCTTGCAGTTTCCACGATTACATGTTTCCCCGGTTCCACCCTATAATTTAATGGGCTGAAAAAATATATCTTACCGTTTTCCCTGAAACGGACGCCTATAACTTCCTTCATTTTAATTCTCCTTTAATGTGAGCAGTAAAAGCTCCATGGTTACATCAAAATTGGCATGAACCATGATTCTTTCTTTTGCACGGGCTATTGCATTTATTTTTTCCTCTATATCCTGAAATGACATTAACCCCGCCTGCTTCTTCATGGTTGAATACTCCTGCTTAAACAGAAGCTTGTCTATATTGCCCGTAACCTTGAGCATCAGTACATCCCGATACCACATCATCATCAAGTCCATGTAGTCATCTATCGAAAGCTTAAACTGCTCAATATGTGAAACTGCCGTGGTCAAATCATCCACATCCAGCTCATGTATTTTTTTGAGAACCTTTACCACAGAGTCCACAATGGCACTGTACTCCTCATTTTTTGCAAGCTTAATTGCCTTACCAAGATTGCCTTGGGCAAAGTCCAGACAGAAATATGCCCTGTCCTCCGTAAGTCCCAGCTCCTTAACAAGATATTCCAGCATATCGCGTTCCCTGATTGGCTTTGTATTTAATACCATACACCTTGAGGTCACCGTCGGCAGAAGCTTATCAATATTGGATGTGAGAAGCATAATAACACCATACTCAGGCGGCTCCTCTATTGTTTTCAGCAATGCATTTTGAGCCTGTACATTCATAAGCTGGGCATCAGGCACAATATAAATTTTATATTTGCTCTTGTATGGCTTAATCCCTATCGACTCAACAAGCTGCTGCCTTATTTCTTCAACCGATATCACATCAGGCTTCTCATGTGTTATCGTTATAATGTCAGGATGATTCATCGTTTCTGCCTGAAGGCATGACTGACACTTGCCACACGGCTCGGTGCCGCCCTCCTCACATTGAAGTGTTCTTGCAAACACCCTTGCAAGCATTTTCTTGCCACTATCGACCTCACCATTTAAAATGTAAGCGTGACTTACTTTTCCCATCTCTATACTGCTCTTAAAATGTCTGATTATATCCTCGTGTCCTACTATATGCTTAAAAATCATAAGCCACACCTCCCCACTTTGAACATCTTATCGTGTTATATTTCATCCGTCTTGGGTTTCTTTTACGTTGATATGTCTATCAACATACCTCTGATATCATCTATTTTGCCAAGGATTGCAAGGTTATCCTTTTCCTCCTTGAGCAGCTCCTCCGCAAGCTCATCCAAATTTTTATCAACCTTCCTGATAATACCGTATACACGGTGTCTTCCACGTCGATCCAAAAAATTTTCCCTTGAAAATTCATGGGAACGGGATACAATTTCGTTCATAAATTCCTTTACTGAGGAGCGGTATTTTTTCATGTCCTTTATGTCCATGTGTTTGGCAATACGTGCACCCTGCTCCTCTATATCCTTCATAAGGGCGGAAAGCTTTTCCTGAAGCTGGTCTTCCTCAATATTTTTTATCAGGGTAAATTTGAAATCTTCATTTTTGACACTGTTTGACTTGGGTGCTTCCATCTGTGTAAGCTGTTGAAGCTGGTCAACCTTTATATCCATATTTACCCCTCCTTTCATTGTTTATCACTGATACAATATATATCGTCCGATAAACAAGAATAATCCACCGCTTAAAAAATCTCTCCGTTAAATGATTATAGCATTATTAAAGATTTTTTACCATAAAAAAAATTTATATCCCTACAACATACGTTCCAGCTTTTCCAAAATCTGTCTATGTATATTCTCCACAGGCTGTGTTGCATCTATGGTATATATACGGTCCGGCGTCCTTTTTGCAAGCTGTCTGTAACCTTCTGCAACCTTCTCATGAAAGTTTAATGCCTCAAGCTCCATACGGTCCAGCTCTGCCTGATTTTTTTTGCGGGCGATTCCCACGGATGCAGGTAGGTCAAGATGTATCGTAAGGTCAGGCATAACATTTTGTATCGCAAACCCATTTATTTCATATACAGTATCCACGCCAAGCCCTCTTGCCATGCCCTGATATACTGCAGACGAATCTACGAATCTGTCACAAATTACAAATTTGCCCCCAGAAAGTGCAGGCTTGATAACCTCCGCAACAAGCTGTGCCCTGGCGGCTGCATATAGCAGTGCCTCCGTCATATAATCCATTTCCACAAATGCCCTGTCCAAAATAATATCACGGATTGCCTCGCTTATTTTCGTTCCGCCCGGTTCCCTTGTAATGAGTATCTCATACCCTTTTTTCTCCAAATATTCCTTGAGCAGCTGAATCTGGGTCGTTTTTCCTGACCCATCAGGTCCTTCTATGGAGATAAATTTATTCTTCATGTCTTTCTCCTAAAATAAAAACTGTTGTATAATTAGCATTTTATGTTATAATGCGATTTGTGGAGACGTATCGAAGTGGTCATAACGGGGCTGACTCGAAATCAGTTAGCCGGGCAACCGGCACGCGGGTTCGAATCCCGCCGTCTCCGCTTTTCTTTCTTATCGTTTTCCCATCACTTAATTGTCAGCTTAATGGTTGCTTTTTTCTTACCCGTATCCTTTGCAGTTGCTGTTATTGTCACGGTATGTCCTTTTCCCGCCTTCTTTGCAGTCACCTTTCCGTTTGCATTTACCGTGGCATAGCTTGTGTTACTGGACTTCCACGTAAGTGTTTTATAGGTAGCCTTAACAGGACTTATCTTTGCTGTTAAAGTAACACTTTTCCCTGCCTTGATGGTTTTGGAAGACGCACTCAGCTTGATTTTCGTTATTTTTATTGCCTGTCTTTTTCCGTCGTAAAAAATGCCAAGCTTTCCTACCGTACTGTCATTGCATGCGATACTGTCCCATTTTGTCTTGCTGCCCGCATAGTATATCCTTTTCAGCTTCGGGCAAAATTCAAACGCATTTTTTCTTATGTATTTTACGCTGACAGGTATATTTACATATACAAGACTTGAGCACATGGAAAATGTTCCCTGTCGTATCACCTTGACATTTTTCGGAATGGTAATTTTCTTCAGGCTGTAGCACTCACAAAACGCATAGTCCCCAATATAAGTTGCCTTTGAACATATTTTTATCGACGCAAGGCTGTTACACTCCATAAATGCACCATCGCCAATATAAGTAACGGATGCAGGAAGCTTGATTTTTTTTAGGTTCTTACATTCCCAAAATGCAAGCCTTCCAATCTTTTTAATGCCTGACGGGATTGTAACCTCGGTTATTTTTGTGCAATTTCCAAAAGCATATTGACCGATTTCCACTACCTTATAGCCATCCAGTGTTTTCGGTACACTAACCACCTTATCCTTGCCCTTGTATTTTGTTATTGTTGCCGTATTATTCTTAAGCGTATACGTGTAATCACCGCATTTATACTCCTTGTTCGTTGTACCGCCTGCCAAAACAACACTGCTATTTACCAGCAATATCATTGCCATAAACATCATCAGTACTCTTTTTTTCATAAGTCATATATCCCCAATCTTTTAACAATATATTTTTATTTTGTTAGTTTCATGTTGCCCTTAAAACCTGTGGATGCTTTAAACAGCTTTTTGTATGCCTTATACTTACTTGACGGAACCTTAATTGCCGCCTTCTTATATATTCCGTATATGGCTTTTTTGCCTACGGTTTTAAGATTTTTTGACTTGATTGTTATTGTTTTCAGCTTTGAACATCCGTAAAATGCATTTGAACCTATGCTCTTTATGTTAGTGCCTAACGTTACCTTCGTAAGCTTTTTGTATCCCTTGCACGCACCTGCACCTATGGATGTTATTTGGAACGTCTTTCCTCCTATCTTTACGGTACTTCCCACAGTCAGTGAGGTAAGCTTTGACTTGGAGGCTGTAACACCTACAAGGGTTACGGTTCCCTTTCCATTTGTGGCAGCATTGGTCACCTTATACTTCTTACCGCTTACGGTATACGTCTTACCCTTTGAAATAGTTATCTTGTATGCAGCACTCACCGTACCTGTATAATTGCCTTTTCCTGTTATTATAACACGATAGCTTCCAATATTCTTGTTTTTTCCGCCATTTGTGTAGGAAATTTTGTAATCCGTCCCGTAAACCAATGTTTTTCCGTTAAACACAACCGACTTTACACCTGGCTTTTTGTAGCTGCCCGTATAATTGAAAGATGTAGCAGAAAGCTTAACCTTCGCATTGGAATTAAGTGCTACCGGCTTGACAGTTACCTTTATGTTTTCCTCAATGCTGCTGTAATTTTCAGTGTCATAAGGTGTAAATACAGCAGTAAATTCATTGCTTCCCACATTGCCTACATACTCTTTGTTGTTTTTCCATGTCCATGTTCCATTTTTATCGTTTGGAAGTTTAACCGATGCAAGCGTATTTCCATATACTGCCGTAATTTGTGTTGGCACGCTATACACAGGTTTACGCTTTCTGATTCCCTCTGATACCGTACAGACAAATTCTGCATCCTCCAAGCTATAATTTTCTGTAAGCTTTGTATTCTTGAATGTTATTGTTCCCAATACCTCATTGGTGCCCACCTCTGCTGATGTATATGCTGCGGTCACGTCATAATCTGTCTTGTATACAAGCTTATCTCCTTCTGAAATATTGTTAAACAACACATTTGTAATCATCGCATCTGTTGTCTCGTCAAAATATTTTTTCTCTACCTCAACGCCCTTCACGCTAATCTTTCTCGGCGTTATTGTCAATATTCCCGGAACAACCTCCACATTATAATCACCCTTTGTCGCCTTACCTGTAATAGCATAAGTTCCCACACCTGTTTTTGCTGTTGCAGTGCTGCTTAAGGAAACATTAAGCTGTGCCGCCGTATCTCCTTCAGCAAGGTCCGCCTCGTTATAATCAAATTCAAATACAATATTTTTTTCTCCATATGTTACGCTTTTATCCTTTGCCGTAACAGTAATCGGCTTCTTTGCAATATCAAACGTGTATGTGTCCGTGATATCCGTGTAATTTGTTCCGCCTGATTTTATTGCAGTAATCGTTACACTTCCCGCATGCAAAATGGAAACCTCGCCCGTAGCCGAATTTACGGAAGCACAGCCTTCCCCTTCCGTAATGCTCCATATAACAGCTCCGTCCCCACTTCCGCCCGAAGTATTGAATGAAATGGATTGCTCCCCATATGTGACAGCTTGCGGTTTATTTGTTATGGAAAAATCCGCCTGCTTTGCCTTGTCAATTTTCACGGTGGCTGCAGTTGACACAGCACTCTTATAATTTTCCGTTTCCTCCACAACAGCCTTTACATACCAGCTTCCTGCCTGCTCCGGCAATCCCCCAATATACGTTCCATCCTTTTTATCACTGTACATATATGAGATTGTACCCTGACCTGTAACCTCCTCAACAATTGGTGCCACAATCGGCTCCCCGTCAAATATTTTACCTGTAATACCTGATATACTTACAGCATTTTCCGCTTTATCAATAGTAAAATACTTCGTTATCTTTCCCGCATATTTTCCCTTGCCCGAAATTACTACTGCGGCAATTCCCGCATTTTGGTTATCACGGTACGAAACAGCATAGTCTGTACCTTCTGTAAGCGTTTCGGTTTCATTTTTTACCGTAACATTTGGACAACATTCCTCTCCTGTATAGGTATAAGTCTCCTGCGGGAGCGTTATGTCACAGTCAGCAATATCTTTGACTGCATCCGTGTACTCTGTGTAAGTATCCCCGCAAATGTTGCAGGTATAACGGACTTCTCCCTGTTCATTCAGTGCCGGCTGCTTTATAATCTCCGATTCATAATCATGCGTTGTCAGCTTATCAAGCGGCTCCGTATAGGTATCGCCGCAAGCCTTACAGGTATAGGTTTTCACTCCCTCCTCCGCACAGCTTGGCTCTTTTGTAACCACAGCAGTATATGTGTGGTTAATTTCCAGCTTCGGAATTGATGTTGATACATATGCAGTTGACGTCCAGCCGTCATTAAAATATATGGATATATATTCTCCGCTGTCGCTGGCATGAAAGCTGTCAATGCTGTATATATGCGTCACACCTGATTCTGACAGGTTCGCTGCCGTAGCTGAATCAAATACTTCAACCGTATCATATCCCGTTTCCGTTTCATTCAGACGATAAATTTTGCTATGCTTCGAAGTCATCATATACCGGTAAACGGACATGGTTCCTTGGTCCCCTTCTTTTGGGGAAGCAGGGAAAATGTTGAGGGTACTGTACTTATATCCCGATTCTGTTAAAATTTGATAGCCGAAGGACACCTTATTTAACACACCTTTTTTATCTGTTATGTTATCAGGCAGTGCAGATGCGTCACCCTTGTTCGTCCAACAGCTGTTTGCCTCATCAAGGGTCCATTCGCCAAGAACAGGCACCTCATATACACATCCGTTTTCAGCAGTGACCGTAAGCGTTTTAGGCAGTGTTGTGCCTATCTTTTTCAGACTTTCCGTGTCATTTAAGGTTTGATACACGCCATATTCGGAATATGGAAAGGTTACTTTCTCTACGTAGGAATCCATGTATGGTCTGACATCAACAAAATCAACGGTATAGCTGATCTGTGCTGCATTTCCTGTTGCGGTCTCCTTCAAGCCACTTACCACAACCTGATAGGATGCATCATAACGGTTTGTCGTTTTATTGTAATCCTCAGGCTGGACAATCAAAATATTTCCCTTTGACACCTGGAGTGTGTTGGCATCTGCTGTCCTTGTAACACTTTCCCCTGATGTAAGATTTGTGATTGTAACAACAACATTCGCTGCATCATCATACCTTAGCCTTGTATCATAATCAACACCCCACACGGAGCCGTTCGGACTAACCAAATCGTTTGGCATGATTCCAGGTGCCGGGAAAGTGTAAATGCCTTCATACGAGCTTTCATTTTCTCTTGCGGCATCCTTTCCGATTGCAACATTTCCCGAATATCCAAATTGTACATCTGATAAGCTATCCGATATCAGTGCATACCTGTGTCCCGTGGTTCCCCATGTGGTTCCGCTTAAGCTATATCCCTCGTTCATCCAGCCGGTAATTGCTCCAAGCGGTGTGTATCCCATTGCAAGTATGTTGTGATTACACTCTGCCCCTGCGTTCCATATCTCATCACTCATATCCGCAGGCTTCGAGGAAGCACTGATATGATGGGCAAATTCAAAGTTTCTGTTAAGTGCTTCCGACTGAAGCAACGTGGAATTGGCTGACACAACCGTAAGCGGTCTTACGCCTACAAGCCATCTGTAAAAATTTGTCATGGCTGTCATTGTTTTGTGGGTGTCATCCGTAAGCACACCTGCTGCATATGGTGCCGATGTAGATGCAGGCGTCGTATAATACGTCGCACTTTTCCCATTTTCATATGTAGCCCCTGCATATTTGGCATCCGAATATAAACGTGCAACCTGCTCAATCGTTCTTCCCTGAAAGGTTGCCATTTCATTTAAATTATAATCAACAACATCCGCCGCCTGTTGCAGCTCACTGTTTTCCGTAAGCACTTCTGCTTCGGATACCACTGCTTCGCCTGCAAAGGCTGCCTTGCTTACTGTAGGATTACATCCTGTTATCATAACTGCAGTCAGAAAAACTGCTGTCTTTTTCTTAAAATTTATCATGCATATTCTCCTTTCAATGAATATCAGTCCATTCAATTGCATGTTCACCCAGCACAAGGGTGGAACTGATAGAACTGAACGAAATATCAAGCTTTCAATTGCATGTTCACCCTTCATGGAAGGCTTGGCATATTGAATTTATTTCACGAAACATATATATTTATAATAATATATATATCGAATATCCGCAATTGTTATTTTTTGTCATGTATATTGTAAAAATAAGAAATTAAATGAATTTTTCCAATAAAGCAAAAAGGCACAGGAAGTTTTCCTATGCCAAATGAGAACGTGTTTTTGCGTTATCAGCCGCTGCCATGCTCTACAACGGCTTCATATTTTTCAGACTGATGTCCATGATTGGTGCCGAGTGGGTCAGTGCCCCTGCCGACACATAATCCACACCGATATCTGCAATCTCAGCCAGACGTGCCTTCGTCACATTTCCCGAACACTCGGTTTCTGCTTTTCCCGCAACACGTCTCACTGCCTCTCTCATGGTGTCATTGTCCATATTGTCTAACATAATGATGTCTGCACCTGCAGCCAATGCTTCATCAAGCTGCTCCAGAGTTTCAACCTCAACCTCAACCTTACGCACAAACGGAGCATACTCCTTCGCCATGCTTACCGCCTTGGTAATGCTTCCTGCTGCACCTATATGGTTATCCTTAATCAGTATTCCGTCTGAAAGGTTGTATCTGTGGTTTGTTCCGCCACCAACCTTAACTGCATACTTTTCAAACGGTCTCATGTTCGGCGTTGTTTTTCTGGTGTCAAGAAGCTTTGTTTTTTTTCCTGCAAGCTCCTTTACAAGGCTGTTTGTAAAGGTTGCGATTCCACTCATCCGCTGGAGATAATTAAGTCCCGTTCTCTCTCCTGAAAGTAGTGCCCTGATATCTCCTTTTATCACACCCATAACCTGTCCGTTTGCCACAAAATCTCCATCCCTCACATCGGTCTCAAACACAGCCTCATCGTCAAGCAATTCAAAGGTTCTTTTAAATACCTCAAGCCCGCATATGATACCATCCTGCTTACAAATCAGCTCCGCACTGCCCTTACATGCCTGACGCATAATTGCGTTGGTTGTCACATCCTCACTGGTGATATCCTCCTGCAATGCATTTAATATGTATCTGTCAATATTTACCCTATTGGTCACACCATTTATCATAAAATTCCCTGTCCCTTCTTTTTATTTCATCCATAATAATTTGTCTGTTTTCTTCATCCCATTTTTCCGTATTTTGGTATCTGTCAAGAGATACCTCCGACTGCATATACGGAATATGACTGATTTCCTCGCTGATAATCCAGCCTGCCCGCTCCGCAAAAACAAGGCTTTCCAAAAGGGAATTACTTGCCAGACGGTTCGCGCCGTGTACCCCGTTACATGCGGTCTCACCTACGGCAAACAGATGTCCGACCGAAGTTCTTCCATATGTATCTGCAAGAATTCCTCCCATGAGATAATGCTGTGCAGGGGTTACGGGAATATCCTCCCTGCCAAGGTCATACCCAACCTCCTTACAATGTCTGTATATATTTGGAAACCTTCTGATAATTTCCTCCTTTGGCATATGCTTCATCGACAGCATCACAAATGGGCGTCCATCTGCTTCCATCTGCTTCTTTATCGCATCCGTAACAACATCCCGTGGAAGCAGTTCGTCCACAAAACGTTCACCCGCCTTGTTGAGCAGTATTCCTCCCTCGCCCCTCACCGACTCCGATATCAGGAACTTCCGGTTACTATCCTTTTCATAAAGCGTGGTAGGATGTATTTGGATGTAATTTATATTTTGAAGCTTTATTCCATGCCTTAACGCAAGGGCAAAGCTGTCTCCCGTTATATGCCTGAAATTTGTGGAATGGGCAAACAATCCGCCAATCCCACCTGTCGCAAGAACGACCTCCCTTGCAAAAAACGGTTTTACTTCATTTTGGCAGGACATCACAACACCGTGGCACACATTATCTTCTATAATAAGGTCAAGCATTTTTGTGTACTCCTTTAGCGTAATGTTTTCACGCTCCTTGACACATGCCAAAAGCTTATTTGTTATTTCCTTGCCCGTCACATCCTTATGATGCAGAATTCTGTATGTAGAATGGGCACCCTCTCTTGTATACTCATATGTGCCATCCTTGTTTAAATCAAATTCCACTCCATACTCCACAAGCCGCTCCATAATCATGGGAGAATTCTCTATCATCACCCTGACGGAGTCCTGATTATTTTCGTATCTGCCCGCCCTTAAGGTATCCTCCAAAAAGCTGTCAAAATCCCCCGGTTCCTTCAAGGTACAGATACCGCCCTGTGCAAGGTAGGAATCACTGTTTTCAATTTTATCCTTTGATATTATAAGAACCTTATAATCAGGTGAGATTGACAATGCCGTAAAAAGACCTGCAACACCTGTTCCTACAATAATAACATCGTATTTTTCCACTTTTTGTTCCTCTGTTGTCCTCTTTTGCTCCAAAAGTTATACCCAATAATAATGGCATAAAGTAGTTGTAATGTCAATGAATTGTGGTATTATATGTCCTAAGGGGGACCGGCGGAGCCGGGGGATTCCTTAGGACGTCCCTCGAAGCAGGGACCGGCGGAGCCGGGGGATTCCTTAGGACATCCCTCGAAGCAGGGACCGGCGAAGCCGGGGGATTCCTTAGGACAGACCCATTTTATTTTTTATGGAAGGTGAACAATATGTATAAGGTAGATTTTAATAAGCCCTGCCATGTTTATTTCATGGGAATTGGGGGCATTAGCATGAGCGGTCTTGCTGAAATTCTTCTTGCCGAAGGATTTACAGTTTCCGGCTCCGATATGAAAGCATCCGATATTACGGACTCACTCATAAAGCAGGGTGCATCCGTGAAAATAGGTCAGGTTGCTGAAAATATAACAGGTACCATTGACTTAGTTGTCTACACTGCGGCAATCAGCAAGGATAATCCTGAATATGTTGCCGTATGTGAGAAGGGAATTCCGATGCTCACAAGGGCACAGCTTCTTGGTCAGATTATGGGCAACTACAAATATTCCATTGCCATAAGCGGAACCCACGGCAAGACAACCACTACCTCCATGATGTCGCATGTTCTCCTCAAGGGTGACACAGACCCTACCGTTTCCATCGGCGGCATGCTGGATGTAATCGGCGGAAATATACGCGTGGGCAAGTCTGAATACTTTGTGACAGAGGCATGTGAGTACACCAACAGCTATCATGCATTTAACCCATACATAAGCATCATATTAAATGTCGATGCGGACCATCTCGACTTCTTCAGCGGAATAGAGGAAATCGCTGCATCCTTTAAAACCTTTGCCGAGAAGCTTCCCGATAACGGGCTGCTCGTAATTAACGGCGACATGGAATACACGGATTACATATGCTCCGACATCAGATGCGACATCCATACCTTCGGACTGAATTCGAATAATATGTACTCTGCAAAGGACATTACCTTTGATGCTGAGGGGCATCCTACATACACACTGGTTGTAAACGGCGAACCGAAGGATGTAATAAGCCTCCACTCCACGGGAATTCACAACGTATCAAACTCACTTTCCGTTATTGCAGTTGCCACAAGGCTTGGCATATCCATGGAACATATTAAGGCGGGACTGTTCGAGTGCAGCAGTGCGAAAAGACGTTTTGAAAAAAAGGGAACTACGGCGTCCGGCGTTATAGTGGTTGACGATTATGCACACCATCCCACCGAGATATCCGCGACTCTTGCTGCGGCAAAAAACACCCCACACAATGAGCTGTGGTGTGTATTTCAACCGCATACATACACCAGAACCCACGCACTGCTTAATGATTTTGCCAAATCACTTTCCGTTTGCGATCACGTTATTTTGGCAGACATATACGCCGCAAGGGAAAAGGATACAGGGCTTGTCTCCTCCATGGACCTGTGTGACAAAATAAATGAGGCAGGCGGCAATGCCACGTACTTAGGCGATTTTGAGGCAATCAAAAATTATGCCGAAAAAAATTGCAAAAAAAATGATTTGTTGATAACTATGGGTGCGGGAAATATTGATTTAATCGGAACCGACCTCCTAAAAAAATAATTATCCACAATATCCACAGAGTCATTCACATCAAAATCACGGAATGGCTCTGTATTTAATTGTTTACATAATGCAGATATCTTTATCACATAATTCAACAAATAATTTAAGGTAACAAAATTATGGTAACATCCCATCAACATTATCCACATTTTCCACATTTTTCACATTTTTGCCTATCGAAAAGACGTTCTCTTGAAATAAAAAATGCCTATGTTATAATGCCAATGAATGAAATTCGGAAGGGAAAGAACGCAATGAAAACGATAACTATTTCAACTGAAAATAGTGAGACTTATTCTTCGATTTCCAACTTTTTTATTGACTATTACATGACAGATGCCAACGGAGAGTTTGTTAAGGTATACCTATATCTTGTAAGACTTCTCAGTAACAACAGTTCCATTACCGTGGCAGAAATCGCAGACCATTTTAATCTTACTGAAAACGACATATGTCGTGCAATTAAATATTGGATTGGTCAGAATGTACTGAAGTTAAACTATGACGGGAAAGGAAATCTGAACGGTATTGTTTTGTTGCCGCTTCACCCTGCACAAAATGAGTCAAAGCTGTCTTCCGATGCCGTGTCCATTTTAAGGACAACCATGGCAGACGCTGCAATGAATCCTGCGACAGAGGCAGGACCTGTTACCAATATATCCGATACGGTCAGTGTGACGGCTCCCGTAAAGCATAAGCTTTCCAAAGATGCCATTGATGCAAAGCAAAATGATGACGACTGGGCGGATATTGTATATCAGGTTGAGACATTATTTGGCAAGCAGATTTCGGCACGTGACACGGAAAGCCTGATGTACATATATGATGACCTTAAATTTAATGTTGACTTATTCGAGTACCTGATTGAGTATTGTACAACCATGAACAAGAAAAATTGCCGTTACATGGAAGCGGTTGCAATCGCCTGGTATCAGGACGGAATTAAAACAAGACAACAGGCAAAGGAGCAATCGGTTATCACCAACGGAATAACAAAGATTGTCTTCAAGGCACTTGGTATCCGCAGGGCTTACCCTACGAATATTGAGGTTGCATACATCAATACATGGAGCAAGGATTTCGGTTTTTCCTCCCAGCTTATTGAACATGCGTGCAACCGTGCCATAGAGGCAAGACCAAGCTCTGCCAACTTTGCATACATAAATGGTATTCTCGAAAACTGGCATAAAAACGGTGTAAAAACCATCGATGATGTGAATCGGCTGGATGTTGCATTTGTTGCCAGAAACAACCGCAAGCACCAGACTTCTTCCTCCGCCGTAAGCTTCAATAACTTCAAGCAGACAAGACTTGATAACGAGCTTACCGAAATGGAAGATTTATTCTTGAAAGAGGTTAACCAATAATGAATTACAGCTCACTTAATATCGAAGAAATTCTTCGTGGCTATGAGAAAAGAAGACTGGAAAACAAGCGACAGCTCCAAAAAAGGCGGGAACAGATTTACGCCCTCATCCCCCGTATCGAGGAGATAGACGGCACATCCACGTCATTATATATTGAGGCGGCACGAAACAGAGTACTGCATACTGCCGACAGGCAAACTACCGGAGACACCAAAAGCACAAACCGTGCCCTAAGGCAGGAAAAGGAAACATTACTCAAAAAGCATGGTTATCCCTCCGATTACCTTGACCCAATTTACACCTGCAGGCTTTGCCATGATACGGGTTATGTAGAGGCAGACGACAGTTCATCCCAAACACTTGTCAGGAAATGTACCTGCTTTACAAATCAGATTATAGATGCACTTTATCTTTCCTCTAATTTGGACAAGGTTCTCGAACAGGAAAATTTTGATACATTTGATATGTCATACTACAGTAAGGAAAAAAGTGACCAGCAATTTTCGCCTCACGAAAATATGGGAAATATCCTGAAGCGTTCCAGGGAATTTACAAAATCCTTTGAGGTTAAGGAGCGTGACCGTGGAAACATTCTTATGTACGGCGAGACGGGAATGGGAAAAACCTTTCTTACAAACTGCATTGCCAAGGAGCTTCTTGACAAGGGACATTCCGTTCTCTATCTGTCTGCCAATGAGCTTTTTGAAACTATTTTGTCGAGCTATGTGATGAATCAAAAAACAGAGTTTGCAGAATTATATAATTATATTTATAACAGTGAATTACTTATTATTGATGATTTAGGAACGGAGCTGACAAATAATTTTGTCCTCTCCCAGCTGTTTGAAATTATAAACCAACGCAGCATAAAGGGTGTATCCACTCTCATATCATCAAATCTTACCATGACGGGCTTACGGGAACGCTATTCCGAGCGTATCGTATCACGGATCATTGCTGATTACACCGTATTTTATATGTATGGTGATAATATAAGATACCAAAAGAGGAAAAAAACAATTACCTCAAACACATAACAGACAATCAATTTTACTTACGTAAAATGCTTTACAATCTATGGAGGGATAAAAATGCCAGATTCAAGTAACCTTATTAACGTACCTGTCGGAAAGTTAGGTATTATACCATTACAAAGTTGCATGCCTTTGGGCGAAAAGGTGGACAGCTACATTGCCAAGTGGAGAGCACAAAGACACCACGAACACAAAGATAATATAACCTTTGCAGGCTATGAAAAGGACTCTTATATTTTAAAATCTTCCTGTCCGCGTTTTGGTTCAGGAGAAGCAAAGGGCACATTGTCAGAGTCCGTCCGTGGAACAGACCTTTACTTGTTAGTAGACGTTGTAAATCACAACATTAAGTATTCCATCTGCGGTGAGACAAACATGATGTCCCCAGATGACCATTACTCGGATTTAAAGCGTGTCATTGCAGCAATCGGCGGTAAATCCAACCGAATTACAGTTATTATGCCGTTCCTTTATGAAAGCAGGCAGCACAAGCGTAACAGCCGTGAATCACTGGACTGTGCAATTGCCCTTCAGGAGCTTGTGGGCATGGGGGTAGACAACATTATTACCTTTGATGCCCATGACCCAAGAGTACAAAATGCAATTCCGCGTAACGGATTTGAAAATATTATGCCGACCTACCAGTTTATCAAAACACTGCTCATGTCCACACCTGACCTTACCTTGGACAGCGGACACATGATGGTAATAAGCCCTGATGAGGGTGCCATGAACAGGGCAATTTACTTTGCCAACCATTTGGCTGTTGATGTGGGTATGTTCTATAAGAGACGTGACTATACTACAATTGTGAACGGAAAAAATCCAATTGTTGCCCACGAATTCCTCGGCGACTCCGTGGAGGGCAAGGATGTTATCATTGTGGATGACATGATTGCATCAGGCGAAAGCATGCTGGATGTGGCACGCGAGCTAAAAAGACGCAAGGCAAAACGTGTCTATGCACTGGCGACCTTCGGACTTTTCACAAATGGACTGGAAATATTTGACAAATGCCATGAGGACGGCATCATAGAAAAGGTTATCACAACAAACCTTACTTACCAGAGCCCTGAGCTTTTCGAGCGGCCATGGTATAACTCTGCTGACCTCAGTAAATACATCGCAATACTGATTGACCACCTCAACCACAATGCTTCCATCAGCCAGCTCCTTGACCAGTCTGAGCGTATTCAGGCCCGTATTCAGGAGTATAAGGAGTGTGGTACAATCACACCGAACTACAAGGCACCTGACCTGAATTAGCTTTTTAGAAAAAAGGGGCTGTCGCAGTAAGGATTTAAGGCACACAGTTGCTTACCCGCGACAAGCCCTCTTTTATTTTGTATTTTTACAACCTGTGCTATCTAAGCATATTAA